>CAXYXW010000001.1:0-425267 GCA_964293005.1 uncultured Thiothrix sp.
TTTGCCGTTTTGCTTTTGCCGTTTTGCTTTTGCCGTTTTGCTTTTGCCGTTTTGCGTTTAATGTTATCAAGGGAAGCCTATGAACCCAACCGTCCTTATGCAGCGTATCCGTTTGGGCGAAGATTCCACGTTGGAGCTAAAGCAGGTCATGGTGCATGATGCAGGCAAGACCATCGACCCTCATCCAGATAGCCTGTCAGATGAGTTGGCTGCCATGGGGAATGCCAGCGGTGGGCTACTCATCTTGGGGGTGGACGACAAAAGCCGCACCGTCACGGGTATTCCCCTTGTGCATTTGGATAAGGTCGAGTCATGGTTGACTGCGATTTGTACTGACCGTATCAAGCCACCGTTGGAGGTCACGACCCACCATATCGAGTTGCCCGATGCAGGCGGCAAGCTCCAGCCCGTGATTGTCGTGGATGTGCCGCGTAGCTTGTGGGTACATCAAAGTGCCAATGGTTACTTCAAGCGCATTGGTCATGCAAAGCGGGCGATGCAGCCAGATGCATTGGCACGGTTGTTCCAGCAGCGCAGTCAGGCGCGGATCGTGCGTTTTGAGGAGCAGGTTGTCCCCAAAGCTCATTTTGATGATCTGGATGCGTTGCTGTTGCGCCGTTTTATCAAGCCTGATCAGGGCGATGCCCTTACCCAACTGGCGCGGTTACATCTACTGGAAAACCGTGATGGGGAAGCTGCCCCAACCATAGCGGGTGTGCTGCTGTGTACCCTGGATCCGACCCGATGGCTGCGTAATGCCGAAATCCTTGCCGTGGCGCATACCGGGATACGCAATGACCCGAATGAGCAAATGGATGCCCAAGAGATTCGTGGCCCACTGGATCGGCAAATATTGGATGCTTTTCATTTTGTGCGCCGTAATATGACGACCGCTGCCCGCAAACCGTTGGGGCGGGTTGACTACCCGCAATACCATTTAGGGGCGGTGTTTGAGGCGATTGTCAACGCCGTGGCACACCGGGATTATTCCTTGCATGCACAACGTATCCGCCTGTTTATGTTTGCAGACCGCCTGGAAATCCACTCCCCTGGGGCATTGCCCAATACCTTGTCGCTGGAGTCGATGAGTCGTCTGTCTGTACCCCGGAATGAAATCCTTGCCAGCTTATTTTCACGGTATTATCCCGTGGATGAAGTGGGATTGGGGAAAAGCTATTTGATGGATCGGCGTGGTTTTGGTGTGGAAATGTTGTTACGTGAAAGCCAGCAGCTTTCTGGAAAGCTTCCCCACTATGAGGTTGTCAGTGATCTTGAGCTGGCCTTGATTATTTATGCCCAAGCACAGCCAAGTGAGGGCTATAGTTAAGGGAGGTAGGCATCATGCCGCCTGATTACCAGCGGGAGTGATACCATGAAACGACTATTCACCAGTGTTGTGCTGTGTGCAGCCATGACGGGAGCCAATGCCACCGTTTCCGAATACAGCGAATTTTTCATCCCTTATGAACGGGCGCAGAGCGGCTATGTATGCCTGGATCGCCAGATCATGCAAGCAGAGTTCGGCATCCCCTTGGCTAGCCTAATGGAAGGCATTTTTGCCGAAACCAAAACCTTGCACCAAGTTTTGGGTGGCACAAGCACCTACAAAAATATCAACCTCTTGGTTAATGGTGCAACCACCATTCCCTACACCTATAATTTTGACCGCTACACCAATAGCGGGGTATTTGAATACTCCTTCACCTTGGATATGGCGGCTTTCAATACCTTAAATGGCTCGACGGTGGCAGGGCGGCAAAAAACTAAAAATACTGCGAAATTGGCACTGATTGCGATACTCAAAACGGCTGAATCCATCCACGGTACGGGGAATTTCCGGGTTTGGCTGAAATTCAATAACCTGCCTCCGCAAACCGGATTAAGCGGGAGCACAGTGTATGGTGGCGGGATTGATTGGCCTACCTGGCCTTACACGGCAAGCAGCAGTATTTACCAGACCTACAAAACGGAGATGATTGCAGCGGGGTGCTGATGCTGCTAAATGGCTGGCGCTGTTATCAGTCGAGGTTGCCCCGCCATGTTCAAATCTGCTGCTGAAGCACCACCTTATTCTGGGCAATCAAGGCACGAAAGCTTTCCCAGTTCAGCACCGGCGCATCCTCCTCAAAGATTTCTAGCTGCAAGGCTGCCTCCGCCTTGTCATGCAAGCCCAAGGCACGGCTGGCACTGACAATACGGTGGGCAGCAACCCGGATGCTGTTTTCATCCTGCTCCCCGGCGGCACAGGTAATGCGTTCAACATCTTCCTGCAATTGTGCCCGGTATAGTGCCACGACTTGCCCGGTTTTCTCTTCCCCCAGGCGCTCTTTGATATGACTGAAAATATCACCGGCCGCTGTCGCACTATTATTCTCCGGCGTTGCTTCCTGCAAGGAGGCCAATAGCTCTGCGGGTATATAGGGCTTGCTCAAGCAGACATTAGCCCCCATTGACAGCAGTTGTTCGCGTTGCTGCTGGTCGAAATGTGCGGAGGTCATGACAATCGCCAATTCGGTACGGCTGTATTTCCGGCGCAATTCAGCGAGTAAGGTAACGCCATCCATACCGGGCATCCGCACATCACTCAACACCGCATCGAAAGCCTGCTCCTGCAATAACAGGAGAGCCTGTCTGCCTTCTTCGGCCTGGGTTACGGTATGACCCGCAGAGGCCAGCAATTCACGGGTGATCATGCGGTTACTGGCGACATCATCGACGATCAGCACCTTTAGGGGGCGGTCGCTTTCCTTTTCCGGGGTGTCGGGGGTAACAAGCTCCTGGTCGGTGGCGGTCGGCAGGCTCATGTGCAGGTAAAAGCGGGCTTGAGTGCCTTGCCCCAACTGGCTATTCAGCAACAAATACCCCCCGGCTGCCTTGATCATCTCAAAGCAAATAGGCAAACCCAACCCTGAGCTGGCATTCTGGCTGTATAACGATTCCACGCCAACATTAAAACGTGCCTTGACCTGCTCCAGTTGTTCGGGCGACATGCCTTGCCCGGTATCTTCTACCTGCACATGCAGTTCCTTGCTGGCTGATAGCCATTCAACGTTTACGGTAATCGTACCGCTGTCGGTATACTTGATGGCATTGCTGATCAGGTTAATCAGCATACGCCGTAATATGACGGGTTTGCCCACCAGAAGCTGGGGTAATTCACGGGTATGCAGGTGGATGTCCAGTTGTTTTTCTTCGGCGCGGTTGCGTAACAAACGGATCATGGCTTCCAACAGGCGCTGCGGATTAAAGACGGTGTTTTTATCCGTGATCTGTGCCTGTTTGGCCTGGGTACGATCCAGCAAATTATCGACCAGTTCATACATCGACTCTGCGGCGTAATGGGTCGTGCTCCAATAGTTTTTCTGCTGTTCTGACAGTGGGGTACGCCCCAACAGGTTGGTTGAGCCGAGCATGGCGTGTAGCGGGGTGCGGATTTCATGGCTGAGGGTGGAGACAAATCTTTCCTGCTGTTGCATGCGCAGTTCGGCATTCTCACGCGCCAGTTGGGCGCGGTCTCTGGCTGCTTGCGTACCTTTGATGGCGATGCCGAGGGCAATCGAGAGCAGCACCATTTCCAGGGCAGCCGCCAGTGCTCCGTATGTCGGTGTCATACCATGCAGGTTTATTACTCTAAAACTCTCCAATGCGTACAGAATGTGGCTGACAATCAGTATTGTCCATGCGGGCAAGAATACCCAAGCGGGCCTGTATCCGCTGAGGGCAACCAGAAATGACAACAAAGGAACCAACAAGAGGCTACCAACGTAGATAAAGGGATAAATCCCAGAAAGCTGGGCGCGGACTTCAGGGTAAAGGATTGATGATAACAAGAACAATATCATCGAGGTCAGCACTAACCACTTGAGAGAAACAACGGCTTTTATTACGGCATACAAGTAACTTTTTGGTGATTGGTCGCGTAATTGCTGAATGCCCGGCTGCATGAAACGCAGCGTGAATAACACAAAAAAAGTGACGGTGAGGGTACCCAAGACCCAAAGGGTATTTCGACCGCTTCCAAACAGGCTGCCTAAAGGTTCAGGGTTAAAGTGGAGCAATATGATACCAGTAAGATGCAGTACAGCATACGCGATGTAGATCAAGTACATGCTATCGCGCAAAAGCAGGTATAGCAGGAGATTATAGAAGATCAACCCGCTGACAACGCCTATCCCGAGGAGTGCCAAGGTTGTTTTCAGGTTGGACTGCCATGCCATTGTTGCATGAGGCATCAAATTTATCCTTACACCATCAAATACCGGTGTACGCCCGCGTTGCAGGAAACCGCAAGCGTTATCTTTGGGCAAGGTCACGGGGATAAAATAATTGCTTGCCAAGGTCGGACTGTACAAACCCAGGGCAGGACGCGGAATATGTTGCAAAGCCTGTCCTTGGCAATGCAGATAAAAATCCAGTTCGTCAAACAGGATGTGATCATCGCGGATCGCCCATTGGGGCGTATCAGTACGGTTGATCAGGGGGATATAAAACCAGTACTGCTGACCAGTGGCGATCAAAGGGTCTGATTGAAAATCCGCTTGACTCATGCGCTCGACCACTGACTCTGGACTCAGGCGGTTATCAGGATCATTCAGGAACAGGGTTTCTTTCGACAGGTCGACGCTGTATTTATCCAGAAGATCAGCCGTGACCTCAAACGCGCAGGATGGCTTGCTGATAGGCAGGATAAGCAACAGCAATACCACAACAGCCCAGCGTAGCAGGGGGCTAACACTACCTAAACCCGGATGATCTGTCATTTCCCCGCATCCTTCCGATCTGTTCACGACGTTCAGTGTTCGGTTTAGGTAGCGTTCTCCCTGCACACAGCCAAGGCCGCTATTCAGCGTTTTGAATATTGACGGCTGGCCTGTTTCCCGGACAACCTAACCCTCGCTGACCGATTGTAGCTGTGACGGGGCAAACCTTCACCGTTTGTCTCACCGCTTGCTGTGCCTGTACTTCCTGTTGGGCTGCCTGTTGTGTCGTCATGCTGGTATGTGTACCCATGGCTGCAATACTGGCAGCAATCACAAAACCCAATGTAATGGGGTCAACGGCTCCACGCATCTTCTTCATGTTCATTTGATTGATCTCCCTCGCTTGTTGATAGTGTTTGTTCATCGCAGTGACTGCTTGAAACCACTATAGCGGGGTGAATGTCAACGAACTGTCAACAGAAGGGTAAAGTTTACTGTTCCGCCAAGAAACAGCGTTCAACAACCGGCTTGTTCCCGTTCAAAGCCAACAATATTGCGGGAGTCCTTGCTGAACTCCACGCCAATCAGGTGGATGGGCTGGTTCAATGCCCGGTATTTGTCCGCGTAGGCTTTGTCCTTGAGCTGTTGCAAAGCCTTGCCCCCAGACACCAGTTCCACCACCTTGAACTCGAAGATATACACCTGTTGGTTGAATTTCAGGGTCATATCCACCCGCCCCAGATTGGTCATGTCCTCCACCGTGACATCCAAACCCAGTGAGGCGAAGTAGGAGTAGAACACGGAGGCGTAATAGCCCTCATAATTCTGGATGGTGCTGTTGGTATACCACGCATAAGGAATGCTGGCGAAGAAGGCGTGGAATAAGGTTTTCAGGCCATCGAAATCATTTACCATCAACAAGCGGTAAAGCTGGGCTCGTTGCACCACCTGCTTTGATTGGTCTTTTACCAAAGCACTTAACAGGGTGTCGTTCAGGCTTTGCCTCACCTCACGGTTCGGGTAGCCCAGCGTGTAGAAATAATCACCGCCCAGGTTCTCACGCTGCTTGATGGTCAGGTAGCCGGTCTGGAACAGCAAGGCCTCGATGGTCATGTCGTCCACATCGAAGCTGGATAACATGGCAGCACTGCTGACCAGACTGTCCAGCGTCAGGCTGACCATTTGCCGCTGCATGAGTTGGTCGATGAGGAACGTGGGCGTACCGGTTTCAAACCAGTAAGCACGGAAATCGCGTTTATCGAACAATTGGAGAATATCAAACGGGTTATAAACGCCTTCCCCCAGCCAGTTATAGCCGTTATACCAGTCACGGATGGCCTGCCGGTCGAGGTCAAACAGCTCAGCCGCAAACACGCCATCAATGTCGGCATCCGTGTAGCCACACAGCGTGGCATAGCGTTGGTCGAGGGTAATGTCATTCAGGTTGTTCAAACCGGAAAACAGGCTCATCTTGGAGAATTTGCTGACCCCGGTCAGGAAGCTGAACCTGATGTGTGCATCGTAGTCCTTGATGGTCGCGTAAAATCCGCGCAAGGTATCGCGGTTTTCGCGGGCAACCTCGGGTCGGGTCAATGCATCCAGGATCGGTTTGTCGTATTCGTCAACGAGGATAATGGCAGGTTGCCCGGATTGGGCGGTTACTTTTTCAATCAAATCAGCGAAACGGCTGCCAACATCTTCAAACTGCGGTTGAATCCCGTAGTGTTCCTCCAGCGTGGTCAGTTGTTGGTGCAGTGACTGTTGCAGGGCTTGCGGATGGGTGTAGTTTTTCCGCCCGAAACTGAAGCGCAATACCGGGTATTTCACCGACCAATCCCACTGCCCATGCGCTGCCAGCCCCCGGAACAACGGTTCATTGCCTTCAAACAGCTCTTTGAGCGTATCCAGCAACAGGCTTTTGCCGAAGCGGCGTGGGCGGGAGAGGAAGTAGTGTGTCCCGCCTTCGATCAAATCCAGGATCAGCGGTGTTTTATCCACGTAATAGTAATCGCCTGCGCGAATTTTCTGGAAAGTTTGTACGCCGATCGGGAGTTTTTTGCGCTGGCTCATGCTGGTGTGTGATCCGGTATCAATACCGTAGAGTATATCACGCCGCAGGTCGGCGGGCAGGCTGTCTAATGGTCTACTGCACGCAGCTCTAACCGACTTCTTCCCGCTCAAAGCCAACAATGTTGCGGGTGTCCTTGCTGAATTCCACGCCAATCAGGTGGATGGGCTGGTTCAACGCCCGGTATTTGTCCGCGTAGGCTTTGTCCTTGAGCTGTTGCAAAGCCTTGCCCCCAGACACCAGTTCCACCACCTTGAACTCGAAGATATACACCTGTTGGTTGAATTTCAGGGTCATATCCACCCGCCCCAGATTGGTCATGTCCTCCACCGTGACATCCAAACCCAGTGAGGCGAAGTAGGAGTAGAACACGGAGGCGTAATAGCCCTCATAATTCTGGATGGTGCTGTTGGTATACCACGCATAAGGAATGCTGGCGAAGAAGGCGTGGAATAAGGTTTTCAGGCCATCGAAATCATTTACCATCAACAAGCGGTAAAGCTGGGCTCGTTGCACCACCTGCTTTGATTGGTCTTTTACCAAAGCACTTAACAGGGTGTCGTTCAGGCTTTGCCTCACCTCACGGTTCGGGTAGCCCAGCGTGTAGAAATAATCACCGCCCAGGTTCTCACGCTGCTTGATGGTCAGGTAGCCGGTCTGGAACAGCAAGGCCTCGATGGTCATGTCGTCCACATCGAAGCTGGATAACATGGCAGCACTGCTGACCAGACTGTCCAGCGTCAGGCTGACCATTTGCCGCTGCATGAGTTGGTCGATGAGGAACGTGGGCGTACCGGTTTCAAACCAGTAAGCACGGAAATCGCGTTTATCGAACAATTGGAGAATATCAAACGGGTTATAAACGCCTTCCCCCAGCCAGTTATAGCCGTTATACCAGTCACGGATGGCCTGCCGGTCGAGGTCAAACAGCTCAGCCGCAAACACGCCATCAATGTCGGCATCCGTGTAGCCACACAGCGTGGCATAGCGTTGGTCGAGGGTAATGTCATTCAGGTTGTTCAAACCGGAAAACAGGCTCATCTTGGAGAATTTGCTGACCCCGGTCAGGAAGCTGAACCTGATGTGTGCATCGTAGTCCTTGATGGTCGCGTAAAATCCGCGCAAGGTATCGCGGTTTTCGCGGGCAACCTCGGGTCGGGTCAATGCATCCAGGATCGGTTTGTCGTATTCGTCAACGAGGATAATGGCAGGTTGCCCGGATTGGGCGGTTACTTTTTCAATCAAATCAGCGAAACGGCTGCCAACATCTTCAAACTGCGGTTGAATCCCGTAGTGTTCCTCCAGCGTGGTCAGTTGTTGGTGCAGTGACTGTTGCAGGGCTTGCGGATGGGTGTAGTTTTTCCGCCCGAAACTGAAGCGCAATACCGGGTATTTCACCGACCAATCCCACTGCCCATGCGCTGCCAGCCCCCGGAACAACGGTTCATTGCCTTCAAACAGCTCTTTGAGCGTATCCAGCAACAGGCTTTTGCCGAAGCGGCGTGGGCGGGAGAGGAAGTAGTGTGTCCCGCCTTCGATCAAATCCAGGATCAGCGGTGTTTTATCCACGTAATAGTAATCGCCTGCGCGAATTTTCTGGAAAGTTTGTACGCCGATCGGGAGTTTTTTGCGCTGGCTCATGTTGGTGTGTGATCCGGTATCAATGCCGTAGAGTATATCACGCCGCAGGTCGGCGGGCAGGCTGTACTTCCCGGATCAGTCTTGGAGGCGGTAGCCTTGCCCACGTACCGAGGTGATGGAGGTGGTACAACCCAGTTTTTGCAGTTTTACGCGGATGCGGCTGATCAGGGTATCAACGCTACGGTCATTGCCAAAACTGATTTCAGAACGGCTGATGCACTGGAGTAACAGCTTGCGGCTACAAATGTGTGGCTGATGCTGGATCAGCAGGGTGAGTATGCGCTGCTCGGATTCGGTGAGGGCGCAATGGTTTTCTTGGTCAATCCTGACGAGCATGCCCTCGTCAGGCATTAACAGGCAGTTGCCCAGTGGCATGTGTTGTTGTTCAGTTGTGCCACGTTGATGGTTTACCCGCAAAGCAAGTGATCTGACCTTGAACACCAGCTCATCGGTGATGACGGGTTTGCTGATGAAATCGTCCGCTCCCTCACGCAAACCATATAACCGCTGTTGGGCATTGGCGCGTGATGAAATCATGATAACGCCAACGTCGGACTGCTGGCGTACATAGGTCAGGGCATCCAGCCCATTGACTTGGGGCAATACCATATCGAGGATGATCACATCCATCCGGTGTTTTTGCAGGAGCGCAAACAGGTCTTCAGCACTTTCGCACTCAAACACCTCCATGCTGTGTTCGCGCAGTGCTGATCCAATTAAAAAGCGTGTAATGGCATCGTCATCAACGACGGCTACCTTCTCCGCAAGTGGCATGTTTTGGATAGAATTAATTATGATAGGCTCCCCCGCAAACTCTTATGAGGGAGCATACTACAGCTTGTCAATGAGCCTCTGGAGAAACTTATACCACCCCAAGATCAATTTTTAATGGTATAGGTATTTATGATCGAGTGGATGGTTGGATGAGTTATTGGGCGGGTGTCACACCGTCAAATACCGTTGCACCAGCCCCTCATCCAGCTCAGGCATCACCCCTTCTGCGACCCTGCGTCCCCGGTCAAGGATGCAAAAACGGTCGCCCACTTTGCGGGCAAAGGGCAGCTTCTGCTCCACCAACAAGACCGTTAGGCCAATGTCTTTATTGAGCTTGCGGATAATGTCGCCAATTTCTTGCACGATATTGGGCTGGATACCTTCCGTGGGTTCATCGAGGATCAAGAGCTTCGGGTCAAGTACCAACGCCCGCCCGATAGCCAATTGTTGCTGTTGCCCACCGGAGAGGTCGCCGCCACGCCGTTTGCGCATGGCATCCAATACCGGGAACAGCTCAAAGATGAAAGGCGGGATGCTGCGTACCTTGTCACGTCGGGCAGGCAGGCCAATCAGCAGGTTTTCTTCAACCGTGAGCAGCGGGAATATCTGCCGCCCTTGCGGGACATAGCCGATGCCGAGGTTGGCACGTTTTTCTGCATCGACCCCCAGCAGGTTTTGTCCACCGTATTGGATGAGGCCATCACGCGCCTTCAACAAGCCCATGATGCATTGGAGCAAGGTGGTTTTGCCGACCCCGTTGCGCCCCATCAGTACTGTGCATTGGCCTTCGGGTACGTGCATCTCCAAGTCCCAGAGGGTGTGGCTTTCGCCGTAATACTGGTTGAGTTTTTCGACCTTTAACATGCCTATTCCCCTAAGTAAACTTCAACCACACGCGGGTTGTTTTGCACTTCATCCATCGAGCCTTCTGCCAGCACGCTGCCTTGGTGCAGTACCGTGACCTTGTTGGCAATTGAACGCACGAAATCCATATCATGTTCAACCACAACCACGGAATGCTTGCCCGCCAGCGAGATGAGCAGTTCGGCGGTGCGCTCCATTTCCTGATGGGTCATGCCTGCCACCGGTTCATCGACCAGCAGCAAATGCGGGCGTTGCACCAGCAGCATGCCTATTTCCAGCCATTGCTTTTGCCCGTGCGACAAAGCCCCGGCTTGCTGCTGATAATGCGCTTGCAGGCCGATGGTATGCAGGGTTTCATCCATCAGGATTTGTTGTTCGCCGTTCATGCGTGCCCGCAAGCTGTACCAGACTCCTTTGTTGCCATGCATCGCCAGCTCCAGATTTTCCGCGACGGTATGTGACTCGAATACCGTCGGTTTCTGGAACTTGCGCCCGATTCCGGCATTGGCAATATCGGGTTCGGAGAGTTTCAACAGGTCAATGGTTTGCCCGAACCAGGCTTTGCCGCTATCGGGGCGGGTTTTGCCGGTGATGATGTCCATCATGGTGGTTTTGCCTGCCCCATTGGGGCCGATAATGCAGCGCAGTTCGCCCGTATCAATGTACAAGGTCAGGTTGTTGATGGCCTTGAAACCATCGAAGCTGACATTCAAATCCTCCAGATACAGGATGGCGGTATGGCTGGCATCCGGTTTGCCGGTTTGCAGCAGGTGTGCCCCTTCGCTCATGCGTTTGCCCTCCGCTGGAACAAGGATGTGGTTTTCAGGTGCTGGGCAATGCCTGCCAAGCCTTTCGGGAGGTATAAAGTGACCAGTACGAACAAGGCTCCCAGCATGAAGAGCCATGACTCAGGCATCAGGCCAGTGAAGGTGGTTTTGGCATAGTTGACCAGAATTGCCCCCAGTACTGCCCCATACAGGGTGGCACGCCCACCGATGGCGACCCAGATCACCAGTTCAATCGAGTTCAAAGGAGAAAACTCGCCGGGGTTAATGATGCCGACTTGGGGTACGTAAAGTGCCCCGGCGAGGCCTGCCAGCATGGCAGAAAACGTGAAGATCCAAACCTTATACTGTTCAACGCGGTAGCCGACAAAACGTGTACGGCTTTCTGCATCACGGATGGCAACCACCACCCGCCCGAGTTTGGAGGTGACAATGTAACGGCACAGCAAGTAGCCGAAGGCCAAGGCCAGTGCGGACAGCACAAACAGGGCAACCCGCGTGCCATCGGCTTGCAGGCTGAAACCGAGGATGTCCTTGAAGTCGGTCAGGCCATTATTGCCACCAAAGCCCATTTCATTACGGAAGAATGCCAGCAGCAGGGCATAGGTCAGGGCTTGTGTCATGATCGACAGATATACCCCTGTTACCCGTGAGCGGAACGCCAGCCAGCCGAAAGCAAACGCCAGTAATCCCGGCACAAACAAGGCCATCAGCAGGGCAAACCAGAACAGGTCAAAGCCATACCAGAACCACGGCAACTCTGTCCAATTGAGGAACACCATGAAGTCGGGCAATTCAGGGTTGCCATACACCCCGCGATCCCCAATTTGGCGCATCAAATACATGCCCATCGCATAGCCGCCGAGTGCAAAGAATGCACCATGCCCCAAACTCAGGATGCCCAGATAGCCCCAGACCAGATCGACTGCCACCGCCAGCAGGGCATAAGTCAGGTATTTGCCCAGCAGTGTGACCAGGTAGGTTGGCAGGTGCAACGGATTGCCCGCCGGAACCAGCAGGTTCAGGAGCGGAACCAGCACGGTGACGGTCGCCAATACCGCCAGCATGATTTGCCCGCCCCGGTCGTTTTGCAGGATACGTGTGATAAACATGGCCTAATCCCCTGCTGCCCGGCCTTTTTGCGGGAATAACCCGCGCGGGCGCTTTTGGATGAATAAAATGATGAAAACCAACACCAGAATTTTGGCAAGTACGGCTCCTGCCCACGGTTCCAGCACCTTGTTGACCACACCTAGCGATAGACCCGCCACCAGTGTGCCCCACAAGTTGCCAACCCCGCCAAACACGACCACCATGAAGGAATCGATAATGTAGCTTTGTCCCAGGTTGGGGCCGACATTGGTCAGTTGGCTTAAGGCCACACCCGCTACCCCGGCAATCCCGGAGCCAAGGCCAAAGGTCAGGGCATCGACCCGCGCTGAACGCACCCCTATCGCCCGTGCCATAGCCCGGTTCTGCGACACGGCACGCACCTGCAAGCCCAGATGGGTATTGCGCAGGATCAGATACAGCAGGGCAAACACCAGCAGGCAGAACAGCACGATATACAGGCGGTTATAAGTCAGGGATAGCACACTGTTGATTTCCAGAGAGCCGGACATCCATGCCGGGTTGGAAACCGGTACGTTCTGCGGTGAAACGAGCGTGCGCACCAGTTGTTGCAGGATCAGGCTAATGCCAAAGGTGGCAAGCAAGGTTTCCAGAGGCCGTCCATACAGGTGGCGAATAACCGTGCGTTCAATCAGGATGCCCATCAACCCGGATACAACAAACGCAGCCGGGACAGCCACCAGCAGTGAATAGTCCAGCAGGTTCGGCAGCAATTGCTGCACCCAATACGTGGTGTAAGCGCCCAGCATGATCAATTCACCATGCGCCATATTGATGACACCCATCACGCCGAAGGTAATCGCCAAGCCAATGGCTGCGAGTACCAGCACTGAACCCAGGCTCAGGCCGAAAAACAGGGTTTCGGCATAACCATATAACGCCACCTGGTCTTCAATGCTGCGTACCGCTTGCTGGGCAGCCTTGGCAATTTCAGCGTCATTATCGTGGCTGAGCGTATTCAGGTGGTTGCGTACCTGTGGGTGCAAGTTGCCTGCCAGTGAAGCAATGGCTGCCAGACGTGTTAGCTTGTCGCTGGCAGACAGGTTTGCCAAATCCAGCCCCAGTTGCAGGGTATCCTGCACTGCTGGGTCAGTTTCTTGTGCCAGCAAACCCTGTAATTGGGGAACCATCTCCGGGGTGATGCTTGCCAGCAGGCCATTGGCAGACTGGAGGCGGATCGCTGGGTCAGGGTGGCTGAGGCTCAAAGCCCCAATTTTGCCCCGCAGGTATTTGCGCAAGGTATTGTTGAGTGGGATTTTTCGGTATTCATCCTTATTGGCGGGTACGCCCAAAACCAGTGCATCGGTGGCTTTATGCTGGTGCAACACACCATCCAGCAGAGCTTGTAAATAGGCGGTGGCTTCTGGTTCCTGGCTGCCTGCCAACACGTCAACCGCTTCACGGGTTTTATCGAAGGAAGCAGCCTTAAACAGGGTTGCCGCCTGTGTAAACACCGGGTTTTCTTGTCCTGCGTGTAGCGGCAGGCAGTAAACCAGTAGCAGCCAGCCAAGTAGCAACAACCGGAATGGTTTTATCAGCATCATGCATCAACCTTTTTCAGTAGCAATGGGGAGTAGACAGCAAGATTGATGCCAAGGATTGGGGGTGGGAGGGTGGCAGATCCTGACTGCTATTTCATTTTTATCAAAATTGAGACAGAAGTGGATTATTTTACTATGATTGACTCAGTTTTTTATGTATTGAGATTGATGTGATCAAGTATCCCCCTTTTAGCAAGCTCACACCTGCCGAGGCTTTTGTGCAGGTGTTCGACGCTATCAAGGCAAATGCCCCTGAGCGTGTTCTGGATTATCTGGCATTCCAGAACCCTGTTGATGGTCGGGGACGTTACTTGCATTTCGATGATTTCCGTTACCGTGTCCCTAGCGGATTGAATGCTGATTGGGCATGGGCGGTCTTGCGCCATGCCCGCCAACAGCAGCTTGTTCCGCTGTTGCCCTTGGGTGAGCCGGAAAAGCTTTGCCATTACATGCAGATACCCTCGATCCAGCAGGCTTTGTCCATGACTGATCGGCATGCCAGCACTCCGGCTTTGGAGTGGATGGCGAGCCAAATCGGGGAAAGGTCGAAACTCAACCATTATTTGATCCGTGATTTGATTGAGGATGAAGCCATCAGCAGCAGCCAGTTGGAAGGGGCTGCCACCACCATGCGGGTAGCCAAAGAGATGCTGCGGCACAAACGCAAGCCACGTACCCCGGATGAGAAAATGATCGTGGGTAATTTCAAGATGATGCAGTTTGCCTGGGAGCAGCGTACCCAGGCATTGGGTATGGATTTGATTGTGGACTTGCACCGTATCGGTATGGCAGGGATTGATGATGGGCGCTATATGCCTGGTCATTTTCGGCAGACGGATGATGTGGTGGTCATACATGAGGGGGATGTGGTGCACCAGCCCCCGCTTGCCCACGGCTTAAAACAGCGTTTGGCAAAGCTGATCGGCTGGATTAATACGGATCATGGTGATGCTGGGGGGGCTGTTTATATCCACCCACTCATCAAGGCGATTGTCCTGCACTTTGTCATCGGTTATGAGCATCCTTTCCATGACGGTAACGGGCGGGTGGCGCGTGGTTTGTTTTACTGGTTCATGTTCAAGGAGGGCTATGCCGCATTCCGTTATATTGCCATCAGCACCTTATTGAAAAAAGCACCGGTGCAGTATGGGCACAGCTACTTGTATGCTGAAACAGACCAACTGGATTTGACGTATTTTATTGATTACCAAAGCCGGATTATTGTGCGGGCGATCCAGTCTTTTCTGGAGGTGTATGAAAAAACACGCAAGGACAGGGAGGCATTTGACCGATGGTTATGGGACAGTGGCCTTTATCGGCAGCTCAATGATAAACAACGTATGCTGTTTAATATCGCCAAGGATAATACCAGCTTGCTTTTTACCGCTCGTGAGGTTGAGCATACGCTGGGCTGCTCTTACAACACGGCGGCGGCGGCCTTGAATGGGCTGGTCGGGTTGGGCTTGTTTGGCAAGCGTAAGGAAGGGCGCGAATGGACTTACTTCCTACTCGATAAGCAGGCGATACACCGTTATTGGGTAGGGGAAGATGGGCTATCATAGTGGCCTATTTATCGGAACTTCCATAGAAAATAGGCTATTATAATGGCATGAAATGTACTATCGAGATATATCAGCAAGGCCAGTGGCAGGTTGCCGCCTACTTTGAACCTGCGGCTGATGTTGGGCAGCGTGGCTACCATAGTGCCGGGCGCTTAAGCTATGACGTGCCTTATGCAGGGCAGTTTTTGCTGGGCGGGATGGCTCATGCCTTCAGTTGCCGCTATCCGGTTTCCTTTGAGGTGCACCGTACCACGGTATGGCCTGCTTTCTTGTTGGATATTTTGCCATCGGGGGCGGGGCGGCGCTTTTGGTTACAGCAGCTTCAGCTTCGGGATGGTGCAGCGGCTGATTGGGCGTTGCTGTGTAAGGGGGCGGGCAATCCGGTGGGGAATATACGCATTCGGGAGGCTGTTATTGAGCCTGTCGCGGAGAGCGGGCATCCGGGCTTTGCTTATACCGAGGTTCTGGAACGGCGGGATGGGTTTATTGAATATGCTTGGCAACATGGCGCTCCCGTTGCTGGTTCGAGTGGTGTGCAAGGGGATGCACCGAAGTTCTTGTTGACACAGGATCGGCAGCAACGTTGGCATGCCGATGGTGCGTTGCCAGACACGGCTTGTCAGAAACATTGGCTGGTGAAATTTCCCAAAAGTTCGCGGCTGGCAGATGTGCGGGTATTGCGTAATGAGGCCGCTTATTATCGGGTGGCGCATTGGTTTGGGGTGCGTACTGGTGAGGCATTGCGTTTTGAAAATGATGCCTTGTTTATTCCACGTTTTGATCGGGTAGTGCATGCGGGTGGGTTGGAGCGTTTGGGGGTGGAGAGTGTGGCATCGCTTGCCGGGGTCAGTGAGTTTGGGGCGGCGACTAGTCAGAATACCTATTGCCGGGCATTGGCTTTATTCACCACGAACCCACAACAGGAGTTATTGGAGTTTGTACGGCGTGATGTATTGAATGTGGCGTTGGGGAATACCGATAACCACGGACGTAATACCGCAGTGATCCGTTATGCAGATAATCGGGTATTGCTCAGCCCTTTATATGATTTTGCCCCCATGATCCTTGATCCACAGGGGATTGCCCGGTTGGCACGTTGGGAACAGGAAGAGGCATTGGGGCAACCCTTGTGGGAAGAGGTTGGTGTGTTTTTGCAAACATTGGGGTGCGAGTCAGTGGCTATTGCTGGCCTTTTTGCGGAATTGGCACAAACCGTCCCACAATTACCCCAAGTGATGGCGGCTTGTGGGGTCGATGAGGCCTTGATTGCACAAGTTCAACCTCGAATTGCTGCTGTCAGCGAACGTTTGCAGGCATATCAGCCATGAGTCGCCGGAAATCTGCCCCTGATTGGGAGGAGTCGATCCGGGAGCGTGAGGCTTTTTATGCAGATATTGAAGCTGGGCGTTTGTCGTTGGCAGAGGCCGTGCGGTCGATGCGGCGGATTGTGGGCATGACCCAGCCACAATATGCGAAATTGATTGGGGTTGCCCCGCGCGTGTTAATGGATATTGAGCGTGGGGTTGGTAATCCCCGTTTGGATACGCTGGAGAAATTGGGCAAGCCGTTTGGTCTGGGGGTGGGGTTTGGGCGGTTTGGTATTGGATGATTTTTGAAAAAAGGAGGATACCCGTCAACCGCCAGTGAATGTTATTGCGGGTATCCTCAGTATGCTTGTGGATCAGGCGTGAATTATTGTCTGTACATTACTCATATTTCTGGCCTGAGCATTTTTTGGTTTCGGTATTGAAGTTACCGCAGGGTGTCCCGTCGGTTTCTTTACCTGTCCAGTCGGCAACGATGGGTTTGGAATCTGGCAGGAAGTCAGACCATGCATCACCGGGGACTTCTGGCGTTTTGGAGACAACTTCAAATTGCCCATCTTCCTGGATTTCGCCGATCAATACCGGCTTGGTCAGGTGATGGTTGGGGAGCATTTTGGCTGTGCCACCAGTCAAGTTAGGTACTTCCAGGCCGATCATGGCTTCTGCCACTTTGTCGGTTTCGGTGGAGCCTGCTTTTTCGACCGCTTTTACCCACATATTGAAACCAATCACATGCGCTTCCATCGGGTCATTGGTTACACGCTTGTCATTCTTGGTGTATTCCTTCCACTTTTTGATGAACTCGGCATTGCCCGGATTATCGACGCTCATGAAGTAGTTCCATGCAGCCAAATGCCCAACCAGTGGTTTGGTATCGATCCCGGACAGCTCTTCCTCACCCACGGAGAAGGCGACCACTGGGATGTCTTCCGCAGAAATGCCTTGGTTGCCAAGCTCTTTGTAGAATGGCACGTTGGCATCGCCATTGATGGTGGAAACCACCGCTGTTTTCTTGCCTTCGCCGCCGAACTTCTTGATGTCCGCCACGATGGATTGCCAATCAGAATGCCCGAAGGGGGTGTAGTTGATCATGATGTCTTTTTCGTCAACACCCTTGGCCTTCAGGTAGGCTTCCAGAATCTTGTTGGTGGTGCGCGGGTAGACATAATCAGTGCCTGCCAAAACCCAACGTTGCACCTTCAGGTCATTCATCAGGTAGTCGACGGCAGGGACAGCCTGCTGGTTAGGCGCAGCACCGGTGTAGAACACGTTTTTGGATGACTCTTCACCCTCATACTGTACGGGGTAGAACAGCAGGCCATTTTTTTCCTCAAACACTGGCAGCACTGACTTACGCGATACCGAAGTCCAGCAGCCAAAGGTTGCCGCCACTTTGTCCTTTTCCAGCAGGTCACGGGCTTTTTCCGCAAATAAAGGCCAGTTGGAGGCAGGGTCAACCACCACCGCTTCCAGCTTTTTCCCCAGCAAGCCACCTTTTTTGTTCTGCTCATCAATCAGCATCAGCATGGTGTCTTTCAGCGTGGTTTCACTGATCGCCATTGTGCCGGACAGGGAGTGCAGCACCCCGACCTTGATGGTGTCGTCAGCCGCCATTGCAAAGCCAGACAGACCCAGCGCAGCAGCTGTGCAGACCGCGAGTAAGGTGTTTTTTAGCTTGTTTTTCAAAAGCATGTTTTAGCTCCTTGGATATAAGGTCATAAAAAACGTAAATCATTTGACGAACCTGCTATCCAATTAGCAATTGCTGTGCCAATTCCGATTTTTGTTTTTAACTAAATGATATTAATAAATATTTTTATTTTAATCGTGCTAAGGGGCTGGTGGGTTATTGTGCAGTGCAAGGTAAGCAGGGGGTGGGCGTGGTGCATGGGGTGCGCGGTTGTGGTGCATGGGGATGGGGTGATATTGTTTTCATCGGGTCTGAATTTGCCCCGCACCACAGAGTAGCGCACCTGCAAAAAATCGGTTATGTTGCAGGGCATGAATACAGCGACTGAACTCACCATGGAAACCACGCCCGATACGGTTACAAGTACCCTGATTACGCCCCCTAAATCCCTGTTGCGGGCAGTGGGGAAGGCGATTGGCGATTATGATTTGATCCGCCCTGGCGACCGTATCCTGCTGGGTTTGTCGGGTGGGAAGGATTCGCTGTCCTTGCTGCATATCTTGCGCCATTTCCAGCGTCGTGCACCGGTGCGGTTTGAGCTGGCGGCTGTCACCATCGACCCGCAATCGGGGGCGTTTGACCCGTCTCCGTTGATTCCTTATATGGAGTCGTTGGGCATTCCGTATTTCTATGTGCGTGAGCCGATCATGACCTTGGCAGAAACACACATGGAGAATAACTCCTACTGTGCCTTTTGTTCACGCATGAAGCGTGGACTGATGTACAAGACGGCGCGTGAGCAGGGATATAACGTTCTGGCATTGGCGCAGCATTTGGACGATCTGGCGGAAAGCTTCCTGATGTCTGCCTTCCACGGCGGCAAGCTCAAGACGATGAAGGCACACTACCGGATTGATGCGGGAGATTTGCGGGTGATCCGTCCTTTGGTGCATGCGCGTGAGCGCCAGACAGCAGACTTTGCCAAAGCCGCTGCCTTGCCAGTGATTATGGAAAATTGCCCCGCCTGCTTTGACATGCCGACCCAGCGTGAGCACATGAAGCAATTGCTGCGGTCAGAGGAGGGGAATAACCCCAACCTCTTCAAGAGCTTGTCCACCGCCATGCAGCCGTTGATCCGGGATGGGCAGGCAGATACTTTCGATTGAAAATGTCGACAATCTTGCCATTTTTTGGGGGATTTTCTGGACTTTTTGGCGGGATTGTATGAATATAATGGTCGGAGAGTAATTCATAACGATACTAAGTACAGTTACGCGCACCCAGAAGCTTTAAGCCATTTTTCGTTAGTGAGGAGTCAACACCAATGTCTGTCAAGACCTATCCAGTTCCTGCCGATTTCGCGGCACAAGCCAATGTTAATGCAGAACAATATGCTGCCATGTATCAGCAGTCGATCGACGATCCGGCTACGTTCTGGGGGGAGCAAGCTGAAAAATACCTGACCTGGAGCAAAAGGTGGGACACCGTTCTGGACTGGAGCTTTGCACAGGAAGACATCCACATCAACTGGTTTACCGGTGGCAAGCTCAACGTTGCCTATAACTGCCTTGACCGTCACCTTGACACCCGTGGTGATCAAGTTGCCATCATCTGGGAAGGCGACAGCCCTAACGAAGACCGTAAAATTACCTACCGTGAACTGCACAGCGAAGTGTGCAAGTTCGCCAATGTACTGAAAAGCCGTGGTGTCAAAAAAGGCGACCGCGTTTCCATCTACCTGCCCATGATCCCTGAGGCTGCGGTTGCCATGTTGGCCTGCGCCCGTATCGGTGCAATGCACTCCATCGTGTTTGGTGGCTTCTCCCCTGATGCACTGCGTGACCGTATCCAGGGTGCTGAGTGTGGTGTGGTTATTACCTCTGACCAGTCCATGCGCGGTGGCAAGCGTGTACCGCTCAAGACCAATGCAGACAAGGCCATTGCCCAATGCCCAACAGTCCATACGTGTATCGTCGTCAAGCGTGGCGGTGATCCAGTACAGTGGAGCAGCCATGACGTGTGGTATCACGAGGTGATGGAGGGTGCATCCGCTGATTGCCCTGTGGAAGAGATGGATGCGGATGATCCACTGTTCATCCTTTACACATCAGGCTCAACCGGCAAGCCAAAAGGTGCACTGCACACCACTGGTGGCTACCTGCTGCAAGCTGCGATGACCCATAAACTGGTCTTCGACTATAAAGATGGCGAAGTTTACTGGTGTACGGCTGACGTGGGCTGGGTAACAGGCCACTCTTACATCGTTTATGGCCCGTTGGCGAATGGCGCAACGTCCCTGATGTTCGAAGGCATCCCGACTTACCCGGATGCAGGCCGTTTCTGGGATGTGTGCGACAAGCACAATGTCTCCATTTTCTACACCGCACCAACTGCTATCCGTATGCTGATGGGGCAGGGTGAGGGTTTTGTTGACCGCGCCAAACTGGACAAACTGCGTCTGTTGGGTTCTGTCGGTGAGCCAATCAACCCAGAAGCATGGGAATGGTACAACCGTGTGGTTGGTCGTAACCGTTGCCCGATTGTTGATACCTGGTGGCAGACTGAGACCGGTGCACACATGCTGACCCCGTTGCCCGGTGCAACCCCATTGAAACCCGGCTCTGCCACCAACCCATTCTTCGGCGTACAACCTGTACTGCTGGATGACAAGGGTGTGGAAATTGAAGGCAACCCGGCAGAAGGCAACTTGGCGATTAAGGCTCCTTGGCCTTCCATGATGCGTACTGTTTTCGGCGACCATAAGCGTTTCTATGAAACCTATTTTGCCATGTACCCAGGTTACTACTTCACGGGTGACGGTGCTCGCCGCGATGAAGATGGTTACTACTGGATCACAGGCCGTGTGGATGACGTATTGAACGTTTCTGGGCATCGTTTGGGCACAGCAGAGATCGAATCTGCACTGGTTCTGCACCCGAAAGTCGCTGAAGCAGCCGTTGTTGGTTATCCACATGAGCTGACCGGTCAAGGTATCTATGCTTACGTCACCCTGATGACTGGCGAAGAAGGCACCGATGCGCTGAAAAATGACCTGATCAATCTGGTGCGTAAGGAAATCGGCCCGATTGCCAAGGTCAACCTGCTCCAGTGGGCTCCTAGTTTGCCAAAAACCCGTTCTGGCAAGATCATGCGCCGTATCCTGCGCAAGATTGCTGCTAATGAGCTAGATGGTTTGGGTGATACCTCTACACTGGCAGACCCAAGCGTTGTAGATAACCTGATCGAGCACCGCGAAAACAAGTAAGTATTGGCTTACATCGCGGTGACAGCCCCCTATGGATATGACAAATATAGGTAGGGGGTTGCTCAGCAAGAGGAAAAGGCCAGTTTATGGCCTTTTCTGCACCACCACCCACGGAGCCACCACCACGGCCCATAATTGGTTGTCGTCTGTTGCCCATTCCTTAGCAGTGGCATCTGGTAATATCTGCACTTGTTTCCCTTCTGCCCAGCCGCTGAAGCGCTGCATATCATCTTGTGCCAAAGCTGTGGCTACCTCGATTAAGTCCAGTGTATCAGCGACCTGCACAACGCGCCCGCGTGCAAAGAAAAAGCCAAGTTCCTTCCAAGTAATGAGCCCCGTTTCCAGATTCAGGCGGGTGGGTAGGGGTAACGCCTCTTCGTCCATACACAAGCTCCAAGCAGGTAAAAAGCCGCTATTGTAAGGGCATGCCGTTGTTACAGCCACTTATACTGAATTCGCCGTCTTGATGCGTGCCTGTAGCCATTTCTCCAGTTTCTTTCCCAGCTCATCAGGGCGTACTGGCTTGGAGAGGTAATCATTCATTCCTGCCAGATAGCATTTTTCATCATCACCCTTCATGGTGTGGGCTGTGAGGGCAATGATGGGCAGGCGCTGGAATTGGGGGTTATCCAGTTTGCGGATGGTACGGGTGGCCTCATACCCATCCATGACTGGCATCTGGCAATCCATCAATACCAGGTCGTAAGCGTGGGTTTGTACCGCTTGCAAGGCTTGCTCACCATTTTCGGCACAGTCCACCCGCGTATAACCCAGCTTTCTCAGGATGGCAATGGCGACTTTTTGGTTAACCAAATGGTCTTCCGTCAAGAGGATGCGGATGTCAGCTTTGCTTTCCAGTAGGCTGGGCACGGGTGGTGCAGGGGGTTGGGACATGACCTTCGGTACAGCCAACAGTTGTGGCTGTTGTTTGGTGTCTGTTTTACTGGCCTGTTCAGAGGGATGGTGTTTCAAGTGTTTCAGGTAATTGAAAATCAATGAGTGCTTGAGTGGTTTTGGCAGCAAGTGGATATGCCGCCCCATTTTCACCCCACGTAATGGCTCCAATTGCCGGTTGCTGCCGTAGATGATGATATGTGCATTGGAGTATTCACGGATGGTGTTGATCACTGAAATCATCCCCAGTGGATGTTCTGGCTTGTGATATACCATGTCCGCATCCAGGGCGATGAAGGTGAATGAATTGTTTTCTTCCAGCGCAATAAACAGGCTATTGAGGGTATTGGCAACAACCGACAACATGCCCCAATGCTGCAATTGGCGGTCATAGTAATTATTGAGGGTGCGGCTATTGCCCAGCAGCAGGATGGACATATTCTCCAGCGGGTGCAGTGTGTTCGGTGTAATCACACCCGCCCGGACGGTTGCCCAGAAGGTTGAGCCTTTGCCGTGCTTGCTACGCAAACCCACTTCACCCCCCATCAGGTGGGTGAGTTTTTTGCAGATGGTTAGCCCCAAACCTGTGCCACCGTGTTGGCGGGTGCTGGAGCCATCAACCTGGGTAAAGGCTTGGAACAGCATTTTTTGTGCATCTTCCGGGATGCCGCAGCCACTGTCATGTACCTCAAAGCGCAGTAGGGTCTGGTTGTTTGGGTCGGGTGGGGAGGCGGTTATGCTCAGTAAGACGTAGCCCCGGTCAGTAAACTTGATCGCATTATTGATTAGGTTAATCAATATTTGGCGGATACGGATGGGGTCGCTGTCGATTTCCAGTGGCACATCACGGTCAATGAAATACGCCAGCTCAATGCCCTTGTTATAGGCTTGCTCCCCGAGCAGGTCGAAGATGCTTTCAATAATCGGCAATAGGGCAAAATGGCTGTTGCTGATGGTGAGTTTGCCTGCCTCGATTTTGGACACATCCAGAATGTCGTTAATAATGCGCAGCAGGGACTCGGCACTGTGCAGGACTGTCTGGGTCAGATCGCGTTGTTCACGGTTAAGGCCACTATCCAGCAGTAAGCTGGTCATGCCGATGACCCCATTCATGGGGGTGCGGATTTCATGGCTCATGTTGGCCAGAAACTCGGATTTTAAGCGGGCAGACTGGAGTGCCGCTTCATGGGCTTTTGCCAATTCATCCTGAGCTTGAAGGCGGTGGGTAATGTCGCGGATAACCCCGGTGAAGATGCTGCTGTCCCCCACCCGCGCTTCATTGACTGCCAATTCAATCGGGAAAAGGTTGCCATTTTTGTGTTTGACGGTCAGTTGGCGGGTAGAACCAATAATATGTGGACGGCCTGTCAAGCTGTAGGTTTCTAGGTATTGGTCATGCTTGTGTGCATGATCCTCATCCATCAGGATGCTAATGTTTTTCCCCACCAGTTCTTCCGGGGAATAGCCAAACACGGGCATGACGGCTGGGTTGGTTTCAATAATGATGCCTTTGCTGTTGATGACAACGATGGCATCAAGGATCGAATCAACAATGGCACGGGTTTTGGTCTGGCTGGTCAGCAGATCGCGGGAGAGTTGTTCGCGCTCTTCCAGCCCTAAGACCAGCTTTTGGTTCGTGACCCGGAATTGCCGCTCGGCTTGTTGAGCCAGATTGAGGGAGGAGCGCATGCCGCGCAGGGTCATGATTAAGATCAATAGCAGGGTCGCACCGAGGCAGGCCAGCATGAGAAAGGATTGCATCATGGCACGTTGGGATTCATGGACAATAGCCCCCATCGGGCGGCTAACCGCCAGCACACCCCTGACATCCCCTTCCTTCCAGCTTGTTTTGGGTGTGCCAGGATAGGTGTTGTGGCAGTTAACACAACTGGCCTCTAGGCGGTCAGCGCGTGCATAGCGCAGCACTTGTTCAGCACCTTTTTGCTCAATTCGCCACACAGGTTTTTCTGGATTGACCCGAAGTTCACCCATTGCCCATGACTCAAAATCATCCTTGGGGCCGCCACTGCCATCTGCTACCCGCCAAGGAAAGGGTTGGTCACTGTAGAGGCGTACACTGTAATTCGCGTTGGCGCTTGCCAAATACTTGCCAAAATCCATGGACAAGGTGGCAGGCAAGGGGAGCTTGGTTTTGTCGTTCAGGTAGTCATGGGAGAACTCGATCCCCTGTTCCCGTGCCCGTTTAACCACGCTATTGGAGTAAAATGTCCGAAAGTGTGCAACCCCATCCGCAAACTCACGAGCCTCATTGAGCATGTTTTTCTCACTGATGGCTTGGGTTTGTTGGTAGCTGAACCAGAAAACAAAAACGCTACCTACGCCGATGATGAGCGAAATGATCTGGACAACATGGCGTGTGAAAAAATTTTCGTGTGTGCTCATTATGTTGGTCTGGCTATGGTCGACCGTTGCAGGCTTAGTCCGCTGGTCGCACGTGTTATGATTATTATAATTTATGATTATACTAAAAATTATGCATGGGCGTAAGTGTATTTTGTGCAGAAGCAATCCCGCCTGTCGGGGTGCTGGAGATAAGGCGTTTGGTCTGACAAATCTTCCATTTATCGTTGATCTGTTCGTGCATGGTACAGATTTGGTTGATAATCATGGAACTTAGAATTGCGCCGATAACAATGAACAATCAGCACGTGGACTCAACAAGTAATAACAAACAGGCGAGCCTGGTGTGGGAGTTCAACTTCCGCCCTGACCACTATACGCATGACAGTTGGCTGGAGCAGATGCCCGACGGCCCCCTGATCAAAAAGCTGGTCGGCAAGCAACGCAGTGCAGACCGTATTGTCCAGCACCTGTTGCAACGTTTTGGCCTGGAAAACCAGGTATTCTTCAACTTCTCCAATTCATTGACCCGTATTGCCTTATGGCCTGGTGCTGATCTTGAGAAACTGGTCATGTATTCCGGGACGATTTTTTACTACCAATGTGTACAACGGGTCGTTGTCCGCGAAGATGTGGAGAAGTTGCAGGAAAATCTGGGCAATGAAATCTTCACCTTTATGCAGCGTCGCTCCGCCTTGATGAAGGGCAAAATGGATCTCAGCCTCAAGTTGCCAGAGCGGCTTGACCCCCGCAGCAGTTTGGTAGCGGCGGGGCTGTTATGCCTCAATCAAGCCTTAAGTGATTACCCGATGGCACTACGCAAACGCCTGATGCTGAAGTTGCCTTATGAGTGGTACATGCTGTTTAAGCGGACAGAGCCACTGGGTCAGAGTTTGCAGGGGCAAAATAAAGAATGTGCGGCATTAATACAAAAAATAGCCATAGAAGTTCGCATGGGAATAGGTAGCGATGGACAAATTCGTTTCAATTAAACCGCTGGATTCCCAATTGGAATCAGGCAAAACGGTTCTGAAAGCCAGCGATTACAAACATCTGGTCAGTTATGACGAGATGGTGCGTATGATGGCAGTGCGTGAACGTGAGCGCGAGGCTAAAGCCACGGATGCACTGGCGAAAGCGATCCAAAGTGGCATGCAGCAGGGTAAGGATCAGGCTCATTATCAGGTGGTTGAGCAACTGCTCGGCTTTACCATCAAGATGCATGAAAGCCTGCGCGATGTGGAGCTGGCACTCGTGCAAGTGGTGGTGGAGTCTGTGCAGCAAATTATCCAAAGTTTTGATGACCGTGAATTGGTGGTGAACACGGTACGGCGGGGTATTGACCTGGTGCGTGGCAGCAAGAAGCTGACAGTCCGGGTACACCCACAAATGCAGGATGTGGTGTTGGATCAGCTACAGGATTGGCAGAAAAATATCAGCCACGTTGAGGTATTGTCGGATAACCAGTTGAAACTGGATGAGTGTGTACTGGAGTCGGATGTGGGCATTGTACATGCCAGCGTTGAATTGCAGGTAGAGTCACTGGTGCGTGCCCTGCGTAAAACCTTCCCTATCCCGCGCCCCCGTCCAGCGGCATAAGCGTTAATATTATTATTGCACCAAGGCAGGGGTTGTCACCCGGCCTTGGCACAAGCAGGTTACGCCCGCTTATTTCCAGAAATTGGCTTGTTGGGAGGCAATTTCACGGACTTCAGCCGCCAATTCAGTGTAGCGCTCACGGTATTCTTGCCACTCACCGACATAATAGTCTTCAGCGTTGAATTCACCGGATTGCTCGTAGGCAATGAATTTCTTCTGCATGTCCAACATTTCCTGGATTAATGCTTGTTTCTTGTCGTTCATGTGCGGATGCCTCTGTCAATTTGCCAGTCCTGCTGGCGGGATAATCGGGATAGGGTTGGCAGGTAATACATCAGGGTATCAATAGCCGCCCTTGCGGTTGGTAGCGGGCAATCCAGCCACCTTCAGGCCTTGCTTGCTGGGTGCGCGTGGGAACAGGGTGTAAAGGTCTTTGCTGGAGAGCTTCTTGTTGTCCCACTTTTCTGCCATCGCTTTGAGGATGGCACGCTCCATCGGTTGGTTGCCGTTGTTGTTGATGTATTCGTCGCGCAGGTAGCCGAGCACATCCCAATGTTGCTGGGTCAGCTCTTCAATTCCTTCCTCAGCCGCGATGATACGGGCAATTTCCTCGTTCCAGTCGTTCAGGTCGACCAAGTAGCCTGCTTCAGTGGTTTCGATGGTTGTGCCATTTACTTCGTAAGCCATGTCCAGTTCCTCTCATGCGTCAATGAATGTGACTTAAATATGCCTAACCGGAAATTATACTGCCTGAAACCCGTGCGCCCATTCCTCGAAAGGGATACGCAAGCACATTCGGCTTACCCGGAGGGGTGGCTACAAGCCAGTTGTCCGCTTTATTCGGTCTGTTTGAGTGTCTTGATGCTTTTGTGGGGCAGGAACAGGCCGCAGCCAAATTTGCGTCCCCCACCCAGCCCGTATTGCTGGATACGGATGGAGGCATCATTATCGAGGTCGGCAATCATCAGGTGACGGGTGAATTGCGCCCCATCCGGGGTGTAGAGGCTGTGGCTTTTGCCGCAGAGGAGCTTTTTCACCTTGAAGTCGGCAATTTGGCTGATTCCGTCTGCCATGCGTTGCAGGAAGGCCGGTTCAGTTTCATCCTGATGTGACAGGACGTAACGCGCAAACAGGACGGATGCATTGCTGAAAACCTTTTCCTTGCCTGCCCCCACAATCAGTGGGTAGCCGCCCACATCCAGGGTTTTTCCGCTTAGCTGGGAGACAGCGGGTAGGCGTTCTTTCGGGATGCGCAGCTCCATGCGGGTACGCCGTGAGGGGATGAGTACACCTGACCCATCCTCTGGGCGCTGCCAGCCATTACCGCTCTCAGCAACATGGATGGTGTGTACCCCGCAAGCGCCATCCTCGCCAAACCACGGCAAGGTCTGCTGGATGGCAAGCGATAATGCCCACGCATGGTCGATGGGCAATTGCTTGCAGGTGATGGCAAAACTGACATCAAGAATGTCATCAGGAGCTTGGTAAGGCAGGGTTTTGTCTTCATCTTCTTGCCAGAACATCGGTGCTTCCTTCACTGAACAGTAGGGGTCAGGAAAGCACGGATGCGGCAGCTTGTATATATTCAGGATGGAGGATGGATAATCCCACTAGGATGTACGGCAGGGGCTTGCATTCGCCGCAGCCTTGTCGTACAAGGACTCCCCCGATTAATTTGAAGTCATCAAAAAGTAATATTTTAAGGACAGCACATCCATGATTGAGCCTCTTACCCCCCCCAAGCTTGTTCCGCTTGAGCAGATTTTACCAGACGAACCCTTGTTGATGATGGGGGCAGGGCCTGTACCCATCCCGCAGAAAGTGGCGGCGGCGAACTCGATTATCATCAATCACCTCGGTGAAACCATGAACCGGGTGATGGAACAGGTGAAGGACATGAGCCGTTATGTGTTCCAGACCACCTCTTCGCGTGTCATGGGGGTGAGTGGGCCGGGGTCGGCAGCGATGGAAATGGCGGTTGCCAACCTGGTTACGCCCGGCTCACGGGTGTTGTGCATCACCAATGGTTATTTCAGCCAGCGTTTGGCGGAAATGGCGCGGCGGGTACGGGCAGAACCGACGGTGTTGGAAATGCCGCACAACCAGGGTGCAGATGTCGGCATGGTGGAGCGTGAGCTGCAAAAAGGCCATTACGATGTGGTGACCATGGTGCAGGGGGAAACCTCCAATACCGTCTGCAACAAAAACTTGAGGGAGATCGCCAGGGTTGCCAAGAAGTACGGCTGTTTGGTGATTGTCGATGCCGTGTGTACGCTCAGCACCATGCCTTTGGAAATGGATAATTGGCAGGTGGATGCGATTATTACCGGCGGGCAGAAAGGCCTGTCTTCCATTCCAGGGGTGTCGTTGTTGGCGTTCTCGGAAGAGGCATGGGCGCGGAAGATTGCCAACCGTCAGGAGCTGCTTTACCACTGGTGTCTGGATGCACAATTGGCAGACAAGTTCTGGAACCAGAAGTCTTACCATTATACCGCACCGGTTTCCGGGATTTTGGCTTTGCATGAAGCCTTGCGTCTGGTGTGTGAGGAAACCTTGCCGAAGCGTTTTCAGCGTCACCAGCGTTGTTCAGAGGCGTTGCAGGCCGGAATCGAGGCGATGGGGCTGGAGTTGTTGATTGAAAAGCAGCACCGCCTGAATTCCGTGGTGGGGATTGTTGTGCCGGAGCATGTGTCGGCGGATGCAGTGCGGGCTGATATGTCACGGGTACACAAGGTTGAAATCTCTGGGGCGTTTGGCCTGAATATCCTGCGCATCGGGCAGATGGGTGAGCAAAGCCGTGCCCACAACCTGTTCCGTACCCTGCATGCCTTCGGTTCCAGCATGCGTGCCTGTGGTGCAAAACTCGACTTGCCTGCGGGGATGGCCGAGCTGGAGCGGGTATTGTCAAATAGTTGATTATTAGCTGAATATTGGATGTATTGGCTTCCTCCCTTGGCCTTTTAGGGGTTAAGGGAGGGTTGGCTTACCCGCTCCAAATACCTGCCCCGGTATAACAGGCGTTTTTCCCCTTCTTCGTTGGCATCAACAAACGCACTGCGGCAATGCAGGACATTGTTGCAAATCACGCCTTCACCGGCTTGTAAGGTATGGCGGAGTTTGTACGGTGAGTCCTGTTCCCATAATTCCAGCAAAAACGCGGCAGCAGCCTGCGTCATTGGGTCATCGCGCCAAATCACATTCTTTTGGCGGGCAGAATAGCGCATGTGCAAGCTGCCATCGGCATTAATGGTGAATACTGGACCACTTTGTGCTGGGCGTATCACCTCATGGTTGAGGATATTGGCAGGGATGGTGAAGGCTTGTGGGTGCAGCAGGGCGGTGATGTAGGCTGGATTGGCTTCGCGTAACAGGATGTAGGCGATGTCCTGATCCATCAACAGCGTTTCGCCGCCCTGTACCGCCGGACGCACGCAATGCAGCAGCATGCCGTGAATGGCCTGCTTTGGGGTGTTGTAATAGCCGTCCGTGTGCCAGCTCAGCTTCTTGTCCGTGTAGGGGATGTAGTCATGTTGTCCTGCATGTTGTGTCACCTGAATCGTGGTCAGGCTATCTGCATCTGCACATAAGTTCATATCCAGCCGTTGCAAACCCATCTGCTGAGCCAGGTGGTGGACGGCTGCCTTGCCTGCTTCGGGCTGTCGGGTGAACCGGTACAGTGCCATATTGTAATCCTGTACCCGTGCCTGCAATTGAGCCAATTCTACGGGCGAGGGCTGCCCGGCATTAATTATCTCCACCCACAGGGTCGCTGGGTCGGCTGGGTATAAGGCCAGTTTGCGGTCACGCCATGAGGCATAGGCTGCGGGGGCGGTAAGGTTTATCTGCATAAAAGCAAGTTCGAAGGTTCAAATATTATAAAATAATGATATTCTATAGATAGTATGCGTTGGAAAAAACGTCTGCTGAGAGGAACTTTATTTCAGTATGCAGGCAATACCTCTGATGGGGTAGCCGCCAGCAGAGCCACACCCCAAGGGTGGGATTCTTTGGCAGTAGCCATAAGCATACACTAATGCACAACCGTAGAGCGGTGGACAGCGTGTCCAAACGATCCATTCAAGGCCGACCCTTTTAATGGCTAACTATGACAGGTTGGTGGGCGGCGACCATAGTGCGAAGAATTGAGGAGGCAGGTATGGCATCTAAACATTATCCAACCCCGATGCTTGATGTGCTGGAAGAGGGCCCGTGGCCAAGTTTTATCAGCGGTATCAAGAATCTGCGTGACAATCACCCGACTGAGCGTATCCGCAATGTGACCAATGGCCTGTTGGGTCAGTTGGAGCACTCCTATGAAACCCGCATGGGCTATTGGAAGGGTGGCACGATCTCTGTGTTCGGTTATGGCGGCGGCATTATCCCGCGTTTTTCCGAAGTCGGGCATATGTTCCCTGAGTCGAAAGAATTCCATACCCTGCGCGTCCAACCGCCCGCAGGCAACTACTACACCACCGATATGCTGCGCCAACTGGCAGATAGCTGGGAGAAATGGGGTTCAGGCCTGCAAACCTTCCACGGTCAGACCGGCAACATTATGTTCATCGGTGCGGACAGCAAGAGTTATCAGCATTTCTTTGATGAAATCAATGATTACGGCTGGGACTTGGGCGGTGCTGGCCCTTGCGTGCGGACGGGGATGTCTTGCGTGGGTGCGGCACGTTGCGAAATGTCCAACTGCAATGAGCAGGCAATCCATCGCCACCTGCTGAACAACTTCACTGACGATGTGCATCGTCCTGCCCTGCCATACAAATTCAAGTTCAAGGTATCTGGTTGCCCCAATGATTGCCAGAACGCGATTGAGCGTGCTGATTTCGCCATCATTGGTACATGGCGCGATGACATGAAGATTGACCAGGCTGAAGTCAAGAACGCCATCATGAAGAAGGCGGCTGAAATCGGCAAGGAAGGCGACCGTACCGCAGGCCGCCAATACATGTTTGATAATGTCATTAGCCGTTGCCCAACCGGGGCTATCAAGCTGAATGACGATGACACCATGACCGTTGACAACGGCAACTGCGTGCGTTGCATGCACTGCCTGAACGTTATGCCCAAAGCCCTGCATGTCGGTGATGACAAGGGTGTGACCATTCTGATGGGTGGCAAGCGTACCCTCAAGATTGGCGACCTGATGGGCACAGTCGTAATCCCGTTCATGAAAATGGAAACCGAGGAAGATTACGAGCGCATTAAGGAACTGGCCTCCACAGTAATTGACTTCTGGGCAGAAAACGGCCTGGAGCATGAGCGTTGTGGTGAAATGATTGAGCGTATCGGCTTGGTCAACTTCCTCGAAGGCATCGGCATTGACCCGGATCCGAACATGATCAAGCAACCGCGTAATGTTTCGTATGTACGCATGGATGGCTGGGATGAAGCGGCGGAAGCATGGTTCAACCGTAAGCGTGAAGAAAAAGGGGCTGCTGCATAGGTATCTGCCCACTCCGTGATGGGGTGGGGCGGGTTTCTTTCAGTCACGTAGGATTTACACAGAATTAATTTTTGGAGAGTAGCTCATGGCAGCCGAAATGCGCGATCCGATTGAGTCGGGATGCCCGGACGGGTTCCAGTACATGCATCCTGTAATGCGCCGTAACTACGGTCAGTGGTTGTACCACGAAGACCCACGCCCTGGCGTGCTGGTGCATGTTGCCCGCAGTGGCGAGAAAGTTTGGACAGTCCGCGCCGGTACGCAGCGTATCCTTGACGTGTTCACCTTGCGCAAGTTGATGGACATCGGCGACCAATATGCAGAAGGGTATGTCCGTTTTACGATCCGTTCCAATATCGAGTTCATGGTAGAGGATGGGGCGAAGGTTGAGCCGTTGGTGAAGGCATTGGAAGATGCCGGTTTCCCGGTCGGTGGAACCCGTAATTCGATCACTACCTTGTCCCATACCCAAGGCTGGTTACACTGCGACATCCCCGGTACGGATGCTTCCGGTGTGGTCAAGGCAATGATGGATGAGCTGATTGATGAGTTCCGGGGCTGGAATATGCCGAACCGTGTGCATATCACCACCTCATGCTGCCAGATCAACTGTGGTGGTCAGGGCGACATCGCCATTAACGTCCAGCACGTTAAGCCACCCAAGATCAACCATGCCTTGGTGGGGAACATTTGTGAGCGCCCATCGGTTGTTGCCCGTTGCCCGGTGGCTGCAATCCGCCCCGCGATGGTTGATGGCAAGCCTTCCCTGGAAGTCGATGAGAAAAAGTGCATTTGCTGCGGTGCATGCTACCCACCTTGCCCACCAATGCAGATCAACGATCACCAGTACACCCAATTGGCAATCTGGGTCGGTGGCAACCACTCGAATGCGCGTGGCAAGCCTACCTTCCAGCGTTTGGTGGCAGCAGGTATCCCGAACAACCCACCACGTTGGCCGGAAGCAACTGCTATCGTGAAGAAAATCCTCAAGTGCTACAAAGAGGGCGCTCGCGATTGGGAACGTATCAACGAATGGGTTGAGCGTATCGGTTGGCCGCGCTTCTTTGAAGTGACCGGATTGCCATTCACGAAGTACCACATCGACAACTGGCGTGGTGCACGTAATAACCTGAACTCTTCCACGCATATCCGCTTCTGAGGCGGGTGGCACGAGGAACCGATGGAATGAAATATACGATTTTGGTCAATGAAGGCCCTTACCAGCACCAGGCTGCGGACACAGCGCTCCAGTTTATCCGTGCGGCATTGGCTAAGGGACATGAGATTTTTCGTGTCTTTTTCTACCACGATGGCGTAAACAATGGTTCACGCCTGTCTGTGCCGCCCAAGGATGACCGCCTGATCCAGAAGGCCTGGTCTGAGCTGGCAGAGCAGCATGGCATTGATTTGGTGATCTGTATTGCTGCTGCCCAGCGCCGTGGTTTGATGGATGCTGATGAGGCCAAGCGCCAGAATTTGGATGCCAACAATATTGCCCCTGGGTTCCGTATTTCCGGGCTGGGGCAGTTGATTGAGGGTGCAATCCAGTCTGACCGTACCATTGTGTTTGGCGATTAAGGGGAAAATGGACATGACGACCAAAACATTCATGTATGTCAACCGCAAGGCTCCTTATGGTACGGTATATGCGCTGGAGACTTTGGAGGTTGTGCTGATTGCAGCGGCCTTTGAGCAGGATGTAAGCCTCGCGTTTATCGACGATGGTGTTTATCAGATTGCCAAAGGGCAAGACACTAAAGGCATTGGCATGAAAAACTTTTCTGCCACCTTTAAGGCGTTGGGTGATTATGACATCACCAAGCTGTATGTTGAGCGCGAGTCACTGGCAGAGCGTGGCTTGACGGAAGATGACCTGATGCCGATCACTTACGAAGATGCAGATGATGACTGGGCAGAAAAGCCTTCAGTCCAGGTCATCTCGCGTGCTGAGTTGGCAGTGATCATGTCAGAACAAGATGTTACCTTGAGTTTCTAAAAGGGATTTAATCATGGCAATGCTACACATCGTGAACAAGTCCCCCTTTGAACGGAATGCACTGCGCAGCTGTTTGGGGCATGCACTGGCGGGCGACTCCATCCTGTTGATTGAGGATGGTGCAGTTGGAGCCGTTGCTGGCTCCAGCATCGCAGCAGAGCTCAAGGCTGCCATGGCAGATAAATCGGTCTATGTATTGGGCCCTGATTTGGCTGCCCGTGGCATGAAAGCGGATCGCGTGATTGAGGGTGTTAATATCGTTGACTATGCCGGGTTTGTTGACCTGACTGCGGAAAACGACAAGACACAAAGCTGGCTGTAACTTTTAACTTATTCGAAACAGGAGGCCAAGCATGGCACTGGAAATTGGCGGTAAGAGTATTGCGGTAGATGAAGAAGGCTACTTGGAAAATCTGGGCGATTGGACTCCAGAAATCGCCACGGCAATGGCCAAGGCTGAAGATGTCACGCTGACTGACGAACATTGGGAAATCCTCAATTTCCTGCGTGAATATTATGAGGAGTACCAGATTGCCCCTGCCGTGCGTGTCCTGACCAAAGCGGTTGGCAAGCGTTTGGGCGCAGATAAAGGTACATCCAAGTACTTGTACAGCCTGTTCCCTTATGGCCCAGGCAAGCAAGCATGCAAATACGCAGGCCTGCCGAAGCCGACTGGTTGCGTGTAATACGCTAACCCATCCCCAGTCTTTTGGGTATGTCTCCTCCCCCTTGGTGGGGAGGGGTAGGCTAGGAAAAAGAATCTAAGGCTCTCTCCTCAAGCCTCCGTCTTGGCGGGGGCTTCAGTAGAGTTTTGCTTGTTAGGAGTTAAACGTGACATTCGTCAGTATGGTTTACGGGGTGTTGTTCTGGATTGCAACCTTGACACTGGTGATTGGTGTCGGTCGCAAGGTGTATTTATATGCCAGCGTGCCTGCTCCATTGAAGATTCCAACCACCCCCGCCCCTGTTACCCAAGGGGGTGTGGTGTGGCGTATGTTCCGTGAAGTGGTGTTTTTTGAGAGCCTGTTCCGCTCGAACAAGTATACATGGCTGTTTGCGATCCTGTTCCACATGGCCTTATGGTTGGTGTTGATCCGCCATAGCCGTTACTTTGTGGATATGAATGCATTTTTGGTGTTCATGCAGCCGTTTGGCAAATATGCCAGTTTTGCCATGATTATTGGCTTGGCGGGCTTGTGGGCGCGGCGCATTCTGGTTGACCGGGTGCGTTACATCTCTGCCCCGTCTGACCATCTGATGTTGGCATTGCTGATCGGCATTGGTTTGTCCGGGATGATGATGACGTTTGTTTCCCATACTGATGTGACGATGGTGAAAGGCTTCTTCCAGGGACTAATGTATTTTGATTGGCAGCCGTTACCGGCTGATCCTGTGGTGCTGGTGCATTTGTTTCTGGTGGCGTTCCTGATGATCATTTTCCCGATTAGCAAGTTGCTGCATGCGCCAGGGGTGTTTTTTAGCCCAACCCGTAACCAGGTTGATAACCCACGTGAGAAGCGCCATGTGTCTGGGTGGGCGCTGGAGCTGGAAAAGCAGGGCAAGTTATACCGCGATTAAGGCAATGGCTTGCGGACAGGTTGAATGCCGCTAGCGGCTGGACGGATGGTCTGAACAACATTTGAGGTTTACAGCGTGGCTGATTACGAAGTGCCCAAACTGAATGGCGAAGGTTATGTGGAGATCCCGCGTGTCGAACACGACACCATGAAGGGCTTGGGGCCGTTCATTGCCAAGCCGGATTTCCAGAAAGCCATGAACTTCCCATCCGATTTCGACAAGAAAGACGGGGAGCGTTTTGAGCTGGTTCCTGACTGGAAAAACCGTGCATTAACCAAGCTGGATGACCTGCGTCACCGTTACCGTTCACTGCAAGTTTATTTGGACATTTGTGTGAAGTGTGGTGCGTGCACCGACAAATGCCATTACTTCATCGGTACAAAGGATGCAAAGAATATGCCGGTGGCACGGCAGGATTTGTTGCGCAAGGTTTATCGCCGTTATTTCACGTTTGCGGGCAAGTATTTCCCCAAGTTGGTCGGTGCGGTTGATTTGACCGAAGAGGTGGTTGAAGACTGGTACAACTATTATCACCAGTGCTCACAATGCCGCCGTTGTTCGGTGTATTGCCCGTATGGGATTGATACGGCTGAAATTTCGATGGCAGGCCGTGAGATTCTTGACCATATCGGGCGTGGCTCCAAATACAACAACGAGATTATTGGCAAGGTCTTCAAGATCGGCAATAACCTCGGCCTGCCTAGGATGGCATTGGCTGATACTTTGGAAGGGCTGGAAGAGGATCTCGAAGCCGATACCGGGATCAAGGTGCGTTTCCCACTGGATGAGGAAGGGGCTGAGGTGCTGCTGGTCACACCATCGGCTGACTTTTTCGCTGAACCGCATGTGGATGGCCTGATTGGTTATGCCAAGGTTTTCCATGAGGCCGGGATTAGCTGGACATTGAGTTCGCATGCCTCAGAGGCTGCGAATTTCGGGATGTTCGTGGGTTCCTACGAGAATATGCGCCGCATTTCGCTGCGTATCCGTGAGGCAGCGATCAAGCTGAAGGTCAAGCGTATTGTCTTCGGTGAGTGCGGGCATGCATGGCGTGTGGCTTACAGCTTTTTGAATACCTTGGCAGGGCCATTTGATTTCCTTGACCAGCGTTATCCGGTTCCCCAACACATTCTGGAAGTGACCTGGGGTCTTATCCAGGAAGGCAAGCTGGAGCTGGACAAGTCGCAGAATGATGACAAAGTGTTGACCTTCCATGACTCCTGCAACGTTGCGCGTGGTTCCCGGATGGGCGACAAACCCGGCGGGCAGTTTGAAATTCCGCGCAACGTGATCAAGGCAGTTTGTAACCGCTTCGTGGATATGCCTGCGGACACCATCCATGACGCAACCTATTGTTGCGGCGGTGGCGGTGGCCTGTTGACGGATGACCTGATGGAGTTGCGGGTCAAGGGCATCCAGCCACGTATGGAAGCATTGAAGTTTGTGACTGAACAGCAAGGCGTGACGCACATGGCAGCGATTTGCGCCATTTGCAAATCACAGTTTACCAAGGTTATCCCTTACTACGGTTTCAAGATGGATCAGATTGTCAGCGTGCACCAGTTGGTGAGCAATGCCATCGTCCTGAAGCGGCAAGTGTCTGTGCAGGCGCGTCCCGAGACAGACGAGGACGACGATGCTGATGGCGATGAAGATTAATCACAGTGTACGGCAATGTACGGGACTTATCAGGATTTATGAGGAGAATTAGGTATGGCAGCAGCACCTGACGATAGCAAATTGAAAGGCCACACATTCCGCCGTTTCCGTGACGGTGAGCATGCATGGGATGATATGCACGGAAAGATTTTCGTGGCAGACACCTCGCATAAGTGCCCGACCTATATCCACAAAACACCACCTTGCCAAGGCAGTTGCCCATCCGGTGAGGATATTCGTGGCTGGTTGCAGATCGTGCGTGGCATTGAGAAGCCACCGGTTGGCATGAGCATGCAGGAATATGCCTTCCGCCGCTCCACCAATGCCAACCCGTTTCCGTCGATGATGGGGCGGGTTTGTCCAGCCCCTTGCCAGGATGGTTGCAACCGGAATGATGTGGATGATTTCGTCGGCATCAACTCGGTTGAGCAATACATCGGTGACAGTGCCATCGCGGCGGGCTTCAAGTTTGATGCACCGGCTGAGTTGAGTGGCAAGAAAGTTGCCATTATCGGTGGTGGCCCTGCGGGTATGGCAGCGGCTTACCAGTTGCGCCGTTTGGGGCATGCCTCCACCGTATTTGAGCAACACCCGGAACTGGGCGGCATGATGCGTTATGGCATCCCTGGCTACCGCGTCCCGCGTGACAAGCTGGGTGCTGAAATCCAGCGCATCATCGACATGGGCGCGATTGAAATCCGCTGCAATACCAAGGTGGGGACTGATGTCAGTGTCGAACAGCTTGAGGCTGATTACGATGCCATCCTGTGGACGATTGGTTGCTGGAACGGTCGTGGCCTGTTTGTTGACAAGTTTGCCGAAACCCCGAACTGCGTGAGTGCGGTCGACTTCCTCGAAGCCTTCAATAAGGGCACGATGAAATATACCGCCCCCCGTGTGGTCTGCGTGGGTGGTGGCGATACCTCTATCGACGTGGTGTCAGTGTCACGCCGTATTGGTACGCTGGCAGCTTACAACGAGAAGCCGGAAGATGCAGCAACCGGTCGGCTGGGGCATGGTGAAGTGGGGGCGAAAGCGCCTGCAACTGTCACCCTGACCACCCTGTTCCCGCTGGATCAGATGACGGCTGCCGAGCATGAGGTGCAGGATGCACTGAAAGAAGGTGTGACCATCCTGACGCAAGTGATGCCAAAAGCGTTGGTATTCGATGCCAATGGGCGTGCGGTTGGCCTGGTTGTGGTCGAGTGCGTCATGAAAGGCAATATGCCGCAGGCTAAAGAAGGCGGCAAAGAGACTTTGATCGAAGCTGACATTATCGTGTCTGCGATTGGTCAGTTCGGTAAGCTGGATGGTTTGGAGGCGCTGAATAACGGTCGCAACCAAATGAATGCAGACCAGTTCTATCAGGTTTCCGGCAAGCCCAAGCATTTTGCGGCGGGCGACATTATCCGCCCTCATTTGCTGACAACGGCAATTGGGCAAGCCTCCATCGCGGCTGAAACCATTAACCAGTTCCTGCGCCAGGAAGAGATGCAAAAGCGTCCGAAAGTGGATAAACACCACTTCGACTTGCTCGAAAAGTTGCAGGAGGCCGGTCTGGAGCCGAAAAGCTTTGAGCAAGCCAAAGCGGCTGATTTGCGCGGTACTTCCGACGCGGCTTTTGCGGTGCATAACTACGATGACCGTTCCAAGAGCGTGATCGTCAAGTCCAGTGAGTTGTTCCTGGGGCATTTTGCAGCGAAAGCCCGTAATCTGCGTACCGAGGATGTGCCAAGCTCCGATGAGGTGTTGGGGCATTTTACCGAGCGGATGAACCCGTTGGCAGAAAAGGATGCTGTCAATGAAGCAGGCCGTTGCATGAGCTGTGGCATGTGCTTCGAGTGCGATAACTGTGTGATCTATTGCCCGCAAACAGCCGTTTATCGTGTACCGAAGAAACAGTCTACCTTGGGGCGTTATGTTGCCACAGACTACTCCAAGTGTATCGGCTGCCATATCTGTGCAGATGTTTGCCCAACCGGTTATATCGAAATGGGCATGGGTGAGTAAGGGGTATGGCGATGCTTTTCTTGTCATCCCACGCCCCCATCCCCCCCCTCTTCCCCGCAAGGGGGAGGGTGGGGTTCGGCGCTATTTTCACGCTGGTGTGCAGCTTGCTGTTGGCGGGCTGCGATGCCTCACCACCCCCGACCAATCTGGCTGTTGCCAAGCAAAAGGCAGACCAGTGTGTGGAGCCGACGGCAGACATCCGTAAGAACCACATGGTTTATCTGGATGCGCACCGTGATAAAACCGTGCTTGAGGGTATCCGTACCACCCAGCATAGCTTGAATGAGTGTGTTAATTGCCATGTTGCTTCAACGCGGGAAGATGGGTCTGCGGTGCATTATGGGGATAAGCAGGGCGACCATTTCTGTGCCAGTTGCCATACTTATGCGGGCGTGAAGATTGATTGTTTCCAATGCCATGCTGACCGCCCCCAGGTTGCGGCAAACCCTGATTACCAGCATAAGCTGAGTGCCAATACCTATCACTTGCCAGCGCAGGCAGCACCCAGTGTGGCTGATATGTTGCTGGTCGGTGGTGCAAAAGGAGCGGTGCAATGAGCAACAACCAGGTGAATGAATACCGCCGCAAATTCATGGCAGGTATCACAGGTGTGGCGGCGGTTGCTGCGACAGGTGCGCTTGCATCTGGTGTGATCCTACGGGAGGCGCAGGCCGCTGCTGTTCCCGATGTGGTTGCCAAACCCGATGACCAAGCGGTTTCGGATAAGGTGCGCTGGGGTATGCTGATCGATGTCGATCGTTTGACGGATGGTGGCGCAAGCATGGTGGAAGCCTGCAAGCGTGAGCATGGTTGGGGCAATGACCCCCAGGCAAGCCCGGAGCAGCAAGCGCAGTGGATGCGTACTGTCAAGGTGACAGACAAGTTGACCCAGCACAGTTTCACCCTGCCGGTGATGTGCCAGCATTGTGAAAACCCGCCGTGTGTGGATGTGTGCCCAACCGGTGCATCCATGAAGCGTGCCGATGGCATCGTGCAGGTGAACAAGCATATCTGTATTGGTTGCCGCTATTGCATGATGGCTTGCCCTTATAAGGCGCGTAGCTTTGTGCATGAGCCGTTGACTGACCAGCGTCCGCATTCACCGCGCGGTATTGGTACGGTTGAGTCGTGCAATATGTGTGTCCACCGTGTCGATAAGGGGCAACTGCCTGCTTGTGCAGAGGCTGCACCCCATGCTGTCATTTTCGGCAACCTGAATGACCCGAACAGCCGTATCAGCCAGGCCATGAAGGCGTTGGGTGGTACACAAATCCGTGCAGACCTCGGTTTGAACACGGGTGTACGTTATTTGGGTATGTGAGCGCCAAGGAAAGTATGATGAGTAATCCAGTCGTTTATCGCGAAGTGAAAGCCAGCCCAGGGTTCTACCTGCTGTTGGGTTTGTTCGCCGCCATGATGGCGCTTGGGGCGGTTGCCTTTTTCTATATGGAGCATGCAGGCCACCATGTGACTGGCATGAACAACCAGATTGTCTGGGGTTTGCCGCATGTGTTTGCCATTTTCCTGATTGTGGCGGCTTCCGGGGCATTGAATATTGGTTCGATCAGCACGGTGTTTGGCAAGAGGCCTTATCAGCCGATAGGCCGTTTGTCAGCGTTGCTGGCGATGTCGTTGCTGATTGGTGGCCTGATTGTGCTGGTGTTGGACTTGGGGCATGCTGACCGTCTGATCATTGCCATGACGCATTACAATTTCAGGTCAATTTTTGCGTGGAATATTATCCTCTACAACGGCTTCCTGGCATTGGCAGGTTTGTATGTCTGGACGATGATGGATCGGAAATTGAAGGCCATTTATCCGTATGCCGGTTTTTCTGCCTTCAGTTGGCGCTTGATCCTGACCTTGGGGACAGGCTCGATTTTTGGTTTTCTGGTGGCACGCCAGTTCTACGATAGTGCAATTTTGGCTCCATTGTTTATTAGCATGTCCTTTGCGTTTGGTTTGGCGATTTTCATTCTGGTGTTGTTTGCCAGCTACCGCTGGACAGGGCGTGAGCTGGGGGATGCCACCCTTAACCGTTTGCGTTACTTGTTGGCGGTTTTTATCGGTGCAGTGATGTTCCTGGAGCTGGCACGGCATTTGGCGAACCTGTATGCCCCAGAACGGCATGGGGTTGAGCGCTTTATCCTGTCTGAGGGTGGTTTATATACGCAGCTATTCTGGATTGGGCAGGTATTGGTCGGTGGCTTGATACCGCTTTCATTGATTTTCTGCCGTAAGCTGAAAAACAATCACATCGCCTTATTGTTGGCAGCTTTGCTGGTGATTGTGGGGGGATTTGCCCAGGTGTATGTGATCCTGATTGGTGGGCAAGCGTATCCATTGGTGTTATTCCCCGGCGCTGAGGTGGAAAGCAGCTATTTCGACGGGCAAATCAATACCTATACCCCGACCGTTTGGGAGTGGATGCTGGGCTTGGGTGGTATTGGTTTGGCAATGGCGATGGTGACGGTTGGGGTCAAAGTCCTGCGTTTCCTGCCAGAGTCGTTGGCGGATTGGGTTGTGGAGCCAGAAAGCACCCGCCGGTCAGATTAGGCCAGTCAGATGTCAGATTGGCGATTCAGTTGAATGGGTTGGGTGGTTACTAATGCCGCCCATCTGATATGCTGGAAAAGCTGCTGTTTTGAACTATAAGTGATTAGACTATATTTCCTACAGTAGCTGGAACAGCATAATATGAAATCCATTATCTTTATTATTTTAAGCTTTATGATGTACGCCACCAGCGTGGCTAGTCCATTGGCTTGTAAAAATAATATCGGAAATGATATTTTTGTTGAAATTGAAACGTTGAGTGAAATAAAATCGAATACGGCCTTGGCTAAGTTTTTAGATGAAAAGCATAATTATATTGCTCCAGCCGTAACTTCTTGTGAAATTAATAAGACCAGTGGGACGAATGTTTCCCTTAGTTTAAAACTAGATAAGGGTGAGGTTCAGGATGCTGGTCATAACTCAACGTTTTCGTTTATAAGCTTTGGCAGCTATAATCAAGCTGGGGAAACTCCAGTCAGGGATCAGCGGGTTTTTGTTTATACAAAATCACTATCAGAAAATGCTTATCAACAATTGGCTGATGTAACGCTGAGTCAGCGGGAAGCGGTGAGCCGTTTTTTTATGGTGCGTTATACCCATCTTTTTAAGAAAGCGGAGCCACAAAGCATTGTTGTTATATGGAATGAGGCCATTGGGCAACAAGCGGATGAAAAAATGAATGTTTTGAGCTTCAAATATATTCATCCTTTATATCAATAAGGGGCAGGTGAGGCGATAGAGTATGCTTCGCCTCGTTGATTTGTGGGACTGGTCACTCGCTTTTCTTGGTCGGTTTGTGCCATGTATTCAACAAGTCATTCAATTGTTCCAACAGGTAGTTTTTACGCCACTTGTCATCTTTGGCAGCCTTCAGCAGGATTTCTTGTTGGTGCAGGCAGGCTTTTTGCCATTCCCGGTTTTTCTTTGCCAAGTCCTTGAGTAAGGTCAACAGGAAACTGTCGAGGTCAAGATCAAGGTAAATCGGCTCAGCATATTCACGCAGCAAGCGGTTAAAGACAGCACCTTGGCGTTCTGGAGGTAATGCGCCAAAACACTCCCATAAAACCCCACAGGCAATCCGCATCAGGCGGTAGATATGCCCTTCTGAATCATCCATCGAGTTGCCGAGGCGGGGCAGGATGGTGATCACCGCCATGCAGGAGTCAATCGCTTTACTGGACGGGGTGGTGGCCTTGCCTGCTGATTCCAGCAATGCCTGAATGGTATCCGCCAGTTTTTGGGCGCTTTCCCCGCTGATGTAATGATTGCTGTTTTGGTGTTTGTCGATCATGCGGTTGAGGGTCTGCCGGTATTTGGCTTCCTCTGGCTCAACCGAGTTGAGGTATTCCCCAAAATGAATCAGCAGGCCATCGCGCAGGTCAGGGTCATGTAGGGCGGTGTCCAGCAGAAAGGCTTTCATCTGCTTGCGTGACAGTTGTTGCAGCAGGTGTTCCAACTGGCTGCGGCGGTTGAACACCTTGGGAGGTTCCAAGGGTGCGTCATCGTTATTATTGTTGATGCTCATCGTTTTTACCTAAATGGGATGCGTTTGCCTGTGCCAAGGTCGCTTGGTCAATCATTTGGCGGATTGTAGCAAAGAGCGGCTGGGTATCCGTGTATTTTTTGCTGCTTTCCTCTCCCTTTTGGGTAGGGGCGGGCAGGGTTGCCGCTGGAGTAGAATGCGGTTATGGCAAGACTTTTTATATCCGCAGCCCACAAATCATCGGGCAAAACGACCTTATCCATTGGCCTTTGTGCTGCATGGCAAGCTCAGGGTTTGCGTGTGCAGCCATTCAAAAAAGGGCCAGATTACATCGACCCGCTGTGGTTAACTGCTGCCAGCCAGCGTAGTTGCCATAACCTTGATTTCAACACCATGTCCAGCCCGGAAATGCTCCAGACCGTGCAGCATTATGGGCAGTCGGCTGACCTCAGCCTGATCGAGGCCAATAAGGGCTTGTACGATGGTATGGCCTTGGATGGTTCGGACAGTAATGCGGCACTCGCCAAGCTGACCCAATCGCCGGTTATTCTTGTGATTGATACCCGTGGTATGACCCGTGGCATTGTCCCCTTATTGGTGGGGCATTTGGCGTTTGACCGTGAGGTGCAGATTGCCGGGGTGATCTTCAACCGGGTAGGGGGTAGCCGCCATGCTGCAAAGATGCGGCAGGCGGTTGAGTATTTCACCGATGTTCCGGTACTTGGCTCTGTACAGGAAAACCGGGAGATGGGAATCGAAGAGCGCCATTTGGGTTTGATGCCCAGCAATGAGCGTGCTGATGCTGATCGGCAGATTGCCCGTATCCGGGATTTGGTGGCGGAGCAAGTGGATTTGGCTGCGCTGGTGCAGGTTGCACAGTCCGCTTCCCCCGTCTTTCCTTCGTCCGGTGAAGGGGTATTCTTGCCGTATAGCGGGTTAGGAAGACGTGTCCCCCTGCGGATTGGCATTTGCCAGGATGCCGCTTTTGGGTTTTATTATCCTGGCGACCTTGAAGCCTTGCAGCAAGCTGGTGCGGAGCTGGTCGCGGTCAATACCTTGCACGACGCCTGTTTGCCTGCGCTGGATGGCCTGTTCATTGGCGGTGGGTTTCCTGAGACGCAGATGCAGGCGCTGGCAGCAAACCGTAGCATGCGTGCTTCGATCCGCGCGGCAATTGAGGCGGGTTTACCCACGTATGCCGAGTGTGGTGGCCTGATGTATCTGTCCCGGAGCCTGATCTGGAAAGGTGAGCGTGCCGAGATGGTTGGGGTGATCCCCGGTGATGCGGTGATGTACCCGAAACCGCAAGGGCGCGGTTATGTGCAATTGCAGGAAACGGCGGCGATGCCGTGGATGGGCGGGCAACCGGAGCAAACCGTGAAAGCGCATGAGTTCCATTATTCGCGCTTGGAAAATCTCACCACCCAAGGCACGTTTGCTTACCGGGTACAGCGCGGCACAGGGATTGATGGCGAGCATGATGGTTGGGTCTATAAAAACCTGCTGGCTTCTTATACGCATTTGCGCAACACTGCCCAATACCCGTGGGCGCAACGTTTTGTTGAATTTGTCCGAACCCACAGCCAAGAGAGGAAACTGGCAGCATGATTATTGTTACGCCTGAAGCCGCCGCACAAATTAAGAAATCCGCCGTGTTATCCGATGCGCAGGATGTGCCATTGCGTATTGCCGTGGAGCGTAAGGCCGATGGCAGCTTCCATTATGCCATGGGTTTTGATGACCAGCCCCGCCCCGGTGATTTGGCCGTTGAATCGGAAGGGGTTGCCTTGGTGGTGAATGGCATTGCCGAACCCTTGTTGAAAGGCACGATGCTGGATTTCATTGATCTGGATGGCGCGATGGAGTTTGTGTTCATGAACCCGAACGACCCCCAGTATAAGCCGCCACAGGTCTGACATGAGTCAGGAAAGCACCACAGACAGCCTCAAACCAGAGTCAGCCAGCAGCGAACCGCTGGTGAATGGTCGCCCGGTCGGGTCACGGGCGCAAGCCTTGCGCTCAGGTGCAAAAGACCGCCCTGTCATTGTGTTCCCTTTACGGGCGCGGTTGACCTTGGCCTTATTGCTCATCTGCTTTTTTGGGATTGGCGTATTTTATTTCTGGGTCGTTCGCACCGATGCCGATTATGGCTGGATTCCGAGCGTGATGACTGTGCTATGGCTGGCAGCAGGTTTTGGCGTGGTGGCGTTGTTGTACTGGATGTGGACTGAGTTTGTCCTGTTCGGCAATGACTTGTCGTCTTGGGCTGCGCAATTGCGCCGTGGTAACTTGAATGTGCGCATGCCTACGTCCCGCCGTGATTGCCCCTCCCTGGTGATCCGTGACCAGATTAACGCCATTACCGATGACTATCAGGCTTTGTCGCGTGTGCAGCAGCAACGCATGAACCGGCAAGCACAGTCGATTGCCCAGAAAAAACATCATTTGAGCGTTTTGTATGAAGTAGCTACCTGCATTAATCGCTCCAATACCCTGGAGGCATTGCTGGATCGGTTTTTGAATACGTTGCGCGAAGTGTTCAGTGCCGAAGCAGTCGCGGTGCGCCTGCTGGATGCCGATGGCAAGATGAAGCTGGTCGGTTCGGTTGGCTTGGATGAGTCGATTGTGGCGATGGAAATGACCCTGCCACACCCGGACTGCCTGTGTGGGCGGGCAGCGACCGAGCAGGCCATCATTGCCCGTACCGACTTGCGCCAGTGTGGTTTGATTCTCGGCTGTCAGATGTTTGAACAGGAGCGGCAGATTAAGATGCTGGCGATCCCCTTGCAATACCGGGATCGTGTGTTGGGGGTGTATAATCTGTTTGTATCGCGTGACCAGTTTGAGCTGTTGGAAGAGGAGCATGAATTGCTCACCAGCATTGGTCAGCATTTGGGAATGGCGATTGAGAAAGCGGGTGTGGAAGAGGATGCCCGCATGCTGTCCATTATGGAAGAGCGTACCCGCATGGCGCATGAGCTGCATGATTCACTGGCACAAACCCTTGCCAGTTTGCGTTTCAAGGTGCGCTTGTTTGATGACTCCTTGCACCGGGGTGATGAACCCAGCATCTGGCAAGAGCTGGAAGGGCTGGAAAAAAACATAGATGAAGCCTATGCTGAATTACGTAGTTTGATTACCCACTTCCGCGCCCCCATTGATGGTAAAGGCGTGGTTCGGGCGGTTGAAAAGTTGAGCGAGCGTTTCCGGGTCGAAACCGGGCTGGATGTGTTTTTCTACCATAACTGGAGTTTGCCCGACCTTGAGCGTGATGTTGAGGTGGAGGTGATCCGCATTGTCCAGGAGGCCTTGGTGAATGTGCGCAAGCACAGCAAGGCCAAGACCGTGCGCATCCTGATGTACAGCTCGGAAGAGGGGCGGTGCAGCATTCTGGTTGAGGATGACGGCATCGGCCTGCCTGAACCCTTGCCAGAGCCAAACCCGGCGACGGGTGAACACATCGGTATTCATATCATGCAGGAACGTGCCGGGAAAATTGGTGGGGAAATCCAGTTTGAAAGCGACCCCGATGAAGGGGGGACTTTGATGCAGCTTGATTTCCATGCACCACCGATCCGCAAATTGTCCGAACTGGTTGGGCAGCGGCAAGGTGTTTGAAGCTAGTTGATTGTCAATCCGCAAGGAACTTGAGGTAGGCTATGAATGAGAGGATATTGCTGATCGATGATCACACGCTGTTCCGTGCAGGCTTGGCGGATTTGCTTGTCCGGCGTGGCATTGATGTGGTGGCAGCGGTCGGGAGTGGTGACGAGGGTGTCCGCAAGGTCGCCGAGTTGGAACCGGATATTGTGCTGCTGGATATGCGCATGCCGCAGATGGATGGATTGACGGTGTTGCGCCAGTTGCGCAAGAACCATCCTGGCCTGAAAGTGGTCATGCTTACCACCAGCACCAGTGAAAGCGATCTGGTTGAGGCCTTACGTGGTGGGGCGCGTGGTTATCTGCTGAAAGACATCGAACCTGACGATCTGGTGGTGGCCTTACGGGAGATTCTGGCGGGTAAGACGGCGGTTGCCCCTGAGTTGGCTCCGGTACTGGCACGCTTTGTGCGCGGTGAGGATGGCGACCTGCGTGAAGGCAAACCCGATAACCCCTTTTCCGAATTGACCCCGCGTGAGTATGAAATCCTCACCCTGCTGGCGGAAGGCCAAAGCAATAAGGTGATTGCCCGTAACCTTGGCATTTCGGATGGTACTGTCAAACTGCATGTCAAGGCCATCCTGCGCAAGCTGAATGTCAGCTCCCGCATTACGGCGGCGGTGATGGCCGTTGAGCACGGTATCCGTGCCGGAGCCAGTGGGGATGCTTCCTAAACGTTTTTAGATATTCGACATTACAAACACCACCAAACCGATACAACACGATGGCACAAACCTATAAGGCATTAGTGGCAGCCGCCTTGCCACAGATCCGTGAGCTATTCCCTTGGGATTTGGAGGAGTTGCGGGCGCAATGCCCAGATGTGCTCGTGGTTGACATCCGTGAACCGGCAGAAGTGGCAGCAGGGACTATCCCCGGCTCCCTTTCTGTGCCGCGTGGCATCCTTGAAAGTGCCTGTGATTGGGGGTATTCCGATACCGTACCCGAACTGGTGCAGGCGCGGCAACGTCCGGTGGTATTGGCATGCCGCTCTGGAAACCGCAGTGCCCTGGCTGCCCTTACGCTGCATTGGATGGGCTATGAGCAGGTGTATTCACTGAAAACTGGTGTGCGTGGCTGGAATGATTACGAGCTGCCTTTAGTGAATGCCGAAGGGCAGATTGTCGATATTGACGAGGCCGAGCAATGGCTCAGCCCCCCGGTGCGGCCTGAGCAGCAAGGGCGTGGCTAACAAGCCCAGTACGGCTGGCAGGGCGCACGCACACCGGTGCGCCCGTGAATTGGCTTGCGTTAAATGTCACGCAGCAATTCATTGATGCCGACCTTGCTACGGGTTTTGGCATCAACACGTTTGACGATGACCGCGCAATACAGGCTGCATTTGCCATCTGCGGATGGCAGGTTGCCAGAAACAACCACTGAGCCTGCCGGGATGCGCCCATAGATGACCTGATCGTTTTCACGGTCATAAATCTTGGTGCTTTGCCCGATGTAAACACCCATTGAAATGACCGAGCCTTCTTCAACAATCACACCCTCGACCACTTCAGAACGTGCGCCGATAAAGCAATTGTCTTCAATGATGGTGGGGGCTGCTTGCAGTGGCTCCAGGACACCACCGATGCCCACGCCACCCGACAGGTGCACATTCTTGCCGATTTGTGCACAAGAACCGACCGTCGCCCAGGTGTCGACCATTGTGCCGCTATCCACATACGCACCAATGTTCACGTAAGACGGCATCAGCACGGTGCTGGGGGCAATGTATGCGCCTTTACGGGCAGCCGCAGGTGGCACAACACGGATACCGCTGGCAGCGAAATCCTTGCTGTTCATGTCGGCAAATTTGGATTGCACCTTGTCGTAGTAGTTGGTATGCCCGCCGCGCATGACTTCGTTGTCATTGATACGGAAGGACAGCAGGACGGCCTTTTTCAGCCATTCATTCACTACCCAGTCACCGACCCCACGGCGTTCAGCAACCCGTGCCTTGCCGCTGTCGAGCAGTTCAATGGCTGTATTGACGGCATCACGGGTGGTGCTGTCGACATTGCGCGGGGTGATTTCGGCGCGGCGCTCAAACGCAGCTTCGATAATGGCTTGAATATCAGACATCGGACTCTCCAGATCAAGATTAAAGCAAAATTAAAGGTGCTCACAGCGTTTCAAGGGTGTGGCGGATACGTTGTGCCGCCTCAATGCATTCGGCAGCGGTTGCGACCAACGCCATGCGGATACGGTTTTGCCCCGGATTACCGGAGGCAGTGTCGCGGGACAAATAACTGCCCGGTACGACGTGGACGTTTGCCCGTACAAACAATTCACGGGTAAAGGCCTGGTCATCAATCGGCGTGACAGGCCATAGGTAAAAACCCGCATCGGGTTTTCGCACATCCATAACCGGTGTGAGGATGTCGAGCACGGCGGCAAACTTGACCCGGTACTGGTCACGGTTTGCCCGCACATGCGCCTCGTCCTGCCAGGCGGCAATGCTGGCTGCCTGGAAAGGCGGCGGCATTGCACAGCCGTGATAGGTACGGTACAGCAGAAACTGTGCCAGTATTTCAGCATCCCCGGCAATAAAGCCAGAGCGCATGCCCGGTGCATTCGAGCGCTTGGACAGGCTATGGAATACCACACAACGTTTCCAGGTGGTATTGCCCATTTGGGCTGCGGCCTGCAATAAGCCTACGGGTGGCTGGTTTTCGTCGAAATACAGTTCTGAATAGCACTCGTCGGATGCAATCACGAAATCATACTGTTCTGCCAGATTGATCAGCTTTTGCATTTGGGTCAGTGACATGACCGCCCCGGTTGGATTGCCAGGGGTACAAATATAAAGCAATTGGCAACGCTGCCATACTTCAGGGGAAACAGCATCGAAATCGGGGATAAAGCCATTGTCTTGGGTACAAGGCAGATAAACCGGCTCAGCACCCGCCAATAAGGCTGCCCCCTCATAGATTTGGTAAAAGGGGTTGGGCATCAGCACCGCCGGATTCCGTTTACGGTCAACAATGGCTTGGGCAAAGGCAAACAAGGCCTCGCGTGTACCATTGACGGGCAATACATGGCGCTCCGCATCCACAGCGCCACTTGGCAACTGGAAACGCCCCGTCAACCATTGGCTGATGGCTACCCGCAATGCCGCATCCCCTTTGGTCAGGGGATAACTCGACAGGCCGTGCAAATGTTGGCTGACTGCCTCATGGATAAAGGCGGGTGTCGGGTGTTTCGGCTCGCCAATTGCCAGCGAAACGGTAGGCATACCGCCAGGTGCTTGTGCACCTGCCAGCAGCGTGCGGATTTTCTCGAACGGGTAGGGGTGGAGGTGCTGTAAATCGCTGTTCATGGGAGCCGTCGGGATTATGACTAAAAGTACGCAAGTATACGGAGGCAAGCACAAAAAAGGAAAGCCTCCACAGCGGGAGGCTTTCCATCAACCATAACAGGATAGAGCCTGATCAGGTTATTTCACACTGGATACCATGAAATCAACGGCTGCTTTGACTTCTGCATCAGACAGGGCAGGATTGCCGCCTTTGGCTGGCATGGCTGCTTTGCCATTCAGGGCGCTGGTGTACAGTGCATCCATACCAGTGGCGACACGTGGCCCCCATGCAGCTTTGTCACCCAACTTCGGTGCATTGGCAACACCCATGTCATGGCAACTGAAGCAAAGGCCACGGTAGGTTTTCTCGCCGTCGGCAATTGGTGCAGCCGCAGGAGCAGCTTGAGCCGCTGCATCAGCAGGCTTTGCTTCCGCCGCAGGTGCAGCTTGAGCAGCCGCATCAGCAGCCGCCGCAGGTGCAGCTTGAGCAGCTGCATCAGCAGGTTTTGCTTCAGCCGCAGGAGCCGCTTGAGCAGCCGCATCAGCAGGCTTTGCTTCCGCCGCAGGTGCAGCTTGCGCTGCCGCATCAGCAGGCTTTGCTTCAGCCGCAGGTGCAGTTTGAGCCGCTGCATCAGCAGGCTTTGCTTCCGCCGCAGGAGCTGCTGCTTGCGCTGCTGCATCAGCAGGCTTTGCTTCCGCCGCAGGAGCTGCTTGCGCTGCTGCATCAGCAGGCTTTGCTTCCGCCGCAGGAGCAGCAGCATCGGCAGGCTTGGCTTCCGCTGATTTTTTCGCCGCATCATCAGTCTGACCGCAACCACTTAACAGGCCGAGGGTCAGGAACAGGGCAGAAATGCTGACAACAACTTGTTTCATGGCATTTAGTTTCCTAATCTAGATTTAATGAGTATCGAAGAATTACTGATAATATATATTTTAAATGATTTAACTTAAATCATTTGTCTTTATTGTCTATTACTTACTATGTAAGGTTTAATCTTCTTCTTCTTCTTTTTTTGTTTTAGCCGCATCTTGAGCCGCTTTTTCGGCTACATTGGCAGCACCTTGAACTGCTTGGCCTGCTGCATTGGCTGTGTCCTGTACAGCAGTGGCTGCACCTTGAACCGCTTGGCCTGCTGCATTGGCTGTGTCCTGGACAGCAGTGGCAGCACCTTGTACGGCTTGACCCGCCGCGTTACCCGCAGCAGTAGCTGTATCTTGAACCGCTTGTTGGGCAGCAGTGGCAGCACCCTGAACCGCTTGCTGGGTTGCATCTGCCGCACCTTGAACTGCTTGGCCTGCTTGTTTGGCTGCATCAGCAGCGCCCTGGGTGGCGGATGAGGTGGCAGCGGTTGCTTTTTCAGTGGCTTCAGCGGCTTTTTTGGCTGCATCATCCTGACCACAGGCACTTAAAGTTAATGCCAACATCAACGCAGACAGGCTGATAACGATCTTTTTCATTGGATTTAGTCTCCTGAAACTCAGATTATAGCGATAGCTTGGTAAAAATTTTCTTATGCAACAGTCAATTATAGCCCATTTTGATTGCCTTATTGACTGGACGTTGCGCATCGTATGGAGCTTTCTGGTGGCTGTCAATTACCATTCAGTAAGAGTTGGGTGGATTAATGAGTGGCTTGGCCTTCTGCTTTGTCGGGTGGCTGCCAGCGTTGGCAGCAAAAGGCGCGAACGTGTTGGGTATTTTTGGTTAGAATGGGGCGTAGTCATGGTAGGAAAGCAAGGCATGAATGATTCAGCAAGACACGAAAACCCTTTGTTCTTAACGGTTTTTCGCGGGGCATTCCAAGGGGTATTGCGTTGGCCCCAATTAGACCAGTTATGGGCTACTGTTTTGGCAGACCGTGAGGGTGGGTGGTTTTTGTATGCAGTGGGTGAAACACCTCCCCAGCGGGTGGCAGCGGCTATGGAGGTGGAAACCTTTGTCCGTGAGGTGGATGCTTTATTGCGTCATGAGCATCAGGAAGATTATTGCGGGATTGTCTATGTGGATAATTTCCAGCAGCCTGGGTTTATTAAAATTTTTGACCCGCACAATCTGGGTAGTGCGTGTGGCAGCAGTGGTTCGCCACCCTTGCCCGGTTGGATCATGTGTAAAATCCAGCCAGTTGATTTACCAGCGGCTTTGCCTGCACCCAATAACCGGCGGCGTTGGTGGGAGCGGCTGTTTTCCAGCTACTAAATAATAAATAAAGCGGAGTAAGGTGAGTGTTACACGGAGTACGTGGTGGGTGGTTGTTAATGGGTGCAGTGATTGTATTGCTGTTGGCTGGCGGCTTGGCGTTTTTCCTGCTGTGGCAGAAGCCGGATCAATCATTGGGGGCAGTTGCCGCCCCTGCCAGAAGTGTGCCCGAGTCTACTCCTGTGAGCGCAAAACCGGAGGCTATCAGCGCGGGAACCCCGGTTGTTGTCCAGCCTGACCCTGTGCCGCCTGCCGTTGTGTCACCGGCAGCTCCAGCTCCAGCTCCAGTAGCTGCTCCTGTACCTGCCAGTATTCCCGAAATATCGATTGTCTCCAAGATAGAGCCGGAGCCACCCAAGCCTCCCGAACCGCCCAAGCCAGCCACCGTGGAGCCAAGCATCCCGGAGCCTGTATTGCCAGCCCATGTCCTGTTATCTGAGCAAGAGGTGAGGGCGCTTTCCCCCCAGGAGCGCAAGCAGTACGAAGCGATGCTGAAATCCCTGCGTGAGGTTAAGCAGCAAGTGGATCGTTTGGCGGAGGAGCGCAAGCAAATGGAAGATAGAATGGCGCAGATGGAAGGCCGTAACCAAAACCTGACCAGTGAACTGGATCGGATGCGTAAGATATTGGAAGAGGGCGGGGAAAAGCCGGTCACACACCCGCCATCCCCGGAGGATGGCGGGAAACCAAGTCCTTAAGCGCCCGAATTAGCGTTGGATAACCGTGGCATCACAGAATTTGCCACTGATCAGCGGCTGTTGTTCCAATGGGTCTTGATATTTCATGTAAATGATATTGGATAGCCGGTTGACACAGTATTGGGTTACGGGTTTGTTACTGCGGGTTTTTAGGCCATTGACGATTTCACCACAGACCGCCTCTCCGTTAAACATCACTTGGCGCACACGGGCAAAAGGAAATACCCGCTTTTCATTGGTCGGCAGATTGACGGTCATGTATAAATAACCTTCACCCCCCATGTTTTGCAGATAATGCAGGTTTTTGCCGTCGATGCATTTTGCTTCCCATTGCTGGGCGGAAGCGACACCAGAAAATGCACATAATGCCAAGGTAAACAGCCAAGTTGCTTTCATGGAGAATCTCCTTTGTTGGGGTTGCGTCAAAAAATCGCCTTGGGGGTTTCCAAAGCTGATAATGAATATAGGCTGAACTACTTTGTTTGTAACCCATTACCTTGGTAAGGGTCAATCCCGCTTTTGTTGCAGCCTCCGTAACAGGAAACGTGCTGGATGCAGTTTGTAATAAAGACCTTTTTCGATGGGCAATGGTTCCCTGTTGATGATGGCTGCCAGCATTTCGCTGCATAAGCCGCTGGTGGTCAATCCCCGCGAGCCGTATCCCCCGCTAATAAAGAGGCCTGCCTGGTAAGGGGCATCAGGCCAGGCTTGGTGCGTGCGCCCGTGGCGGATACCTGCATAGTGCCCCTGGAATTGGGCGGGGTCGGGCAATGCCCCCACGCAAGGATAGCGGTCTGGGGTGGTCATGCGGATGGCGCAATGGCTGCCCGTGATTGTGCCTAGGGCTTGGGCAAAGTCAGGCAGGTAGTTTGCCAATTGCTGCTGGTTGGTGTGGTCGGCTTGGCTGTCCAGTATCGCTTCGTGCTGGTCGCGCTCAAAGGTTGCCCCAAACAGGTGTTGCCCGGCAATGGCTGGCGTGAGGTAGCCTTCATGTCCCAGTGTCACCTTGAGTTGCGCTGTATAAGGGGTGGCTGTGCCTTGGCTGGTTTGTCCGCGTACCGGGGTAAACGGCAAGAAGCTGCTTTGGGGGAGGCTGGCGATGTCTTTGCCATTGGCAAGCACGACGATGGCTGATGTTGCCACGGTCAGGCCGTGTGCATCCAGGACGCTCCAGCCAGGGCTACACGGCTCCAGGCGGATGGCGGTGGTATTTGTCCTGACTTGGATATTGGGGTGCTGGCAGAGGGCAGCACACAGGCTGGCAGGGTAGAGCCAGCCCCCCTGCGGGAAGTAACTGCCGCCTTCAGTAAGGGGAATACCTGACAGGGCGCTGGCAGCAAGGGCATCCGGCAGTTGCAGGAATTCGGTCGGTAGCCCGCGTGCGTGCAAGGCTTGCCAGCGTTTGTGTTCGCTGGGGCTGTGGTTGAGTTGCAATGCACCGCACGCTTGCCATTCAATGTCGAGGCCAGCGGCTGTCAATTGTTGCAATTGGCGGATGGCGAACAGGAAAGCTTGCCGGTAGAAACGTTCCCCCCAGTCCGGCTCAGTCGTCAGTTTGGGGGTGAGGACTCCAGCCCGATTACCCGAAGCTTGTTGCGCAATGCGTGCTTCCCGCTCCAGTACGGTGACTTGCCAGCCCCGGATAGCCAGTGCCTGTGCTATTTGGCAACCTGCAATGCCCGCCCCGATGACGGTTGCCGTGCGCGTCGGTGGTAGCGATTGTGGCAGTGCAAACCACGGGGCGGGGTTATTGTGTGAGCAGGCTTCTGGCAAATGGGCGGTGAGCATTTCCCGTTTTTGTCCGAAGCCAGGGCGCTTTTCGCAGTGGAAACCTGCCGCCGCAACATTACGCCGCACTTGCCCTGCCACTGTGAAGCTTGCCAGGGTGCTTCCCACCCGGCTATGTTGTGCCAATTGTTGTAGCACGGGGGCTGCCCACATTTCGCCATTCAGCGCAGGCGAAAACCCATCCAGATACCACGCATCAACCGTGGCAGGCCATTCCCCCAAGGCATCTTGCACATCGGCAAAGCACAAGGTCAGCCGCACCCGGTGGTTGGCGAAGCTGAGGTGGTGGAAGCCAGCCAGTGGCGGTGGGTATTGGGCGAGTAGGGCTTGGCTGTAAGAGGCCAGTTCAGGCCAAGCTTGCAGCAGCTCCCCCAATCGCAGGGCAGGGATCGGGTGCTTTTCGATGGACAGGTAGTGCAGGGTGTGGCAGCGCTCCGGGTCTGCGTCCCAGGCTTGCCAGGTGGCAAGGAAGTTCAGGCCTGTACCAAAACCGGTTTCGGCAATGATGAATTGCGCTTGGTTTTGCCAGCGGGATGGCAGTTGGTTGCCGCCGAGGAAGACATGGCGTGTTTCCGCCAAGCCGTTTTCGCGGGAAAAATAGCGGTCGCCAAAGTCACTGGCGAAGGGTGTACCATCCGCATCCAGGGCGATATGGGCAGGGGTAATTTCGGGTAGCATGGCAGGGGATTATACCGTTTGTCCGGTCTGCTGAAGAGGTCAAACTGGGGGTTATTTTTGGGCTGTATAAAAAAAGTTCAGCTTATGGAGGGGAAAGCAGGCGGCTTGAAAGGCGCATTCTGGCTAAGTTTTGATAAACTTCATTAGAAATATTAATTTTTGATCGAAAATTAGTATTAGCCTGTTTCGCTGGGGATGCTATATAAGGCCATGATTTTTCGAAGATGCATTCGATGCGCGGGAAGCTGCTTCAGTCAAATGACAACCCCTGTTTGGCTGATGCATAAACACGAGAGAGATGCTTAAGATGGAAGAAAAACTCACCCAACGGATTTGTGTGCAGTTGTTGGTTTTAGTCGTTGGCTTGTCATTCGGGATGAATGTACAAGCGCAAGGACGCAGTTATGTGCTCCGAACATGTGACCAATACAGTTCGTCTACCTTGCAAGAAAAGGCAAGTGAATATCAATCCTTGATTGATTCGGTTTCCTCCCAGTACGGAGTGAATCCAAACCTGATTAAAGCCGTTATCACGGCGGAAACCTGTTTCCGTCCACATGCCGTCTCCCATCGGGGCGCATCCGGCCTGATGCAATTGATGCCTGCCACTGCCCGCCGTTTCGGAGCCAGGGATTCCAGCATTTCCAATAACCTCCATGCCGGTACACGCTATCTGCGCTGGTTGCTTGACCGTTATGGCGGCAGCGTCCACCATGCCGTGGCAGCGTATAACTCGGGTGAAGGGACGGTAGACCGGCATGGTGCGAATGTGCCGTTCATGGAGACGCGCCGTTATGTGGTGCAGGTTATGAATGCCTACAAGAAGCTCGGCGGCAAGGGCGGGCAGGCCATTTTTACCCCGACTCCGGCTGATGAGGAGGATACGGCACTGACCTCAGAACGGGCTGCGAATGATGAAGCGGCCGTGGATGATGCTGAACCGATCATCGGTCGCAGGCTGGTTGCCTCGGTAGCTGAACGCCGTTTAACCCCCAAAGCCAAGGAAAAACGCCTGTTGCCGAGCTGCATGAGTGCTTCCCGCAAGTTGCATAAAGCCACTTCGCACCGGGACAAGAAAGGCGAACGGACGTTTTATTACATCGTCAAGGAGGGCGATTCGATTGACCGCATCATGCGGGCAACGGGGTCTTCCGCGATCATGATCAAGCGTTATAACGACTTGGATCGGAGCCTGATCAAGCCGGGGCAAAAACTAAAAGTATCAGAATGCCGTCTGGATTGAACCTGGCTGAGTCGGTTTAGGTTCCGCAGAAATGAAAATGCCCTCGGATGAGGGCATTTATCGTTGGACAGGGTGAATGTCAGGCGGTTTTCAGGCGCTTGTATTTGATCCGGTGCGGATGCAGTTCATTGCCGTGCCGCCGTTTGTAGTCTTCCTCGTAGTCGCTGTAGTTGCCTTCAAACCATGTCACCTGTGAATCACCTTCAAAGGCAAGGATATGGGTAGCGATACGGTCAAGGAACCAGCGGTCATGCGAGATGACGACCGCACAGCCAGGGAAGTTCAGGAGTGCTTCTTCCAGCGCCCGCAAGGTTTCCACGTCAAGATCGTTGGTGGGTTCGTCCAGCAATAGCAGGTTACCACCGGATTTGAGCAGTTTTGCCAAATGGACACGGTTACGCTCACCACCCGACAAATCACCAATCCGTTTTTGTTGGCCTTCACCCTTGAAGTTGAAGCGCCCGACATAAGCACGCGACTGCAACTGGTAGCCATTGACCGTCATGATGTCATGCCCGTCAGCGATTTCCTGGAACACGGTTTTGTTCGGGTCAAGGTCATCACGAGATTGGTCAACATAGGCAATCTTGACGGTATCACCCACACGGAATGTCCCGGCATCGGGCTGTTCTTGTCCGGTAATCAGGCGGAAGAGTGTGGTTTTGCCTGCACCATTGGGGCCGATAATCCCAACAATGCCACCCTTGGGCAGGTTGAAGCTGAGGTTTTCATACAAAACCCGTTCGCCAAAGGCCTTGCTGATGCCATTGGCCTCAATGACTAAATCACCCAGGCGCGGGCCAGGGGCAATGTAGATTTCATTGGTTTCGGCACGTTTTTGGTAATCGGAGGATGACAGCTCCTCAAACCGTTGCATGCGTGCCTTGCTTTTTGCTTGACGGCCTTTGGGGTTGGAGCGCACCCACTCCAATTCTTCCTTCATGGCTTTCAGGCGGCCTTGTTCGGCTTTCTTTTCCTGGGTCAGGCGGCGCTCTTTCTGGTCAAGCCAGGAGGAGTAATTGCCCTCCCAAGGGATGCCCTGCCCACGGTCAAGCTCCAGAATCCAGCCTGCCACATTGTCGAGGAAGTAACGGTCATGCGTGACAGCAACCACTGTGCCAGGGAAATCTTGCAGGAAGCGCTCCAACCAGGCAACCGACTCGGCATCCAAATGGTTGGTCGGTTCGTCGAGGATCAGCATATCCGGTGAGGACAACAGCAAGCGACACAAGGCCACCCGGCGTTTTTCACCCCCGGAAAGGGTGGCAACATCGGCATCCCACGGTGGCAAACGCAGCGCATCCGCAGCCACTTCCAGCGTGTGCTCAAGGTTCTGCACATCGGAGGCTTGCAGGATATTTTCCAGCCGTGCCTGTTCTGCCGCCAAAGCATCAAAATCAGCATCCGGCTCGGCATACGCCGCATAGACAGCATCCAGCTTGGCTTGTGCTTCCTTGATGACCTTCAGGCCTTCTTCAACATTACCCCGCACATCCTTGGTCGGATCCAGCTGTGGCTCTTGGGGCAGATAGCCAATATTGATCCCCGGTTGCGGGCGGGCTTCACCGACAATCTCGGTATCCACACCTGCCATAATGCGCAGGAGGGTTGACTTGCCCGCCCCGTTGTAACCCAGCACACCGATCTTCGCGCCAGGGAAAAAATTAAGGTAAATGTCCTTGAGAATGAAGCGGTTCGGCGGTACGACCTTGCCGACACCGTTCATGGTGTAGATGTATTGCGCCATGGAGTGTTCCTTTTATGCGGTTCCTTCGTCTTCGAGACGCAGAGTTTGCCAGAAATTAACCATAAAAGCGGCAATTATACCAAGGAACAGACCACCTACAGCCCCTAAAGCAACGATGAGGGAGCGTTTGGGGCTTTCTCTGCTTCTGGGGGGGAATGCTGCTTGATCCAAGGTAGCTACACTGACCCGAGCAGGGTCGATTTTGAAGGCATTTAATACGGCTAGCTCCGATTCTTTATCACGTAATATTTCAATAAAGGGGTCATTGCTTTTACGGGCAAGTAGCGCTTCAATCTGGCGGTTGGTTTTGAGAATTTCAAGTTTATCTTGTAAATCACGTAAACCCGGAATAAAGGGGTCATCAGAACTACGTTCCGTTAGCTCTTTGATCTCTGAACGTAATGCTTTGGAGCCTCGAAGGTAAAGGGGTTGGGCTTGAGTGGTTACTTCGGTGTAAAAGGCATTACGGTCTTGATTTTGTAAGGCGTTGCTATCGAGCAGTGATGATTTTTCAATTAAGCCAATACTTTCCGCTACATTGGCAGCTTCAGTTAACGTGACTATTTGATCCATTCTCTTGGTTTTTGCACTCATCCGCAATGCATTGATTTGATCTTCCAGTTTTTTCCGTTCAATCTGGTCTACTTCTGTAAGACGGGTAATTTCATCTTGTTTTTGTCGTTCTGCTTTGGCACGCAGTTCATTAATTTCACGTGATAATTGCTCTTTCTTGAATTCAACTTGCTCAAGAACGCCGTCGATCACCTCTTGTTTAGTCGTATCCCGGACAAAACGCTCTATCTGGTTAAGTATATCAGAAAGCAGTTGTGGGTCTTTGCCTGTTAATGCCAAATGAATAATGGGGATGACTACCGTTTCGCCTTTTTTAATGACAGGCTTTTCAATACTAATTTTATTATTAAATTCATTAAAGACAGCCTCTTTATTTGTATTGTCAGTTATATCTTTCTCGAAGATAGGCAGCAGGTTCATTTTATCAAAAATTTCACGGCGAAGCCTCATGGCGTTCAGGTTTTTCTCAAAGTCCGCATATATTTTCATAGCGGCATCGGCATCGGCATCGGCATCGGCACTAGTGGTTGGTATGCGTAACGGTGCAACCTCGCCTTTAGTTGGTGGAAGAAATGATACTTTTGCTTTGTAAACTGGGGTGACGAGCAGGGCATAAAGCACTGCACTACACATGACTAACCCAGCAACTAATAGAATGATTTTTTTTTGCTTAATCAGGGTGCGGATGAGGTCACGTAAGTCAATTTCATCATCATTCACCTGCTGGGTGGTAATTTTCTCTATTGGTGTCATGGTGTTTTCGTCTGAAGGTGGTTTTTAATCGTTTAACTTAAACGGGGAGGTAAAAAAGCAACATTATTACCTATGGCTTTGAACGTAGGACGGGCACTTATATTAGCAGATTTTACCTGCCCTTTATAGCCTTGGACAACCGTTTCCAATATATCTTGTATCATTGTTGTATCGCGTTGCTCACAGGCAGCTTCGAGCCGATCCAGCATGCTGGTAAGCTCTGGCCAATCTAAACAGTCTTCGTGGGCGTGGTAAATTTTGGGGTGGCTGGTCTTGTCCGCTTGGCTATCAATCAGCAACTCTTCATAAAGCTTTTCCCCTGGACGTAAGCCAGTAAACTGAATTTCCATATCCCCATTGGGGTGTGCACTGTCACGGACGGTCAAGCCAGACAAATGGATCATACGGCGGGCAAGGTCAACAATTTTTACCGGCTCACCCATATCCAATAAGAAGACTTCCCCACCTTTGGCCATTGCTCCAGCTTGGATCACCAGTTGGGCTGCTTCCGGGATAGTCATGAAGTAACGGATAATATCGGGGTGGGTGACAGTCAGAGGACCGCCTTTGTGGATTTGACTGCGGAACAGGGGGACTACTGAGCCAGAAGAACCAAGGACATTGCCAAACCGCACCATACTGAAAATGGTTTTTCCAGGTTGACCTGCCAAGCCTTGGAGTACCAACTCAGCCATACGTTTGCTGGCTCCCATCACATTGGTTGGGCGGACAGCCTTATCGGTAGAGATCAGGACAAAATGGCGTACTCCCGCTGCTTGGGCTGCCAAGGCTGAATACATTGTACCAAATGTATTGTTGCGGATACCTTGCAAGGGGTTATGTTCAACTAATGGAACATGTTTATAGGCGGCGGCATGGTACAGGGTGACAATCTCATGCTCCCGCAATACTTCTTCCAAGCGCCCCTGGTCTTGTACTGACCCCAATACCGGGATGATTTGCTCATTATCAATAGATAGTTGTTCATGGTTAACTTGCTCACATAGTTCTTGTTCTATCTGATAAAGTGCATATTCGGAAGACTCAAACAGTACTAGTTTTTTAGGGTGCTGGCGCAAGATTTGGCGGCATAATTCTGAGCCAATTGAACCACCTGCGCCTGTTACCAGCACTGCCTTATTATACAAACAAATACTCAGCAGCTCTTGATCTGGCGTAACAGGATCGCGTCCTAACAGTTCGTCGATCCCAATTTCACGCAATTCATCAATCCGGTGTTCACCAGAAATGAGCTCTGACATGCTGGGTATGGTCAGAACATGTATCGGTAATGGCTCTAATGTCTTCAGGATTTCGCTTTTACGTGCTTTGCTGATAGAGGGCATCGCAAGGAAAACATGTTCAACTGAAAAGTCATCAATCAATTTTGGCAATACACTGGGGCTATACACCTGTAAACCTTGGATAATCGCTTTCTTAAGTGTTGGGTTATCATCCAAATAGGCGACTGGTCGATAGTCATGATGACGTGATAGCGCATTCGCCAACTGGATTCCAGACTCACCTGCTCCATAGATAACGACATGTTTTTTTTGGTGACGGTAAAAATGTCGGGCATACAGTAAACGTACAAAATAGCGGCTACCACCAATAAACAAGAAGGCCGTACCCCAATAAATGGGAAAAATGGAGCGTGGGATTCCGTCCCATTTGATCAAAATGGCAAATAATGCCAAAATTAGAGTCGAAAGGGTAATGCCTTTGAGTACCGCCATGACTGCTTGTTGTCCGCCAATGAAGCGAATGATCGCACGGTATAAGCCAAGCCGAGCAAAAATGGGGATGGTTATCAAAGGGGCAACGAATGCCATCCAAATACCATCATTTAAGGGGGGAGTCCATGTTCCCAAACGCAAGGCGAAGCTAACCCATACTGTTGTTGGGATCAGGGCAAAATCGAACAGCATCATGAGCAGACGCTTTTGCCAGCGGTGTAGGTTGAGGAGGGTGGTTGTCATGAATAGGTGAGTCCAAGGAGGAGCTAGCTTGAAAGGCGCAATAGATTTGGCAGGTTAACGTATAACCCGGTCGCCTTGCCCTTTGCCTGTTAGTGTTTGCAGGATATAGCGGAAATAATTGCCCAAAGTAAGCGTTTTTAGCATGTCTGCATCAATCCGGGCGAGTTTTTCTGGGGTAGACATATCGATACCTTGCACTTGAGCCAATCCGGTAATACCAGGGCGGGCGTTGAATACACTTAAGGCTTCACGCTCTGCTACCAGTTCGGTTTGGTTGGGTAAACAGGGGCGTGGGCCGACTAGACTCATGTCGCCGAGGAGGACATTCCAGAGTTGCGGCAATTCATCAAGTTTGGTTCGGCGCAGGAAGTTCCCAAACGGGGTGATAGCACTGGTATCTGCAAGGTGAGTAGCGACAGATGCTGTACCAGGGCGCATGGTACGGAATTTGACCAAGGTAAATGGACGCTGATGGCGACCGACCCGTTGTTGGAAAAATAGCGGTGAGTGGGTGTCGAACCAGCCGATGAGGGTAAGTAGCAACAAAATAGGTGCGCCGAAGGTTAGGCCGAGGGCGGAAAACAGGATGTCGAATAGGCGGGTCATAGTTTTTTAGTTCGCGGTGGATCCGGGCCAGAATGCTTCATCCATGAAGGTTTCAAATGTCCAGGGGCAGGTTTCGGGAAAATGCTTGATAGATAAACCCGTTTCACGCACTGCACCTTTTACCGCATAGCTATAAGCACTGATAATCAAATCAGGTAGTTTGTTTTTTAGCCCCGGATTTTCCTGTAGATGCTGAATGATGCGTTCGCGTTGTTCGATAATGTTGATTTTCCAGCTATTTCCTTGGTAAGCGGGTTGGTATTGCCATTTGAGTAAGTGCATGAGCAGTGCTTCCAAAAAGGATTGCAAGGCTCGCTTTTCAGATTTGCCCATGTCCTCGATTTCCTCAATGATGTGTTCCCAGTCAGCTTGGTCAAACTTGCGTTCACGCAGGAGTTGTGCTTGTTGTAGTGACCACGTGTAGAGGTCTTGATCATAGGTGGCTTGGTTCATAATACCTGCTTTCTATCTGTGATGGGTGGAGTATAACAAATTAGCGCTGGGCTTGCAGGTAGGCTTGGGCGGTTTGCTGTAAGGCTGCGTCGACGCTGACAGGTGGTGTCCAACCGAGTAGTTCTTTGGTTTTGGTTATGTCCACTTGTAAGTTTCCACATAGACGTTGGGCGATAGCTTGTTTGCCTAGTAGATTGAGTGTGGTTTCGAGTAGTTTTTGTGGTACTGGGATTAAACGTGAGGGTTTGCCTAGTGCCAAGCTTAAACGGTGGAGGAGGTCGGTGGTGGAGAGGTCTTCGCCGTCACTGACGAGGAACGTTTGGTTGGCGGCAGCGGGGTGGTCGATGCAGGTGGTGATGAGGTCGGTGAGGTTGAGTAGAGCGACGAGGCTGCGGTGGTTGTGGATGCTGCCAGGGGGAGGGGGATGCCACGGGCGATGGTCTGGATTAGTCTGCCGAAGTTGCCGGGGGCGTTTGCGCCGTAAACCAATGGGGGGCGGATGATAACGACTTCCATGCCAGTTTCGGCGGCGATTTGGCGTAGACCGATTTCGGCTTCGTGTTTGGAAATGGCGTAGGGTTCGGCGGGGTTGGGTGTGTCTGCTGAGGTGAAAGGTTTGCCGAAGGTTTGGTTGCCGTTGACTCCGATGGAGCTGATGAAGATGAAACGGCGGACTCCTGCATCGGCGACTTGGCGTGCAAGGTTGAGTGTGCCTGCGGTGTTGGTTTCGCGGAAGGCTGCTAGTGGGTCGGTGGCGGTGTCGTTGAGGATGTGGGCGCGGGCGGCTAGGTGGATGACGACATCGGCGTGGGTGAAGACGGTACTGTAGTTGGTGGCGAGGAGGAGGCCGCCGAATTCGGCGCGGGTGATGGGGCGAGTTTGGTGATGTTGGCTGAGGGTGGGGAGTAGGGCGGAGCCGACGAAGCCGGTTGTGCCAGTGATTGCTATGATCATGCAGTTCCCTTCTTATATTGCGTGGTTGCCAGCCATTCTTCTAGTTGTCTAATGAGTCGTTCACGATTAAAGGTTGTATCATTAAGTTGTAGGCCATTTTCTCCCATGCGTTGGCGTTCTTCTAATGGCATTTGAGACATTTTTAATACGGTTGTGGCAAGTTGTTGATGATCACCTGCTGGGCAAGTCATGCCTGCTTGAGCTGTTCTAATGATTTCTGCGCCTTCCCCATTTAGCATGGCAATAATGGGAATGCCTGTTGCCAGATAGGTTTGCAGCTTGCTGGGGATCGTCATACTAAAGATTGGCGTGTCTTTTAGGCTAACTAACAAAGCGTCAGCATGTTTAAAGAATGAGGGCATTCTTTCCAATGCGTGACGACCTAGTAAGATAAATTGATCGTTTAGTTTTCTTTTGTCAACTTCATCAGCTACCCATGAGGCTTTTCTGCCATCACCAACAATCAGCCAACGAATATGCTTATGCTGTTTTAGTTGTTCCGCTGCGGTTAAAATCGTCGGAAAGTCTTGGGATTCGCCAATATTACCTGCAAAGACGATATTAAACTTTGTATCATCTTTCTCAATTTCTGGTGCTGCTAAAATTTTTTCAGGAGTGGGTAAGGATTCAGACCAATTAGGGTAGTATTCAATACGATTAAAAGATCCTGCATATTTTGCTATTTGAGGGATGAAACTTTTTGATTGGGCAAGTATGACATCACAACGTTTATATATAAAGGATACTAGCTTGCCTACAAGATTGAGTAATTTTTTTGATCGTATTATGCCAACGGCCTCTAATGTTTCTGGCCATAAATCTTGTACCCATAAAATCAAAGGGGTTTTTTTAATTCTTCTAATGGCGATGGCTGGTATTGCAAGAGTAATAGGAGATAACTGTGGAGTAAATATGACCTCAAATTTTTTTTTGCGTAGTTTCCATGCCCCTATTAATGTTGCATTAAATGCGAATGAGAAATAATTTAAAATTAAGCTAGTGCTGCTTTGCCCGCGTGGAACAAGAGGAACTCGAATTATTTCTATATCTTGATAGTAATTATAAGCTTTAGGATTAATGCTGAATTCAGGAAGTATTTTTCCATCAGGATAATTTGGTTTTCCAGTTAGTACGGTAACTTTATGTCCATGTTTTACAAGTTCAGTAGTCAAATCATTGATTTTAAAATTTTCAGGCCAAAAATATTGAGTGACAATAAGTAAACGCATATTAATATTTTTTCCACACAATACGATTCACATAATCCGTATAGCTATGAATAATCCTAACTACTTTATCAGACACGTTTGGCATACTGTAATCACTGACTTGACGCAATAGCCGTTGCTCTGCACGGGGCTGGTTATCCAGCACACTCAAGGCTTGCATTACCCGTTTAACTTCCAGTCCTACCATCATTACTGAGCCTTCTTCCACCGCCTCGGGTCGCTCATGGGCTTCACGGATATTGAGAGCTGGGAAGTTGAGGATGGAGGACTCTTCACTAATTGTACCGCTATCAGACAATACCGCTTTGGCGGCTATCTGTAGCTTGTTGTAATCCTTGAATCCCAATGGCTTAAGCAATTGCACCAGTGGATGAAACTGGATATTGAGTGCGTCAACCCGCTTTTGAGTACGGGGGTGAGTAGAGACAATAATAGGGAGTTGGTAATGTTCCGCCAGTCTATTGAGTATATTTACCAATTTGTGGAGGTTAGCTTCAGAATCAATGTTTTCTTCGCGGTGGGCGCTGATAACAAAAAATTGCTCGGCTTTAAGATTGAGGCGTTGCAATACGTCTGAATGCTCAATACCTTCGCGGTAGTGGTTTAGAACTTCAAACATCGGGCTGCCCGTTTTGATCACCATATCGGGTGGTAAACCTTCACGGAGCAAGTATTCGCGTGCAATGCTGCTGTAAGGTAAGTTAATGTCTGCGGTATGGTCAACAATACGGCGTAAAATTTCTTCTGGTACTCTTTGGTCAAAGCTACGATTGCCTGCTTCCATATGAAATATGGGTATCTTTCGCCTTTTAGCCGAAATAACAGACATCGAACTATTCGTGTCGCCCAAAATAAGAACTGCTTCCGGCTTGATTTCTTCTAGTATTTTATCGACAGATATAATTATGCTCCCTATTGTCTCAGCACTTGTCTTTCCTGCGGCATTAAGAAAGTAATCCGGTTTTCGTATTTCAAGATCATCAAAAAATATCTGGTTTAATTCATAATCATAATTTTGTCCTGTATGAACTAAGCTATGAGAGCAATAAGAATCTAATTTTGATATGATCCTAGAAAGTCTTATGATTTCTGGTCTGGTGCCAACGATAGTCATTACATTTAATTTATTCATGTTAATACTCATTGAAAGCTATGCATTTTTTTTATAAGTTCAGGCCAATCAGGTGGGGTGTAGTCTGCATCATTTCTGAATTTATTAGCATTAAGCGAACGATCAATAACCAGATTGTCGTCGGGAATTATTTCAATACTTTTATTGTAAATCTTCGCAATTTCAGAGAGTAGATTATATTTGTTGATTGGTTCGCTTGCAACATGATAGAGTCCTTCCAATTTTGCGTTTGGAATAACATAGTCGCTAATTATTCTAGCTATTTCGACTGTTGGTAATCCAGAAAAAATCGCTTTGCGAAAGCCCTTGGTGGACTTTTCTTGAGATAGAAACCAATTAAGTAGGCTTTTGTTTCCATTTATTTCATGTCCTATAATCGATGTGCGCAATGTAATCGTATTTGGATAATGAACTTCGCCTAGTAATTTTGACCTTCCATATAAATCTGTGGCATCAGGAATGTCTGTTTCTAGATATCCTCCTATTTTTCCAGAAAAAACACAATCAGTACTAATGTGTATTAATCGTGTTTTTGTTGCGCGGCATAGCACTGCTAATCGGTGAGGTAGTAATGTGTTAATTGGTACAGCATATAAGGGGTTATTTGAGTCAGATAGTTGTTTGACAAGACCAATACAATTTATTACCACATCAGGTTGCACTATAGAAAATGAATGGACAAGAGAGTCATGGTTTGTAACATCTATGCCAGTAATGATTGGTCTGTTGGTATTGAGATAGCGTAATATGCTTTCCGTTCTTGCGGTTCCAAATACTTCATATTGATCTGTATTTGATAAAAAACGAAAAATAGTATTTCCGAGCATTCCTGTTATACCAAGTATTAATATTTTCACGACTTACTCCTCTGGAGGAATATAGTTGCCAGACTCTAAAGCCTTAATAAACGACAATTTTCGCAAAAGGGTTTTCATATCTTTCACATCGAGGCGGATAGTATTATGAGAGTTATAATCTTCAATTGTTGCAATGCGTGATTCTCCCTCTTCCACATATTTGCTATAGTTGAGATCACGCAAGTCGGGTGGAATACGGTAGTAATCACCCATGTCTTGGGCAGCCAGCATTTCTTCACGGCTAAGCAGAGCTTCATAGAGTTTTTCGCCGTGACGTGTGCCAATCATACGGATTTCATGGTTGGGCTTATCCATGATGGCTAATAGGGCTTGAGCTAATACTTCAATGGTCGCGGCGGGAGCTTTTTGCACGAAAATATCGCCGTTTTGACCGTGTTCAAAGGCATATAGCACGAGGTCAACCGCATCATCCAAGGTCATCATGAAGCGGGTCATGGTGGGGTCAGTGATGGTGATGGCTTTGCCTGCACGGATTTGGTCAACAAAGAGCGGAATTACCGAGCCACGGGAAGCCATGACATTGCCGTAGCGGGTGCTGCAAATAATAGTTTTTGTGTCCTCTAGATTACGAGATTTGGCAACGATGACTTTTTCCATCATGGCTTTAGATATACCCATTGCGTTGATGGGGTAAACAGCTTTGTCGGTGCTGAGGCAGACTACCCGTTTTATGCCGTTTTGGATGGCTGCTTCCAGAACGTTTTCTGTACCGAAGACGTTGGTTTTTACCGCTTCCATGGGGTGGAATTCGCAGGAGGGGACTTGTTTAAGGGCAGCAGCGTGGAAGATAAAGTCTACACCTCGGCTGGCATTGAGGATGCTTTGGTAGTCGCGCACATCGCCGATGTAAAATTTGAGTTTGGGATTAGCATAGTGCTTACGCATATCATCCTGTTTTTTCTCATCACGGCTGAAGATGCGGATTTCGGTAATATCAGTTTGTAGGAAGCGGCGGAGGACTGCGTTCCCGAAAGAGCCAGTGCCGCCTGTTATGAGTAGTACGGTATCGTCAAACATTTATACCTCTGTTCTTAATATAATAAAATATTCCATTAATTTTGTTTATTTATACATCCTTTTAGCATTACGAGTGTGAGTATTGGATATAAAACAACCACTAACGATGTGAAAAATGAAGAAAAAAAAGACAAGGTGATACTCATGAAAAATGGTGGCCAAGATAATATATATAAAATATGACCTGCACGTGCCTTGTAATACCATTTTGTTAAAAAAATTTGAATTAATCCAAAAATAATGATGGTTCCGAAATATCCATAGTCTCTCAGAAAAGGTACATAGAAACTTGAAGCATTATTAGCTTCGTTAATCAGCTGTCCATAATCACCTTTTTCAAAAAAAGAATCCCTAATTGCAGATGGTATTAAACCCTGAATAGTATAATAGGGTGAGAATTTTAATTCTGATGCGACCCTTATAGTTAAGTCTGTATTTACCAAAGGTACTGCGATATATGTAATGGCAGGAATATAAAAAACAGAGATGCCAGTAAATTCTTCAAATCCAGAGCTTTCTGCGTAATCTTGCATAACATCTATTTTTCCTGAATATCTAAACATTTGCACAAAGCCTAGAAAAAGTAAAAAGAGTAGAATAAAGGAAAGCCATTTGAATGCTCGCAAGAATGAAATATTGTTGAGTAAAAAATAAATGCCTATAGGATGCAAAAGAAGAACAACGCCAGCACCTCTACTTGCTTCTATAACAAATGCAGATAAAATCAGTGATAAAGCGATCAATTTATATTTGTATTTCTTTCTTTTATTAAAGTTTGAGTGAAATACGAAAAGATAACATGATGTCAATAAAAATGCTCTGAATAAATTACTCAATCCGCCCAATGTAGGTAAACCAAAATCAGCATAGGTTCGCGGATCACCTGTTAATATCCATATAATTGGTAATCCTCCAGATCCAATAATGTTTATGAAGTAAATGGTTATCCATATTTTCAAAAGAGCACGAAATTTTTTTTCAAAAGTTAAATAGTCTATTGAATGTACAGATTTTAATGCGGATGATGTTTTTCCTTTAGCTCCTGTTAAATGAAAGAATAGTGTTATCAAGTAAAAAAACAAAATGCTAGAGTATACTAGCCATTTTGTTTCTTCTTCTGTTTTTAATAAAATTGAAGATTCAATAAGATAAGGAGCCAAAAGTGGGAAAAGCCATATAAGTAAGAATAAATTAGCTGGTGATAAATGCAGGTGACGCACTTACTTGACCCCTTTTGACTTGAAATAGTACGTCCACTCATAAAAAGAGGAAAGAATACTTTTGCTCTTTTTGTTGTGAATAATTTCCCATGCTTTTGGAATAAATAGAGTGAGATAAAGAAGTAAGTATCTCAAATCATACCAAACAAGTTTTCTCATTATAGTCCTAGCTTGAGCAGTATTACCCAGTGTCATTAAATACCTTGCCTCGTAGTAGTCGCCTCGTGCTTTAGCTTCTTGAAAAGCTCGAGGAAAACGCTCTTGAATGCCAGGATTTTCGTGTTCCAATTGTTCTAGGGTATAACGCCGCTCGTAAGCCCATTCACTGATTTGACGATCGGTTAAGCTACCTGCATATACGCGGTAGTCGCCCAGCAGTTGATGTTGCACAAGCCCTAGCCCTTTAGCGGCAAGCCTTACGAACAGGTTGTATTCTTCGGATGCAGTAACTTTTGGATCAAAATTGATGTTAAATTTTTGTATAACATCATGACGGAACATAGGGGTGACCATGTTAATTTCATACTGATTCAGTTGTGCTTCTAATAACTGACCAGATGAGTGCAACGGTAGAACATTACGTATGGTTTTGCCTTGTGCAGTGATTTCACGGATACCCGCATAACAAAACAAATAATCGTGACCCTCTAATGCACTAAGCTGAGTAGTGAGTTTGTGTGGATACCAGACATCATCGGTATCTAAAAATGCTACCCACTCTCCTGTAGCTTTTAATACAGCTTTTTGGCGAGCCGCACCTAAGGGAATAGTCGGATTATTTTTGATATATTTCAGTTTGCTATCATAACTTTGCGCAATACTAGCTGAGTCGTCAGTAGAGGCATTATCAAAGAAAATAATTTCCCAATCCTGCTCAGTTTGGGCATAGATTGAATCTAGTGCCTGCTTCAAATATTGTTGACCATTATAACAATTAACGATGACTGATACTTTAGGCATGGTTTGCCTCCTTAAGTACATTGCATATAATGCTCACAATTTTTTCTTGATCGCTTTGGGTGACTTCGGGATGTATAGGCAATGACAGTAATTCCTGATGTATGGCTTCTGCTTGTGGCAGTGTAGTTCCATCTGCATATAGACTTAGCAAATGGTTGGGTTGGTAGTGAATGCCAGTTTCTATACCTTGGGCTTGTAATGCCTCCGACACCCTGTTGCGCAGTCCACCCATGATGCGTACTGGAAAGATATGTGGAATGGTGTCAGTGTAATCAATATGCAAACAACTTAATTGCGGTACAGGTTTAAGCAGTTGCACGTAGCGCATAGCTACGGTTTGGCGTATTTGTGCAAAGTAATCTATTTTCTTAAGCTGTTCACGTCCAATGGCTGCCATGATATTGCTCATATGGTATCGCCAGCCTTGCTGATTGACATCAAACTGCCAACTGCGTTGACCTGTGTAGCGCTTATCAGTGTCTTTTTCTACGCCTAGTAATCTTGCATCTTTGATTTTACGTGCAACGGCGGCATCACCAGTAACTACTGCTCCCCCCTCGCCTGATGTGATGTTTTTGATACCATCAAAGCTAAAGCAGGTAATGTCACCAAATGTACCTATACGCTGCCCATTACGTATACAACCAAAACTATGTGCAGCATCTTCAATCACGCGTAAACCATGTTGACGGGCAAATACGAATACATCCTCCATACCTTGGCTGTTACTGCCATAATGCACGGGCACAATAGCCCTAGTTCGGGAGGTTAATCGATTGTGAGCATCAGCTAAATCGATAAATCCGCGTTCGGGTGTTATATCACAAGCCACAGGTTTAGCGCCTGTGGCTGAGATAGCTTGAAAAGTGGCTACGTAAGTGATGCTAGGAACTAATACCTCACTGCCCTGCCCAATCCCAATGGCTTGCAAAGCCAGATGTAAAGCAGCAGTACCTGTGTTGACGCAAATAACTTCTCTTTCGGTGTTTAAATAGGTGCGTAGTTCTTTTTCAAAGAGTTGTACTTCTTGACCCATACCTAAGTATCCGGCTTCAATAACACGGGCAACCGCTTGTTGCTCTTCTGAACCTACAACCGATTTAGAAAGTCTTACAATACGCATTAATGATTTCCTTGAGGATTATAGTTAAGCGACATGGGTATATCGCATTTGGCGTAGCCAACACAGTACAGAATAGGCCATGCCTTTATTCAATATTTTTTGATTCTGTAAGTCGCCCCAATAAGCTGTGCTTTGAGCGAGTGCATCCATAAATTGGATGGCTACTTGTTCCAAACTGTGATATTTTTGTACATATTGTTGACACTTAATACCATGCTCAAGAGGATTGGTGAGTAGCTCATTTAATCGGTCTTGCAATGTCGTTTCTGTAGTGGCTAAGTGTTTTGAGTCAATCACATCACCTAATGTAAAACCTTGGCGAGTATACAGCCATTGGTAGTGATACCATGGGTTCACTTCGGAATAGCTAAAGTCAAGTAGTATAGAGGGTATGCCTAATTTAGCACCTTCCAATACAGATGTTCCCATAGCCACTAATATATCGGCTTGAGTACACAAATAATTGTCTAATGATGACAGGTCAATATGATTGACAAAATCCACTTGAATATGTAACCAATGTTGGGATAATGCTTTCAACTCGTTGCACATAGCGCCATCGCCTACTACAGTTACCACTACAGGACGCTCTAGCTTGGGCGCAAATTCATTTATATTTTGTAACGTGAGTTTCAGAATATAAAATTTAAAATCTACAATTCGTCCTAACCATACCACACGCAATGTGGAATCATTTTGTTGTTGACGTATTTGCACAGCTTGGATGAGAGGTACGCTTGCGGTGTGTGAACTCTCTATGGGAATGGGTAAGTATTTGGGATCGGTAATCGTTACATCTAAATAGTCGCAGGTTGTACGTACATTACTAGCATCCATGAAAACAATTCCTTTGTTATGTAACAAGTACGCTAAAAAATCATGTATGGTGTTACGCCAGCCACGCAGCAGTGTTTTCAACAACAAACGAGCACCTAGTCGATGGGTTTGCATATATTGGCGAAACCCCGGTAATGTAGGGATTAAATTAAAGGGATGACAATTCCAGAATAATAAATGCACATTATTATGGATGACTAGACTTGGAAATATAGACCATGGGGTCATGGATTGAAACACGGCATATGATCCATCAGGAATAAGTACTATCTTATCGTCGAGATAGGGAACTAAAGTACATAACTGATGGTTCATCGTCTTGGCCATTGCTCCATCAGGATAATCTACCAAAAATGCCTGAATTTTCCCTTGACTGACCAAGTATTCTGCTAAGCGTACAAATAATATAGGTACTCCCCCCACACCACGATATGGAAATACAAAATATATGATGGGAGAATTGATATTCATGCGATAACTTGAGTAGCGGATGACCAGTCATATGGAATTTGTTCCAAGGGCATGTTATCGGCCTCTTGTGAATCATGTTCGTTTGCTATCACATTCATCAACAAGTTGCTCACATCTAACCCTTGAAATGCTACCCACAAGCGGGGTGGTATAGTTAAACGAGCATACTGATATGCTAAACCTAATACCACGGAGTTGTATTGACCATTAGTCGGGCTTTGGGGGCGATCATCAAATATCACAAAGCGTATCGCACCACAGGGTACCACCAAGTTTAAGGTTAGTTGATTGTGACGCTTCCAGCCTTTAATCATGTGTTGTGTAATGGTGGAAAAATATGCTTCACCAAATCCACAAAATCCCGGTGAACTTTTTTTGATTGCATGATATACATCACCTTTGGGGTGATGCACTACTTTTAATGGTGTTAATAGCAACTGATCAATTGTCAACATGTCCAAATGCGCCCCATTTTAATAGCTTTAGCCTCATATGCTGCCAATTGTTGGTCGGTTATAGCTTGCATGTCGCTGTTTTGGTTTATATAGGAACGATACCAAGTGGCAATCATTTCTACGGTTTCTTGATAATCCAAATTAGCTGCCCACTTCAGATGAAATAATGCTTTATCGCAATTGAGCTTTAATAAACCTGCCTCATGAAAGGGGATATTATCGGTAATACGATAAGCATCTTGAGGTCGCGTAAATCCCCAATATTGACTTAAAGACTCCAATAACTCTACTACTGTACGATTTTGTTCAGCAAGAGGTCCAAAATTAAAGGCTTCACCATGCAACTTTGGTTGTTCAGTCAGCACTTGACCCAAGTTGAGATACCCACTTAATGGTTCCAACACGTGTTGCCAAGGTCGTGTAGCTTTGGGGCTACGGATTTCAACGGGTAGTCCTTTAGCCCAAGCTCGCACAATGTCGGCTATAATGCGGTCTTTAGCCCAATCACCTCCTCCAATCACATTGCCAGCTCGCGCAATGGCAATGCGTACAGGGCAGTCATCATGCATAAAAAAGGATTGTACATAGCATTTAATGATTAGTTCTGCGGCACCTTTAGAGCCACTATAGACATCTTTACCACCCATGGCATCGGTTTCACGGTAGCCCCATACCCATTCTACGTTGTCATAGCATTTATCACTTGTAATCATTATAGCTATACATGGATATGTTACGTTTCTTAATGCTTCAAGTAAGTTCATTGTTCCGATTGCATTAGAGGTAATTGTACCGCATGGATCATGGTATGACTCGGATACTATTGCCTGAGCAGCGAGATGAAATACAAAATCAGGACGTTCATGATTAATGATTGCTTGTAGCGTGGGTAGGTCGCGAATATCACCGATATGATGAGTAATGCGACTCTTAATATCTAATACTTCAAACATAGATGGCTGTGTGGGGATGTCTTTGGATATGCCTATTACTTCAGCTCCAAGACGTAGCAACCATGCGGTTATCCAGCTACCTTTGAATCCAGTATGACCTGTAATAAGGGCTTTTTTCCCCATATAAATGTTATTGAACATATTCAATCCGTTTTAAAGCTGCTTTTCAGGTTTAAGAATGGCTTCTCAATTAATAAGTAACTTATAGTTGAGACGGTAACTAAAGTAAATATTTAAATATTGATAATATCAGTCCATAAGCAAAGTTTGCATGAAGTTGTGCGACTAGTTGCCCGATAGGCCATGCGTATAAATACATGCCATATGATATGTCAAATTTATTAAATATAGGTTTGGTATTTTTGATGTAAATTGCTATGAGTAAGCAGAAGAAAATAAATAAGTTGGTTGATATATCAATATAATTGATATTTGAATTAAGCAAGGGTAGTAAGGATGCTGTCAGTAAGAATGAGCAATATATTAAAGATTTCCTGCTAATTGTTGAGTATAATAGGCAGCCGAGTATAAAAAATAAAATACCCGCCATTGGCTATAAATTATTTCTATGGATAGGGCGTTGGGGTGGTTAAGTAGTAAATAAACAAATAAACAAAATCCGGAGTTGTGAGTTTTTAATGTAGATTAAAGGGGTTAAGCTAATGTAGCAAATGAACTCATACGGAATAGTCCATAAACTTGTGTTAGCGATGTGTTTAACTGGATTGTTAATGTACCAGCTAGAATCAGCCATTCCTGATTACTTCTTTAATAGGAATAAGGTTTTTTATTAAAATATAAATGAGATTAAATATTTGGTGTTGATCGTATATTTTGCTTTGAATTATATTAAGTATAATGGGTGCTGATATTGATAAAAGTACTCCAGTGTAAAATGCGGGTAAAATTCTCAATCCTCTATTTATCAAATATTGTTTGAATGAGTTTTTTTGAAAACTATGGCTAACCAATAATCCGCTTAAAAGAAAGAAACCATTAACCGCGTACCATCCTATTGAGTGATAACCATTTGACGGTTCAGGGATGTTGAATTGGTAGTGTAAGTGTGAGTAAAATACAGAAAATGCTAAAATGTGTCTAAATAGATTTAAGTGAGTGTCTCCGGTATTTAAGCTTTCGCTTAGTCTGATTACCATCGTAAATCTACTTACCAAGTTTTCCATGGTGCTTTTCCTGAGTTCCACATCGCATTGAGATCATTTTTGTCGCGTAATGTATCCATGCATTTCCAAAAACCTGGATGTTTATAAGAAAACAATTCATTATTTTTTGCCAGATTTTGTAGTGGGTTTCTTTCAAATACAGTACTATCCCCCTCTTGGATATAGTCAAATACTCTGGGTTCGCAAATAAAAAAACCGCCATTGATCCATGATCCATCGCCTTGAGGTTTTTCTGAAAAGTGACTTACTGCTCCATTGGCATGAGACTCAAATGTACCAAAGCGACCATCAGGCTGTACAGCCGTCATGGTGATGGCTTTACCATGAGACTTATGAAATTCCAATTGGGCTTTCATGTCTAAATCACTAACACCATCTCCATAAGTTAACATAAAGCGATTGTGACCCACATAGGGTTGGGCACGTTTGATACGCCCACCGGTCATGGTATCTGAGCCTGTGTCGATGAGTGTAATTTTCCAAGGTTCGCACTGATTGTTGTGTATTGTGACTTCATTATTAGATAAGTCGATGGTGACATCGCTACGGTGTAAAAAGTAATTAGAAAAATACTCCTTGATGTAATAACCCTTAAATCCTAATAATACTATAAAGTCATTATATCCTTGTTGGGAGTACAGTTTCATAATATGCCATAGCATCGGATGACCGCCAATTTCGATCATGGGTTTAGGGCGAATATCTGTCTCCTCTGATAGACGTGTTCCAAAACCGCCAGCAAGAATTAATACTTTCATAATACACCTAAATTAAAATTTTAAACAATATCCGGGTAATTCTTCCTGAATTTTCTTGATGTTGTTAAACAGTGTAGGATCTTGAATGGTCTTCCACTGACCAATGTTTTTTATTGATTGTAGTGGATTAAACACAGTACCTTTACGTGAGTGGATTGTATTGGGTTGATTCAAAAATTTTCTAATTTTATTGACGCTGTTATCGTAATTTAACACCAACTCTTCAAATTGGATACGCAATACATTCGGAACAGTTATTACTTCAGTAGTTCGGTACAGTCGAAAGCGTTCGATGAAATGATTTATATTTTCTCCTGTTATTGCTTTTCCAACTAACGAGCCTTCAATTTTTCCGGCACGTAATGCCGATAAGTAAATGTCACGGGGATCACGATCTACTACAATAGACTTGGCTTGGTCAAACAATGTAATGCTGTTTTGTGGAGAAAAAGGTTCAAAAGCATTGTTTAGCACCAATGTGTGAAACCCTTGAGAGGCGATGGGTGCAAACAATTTATTAAAATAGATTCGGGTATAAGAGTCGAATTGCTCGTTTGTCATTCGAGCTAAGTATACCGTGTCTTGGCGAGAAAGCCTAAATTTTCGTAGTACTTTATTAATTACTAGACTGAGAATGTCTTTACTAAACAGTGCGAAAGGCCACTCGCATTGCCATTTGGCTTGTATTAAATTTTGCGTCCATTCTACGGTGTTCGCAGTGAAACCGGGAAAGTAACGATCGTATGATGACCCAGTGCGAGTTAAACGATCCCAAAAAGTGCCTGTACCTCCACTTAAATAAATTAAACGATAGAGATTGCGAATAGCTTCGCTTGAACGTACAGGTGACCATTGATGAACTAAAGCTTGTTTAGTATCCAGTATGCCACCTTGAATTCTAATAATGTCAAATTCAAATTCTTTAGAATGGGCGTAAAAACCATCAAACTCGCGCAATAAATCGTATACTGCACTTTTTCCTGTAAATGAATAACCGGACAAGTCCACTACTTGCAACGTTTGTAGTGGTATATGATGTTGCTCTGCTTTTAATGACATTTGATTGCCACCATGCCACCTTGTGGTGAAACATGATCTTGATATACTATTCGCCATTGATCTGACAAGCTGATATAAGTTACGATCAAGAAGTTTTTTATAGATTTCGGGTAGTAAATGTCGTGAAATAAAGCATAGCCCCCCACTTTTATCGAGGACTCAAGTATATTCCATTCGCCAATACTGGATATTTCTCCGCAATCAAAAAAAACAGCATCTAATGTCACACCTTTTTTTACCAAGTTAGAACAATACGCTGTGCCTCGTTCGGTATTGGTTGCTTGGTAAAATTTTAAGTCAGAATCATAATTTTCATGGGATTTGATCAGGTTTTTAAGTGCCTGACCATCACTAGAATAAATGCTATCCAATATTTGTTCATGTATCTTGTCATCTTGAGACTTTATGAACTGATGTAATGCTTGTCCCACCTGTGTTCGTTCCATATCTACTAATTTAGTTCGTAATATCTCTAAACCGAAAAAAACCTCTTCAAGACTAACAGTTACTTGTTGAATATTACTAATTGTGCTTAAAAAAGTGTGACGTTTACGTAATGAATTGAGTATGCGGTTATATTTGGATGGATTTAAATCTATTGATGTTACTGATACTTTATTCATATTTAAGATGTTAGGTAATAATATTGTAGAGTATCCCCCTCCCATTTCAAGAAAATGACCTTCAAAATCTGCTTGACGCAATACATCAAACATGCATATGTACGATAACATAGGGTTAAGTTCTCCCTGCCAACGTGCTGCGATTGAAATCCATGATTCGCTTAAATAATCAAGTGCTGTATACCGTGTTTTAAAAAACCAGGTATATAAACGTAATTTGTGTATAAACTGTTGAATTAATGACATATAAATTAATCAATCAAATGTTTTGTTTTAATGACGTGAGCCGGAATACCACCCACAACACAATTTTCTGGCATATCCTTAGTAACAACCGAGCCTGGCAGTACTGTGGTATTTTCTCCTATTGTAACTCCTCCTGTGACAATAACGCATGAGGTTAACCAAACACCATTTTTAATGTGAATGTCGTAACCACTTTCAACAGTAGGTTTGAATTTTAATGGATTTTTGTAATTATTAATATGTCGTCCTGTTAATATTTTACAGTCATGACCAAATATTACATTGTGCCCGATGATTATTCTTCCAGAGCGTGTGTTGAATAAAGCATTTGAGTAACCGATTTTTAGCGAAGCATCAATGCTTTTGTCTTCAATAATTAATCGGTGGTTATCACCATTGACATACCATCTATGGCGATGGGAAAATCCCAAATACTCCAAAAAATCAATAAGGATATATTTGATTTTTTTAAACATAATATAATTATCCAACTATACGTAATGCTCGTTCGTAATCTTCTTGTGTGTCAATGCTAAAGCTATCTCCATTCAATATGGTGGTTTGTATGTACATGCCATGTTCTATTGCTCTTAATAATTCTACTCCTTCTATTGCTTCGAGTGGCGATATTGGTAGGCGTGCAAATCTATCTAATGCATCTGGACTAAAGCTAATGATAGATAAATGTTTATTGTAGGGTGGTGAGCTATTGTAATGGAATGGAATGTTGGATCGACTGAGATATAACACGCGTCCATTAATATCGGTAACCACCTTGACATTCGACGGTTTGGGTTCGCTAAATTTTAACAGTGGTAGAACAATATCTGGGCGGTATTGTTTATGACAAGCAATTACAGCAGAAATGTGTGATGGATTGATAAACGGTTCATCTCCTTGTATATCAATGTATAAGTCATAGGGTGGTAATTTGGCTTTAGCTTCGGCAATGCGCGTTGTACCATTGATGTGATGACTTGCAGTCATAATTACTTTTCCACCTGCACGTTCAACCTCATTTGCAATGAGTTGGTTATCAGTGCATACAAACACATCGACTATTTCTTGGCATTGCATTGCTTGTTGCATTACTCTTACCACCATAGGTATACCGCCAATAGGTAGCAATGCTTTATTAGGTAGGCGTGTAGATTCAAGTCTAGATGGAATTAAGATTACTGGTCGCATATATTTATTCTTCCATTAAATATGGTTAGCAAGCACTCCAGCCGCCATCGACATGGAGTACCTCACCAGTTACATAATCTGATAAAGAAGATGATAAAAATAAACAAGCATTAGCAATTTCATTGCTCTCTCCCCATCGCTTCATGGGAATTCTATCTAATGTGAATTGGTATAGGTTTTCGTTTTGTTTAAATCGATCAAAGTAAGAGGTTTTAGCAAATCCAGGTGCAACTGCATTAATTTGCACGTTAAATGATGCAAACTCGACTGCTAATGCTTTTGTTAACCCTACAATAGCTGCTTTGGAACTAATATAACCAGATAACTCAGTTAAACCCAATGTACCTGCAATCGAAGACATGTTGACAATTTTTCCTTGACGCTGCTTAACCATATGAGGCAACACAGCTTGGCATAAATAGACCATGCTGAAAAAATTATTGTTCATCACATTATTGAATTCACTGGACTTAATATCCAAGAAAGCTTTGCGAAAACGCATACCTGCATTATTGACGAGCACGTCTATGCGCCCAAATTTTGTCAGGGTAGATTCAATTAGCAGGTGTGCTGTTGGCTCATCAGCTACATCGCCACATATCATAAGGCAATTGTTTTGATGAGTTTTATCAATTTCTTGCTGAAGCGACTCAATGTCACTGACTGTTCTTGTAATTAAAGCTACTTTAGCACCTTGTGCTAAATAACTTAATGTTAAATCACGTCCGAAGCCCTTGCCTGCTCCTGTAATTACGCATACACGATCTTTTAATAACCCAGTCATATTTACTCCATAATTAGAGAATCTAAAGCGGCCATTATAATGTGTTCGGGAATATTAGAATAAGCCTTGGCTGAACCCACACGGTCTAACAGAATAAAACGCAATGAATTGTTTTTACGTTTTTTGTCTTTGAATGACAGATGGAAACATAAATTAATTAATTCATTACGATCAAAGCCTAGTGATTTGGCTGAGATAACTGTCGGTAGGTTGAATTGATGCAATAATTTAATTACTCGTAATGTATGTAGTTTATCCAAACCTAGATATTGATTGGCAATATGCATGGCAGCTACCATCCCTAAAGCCACACCTTCACCATGACGATAAGTTTCACCTGTATCAGTTTGTGTAGCCACTTCAATAGCGTGACCTAGTGTATGACCAAAATTAAGCAATAGACGCTTTCCATTCTCTGTGACATCACCATCTACATGCGCGACTTTGATCTCAATAGCTTTTTGTATGCATTTCATTAGCAGTTTTTCTTGACGAGAAGAAATTTCGACAGAATGGCACTCAATCCAATCTAAGAACTTGGCATCAGCAATCAAACCACATTTTATTACCTCTGCAATTCCTGATGAGTAATCTCTTTGGGATAGAGTATCTATGATGGTTAAATCCATTAAATTAAGCATTGGATGATAATAATTACCTACGGCATTAATGGTCTCCCTGAAATTGATAGCTACCTTGCCACCAATGCTACTATCGACCATAGCCATTAATGTTGTTGGCATGTGAACCATATTCATGCCGCGATACCATGTGCTTGCAACAAAACCACCTAAATCACCAATCACACCTCCACCTAGTGCAATTAAAGTTGCATCTCTAGAAAAATTATTGCTTTCTAATATCCCATAAATGCTAATAAGTTCAGCAAAAGATTTGCTACCCTTACCACCTGTCATTTGGTATACGATACATTTAAAGCCTTGTTCCGATAAGACTTTAATTAATTGTGGTGCTTTGTGATCAGCAAAATATTTGTCTGTAACTAACAATACTTGACGATTATTAGTATGTTTAATGATTGCCTTAGCTAAAACTTCATCTAAATTGCGCCCGATGTGAATTGGATAAGTGATTTCCCCAATGTGAACTTGAATTGATTGAATCATAATTTTATAAATCCAGTTGAAATTGAGAATCTAGCAGGTATTCTGCCATCTTGAAATCATCAGGTGTGCTAATAACAATGCTTTCAAGCACACCCACTCTTTTTACATAAGGATTATTGCCAATACGAGTGCCAGTTTGTTCAAAGCATTGGCGTGTAAATACGTATAGCGAAGATGTTTCTAATACGATTGATTGAATTTTAGATAAATGAGGAGTGCCCTGTGCAACGTCATAGTTAATTCGTTGACCAGAATACCAGGCAAATTTTTTTTCAACTCTAGCAAGAAATGCTGAGTCATGTTCACCAGATACTACTTTTTGAATGCATTCTTGTAAAGATTCTTTTGTGACAAACGGTGATTTAGGATGTAAAAGTATTACCACATCGGCATCTACTTGCATCAAAAATTGACGAATTACGCTTTCTATACTTGTTTGTTGTGTATCTAATGATGGATCTCGAGGTAAACAAATAAATTGTAATCGGTTGTCTAATAAATTTTTTATTTCTGTATCATTAGTAAATATATAGGTGGTTTGAATCAATGATACTTTGTTGGATAACTCAATTGGATAATTTAATAAAATTCGTCCGCTTAAATGCGTGATATCTCTTTTTGTTAAATCAGGATGTTCATACTGGTATTGATTCCAATATGGAATCATTGTTACGATGTTCATTATTTATACTTCCCTTTGTCGATAAATATTCCACTAAAACCTACTCTGTTAAAACTAATAACTAATACTTTTCTGTATCCATTAAGAACAGGTTGCGCTCTGTGCAAAGCAGTGGTGTCCACTAAAAAATGTGTACCAGCTAAACCTGTTATTGTCTTCTCTCGTTTTTCAAATGTTTTTGCGTTTATCAAATAACCATACAGAAAATATCGTTGACGTGTAAGCTCCCATAATAGACCGCGCCATAAGCTACATTGTAATCGCCAAAGATTACTCTCGGGCACGCAACAAAATGGACCATTTAATTGATTCACATCGGATAAATAGATAAAGTATTTTACATTTGCTTTATTATCATCTACATGAAACTCTCCGCCAGGTACATCATTGACGGACTCGACTGGATAGCTCTCCTGATAATAACTGATTTCGACTTTTACATTGTTTGTGTTGAAAAACTCTCGTAAATGAGGTAGTAAATCTTGTATGTATTGATCTAGTATGGGGGTTAATATGCCTTGAGAGTATATACGACCAGTAAGTTGTCCATAGTGTTGTAGCCTATGATTGATTTTTAGTTTTTCAAATTCTGTTTGTAGAGTTGTGAGTGCCGTTTGGTTAATAGGGGATTCAAATATATGTATGCCTGTTTTTTTGAGATTATTTACAATAGGATTGGAGCTGGTTTTGTAATATGCAAGGCGGTCTTTTAAATATCCTAGATACATACTAGGAATGCCAAAAATCAGCCTGTAAAGTACAGACATTATCTTGCGAAAATTGTTGCTTATTGCTATGTTTGTCATTTTGAACTATTCCTTTAACTCTACTTAAAAATATTGGTTAAAGTGCCTCTGATTGAGTCTCGCTCACTTTTAGATAGAAACGAAGTGGTTAATATTGTAATGATAAGAAATAAAATTAGTGGTTTTAATATCCAGTGTGTTGCTAAATTGGGTATAAATATGTTAATTATGATATATCCAGTGAGTAATCCAATGACTAATGCTAGTTTAAGTAAGCGCAACCATTCTATTGGGAACCAAAAATACCGAGATGCTAAAATATAAATAATTGTAGGTAACAATGTTGATGTGAATAATGTACAAGCCGCAGCAGCTATAATCCCAAAGCGCGGAATAAGCAATAGGTTTAATCCAATTTTTAGGACTGCGATGCTATAATATACTATCGGAAATAAGTATATTTTTCGCTCATAAAAAATACCAGCCGCTATGATGTTGGTTGTTCCAAGTAGTAAGTTAGATAACGCCAGTATTAGAAAAACTAAAAAGAATTTCTGATTGATTTCATAGTGAATTAAAGTAGTTAACAAATCTTGAGTAAATAAGGTAACTAGTGTTATTAGCAAAGTTCCTGCGAATAAAAAATACGACAACATATTCGAGGTTAGTTTCTTTATGTTATGGCTTTTGCGATGTTCCATCATCATTGGAGACCACATTTGTGTAAAAGGTAATATTAATACTATATTAACTAAGCTGCTAACTTTGACTATGGCAGAGTAGAGACCTACATCAGCTAAACTTAAAAAGTTTTGTATAATGATGCGATCAGCTTGCTCCATTAAGATTGCGCCAAAACTAGCTATTACTGCACTCAATCCAAAATACAACATATGCTTTAGTTCAATATAAGATAAGTGCAATGTTATGGCATTTTTTCCGTACATAGCTAGGAATGCTGTTATAGTAATTGCTTGAGAATAAACAATAGCCTCAAACGGCGCAGTTAAACTTTGATTGCGCACTTCTAATAACCAAAGTGTTAATACAATGCCCAATATCATGCCTAGGATATTTAACACGACAAAGGATAGTGAGTAACCTAATAATCTTAAATATGTTAATAAGTATTGATTGATAAATATAAGCGCACCGCCTAATAAAGCCCAAGCAATGCTTTCTGAGTAAATTGCAGATTCCTGATGTAATAATAACAAAGCCAAATCACTGCTTAGCCATATGCCAATCGCAGTTTGTAATATGGCTCCAACGAGCAATATACACAATCCAGTGGTATAGATGGCTTTACGTTGCTCTCCTTCGGGGTAATCAAAATAGGATCGTGGCAATGCAGATGTTATACCAAAATAAAATATAGCACTTGCAGCAGAACATATAAGCATGATCAGCGAATAAGCTCCAAAGTCATCACGACTAAGCTGCCCTGTCAAAACAGGTAATAATAAAAAACCTAATGATGACTGAGCTACACTGCCAACACCATATATTAGGGAGTCTTTGGCAATTTTTCTAAGAGGATAGCTATTCAATTTATATTCTTAACTTTGAGTGAGAGTAGCTTTATGTAAAAACATCATTACAATGTTGGCTTCTTCTAAGGTCATTGTGGGGCTAATCGGTAAGCTTAAACATGACCGATGAATCTCTTCCGAGATTGGTAGTATTTTCTGTGTTAAATCAAAACTGTGATAGGCAGGCTGAATATGTGGCGGTATTGGATAGTGAATCATTGTATTCACGCCGTTTTCTGTAAGAAAACGTTGTGTTTTTTCACGTTGCTGAATGCGTATCACAAATAAATGAAAAACATGTGTTTCTTCACTTCCCCAGCTTGGTAAAACTACATTTAGATGTTTGAGACCTTCTTGATAAGTTTTTGAGATGGTTCGTCGTGCTGTGATTTCTGTATCAATGTGACGTAACTTAACCCGGAGTAATGCAGCTTGAATTTCGTCTAATCGACTATTAACCCCTTGGTAAAGGTTTTCATATTTTTTATGGCTACCATAATTGCTTAATGCTCGGATGGTTTGGGCAAGCTCTCTATCATTAGTGGTAACTGCACCAGCATCTCCTAATGCACCAAGGTTTTTTCCAGGATAAAAGCTGAATCCCGCAGCATCACCCCAATTCCCCGTTTTTCTTCCATCTAAACTAGCACCATGTGCTTGTGCCGCATCTTCCAAAACTAACAATTGATGCCTTTTGGCTATATCCAGTATGGCAGGCATGGGTGCAAGTTGCCCGTAAAGATGTACGGGAAGAATTGCTTTCGTTTTTGGGGTGATGGCTTGTTCAATGAGATTAGGGTCAATGTTGTAAGTGTGAATATCTGGCTCTACCAACACCGGTGTCAAGCGGTTTTCGGTAATTGCTAAGATTGACGCAATATATGTATTGGCAGGAACAATAACCTCGTCGCCTTCTTTTAACTTGCCCAGCTCCTTCCATGCTCGTAACACAAGAATCAGCGCATCCAAGCCATTGGCAACACCAATACAATATTGACTACCACAATAGTCAGCAAACTCTTTTTCAAACTGTTCGACTTCCTGCCCACGAATATACCAACCCGAATCAATGACTCGTGTAGCGGCTTCAATCAATTCATTTCTATACTGCGCATTAATGGCTTTTAAGTCTAAAAAGGGAATGGTCATATTTTAGCTCTGCGATTCATGTGTAAGTTTTATAAAATCATCATAATCACGAATGTAATCATTAGCATCATAATAGTCAGAAGCAAAAACTAGTAAAATTGCATCCTGAGAATATTGATATTGAATTCCCCATGTCATAGGGGGCAAGTATAAGCCTTTATTTGGCCGATCTAACAAAAATTCTTCACGGTTATCACCATCGTCAGCAATGACTTTGCAACTACCTTTCACACAGATTAAAAATTGCTTACACGCCTTATGTGCATGTTCGCCACGGGTTTCTGCGGTAGGTACATCAAAAACCAAGAAGTAGCGCTTAGCTATGAAAGGTATTTGTTTTTCAAATTCACCGACGGATAAGTCACCCCGTAAATCTGAAATCAGTGGTAAATTGTGTAAAGTAACATCACGAACACCGGAACATTCGATGTTATTAGTGGCTGGACTCTTTTGTTTTTCTAGCTCGGCTTGTTTATATGTTGATCTATAACCAATGATAGTTGCAGGATTTCCTTGAACAATGGCTAATGGTGGTACTGAACGTATTACCACTGAGCCGGGTTTAACCCAAGCAGATAAGCCAATGGTAACACCTGGATAAATAACAGAGTTAGCTTCAATCAGAACATTATCTTTAATTGTCGTTTGAAAGTGCTTACCGTATTCTTTATCAAATGAGAGTATCGAACAGTAAGCGCTTATCGCTACGTTTTCGCCTAAGTTGACCTCTCTATCTATAAAGAAGTTTTTTTTTTGACTATCCATGCGATAATACCTTTAGAAAGTAACTTGAATATTGTCCGTCAAAAAATTCTTATAGCGATTTTGGGATTCAAGGATACCCTAATTCTAAGTATCGAATAATTTTCGCCGGACTCCCGACCACTACCGCATAAGGTGGAACATCTTTGGTAACGACTGCTCCCGCCCCTACCATTGCATACTCGCCAATACGAATATTGGGTATAATTGTTGCCCCACCTCCGATGGAAGCATTTTTATCAATATTTATTTGGGGGAATTTTTTAGGGTATTGCTTTGATCTGGGAAGTTTATCATTAGTGAAGGTGACATTCGGACCGATAAAAACATTATCTGCAACTCGTAGACCATCCCATAGTTGAACCCCATTTTTGATCGTCACGTTATTGCCAATCACAACATCGTTTTCGATAAAAACGTGAGAGCAAATATTGCAGTTATCACCAATAATAGCATTAGGCAGTACAACACTGAATTGCCAGATTTTGCTATCACGACCGATGTTTTTGGTGTGAACATCCGCTAATGGATGAATAAAAAACTTATCATTCATGATTTTTAATGGGCTCTAAACAGTTCAACATGCTTCTTGTGCCAAATACCATTCCACCATTTTTGTCAGCCCACTCTGGAACGTCTCCTGCGGCACATACTCCAATTCCCGGCAAATCTTGGTATTATCAATCGCATACCACCGATCATGTCCTTCCATCCCATTGGATTTGTTGCTGGATACGCTTGGCTTCGTAACGAAGTTTATGCTTCTCAAACAATGCCTTAGCATGGTTATCCAATTGTTGGCGTTGTCCGGTGCGTTGGCTGGGTTTGCGCTGTAACCACACATAATAGCCACTGCGCGAGATACCAAAACACGCACTTATTCCGTCAATGGAATACCCGATCCGATGATTTTTCATGTATTCGTACACCGCTTGAGTTATCGGGCGAAGTACGTCGCCGCATTTTTTAAGGTCGACAACTCTTCCGCCTGCTGGGCGGGTTGACGTTTCAGGCGGACGTTTTCGGCTGCCAAGGCCGCTTCACGGTCACGCAACGTTTTGGCCTATTCACTGTCTTTGCGCCAAGCGTACAGTTGTGCTTCGTGTAAACCTAATTGCTTGGCTGCTTTGGCTATGCCTAGATCGGCTGCCAGCTTCAGGGCTTCGCCCTCGTATTCCTAGCTGTGCCGTATGTACGTGGCTTTTTTGCCGGATGTCTTCGTTGTGGTCATTCAACTACCTCCCTGTCGGGGGAGAATACCCGCTTTTAAGACTCTCCACTATTCGTGGGGTAGATTATATAGTCATTATCCTCATCAAACCGACAAGCAGCGATAATGCCAGGGTAATAGCTGAAATTTTACCCTTCATTGCGGATAACCACCTTCATATCTGACTGCCAGCAAGCATCCCGCAGGTGGGTTTCAATCAATGCAGTGAATGAGTTGGTGATGGTGTTGTGTGTCTGGCTTGCTCCCGCCATGACATAAATGAAACCATTCACATATTCGCTGCGGATATCAATGTCGCGCTCAGCCGCCAGATAATCCTCAAACAGAGTGAAGTCGCATTTGATTACGTGTGCCATGTGTGTGCTTACCTTGTGGTGCTTGTAATTTGCCAATTTTGGCATGTAGGTCGGACTTTAGTCCGACAATCTCATTTTCCCCCGACAATCCCCCTATCAATTTAGGGTGTGTCGGACTAAAGTCCGACCTGCGTCAATCATGGCTTGCCACTACGCGGGATCACACACCGAAGCTCTTCTTTATCTCGGTCATCAATAAATGTCACCGCAGGGTTTACTTCACCACCCGTTGAATACCACTACCATAACTACTGTAAGGCAACATCCGCCGACAAATTGAATTCAAAATGGGGTTACGGTGGACAGACAGGCCGTTTTTGATCTTTTCGACGGTTAGTGAGTTGGGTAGTTTGCCGGGGCTGATGATCTCCACCCTATTGTGAAAGACAAAAACCTTCACCGAAGACTGAATGTAGTAGTCCCGGTGTACCATTGCATTCACCAGCAGCTCCCCCAAAACAGCCTCATCAATTTCCAGTCGGGTTTGGGCGTTAAAACCTGCCTCTATCGGGATGCGCCGTAAGTTGACCTGCAAAAATTGCATACTGCTCTCGTATTGCTGCCGCAAGCTGCCTTTGATAGTTGCTTTGGTAATAAAGCTTTCTGCACCGACATCGTTACCATCAAAATAGACGCAAGCGATATAAAAGGACGGGCTGAAGTGTTGCGGCATTTTACCAAAGATTCAGATTGCCTGTCAGTGTCAGATGACCATCCCGTAGCAGCTCAAGATTATGCAGTACCGTGGGCAGATCTAACTTGCCCTGCTTTAGTTCTTCATAAACATTGTGGTTATCCACATCTAGGAAGGCATAAAGCGCCTCGCTATTCAGGTCAGTGATGTCAGTGCGCAGCAGGCTTTCTTCATCCGCAAACAACCGTTCAGACTCAGCAAACAGGCAGCGTAACTCCTCTGGTGACATTTTGCGTTTGTCGCTGCCCGACTTGGTGAAATACACACCTTTGCTGGTTTGGTAGGGGCGGCTGATACCTTTGCGCACACTAACGGCAATGATGCGTTTTCCTTGAATTATCATGATGTCGGTCAAGGGGTAAATCGGCGGTTTGACGTTCTCATTCGCCGTATTGCTGACAAGCTGATTAAGTCGGCTGATCTGGGCATCATCCAAGCCACTCACTGAGCCGTCATCACTCACTCCAATCAGTAATAAACCACCTTGTGCATTGGAGAACGCCACCATCTCTTCTGCCAAACGGTTAGCATCGGTGACATCTTGTTTGGATTGGGTGGTGCTATCTTCGCCGTTGCGGATACGCTCGTATATTTCGGGTGCTTGCATGTGTTGTTCTGCTTTTCAGGGAGTGGCGCTATTCAGTTTAGCCGAATTTTCCTAATCGCACGGCGCTGATTGGCTGCAAATCTCTCACCCAGAAAGCAAGCCAGCGACTAACGCCAACTTTTCCTGCATCAATGCCACATCCCCTTTGCTTTCCACATTTAACCGCAGCACAGGCTCGGTGTTGGAGCCGCGCAGGTTAAAACGCCAATCTGCAAACGCCATGCTGATGCCATCGGTGAGGTCTAGGGTCGGAGCAAAGACCCCCATCCCCAACCCTTCCCCCGCAAGGGGGGCAGGGGGTAAGAAGTGATCCTTTATCCGTTGGATACTGGCTTGTACGTCCTGCACCCGGAAATTAATCTCACCGTTACACGGGTAAGCGACAATGCGCTCACTGACCAGTTGTCCCAAGGTTTTCCCGGTGGTACATAGCAGCTCTGCCACCAGCAGCCACGGGATCATGCCGCTATCACAATAGGCAAAGTCACGGAAGTAATGGTGTGCACTCATTTCGCCACCATATACTGCATCTTCTGCCCGCATCCGCTCCTTGATAAACGCATGCCCGGTTTTGGACTGGATCGTTACCCCGCCATTGGCCTGCACGATGTCGATGGTGTTCCACGTCAAGCGTGGGTCATGGATGATTTTTGCACCGGGCTGTTTCTTTAAGAAAACCTCAGCCAGCAAGCCGACAATGTAATAGCCTTCGATGAAGTTACCGTTTTCATCAAACAGGAAGCAACGGTCAAAGTCACCATCCCACGCAATGCCCATATCCGCCTGGTGTGCGAGCACGGCATGGCAGGTATCCGCGCGGCATTCGGGCAATAGGGGGTTAGGGATGCCATGTGGGAATGTACCATCCGGCTCGTGATGTACCTTGACAAGGGTGATCGGGATTTGCAAACGCTGGAATTCGGCCTCCAGTGCATCAACGACATGCCCGGCTGCCCCATTGCCCGCATTCACGACCAGCTTCAAAGGTTTGAAATGTTGCGGGGTAATATACCCCAGCAAGTGCTGCACATATGCCCCTAAACAAGATTGTTGGGTCAATGTGCCGCGAGGGGTAACAGGTGAAAACTGATTTGCCTCCGCCATGCGTTGTATATCTTTCAGCCCCGTATCGCCACTGATCGGCTTTGAGCCTGCGCGCACCAACTTCATGCCGTTGTAATCCAAGGGATTATGACTGGCTGTTACCTCAACACCGCCATCTACCCCCCAATGGAAGGTGGCAAAGTAAACTTCCTCTGTCCCGGTCATGCCAAGGTCAATGACATCCACGCCCGCATCCATCAAACCATCCACCAGTGCCAGCTTTAATGTGTCTGAAGTCAAACGTACATCACCGCCAACTACAACCGTCTTTGCTCCCTGCCCCCTTTGCGGGGGAAGGGTGGGGGAAGGGGGATTCTTTAACCACTCCCCAAACGCTCGTCCTATCCGGTAAGCAATACCTTCATCCAGCTCTTCCCCCAGCTTGCCTCGGATGTCATATGCCTTGAAGCACGACAGTGTCATGGTGCAATCCGCCCATAACGGTCTTCAAAACGCACGATGTCATCCTCGCCCAAGTAGCTGCCTGATTGCACTTCGATAATTTCCAGTGGGACTTTGCCAGGGTTTGCCAGTGAATGGACTTCACCCAAGGGGATATAGGTGGATTGATTCTCTGTCAGGAGCATGGTTTTATCACCGCAGCGCACTTCTGCGGTTCCACGTACCACAATCCAGTGCTCTGCCCGGTGGTAATGCATTTGCAAGGACAATTTCTCACCAGGGTTGACGGTGATGCGTTTTACTTGGTAACGCTCCGCACCATCAATGCAGTCATAACTGCCCCATGGGCGGAACACTTCGCGGTGCAGCAGAGCTTCTGGGCGTTGTTGGGATTGAAGCTGCTCAACCAGCAACTTGACATCCTGCACTTTGTCGCGATGCGCGACCAGAGTGGCATCTTTGGTATCAACTACTACCAAGTTATCCACGCCCAACACCGCCACCAAGCGCTGTTCGCTGTAAACGAGATTATGGTGGGCATCCTGCACCAACACATCACCTCGCAAGACATTACCTGCTGCATCCTGTTGCCCGGCTTCCCAAACGGCTGACCATGCACCCACATCGCTCCAGCCTGCATCCAGGGGGATAACTGCGACATTGCTGGCCTTTTCCATCACCGCATAATCAACCGACAGCGAAGGGCAGGCTTGGAAAGGTGCAGCAGCTACCCGTACAAAGTCACCATCGTCGCGGACATCGACTAGTGCTTGTGTGCAATACCCGAGCAAGGTGGGTTGATATTGGGCTAAAGTATCCAAGTAAGTATCTGCTTGGAACAGGAACATCCCGCTATTCCACCAATACTCACCACTGCGTACATATTCTTCAGCTATTGTTGCATTGGGCTTTTCCACAAAGCGCAACACGCGATTATTGCCGTCATGTTGGATATAACCATAACCTGTTTCTGCCCGCTGTGGGACAATGCCAAACGTCACTAAATTACCTTGCTTGGCAAAAGGGATGGCAGCCAACACGGCCTGCTGGAATGCAGCTATATCTGCAATCACATGGTCAGCAGGTAAGACCAGCAAGAGTGTGTCAGTTGCTTGGCAGCGTTGGGCATACAAAGCCGCCAATGTGATAGCGGGTGCGGTATTGCGTCCGGCTGGTTCCAATAGGATACCTTGGCTGCTTTCCCCCAGTGCCCGCAATTGTTCTGCCACCATAAAGCGGTGGTCTTCATTACAAACCACCAGCGGTGCTTGTAAACCAGCAAGCCCATGCAGACGGTTGAGAGTGGCTTGGAATAAGGTATCCTCACCCACCACCGGCAGGAACTGTTTGGGGCGCAGCTTGCGGGATAAAGGCCACAGGCGTGAGCCAGAGCCACCTGATAGTATCACAGGGGTGATTGTTATATGTGTTGTGCTTGAGTTGGACATACTTTTAGAAGAGGCTATGCTAAGGTTTTTTGATTAGGAGTATATCTATAATGAAGCTTGCTATTTGATCTAGCTCAATGGGTGATGTGGGGATGTTGTTTTCTTCTGGAGTAGGAATGCCATTAAAAAGCTTTTTTCTTTCAGGAAACCAATTTTTCCTGACCCACTCATTTGAATCTTGATATTCTGCTTCATATTCTTCAGTAAGTTTTTTTGATTTTTTTTGCTGCTCTGGGAAATTTTTTTCAAACAAGTTTATCAGCTGTTCTCTGAACAAAGTATCTTTATTATTGGCGACAAGAGGAATTGAGTTGTTTATTTTCAACAATAGTTCTAATCCTATTTTAGAAAGGCTTTTATTTTTTTCCTGTGGAATAATTAATGTGTTACTCCAAGGTAACTTAATTTTTTTTGCAAAGTCTTCTATAATCGATTCATTGTGAAAATAATCTTTTTCAAAAATACCTACTTCAATATTTTTTTTTCCAAATACAGAAGAGAAGTTTTCAAGTGTTTTTTTGTGATTGCATAAATGTGCTATTTTAGGGTTTTTAGCATGATGAGGGTTTTTGCTTTTAGAGCCACACTTAATGGCTGTTGAGTATAATGAGTGAGCAATATCGACAGGATTTCTTAGGTATACAATAACTCTTGTTTCTTTTATGCCAAGATGTATGAGAATTGATTTTAATCGATTTATTTCGTCGATAGTGGTCAATCTTGAGTGAATATGCTCAGAAGAGAATATGACTGACTGAACTGGAGCCGACATCAATTCTCTTTTTATTTCTGTAATGATGTCTTTTTGTAACTCAAGCAGAGATTGGTTATCTTCAATATGATTAGCTAATGTAAATCGGTCACGACGATCAGGGTTAAATGCTGCTACGGTTAGCCGCCTATTATTGGGTAAACCAGCGCTTTTTAGGTAAGCATATCCTGTCTCTAAAAGATATTTTCTATTATCTGCTAAGAAGTGTTGCAGTAGGGTTGTCGCTGTTTTCTCAGTTCCTATATGGAGATAACACTTCATTTTATCTTTTACCGCTTGATAAAACCTAAGCGCTCCATGGTGAGTAGCACCTTATGTGCACATTCATCGGGTGTACTTTGGCTGGTGTCTAACGATAGCTCTGGTTTTGCAGGTATTTCATAGGGGTCATCAATGCCTGTAAATCCTTTGATTAGACCAGCACGGGCTTGGGCATATAAGCCTTTACGGTCACGGCGCTCACACTCTTCTATGGGGGTGGCAACATGAATTTCAATAAACCCGCCATATGCCTCAATAGTTTCCCGTACTTCCCTGCGCACAGATGCATAGGGCGCAATTGGCGCACAAATGGCAACCCCCCCATTCTTTGTGATTTCGCTAGCTACAAAGCCAATACGCCGGATATTCAAGTCGCGATGAGCTTTTGAGAATGTCAACTCACTGGACAGGTTTTTACGGACAACATCCCCATCCAATAGCGTGACTGGTCTTTCACCTATTTCCATTAGTTTTACCATCAGGGCATTGGCAATGGTTGACTTACCTGAGCCAGACAACCCTGTGAAAAAAACAGTGAAGCCTTGCTTATGACGTGGGGGATAAGACTTACGTAATTCTGCTACAACACCTGGGTAGGAAAACCATGCCGGAATGTCCACACCTGCATGTAAGCGGCGGCGAAACTCTGTGCCAGAAATATTTAGGATTGTTTCACCAGAATGTACTTCAGACTCAGGATGATATTCAGCCCGATCTTGCACATAAACCATATTTTCAAAGCAAACAATTTTAATACCTAACTCATGTTCAAATGAAAGAGCAAGCTTCTGTGCATCATATGACCCATAAAAATCTTGTCCTTGGCTATCCTTGCCTAGCCCCGCATGATCCCTGCCGATAATCATATGGGTGCAGCCATAGTTTTTGCGGATTAATGCATGCCAAACAGCTTCCCGTGGCCCAGCCATACGCATGGCTAAATGAAGTAGGCTGAGTAATGTGGTTTGCTCAGGATATTGTTTAATCAAGTGCTCATAACAACGAACACGGGTAAAGTGGTCGATATCACCCGGTTTAGTCATTCCCACTACGGGATGAATCAATAAGTTAGCCTCAAGCTCTCGTGCCGCCCGGAATGTCAGCTCTTGATGCGCACGATGCATTGGGTTGCGGGTTTGGAATGCAACCACTTTATGCCAGCCTAATTTTTTGAACAGTGTCTTTAGTTCATTTGGTGTATGGCGGTGTTGCCGGTAATCATAATGTTGCGGTAGTTCGACTTGTTTGATCTCTCCACCGATATATACTGCTCCTGCCTGATGATGTAAATAGTAAACACCGGGATGAGTGAGATCATTTGTACCAAAGACATGCAAGGCTTCACTATCTTTATCAGGTTGCCAAATATCCTCAACCTGCATGAGTGCAATTAATACACCTTCAGGGTCACGTAGCTCTATGGTGATGCCAATATTTAAGCTATCAGCAAATGACTGGGTTACATCTAGAGTAATGGGAATAGGCCATAATGAACCATCCTCTAAGCGCATATTTTCCACTACATTTTGGTAGTCTTTCTGGCCTAAAAAGCCCGTTAAGGGATGAAATGCGCCACATAAGAGCATTTCGATGTCGCAAATTTGACGCTGCGTCAAGCTCCATGCTATCAGTTTTTGGGTTGTCATAATCGTTTGGTTTGGTCTGTGACTATTTTAATAGTTGTTTGGGATGCGGTTGGTGTAAGAAAATACCAAAAAGCAATGCGAAAAAGATTGCATTGGCAGGCGTATGAAGGCCAAAATCTGTTATGCTGTAAAGCAGAGCAAGCAAAATACCAACGCCTGCGCCAGACTGCATTAGTTTAAACGGTATGTTGATGCCCTGCCAGATTTCTTTCCAGCGATATATATAGATTACAACTATACCTAGAATGATTAAGATGCCAAACAACCCCATGTCAAAGATAAGCTCCAAGTAGTCATTGTGAGCATGATTCATGAATGCGCTAAGGTTGGTTGGTTGGAACATTTGGTAGGCTTGAGGCATAGTTCCGGGGCCTGAGCCAAACGGGAAATAGTATTTTACTCCTTCCCATGTGCTTGTATAAATAGTCCAGCGCAAATCCCCGGCAACTACTTTCGGCTCGAACCCCGTTGTATAACTCTCTGTGGCAATGCGTTGTATAACATTAAGTTGGATGGCAACAGCCAAAACTAATAAAACAAAACGTAACCCAATAATTGGTGCAGCAACCTTCTTACGGAGTTCAGGTGTGGTCATGACCCAAAAAGACAAGAATATACTCAGCAAAAGCAGGGCTGTTCCCGTGCGTGATGCAGATAGGAGTGGGGTAAACGTTAATGCCAGTGAGATTAGTCCAAATAAAATGGTCAGTACAGTTTTTGTTATGATGCCAGTATTATGCTGCGTAAGCACGACAATCATTAAACCAAGTGCTAGTGGCTCTGCCATCTCCATAAAAGCAACAAAGTGATTTTGGTTAATGTAAGTCCCCAATGGTATATTTCCTGACCAAACCCTGAAAAACAAGTCTTGGTCTTGAATAAAGTATTGCAACATACTAAGTACTGCTTGGCCTGTTGCTGCTAGAAGGAGTACATAAATGATCCAGTATAGTTTGCGTTCGGGTAAGCTAAGTGCTGTCAAAAATAAGGCTAGCGGAGCGATTAATGCTAATAGCCCGGAAATGGTGCGGTATGGTATGAGGCTTAATGCTCGATAGGTATACTCAGTAGATGTTGCGTTTGCCCATGTAACATGCTCTACATACCAACTACGTCCAGGCAGTATTTCCCATAAGCTTGTTGGTAAGGGTACTAAATACGCAAGAGCAACACCAAATCCAGCGAATAAAAACCACTTAACATGCTTTTGCATACGACCTGAAAGCAGGTTGCTCCATAAAATAATGAGCAACATTGCAATGCCGATTAATTCCATAGTCATAAGTGCAAAAAAAGTCTTACCACTACGAAATAATGGGGCAAACAGTATCAAACCACCTGCTAAAACTACTAAGCTATTTTCGTAAAAGGCTCGCATGATCTATTTGCAGCCTGCTGGAATTCGCTGGATACCTTTATCCGCGAAACCAAGATCTTTCCAAAGTGAGGCTAAGGCAAGTGCAGTATGGCATCGGCTAGGCCAGAGGCGGTGGGCTCGATCTGCCATTTGCTCTGCTTCAATATGCCTACCTTGCTTTTGGTAAACCAATGCGAGCTGTGCCGCAGCGTTGCCACTGGTTGGATCTCTGGAAAGTGCCATGCTTGCTAGTTGCTCAGCTTTTTTTAGATTGTTACCAAGGACGGCTCGCTCTGACAGTTGTACCCACTCAGCCGAACCCAATGTACGCCAAGGCTCCATCAATGCTGAAGGGGATGTTTTGGATTCGACAAAATCATCCGGAACAATACCGCCCATACGAAATGAAATACTAAGGTATGCTAGCGAGCCACATAGAAATAAGGTAATAGTTTTATATAAAAAAGCAATCATGGAGTTTTAGGCGCGCTACCGCCCTGCCGCGTCATAAGCAGCATCAGGGGATGTGAAAAATTAAGAGTTGGATGGGTTTTCAACAGGAAACACTCAAGCCCAACAGCAGGCCAATTGTCCCGAAAAATTCAGCTGATAGCAAGGTTGGATTGACGGTATTGTGAAAACGATGGGTGGTAGGGCATGCATGGACTTGATTTTGTGTGATAATCCCACTTGATTTGTCTTGTTTGATGGATTATTTGGACTTAAGCCATGCTCTACCTTCATCATAGTAACCGTCTTGAGTCCCTTGCCAGCCTGTTTGCACGGCAGCGGGCTAGCCACAAAGTGGGCAATCCCTTCGAGCCAGAATGGGTGGTGGTGCAGAATGCAGGGATGGGGCGTTGGTTATCCTTGCAGTTGGCGCGGGAAAACGGTATTGCTGCTAATTTGCATTACTTGTTCCCGGCGGAGTTGACGTGGGAGCTGCTGCGTAAGGTGTTGGCGGATGTGCCAGAGCGCGATCCGGCTTCGCCGAAGTTGCTGCGCTGGCGGCTGTTGCAGGCTTTTTTGCAGCACCCGGAGCGTTACCAGCAGGCTTTGGGGCATTATTTGCGTCCGGGGCAGGATGACAGCGCATGGCAGTTGGCGCAGCAGGTGGCGGGGGTGTTCGATGGCTACCTGTTTTTCCGGCCTGACTGGATTCGGGAATGGGAAAGTCAGCTTGCACCGGATTGGCAAGCACAGCTTTGGCAGGCGGTAGTGGGTGACAATCATCTGGAGCATTGGGTGCGGTTGCAGGGGCGGTTTATCCAGCAATTGGCGCATACCCCTGAAGACCGTTTGCCTGAACGGATCAGTTTCTTTTCTGTGCCTGCCTTGTCGCCTGCCTATATTGAGTTGGTTGCTAAAGTCGCGGAGCGGGTCGATGTGCATTTCTTCGTGATGAACCCGTCGATGCAGTATTGGGGGGATATTGAGTCAGAGAAACGCCGCATTAAATTTGCCCCCGATGAGCAGGCTTATATCCATGTCGGCAATCCCCTGCTGGCTTCATGGGGAACGCAGGGGCGTGATTTTATTGAGAACCTGCGCAATGTTGATCCTTATCCGGCTGAGGAGGAGGATTTCTTTGAGCCTGAAGCCGATTCAATGCTGCATATTGTCCAGGCTGACATCCTCAATTTGGCGGGGGATGGCGTGTTGGAGCCGTGGGAGGCTTATCGGTGGGAAGATGACCCGTCTATCCGTGTGCATGCCTGCCATTCGCCGATGCGGGAAGTGGAGGTGTTGTATGACCAGATTCTGTCCGCATTGGCGGCTGGGACGGGGCTGACCCCGGCGGATGTGGTGGTGATGTCGCCTGAAGTGAATGCCTATGCGCCTTTTATTGAGGCGGTGTTTGCCGGGGCGAAAGTGCCGTTGCCGTTCAGTATTGCTGACCAGCGTTTTTCGCAGGCATTGAATATCAGTGCGGCCTGTATCCAGTTGCTGGAGTTGCCACAAGGCCGCTTTGAGGCGGAGAGTGTGTTTGCCTTGCTGGAGTATGCCGAAATCCGGGGGCATTTTGGCTTGGATGAGTTGCAGGTGCAGCAATGCCGTGATTGGGTACGTGCCGTGAATATCCGCTGGGGGGTGGATGGTGAGTTCCGCCGCCAGTTCGCGCAGCAGACAACCTTCGAGCATACGTGGATGTATGGTTTGGATCGTTTGTTGCTGGGCTATGCCTTGCCCGGTGAAGCCTTGCTCGGCGGGGTGTTACCCTATGGCGAACTGGAAGGCAGCCAAGCGCAGGTGTTGGAGCGTTTCACGCAATGCCTGCATGTTTTGTTCGCCCTGTCAAAATGGTCAAGCCGACGGCTGGCATTGGCGGATTGGGTACAGCAATTCCGTAGCGTATTGGAGAAGTTGTTTGCTGACGATGCGGAAACACAAGCGGTTTACCAAGCGCTCGACCGTTTGCTGGATGATGCACGGCAGGCTGAGTTTGCTATCAAGGTGGCATGGGCGGTATTCCGGGATGCCTTGCGCCGCCAGTTGGAGCAGCATAACCAGGCTGATGGTTTCTTGGGGCATGGGATTACCTTCTGTACGCTGATGCCGATGCGCAGTGTGCCGTTCCGGTTTGTCGCCTTGCTGGGGATGCAGGATGGCGGGTTTCCGCGCCAGGATAACCGTTTGAGTTTTGACCGGCTGGCACATGATAAAAAGCGCAAGGGCGACCGTTCCCGCCGGGATGAAGACCGTTATTTGTTTTTGGAAAGCCTGTTGTCAGCCCGTGAATATTTGTATATCAGTTATATCGGGCAGAGTGTGCAGGACAATAGCACCGTGATGCCATCGGTGTTGGTTAGCGAGCTGCTGGATTATCTGGAAAAGCGTTTCGGTTTGGCAGAGGGGGTGTTGGTCACATCGCATCCGTTGCAGGCTTTCAGCCAGCGTTATTTTACGGATCCTGCACTGTTTACCTATGCCGCCGATTATGCCCGCTTGTATACCGACCCGGCGGATAAGCAGGTGGCGGCCTGTTTCTGGGATGCGGATGCTTTGCGTGAGCCGGATGGGTCTTTGCGGCAGGTGGGTTTGGCGGATCTGGTGCGTTTTTACCGTCATCCGGCGCGGGTGTTCTTGCAACAGCAGTTTGATCTGGTGTTGATGGAAAATGATGATGAGTTGGTGGAGCGTGAACCCTTTGCGTTGGAAGCTTTTGCCGATAGCACCATTGGGCAACAGTCCATGCAGCATTTGGAGCAGGGCGGGGGTGGTGAGGGCTTGCAGGCTTTGCTGAGGGCACAAGGGCTATTGCCGCATGGGAAGCCAGGGGAGTTGCTGTTTGAGCAGCAATTCGCCGGTGTGCAAGCGGTATACCAGCAACTGCCACAAGGTCGGCAGCTACAGAATATTGATGTGCATCTGGCTTTGGGGGCGTTTGGGTTGCGTGGCACGTTGGCGGGGGTGGCGCAGGATGGGCTACAGGTTTGCCATTTTGGTTATATGGGTGTGTGGCAATGGGTGGCGATTTGGTTGCAGCACTTGGCTTTGAATGCCTGTGGACAAATCCCACCTGGATGGCAACGGGTCAGCCGGGTGTATACGGTGGAGGGCAGCTTCAGGCTGTTGCCTGTCGCGGATGCTGAAGCCCAATTAACCCGCCTGCTGGAAGGCTATTGGCAAGGCTTGCAGGAACCACTGCCGTTTTTCCCCAAGTCGGCGTGGAAGGCGATGGAAAAAGGGACATTTAACCCCCATGCCTGGTTAGGCGAGTGGATCGGCAGTGAGCATCATGACGGGGAGGGCAGCAAGCCCGAATACCGTTTGTTATACCGGGGTCGCCAGCCGCTGGTGGAAACGGCTGGCGCGGTGCAGGCGTGGGCAGAACAGGTGTTTGGCTGTTTGCTGGCGGTGCGGCAAGCCTGCTGAATCAGCCGCGCAAGCTGATCACAGGCCAGCCGTTGGCGAGTGCAGTTGCCCGCAAGGTATCATCCGGGTCTACCGCCACCGGGTGGTCAACCATGTCCAGCAGTGGCAAGTCGTTGTGTGAGTCGCTGTAGAAATAGCTGCCTGCGAGTGTTTCGGTACGGTTTGCCAGCCATTGTTGCAAGCGGGTGACTTTACCTTCCCGGAAGGTTGGAACGCCCTCAATTTCGCGGGTATAACGCCCGTTGACGATTTTCGGGTCAACCGCCAGCAGGTGCTCAATGCCAAAGGCTGCCGCAATCGGGGCGGTGACAAAGCTGTTGGTGGCGGTAATGATCATCAGGGTGTGACCTTGGGCGCGGTGTTGCTCAACCAAGGCACGAGCCGCCGCCGGGATCATTTGGCTAACGTCTTCTGCCATGAATTCACGGTGCAGTGCCTGTAATTCTTCCATGCTGTGTTCGCTGAGGAAGGTGAAGGTGAAGGCCGCATATTCATGGATATTGAGCGTGCCCTGGGTGTAATGGCGGTAAAACTCACGGTTGGTGGCGCTGTGGGTTTCTGCATCCACCAGCCCTTTCCTCACCAGGAACTGACCCCATTGGTAGTCACTGTCGCCATGCAACAAGGTATTGTCAAGGTCAAAAAGTGCGAGTGTCATGTGTTGCTCCCATCTGTTTATGGCTGTTCGGCAGAAAAATGCCAGATTGTACCCTCTTGAAATTGCTGAATCATGGGGATTGTGAAAAAATCACAACAAGTTAACGTTCTGGAGGACAGTCGTGATAGACGAGGACGGATTCCGTGCCAACGTGGGTATCATCCTCTGTAATTGCGACGGCAAGGTGTTTTGGGGAAAGCGCTTGGGGCAAGACTCTTGGCAATTCCCGCAAGGTGGGATTGATCGGGGGGAATCGCCTTTGGAGGCCATGTACCGTGAGCTGCGCGAGGAAACTGGCTTGCAGCGTGGTCAGGTCGAGTTGATCGGGCAGACCCGTGGGTGGTTGCGTTATCGCATACCCCATTACATGATCCGCCGTCGTTCCCGCCCCCTGTGTATCGGGCAAAAGCAACGCTGGTTCTTGTTGCGGATGCTGTGCAGGGATGGGGATGTCAATTTGCAGGCCTCACCCAAGCCTGAATTTGACCACTGGGAATGGGTAGACTATTGGGCTCCCGCCAAACAGGTGGTCTTTTTCAAGCGCAGGGTATACCGCAAAGCATTGAATGAGCTGGCAACATTACTGGATGAGACCGAGCTGGAACAATAAGCAAGATGGGAAAAGGGACACTTCGGTGTCCTTTTTTACAAATGAGGAGCGTCATGCATAAGGTTGATGGACGCTGCCTCCAAACGCCGTAGTCTGGCTTCCAGTCGATCCGTATCCATCCGCAGGGTATCCACCTGATCCAGATACCCCCGCAATTCCGCTTCGGCGGGCAACAAGCGGGCTTCTTCCTGCAAGTACTCTTGGGTGTTCAGGCGCATGGCGTGGGCGGAGTTATCCAGCCAGCCTTTGGTATCGCGGGCGAATTGCCCCATCTGGTGAGCCAGAATGTCGCCAACTGCTTGTGACAATAACTCTTCCCAGTCGACATCAATGTCCCGCAGGATTTGGCTGAATTGTTCCCCCAAGCCCAAATCACCCTCAAGGCGGATACCGTGCTCCAACATGGCTTTGCCGCTGTCGGTGGCATGGGAAAGCCGCATCAGGGCGAGGGCTGCACCGTGGATGGTCACGTCGGGCGGGGAGGCATAGTCGGTGGTGATGCGTACTGAATCAGCGGTCGGCAGGAAGTACAGGCGCAGGCTGGGGTTGCTGATATGCAGGCAAACCAGCTTGCCTTGCAAGGCTTGCAGGCGTTGGCGGGTATTGCCGTGGGTTTTGGCATCCAATGTCAGCCACGTATTGAAGGCGGTTTCGAGGGAGGCGGTCAGGGCAGTGGCAAGCATCATGATCTCCAGTTATTGGGCAGGGGAGAGGGCGGCACGCAGGCTGTTGATGACATCGGTTTTGCTCATGTCATGCGGCAGCGTTTTGAGCAGCTTGCCATCCTTGCCCACCAGATAGGTGTTTGAGGTATGGTCAACCAGATAACCCATCGCGGAGTCACTGTTTACTTTGGCATAAAATGCACCAAACTGGGCAGCCGCTTGCTGGATTTCTTTAGGTGTCCCTGTGAGGCCAAGGAAGCTGGAGTGGAAATAACGGGCATAAGCCAGCAGTTTTTCGCCGTGGTCACGTTCGGGGTCAACACTGATAAACAGGGGTTGTATCTGGGCGATTTCAGCGGGCGTGAGTTCTTTCAGGGCAGAGCCGAGTAAGCCAAGCGCTGTCGGGCAGACATCCGGGCAGGATGCATAGCCAAAGTAAATCAGTACCAGTTTACCTTGAAAATCAGCCAAGGTTGTTGTCTTGCCATTTTGGGTCAGATTGAGTTTTTTATCCGTCGCTTGTCCATGGGCTGGAACTGTTGCTTGCCCCATGGGGTCTGTAGGCTGGAGATAGTGTTGTGCAGCCAAAACACCCAGCGCACCCGCCAACACAACAAGCACCACTGTCCCTATGATCCGCAGATATTTCATTCATGTCCCCTTCAACGCAATGGGGTCAGCATAACAATATCTATCTGTGTTTGCATCCAGCGCTATGTGGGCAACGTATTGGCCTTAGGAGGGAATAACCCATGTTAATCAAGCAAGACAATGATTTAAAAGAATATGAAGTGACTGATTACGGCCTCTACCTGCGGCGGCGTGATTTTTTGAAGACGCTGGGTGGGGCGGCCTTGTTGGGTATGGCACTGCCTACGGTGGTATCGGCTGCTTCGTCGTTGCCAGACGGGGGAGGAGACGAAGCCCCCACGGATTTTGCCGATGCCAGCAGCTATAACAATTTTTACGAGTTCGGTACCAGCAAGGACGATCCTGCCCAACATGCCCATACCTTAAAAACCTCACCGTGGTCTGTGACGGTCGATGGCGAATGCGAAAAACCCGGTAAATACACACTGGAAGACATCCTCAAGCCGCATGCTTTGGAGGAGCGCATTTACCGCCTGCGCTGTGTTGAAGGCTGGTCAATGGTGATCCCATGGCAAGGTTTTCCGTTGGCAGATGCATTGAAGCGTTTCCAGCCCAGTTCCAATGCCAAATTTGTACGTTTTGAAACCTTGGCTGATCCCGTGCAAATGCCCGGTATGAAACGGAAGGTGTTGGACTGGCCTTATGTTGAGGGGCTGCGGATGGATGAAGCCATGCACCCACTGACTTTGCTCGCCACCGGGATGTATGGCAAAACCTTGCCCAACCAGAATGGTGCGCCCTTGCGTTTGGTTGTGCCGTGGAAATATGGCTTTAAAAGTATCAAATCGATTGTGCGTATCAGCTTTTTGGAGCAGCAGCCACTTTCCAGTTGGGAGAAAATTAGCTCGGAAGATTATGGTTTTTATTCGAATGTGAACCCTGAAGTTGATCATCCCCGTTGGAGCCAGTACAGCGAGCGCCGTATTGGTGAGCTACGCAAGCGCAAAACCCTGATGTTTAATGGTTATGCAGAGCAGGTTGCCAGTTTGTATAGTGGCATGGATTTGCGGAAGTATTATTGATGGCTATGTTGGGATCTTGGTTTTCCCGTGTGCTCAAGCCGGTGGTGTTTGGGTTGGCATTGCTACCCGCCATTGGCTTGGGTTTGGCCTTGTGGCTGGATAAATTGGGGGCGAATCCGGTTGAGGCACTGATCCGGGATACGGGTGAGTGGGCATTACGCTTTTTGTTGCTGACGTTATTGCTGTCGACATTGCGGCGTTGGTTGGGTTGGGTGCAAGGCATCCGTTTGCGCCGCATGCTGGGGTTATTTGCCTTCTTTTATGCAGCCCTGCATGTTGGCCTTTATGTTTGGCTGGAGCAGTTTTTTGACTGGGTTGAAATCTGGCGGGATATACTCAAACGCCCCTTCATTACGGTAGGGATGCTGGCGTTTGTGCTGTTACTGCCACTAGCAATGACCTCAACCCAAGCCATGATGCGGCGTTTGGGCAGGCAGTGGAAGCGTTTGCACAGTTTGGTTTACCCGTTGTCGATGCTGGCTGTCCTGCATTTTTGGTGGATGAAGGATAGCAAGGCGGATACCTCCGCCCCGCTTATTTATGCTGTGTTATTGGCAATCCTGTTGGGCGAGCGGATTTATCAGGCCTACAAACCTAAAACTTGAATCCCTTGTGCAAGGCCACAATACCGCCGGTCATATTGGTGTAGGTGACGCGCTCAAAACCTGCCGTTTCCATCATACCCTGCAAGGTGGCCTGATCCGGGTGCATGCGGATGGACTCAGCCAAATAGCGGTAGCTGTCCGCATCATTGGCAATCAATTTGCCCATCATCGGCAAGAGTTTGAATGAATATTGGTCGTATAGGGGAGCCAATCCGGGCAATACAGGCTTGGAGAATTCCAGCACCAGCAAGCGCCCACCCGGTTTAATGACCCGGAACATGGAGCGCAGCGCAGCATCCTTGTTGGTGACATTGCGCAACCCAAACGCTATCGTGATGATGTCAAAGGTATTGTCGGCAAATGGCAGGCATTCGGCATTGGCCTGCACGTATTCGATATTTCCGGCGATTCCCTGATCAGTCAGACGTTTGCGCCCGTTCTCCAGCATGGAGGCGTTGATGTCTGACAGCACCACCTTGCCGCTTTTGCCAACAATGCGGGCGAACTTCGAGGCGAGGTCGCCCGTGCCCCCTGCCAAATCCAGGACTTGTGAGCCTTGCTTTGCCCCTGCTGCATCAATCGTCAGCCTTTTCCATAGGCGGTGGACACCGAACGACATTACATCGTTCATTACATCGTACTTGTCGGCTACAGAATGAAATACTTCTGCGACTCGATTAGCTTTTTCAATAACGGGAACCTGTTGATAACCGAAGTGGGTTGTTTGTTCCTGATCCATCGCTAAGGCATTCCTGAAAAAAGATGCCCTAGTCTAGCAGGTGAAAGGCTCTTCATGGAGAAGGTGGGATGAAAAAAGTAATGATCGGGGTTGGTTTGGGGCTGGCAGCGGCATCCCAGGCACAAGCCTGGAATGGTGGGATTGAGGATATGCGTACCATGCAGGCCAATGAAAGCGGCCCGATAGTGCGTGTCAAGTCGGTGAAAGTTCATGGCTGGCACGGCGGCAAATACCACACCAGCCCAGCCACCTACCAGTGTTCTGCTGATGGGCGTTGTCATGATGGCTGGCGCATCCTGAAGAAAGGTCAGCAGGCAGGGCATAGTCGTTCGGGTTATTGTGGGCAGCATGGTCGTAGTTATGTCGTACACGGCAGCTATCGTGGACATGCCAACCAACAAGCGGCTTCTGCACAGGGTAAAGCCCAGCGGCAAGCTTATTTTGCTGCCCAACAAAAGCGTAAAGCCCAGTTGTTGGCACAAAAACGCCGCAGCGCCCAACTGACAGCCCAACAGAAACAGGTGGCTCTGCAAAAACAACGCCAATTGGCAGCCCAGCACAAGGCTGCTGCGCTCCAGAAGCAGCGTGTTATCCAACAGCAACGGCAGGCAGCACTTAAACGGCAAGCCTTGGCACTCCAGAAGCAGCGTGCTATCCAGCAACAACGGATTATCCAACAGCAACGGCAAGCCGCACTGAAACGCCAGATGCTCCTGAAGCAGCAGCAGATGGCAAAAATGCAGCGTGCGGTTGTTGTCCATCATGCACAAGGGCGTGTCCATCCAGGGTATAACTGTGCCCAGCCACGCCGTCAGGTTGTGCAGCGTCCGGTTGTGCGCCATCAGATTCCGCGCCCGCGTCCAGTAGCGGTGCAGCCCCAGCAACATTATTCGTATCAGGTTGAACAGCCACAGGTTATTGTGCAGCAACCAGCTCCGGTGATGGGTTTCCACCAACCTGCGCCGATTTTCAGTCAGCAAATGGTTAGCCAGAATGTCGGTAGCCAGCAGATGGTCAGCCAGTCCGTGGGTTTGTCCAGCCAGCAGGTGACTGTGCCGGTGCCGCCGCCAGACAGTTTGCAGATGTATCCGTCCCAGGATGCAGCGAGTTGTGGTGGATGGCAGCGTGGGGCTTGTGTGAACAGCCACGGTGTGCGTCGGATTCGCTAAGCGGATAGTGGCATACCCGCCGCTACTGTGTTATCAATCAGCTAAAATCCTGGTCAGTTTGGATCAGTGAATGGAGGCAGATATGAACAGTCAGTACAGGGTTGCGGTGGGGTTTTTGCTGGGCAGCATCGTGCTATTCACACCAGCGCTGCAAGCAGACGAGCCTGCTGGATCAGAGGCTTGGTATTATAATGGCGAGCGCGTTTCTCCCGCAGACAGCCGGGCAGTCTTAATGCCATACCGACAGCCTGCGGGCGTTAACCGCAAGGGCTTCATGTTTCCCAAACTTGGGAAGTGGGATTGGAGCAAACGTCAGCAGGCGCATTTGGCATTAAGGGCAGCGCCTGTGCCTGTTGTTCCCGTTGTGCCGAACTCCGGGGCTGCCGGGTCTGCCCAACACACTCCGTCCGCTGGTTTTGTCACGCCCAAGATTACCCAAGGACGGGCTTTACCGTTTTGGCCTGATATTGCCGCCAAATAACGCGGTTAAACGACGGTTAGCGGAAAGACCGAATAGGCAGGCTCTTCATACGGATGGCTTGCCCGCAGTGCTGCAATCGTTGCTTGCAGGTAATTGTCAGCACAGACCAGTTCAACCCGGTACTCTATCACCTGATGCAGGTTGTTTTCCGCACCCAGGAAGGGGTTGCTGCCTGCCAAGGGTCTGAATTGGCCTGTGCCAGCACATTCCCACGCACACTGGTCATAATTGCCAATCCTGCCTGCCCCGGCTGCAAACAGGGCATTTTTACGGTTTCCCGGTGTGATTCGGGAACATAGAAAACGATTTGGTACATGATGTTTCCCCCTCGATGGTTTTCACGACAGCGTATGGTACAAGTGGGGGATATTATAGCACTAGTGAGGCATGAACAGGTTCGTGCTGATGGCAATGACATCCTGATGCCAAACCATGGCAACGAATCCTGCCATCGCCAGCCACGGGCCAAAGGGCATGGGCACGCTTTCACGGCTGCGCTTTGCCACCATCCAGGCGATGCCAAATAGAGCGCCAAAGGCGGAAGAGGCAAAGATCACAAAGGGCAGTATTTGCCATCCCCCCCAGGCTCCCAGGGCTGCCAACAGCTTGAAGTCGCCATAGCCCATGCCTTCCTTCCCGGTGATGAGCTTGAACAGGTGGAAAACACTCCACAGCGACAAATAGCCAAAAACCGCCCCCAAGACACTATCGGGGAGGCTGGTGAAGAGGTGATCGATATTCAATAGCAAGCCTGCCCAGAGCAATGGGTAGGTCAGGTCATCGGGGAGCAGCATGGTTTTGGCATCAATCATGAACAAAGCCACCAGCACCCATGTGAAAAATAACAGGGCGAGGGTTTCCAGGCTGAAACCGTAGCGGTAAGCCACCAGCACGGACAGCAGAGCTGTCGTGAGCTCAACCAGTGGGTATTGGATGGAAATGGGGGTTTTGCAGCCGGAGCATTTGCCGCCCAGCAATAAGTAACTGATGATCGGGACGTTTTCCCAAGCGGTAATTTTATGCCCACAGACTGGGCATTGTGAGCGGGGTACAACCAGGTTGAATGTACTGGTATCCGGGCTAATGCCGTGGTCGCCGCCCAGGAAGCTGATGCATTCCTGTTTCCATTCACGCTCCATCATCACCGGCAGGCGGTAAATGACCACATTCAGGAAGCTGCCAATCAACAGCGAGACAAGCCCAACCGACACCAACAGCCAGGTGCTGTTGGTCGACAACAAATTGATAAGTTCCATCTTTAGTTTTAAACCACAGCCCCAAGTTTGAAAATGGGCAGGTACATGGCAATCACCAGCCCGCCGACAATAACCCCCAACACAGCCATAATCAGCGGTTCGATCTGCTTTGCCAGCGTATCCACCAAATCATCGACTTGTTCTTCATAATAATCCGCCGCCTTGCTCAGCATTTCTTCCAGTCGCCCGGATTCTTCACCGATACGGGTCATTTGCACTACCATATTGGGGAAAATCTGCGTGGTCTGCATGGCAACGTTGAGTTGCAGGCCTTGCGCGGTATCATCTTTCATGCGCATGGTAGCGTCATAGTACAAGGCGTTACCAGTACTTCCTGCCACTGAATCCATCGCCTCCACCAGCGGGACACCGGCTGAGAACATGGTGGCCAAGGTGCGACAAAAGCGGGCAACGGAGGATAAGTTGATGATATTGCCAATGATGGGGATTTTGAGTGTCACCCGGTCAACGAAGCGTTCAAAGTTGACGGAACGCTTTTTGGCAGTGGTGAAGCTGTAACCACCAATGACCATGGCAATCAAGGGTATCCACCAATAGGCTTGTAACCATTCGGACAGCTCAATCACCATCAGGGTAAACGCTGGCAGGTCTGCACCAAAGCTGCTGAATACTTCCTTGAATTGCGGGATAACCCAGATCAGCATAATGGCAGAAACGACGACGGCGGCTACCACCACGATCACCGGGTACATGACCGCCTTCTTGATTTTGGATTTGAGTGCTTCGGTTTTTTCCTTGTAGGTTGCCACCTTGTCGAGCATGGTTTCCAGCGTGCCTGCCTGTTCGCCCGCTTTCACCAGATTAACAAACAGGCGGTCAAAGTGCTGCGGATGGCGGCTGAGGGCAGTACCAAAACTGGAGCCCGATTCAATATCTTCCACCAGCTTTTTGATCAGGTCGTACATGGCGGGGTTATCACCGCCACCGCCGACCATTTGCAGGGATTGTACCATCGGCACACCAGAGCGCATCATGGTGGTCATCTGGCGGGCAAAGTGGGCAATATCAGCCGGTTTGATGGCAGGTTTGAACAGGGGGCGCGGTTTACGGACGATCCGCCCAGGATTGATGCCTTGCCTGCGTAAGGTAGCACGCAGCCAGTTGGCGTTCAGCGCTTGGGTTTCACCCTTGATTTTCACACCATTGCGGTTCACGCCTTCCCACACAAAGGTCTGCATGGCATCGGCGGCGCTGGCATTGGCGGTTCGGTTGGTGCGTGGACTAGGCATCAGCTTTGATCGTCTGTTGTTATAATGATTGTTTACAAGTGTAGCATCGTGCTGCCCAGCCTGCCGGGATTGGCAGATAAGCGGGACGCAGCCTTAATCTTTGGTGATCCGCTCCAGCTCGGCTAAAGAAGTGATCCCCTGCCGTACTTTGTTTAGACCCGATTGGCGCAGGTCTGAGATATTTTCCTTTTGCGCCTGATCTGCCAAGTCCATTGAGTTGCAGCCATCCATGACCATGCGCCCCATGGCAGGGGAAATGGGCATGACTTGGTAAATACCAACCCGGCCTTTGTAGCCTTGTGAACAGGCCGGGCAGCCAACGGCCTCATAAACGGTAAACTTGCCAATTTCTTCCGGTGCAAAACCGAAGCTGCGCAAGACTTCGGTGGGGATATTGGCAGGCTGTTTACATTTATCACACAAGCGCCGTGCCAGCCGCTGGGCAATAATCAAGTGGACAGAGGAGGCGATATTGAAGGGTGGAACCCCCATATTCAGCAAGCGTGTCAGGGTTTCTGGGGCGCTATTGGTGTGCAGGGTGGACAAAACCAGGTGTCCGGTTTGTGCGGCTTTAATGGAAATTTCGGCGGTTTCCAAATCACGGATCTCGCCCACCATGATAATGTCCGGGTCTTGGCGCAGGAAGGAGCGCAGCGCTTCGGCGAAAGTCAGGCCAACCTTGGCATTCACATTCACCTGATTGATACCGGGCATATTGATTTCTGCCGGGTCTTCCGCCGTTGAGATATTTTTCTCCGGGGTGTTGAGGATGCCCAGCCCCGTATACAGCGTGACGGTCTTACCGCTACCCGTCGGGCCTGTGACCAGTACCATCCCATCCGGTTTGCCCAAGGCTTTCAGGAAGTCGGTTTGTTGTTTGGGGTCGAAACCGAGTTTCTCTATCCCCAGGGCAGCACTTTCTGAGTCGAGTATCCGCATGACCACCTTTTCGCCATACACGGTTGGCAGGGTATTGACGCGGAAGTCGATGTTCTTCTTTTCATTCAGGGCAAACCGGATGCGCCCGTCTTGGGGTACACGCCGCTCAGAAATGTTCATGCGTGCCAAGACTTTCAGGCGTGAGGTCAATTGCGCCGCAATCCCAATCGGTGGGGTAGCAATAACCTTCAGCATGCCGTCGACCCGGTAGCGGATACGCAGGTTTTTTTCATACGGCTCGATATGGATGTCGGATACCTTGGAGTTAATGGCATGTGCCAGCAGTTTGTCGACGAAGGAAATGATCTCGATCTCTTCGCCTTCCGCCTCCTGCTTTTTAATGTCACGGGTATCGAGGGCAATATTCTGGCTGATGGCTTCGCTGGATACAGCCATACCCGATTGCATCGGTGATGCGCTGCCACTAAAACCACTGCCATTGCTGAGGAGTATATTGAGTTTGTCGTATTCAACCAGTACCGGTTCCGGCTTCAGGTTGGTGGCAAACTTCACATCGTCCAGATTGGGCAGGTAAATCGGATCAGCCAAGGCTACCAGCAAATGATTGCCATAACGGTAGATGGGGAGCAGGTTCAGGCGCTGCTTTTGCTCATCAGAAATGAGGTCGGCAACTTGTGGACGGATGTCAACCGAGTCCAGGTCAACCAGACTGATACCATATTCAATGCTGGCGGCCTTTGCCAGGTCACGGGCAGATACCAGTTGCTGGTTGAACAGCCACTCCAGTACCGAGGTCTTTTCTGCATGGGCTTTTTTGACTGATTTTTCAGCAACACCCAAATCAAGCTTGCCCGCTGTCACGAGTTGCTTGACATAACCTGGAAGTTGGATGTTTGGAATGCCCATAAAATCGTTATTTTGTCATTTTTATTAATAAGTTTACCTAATGCGATGATAATACGGATGTGGGCAAATTGCCAGCTTAACGGGGACGAGCGCGTCGTTGCCCGTCCCTGCAAAACAGATGAATGGTGGTGGGGAGACTGCTCAGGTATTCCACGGGCTGATGTCGACGACATCGACCGGTTTGCCGGTAGTACGGCTAAACGCCCATAAAACATCCTTTTCTTTGCCGACGAGTGGCAAGAAGGCATAGTCATTCAGGGTTTTGCCATGCTTTTGTAAGAAGCTGTCAAGCTTGGCCTTATGGTCTGGTTTTGCCAGTAAGGGTTTCACATCCAGGCCTTGTGCCAACACTTGAGCCACATGGCTATTAAAGGGGGCATAGTATTCAGGGCGGGCATCCAGATCCGGTTTGCCGGACAGGACTTCCATCGTTACCCGTGACATCTCGGCGGGGTCACTGGGCTTCTGGACGTATACCAGCGTAGGGCCGGACAGCTTGGACTTTTGCAGTTCTGCGTGCTGGGCTTGGTCGGGGGAAACCTCATTGGCGTTGATAGGGGTAAATCGGTCGCCCGCATAAGCCACATACAAGGGGTGCGCCTGATAAATGGTGTGCATGCCATAGGTCAGTGCGGCGATTTGTACGGCAGCAATCACGGCGAGGTCAAATTTCAGGGTGCGCTTTTGCGGCTGAAAGACCACAAAGGTCAACAGTGGGCCGATGATGACATCCACCGTGACGAGGATCAGCAGGATTCCTGCCAAGCCGGAAATGCCAAAGAAGGGGGCTGGATACCACACCATCAGTGCGAAGGCCAAAAAGCAGCTAACGATGAGTGCGCTTAGCCCCAGGTGGGTAAGGGACGCTTTCAGTTTTTGTTTGATCATGGTTTGCTCCTTGTTGTTTTTATTGGGGTTAAACCGGTTTAGTTGTTACTGCGGCACACGGAGGGTCGGAAGATGTCGTCCAGTGTTCCCCCTCGGCAATCCAGTGTTATTTTGCTTTGGTCTGTCTCAAACAGGAATACCATGGTTTTGCCATCGGCTCCTGCCCCCATCTTCTGGAAGGTGACTTCAAGTTTTGAGTTGTCATCGTTGATGCGGGTGTAGGTTGCATGACTGATATTGTTTGATGCCAACATCATGTCTTGGACTGCATTGGCAGCATCTGAGCTAGCAGTCGGCATGTGTGCATGTGTAAAGTACTCCTCCCATACATAAGTCTTGGCAGCATCAGAGAAGCGTATGATTTCAATCAGCTTGGTTCGGATAATATAGTTTTGGTATGCAGGGATGGCGATGGCGGCAAGAACACCGATAATCGCGACCACAATCATGAGTTCAATTAGGGTGAAGCCGTGCTGTGATTTTTTATTCTTGTGTTTCATAGCATTTCTTCTTTATCTCATGCAGAAAGAGCGCCTAGGGCGCTCTTTCTTGTTAGGTTAACCGATTAGGTATTAACGGCAAGCTGCTGGAGCGTATTTTGCTTGCAGTGCACCGGCTGTGCCGCCCATGCCAGCCGCAGTTGCAGATGCTTGGGTGGCAGAGCTACATGCCCAGTCAATGGAGCCAGTTGTCCCAGCTGTGTGGGCGGCAGCCAGTGTAACGGCTGTGCCTGCTGCGCCAGTACGGACATATGGAGTCAGGTTCACTGTATTTTCTGCTGTTGCCAAGCCGACAGCAGTCGGGTTGTAAGAAATGGTGATTTCACCTGTATCAGCAGTCATGAGCACTGAGTTTACAAACTTACTATTAGCGCCAGTATTAGCGTTTTGTGCATTCCAAGTCGCAACTACGCGGTTTAGGTCAGCTTTGGAGGCAGCACCTTCAGTTGCAACAGCCAACTTGGCAGGCTCAGCCAAACCCAAACCTTCAGTCACTTTTGCACGGATGGTATAGTCCTGATAGGCAGGCAGTGCAATCGCAGCCAGGATACCGATGATGGCAACAACAATCATCAGTTCGATCAGGGTGAAACCAGCTTGTGCTTTTTGCTTCAGGGACATTTTCATTATGTATTCCTTATTGTTTATTGTTGGTTTTAAAGCTTATTTTTAATTTCTGTTTGTTTGCCGTTTGGCACTAACCCTATTGCAGGGGGCGTGCCAAGATGGGGGTTGTTTATATAAGATAATGTTTTTATTTGCTTTTGTCGTTTTTTGTAGCTGAATGCTGGCAGTGTCATTGCCAAGGAGGAGTGTCAGAAGTTGACATTTTTGAAGGGAGTGTCAGTTTTTTATAAGGATAAAAGGTAGGGGTGTGTCAGGTTTGCAAGTTTTTTGATCGGAGTTGTCAGGTGCGGGGGGGCAGGGTAGGGCTTTAGGAAATCCCTCCCCAGAGCAAGACAGCGCAGAGGAGGGTTTTTGGCAGGTGTAGTGGTCGTTTAATCGGCTATGGGGCGATCAATGTGTATCCAGTTCGTATTTCTGGATGCGGTAACGCAGTTGGCGGAAGCTCATGCCCAGCAGTTCAGCGGCCTTGGTACGGTTCCAGCGGGTTTGCTCCAAGGCTTCCAGGATCATATTGCGTTCGGCTTGCTCATCGGTGTGCGGCGACCAGGCGGCCTCGGCTGACGCTGCTGAGGGGCTGCTGCTGATGGCTTGGGCGTAATCGGGTATCGTCAAGGGCGGTGGTGCAGAGAGCGTCACTTCCCGTACTTGGGAGCGCCGTTCCGGTAGGGCATCGGTCTGCGGCAATTGCAGGTCTTCAGCATGGATCATATTGTCTTCACAGAGGGTGCTGGCGCGTTCGAGGATATTTTCCAGTTCCCGCACATTGCCGGGGAAGTTATAGGCTAACAGGGTTTCCCGTGCATGGCGGGATAGTTTGATCGGCGGCATTTGCCAGCGCTCGGAAATCTTTTTCAGGAAAAAATCAGCCAGAAGCTGGATGTCATCCTGGCGCTCACGCAAGGGTGGGACTTTCAGCTTGATGACGTTGAGGCGGTAGTATAAGTCTTGGCGGAAATTGCCTGCCGCCACTTCGTGTTCCAGACTTTTGTGGGTGGCGCTGAGGATACGCACATCGACGGGCGTTTCTTCCAGCCCACCGACCGGTTTGACGGCACGCTCCTGGATGGCACGCAGCAGTTTGACCTGCATGGTTAACGGTAGGTCTGCCACTTCATCAAGGAACAGCGTGCCTTTGTGGGCGGCCTGGAACAAGCCTTGTTTATCGCTGACTGCACCGGTAAAGCTGCCTTTTTTGTGCCCAAAAAACTCGCTTTCCATCAGGTTTTCCGGGATTGCGCCGCAGTTGACCGGGATGAAGGGGGATTTCTGGCGGGGGCTTTGCAGGTGGATTTCATGTGCCACCAATTCCTTGCCACTCCCGGATTCACCGTGGATGTAGACTGGCGCTTGGCTGCGTGCCAGTTTGCCGATGGTGCTTTTCAGGGTCTGCATCGCGGGGGAGCTGCCGAGGATGCGGTCATTGTCCTCTTTGTTGCCTGCGGCTTGGGGGCGGCTGCCTTTTTCGCCGTGGGTCAATTGCAGGGCTGTCTGGATCAGGTCACGCAATTTCGGCAAATCAACGGGCTTGGACACAAAGTCATACGCACCAGCTTTGAGGGCTTCAACCGCCGCATCCATACTGCCATACGCGGTGATGACGGCAACCGGGATGTGCGGGTATTCCTTTTGCAGGAAACGCACAATATCAATGCCACTGCCATCCGGGAGGCGCATATCCGTCAGGCACAAATTCGGTTGGTGGGTGCGGATTTGCTCCAGCGCATCCCCGACATTGCCTGCCGTGAGGGTATCCAGCCCCATCCGCAACAGGGTAATTTCCAGCAGTTCGCGGATGTCTGGTTCGTCGTCGATGATCAGTACACGTTGTTCAGTCATGATAGGCCGTCGTTTTTATCGTTATGTTTTTTAGTGTGCTGCACGCGAGAACACGATCCTGAAGCAGCTCCCCCCGGTGGGCAGGGAAATATACTCCAGTGCTGCCCCGTTACTCAGGCACAATTCCCGCGCCATAAACAATCCCAGCCCGGTTCCTTGTGTACTGGTGGTGAAAAATGGCTCAAATAGCCGTTGCCGCAAATCCTCCGGGATACCACGCCCATTGTCAATCACATTCAGGAGCACGTCACGGCTATGCGCGGGTGTGCCACCCTGGATGTCGAGTTGCAGTTTCTGTGGGGTGTCGTGCGCGTACTTGACGGCATTGCGGCACAAGTTCCACATGATTTGGTGCAAGTGGGCGGGGTCAAATTCAACCATCAGGTCAGCAGGCTCAATGAATAGCGTCACCTGTTTTTCCTTGAGGTTGTGTTGCAGCATGAAGTCACGCAGGAAGCTGTGCAGCCAGCCTTTCAGGGGGAGGCGTTCGCGTTTCGGTTCTTTCTTGCGCGACAGGTTCAGCACACTTTCGATGGTCAGGTTCATGCGCCGCGCATTGGCCTGAATGATTTGCAACAGGCGGGCATCGGCTTTGTCGAGGTTTTGTGATTCCCCCATCAGTTGCGCCGCATGGCTGATCGCCCCCAGGGGATTACGGATTTCATGGGCAATGCTGGCGGTCAGTTGCCCCAGGGAAGCCAGTTTGACCCCTTGCAGCTTTTCACGTTGTTCGCTGGTATCTTCCAGATTGATCAAGGTGGTACGGCGAGTTTGGGTTCCCAACTGGGTGAAGCGCACCCGCAATTCGGTGGCCTGTTGGTGGCGCAGGTCATAGCTGGCGGTGCGTGGGCTGATGGTGGAAATCCATTGCTGGTAATGCTTGTCCAGTTCGGGGGCAAAGACCGCCAGCGGCTTGCTGCGCCAGTTGCCCGGATTGCCCAGCAGATGCCACGCGGCTGCATTCATGTGGCGGATTGCACCGGACGTTTCCACTACCAGAATACCGGATTCCAAGCGATCCAGGATCGACTGGTTGAGCTGCGACAGGTTGGCAAGGTCAATGCCACGCCGGTTGGCGAGTTTTGCCATCGCGTCGGCCTTGCGTATCCAGCGGTCGCCCAGCCAGCTTGCCAGCATAATGAATAAGGCAAGGATGCCGCTGTGTGTCAGGCTGGAGGAATTGGTTTGTCCACTTTGCATCCCCAGCCAGACTTCCTGGCTGATCAGGCCGATGCCGGTCAGGGCAGCCATTGCAATCGACACTTGTCCGGGGGCGCAAATGTAGGGAATCAAGACGGGTACAACCAGCAGGATGCCAATGCCAATGCTGACCCCACCGCTGGTATAGAGGATGCCAAATAGCACTAATACATCAATGATGGAGTAACCCACGCCCTGGATAGCCAGGTCAGGCCATTCAAAGTAGGAGGAAAGGTTGCTGATGATGGCAATCAGGAGGTAGCTGGCGGTTATCCAGCCGAACAAATCCGGGTCATTCGCACCCAGTTTGACCAGTTTGTATTCACTGACCATCGCCAGCAGAAAGGCTCCTGCCAATGCCAAGCGGTAGACATGGTACAGGCGCAGCAGGTTCCAAGGGTCTTCATGCAGGAAAAAGGGCGCTACGGCTTGCCCTTGGGGGGCTCCTGTTTCTGTATAAGTTGTGCTTGATGCGCGTGTTCCAGGCTGCAAAAGAATGATCCCCCGTTTTTTACAGCGTCAGGTTCTGGTACATGCAATCCGCAGTGTTCGCAACGCACGATGCGGGTTGTGTTTGGCAGTTGTTCTGCCCCCTGTTTTTGCTGATGTTGGCTTAAAGTTTTTCTGCGTTGCCACGATTTTAACAGGAGATAACCTACTACCAGCAGAACAAGGATAAAAATAATACGGGACATGCTGTTATCCGCCATTTTAAGGTATAGTTTCCGGCTCATCATCTTACTGTTCTGTGACACTGTGCAAAAGAAAAATCAAACAAACCCGCCCGTGCTGCGCGTCGCATTGGCACAATTGAACCTCTGTGTGGGGGATGTGGCAGGTAATACCCGCCAAGTCATTGGGGCTATTCAGGAGGCGCGTGGTCAGCAGGCCGATGTCATCCTGTTCCCGGAGCTGACACTGAGCTCCTATCCACCGGAGGATTTGGTATCCCGCATGGACTTTCTCCAGCAGTTGGAAGCAGCGCTGGACAGCATCAAGCCGCATAGCCACGGCCTGACGGTAATCATTGGCTTGCCGCTGTGGCGGGACGGGGCGGTACGCAATTCGGCCTGTGTCTTGCAGGATGGTGTATGCCTTGGCGAGTATCACAAGCAGGATTTGCCCAATTACCGCGTTTTTGATGAAAAGCGCTGGTTTGAGCCGGGCAACCGCAGTCTGGTGGTGAATATCAAGGGTGTGCAGGCGGGTATCCTCATTTGTGAGGACATTTGGCATGACCTGCCCATGCAGGCCGTGGTGGAGGCGGGGGCAGAAGCGGTGTTTGTGCTGAATGCTTCCCCGTATAGCCATGACAAACCGGAAAAGCGTGAGCAAGTGGTGATGCGGCAAGTCGCCCAGCACCATGTGCCGATGGCTTATACCAATCTGGTGGGCGGGCAGGATGAGCTGGTTTTTGATGGCGATTCCATGTTGGTCAGTGGCGATGGTGTCCGTACCTTGCGTGCGCCTTTGTTTGAGGCGGGCGTATTCGTTGGCGATATGCACGTTGGGGCAGGGGCAGTACCGGCTGTCCCGACCGCTTACCAACATGAGGCTTTCGAGGCGCATGTGTATAAGGCGCTGGTACAGGGCACACGCGATTATGTCCACAAGAATGGTTTCAAGGGCGCATTGCTGGGTTTGTCCGGGGGCATTGACTCTGCGCTAACCTTGGCGATTGCCGTGGATGCGTTGGGTGCTGAAAATGTCGAAGCCATCATGATGCCGTTCCGTTATACCGCCCATATGAGTGTTGAGGATGCCGCCCAACAAGCCACCGTGATGGGTGTGACCTACCGGCAGATTCCGATTGAACCCATTTATGAAAGTTTCGGTGCAGCCCTTGCGCCTGCCTTTGCAGGGTATAAGCAGGATGTGACTGAGGAAAACCTGCAAGCCCGCATCCGGGGCATGCTGCTGATGTCGATGTCGAACAAGTTTGGCAAGCTGCTGCTGACAACCAGCAACAAAAGTGAAAGTGCCGTGGGCTATGCCACCTTGTATGGTGATATGGCAGGCGCATTTGGCCCCATCAAGGATGTCTACAAGACGCTGGTCTACCGTTTGGCGGCTTACCGCAATACCTTGGGAGCTGTTATCCCGCAACGGGTTATCGAGCGCCCACCTTCGGCGGAGTTGGCTCCGGGGCAGCTTGACCAGGACTCATTGCCCGATTATGCCGTGTTGGATGCCATTCTGGAGCGCTTTTTGGAGCATGACCAGCCGCTGGAAACGATTGTTGCTGCCGGATTTGATGTGGCAACCGTGCGCAAGGTGGTAAATCTGGTACTATTAAGCGAATACAAGCGCCGCCAGTCTGCGCCCGGAGTGCGCGTCACCCGGCGTGCCTTTGGCAAGGATTGGCGTTATCCGATGACTTCGGCTTGGCGCAAGCAATTACCCCTGACTTAATTGGTGAAGGAGACTGGCAATGAAAATGGTGCAGGCAATTATCAAGCCGTTCAAACTGGATGATGTCCGCGAGGCATTGACTGAAATTGGCGTGACCGGCATGACCGCGACGGAAGTGAAAGGCTTTGGGCGGCAGAAAGGCCATACTGAGTTGTATCGTGGTGCAGAGTATGTGGTTGATTTTTTGCCAAAAATGAAGCTGGAAATCGTTATTACCGATGAACAGGTGGATGCGGTGATTGAGGCCGTTTCCAAGGCTGCCCATACCGGCAAGATCGGTGACGGTAAAATCTTTGTCCTGCCAGTTGAGCAGGCTGTGCGCATCCGTACTGGCGAAGAAGGCAACGATGCGGTTTGACCATGTTTGACCATCCTGCCGGATGTGTCTGACCCTGCCAGCCAGCACCGCCGCTGGCTACATCTGACAGGTTCGCAGGACGAGTGCCTGCGGGCTGCCATGCAGCAACTTGCGTTTGCCCCCGATGTGCTTTGGGTGACGAACTCACCCTCCATTCCGCTTGCCATGCCTGCCAAAAAAGCCCATACCGTGCTGGGGCAGGAATTTCAGGCGATTGTGTTCGATGCTTTCAGTGGTTTTGATGTCAATGCCTTTGCTGCCATCAGCGGAACGTTGCGTGGTGGTGGCGTACTGGTATTGCTTAGCCCGCCACTGGATGAGTGGGCAGATTATCCCGATCCAGACTACCGGCGTTTTTTGCCCTACCCCTACCAACCCGAACAGGTAGAAGGGCGGTTTTTGCGGCGCTTGGTCGGTATGCTGGACAGCGTGGGGAGTCCCCCCGCCCCGCCCCAGTCCTTGCCAAGGGATGGGGGGCAAGCGTCCGTTATTGCCGCCATTCTGTCTGCGACCACCCCGGTTGTCCTGACGGCTGACCGGGGGCGGGGCAAGTCGGCTGCTTTGGGGATGGCTGCCAGTGCTTTGGTGGAACAGGGGCTACGGGTTTTATTGACTGCACCTAGCCGGGCAGCGGTGACGGCGGTATTCAAACATGCGCCCTTGCCCCCGGCATTTTTTGCCCCGGATGATTTGCTGCAAACCTTGCCGGTGGGCGATGTGTTGTTGGTGGATGAGGCAGCCGCTATCCCGATCCCTTTGCTGCTCAAGTTATTGCAGCATTATCCCCGTTGCGTGTTTTCGACCACCTTGCATGGCTATGAGGGCAGTGGGCGTGGTTTTGTGCTGCGTTTTCAAAAGGCCTTGGAGGTATTGGCTCCCGGTTGGCAAGCCCTGCGGCTTCAGCAACCGATGCGTTGGGCGGCGGATGACCCTTTGGAGCAGGCGATTAACCGTTGGTTGTTGCTGGATGTCGGTGATGGGGTGGCTCCCGTCGTGGAGGGGGCGCAGCAGTATCAACAGCTTGACCGCGATGCCTTGCTTGCAGATGAGCCGTTATTGAGGCAGGTTTTTGGCCTGCTGGTGACAGCCCACTACCAAACCCGTCCCTCTGATTTGCGGCAGATGCTGGATGCCCCCGATCTGTCAGTACATGTGCTGGAGCAAGGTGGGCAGGTAACAGCCGTAGCCTTGTTGTCGCGTGAGGGTGGGCTGGATGCCACCCTGACGGCTGCCATCCATGCAGGCCAACGTCGCCCGCATGGGCATCCGGTTCCACAGACACTGACCTTCCATGCCAAACTTGCCGGGGCTGCTGAGTTGGTCTGTGAACGGGTGATGCGTATAGCGGTGCATCCTGAGCTGCAAGGGCAGGGCTTGGGCAAGCAGTTGCTGGCAAGGCTGGTGCAGTATGCAACCGAACGTGCTGCTGATTATATCGCGGTCAGTTATGCCATGACCCCTGAGTTGTTACAGTTTTGGGGGCAGGCAGGTTTTGTGCTGGCGCGTGTGGGACAGCGGCGGGATGCAGCCAGCGGCAGTTGTTCGGTGGTACAAATTCGGGGTTTGACCGCCGCAGGACAGGCACTGGTTGGGCGTTGCCTATCCTGCCAGCAGGCTGCCAATGCGCCTAATGTACCGTCCAGTCAACCCAGCCGGTATAAGCCGTGATTAGGACAATAATCCCGAAGGCAATCCGATACCAGGCAAAAATGGTGAAATCGTGGTTGCTGACATAGCGGATCAGGGCGCGGACGGCAATCATGGCACTGATAAAGGAGAACAGGAAACCCACTCCCCAGGCCGCAAGATCGTCCATGCTCAGCAGGTCACGGGCTTTGTACACGGAATAAACCGAGGCAATCCCCAGTGTTGGCACAGCCAGGAAGAAGGAAAATTCTGCGGCTGCCTTGCGCGACAAGCCAAACAACAGCCCGCCGATAATGGTCGCACCGGAGCGTGATGTACCAGGGATGAGGGCAACGGCTTGCGCCAGCCCCAGTTTCAAGGCATCTCGAGGGGTGATGTCGTCCACCGTCTGGATGGTGACGGTATGTTGGCGTTTTTCTACCCACAGGATAATAAAAGCGCCGATGATGAAGGCAATGGCAACGGGTACGGGTTTAAACAGGTAAGCCTTGATGATGTCACCAAAAATCAAGCCAAGGATAGCCAGTGGCAAGAAGGCAATGGCAAGGTTAATGAGCAGGCGGTTGGCAATCGGGTCGCGCCCGATCCCGGCAAAGGTGCTGACAAAGCGGGTGCGGTATTCCCAGACGACGGCGAGGATTGCACCCAATTGGATGGCAATTTCAAAGACTCCGCGTTTTTCATGATCCATGAAGTTGAGCAGGTCGCCTGCCAGAATCAGGTGTCCGGTGCTGGAAACCGGCAGGAATTCGGTGGCTCCTTCGACTAGCCCCATAATGGCTGCTTTCAACAGCAAAAGAATATCCATAATGTCCTTTTAGTATGTCATGGCGATGGATGGATTATAGGCGCTGCCGCCGGTCGCCCAGTCTAAAGCCGAGCAGGGGTTCGGTAAACCCTTTTGTAAAGGCAATCGCTTTGAAGCGTTCCCCCATCTCGGCGGGTAGGCTCAGTAGGCGGATTTGTTGAGCCAGCGCATACTGTTGCTGTGGTTTATCCTGCAAGGCCTGGATAAACAAGTCCTCCAGACCGCTATTGGCAAGAAAGTTGGCTTGGGTGGTGTAGCCCGCCAGCTCCAGTCCGGCCTCTGTGCCTGCCTCCGCGACGGCGGTGAAATCAACACTGGCGGTAATATCCTGAAGGCCAGGGTAGAGCAGAGGATTATCATGCAGGCGGTGTTGGTAGTGGCACAGTAAGGTTCCCTGGGTACGTTCAGGGTGGTAGTAGTCGTCCTGTTCGTAGCCGTAATCAATGAGCACGAGTGCACCGGCATCCAGTACCGCCGCCATGCTCTGCATCCAGCCGGGGAGGGCGGGATTGAATTCGGAGGTGTAACCTTCTGCCCATGTTTGCGTGCTTGTAAGCTTATGGGTAGAAAGTCGGGGCAGGGGGCTTAGCTTAAAACCATGACCTTCTATGCCCACGCCCACCGTAAACAGGGTTCCACCTTGGACAGTAAACAGCTCCACCGGCATAGCATCCAGCACTTCATTCCCAATCACCACCCCACGCAGTGGCTGATCCGGTAAGGCAGTGAGCCACTCGACCCGTTTCAGCAAATGCGGGGCTTTGGCTTGCAGGGTACGGTATTGACGGTCTCGTAGTTCAGGGCTGACATCCAGAATTCGGTAGCGTTCTGGCAAACACTGGAGTGCCTCCAGTCGCAGGAGCATGTCGGCTGCCATCAGGCCGCTACCCGCCCCCAACTCAAGAATATCACCGCAGCCTAAGCTATCCAGTATTTGGGCGCATTGGTTGGCGAGGCAAGCAGAAAACAAGGGGGAGACTTCTGGGGCTGTGACAAAATCACCATCTGCACCTATTTTGCGCAAACCGGCAACATAATAGCCGAAACCCGGTTCATAAAGTGCCATCTGCATATACACTTGGAACGGGATGCTGCCGCCGTTGGCAAGAATGGCAGCCCGCATACGGTCAGTCAGTGCTTGGCTATGCGCCAAAGCCTCCGCTGAGGGTGTGGGTAAGGTGTTGGTCGGGTGCATGTCAGGTTATGATGTCTGTCAATGGGACATAATAACCCGAACGGAACATAAAGCGGTATGGCTGAGATGGTGTTGACAGGAAAAGTGGCCTTAGTGACGGGTGCAGCACGGCGTATTGGCGCAGTGATTGTGCGCACATTGCATGCGGCGGGGGCGACGGTGGTGGTGCATTATCGTGCTTCCGCTGATGAAGCGCATGCCTTGCAGCTTGAGTTGAACCAGTTACGCCCGGACTCCTGTTTTCTGGTGCAGGGGGATTTGCTGGATGTATCTTGCTTGCCTGCGCTGGTGAATGCCGTGGTACAGCAAGCTGGGCGGCTGGATATACTGGTGAACAATGCCTCCAGTTTTTATCCAACCCCGCTAGGTGGGATCAGCGTACAGGCGTGGGATGATTTGCTGGGCACTAACCTGAAGGCTCCCCTCTTTTTGTCGCAGGCTGCACTCGGGCAACTCCGAAAAAATCAAGGCGTGATTGTGAATCTGGTGGATGTACATGGCATGCGCCCTTTGCCTGAATACACGGTATACTGTGTCGCCAAAGCAGGGTTGCTGATGCTGACCCAGGTACTGGCTCGTGAGCTGGGGCCAGAAGTCCGGGTCAATGGCGTGGCTCCTGGTGCGATTCTGTGGCCTGAAATGGACGTGCCTGAGGCAAAACGGAATGAATTATTGGCAAAAACAGCCCTCAAACGTGCGGGGGAGCCTGAAGATATTGCCCGTGCTGTCCTGTTTTTGGTACAGGATGCACCGTACATAACAGGTCAGGTGATGGTTGTTGATGGCGGTAGATTATTGAACCATTAGTTTTGTTTATTATGCCGTTGGCGGCAATCAAGTTTGCACCCTGCCCGCAGGCTGTTGTATTGTGCGCGTGTGGTAAGAATGACGCACTGCAATGCCAGGCAGGGCGCGACGTGTCGATTAAAATTGGCGTTGGCTAAAAGTAAACCATGTTAATGTACCTGAAAGTCCTGTTTCTGTGCCTGATGCTCTACCCCCTGTCCGGGTGCATCAACTTTGTAAAGTATCTGGAGCGGTTGCAAGAGCAGCGTGTTGATGACCTTGATATACGCTCTGTGAATTTCCAGCCGAAGTTTCAGTTTGAAGCTCCCCAACGTGAGAGCTTGACACCTGAAGAGCAGCGTTTGGTGGGTGCTCCGCCACCCCGTCAGGGTGAGGTGGTGCTGGATGGCGTGCGTTATTACTCGGCTAATGGTCATGTTTGCCAATATTTTAACTCAGCCAGTTCCAAGGTAGGTGCCAAGCCAAAGTCAGCCTGCTGGATTAACAACAAATGGGTGCTGGCAGTGCCAGTGTTGAATACCGAGCCAGTCAAGCCTTGATATGTCTGATTTTATTAATGCACTCCATGTCCAGACCAGAGTTGTCCATGCTTTTATCCTCCGTGAGACCCGAACCCGTTTTGGGCGTAGCAAGTTAGGGTATCTATGGGCGTTTTTTGAGCCAATGGCATATATAGTATCATTGCTGGCTATTTTTTCAGTTTTAGATCGTAGTGCGCCCATAAATACTAGCTTGCCACTTTTTTTCTTGACTGGAATTATGCCATGGCTCTTATTTTCACGAACACTGTCCGCTGTTTTTAGTAGTATTGAGAGTAATGCTCCATTGCTAACTTATCCACAAGTCAAAATATTGGATATTGTTTTAGCAAGAGTTATTCTTGAGTTCTCAACGTTGTTTTTAGTGGCATTTATTTATGTCTTATTGTTGTTTTATGCTAATGAGCTTGGTCAGATAGAGTCTTTGCTGGGAGTGGTTATTGTATTGTTGATCTCATCCTTAAGTGGTGCAAGTATTGGTTTGCTAGGTGGGGTTGTAAAAATGTATATGCCAGCATATGGTGCTTTTCAATCTATATTAATTAGGTTTTTGTTTTTTACATCAGGTATTTATTTTGTTGCGGATAGTCTTCCGTCTGTAGTGGTTGAGTGGTTATGGTTTAATCCTGTTTTGCATTTGATAGAATGGATGCGCAGTGTGTTTTTTTTGAATTTTGAAAGTAATTTCTTGGATCGAATTTATCCGATTGTTTTTTTACTTGTTTCTTTGTTTTTCAGCTTAATGTTTGAACGTGTTGCCCGATATAAGCTAAGGCAAATAGGCCTATGATAGAGTTTGTTGGTGTTGATAAGTATTACCCATTAAGAAAAGGTGTACGTATTATACTTGATAATGTCTCTTTTTGTTTTCCTGAACATAAGAATATTGGCATACTAGGTATGAACGGTGCGGGTAAGTCTACCCTTTTACGTTTGATTGCAGGATCAGAAATTCCTGATGCTGGTTTTATTAGGCGTAGTGGACGATTTTCGTGGCCATTGGGTTTTGGTGGGGGGTTTAATGGAAACCTATCTGGAGAGGAAAATCTACGGTTTGTTTCACGAATTTATGGTGCTGACTTACATAAAGTAATCAGTTATGTACGAGATTTTTCAGAATTAGGGGGCGCTCTTTATGAACCAGTCAGAACTTACTCCAATGGGATGCGTGCTCGTTTGGCATTTGGTTTAACCCTTGCGATTGATTTTGATGTCTACTTGATTGATGAAATTATGGCAGTAGGTGATCCCTTGTTCAAGAAAAAGAGTAAGGCTGCATTCGATGAGCGTCGTCAAACAGCCAACCTGATTTTGGTATCACATGACATGAAAACGATTCGGGATTATTCAGATGTCATTGTTATCCTCGATAAGCAGCAACTCAGTATTTTTGAGGATGTCGAGGCTGGCATCAAACATTACGAAGGTTTGTCAGGAGTAAAACGATGAGTCAGCGCAAACGGGGACGTTTCCCTTGGCTGTTTTTGCTTGCTGTGGTTGTGCCGACGGTATTGGCGGGTGTTTATTACTATAAATATGCCAGTGATCAGTATGTATCGGAGGCGCATTTTATTATCCAGGGCAATGCCGCCCCGAAACTTGATTTTCTAGGGGCGCTGACAGGCATTCCAGGGGCAGGCGGTGGTACTTCCGATGCCATGGTGATCCGTGATTATCTGCGGTCAATGGATTTCCTGAAGGATATTCAGGATGTGGTTGATATTCGCAAGCACTTTTCAGCCCCCGCGATTGATGAGTATGCCCGCTTGCCTGCGGATGCCAGTGCTGAGGATTTGCTGGAGTATTGGCAGCAGATGGCAGAAGTTGATCATGACCTGACTTCTGGAATTAGTACGATCAGGATTACCGGGTTTGACCCCAAAACCAGCCAGTTGCTGGTAGCGACGGCCTTGAAGCAGAGTGAGCGTTTGGTCAACAAGTTGTCGGATAGTTTGCGTACCGATGCATTGATTATGGCGGAAAAGGAGGCAGCCCAAGCCGAGAAGGAGGTGGCAGCTATCCGCGCAGAAACCACCCGTTTCCGTGAAAAACAGGATGTGCTCGATCCTGCCGCCCAAGCAGGTGCGCGGATTGAACGTGCAGAAAGTGCCCGCTCCGGGATGGTGGCACAATTGCAGGCAGATTTGGCACGGGCTGAGGCAGAGTTGGCGCAGTTGAGCACCTTCATGCAGCCCGAAGCATTGAAGGTGAAAAACTTGCAGAGCAAAGTCAATGCCTTACGCCAACAGGTAGCTAAAGAGCAGGCAACCTCATCCCGGCAGTCCCAGGGTCAGAGCAGGCAAGTTGCCGTGCAATTATCCAAGTATACTGAGCTGCAAAGTCGCCAGGCTTTTGCTGAGCAGCTGTATCAGGCTAAGTTGGGTTCGTTGGAGCAAGCCCGGCTGGAGTCTGCCCGTAAGCAGCGTTATTTGACCGTAACCGTGCAGCCAAACTTGCCGGATGAGGCGCTCAAGCCTGAAAGGATTTCAGGTGTATTGACGGTATTATTGCTCAGTTTTTTATGTTGGGGGATTGGCTCCCTGTCAATTGCAGCTATCCGTGACCATGTAGGTTGGGTGTAAGTATGAAACAGTTGTTTTCTATCGTCATGCGGTTGGTGTTTTGTTGGTGTTTGTGGGTATCCGCATCTGTTTGGGCGGAGGAGCCAACGGATTCCACAGCGGCAACTGCATCGCCAAGCGCTGCGTCTGAGCTCTCGGGCATGAGCGCGACAAGTACGCCGAGGATTTTCGATGAGGGAGTGCCTCCCGTATCGCGTTTGGGGAAGGGATTGGAGCCGTTTGGAGCCAATCTGTTTGCAGGTAATTATACCAGCCGTCGGCAGGATGCCCTGGATCCGAACTATCAAGTCGTGGCGGGGGATAAGATTGCCTTGCGCATGTGGGGCGAGGTGACGGTCAACGAAGTCCTGACGGTCGATGCCAATGGTAATATCTTTGTGCCCGATGTGGGGGAAATCCACATGGTTGGAACTCGTGCGACCGATGTTTCTGCCAAAATCAAGGCGGCAATGGGTAAGGTGTATAAGGATGGCGTTGATGTCTATGCCAACCTGTTGACGGCTGCTACCAAGGAAGTCACGGTGTTTGTGACGGGCAATGTCCTGCGTCCGGGACAATACACCGGGTTGCCAGATGACAGCATCCTTGCCTTTTTGCATCAGGCGGGGGGGGTTGACCCGAAGCGGGGTAGTTACCGGCATGTGATGGTCAAGCGCGGTGAGCAGCGGGTAGCGAGCGTTGACCTGTATGATTTTATCAATAACGGTACATTGCCACGGCTGGTTTTTCGTGATGGCGATACCATCGTGGTTCGTCCCCAGGGTAGCATGATCAATGTTGAGGGTGAGACACGCAATAATTACCGGTTTGAGTTTTTGGGGCGGAATATTGCCGGTTCACAACTGGTGAAGTATGCCCGCCCAGAAAGCAATGTGACCCACATCGCCCTGAATGGCACGCGGGATGGCTTGCCGAACTCCGCCTACCTGAGCTATGAGCAGTTTTTGCGTACCCCCCTGTATGATGGGGATACCGTCCGTTTTGTCAGTGATGCCCCGTCAGCGGTGATTGACATCAGCCTGGAGGGAAGCTTTCTGGGTAACTCCTATTTCGCGGTGCAGCGGGGTAGCCGTTTGCAGGAGGTGCTCGACTATGTTTCTGTTGACCCGAATGATGCGGATATTGGTAATATTTACATCAAACGCAAAAGTGTCGCCCTGGATCAGAAGAAAAACATTGATGAGTCTTTACGGCGGCTCGAACGTAGTGTATTAACCGCCCCTGCCAGTTCGGATGGGGAAGCGGCTATCCGGGCGAAAGAGGCTGAGCTGATCCTGAAGTTCGTTGAACGTGCCAGTAAGGTGCGCCCCGATGGACGGGTGGTGGTTTCTGACCGGGGTAAGGTGGCGAATATCCGCCTGGAAGATGGTGATGTGCTGGTTATTCCACCGAAAAGTGATGTTGTGACCATCAGCGGTGAAGTACAGGTTCCGCAAGCGGTCGTGTATGCGACGAATGCCACCTTGTATGATTACATTGCCCAGGCCGGTGGGTATACCGAGCGGGCCAACGAAGAAACCCTGATCATCGAAAAGCCAAATGGCAAAGTGGTCATGGGTAAGAACCTGCGTGTTGAGGCTGGCGACCAGATTACGGTTTATCCGAAGTTGGACACCAAGGACATGCAGTTTACTAAAGATCTGGTGCAGATCGTGTATCAAGTTGCCGTTGCTGCGAAGGCGGTAGGATTGTGAGCGATAATAATGTCTGAATTTAGAGTTCGTGGAAAAGATTTTGATAAACTGGTTTTTGTTCATTTGACAAAGACTGCTGGGGGGACATTAAAAGAGGCAATTGCAAATGAGCCTTCTTTTTCACCTGTTTTTTTATATAACGAAAAAGATTGGTCGAAATATGATCGATCTTTTCATAATGTGATTTATGGTCACCCAAATAAATGGATGTTTGGTAAAATAGGTAAGGATTTAGATAGTTCAGGTGATCGGTTTGCCTATATAACTTTTTTGCGCCACCCTGTGACTAGAACTATTTCTCATTATTATCATCTTCGTAATGTTGACCAAGGTGAGGTTGGAGATAGGATCCGTAGTTATTCAAGTATAGATGATTTCTTCGCTAATGATTTTCACTGGGAGTTTAGCGATTTTTTCTGCAAAATGTTTTCAAACAGCGAACACATTCGAGCTAATGTCGATATGGAACGTCGTTTTGAAGAGGCAAAAAATACGATAGAAAATTGCTTTTCTTTTGTTGGATTTCAAGAGTCATTTGATCTTTCTGTTTTGGTTTTGAATGTCTTGCTTGGTCGAAATTTAAGAATACAGCAAAATATCAATGTTGGAGGTTATTCTTCATTTGGTATAAAAAAAGAAACTTTAAGAAAAATTGTTCTAATGAATGAGTATGATTTGCGTCTTTATAAGCGAGCGCAGCGTTTTTTGGGTAGGGAGTTTCTTCGGTCTGAGGTGTTTGTTGATGAGTATAATTAATAAGAATGCAATCCTTATCGCGGGCATGCATCGTAGTGGTACATCAGCCTTAACACGTGTTATATCTTTTTTGGGTGCTGATTTGCCTACTAATTTGGTTCCTGCTTTGCCTGAAAATAATGAAACAGGTTTTTGGGAGTCAGTTGATTTATTAATTCAGCATGATAAGTTACTTCATTCGGCAGGTTCATCTTGGAGCGATTGGACGGAATTTAATGTTGATTGGTATGATTCTGTTGTTGGGAGGAAGTATCATCAAGTTATTTCTGATATAGTAAAAAATAATTTTTCTGCGTCGAATTTTTTTGTTGTAAAAGATCCTCGTATTTGTCGAATTTTACCGTTTTGGTTAAATATAATTCAACAACAGAAAATTCAGCCTTTCGTCATTATTCCTATAAGAAACCCTCTTGAGGTCGCTCAGTCTTTAAAAGCCAGAGATGGCTTTCCTTTGGCAAAAGGTGGGCTGATTTGGCTTAGACATGTACTTGATGCGGTTTTCTTTTCACAAGGGCATCCAGTTGCATTTGTAGCATATGAAAAATTAATGCAAGATTGGAAAAGCGTTATTGACTCGATTACATCTCAATGTGGTTTGCGTTTTCCTCGCATATCCGTGCAGTCGGCGTTAGAAATTGAACAGTATATTGATCAAAAGCAAAAGCATAATAGTTTTCACTTAGATTCAGTTCATCTGTGTCGCGATTTTTCTCCATTGATTTCGGATGTCTATGCTCTACTAAGTCAGTTAGTAAGGAATGAGGAACGATCATCTGTAATAAGTAAATTATTGGAAATTCGTAAGCAATTTAACGAAAACTCTCTTATTTTTGCTAAAGCCATTAACTCTTCAGAGTCTTTTTATATTCAAGAATTGGTTAGCTCTCAAAGTAGGTATGAATCACAAATTCAAAGGCAGGAAGAGAGTTTTAGATTACAACTGCAACAAAAAGAAGAGAGTTTAAAGTCAAAAGAAGAGAGTTTAAAGTCAAAAGAAGAGAGTTTAAAGTCAAAAGAAGATCATTTCAAGTTGCAATTTCAGCAACAGGAAGTTGCCTATAAACTATCCCAGCAACAACAAGCTAAAAATCTTGAGAGTGCTTTAGAGGAGCAGAAGCTTCGGTTATCTATCCAACTAGATGACTGTTATGCTCATTTGAATGTTGCCCGTATAGAGCAACAGAACCTTTTAATATCATACCAATCTGTTTGTCGGGAATTGAGTCGGCTTCGCTTTAGGCTGGTAAGTACATTGGAGGGTCGTGAGAATCTGTTAGTCCATATGGATGATACTGAAAATAATCAATTATCTGATGTATCATCTGCTCCATCGCGTTTAAAACTACGTAAAGAGGGAAAATTACTGCGTTTATTGAGTGACAGTGGGCTATTTGATCAAGGTTTTTATAAAAAATCTTATCCTGATTTGGTGAAAGTGCGCTATCCTTTAATACAGCATTATTTGTTTTCTGGTGGGATTTTAGGATTGGATCCTCACATTTTATTTGACAGTCAGTTATATTTTAAACTGTATCCTGATGTTAAAAAATCAAAAAAAAATCCATTAGTTCACTATTTATTAGATGATGTCGGCAGGCAGCAACCTCACATCTTATTCGATGCATCTTGGTACTTGAATCAATATCCAGATGTTGCTGACTCTCGTGCTAATCCTTTAGTTCATTATATCAGGCATGGATGGAAGGAGTTACGCAATCCACATCCTTTATTTTTAGTGGATGATTATATTTCTCAATATCAAGATGTGAAACTTTTGGATATGAACCCTTTGGTTCACTACTTGAGTTATGGTTCAGATTTGGGGTGCAGCCCTCATCCTTTATTTGATAGCTCGTATTATTTGCGTCAGATTGGTGGTGATTTACCTCGGAGAGCTTCAAGTCTTGGTTATTATTTGTCAAATAAACAACAATGGGCTATATCTCCATCATCTGCTTTTGATGGTGCATGGTATTTAGAGCAGTACCCTGATGTTTATGATTCTAAAGTTAATCCTTTACTTCATTATGTGTTATATGGCTGTAAGGAGGGACGTAAGCCTCATCCTCAGTCGCACACACTTGCTTATCAAAAAAAGCATGCTAGCCTTTTTGTAAGAGCAGGTTTGAAATTGGTGGATCTACCTTTCTCAACTGAGGGTGTTGTGGTTGCCACGTCTGAACCTGAAGGTATTGGTCGATTAAGGCCAATGGTTGGTTTTTTAGAAAGTCCTTTGCAGCCTGATAATAATTCTTTTAAGCAAGACAAGTTGGTTATTCATTGGGTAACATGTGATTTCGCGCATCAGGGTGCTGGTGGGCATATGACTATATTTCGCTTTATCCGGCTATTTGAGTTATTGGGGTATCAGCAGCATATTTGGTTACATAACCAATTTGTCCATGATACTGTTGAGGGGGCATATGAGGATCTGGTGCGTCATTATCAGCAAACTAGTGTAGTGATGCATTTTGTGGATGGTTCATTGAGCCAAGCATCTGGGGATGTGATTATTGCAACTGATTGGGAGTCTGTTTGGCCTGTTTTATCAGTTAGTCGATTTAAACGACGTTTTTACTTTGTCCAAGATCATGAGCCGTCATTCTTTCCGGTAGGAAGCCTCAGTCGGGCAGCTGAATCTACTTATTTACAAGACGTGGATTGTATTTGTGCTGGGCCTTGGCTTGAGCAGTTGATGCAGGAAAAGTATAGTCGTTGGGCAACCAAATTTTGGTTGGCGGCAGACCAGAGTATTTATTACCCTTTCAGCCAAAAAATTTCATATGACCATTCACCAAGAATCGCTTTCTATGCACGAACATCCACTTCACGGAGGGCTGTCGAACTGGGGTTATTAGCTCTGGATTATCTGGCTCAGATGGATGTTGACTTTTATGTCGACCTATATGGTAGTACAGATAATACGGCATACCTAAAACAGGTTAAGTTTAAATATACAGACCATGGTGTATTAAGCCCCTCTCAGTTAGGTATGCTGTATCGGGAGTGTGATATTGGGATTGTTTTTTCAGCGACCAACTACTCTCTTGTTCCTCAGGAAATGATGGCTTGTGGTTTGGCTGTTGTAGAGTTAGATGGCGACAATACGCGGGCTGTTTTTCCGGAGGGGACAGTTGCATTGGTTGCCCCACATCCCCGGGAAATTGCCAAGATAATAAAAGACCTTTTGGTTGATCGTGATAAACGTTTGGCAATTGCAGGTGCTGGTTGCAATTGGGCGCGGCAATTTGATTGGGAATCAACGGTTTCCTCTGTCAATATGGCTATCCAGCAACGCTTGGAGGACTTGGGTTATGTGCGGGACGTATGCATAGAAAATCAGGTTAAGGTTTCTGTTGTTATTCCTGTTCTGAATGGTGGTGATTTACTTTGTAGGGTTGTTGATGCGGTCAGTTGTCAGAAGACACCTTGGCGGTTTGATTTGCTCGTTATTGACAGTGGCTCTGTGGATGGTTCATTAGAGGCTATGCAACTGAGGGGGGTGAGGGTGCATTCCATTCCGAAGTCTGAGTTTAGTCATGGCGGAACCCGTAATTTAGGGGTGAGTTTGACCCAGGGAGAGTATGTAGCTTTCCTAACACAGGATGCATTACCGGCAGATGAGTTTTGGTTATTTAATTTGGTTTCAATGTTGGAGCATGATCCTTCAGCGGCGGGGGCTTTTGGACGGCACATACCTTACCCTGATGCATCCCCATTTGTACAGAGGGATTTACAAGCACACTTTGACGGATTAGCAAAATATCCACTCTATCTTGATCGTAACTCGGATAAAGAACGCTTTGAGAGAGGGGAAGCTGCTTGGCGGCAGGTTTTACATTTTTATTCAGATAATAACTCTTGTTTGCGTCGTTCAGTTTGGGAGGAAATTCCTTACCCTGTTATTGAGTATGGCGAAGATCAGGTGTGGGCAGATAAAATCATTCGGGCAGGCTATCGAAAAGCTTATGCCATAAATGCTGTTGTATATCATTCGCATGATTATAATGAGTCAGAAACATTTGAGCGTAGCCGCATTGAGTCAGAATTTTTTTACCAGCACTTTGGTTATATCTTGCTTTCTGATCATACAGCCTTGCACCATCAATTGGGTGAGCTGAATACGAGAGACCGTTTATTTGCTGCTCAACAAAATATCCAAGAGGATATTTTAGACCTGCAATTAAGGCTTAATGAGGCTCGTTTGCAGGGCTGGTTGTCAGGGCATGCTAAAGCCTGCCAACCAGCTTTCTAAGTTGTTTATTGTAACGGGTTTTTATTATGCCAATTGTACGGGATAATGCGTAGGCTACTCCAATGGATGTCCATGTTGGGGGCATCCTCAGCCCGAGGGACATGGTAGAATGACAAGCTAGGCCAAACAATAATATCTTGGCCTGTTATGGATTCGTTATTGGCGAATTCTGCCAGGTTGTCTGCGCAAGGGTCTTCATTGGCACTGCTATTGTGTGAGGCATAGAGCTCACAGCCATTTTCTTTGGTGACGTAAAGGTCATAATGTGTAAATGGCTCATCATCTGGGCCTGTATCACGTTGGTTGGTCTGGTTCAGCTGGATTTCATATCCCATTGGCTTACCCTGCTTGTTTTTCATGTTTGATGAGGCAATTTGCCATGTGCGCGATGTTTCCGGGTTGACGGAGGTGGCAGCCTCTTGGGTAAACCGTTTGGTTTTTTGCACCAATTGACCATTTTCTTGGATGAAGTCAAGCTCTTCAACATAATCCGTGTTGCTTTGTCCCCCTAAATCGAAGTCCAAACGCCAGAAGAAGTTATGTAAATGGGAGATGCCAATCGTGTTTTCGGCAATTAACCAACCAGGGGGAGCCGCGTTAGTATCCCCCATACGTTGCAATGCCCCAGTTGCCCCGACGGCCAGCTCCATTGACCCATCATCCATGAATTGCCAGCGGGGTATGTAATTGTATGCCCCAATTTGGGAAACGCTAAATAAGCTGAGAGTGTTGCCTTGCATCCCCTTGTCAGCCAGTCGCAATGCCTCCCCCCTCCCTAAGATTTGTTGGCAAATGACAGGTTTCTCAACATAATCTAATAGTGTACCGTCGGTACACTCTTCATCTCTTAGAGCCATTAGGTACTCGCCCCCGAAGCCAAAGTCCGTAATGTCGTGGTAACGGGCACCATTATCATCATAGGGTACGTGGACTTGGGAGAGTTCAGCCCGGTTCAGTATCATTCTGCGCCCGCCATTGCGGGGCGTGTAATGGATATGATGCAAGGAAATGCCGTTTAGATAGCGGTGTTCCCAACACATGTCCCAGCGTGCTTGGTTAGGTAGTGTGATGCTAATTGCGTAAGCATCATCACAAAACTCAGCTGCTTGAGGAGCGTTTGTCCCCAAGCAATAAAACAATAGCGTAACACACGTATAAGTCTTAAGGGTGCTCATTCAGTGATCCTGGGAGTTTTACTTGCTAGAATGGGTTTTGGTTATGCCAGTCTCTTGGCAATAGCTGGAAGGTGTTCCACACCATACCTACCCTAATATTGTCATCACTACGGAGTAGGTGATGGTAACTTTGTTTGTACCAAATGATGACATCTGCCCCATTCAGGCTTTCCGGGGTTTCTACGTACCGAAAGGCATTACTGGCACAATTAGAGGTCAAGTTGTGCGCAGCATAGCGTTCGCATGCCTTGTAACGGGTAAAGTAAATATCATGACTTAACCAGGGTTGGTTACGGGCATTGTTCCGGCTGTGGTTGTAGTTAGATGTTATCAGCTCATATGAGGGTATGACCAAGCCTCCAGCATAGTGGTTGTTGCCATCACGTATGCGCCAGAAGCGTTTGTTTTCTGGGTCAAGCAGCCGCCCGGCTTCTTCCAATATAGGTGTTACATGGACAGTCTTGCGTAGTCGGTCTGCTGTTGGTTGGCTGGAAACCTCTTCAACTAGGTCATCCTGTTGTTGTGAACCCAAATCAAAATCAATGCGCCAACCTAAATGGTCGGTGAAACTATCCGTTAGTCCAGCCGTCTTGGGAAGTTGTCCACTCATTCCTAGAGCCGGTTCAATGATGCCGTTTTCATAAAAACGCCACCGTAGGGTGTATGTCCGTGGGGCTATATAGGAGTGGCTGAGCAGGTCAACAAACTCCCCTTGGCGTTGTTCGGTATATTTGTATTGATAACCGCTCTGCTGGGCGATGCGGCATAGTACTTGCTTACTCCCCCCTAATGCGTGTAAGTGACCGTTGGGGCAGTCGGTTGGAGCCATGGTTTGCAGTTGCTTCCCGAGGCCTGTTTGGGTGACATGGTACTGTGGTGTTGCGGTAGTGTTGTCAAAAACCGTCTCCAACTGTGAAAGGCTAATTTCCCCTAAAACCCGGCGGGACTCATGTCCTATGGCTTGGTAATAAACCTGGGTTAGGGCAATACCCTCGGCTTGGCGAAGTTGTACACACATTTGCCAAGAGGCCCCTGATGAGAATGTATGTGTTATTTTTTCCCCAGGGCATCTTGTGGTTGTTGGCGTGGGTGCAGCATAGGCTGCGGAGGCTTGTAGTGTACAAAACAATATTGCCAGCAGCCATTGCTTAGATAACAACATGTGTATGCCCCTCAAAAACCAATCACTTGAGTGACCAACCCAACTGACAGGTTGACGATTGGGCTGGTTTCAAAGACCACAGAATCGTGGGTGTATAACAGGACTTGCGCACATCGGTGTAGGCCACACTGCTGGGAGGCGGCATTGAGTTGTTCCGGTAGTGTATCAGCGGTGAATACAAATGCCTTGGTTTGCAATTGTCCGGGAGTGCTCAGTGTTTGCTTGGTGATGCGTTGGTATTCTGTTTTGACCGATTCTAAAGTTTCTGGATCTGAAAAAATCAGATCGGTTGCACGCCTAATCTCATTTTTTGTTAGCGGCAGTTGGACATGTTGTTTTCGAACGGTGAATACAACTTTATTCGTTGATACATCAACACGCTGGATCACTGTTTCATTGTGGGCATAATCATACACAAAAATATTGGCTAACCGTTTGGGGCTGGGGGCTTTGTCAGTAGAGCGATCCCTTTCAATCAGCAGCAGTTCTTGTGTTGGTGAGGCATACAACTCCTGGTTGGTTATAGGTGGTATAAGTGCTTGTATTTGCGCGTATTCACGGCTATCCAATGGGTCTTGGTTCCCTGCATGGCTCAGGCTGGTGAATGTAAGAAGCAGGCACACGAGTAGCATCCTTATACCCAGCTGTTGTTGCCGGTGTATTGGTGTTGCCTGTTCTTGTTCAGCTAATGTCATTGCGTATTTCCTGTCAAGGGTGTTGTGTCGTGCCAATCGAATGGTCGGAGACGTATGCCACTCCAATGTGTATCCATGGTGGGGGCATCTTCTGAGCGCGGTAGGTGGTAAAACGTGGTGGTAGGCCAGACTACAATATCTTGCCCTTCCAAGGTTTCCCCATCAATAAAATCAGCCAAGTTAGTGGCACAGGTATCCATGTCAGCATTACGTGAGGCAAAGCGCTCACAGTCCTTTTGCTTTGTAAAGTAAATGTCATGGTGTGTGAATGGCTCACTATCTGGCCCCTTATCCTTTTGGCCTGACTGATACAGCTCAACCTCATAAGCCATTGGATGCCCAATGGCATTTTTCAGGTCTGCATCAGCAATGAGCCATGACCTCAATGTGCTGGGGCTAACATCGCGTGCAGCTTCACTGGTAAACCTTTGTTGCTGTAAAGCCAAGCCCTGATCTTTTTCCACGAACTCCAATTCTTCCGCATAGTCATTCGCTGCATCGCCACCAAGATCGAAATCTAACCGCCAAAAGAAGTTGTGTAAATGCCCTAAGCCCACCCGTTCTGGCGTGATCAGCCAACCATTGTTGGCTGTAGCTTGCCCAAAGCGTTGTAATGCGCCGGTTGCGCCAATGCTGATATCAATGGAGCCATCATCCAAAAACTCCCAGCGGGGTATGTAGCGGTAAGAACCTATCTTTGAAACGCTAAATATGCTTAATTTATGCCCTGTTGTTGCTTTGTTTTGGTTACGTAAGGCTTCGCCACGGGGCTGCACTTGTTGGCAGATGATGGGTTGGGCATAAAATGTCAGGAGGGTTCCTCCGGGGCACTCCGCCTCGGTCAGAGACAGCAGGTTGCTGCCACCAAAGCCGTAGTCGGTAATGTCGTGGTAGCGTGCCCCATTGTCATCGTAAGGGACATGCACTTGAGCTACTTCAGCTTGGTTAATGATCATGCGTTGTTGTCCAGCTTTGGGGGTGTAATAGATATGGTGTAAGGTGATCCCATTTTGTTGCCGATGTTCCCAACACATACCCCAAGCTGCACCGTTCGGTAAGGTGGCCTCAATGCGGTAGGGGGAGGTGCACGGATAATCTGCTGCAAGTGCCGGTGCAGGTACAATGCAAGCCAGCAGTAAGAAACCCAAAAAAAATGGTGTATTGAATCGTGCCATTAGGTTTACCTATCCCCCATCAGAATGGATTGCTGGCTTGCCAGTCACGTGGCAGCAGTTGGAAGCTGATCCATGTCATGCCAATCAACGCCCCATCTTCACTGCGTGGTAGGTAATGGCGGTTCTGTTTATACCACACGACAATATCTGAGCTGTTGATATAGGTTTGATTCCCTGTAAAGTCCTTGACGTTGCTTGTCGGGCAGCCGCTCTCTACCGGGTTGTTGGAGGCATGGCGTTCACAGGCCTTGTATTCAGTGAAGTATATGTCTTCGTTAAGCCATAACCTGCCACGAACATTAGTGGTGCTGTGGTGGTACTGTGAGGGGACGATTTCATAAGAAATGGGTCTGCCATTGGCGTTGGTCTCATTGCTATCCCGTACCCGCCAAAAGCGTTTGGTTTCAGGATCCAGTTTTCTGCCTATTTCTTGCGTAATAGGGGTGATGGCGGTTTCTTTCTGGCGGCGACTTGGGGTGGGGGTGCTGGTTATTTCCTCGATGATGTCATTGGTAGGGGATTGACCCAGGTCAAAGTCCAAGCGCCAACCGGCATAATCTGTAAAGCTGCTTCCCCATGTGCCTGATGCCGTTACTATGCGCCCAGCTTGGGTATTCTCCGCCTCCAGCTTGGGGAGTTTGCCGCTCATACCCAGGGCTGGCTCAATAATGCCATTTTCATAAAAACGCCAGCGCAATGTATAGGTGCGTGTATCTGGCTGCGAGATGGCAAATACTTCAAAAAAGTGGCCTTGGTAAGATTGCTCGTATTTGTACTGGTAGCCGAATGTTTGGCTGCGTGTGCAGAGTACGGGGCGTTCGTCCCGCTGCGTGTATAAGATGCCATCCGGGCAATCGTTTGGGGTAAGGTTGAGCAGGTGCTCACCTCCCAACCCCACTTGGGTAACAAGAAACAGGGGGCGTGAGCGGTTGTCATCAAAAATGGTTTCCAGTTGTGACAAGCTGGCTTGCCCGAGCACCCTGCGCCGCGTTTGCGCTGGGGGAGTGTAGTGGGCTTGGGAGATCTCCAGGCCTTCTTGGGTTGGGAACGAGGCGCAGAAATCCCAGGCGGCTCCTGATGTAAAGGTATGGCTGATTTTATGCCCTTGCAGGCATTGTCTGGATGGATTGGGTGCGGCATAGCAATGGCTGGCAAGCAAACAGGCAAGCACCCCCCCCACCCCGTAAGTTAAGCAGGCAGGTGTATACATAATAAGGTTTTTCGTTTCAGTTGTTATCTATCCTCTTCAATTTATAGCAGTATTCGACTGGGTTGTTCTGTGGAAATTTTGCCCGATGGTTGGCTTTACCAGGTTAAGTGGTCATTCATCTGGTGAATATTACCCAAGCGTTGTGTCTGGGGGAGCATTGCTTTAGACTATACCCAGTTCCAAGGAGGGCAGTTTGATCGGTTTAGTGGTATATTTACGACACTAAGCATTGCAAACTTGCCACAGCAGCTATACAATCCTGTTGTACTTATTGAAGGATGTCCTGTGAGTGTCCTGCAATGCTGGCCTTCGATGAAGGCTGGCGTGATAAGTAAAAAAGTAAACAGTGCTTGGTAAATTCGATTTATTTGCGCTATGCTTTGGTTCTGTAAGATGGTTTAATGCTCACCACCAGCCGGGGGTTAGTGTTACGGTTAGTGATAAACTTAGATAAACTTAACTTATTAAGTGAGGTTGCAATGAAAAATCTTGTGAAAAAAAGCGCGGTAGCATTGGCTGTCGCAAGTTCCTTGATGGTGTCGGGCGTAGCAAGCGCTGATTCTCTGTTGGCTCCGTTAGTTGTCGGTATTGATGGTGGTGAGCAGACTTACTTCTCCATCAAGATGCGTGGTAATGGTGCTGCTAACCACGCAATGGCATCAAAGTCCCCTTTGCATTATGTTTGGTTCAAAAAGGGAACTACTGGTGACGATTTGTATAACTTGTCTAAGCCCTGTGATGTGTCCAGCAGCACTGGGTATGGTTCCCCATGGGATATGATTTATCAGCGTGCAGTTGTCGCTAATCCTGGCGGTACTGCTAATTTGGCTGGTCCAGATAGTTTTATGAATACTCCGCTAGGAGGCAATGTCGAAGATAAGAGTTCGCCTAAAGCATATAGTGCTGGAAACTTTGTTGGATTTGTTACAATCACTGATATGCAAAATGTTAATGCAGACCCAGCAGTAAAAAATCTTTCAAATGAAGGTGAAATCTCCGGTTTTGCTTATGTGGTTGATACAACTAACAGTGCTGTAATGGATTATAAGCTGTTGAATAATCACCGTTCTAAGGTTGAGGGCGATTTCGATGCTGGTTTCATTTCCAAGAAGTCAGTTGATTTCTCTTGGATGCCTACCGCAATGGCACACACTGAGTGGTTGACTGTTGCGATTAGTGATGATATGTCGAAAAATGCAGATAGCTCAGGTTCTTATGATGCAACTGTTTTGTTAAGCCAAAATACATTGTCCGGTAGCTTATCCCCACAAATTCCAACTGGTAATCAGTCGGGTGCTTATAATCACGATGAAGTGGTTGTTGATGGTGGGAAAAACCTGAAAGTCACATGTATGGGTAAATACGTTAAAGGTGCTTTCTTGAATGCCCACCAAGATGTTGAGACAGAGTGGGGTGGTTGGAAACGTATGAGTATTGCTGATACAGCTACGACTTCAGCAGATGTAGCGACATCTAGCCGTGCTACTGGTGCAATTACTTATAAGTCTGAGTTTGTTAATTTTGCTCCTTTCGACTTCGTAGATACTAATGGCGATGGCATCGCAGATGGATTCCCTGGGCCAGTTGATGCTGAATTGTTCTACAAAGGTTATTCTTTCCAGAATAAGTTCTTGTCTTTCTTTGGTAGGAAGGGTACACATTCGATTATGGGTAAAGGACCACAAGCAGCGGTTTATGCGGCTAACCAAAGCGATGCGGCTGAATTGTTTGAAGTTGGTACCCCAGTTAATAATTTGGGTATTGTAACCTCTTTCCAAGTTGAAACAAGTGGTCATTTGAGTGCGTCTCCTGAGGCTCATCCAAACCGTCCTTATTAATTAATGTTTTGCTAGGCAATCAAAAGGCGGGATAATTTCCCGCCTTTTTCTTTGGTGTGAGTGTTATAGGCAATTTCCTGATGAAAAAATTAAGTTTTATATTACTACTGGCTATTTTTTTTCTTGGTGCTTGTCAAGAGAAAACGCTGTTGACCCCATTGCCGGTAGAAACTCCCGTCATGTTACTGCATAAATTAGGTTTTACCGATAAGCCTGCGTCTATTCTGGTCAACGACCAGTTATTGGTTTTGGCGAATGAAAAGCGCGGGCTTGTTTTCTATGAGGTTGGTAAAGAAACAGTCTTATCCGAAGATCGGGTGGGTAAACAGTGGCTGCATCATGATGGGAAAGTCTTATATGCGTTTTGGTGGGCTGTCGATGAAACCAAAGGTAAACGCCTGAAGGTTCGGGTATCAGAGGATGGGGGGCAGACTTTCTCGCCGGAAGTGGTAATTAATAATGATACAGGAGTGTTGCCTGAGATCAGTATTGCTGCGAATGGTAAGGGTAACATTGCTGTTGCTTATACAGATGAGCGTAAGCCAGGTTATGGTGTTTATTTTAATTACTCACAAGATGCAGGGCGGACTTGGTTAAAAGAAGATGTCCGTGTTGACATACCCGTCATTACTGAAGCTATGAAGCAGGCCAATAATACTAATCCCGCTACGTTTGCCAAAACACCTAAACTGGTGTTTTTAGGGGAGCGGTTGGTCTTGGTTTGGCAACAGGCTGATGTTGCTGAGCAGGGTGGGCATGTTTTGCGGATCATTTCTAAGTCATCAACAGATTATGGTAAGACATGGGGTGCTGAGAGTGAGGTTTTTCGTGCTGCTAATATGAGTCCAGTAGAGTTTGTAGCTTTTAGCCGCGATACGCAAATGTATATTTTTGCTATGTTGACTTCCGAGGACAAAGGCTTTACAGGCTTCTATAATACAGATTTATCTGCGACACAATGGGCGACCATTGCAAATACTGCATTGGGTGATGGTTTTAATAAGCGCCTAATCAGTATTATCAAAGGCACATTCAGTGGGGAAAACTTGGTTTTGGCTTTTACTTCCGAGCCTAACGAAGGGGGGGTAGGAAAGTTGACGGCAAATATTGCCACTTTATCTACGAAAACCAACGAATGGTTGGGGGTTGTCCGTCAACTTGATGTAGACAAGGGGCATGACTTAACAAAGTCAACTCTACCTGATCTGGTTAATGCGGGTGCTGCAGGTGTCTTGGTTGTATGGGAGGACTACCGCTCGTTAGTTCCTGCCCTATATATTGATATTAGCAAGGATAATGGTAGGACTTGGCTTCCAGTGCCCCGCCCAGTGACGACACCTGGGCTTTCTGTGGCAAAAGATCCCCAATGGGTGTTAGGTAAAGACAAGTTATTCTTGATGTATTTTTCTGTTTATTTGGCTGGAGACCCTTCAGGAGCGCGGATGTATCAGGAGTTTTCTAGGCAACCCGATGGGCAGTTTGTTTTTCCAGATATTCAAATTAAAACCCCTACTGCCGAGGTATTAAAGGAAAGGCTAATTGAGCGTGCTAATAAATTCTGGGCATTACGTGAGGAGCGAAAATGGGAGGATACGTGGGATTATATGGAGCCTGTGTATCGAATGCGCTTTGATAAAGCTCAATGGTTATCCCAGCAAGGGAAGTTGAGCTTTTCAAAGACGGTTGCAGATGAAAGTACAATCGTCATCACAGGTAATCTTGCCTTGATGGATATGAACATGGAAGTGGGAGTTAGCCAACATGTCAGTAAGGAGGGTGTAATGGAAAGCGCCCCCCCTAAGCTACAGACGGTTCAGACAAAATGGGGCTGGTTTTATGATGATTGGTATTTTATACCAAACAGTGCTGTTTTCGGTAATCATTTAGAGTATTAATATTCCTACTTATAAAAAGGGAGGCGATTAAATATTGGCTCCCTTTTTCTAACATCAATGATATTAAGCAGATTCTGCAACTGGTTGTTTCATCGTGGCGCAGTACCTAAGCAGGTATTGTTTCACCGTGACTATTTGCGTTTCCAAGGTGGGCATCTGAAAGTCTGGAATTATTTCCAACATATTCAGAGTAGCGCTGATTTCCGGTCAGACATTTTTTTTACGGGGCGGTCACAATGGGACTTGTCTAATCCTTGGCATGCCTATCCACGACTTTCAAGTTGGCAGCCTGAAGATGCAGATATTTTATTTTTGGCGGGTCTGGATTGGCAAGCAGTCCTTAGCCATTATCCCTACCAACAAAATCGGCTTAATATACCGGTCGTTAATTTAATCCAAGGATTAAGCCATGCTAATCCGGCTGATGTCAAGTATCCGTTCCTGCGGGAGCCAGCCATCCGTATTTGTGTGAGTAATGAGGTGGCACAGGCTATTGGGCATACCGGGGTGGTTAATGGCCCTATATTCACTATCCCCAATGGCATTGATTTGTCCTCATTGCCTGCTCCTTTATCCTTCCAAGAAAGGGATATTCCTGTCCTGTTAGTTGCCATCAAAAAACCTGAGTTGGGTAGACAGTTACAAGCCCTGTTGGATGATGATGGAGTGGTCTTGTTGGATAGCCCTGTGCCCCGCCCACAATTCCTTGATAGATTAAGCCGGGCAAAAGTGGCGGTGTTTTTGCCACATTGGGAGGAGGGGTTTTATCTGCCAGCCCTGGAGGGCATGGCCTTGCGTACCTTGGTTGTCTGCCCTGATTGTATCGGGAACCGGTCTTTTTGTTTGGATGGCCTCAACTGTTTTCGTCCTGATTACCATTTGCCTGCTCTGGTGGCGGCAACCCGGCAGGCACAAGGGGTCTTTGAGCAAGAGCTGGCGATAAAGTTTCTGGATGAGGGGAGTCGTATGACAGCAGGGCATGGGCTTATGCAGGAGCGGGCACAATTTCTTGCTATAATGCAGCAGCTTGATAACTTATGGTGGGATTTATGCAAGGACAACCAGATATTATCCTGACGGGTTTGCCACGCTCTGGAACAACGTTGACGTGCCATTTGCTGAATAAGTTGCCCGATTGTGTGGCTTTACATGAGCCAATCAATCCTTTGCTTTTCCAAGGCTGGGATGAGCCTGAGATTGTGCAGTATATTCAGGCTTACTTTACGGGGCAGCGCCAACAAATCCTGAGGGATGGCAAGGCGGATAGTAAGAGTACCGGTGGGAGGGTTCCAGATAATCCGATGGCGGGGGTTGACCCCGCTACAGGTAGGCGTATCAGGGTATTGGATGGGCATCATATCCAGATTGACAAGGTATTGAACCATTCGTTTACGCTCGTCATTAAACAGCCCGCGTTTTTTACTGCATTGTTGGGTGGGTTGGTCGGCTCTTTTCCCTGTTTCGCCATCGTCAGGAATCCATTGTCAGTATTGTTATCCTGGAATACGGTAGAGATGCCTGTTGTTAAAGGGCGTGTTCCTGCTGCGGAAGCCTTTTTCCCTGGATTGGGGCAGTCTTTGGATGCAATCAACGATGTACATGACCGGCAAATTGCTTTGCTGTCTTGGTTTTTTGCCCAATACCGGCAGCATCTACAGCCATCGCAGGTGTTATTTTATGAGGGCATCATTAGCCAAGGTGGGGCTTCGCTGGCGGTGATCTGTGACTCCGCCCGATCTTTACGTGAGGCACTATCCTCAAAAAACAATAACACCCTTTACAATCCCTCGCAAAAAAATTATTTGGCCGAAAAGCTGCTTCAGCATAAGGATGCTGCATTTTGGGATTTTTATAGCCAAGATGATGTCGTGCAGCTTGCTGCTATAAATTAATTAGCATTCCTGACTAGTCGGGCAAAATAGTAGTCGTATTTCAGGTTCATGCTGTTTTGCCCATAATTGAACCGCACGCTCCAAGCATATTCATCTGCACCAATGTAAGGCGTGGATGACCAATAAATGCCTGCCGGTGTGTTGGGGAAGATCTCCAGATTGATGGATGGGCCGTAACAGGCATTCTCAATAATAGATGACAATTCCTTTATATTGGGTAACCGCCAATCAGCAGCATTGGCAAACCCACCTGTGGCATTGGTGGCTTGTGCCAAGGCAAGAGCTTCTTGCCAGTTATACATATCCCTGCTGTTGGGATCATCACTACAGGTGTGGGTAACGGGCTCCCAACGCAGCCCTTCGATGCACTTTTTCCAGACAAGTTTGGTTTTAAGGTCTGTGACCGTGCCATCTTGGTTATCTTGGAATTGTAAGGTTGGCGTGCTTGCAATGATCAGCCCTATCCTACAGGGTTGATACATATCAGCACCCCAACCCGGTTGTACAGCAGCTAGGATGAGGGCAGGAAAAACCAAGCGTATTATTGTATGGGGCAGCATAAGTATCTCCTGGGGCGGATATTTTTAGTTATGAACAAGGCGCACGGCATGGGCGTACTGCTTTTCCCAAGGGCTGCCCCCGCCTTGTTGGAAGTTGATTGCCCATACAGCTTTGTTCAGGTAAGCATAGGGAACTGATGTCCAATAGTAAGCGGGTACGGTATTGGGAAAGTACTGGGTATCAATCCGGGGGGACTGCTCGTAACTGACAAGGGAGTGTAGCTCTTCACGGGTTGGAAGCCGCCAGTTATTTGAGTTACAGCGTCCCGCTTGATTTACTCGGCTAATGTAGGCCTTCGTGTTGCAATAACTGCTGGGGATACCTGTCACATACCCATAACAAGTTTGGTCAGTGCGGCTGGGGTCATATTCGCTCGGCTGTTGGAACCCAGGTAGGCCACCATTGCCAAGGCGGCTATCCGGCTCATACCAAACAAACGTATCATCTTTGTCGTATAACCCGCCATCATCTGTTTTGTTTTCCCACACCAAGTCAGTCACATTATCCCGGATACAGGCCCATTCTGTGGCGGCAGGGGGTAGTGCAACCCCTTGTGCATTCAATTTGGTGAACATAAATCCGGCATAACCATCGCTTGCATCAGCATTCACATCTCGCCCGGTTGCACCATCTTGAGCAGGGGGTATGGGGTCATTTTGTCCATCAGTCAACAGGAAGCACGTTGCATTATTGGTATGCATGCCACTATGCCCACGAGCAAAATCACCACAAACGGTAACTCCCGTATCATTGATTTTGCTGGTTGCTGGTTGCTGGTTGCTGGTTGCTGGTTGCTGGTGGTGGCGGGGCGTTTTTGATAGTTACAACCACATCATCACGTGATTTTCCGCCTTTATTATCTTTGACGACTAAACGAAAAGTGAGTTTGGTGTCAGTGTTAACCAAAGGAGCCACAACGTAGGGGTGAAGTGTCGTCGTGTCAGCCAATACGACTCGCGGGCGGGAGCCTTTATTTTGCGTCCAGCTATAGGATAAAATATCTCCATCCCGGTCGCTAGCGGAGCCAGATAAGGTAATGGTTTCACCTTCCTGTACTTGGAAATCCCTGCCTGCATTGGCAGCAGGCCGGATATTGGGCGTGGCTGCCTTGAACGCCTGCTTGTCTTTATCTACAGCAATGCTGTCATCGGTAAGCGCAGGCGTAGTAGATGCTGCTAATGGGAGTAGGCACATTGGCAGTCTATTTTTAATGCTTTGATGGTTGTCGCCCCATTTAATCGGCATTTTTCCATGTCCGTATGTTATTGAACACACTGCTGTTGATGCGTGCGCCTTTGTTATATTTGACATCTTTGTAAGTGTGTATGCCAATGGCCAAGGCTCCTTTATCACCATCAAACCATATTGGCCCACCACTCATGCCTGCGTAGGTATCATTTTTGTAATAGAGCCAAGTATTGGTGGCTTTGCGCACCACATCTGCGCTAGCCCATTGTGCTAAAGGTTTGTCCCCTGGGTAGCCATTAGTGATGCTGGGGTAGTTGGTGATAGTTGAGAATGCAGCATAACCTAGCCAACCTGTGCTGTTACCAATCTGGCAATCCAATTTAATTGCACCATAATCATAATTGCTGTCGCCTTGGTCAGCCCAGCCCGAGGTGGAATAGAGCCGCCGTGCTTTGCAATTACCGTAGGGGGCTTGCGTTCCAGTATGGCCTGGATAAATGGTGTAGCTTTCTAGTGTACGCCATATGCCCCCAGCAGCCGCATTACCTGTATGTACACAATGTCCAGCAGTGATGATTGTGTCAGGGCCAGCCAGCCAGCCTGTGCAGCGTGCTGTGCCTACAGTAATGAGGGCAACTGCCCGTGTTGGGTAAGTGCTAGGTTCAACCCGGAAACGGGTGTCAATGCCAAATACCACCTCTGGTTCTGGTCGCCCACTTAAACCAGGCAGTTGGCTTATTTGGCTGATTTCTGCGGGTGATATAAGGGGGCTTATTTTTCTGCTCGCACCTCCAACAAAGCCACGGTCTATCAGGTTGCCTGTCGTAATGAAGGGTACAGGGATGCTGCCATCATTGGATACAATATCGTGCCCACCCGCCCATGCGGCTGGGGATAAGAGCAGTGCTGCTAAGGGAAGTATGTTCTTCATGGTGTTTGTCTCTTTCATTAAGTGTATGGAATCATAGGGGAGAACTTTAGTGAAGGAAAGGGGCGGCATTGTGATGTACGTCACCAAAGTAGGTTGGATTCGTGAAGGATGTTTGGTAGGGTTTGCCACGCACTGATTGGTATTCTGCTTCCATGCTTGCCCAGGGATGGTTTTCAATACGGACATTGGTCGCTACACCCCCGTGGAACTGATGGAATGTTGCCTCACCTAGCAGTAGGATGGGATGGAACTTGCCTTGCTCATGGATACGGTTGAAAAAGTCAAGGTTGACCAAGCCACCGCCTGGGCTGTTGAAGTGCTCGTCGAATCCACCTAGGCTTAGGTAGTCTTTTTTTCGGAGAGAAAAACAGTTGCTTTCGGAAAATTTGGAAAAAAAACCAGAACCACTGGAAAGGGCAAGGCTGGAAATATTAAAGAGTTGGTAGCCATCCCTTTGCCAGTCAACAGTTGCCAGCAATTGATCTTCGACAGTTTGGTTATACCCTTCTAGCATGGATATATTTTGGGGTTTTTTCCCTAAGTGCATGCCTAAAGTGTAAATAAATGGGTGCGGATATAGGCTGGCAGCTTGTAGTGTTTTACGCAAAATTCTAGGTGATAGGATGCGTGCCCCATCAATGCAGCACATGAGCCATTCGCCCTTGGCCTGTCGTGCTGCAATGTTCAGCGCTTTACAGGGCGAAGGGGAGCCTGTATCTATGAAGTGATAATGAAAGCTTTTTCCAAAAGCATTTATTGTTTTTTTATCAAGTGCTTGTGTAGAGCCATTATCTACTATGATTACTTCATAATCTTCTTGTTTTCCCATGCTTTGATAGTCGGCTTGCAATGAACGCAAAGTTCGTGGAAGCTCCCTCTGCATATTATAAGCGTTGACTAGCACCGATAGGCGTGGTTTTTTTCTAAAAAACATGCTTTTAGCTCATGAATGTATGGTGTGCCTTTTGCAGGCTTTCATATAAGTCGAGGTGTTTTTCGTGAACTCCACTAAAATTTACTGGCTGTTTACTGTGGGAGCGTAGTTCACTTTTAAAAAAAGGTGTGGCTGTGTTTTTTTCGGGGAGGCCTAAGTAAGTACATGCTTTTTCAATATGTAGAAGATATTTTTCTGGTAAAATATCAAAGCAGAGCAATGGGAATGGAGTCGCTCTCCATTTATTTAATAGTTTATTATTGTAGCTATACCATAGTTTAAGGCCGCTCTCAATTGGTAGCCCGTTTCTTTTATGGAGAGATGCGGCAACAGCGTAAGGGTGGCGATATGTCCCTATTAATTGAAAAGGTTGTGAAAGTCCATCCTCCCAAAATCCTAATGTTATGAGTGTCCTTGGGTCTTTAAAGCCCCAGATCTGTTTCGAATCTTGAAGTGATGATATGATTAAATCACGCTTTTCTTTGTGTCTTATGTTCCAAGTAATAGTAGATGGAGGTGTATCCCAAGAGCCTTGGTTGAATTCAAGGATCTCATTGTTTAAATCCATAACCTGTTGGTTTTCTCTATTACCTTTCAGGTTGTGTGGATTCCATTCATGCACATCGCCTAAGTAAAGTCCCCGTTGTTGGAGGCTACCTGCCAAGCAGCTTGTGCCACTGCGGTGCATGCCAACGATAAGTAGGCCAGAAGGATCGGGGATGTTTGATATTAGATGTGTAGCCAATGTGTAAGGTCTCGCTTCAAATAGACAGATAGTGATTGCACTTTTTCAGTATAGAGTGTCAATAATGTTGATTTCAGTGATGGGCGTATAGGGTGCTGGTTGCTCTCGAAAATTTTTTTTTCTATGTCCATATCCAATAATTGGTTTTGAGTAAAGGGGCTAATCCCTATATGTTGGCAGCAGTTTTGTAGTAGTTGGGTCGGGTTTTGGTGTATTGTTTCATACTCCAAGATCAACAGATGCCCCGCCGGAAAGATACTTAGCCAATTACTGATACATTGCTCATAATCCCCACGACGCATGGAAGCGGATGAGCAAAAATGGTCTATAAACCAGCAATCACTGGCTTCCTCTGGCTCCATTTGTGCACGTTGTAACCCCATCAACGCAGCAGACCATGCACGCTCCATCGGGTTGCGTAAAATATAGATCAGGCGTAGCTGGGGGGCTCCTTGGTGAATGGCTTTGATTGTGGTCAAGGATAGCTGTGCATAGGATGGTGTAATTTCACCTTCTCGAAGTGAGGGGTGGTTGAAAAAGTTAAAATAGTTAGCTACGTGTGCATGAGGGAACTGTTTGTCCCAAAAGTGCATTTCCTTATTGCCTGGAAATGATACCTCGGGATGTTGCCTCAGCATGGCATACAGCCATGTTGTGCCTGCTTTTTGAGCGCCTATGCCTAGGAATGTGAGCATGATGGGGTAGTTATGGATGTTCCTGTGATCGTATTTGGTTCAATATGGGTTCACCACGTCGGCTTCTGTGGAAATACTATCCCAGCCACGGTAGCCTTGGCTACAAGTTTCAGGTAGGTTCAGTTCCCGTGTTCGTGTGTTCCGGCTATGATAGTACCGTAAGGTGCGGGGTGATGTGATGTACCAAAGGATGTCGGGTTTTACATTGGTTGAGTTGTTGGTGGCATTATTCGTTTTTTCACTGTTATCGGCATTTGCATTTCGGGCAGTAACTGTCTTGGGCGATACAAGTCAAGGAGTGGAGGTGGAAACATCGACGCTTGCTGGTTTGCAACATGCAGTACAGTTTCTTGAGCGGGATATACGGCAGTTGGTGGCTGTAGAGTCGAGTGATGGCGATGCTGATTCCGTAGGGGTTAGTTTCTTAACGATGGGGATGACTCAATCTGGTCAACTGTTACGGGTACGTTATGTGGTAAGGGATCACCGGTTATTTCGTGATAGTTGGGGGGCGGGTACCTCCATCGATGATGTCCCTCTATCGTCAATCCCCTTATTGAGGGCGGTTGCTGCTATCAAATTCTCTTTTTTGGGGGAGGATGGCATGGTATTGTCAGTTGCCCAGTCGCAGCTTCCTCAATTACTGAAGTTGACGATAACGCACGAAAAGTGGGGGGATATTAATCGCTCTTTACTGGTTGGTGGGTGGCGACCCCCAGTGGATTTTACCTCACTTCCTGCTGAAAAATCTGGTGGGGGAAGTGATAAGCCCAACCCTCCAGGTCAGATGTGCCCAGGAGCGAATCCATGTTAGATCCCTCATGCAAGGACAGTCTGTGTTAAAGCATTTATATCTGTCGATTAAACCGATACTGCACGCAAATTTGGCCAAGTATGCTGAGTTGCAATTAACAGAAGGTCGTGTGACATACATTTTGCGACGACCTGTAACATCAGGTTGGTACATGCTTGAGTTATTGATGGAAGGTGGTTTTCAGGCTGATACTGTTACGCTGTCTTGTATGGGGGGTGAGAGCTGTTTGGACGCTCGTCTGTTTTGCTTAACAATTAAGTCAGGTCGTTTGGCTAAACGGATTTTATATTTTCCAAAGCATGTTTCCCTAATAACTTTATCTGTAGATAGTGGCAGTGATGCAAGCATCGTCTCCTTAAGGTTTGTGCGGTTACAAAAGCAGTTCGCCGTACAACGTATGTTGGCTCGTGTTGCGAGTGGGCTTGGGGTATCCGAATCCAAGGTTTTGTCTCAAATACAACACAGCACTCATTCGGAGCGTGGGGCTATAGAGCATTTTCTTTTCAATGCTTATGACCGCAGTTTCTTACAGCTTGGTCATGATGATTATCTTCGATGGTGCAACCTTGTGGAGCCAAGCTTGTTGTTTGGTGAAAGTAATTCCTATCTAAGTTTTTATAAAGAAGGATTGAAAAATAATAATGGCTATAAGGTTTTTGTTGCTTCTTCTTATCGATTGACTGAGTATGCTTGCGCTATGATGGCAGGGGCTTTATTGCAGAGCCCGAGTGCAGTGCTTGTTTATGCTGATGAAGATGTTATCGATCAATGGGGGCAGCGGTCACATCCTAATTTTAAACCAGATTGGGATATTGACTTATTTAGTTCCTTTGATTATGTTTCTGCTTTTTATGTTTGTAGATTAGATTGGTTTCAAAAAAATAAGAATGTTTTTCAAGAGTTTGGTGTGCATCTTGCTTTATCAGCATTGCTACCAAATGAACCTAAGAATTCTGTTTTGCATTTGCCGTTAATATTGGGTCATCGTATCAAAGAGAATATGGCTGTCCCTTGTTATGATTTCTCTAAGCGCCAACTTGCACTGGAGCAAGGGCTAAGTAAAGGCTTGAGAGTGGCAGAAGGATTAATTCCCTTCAGTCTGCGGATTTTACCTCCTACGCCCAATCCCGAGCCATTGGTTAGTTTAATTGTTCCTACCCGTGATGCATTGGCAGTACTCCAGCCGTGTATTGAAAGTATTCTCAAAAAAACCACTTACTTGAACTATGAAATATTAATAATTGACAACCAAAGCAGTAATGATGAAACTTTGGATTGGTTTTCTGAAGTACAGGCTAACCCTAAAGTTCGTATCTTGAAATATGATAGCTGTTTTAACTACTCTGCAATAAATAATTTTGGTGTCCACCATGCATTTGGTAGTGTAATTGGGTTAATTAATAATGATATAGAAGTTATTTCAAAAGACTGGTTGACAGAAATGGTTTCACATGCCATGCGACCAGAAATAGGGTGTGTTGGGGCAAAGCTTTATTATAGTAATGGTCAAATACAACATGGTGGTGTCATTCTTGGCCTAGGGCATGTTGCGGGTCATGCCCATCGCTTTTTGGCACGGGATGCGGATGGTTATCAGGGACGTCTGAAGCTTGTGCAAGGCTATTCAGCGGTTACGGCAGCCTGCCTACTTGTGCGGCGGGAAGTATATGAGCAGGTTGGGGGGTTGGATGAGCAGAATTTGACGGTTGCTTATAATGATGTGGACTTTTGCCTGCGTGTTCGTGCTGAGGGCTATCGTAACTTGTGGACACCCTACGCTGAATTGTATCACCATGAGTCTGTCAGCAGGGGTGAGGATGATACCCCTGAGAAAAAGGCACGTTTTGACAGGGAAGTTGCCTACATGCGGCAGGTCTGGGGGAGGGAGCTTGATCATGATCCTTGCTATAATCCCAATCTTTCACTACGCAGGGAAGACTTTGCCTTGCGTGAATTTTTATAGATTTTCAGATAGGTGTTCAGATTGTCAGCGAGTTTTCCCTTTCCTGATGGGTTGTTGTTTGTCCATATTCCAAAAACTGCCGGTACTAGTTTCCGGTATGCTGCATCCTTACCCTATGGGGAGAGTGCTTTTTATGATTATGGTGTTGGCAACCCCGCTACCAGTCCACTCATTGAGAGTTATGCCTATCCTAATAAGCGCTTGTTTGAATTGGGAAAGGCGTTAGCATTACATCCTCAGCTATTTTTAGGCGGGCATTTTCCTGTAAGGAAATATGCCCCCCTTTTTCAATCAAAAAATATTATCCTCTTTTTGCGTGATCCTATCCAACGGACAATTTCTGAATACCATCACTGTTGCCGGACTCAAGGGTTTAACCGTGGTTTACAAGCTTTTTGCAACGAATCCCGTTATCAGAATGTACAGAAGAAGTATACAGTTGGTTTTCCCTTAGCTGTGGCAGGTTTTGTGGGGCTGCAAGAGGACTACGTTCAATCCCTGCGCATGTTGGAGCAGTTGTACCCAGTGCAATTTCCTGAGCTGAGGGAGAATATAAACTCTGACCGGGATGCGGTCGGGTATTCTTTGTCGGATGAGGAGTATGCATGGGTACTGGCAGCCAACCAAGAGGATATGGTGTTATATGCTCATGCCGTTGGATTGTACCAAGAGCGTAGCCGCCTGTTTGCTGCGGGTTTGCCTTATGTGTATGGATTGGTTGATGTGTTGAATACCAAGCGTTTGCATGGTTGGGCATTTTCTGTGGTTGATGATGCTCCTTGCTGTGTTGAGGTGTGGGTTAATGGAGTTATGCAAGGGCAGGTGCTGGCGCAAGAGCATTGCTCAGGACTGAGTGCCTGGAATACTCCCCGCCATGCCTATGTTGGTTTTGATTTTGCCTTCCCTAAGCTGTTACAAACGGATGATAGGGTGGAGTGTCGAGTCGTTGGGACTGGGCAGGTTTTGCTTGGTCTTAAGCAGGTTTGAAATGGGCGGCGCATGGCGGCATATGCAAAGGAGTGTCCATGTTGCATTAGTCCGTTACATGAGGACACTAAAGGCCTTCATTGGTATAAGCCAACACCAGCAGTTGGTGTGTTTGGCGCGAGAGTTGGTTTTCTTCCCAACTTATATTACCCCTAAGCAACGTAGGCAGGTGATCCGGCAATGGCTTATGCAATGTGCTAAGGTGACAGGAAAACCATGGCAAGATTTGTTGGAAAGTTGGCATGCGATGATGCAAAGGCGGGGAATAGATACAGCTGCTTACCGTTTATGGTTAGCTTGCCAACAGCCTGTCTCTTCCCGTGCTTTGAATGGGGATATGGCTGCCGAAGTGGCTTTTTCCTTGCCAAAGGGCGATCGTTTATCTCCTCATGCTTTGCATGTACTTGCCCAAGCATTTGCAGCCTACCCTAGTGTTGTGATGGTTTATACGGATCACGACCATCTGGATGCATCCGGTGAGCGCTACTTACCACATTTCAAACCAGACTGGAACCCGGATCTGTTTGCCTCTCAAGACTACTTGGAACCTGCTGTATTTTTCCGGCGTTCTTGGCTAGAGCAGTTACCTACTGAGGTTCTGGATGGTGCTAACTGGCAGCAGGTGTTGGCCTCATTAGCAGCAGATCAAATTCTTCATATCCCACAAATCCTCTATCATCGAAGTGGTGGGGAACCCCCGGTTTGTGGTCGCCACCTTGTGTTTCCATTACCAACGCCCCCCCCTTTAGTCAGTATCATTATCCCGACCCGTGACCGCTTGGATATTCTGAAGCCTTGTGTTGAAAGTATCCTGAAGTTAACCACCTATGGTACGTATGAAATCCTGGTGGTTGATAATGGCAGTGAGCAGGCCGAAACCTTGGCATGGTTCAGCGCCATACAGCAAGATGACCAGCGGGTTCGGGTGCTGGCTTATCCACAGCCCTTTAACTATTCAGCCATCAATAACTTTGCGGTACGGCATGCCCGTGGCAGTGTGCTGGCTTTGGTGAATAATGATATTGAGGTGATTAGCCCCGCTTGGTTGGGGGAAATGGTCAGCCATGCTTGCCGCCCAGAAATCGGCTGTGTCGGGGCGAAGCTGTATTATGCGGATGGGCGTATCCAGCATGCTGGGGTGATTTTGGGGAGTGGTGGCGGGAGCGGGCATGCGCACCGTTATTTTCCCGGTGATGCGGATGGTTATTGTGGTCGGCTGAAGGTGGTGCAGAATTTTACGGCGGTCACTGGGGCTTGCCTCGTGGTGCGCAAGGCTTTATATGAGCAGGTCGGTGGTTTGAATGAAACCGATTTGCCGATTGCCTGGAGTGACATTGACTTGTGCCTGAAAGTGCGAGCTTTGGGCTACCGTAATTTGTGGACTCCTTATGCGGAGTTGTATCACCACGAATCGGTCAGTCGGGGGCGCGACCGCTCCAAGACGCAGCGTCAGCGTTACCATGCGGAAACAGCTTATATGCGCCAGGTCTGGGGCGATGCCTTGTGGCAAGACCCTTGCTATAACCCCAACCTGACGGTGGCGCGTGAGGACTTTTCCTTGGGGTTGCCGTTGCCATGCCGGTGGCCTTGAGTGGTTAAGTTATTGCTTGTCCAACTGGTTGATGAAACCTGCCAGTTGTTGCAAGTGGTCTTGCCATGTGTCGGGCTGGTAAGGAGCATTGAAAATTGTCCGGGGTTGCTGCATCTGTTGAAGGATGGCGTGTTTCCAGCCAAGCCCATCCAGGGGGCTGAGGTAAGTGGCATGGTTTCTGCCACATTCGCGTAACGCAGGGATGTCGGCACAGATGGCTGGGGTATCCAGGCTTAAAGCCTCTGCCAGCGGCATGCCCCAGCCCTCGGCAAAGCTGGGGAATAACAGGGCGTTGGCATGTTGTAGCAAGGCGATCATGTCGTGGTCGTTGGCATCGTTGACTTCCAGCACATGCTGGGCAAGCAGGGGGGATTTCTCCAATAAATGCAGCAAGTGTTCGATTTTCCAGCCACGCTTGCCCAAAATGACCAGTTTGGGGCAGGCAGCACCCAGCTCCTCTGCCAGCTCCCGCCAGAGGTGCAGCAAGAGGAGGTGGTTTTTGCGGGCTTCAATTGTGCCGATGGTGATGAAGTAAGGTTTATTGAGTGGCTTGGCGAAGCGCGGCGGTAATGCCAAACGCGGTTGGCGGGCAGCGGCAAGGATCTGGGGTTCGACACCAATCAGCAGGACATGTACCGGTGGTTGTGGCAGGCCTTCCTGTTGGCAATAATTCAGGAAGCGGCGGCGCGAGTCTTCTGAGTTTGCCAGGATCAATGTACCGGTGGTTGCCATGGTTTGCATGCGGCGGCGATGCATGTGCTGTGCTGATGGGTTGTTGGTGTATTCGGGATAATCAATCGGGATCAGGTCGTGCAGGTAAAACACCAGATCAGCCTGCCACCGGGTTTTGATTTGTTGGTGAAGGTCAAGATGGTGAATAGTACCGTGCCCGCTATGTAGATAGATCGGTTTGAGCCGGTTATCCTTGAGCATTGACCCAATGGCGGGTTGGATCAGGTTTTGTTGAAGTTGTGCTCCGCGCATGTTCAACCAGTGGTAGGCTATCTGCCATGGGCTGGCTTTTCGGGGGGCTGACAGCTTTTCCCCGTGTATCCAGCGTTGCTCCAGATTGCGGATCAGTGCTTCCGCTTCCATGAAAGGAACCAGGTAGGCGACATTGTGCCGCTGGCGGATAAAGAGCACTTGCCGTTGTTTTGCCTGTTCGAGCAGGTGCAGGGCATGGCGCAGGTCAACGCGGTCAACACCCGTGGGGCTGTGGCTTTGGCTGCGGTCAATCAGGCGGTGTAGGTTATAAATTAAGGGACGCAGGGTCGGCATAAGGTATTCGCAATGGGACGGTCGTCGATGTGGAAGTATATAGTGTTGGTTGGCCTGTTGCTATCCATGCCCTTACCGGCTGGGGCGCAGCAGGCATGTCCGGCATGGCATGGGGTGGTGCAGTTGCGGCAGTCCGTGCAGTTGCCGCCAGGTTGTGTATTTTCTGGCGTGGAACTCCGGGTTGAACATCAACAGGGTTTGGTGCTGGATATGAATGGGGCGCGTTTTAATGCGGACGGTCATAAAATCCGTGGGCTTTGGGTAATGAATACCCGTCCGGGGCGGCCTTCCCGTGATGTCGTGTTCAAGAATGCGGTGTTTGATGGTTATCTGGAGGGGGTGCGTGTACACCGCAATATTTCCCCCGCCGAGGCGCGGCAAGTCAAAGCGGGGCGTTTGTCTTTGGATAAGCTTCGCGCCACAGCAACCCACCATATCCGCTTGGAAAATATCCAGGTGCTGAACTCGCTGGGTAATGGCGTGGTGTTTCATGGTGGGGTTCATCATGTACGCCTGACCGGTTCAGTGGTCGCCAATAGCGGTGGGGTCGGTATTTATTTTGGCGATATGACCCATCACATTGAGGTTTCTGGAAGCCAGGTTTATGGCAATGGCTACCGTAAGCCCGATGGTTCCAGCCGTCGTGGCAGGGGGCGGCGTGAGAATATCGCCATTGATGGCTCATTCAATAACCGCATTGTTGGCAACACCATCCGTGATGCAGCCGAAGGCGGGATTGCCGTGTATAAAAACTGTTATGAGCACGCCGATGATGTGGGGCAGCTACCCCGCCTGGATGCAGCGCAAGGTAATGGGATTTATGGGAATGCCATCACCGGGAATCATGGCTATGGCATCCATCTGGGGGAGCGCCAGGATTGGGAGCAGTCTGCTTTCGACTGTGGCGATCCGCTTTACTATGCTGAAGGTGGGCGTTATTACCGGGATCAGGCCAGCCGGAATGTAGTCCAGGATAACGACGTGCTGGATAATGGCAAGGATATTGTGGTGCACGATGATGCCAATACCATTACCCATAACCGTACTGGCGGTATTTGGGTGGGGTCGCGTATCAGGCAGGCGGCGGGTGAGCCTGTTTCTGGTACGGTGTTGACGGGAAATACCGGATCTGTCCATTATCAGTTTGGTGGTTCGTGAGCACTGCCACTTGCATCACCGTTTCCCGCAAGCTTTCCCGACACCCTGCCTTGGCGGAGTTTTTATCTGCCCCGGTTTTATATGTCGGGGGCAATGACCCGCTGCCGCCTGCTGCGGGCGCAGTACTGGCGTGGGGTCGGAAGCCCAGCGCCACCAAAGCGGAGATGTTAGCCACACGTCTGGCCTTACCTTTATGGCGCTTGGAGGATGGCTTTATCCATTCACTGGGGCAGGGGGTCTTGGGGGCGGCATCCTGCTCATTGGTGGTTGACCAGCAGGGCATTTATTATGATGCAACTGCGCCTTCTGATCTGGAAACCCTGCTGGCAACTGATCCGGCGCAACAGTTGTCTGATCCGGCCTTGCTTGCCCATGCCGATGACCTGATGCGGCAAATAACCTGTCAGCAAATCTCCAAATACAATAATGCTCCGCTCGGGTTTGGGGCTGTGCAGTTGCCGATCGGCAAAAAGGTGTTGCTGGTTGACCAGACAGCCGGGGATATGTCCCTGCAATACGGTTTGGTGGATGCAGCCCTGCCAGCCCGTATGCTGGAAGCTGCTTTGCAGGAGCATCCTGATGCCCAGATCCTGATTAAAACCCACCCAGATGTGATTGCAGGCAAGAAGAAAGGGTGTTTGCCGTTGGTGGCAGATAATCCCCGTGTGCAGGTCATATCGGCTCTGGTTAATCCCCTGGTCTTGTTGCAGGAGGTAGGGCATGTTTATGTCCTGACCTCACAGATGGGGTTTGAAGCCTTGTTGCTGGGCAAGCCTGTCACCTGTTTTGGGATGCCATTTTATGCCGGTTGGGGATTGACTGATGACCGTGCGGATCGTGCTTTTCCCGTTTTCCAGCGCCGCCACCGTACCCGGACATTTGTCGAGGTTTTTGCTGCTGCTTACCTGTTATATAGCCGTTACGTGCATCCTGATACTGGGCAGCGTTGTGGGCTGGGTGCTATTGTCGGGTATATGGCTACCCAGCAGCGTTTATTTCGGGAAAATACAGGTACTTTATTTTGCTTTGGGTTTACGTTCTGGAAGCGCAATTACATCCGGCGCTTCCTGCATGCACCTGGCAATCGTCTGGTTTTTGTGTGGAAAAAACAGTCTGCCTTAAGCCAGGGTTTTGATGACGATTGCCATATTGTCGCATGGGGCGAGCGTGCCATGCAGGAAGCAGTGGCCTTGTCAGCGGCTAGCGGTGTCCCGGTTTGGCGGGTTGAGGATGGTTTTATCCGCTCAGTGGGTTTGGGGTCGGATTACACGCCGCCGTTATCACTGGTATTGGATAAGCGTGGGATTTATTACGACCCGAACCAACCGAGTGATTTGGAACACCTATTACAAACGGCTGATTTCCCCCCGGAACTGTGCAATCGAGCGTCTACTTTGCGCAACGCACTGTTGCAAAACCGCATCAGCAAGTACAATCTGGGAGTGGAACCCGTGCGGGAGCGTATCGGGACGAGTGTGGGGCAGCGGATTATCCTCGTGCCCGGTCAAGTGGAAGATGATGCATCGATCCATAAGGGTTGCCGCGATATTGCCAGTAACACCGCGTTACTGGAGGCTGTGCGGCTAGCCCGACCGGAGGCTTATATCATTTATAAACCGCATCCTGATGTAGTGAGTGGCAATCGCAGAGGCAAGGTTGCCGCAGATGTGCTGGCCCGTTGTTGTGATGTGGTGCTGGAAGATGCCAGCTTGCCTGATTGTTTGGATATTGCTGATGAGGTGCATACCATGACCTCCCTGGTCGGGTTTGAGGGGTTGCTGCGCGGTAAGCAGGTTGCGTGCTATGGCTTGCCGTTTTATGCAGGCTGGGGCTTGACGGCTGACCGGCATGCGTTGGCGCGGCGTAGCCGACGTGTCACTCTGGATGAGTTGGTGGCGGCTACCCTGATTTTGTATCCTCGGTACATGAATTGGCAAACTGGCGCTTTCACCACACCAGAGCATGCCGTGGAAACCTTGCGCCAGCAGATTGGGGCACAAGGCGGTAATAAAAAGAACAAGGTGAACTGGCTGTACCGTCAATGGCGTAAGGTGTTACATGTGTATCACGGAGTTTTCAACTTTAGATATTAACCATGTAGAATGCGCCCTTGGTTTATCTTCCTGATTTTTTAGACTGTGACGACTGTGAGAAATAACAATACAACGGGTTCTGCTGCTGGTAAGCATGATAAAATTGCCATCGTTGGGGTTGCTTGCCGCTTTCCAGGTGGGGTTGCGTCCCTGGATGATTATTGGCGGGTGCTGAGTGGTGGGCAGGATGTCGTCACGCAAATTGGTGAAGACCGTTTTGGCACTGAGTTTTTCCAACACGCCAACCGCAAGGAACCGGGCAAAAGCGTAACATTTGCTGCCGGTGTTTTGAAGGATATTGGGCATTTTGATGCTGCCTTTTTTGGTATTTCCCCGCGTGAAGCCGAACAAATGGATCCACAACAGCGCTTGTTGTTGGAGCTGGCGTGGGAGGCTTTGGAAAACGGCGGGCAAATCCCGGATGCCTTGGCAGGTTCGGATTGTGCCGTTTATGTCGGCATTGCCAGCACCGATTACCTGAACCGGCGGGTGGATGACCCGGCCTCGATGGATGCCTATACGATGACAGGCAATACCGCCAGTATTGCCTCCAACCGCATTTCCTATATTTTTGATTTGCAGGGGCCAAGCGTGTCGGTGGATACCGCCTGCTCCTCATCCTTGGTGGCGGTGCATCAGGCTTGTCAGGCAATCCGTAACGGTGAGGCGAGCATGGCGATTGCGGGGGGAGTGAATATGCTCCTGCACCCATTTGCCTTTGTTGGCTTTTCACAAGCTTCGATGCTGTCGGCGCGTGGGCGTTGCCGTACCTTTGATGCCAGCGGGGATGGCTATGTGCGGGCAGAAGGGGCTGCTGTCCTATTCCTGAAGCCATTGGCACAGGCGGAAGCGGATGGCGACCCGATCCACGGCGTGATTGTTGCCTCGGGCATCAATGCAGATGGCAAGACCAATGGTATTACCGTACCCAGTTATAACCAGCAAGGTAAGTTGTTGCGCAAAGTCTACGGCGATGCAGGCGTGGATATTGATGACCTGGTGTATTTGGAGGCACATGGAACCGGGACAGCGGTAGGCGACCCGATTGAAACCCGAGCCATCGGTGAAGTATTGGGGCAGGCACGTACCCAGCAGCCCTTGCCGATTGGTTCGGCAAAAAGCAATCTGGGGCATTTGGAAACTGCTTCCGGGATGGCTGGCTTGTTAAAGGCCATCCTTACCCTGAAGCATCAGGCATTGCCACCCTCCCTGCATATTGAAACCCCCAACCCCCGCATTGATTTTACGGGGCTTAATTTGCAGGTCGTCACTCAACTGACTCCGCTGGAGCGGACTGGGCGGCGGCAATTGGTTGGGGTTAATTCCTTTGGTTTTGGCGGTGCGAATGCCCATGTCCTGATTGAGTCGTATCAGGCAATGGGTAAGCAGCAGGTTCCTGCCGTAGCAGCGGGGGCGGAAAGCGCTGGAGCTGTACCCCCCTTGTTCTTGTCGGCACGTAACCCGGCTGCCCTGCAAGCGATGGCAGGTCAGTATGCAGCGCTACTGGCGGACGGTACGGTTTCTGCTTACGACCTTGGCTGGAATCTGGTGACGCAACGCCAGCACCTGCTGCATGGCCTGGTGGTGGCAGCCCCTGACCGCACGCAACTGCTGGCGACCTTGCAGGCGCGGGCAGAAGGCAAAACGGATACTGCTTATAGTGCTTATTGCACGGAAGGCCGCCTGTTGGCTCATGGCGCACCCTTGGCCTTGTTGTTTTCCGGGAATGGCTCACAGTGGCAGGGGATGGGGCAGGTTTTATTGGCACATAGTCCAGTCTTCCGGGCAGCGGTTGAAGAGGTCGATGGCCTATTGGCAGCGTATGCCGATTATTCCCTGTTGGCGGAGTTTGCCGCAAGTCCTGAGCATTCGCGCCTGCATTTGACTGAAATCGCCCAGCCCCTGTTGTTTGCCTTGCAGGTGGGGATGGTGCGGGTACTGGAATCGTTGGGCGTGCGTATCCATGCCACCGTTGGGCACAGTGTGGGTGAAGTGGCGGCGGCTTGGGCAGCCGGTGCTTTGTCGCTGGAACAGGCAGTGCGTGTCATTTATGAGCGTAGCCATGCACAAGGGCAGACCCGTGGGCAGGGGCGTATGGCAGCCGCTGGCCTGGGCTTGGCTGCCATGCAGGAACAGTTGCAGGCATTAGGCTTGGCAGGGCGCGTGGAAATCGCCGGGGTCAATAGCCCAGGTTCGGTCACTTTGTCTGCGACCTTGGCTGACCTTGAGTTGCTGAAAGCCGAGTTTGAGGCGGCGGGTACGTTTTACCGGATTCTGGATTTGGATTATGCCTTTCATAGCCACTGGATGGAGCCGATCCGCACCGGGTTATTGACCGGATTGGCGGGTTTGCAGCCACAAGCTGCCGGGACAGGAGTCCGTTTTATCTCGACCGTTTATGGCAGGGACATGACGGGCGCTGTGCTGGATGCGGATTACTGGTGGCAGAATATCCGTCAGCCGGTGGCGTTTGAAGCGGCACTCAATACCCTGATTGATGGGGGTGTGCAGGTATTTCTGGAGGTGGGGCCGCATCCGATCCTGCGTGGCTATATTAATGAATGCCTGCGGGCTAAGTCGGTGGAAGGTCAGGCTCTGGGCACGGGGCAACGTAAGGATGAAAAGGCTGATTGCCTGCAACAGGCTGCGTTCCGTAGCTGGTTGCTGGGTTGCCCGCTGGAGATGGGACGCTGGTTCCCGCAAGCGGGGCAATGGTTGGCACTACCCAACTACCCGTGGCAACGTGAGCACTACTGGTATCCCCTGACCAATGAAGGCCCGAACCTGGTCAACCGTCACCGCAGCCATCCTTTGCTGGGGTATCGCCTCAAAGAAGCCGAGGCGCTGTGGGAGAACCAGTTGGATGCGGTCAAGTTACCGTATCTGGCAGACCATGTGGTGGATGGGGCAGTGGTTGTCCCGGCAGCTGCTTATGTGGAAATGGCGTTGGCGGCTTCCATGCAGTGGTACAAAACCCCGTCACATGCACTGGAAAACTTTGAAATCCGTGCGCCCGTACTACTGGAGGAAGGGCAGGCCAAGGTTATTCATTTCAACCTGTTGCCGATGGATGGCAGCTTCAGCATTTCCAGCCGTGACCGTCTGAGTGATGATGCATGGACGGTCAATGTGGTGGGGCGTTTGACCGGGGTAGTCCTGAAGGACGCGGCAGATATTGTGGTGCCGGATGTTCCGACCTTGCAGACCGGTGCGGATGAGGTCTTGTCGGCAAGTGAACATTACCAGTTGACCGAAGCTGTCGGTTTGACGTACCTGCCTGCGTTCCAGGGTGTGCAGCAGGTGTGGGTGCATGGGCTGGAAGCCTTGGCAGCCTTGTCCGTTCCGGCGGTGATTGAAGCTGGGATGGTGCAGCACTTATTGCATCCGGCTTTACTGGATGCGGGGTTTCAGGTGTTGGTGGATGTATTCCGTGCCGATATTCGCCAAGGGCGTTGTGCTGCCCTGATCCCGATCCAGATCGGTAAATTGAATTTCTTTGGTGGCGGTGGGCAGGTAGCCCATTTGCACCTCCGTATCCGCAAGCAAAGTCCGCGCTCGGTATTGGCAGATTTCTTGTTGCTGGATGCAGCAGGGAAGGTCTTGGCAGAGTTACAAGCCTGCCGGTTCCGGGGGGTGCAGTTTGCCCGTAGCCGCCAGTCTGAACCGGCAACCTATGAGTTTGTGCCATTCCTGAAGCCTTTGGTGCAGGCCGGGGCAGTTACCCCGCTAATTACCCCACCCTTGGCCATCCCTGCCTTGGTGGAGGCAGCGATGGCTTATTTGCAGGCACACGAAGCATCCCTCCAGCGCCAGAAGCATTTCCGCCAGGTATCTCCCTTGTTTGAGGTGCTGGCGACTGCATTTGCTTGGGAGGCAGTCCAAACCTTGTGCGCCGGTGAAACACAAGGTATCCGTTTGGCTGGCTTGCAATCTCGGCATGGCATTGGCGCAGAGCATCTGCCTTTGTTGCAACGCCTGTTCGCCCTATTGGAAGAGGATGGCTTGGCAGAGCAGGAGGCAGGTCGTTGGTATTTGGCTACCGATGCCAATCTGCCTGCTGCCCAGGATATTTGGCTGGCGATTTTGGGTGACGCTCCTGCCCATACCCCTGAGCTGGTGATGCTGGGGCGTTGTGGTGGGCATTTGCTGGATGTGTTGCGTGGCACGTTAGCGGCGGATGCCTTGTTGATGCCTGCCAAAAGCAGTATCCATGAGCATTGGCTGGATTCTTCCCCGAGTTTCCGTGCCATCAATACGGCTTTGGGGGAAATGCTGCGGGCGGTAGCCGTGCAGTGGCCTGCCAACCGGCGTTTGCGGGTATTGGAGTTGGCGGGCGGTGATGGGGCATTGACCCATGCGCTCTTGCCGCTCTTGCCTGCCGGGCGTTGCGATTATGTGTTTGCAGACCCGGATGCGGCTAAGGTTGCACAGGCTCAGGACGGGTTTGAGGATTGCCCGTTCCTGCAAGGGGTATTGTTACCCGCTGACCTGACAGGGGATGCCTATCAGGGGTTATTGCAACAGGAAGGTTTTGATGTGGTGGTTGCCGGGCATGCCCTGTTTGATTGGGGTGATGTGCAGGCGGTTTTGCCGCGATTGCGCAAGCTGATGAAACCACACGCGCTGTTGCTGTTGGCACATGCCCAGCCCAGCCGTTTCCTCGATTTGACGCAGGGTTTGCAGCCCCACTGGTGGTTGCCGCTGGAGGATGCCAGCGGGCAGCATTTTGTAGCACGGCTGCATACACCCGCCGAGTGGCAACAGGCATTGCAAGCCAGTGGTTTTGCCGCAGTGACGACTGCCTTTGAGCCAGAGGCGGAAGACGATGCGGTCGGTGCATTCCTGTTGTTGGCAGAGGCAGGGGAGGCGGCACAAGCCGCCGCTACCGTTGTTCCTGCTGCCCAATCATGGCTGATCCTGACCGATGCCACCGGGTATGCGGCTGAATTGGCGGCAGGGGTGCAGGCCGGTTTGCAGGCGCAAGGCCAGCACGTCGCCGTCCAAACAGATTTTGTTTTACGCCAGCCGGTGGATCATATTATTCATCTGGCGGGCTTGGATTTCTCCAGTACGCAGGCTGATTTGCTGGCGGTGCAGGAACGGCGTTGCTTCGGCCTGGTCGGGTTGGTACAGGCCTTGGATCAGGATAAGCAGTCATCCCGTTTATGGCTGGTGACAGCGGGTGCTGCTAATGGGGAGAATCCAGCCCAAGCACCGTTGTGGGGATTGGGGCGGGTGTTAATGAATGAGCATCCCGATCTCCATTGTACCCTGCTGGATGTGCAGGATGCCTTGCCAGTCGTGGAGGCGGCTACCCGTTTGGTGCAGGAGTTTTTGTTCCCGGATGGAGAGGATGAAATCCTGTTGGGTGCTGGCAACCGCCATGTCATGCGTATGCATAAAACCACCTTGGCAAGTGGGCAAGGGCAAGCGGCTGTGCCTGCACTCGCTTTGGATTTCACGACACCCGGTTTGTTGAAGCACCTGTATTGGCGGGTATTACCAGAGCAGGCCTTGCAAGCCGATGAGATTGAAATCCGCCCACATGCTACCGGCTTGAATTTCCGTGATGTCATGTATGCGATGGGCTTGCTGTCGGATGAGGCTGTGGAGAATGGTTTTGCCGGAGCCTCGTTGGGGATGGAGTTGTCCGGGACGGTCGTGCGTACCGGGGCAGCCGTACAGGGATTCCAGGCCGGGGATGCAGTGATTGGTTTTGCCCCTGCCTGTTTTAGTACGCGGGTGATTACCCGTACCACGGCGGTGGCGCATAAACCGGAAGCCTGGACAGATGAAGAGGCAGCCACCATCCCGACGACCTTTTTCACTGTTTATTATGCCTTGCAGCATTTGGCGCAGTTACAGCCCGGTGAGCGCATCCTGATCCACGGTGCATCCGGTGGGGTGGGCTTGGCAGCGATCCAGTTTGCCCGTTACCGGGGGGCAGAGATTTTTGCAACCGCCGGAACGGATGAGAAACGTGAGTTTGTACGCCTGATGGGGGCGGATCATGTCATGGATTCGCGCAACTTGCGGTTTGCCGAAGATATTATGCGGCTGACCGGCGGGCAGGGGGTGGATATTGTCCTCAACTCGATTTCCGGGGAAGCGATCAATAAGAATTTGGCGATTTTACGTCCGTTCGGGCGTTTCCTGGAGTTGGGTAAGCGCGACTTTTACGAAAACAGCAAGATTGGTTTGCGCCCCTTCCGTAATAACATTTCCTATTTCGGGATTGATGCCGACCAGTTGCTGGTTGAGCGCCCTGAGCTTGCAGGCCGCTTATTCCGCGACATGATGGCGCTGTTCCAGCAGGGTGTGTTGCGCCCCTTGCCGCACCGGGTTTTCCCGGCAAGCCGTATCCGTGAGGCTTTCCGTTACATGCAGCAGTCCCGGCAGATTGGCAAGGTGATTGTCTCATTTACGGGTGAGCCATTGCAGCCAGGTATGGTTGAAACCACCAGGCAACCCCTGCAATTGGCAGCCGATGGCAGTTATCTGGTGACAGGGGGCTTGAGTGGCTTTGGCTTGCAGACTGCCCGATGGTTGGCTGACAAAGGGGCGGGCACGCTCATCCTGATGAGCCGTAGCGGTGCTGCCAGTGCCGAAGCGCAGCAAGCGGTTGCCGGGCTGGAGGCGCAGGGCGTGCGTGTCAAGGTGTATGCCTGTGACGTGGCAGACCGGCAGGCACTGCAAGCGGCTTTTGTGGAGATACGTGAACAGTTGCCGCCGTTGCGCGGCATCGTGCACGCGGCGATGGTGCTGGATGATGGCATTATCCGCAATCTCAGCACGGACAGTTTCCGCAAGGTATTGTCACCGAAAATGTTGGGGGCGTGGAACCTGCATCAATTGACGCAGGGCATGCCGCTGGATTTATTTATCCTATACTCCTCAGTTACCACGTATTTGGGGAATCCTGGGCAGGCCAATTATGTGGCAGCCAATCTGTTCCTGGAGTCCTTGGTGCATCACCGCAAGGCGCAAGGCTTGCCTGCGACTTATGCTGCTTGGGGGGCGATTGCTGATGTCGGCTATTTGACCCGCAATGAGGCGGTGAAAGATGCTTTACAAGCACGCTTGGGGGGTGAGGCGTTAGCCAGCCAGCGGGCGTTGGCTATGCTGGAAACCTTGGTGCAGTCGGATAAGGCGGGTGTGGCGGTGGTGGATTTTGACTGGAATGCCATCCAGCGTGTCATGCCCGGAGCCAAATCCCTGAAGTTTACGGAACAGCGCCGTCTGGCAAAGTCAGGTGAAGAGGATGGGCAGGGTGAGGACATCCATGCCTTGATTGCTGGGCTGTCGGGTACAGAAGTGCATGCGTTGGTGACGGAGTTGCTGATGGCTGAGGTGGGGCATATTTTGCGCCTGCCGCGTGAGAAGTTGTCAGCAGACAAGTCGGTGTTTGATTTGGGCATGGATTCCCTGATGGGTATGGAGTTGGTGCTGGCGATTGAGGAGCGTTTTGGTGTGCGCTTGCCCGTCATGGCACTGACAGAAGGCGCAACCGTCAGCCGGATTGCTGAAAAGATTGCCGCCCATTTGCTGCCACAGGAAGGTTCGGCGGCTCCCAATGAACAGGAATTAAAACAGCAGGCGATTGCGGCAGTGGTCAAAAAGCATGGCTCGGATATGAGCGCGGCTGAATTGGCGCAATTGGCAGCGAATCTGTCTGCCGAAGAGGCAGGTAAGGTGTAAAGGCATGACAGGCAGAAATTTATTTGGTCTGAGCGACCAGTTGAAAGAGCGGCTGGCGAGTGAAATGCTGGAGCGCCACCGCAAAAAACTGGATAAGCAGGCTCAGGAGGGTGAGCCGTCCAGAAGAAAGCTGTTCCGGCGCAATGAAATCCCCGAAGAGTTTTACCGTTTTGACCGTATGCCCGGCTACCAGCAAATCCGTGTGATTGAGCAGGGTGGCAAGCAGTTGGGCATTGATAGCCCCTTCTTCAAAACCCATGACCAGGTTGCCAGTGCCACCACTTGGATTGACGGCAAAGCGTATATCAACTTTGCCAGTTACAACTACCTTGACCTGTGTGGGCATCCGGCAGTCAATCAGGCCGCCGTTGAGGCTATCCAGCGTTATGGCACGTCGGCATCTGCCAGCCGGATGGTGTCGGGGGAGCGGGCGGTGCAGCAGCAACTGGAGCGCGGCTTGGCTGATGTCTATGGGGTGGATGATTGTGTGGCCTTTGTCAGTGGACATGCGACCAATGTCACCACCATTGGCTATTTGTTCGGTAGCCGCGACCTGATCCTGCACGACAGTTTGATCCACAATAGTGCCGTGCAAGGGGCTTTGTTATCCGGGGCGCAGCGGATGCCGTTCCCGCACAATGACTGGCAAGCGTTGGATCAGCTATTGGATGAACACCGCAAGGATTTCGAGCGCGTGTTGATTGTGATTGAGGGCATTTACAGCATGGATGGGGATTTCCCTGACTTGCCGCGCTTTATTGAAGTCAAACAGAAGCACAAAGCCTTTCTGATGGTCGATGAGGCACACTCATTTGGCATTATGGGCGCGACTGGCAAGGGTATCCGTGAGCATTTTGGGGTGGATGGGCACGAAGTCGATATTTGGATGGGGACTTTAAGCAAAACCCTATCGGGTTGCGGTGGTTATATTGCCGGGGAAAAAGCCTTGGTGCACCACTTGCGCATCTCTGCCCCTGGTTTCCTGTATAGCGTCGGTATGTCGCCACCGTTGGCGGCTGCTTCCCATGCGGCTTTGCAAGTGATGCTGGCGGAGCCGGAGCGGGTGCGGAAATTACAGGCCAATGGCAAGCTGTTCCTAGAGCAGTGCCGCCAGCATGGGATTAACAGTGGCTACAGTGCAGGTTTGGCGGTGGTTCCTGCTATTTTGGGCAGTTCGGCGCGGGCGGGTTTGGTTGCCAACCGCTTGTTTGACCAAGGCATCAATGTGCAGCCCATCTTTTATCCTGCGGTGGAAGAGGGGATGGCACGCTTGCGCTTCTTTATCAGTATGGCGCATACCGAAGCCCAGATCACCCATACCATCCAGACCTTGGCTGCGATATTGGCAAAGAAATAAATGGAACCACGCCGCCGGGTTGTTTTTTGTACCTACCCTAGCCTGTATTCCGATCTGGTGTTGCATGAGCTGCTCAAGTCACCCCAGATCGAGGTGGTCGGGGTTGTTGTTTCCACCCGCATCTTGCGCAAGGACTACGGCAAGTGGCGAGCGAGTGTACGGCAAATCCAATTATCAGGGCTGCGTTATGCCGCCTATTTGTTTGCAGTCACTGACCTTTACCGGCTGTTGCAAACCTTGTGGGGCAAGCAGACCTTGTTTGGCGTATGCCGTGCCAAACACGTTCCGGTGTTGGAGACGGCTGACATCAACGAGCCAGCCACCGTGACCTTCCTGAAAGTGGCACAGCCGGATGTGATGTTGTCTGCCCACTTTAACCAGTTGCTTGCAGCAGAAGTGTTGGCGATTCCCGGTTTGGCTTGCCTGAATATTCACCCCTCCCTGTTGCCTGCTTTCAAGGGGGTCGATCCAGCCTTCTATGCCCTCTTGCGCCATGCGCAAGAAACAGGCGTGACGGTACACCTGCAAGATGAGCAGTTTGACCACGGGCGTATTCTGGAGCAGGCACGCTTGCAAGTGCGCTGGCATGACAGCCTGTTAAGCCTCAATGTGAAGCTGTTCAAGCTGGGGGCGATGGCGGCGGTGCGGCAAATAGGCGCATTGGCATCCAGCACCCTTGGACAAGAGCAGCCACCCGGTGGCGGGTATGACTCTTGGCCTAATCCCTATGACACCCGGCAGTTTCGCCGCCAGCGCCGGTATTTACGTTGGCGGGAGTATGCGGCGCTAGTGCGGGGAAGTATGTCCCCTGCCCGTGAGGATAGCGGTAAGTAGCGGGCTGAGGCTGGCGATGCTCAGGTCGTGTGGTTGGCACGCGGTTGTTGTTTGGCGCGGGTAGTCGCGGTTATGCCAAACCAGATAGTCACTGCGTCCGTCGGTAAAGCCCAATTCTGCATAGACGGCAGGCATGCTGGGCACATGGTCGCCATACCAGCACAACAGCGCACCGCGTGGGCTGGCGTGTAAGGTCTGGGTAAGCTTATCCAGCATCTGGTCGGCGTTTTGCAGGTGGCGCAAATACACCGTCAGGTCATGGTGTGCCTGCGGTGCTATCCCTTGATAATACTGCCCCAAATCTTGTCCGGTGCAGTTTTCCAAATGCAGTGGGCCGTGGTTTTCCATGGTAATCGCAAAAATGAACAGGGGTCGTCCATTCGGGCGGTTTGCGAGGATTTCGGCAATTTTTTCTTGTACAGCCGCATCGCTGATATAAGGGCCTGCGGTCTGGTCAGCATCAAACCCGGCAATATCAATGAACTCATCAAACCCGAAGCGGGGAAATACCCGGTCACGCTTAAAAAAAGCGGCATGGTTAGGGTGGATGCAAATGCAGCGGTAGCCCAGGGTTTGCAGGTAGCTGGCAAGAGTCGGGGTGGATTGGTGTTGCAGGAATTGGTAAGGGTTGAAGCGGTAATGTTCCAGTTGGGCATTGTCAATGCCGCTGAGGAAGGCAAATTCCGGACGCAAGGTATTCGCTCCCCAGGCGGGAACGGTTAAACGCCCCTGCTGGCGGGCTTGGTTGCCAATCCGGTCGAAATGGTGCAGGAGTTCAGGCTTGATCGCCGGGGTGAGGCGGCGGGCATCAAAAAAGGATTCGCTCTGGATGACAATAACATCATCCAGTGCCGCAGGTTCAGGATGCGCGGGAGGTGATGCGAATGGTGACAGTATCGTTAGTCGCCCATAGAGCAGCCTTTTACGTTCTGGCTGTATTGCTTGCAAGGCATATACCAGCAGGCTATTGACCAAACCCAAGGTACGGACATCCCGAGCGGGGTCAAAACATAAGCTAATCTGTCGCGTAGTCTGTCGGATAAATGACAGGCACGCCCCCAGCAGTAACAGCAGCCCAATACTAGGCCACAGACCCCAACCAGCCTGTGCAGGCTCCAGCCAGACCGCCAGATAGAGCAGGGTCGCGCCCAGCACGATAGCGGTCACGGTCAGGGGGATGTTGAGGAAAGGCAGGAACAGGCGGGGGTGGCTGAATACTTGCAGGTACAGGTAAACATCCGAAAACAGTAACGGTTCTTGCAATGCCTTGTATTTGGCATGGTTAACCACGACAAAGACAGCAAGGATTGCCAGTGTGACAATACCAGACAAGATCGGGCGGGTGGTCAGCAACAGCACCATGCCATAAGGCAGGCTGACAGCCGCACATTGCAGTAGCCATAGGCTGACTGGGCGCGAGCCAGGGCGGATGGCGGGAGCCAGTAACCACTGTTGTGCCAGTTGTGCCAGCAATAAGGTCGTCAGGTAGGCAAGCAGCAGGCTCATGGCATGGGTATGGTGTCTTGTTGGGTCAGGCGCGATTATAGCCGGAAAGCCCAAGAAAGAACGAGGCAATGGGAAAAGGCAATACTGAAACAAACCACATGCCAATCGTGAGAGGGAAGGGGAAGGCGATGATGGCACGGTTCTTTGCCAAACCTTGCTGAATCCGTTGGGCGGCTTGCCCCGCACTGAGCATAAACGGGCGACTACCCGGAAAATGGTCACTCAGGTCGGACTTGACAAACCCTGGGCAAATGACATTGACCTTGACCCCTTCCGGGGCTAACCAGCCACGCAGAGCTTCACCATAAGATTTCAGGGCGGCTTTACTGGCACTATAAGCGGGTGTGACCGGCATGCCCCGCCACGCCGCCAGTGAACTGACCAAGGCAATTTGTCCTTGCTGGCGTTGGCGCATGGGGGCAATCAGCGGATGGATGGTGTTGATTGCCCCGTGCAGGTTAACATCAAAGAGCTGGCGGATGTGTGCAGCGGATTCCCCTGCATTGTCTTTGCCCAAATGGTTGGTGATGCCTGCATTGGCAATAACCAAATCCACCGGATGGCGTGCATCAAAATCCATGATCCATGCTTGCAAGGAGGCAGTGTCAGTGACATCAAGTAAGCCGACTTCAACGCTTGCCCCACGTGCCTGGCAATCATCCGCGATGTGTTGCATCCGCAAGGGATCACGCCCAATCAGCCCCAGATGCACGTTAGGAGCCGCATAACGCTGGGCAAGTGCTGCACCTATGCCATTACTTGCCCCGGTAATCAGAACAGTGGAAATGGCCTTTTGCATCGTGGGTTAATGCTCTTTTTTATACAGGTAGGTGCTTTCAGGCAGTTTGCCGCCATACACCGGGGCGGGTAACAAGCCATCATCCGTGGCAATATCACTGCTGCTGGTTTGGGGTATAGGAACCGGGGTAATATTCATGGCTTTCAGGCTGCCTGCTATCGCCAATTGCATGCCTTTACGTGAGTAAAAGTCACCATTGATTTGGGTTAGTTCAATCGTGGCTTTGCGAAAGCGTTGGTACAGGTTTTTGTCTGCCGGTTTGCCCTCCGTCCAGAAACGATCCAGACCCTCCTGAAAGGTCAGCCCCGGCAGGGCAAAAATGGCTGTCCCAAGGGCAATGGTCGGTGAACCGTGGTGCAGTGCCGATGTGCCGGTTGTGCTATTGACCAGCACTGTACCTTTGGTGTGCTGGAGCAGGGTAGGCAGATGACCTGATTCAAGGAACAGGATACGGTCAGTCAGTTGCCTGTCTTGGCTCAGTTGGCGCACAAACTTGCCATGCTTCAGCACGCCTGTATCCAGAGGGTGATTCTTGATGACCAATACGCTGTCGGCGGGAGCATAGTGGACGAAAGAATCTACCACATGCTCAATGACTTGCTGGATGCTGGCAAAGCGTGAGTGCACGCGGATTTGCGCATCCGAGTCCAGTTGCAAGGGCAGGAGGTAATAAGGCCTGCCGGATTCAACCAGGGCATGGATGGCTTTTTTGTCTTGCCGTTCGTGCCACAGCTTGTTGAGTGGAAAACGTTGTGCCCACCCCAGGTATTCACGGTACGCTTTGAGTGGACGGTGGCTTTGGTAGTGGGGGTAGAGTTGGGACAGGGCTGCATTTGCCAAGCGGTATGATATGTCATGCCATGCCCGCATGGAAAAGGTTTTACCAATCGGGAGCGCCTTCTTTTCCCGCTCGCCCTTGCTGGCTGCTTGCTCCCAAAAGGCCGGATCTTTCCCCAGCAAACTGGAATAGCCATTTACGCCATTGTGTTCGAGTGTGATCCAGTCAGGGCGCAGGTAGCCCTCTTCATAGACATGGATGCGTACCCCCAATTTCCGTAAGACCTGTATGGCATGGGTATGGACAGGTCGGGTATCACCAAACAGGACAGCATCAGTGAATTTGTGGTCAGCGTATTTTTCAGCAAGCCAACGCGGAAAGGTATCAAGCGGGGCACTAAAGCGCCAACTGTCTGTGCCCATACTGAAAAAGCTATCACCACCACAGAAGTTGACCCGGAATACCTTGTGGCCGCTCTGCCGGATGGCATTGCCCAGTTCTTTGAAAAAAGGGGTCGCAACGCCCTGTAAGAAAATGAATCTTCTGGATGACATTGTATGGGGCATCAAGCTTTGTTGTAGGTAGGGTCAGTATAGGTTATGGAATCAGCAAATATCAACTTTAGTGATTCCTAACGGCTATTAACCAAGGTTAAGCGGCAAGCAATTTGGCGGGGGAAATCACCAGTCTAGCTTGCTTGGTCATGATTTCCAGCAGGATGATTGCCCGTTCTTCACCGTCATAACTCATGAAGATCCCGCGTAAGCCCTTGAAGGGGCCATCCGTTGGGATAACGCTATCCCCTTCGTGGAAACGGTCAAGGTCAATCGCCTTTTCGCCCAGGATGCCCTCTTGTTGGCGCAAGGCTATGATCAGGTTTCCAGGGACGATGGCGGGTTCTATACCAAAGCGCACAAAATGGTTGACACCCTTGGTGGAGCGGATGGGAGCCCAATTGTCATCCAGTGTGTTGAGGTGGATAAACATATAGCGGGGAAACAGGGACTCAACGACCTTCACCATCTTCTCCCGCCGTTTGCGCAGACGTTGTGCAAGCGGGCGGTAGACTTCGTAGCCTTGCTTGCAAAGCTCTTCCTCTGCCAAGGCATCTTTGTGTGGTTTGCTGGTCAGCAAATACCATTGTCGCGCGGATTCGTTCATCATGCTCATCTGTCAGAAACCTTCGTTGCTTGCTATGGTTGGCGGATGGGTAAGTTATTACCGATGTGCAATCAGGTCAAATTATTTGTAACGTGACTTGGTTACATTTTCTAATCTCCCTTGATTTCCAGGGCTTCATCCCCATGCTGGGGCAATCTAACCGTTAATAGCTTAACAGCAAAAACAGGAGTTATAGCGCCTGATGGATCAAGAAAACCAAGAAATATTGATGGCGGCAGAAGGGCTTTCCCGGTATTACAGTGACCATTGTGCTGTTGATAAGCTGGAGTTATACCTCAAGAAAGGTGAAGTATTGGGGCTATTGGGGCCGAACGGCGCAGGTAAATCGACGACCATGCAAATGCTGACGGGCAATTTGGCTCCCAGTACCGGCAGTATAAAAATCAATGGCATTGACTTGCTGGATGAGCCACGCAAGGCCAAGCAGCATCTGGGCTATCTGCCAGAGCAACCCCCCGTTTACCGCGACCTGACCGTGAATGAGTACCTCGGTTATTGTGCGCGGCTGCATGGGTTGGGTGGGGATGCCCGCCAGCAAGCCATTGTGCAGGCACGTGGGCGTTGTAATCTGGATGAGGTACAACACCGGCTTATTGGAAATCTCTCCAAAGGGTTCCGCCAGCGGGTCGGGATTGCCCAGGCGATTTTGCATAATCCGGCGGTTGTTATCCTCGATGAGCCAACCGTGGGGCTGGATCCCTTGCAAATCCGGGAAATCCGTCACTTGATCCGTGAGTTGGGCAAGGAGCATGCGGTCATCCTGTCTACCCATATTTTGCCAGAAGTCCAGGCGGTATGTGACCGTGTGCAAATTTTGAATCGGGGGCGCACCGTCTTCAATGATTCCTTACAGGGTATTGGTTCTCTGGAAAAGGTTTTCTTTGAATTGGTTTATCAGGAAGATCCAGCGTTGGTTGGGGAGGGGGGGCTATGAATGCCATGATGACAATTGCGCAGATGGAATTCCGGCGCATGTTTAACTCCCCCTTGGCCTGGAGTTTGTTGGCCTTGGTGCAGTTCATTCTGGCTTGGGTGTTTTTATTGGGCTTGAATGAGTATGTCACCCAAATCCAGCCGATGATGGCTGGGCGTGAAAATGCCCCAGGTTTGAGTGATATGGTGGTTTCAGCTCTGTATTTGTGGGCAGGCATTATTATGTTGGCCGTGATGCCTATCTTGACGATGCGCTTGTTTGCTGAGGAGCGCATGAACCAGACCTTGCCTTTTTTGACAACTGCGCCGGTGTCTATGACACAAATTGTGCTGGGCAAGTATCTGGGGCTATTGCTCCTGGTGGTGGTGATGGTTTTGATGTTGACCCTGATGCCTGTTTCGCTGGCACTGGGTGCGGCACTGGATTGGGGCAAGCTTGCGGCAGCGGTATTGGGCTTGTTTTTGTTGCTGGCCTCGTTTGCGGCAGCAGGTATGTTCCTGTCGGCCTTGACCCGGCAGCCGATTATTGCCGCTGTCAGTACCTTTGGTTTGTTGCTGTTTTTGATGATCCTGTATATCTCGGGCAACTCCCAAGGCTCAGGTAGCCAGCTCTTTATTTATTTATCCCATTTTGGGCATTTCCTGTCATTTCTGGAAGGGATGTTCGATAGCAGTGATTTGGTCTATTACCTGTTGTTTATCATGGGGTTTCTGCTCTTGACTATCCGCAAACTTGATAATGACCGCTTGCAAGGGTAGCCACCAATGAAAATGACCAAAAATGCCCACCGTTCCTTGGGTGTGCAAAATGCCCTGTTTTATATCTTGCTGCTGCTGGTGTTGGGTTTGCTGGCTTTTTTCAGCCGTGAATTCCATTTCCAGTCAGATTGGACATATGGCAACCGGAATAGCCTGAGTGAGCCAACCCGTGCCCTGCTGGCTGGGGTGGATCAGCCGCTGAAGTTCGTTGCTTATGTGCCGGACGATCCTGCTTTGCAAGAGCAATTGCGCAAATTGGTGGCTAAATATCAGCGGGTTAAAGCGGATATTACGCTGGAATTTGTCAACCCTGATCTGGATCCGGTACGTGCCAAGCAGGATGGCATCCAGTATGCGGGGCAGTTGGTGGTGCGGCTGGGGGAGCGCAGTGAAGTGGTGGAGGCGACCAGCGAGTCGGTGCTTGCCAATGCAATCCAGCGTGTCAGCCGGGGAGGGGAGCGTTTGGTTGTGTTCCTGGAGGGGCATGGTGAGCGCAATCCCTTGTCCGAAGAATCCACCGGCATGTCACAGTTATTAGCCAGTTTGGAGCGTAGCGGTTTTACGGTGCAGCCGCATAATCTGGTGCGTACCCAGTCGGTTCCGCAAAATGCCCGCTTTCTGGTGATTGCTTCGCCGCAGCAGGATTTGCTGCCCGGTGAGGTGGATGTACTGAAAAAGTACCTGGAGCAAGGTGGAAACCTGCTATGGCTACAAGATCCGGGCGGTGTGCATGGTTTGCAGCCAGTGGCGGATCTGTTGGGCTTGAAGGTGTATGAGGGGACGGTACTGGATGCCAATGAGCAGTTGCATGCCATGCTGGGGGTAAGCCACCCGGCGGTTGTCCCTGTGGTGGATTATGGGCGTTCCCCCTTGGCGGAAAAGTTTACCGGCACACAAAGCCTGTTTCCGTTTGCGACCCAGGTGTTGCGGAACCCGGCAGAGGTTAAGGATGCCTTGGCGTGGCAGTTTGATGAGTTCCTGAATACCTTGCCCAACAGTTGGCTGGAAACCGGGGCCATTGATGGTGCGGTCTCTTATGAAGAGGATAAGGGCGACCAGCTTGGGCCTATTACCATTGGGGTGGCATTGACCCGTTTGCTGGAGCAGCCAGAAACGGCTACTTCGGGTGAGGCCACACCGGTATCGTCGCAAAAAGAACGCCAGCAGCGCGTGATTGTGGTGGGTGATAGCGATTTCATGCTGAATGCATTCGTCGGGCAGGGCGTGAACCTTGACTTGGCGAGCAATATGTTCAACTGGCTGAGTGCAGACGATAATTTGCTGAATGTCCCCGTTGCAGGTGCGCCCGATACCCATTTGAATTTGGGTGAAACGACCAGTTTGGTACTGGCGGTGTTCTTCCTGTTGGTTTTGCCGTTGTTGCTGGTGTTGGCTGGGGTGGTGATTTGGTTGCGGCGCAGGAGGCGTTAAGTAATGGTCGGTGTGCAAGGTCGGCGTTTGCTGTTGAACGGGTTGATGCTGTTGCTGGTCGCTGGTCTGGCAGGGTTGGCTTGGTGGTGGCAAACAGCAGGGAATAAGGCGGCAAGCATTGACCGGCTGCTGGCACTGGATTTGTCCGTGGTAAATACGGTCGAGGTAGACCGCAATCCGGCAACCCCCGGTAAAGATGTGTTGCGCTTCCAGAAGGAAGGTTCTGGCTGGCAGATGCAGTTGCCCAAGGTGCTGGTGGCGAATCCAGTGCGGATGCGGCAGGTGCTGACTTTGTTGGAAGAGCGGGTTGAAGCCAGTTATGACGCAGCAGGTAAGGATTTGCAGCCCTATGGTTTAAATCCAGGGCAGGTGGTGGTGCGTTTCAATGGGGAGGCGCTGGTATTGGGAGGCAATAACCCGGTATCGAATCGCCGCTATGTGCTGCATGATGGCAAAATCAAGCTGGTCAATGAGGCCGTATTTGGTGCTTTGACAGGGGAGTGGCTAGATTTTGTCGCTCTGAAACTGGTTCCTGAGGGTGTTTCCCTGCAATCGGTGCAATTACCTGAAGGGTTTGTTTCCTCCCCCGCGTTAGTGACGGCGTGGCAACAAGCGGAAGCCATCCGCCTTGAACCACTGGAGGCAACGGTTTCAGCAGAAGGTAAGGGGCGCATCCAATTGATTACAGCAGATGGAACCCGCGAATTGCGGGTGCTGGAAACATCGGATGAATTGGTGTTGGCGGATGTCGGGCATGGCTTGCGTTATATTTTCCCCCTTTCCCAAATGGGCGGTTTGCTGCCCAGCAAAACCAATCTGGAGCCAGCAGCAGAATAAGTATTAATAGATATTACCCATGCTGCGGGGCTATTGATCTTCCCAAATTAATTTGCGGTTAGGGTACAAAAAGTGTAAGTTTGTGCCCACTTCTCCACAGATTCTATCCACTTGGCAATAGGTTTGGATTGGTTTATCTATACTTTTTGGATAGCCAGTCTTTGCTGGTTCCCTAAAAACAAGCGTTTGATATAGCAGCATGAAAATTACAAAAGGCCTGGACATACCGATTGCAGGTAAGCCAGAACAGATGATTTATGATCACCCCAAGCCAACCACAGTGGCTGTATTAGGGCGTGATTTCCATGACCTTCGGCCTGCCATGCAGGTGCAGGAAGGTGATTCCGTCAAGCTAGGGCAGGTACTGTTTACCGACAGGAAACGTCCCGGCGTGAATGTTACAGCACCCGCAGCGGGCAAAGTGCTTGCCATCCATCGGGGGGCAAAGCGTGTCCTTAATTCGGTGGTTATTCAACTGGATGCAGAGGAAGCGTACATTGATTTCGGGGCGCATGCGCCCGAGTCGCTGGCTTCCCTGGATGCAGCAACTATCCGCAGCACCTTGCAACAATCGGGGCAGTGGGTCGCCTTCCGTACCCGCCCCTACAGCAAAACGCCAGAAGCTGATGCCGTGCCCGTTGCCATTTTTGTTAATGCAATGGATACCCGCCCCTTGGCAGCCGATCCCTTGGTGGTATTGGCAGAGGTAGCCGAACCCTTCAAGCAGGGCTTGCAGATTTTGTCACGCCTTGCGCCCAAGCTGTATGTCTGCCATCAGGCCGGTGCAGCTATCCCGCAGATTGTCGCCAACAATATTACCTATCAGGGCTTTTCTGGGGTGCATCCGGTCGGTTTGCCCGGTACGCATATCCATTTTCTGGAGCCTGTCAGTGAAACCCGCAGTGTTTGGCATCTGAATTACCAGGATGTGGTTGCGATTGGCAAGCTGTTTACCACGGGGCGTTTGTCCGTTGAGCGGGTATTTGCCTTGGCTGGGCCTGCGGTCAGGCAGCCGCGTCTGGTGCGTACCCGTTTGGGGGCAAACACCGATGAGCTGGTGCAAAATGAGCTGCTGGATACACGTTGCCGGGTCATTTCTGGTTCGGTGCTGGCGGGGCAGCGTGCTTCGGGTGAAAGCACCTTCTTGGGGCGTTTCCATTTGCAGGTATCGGTGATTTCAGAGGAACAGCCCCGCCTGTTTTTGCACTGGCTGAATCCGTGGTTGGCGCAATTCTCGTTATTGAATGTGTTTTTGCGACCCGGACTGCGCAAACAGGCGTTTACGATGACGACTACCCAGAACGGCAGCCCGCGTGCGATGGTTCCATTGGGGAGTTATGAGGCGGTTATGCCGTTGGATATTTTGCCGACCCAGTTGCTCCGCTCTTTGTTGGTGCGGGATACGGTCATGGCCCAGCAGTTAGGGGCTTTGGAGTTAGACGAGGAGGATTTGTCCCTCTGTACATTCATTTGCCATAGCAAGTATGAGTATGGCCCTGCCTTGCGTGAGTGTTTGCGCATGCTGGAAAAGGGGGAATAAGGATATGGTCAAACGTTTGCGTTATTGGCTGGATAGGCTCGAACCCCATTTTGAAAAGGGCGGTAAATACCAAAAGTATTACAGCTTGTACGAAATGGTCGATACCTTATTGTATAGCCCCCCGAACCGTACCATCCGTTCCCCGCATGTGCGTGATGCCCTCGACCTGAAACGGGTGATGGGCTATGTGTGGCTGGCGACTTTCCCGGTGATGCTGATGGCCTGTTACAATACCGGCCTGCAAGCAAACCTTGCCTTGCAATCCTTGGGGCTGGAGCAGGCCGAAGGTTGGCGTGGAGCCATTTTGGGTTTGTTTGGGTATGACCCGGAAAGCTTTCTCGATAACTTCATGCATGGGCTGCTCTATTTCCTGCCTATTTACATGACGACCTTTATTGTCGGTGGCCTTGCTGAGGTCGTTTTTGCCTTGGTGCGTGGGCATGAGGTGAATGAAGGCTTCTTTGTCACTTCTATCCTGTATACCCTGACCTTGCCGCCTGCCATTCCGTTGTGGATGGTGGCCTTGGGTATCTTGTTCGGCATTGTCATTGGTAAGGAAGTGTTTGGCGGGACGGGCAAGAACTTCATTAATCCGGCCTTGGCAGGGCGTGCGTTCCTGTTTTTTGCTTATCCGGCTTACATGTCGGGTGATGCACCGTGGGTGGCGGTTGATGGCTTCTCTGGTGCAACTACCTTATCGGCTGCCGCAGCCGGTGGCATGGAAGCGGTCACGGTTAGCTGGTGGGATGCATTTATTGGTTTGGAACCCGGCTCGCTGGGGGAAACGTCCACGCTGGCAATTTTGCTGGGTGGGGCATTCCTGCTGTATACCCGGATTGCCAACTGGCGGATCGTCTCGGGTGTCATGTTTGGTATGATCATGACAACCATCCTGCTGAATACCATTGGCAGCGATACCAATCCGATGTTTGCCATGCCGTGGTGGTGGCATTTGGTCACGGGGGGCTTTGCGTTTGGCATGATTTTCATGGCAACTGATCCGGTGACTGCGGCACATACTGATACCGGGCGCTGGTGGTTTGGTGTGTTGATTGGCTTCATGGTGATCATGATCCGGGTAGTGAACCCCGCTTTCCCCGAAGGGATGATGCTGGCAATTTTGTTTGCCAACATGATTGCCCCACTGATGGATTATGCGGTCATGAAGGCGAACATCAGCCGCCGCTTGAAGCGTCAAGCCGCAGCCCAGGCTGCTGTTGCCAAGGGGGTAGGCTCATGAATATGGTGCGTAAAGTGCTGGACATGCCGAATGACAGCAAACAGAAAACCTTCATTGTGGCGCTCTTCCTGTGTTTGGTGTGTTCGGTGGCGGTATCAACCGCAGCGGTCGCACTGAAACCGGTGCAGGAGGCCAACAAGCTGCTGGACAAGAAAAAGAATATCCTGCAAATCGCAGGTCTTGCCCAGACGGGCGTGTCGGTCGAGGAATCCTTCCGGCAGGTTGAGGCCAAGGTGGTTGATTTGCAGACGGGTGAATATGTCACGGATATTAACCCGGATACCTTCGATGCACGTGCCGCAGCGGTTGACCCGAAACAGAATGTGGTCTTGACCCGCGAGCAGGATGTGGCTTCCATCAAGCGCCGTGCCAAGTATGCCACGGTGTATCTGGCAAAGGATGCCCAAGGCAAGGTGGACAAGATTATCCTGCCGGTGCATGGTTATGGTTTGTGGTCAACCCTGTATGGCTTTTTGGCCTTAAAAGCGGATGCCAATACGGTGGTCGGTATGGGCTTTTATGAGCATGCCGAAACCCCCGGTTTGGGTGGTGAGGTTGATAATCCTGCCTGGAAAGCCTTGTGGGTAGGCAAGCAAGTGTTTGGTGCAGATGGCAATATAGCCATCCGTGTGACCAAAGCCCCCGTGCTCGCCACTGACCCGAAAGCGATACATGATGTGGATGCCCTGTCGGGTGCAACCCTGACCAGTAATGGCGTAAACAATCTGGTGAAGTTTTGGATGGGCGGGAATGGTTTTGGCCCATACCTACAAAAAATCCGTAAGGGAGGTGGCGCATGAACAGTGAAGCCCGCAAGGTTCTGACCCAGCCGTTGGTAGCGAATAACCCGATTACCCTGCAAATTTTGGGTATCTGTTCCGCATTGGCAGTCACCAGCTCCATGAAAACGGCACTGCTGATGGCGGTTGGCCTGACGACGGTCACGGCATTTTCCAATGCCTTCATCAGTATGGTGCGTAACCATACGCCCAGCAGTATCCGTATTATTGTGCAGATGACCATTATCGCCTCGTTGGTGATTGTGGTTGACCAAATCATGCGTGCCTATGCCTTCAGTACCGCCAAGCAATTGTCGGTATTCGTTGGCCTGATCATTACCAATTGCATCGTCATGGGGCGGGCAGAGGCCTATGCCATGCAGAATCCGCCCGGTATCAGTTTTTTGGATGGTCTGGGCAATGGTTTGGGGTATAGCCTGATCCTGATTGGGGTTGCGTTTGTGCGTGAGCTATTTGGGGCAGGTTCCCTGTTTGGCTATGAAATCCTTGCCTTGGTGAAAAACGGTGGCTGGTATGTGCCAAATAGCCTGCTGTTATTGCCGCCCAGTGCTTTCTTCCTGATTGGCTTGCTCATTTGGGTGATCCGTACCAAATACCCCGCCCAGCGCGAGGTGGATGATTTCAAGATTCATGGGACAACAGGGCATCATTAATCATGGAAGGATTGCTAAGTTTATTTATCAAGTCCGTGTTCATCGAGAACATGGCGCTGACCTTTTTCCTGGGGATGTGTACCTTCATTGCCATTTCGAAGAAAATTGAAACGGCAATTGGCTTGGGGATTGCCGTGGTCATCGTGCAGGCGATTACCATGCCCGTCAATAACATCATCCTGAATGTGTTCCTGAAAGAAAATGCCCTGTTGGCGGGTGTTGATTTGCGCTTCCTTGGCCTGATCAGCTATATCGCGGTGATTGCGGCGATTGTGCAGGTATTGGAAATGGCGATGGATCGTTATACGCCTGCCTTGCATCAGGCTCTGGGGATTTTCTTGCCATTGATTACCGTGAACTGCGCCATCCTTGGCGGGACACTATTTATGGTGGAGCGTGATTACACCTTTACCGAAAGCGTGGTCTATGGCTTTGGCAGCGGTTTTAGCTGGATGCTTGCCATTGTGATTCTGGCAGGGGTGCGCGAACGCATGAAATACAGTGATGTGCCTGCTGGTTTACAAGGCTTGGGCATTATTTTTATCACGGTTGGGCTGATGTCGCTGGGCTTCATGTCCTTCTCAGGCATCCAATTGTAGGGGTAGGGCGATGACAACCGTTTTATTAGGGGTAGCCCTGTTTATCCTGATGATCATTGGTCTGGTATATGGCATCTTGTTTGCCCGCTCCAGGTTGGTGGCAACAGGGGATGTGCGTATTCTGGTGAATGGTGAAAAAGAACTGATTGTAAAGCCCGGATCGAAATTGCTGGGGGCGTTGGCAGAAAAGGGTTTGTTTGTGTCATCGGCCTGTGGCGGTGGCGGGACATGTGCCCAATGCCGTGTGAAGGTGCATGAGGGGGGCGGAACCCTGTTGCCGACTGAGGCAGGCCATATCAACCGCCGCCAGGCAGCGGAAGGCCAGCGTCTGGCTTGCCAGGTGGCGGTCAAGCAGGATATGAAGATTGAAGTCCCGGAAGATGTGTTCGGGGTGAAAAAATGGGTATGTACCGTCCGCTCTAACGATAACAAGGCCACGTTCATCAAGGAGTTGGTGCTGGAGTTGCCCAAGGGTGAAACCATTGATTTTCGTGCCGGTGGTTATATCCAGATCGAATGCCCGACGTATGACCTGAAATATGCCCAGTTTGACATCCCTGAAAAATTCCGGGGCGATTGGGACAAGTTCAAACTGTGGGACATTGAATCCCATGTGGCAGAGCCGGTTATGCGTGCCTACTCGATGGCAAATTACCCGGAAGAAAATGACATTGTGATGCTGAATGTGCGGATTGCTTCGCCGCCTCCGGGGAAAAATGTTCCGGCAGGCAAGATGTCTTCCTATATTTTCAACCTGAAGCCCGGTGACAAAGTAACAATTTCAGGGCCGTTCGGTGAGTTTTTTGCCCGCAAGACGGATAAGGAAATGGTGTTTATCGGTGGCGGTGCGGGGATGGCTCCCATGCGTTCCCACATTTTTGACCAGTTACGCCGTTTGAAAACCCAGCGCAAAATGACTTTCTGGTACGGTGCACGCAGCCTGCGCGAAGCGTTTTATGTGGAAGAGTTTGATCAGTTGGCTGCTGAAAACCCTAATTTCACTTGGCACATGGGCTTGTCCGAACCTTTACCCGAAGATAATTGGACGGGTTATGTCGGCTTTATCCATAATGTCATTTACGAGCATTACCTCAAGACCCATCAGGCTCCTGAAGAGTGCGAGTATTACTTGTGTGGCCCGCCTGTTATGAACTCATCGGTGATCCGCATGCTGACAAATTTGGGTGTGGAGCCTGAAAACATTATGCTGGATGATTTTGGGGGTTAGGATGGAAGTATTTCTGATTGCCTTTGCGGTTTTTGGTTTGGCTTTCCTTGGTCTGGCATTGGGTTGGCTGTTGAATGCCAAAGTCCTGCGCGGTAGCTGTGGTGGCTTGGCTGCCATACCGGGTCTGGAGGGCAACAAATGCAGTTGTTCATCCCCGTGTGAAAAGCGCCGGAAACGTGAGGCCTATGCCCGAATTACCTGAGGTTGAGACGACCCGCCGGGGGATTGATCCGCATGTGGTGGGGCAAGCCATTACACGGATTGTTGTCCGTCAGCCGAAACTGCGTTGGCCGGTTCCGGCAGAAATCCAGCAATTGGTCGGTGCAACGGTCAGCCATACTGCGCGGCGTGGCAAGTACCTGCTGTTGGAGACCCAATATGGCACTGCTTTGATCCATTTGGGCATGTCCGGCAGTTTGCGGATTTGTGGTGCGGATAGCCCACCAGAAAAGCATGATCATGTTGATATTGTCTTGGGTAGTGGGATGGCTTTGCGCCTGCGTGATCCCCGCCGTTTTGGGGCGGTTTTGTGGGCAGGCTGTGGCGAGTTGCACCCTTTATTGGTTAGTTTGGGGGTAGAGCCGCTCGAAGATGAGTTCAGTGGTGATTACTTGCATGCCCGTGCCGATAGACGGCAAGTCAGCATCAAGGAGTTCATCATGAATGCGCAGGTGGTGGTCGGTGTTGGCAATATTTATGCGAACGAGTCCTTGTTCATGGCGGGGATTGATCCGCGCCGTGCGGCTGGGAGTGTGCCGTTAGCACAGCTCCGTCAGTTGGCAGAGGCTATCCGTATCGTGTTGGCGCGTGCCATTGGGCAGGGTGGGACAACCTTGCGTGATTTTGTGCGCGAGGATGGGCAGACTGGTTATTTCCAGATGGAATTACAAGTCTATGGGCGTGGCAACGAGCCTTGTACGCAATGCGCCACTCCCTTGCAGCACATCCGGCAGGGACAACGCTCGACGTGGTATTGTCCCCGCTGCCAACAATAAACCCTGTTATGCGGTACGCTGTGGATGGTGGTTGCGTTGTTTTGGCTCGGTCACTTCTACAATGCCGCTCAGTGTCAGCTCACGCAAGAGCTGGCGGCGTACCCCGCGCTCAATGCCTGCATCCATACCCAGACGGTAAAAGACGTAGCTTGGGATACCAATAATAATGAGACCAAGAATAAAGTTGATTGCCATGTCGAACATAAGTAAGCGCCCCCTGTTTTTTTATTTACAAATAACATACCGTGAAGACCCTGAACCGACGATTTACTGTAGCGCCCATGCTGGATTGGACGGATAAAAATTGCCGTTTTTTTCATCGTTTATTAACCCGTCATGCGCTTCTCTATACCGAAATGGTAACAACCGGAGCCATCCTGCATGGTTCTGCCCATCGCCATTTGCAATTCAATGCTGAGGAGCATCCGCTGGCCTTGCAGTTGGGCGGAAGTGAGCCACAGGAGATGGCGCAATGTGCCCGTATTGCCGCTGATTATGGTTATGATGAAGTCAACATCAATGTAGGCTGCCCTAGCGAGCGTGTGCAGCGTGGTGCATTTGGTGCGTGTCTGATGGCTGAGCCAAACCTGATTGCTGATTGTGTGGCAGCGATGCAGGCGCGTGTCAGTATTCCTGTGACGGTCAAAAACCGTATTGGTATTGATGACCAGGATGATTACGGCGGGTTGCATGATTTTATCAGTGCGGTGGCAGCAGCCGGGTGCAAGACTTTTATCATCCATGCGCGTAAGGCGTGGTTGAAGGGGCTTAGCCCCAAAGAAAACCGCGAAATCCCACCCCTGCGTTATGAACTGGTCTACCAGATCAAGCGCGAATTCCCCCAGTTGGAAATCATCATCAATGGCGGCATTAAAACACTGGACGAGTGCCAGCAGCATCTGGCGCACGTTGATGGCGTGATGGTGGGACGCGAGGCCTACCATAACCCGTGGCTACTGGCGAAGGTTGATCCTGTGTTATATGGGGCAGAAGCGCCATTTTCCGACCGTCATGCCGCTTTGGTCGCCTTGCTTGACTACATGCGGGAGCAGCAAGCGCAGGGGCAGGCACTGAGCCATACGGGACGGCATATCCTGGGTTTGTTCCAGGGAATGCCCGGTGCAAGGCAGTGGCGGCGCATGTTGAGCGAGAACATGCATCGGGCTGATGCAGGCGTGGAATTATTTTTGCGGGCGGCTGAAAAAACTGCTTGACCTTCTGAAAAGAATTTTGCAGAATACGCGCCTCAACAGTTCCCTGATAGCTCAGTCGGTAGAGCAAATGACTGTTAATCATTGGGTCGCTGGTTCGAGTCCAGCTCAGGGAGCCAACAAATTCAAGGGGTTACGGTTAATAGCTGTAACCCCTTTTTGTTTTTAGCGTGTTTTTTGCATTTTTTAGTCACGGATTTAGTCACGGAATTTGTTTGCTAGGCTTGGTTTTGGTTGTTCTGGTTTGAACAGTCGCCCCCCCTTACCGGGCACAAAAAAGCCGGGAACATTCCCGGCCTTTGGTTGATGGGGTGGCTCAGTGCATCAGCAGCCTGTCATGCCCTACCACACCCACCAGACAACGCACCCCATCAGGATCAGAAGCCCCGCCATCATGCCGAAGGAGTCCCAATATTCCCGTTCCATGTTTTGCGGATCATTCGGCAAGGTGTGAGGCCATATCAGGAAGCCCGCCACCAATACCGCCAGCCCTGCCCCGTTGCGTGCCAGCAGCATGAACAGCCCAACGCCTATGCAGGTAATGCCCAGCCAGATACGCGGGATTTCCGCCAGCCATTTCCTGTAAATGCGCTTCATGTAATCGAATGGATCTTCTGGTTCTTCCACTGCCTTTACTCCTGATGCGAAAAGGCCGGGACTTGCCCGACCTTTGGTTAGTTGATGGGTGGTTTGGTGGCTTCAGGCCAAAACGTACTTGGCCTTCCTGATGCCTGTCCCGTCATTTGCCGGGTTCAGCTTCAGGACACCATCGGCATACATCCTATCCAGCAATTCAGAGGCAATCTCTTGCCGGTGCGAATCGCGCTTGCCTATCCCCCACCCGCGTAAAACTTCCTTAACCGGCCTGAATGTTGGTTTCACCTCACCCGCCAGGACACGCTGCACCAGTTCAGCATAACGTGCTTCTGTCATGGCCTGCATACCCTCTTCGCCCGTGTACGGTACACGGGATACACGCGCCCCTGATGTGCCTGCTGATGCATCCTGTTGCCCGTGTACGGTACACGGTGGTGGAGTGGTGCACCCACGCGCAATAACCTGCGGCTTCATCGCCGGATCATGATGGGAAGGGATACCCGCCTGCACCGGTTCCGCCCGGTAAGTGCTGATTTCAGGGATGGCTAACTGCACTTCATTTGTCCCCAGCACGCCACCTTTTGGGGTGACTGCCTTGGATGGGTCGGCCTTGGTTGGTTCCCATGCAGCAAACCCAATGGGGCGGGGTACAGGTTCAGGCTGCTGGTAACGGAACCGTGCAACCGGTGCAGGGGTTGCAATGGGTGGAACCCCAGACGGTACGCCCACCGCATCAGCAGGTAGGGCAGGGGACAAGCCCCCGGTCAGCAAGGCCAGCTCCTTACGCTTGTTCAGCAAGGATTGCTCCAATGATTCCAATTGGGCGAAACAGTCACGCAAGTTCTCACTGGCTGAAAGGTGCATACGTTCAAAGGCAATGGCAACCAAGGCCGCTATCAGCATCATGGCAGTCGGTGCGCTGATGCCGAAGGAACCCAGCATTTTTACCATCGGGTGCAAGTAATCCTCCTTAAGCTTTTGCAGGTTTGCTGCCATCGCATTGGCTGCACCTTCAGCCGCTGCACTGGCTGCCGCCGCTGCGTTTTTCTCCCCGGCTTCCAGTGCCGCTATTTGCGCCCGCAGCTTGTCGGTTTTGGCTTGCCAGCTTGAACAGGTCTTTTTGCAGCCTTTCAGGTAGCTTTCGGCCTCTGCAAGGTCGCCTTGCAGCTTTGGCAACAGGGAAGCGCCGTTGCTGCTGGCAATCTCCACCTTTTGCCCCACCAGCGCACTGAATGACTTGCTGCCTTCAGCCTTGGCAAACTGTGAATGCTGCTGGTTGCCGGTGGCGTTGTAGATTTCAGCAAACACGGTGAACACCATAATCACAATGGCGACCTTCCAGACGGAACCGCCCGCCCGGTACTTGGCCTTATGCTCATAATGGGAACGCTTCAGCCGTGCAATGGTTATCGCCATGATTGCCGCCATCACCAGCAGCAGGGCATACACCAGCAGTTCAACGGCTTCATTCTGGATTTTCTCCGAAACAAACGACGCAAGGTGGAACGGGTCAGACACATAAAACCCCACCAAAAAGACAAACAGCATCAGCAGGGTAGCAATATCGGCAAGGTGCAGCGTTTTCTTGTAGCCTTCAATGTCGGCCTTGGTGTCGTTAATGGCTTTCTGGATGTGTTCAATATCCAAGTTCAATGAATGTTGGTTCATGGTTTTCACCTCAATAACTGAAGACAATCAGCGCGTTTGCTGATGTGCAGATGAATAGGGTCAGGTCATCGCCCTTGGTCATGCGCAAGATGCCGTAGGCACTCAGGAAGGCATAGACAGGGATGAAGATGGAATAGGGCAGGACGGCAAGGCCGATCAAGTCCGCATAGGCGCTAAACATCAGCGTCAGCCAGAACGCCCCCAGCAGGTGCAGGGCAACCGCCACGGATTGGAACAGCTTGCGCCAGTCGATAGGGGGCAGGGCAGGGGAGTGCTTCATGGTTGAGTCCCCTGCATATCCGCTTCGATAGCCATCAGGCAGCGCCTACAGGCCAACGCTGCAAGGAAGTACAATTCATCCGCCAAGTTATCAAACGGGTCATCCCGGCAAAATGCCAGCGCGTTCAAAATCGCCTCCAGCTTGTCCCATGCGTTTGGTGTTTCTGCTGATGCCCAGCGCTTGGCAATCAGGTATTCGGTGTTCTGGTTCATGCCTGCCCCTCCATTGATTCCAACACGATTGCCGCCCGTTCCTGCCGGTCGTGCCGTGATCCGGGTTCATCCATGCCGTGATCTGCGTACCAATTGCGCCATTCCAACCACGCCGCCCGGTCATCATCCGAATAAAACAGGGGTATGGTTGGCCTGTCTGGTGTCTCCGTTTTGGCTTCTGGGTCGCCCTGCGTACAGTTATTTACAGGACTCCAAGGGAAGACGACAGGCTGTTCAGCCTGCAAAAAATCAAAGGCGGATGTGGTGGCAACCGGCAAGGGTAGGGCAGGCTTCCGCGCAACCACTTCAGCTTCAGCCTGTTGCTGGCGTGGTTGGATTGTCCATTGTTTGGTGCGTGTCACAACGTCCTTACAGTCGCCACTATGACAAACGCCATGCACACGCCGCACGGTTTCGCCGTAACGGTTGAAGGCATTGCTTCCGGTTTCATTGTCCAGCCGTGGGGCGGTAAAGGTATGGATCGGCTGTTTTTTGCGTGGCAGGGTAGCGCCGCCCTGTGCCACCAGATAGGCCGCCCAATCACCCTTGTCGGCTGCCTGCCGTGCATCCTCCAAGAGGGTATCAACTTCATGCAGCAGCCTGCGCAACTCACGCCATGCACCCACGGACGCGCCGCCTATCTGCTGGAATTGGCGGATACCCCAGACGGACGACCACGCCCGGACACGCGCCGCGCCATCGGCTGCACTGATGCCCGCGTCATGGTCAACGTCCATGCCAAAGCCATCAATATTCTTGCTGATGTACTTGGCAATATAGCCCGTGGCACTGCCCTTGCTGCCATCCACCACCACGACTTTAAAGCGGTATTCAGATGCGCCGGGTTCGTTGCCATCCTCCTGCAAGGCATAGTCACGCATGACATGGGTAACACGGCTGGCCTGTTCAGGCCGCATGAACAGCAGGATATGCCAGTGGGGTGTACCGTCATGGTGTGGTTCAGCCACGCGGAACCCATAAACGTTGATGCCGTCGCGCTTCAGTTGTGAGCGGATACGCGCCCAAACCTGGCACAGGTAGGCTTGCGCCTGCCGGGGTGTGCTGTGCTGATATTTTGGGTTCAGCCCTGCACCCGAATAACGGTGGAATTTTGATGGGGTGGTGAGGGTGTAGAACAGTGCGGTATGGCCTTCTGCTTTGGCGTAATCCTCAAAGCCACGCATCCGAACCATCAGTTCCGCCCGCCTGACTTCCGGGTTTGCCACGCTGCCTTTCAACACGTCCAGCATGGGCAGGGTATCGCCGTCATCGGACACCATTTCATAGTTTGCCAACACTTCAAGGCTGGCCTGATGCCGCGCTTGAATCCGCTGGAACATCGCAGACGACACATAGGCTTGCTTGCCCTTGCGCACCAATCCCAGCTCAACGGATAGCTGTTCCTGTTCCCGGTCTTGTTTGCGTCTCAGCTTGCGTTCCCACCACAAGGGGCAGGCCATCCGCGCCAATACCCCAGCGTCATCGAATGCCGTGGGCAGGGGCAAACCTTCGGACGCGACCACGGCTTGCGCCTTTTCCAAGCTGATGCCCTTGCCGATCCGCGCCAGCCGCTCTGCCTTAAGCTGCAAGGTTTTGTCGGTGTGGTGCAGGAGGCTCTTACCCCCAGTCAGCCCGCCCACCTGCAACAGGTACAGGTTAGCGGCTTGTCGGCCTTGGTCGCTGAATGTTTGGCTGTAGATGCGGCTTACGCTGCCTGCGGTGGACAGGGGCAGGGCAGACAGTTGTTCTGTCACCCAATACACATCATGGGGATGGATGGCGGTTGGGGTCATGGCTGCACTTCCCACGGCTTTACCGGGTAGCCGCTGAACCTGCGTTCAAGTTCTGCAATTGCCTGGGGCGCATCAGCATCCAGCAGGTAGGCCAGTTCGGGCAACCTCCCCGCATGATCCACCAGGTAATAAACCGCTGCTTTTGGGGTGCGCCCGCTGTTGCACAGTTCCTGCGCCAGCTTCATCAGGCTTTGGGTGGTGGTGTTCATACCGCACCGCCTTTCGTAATGAACACAAGGCTTGGACTATCAAGCCGCGCCAATAGCTGGCTTGCCTCCCTGACAATCATGTTCGACATGGACAGGACATCCCCCACGTCAACTTCAAGACAACCCTCTATTGTTGCAGGCTGGTTAGCTGCCCATGTTGCTATGGTTTTGCCAAGTGCGCTGATGTTGTACATCGATTCCATGACTTCGCCCGGTTCAATGGCCTTGGTGGTTGCGCTCATGCTTGCACCCCCAAAGCAGCCGCCCCAGACTCCACCCGCTCAAGCCGGAATACCCGCGATTCTGGAACCAAGCGCATTTCACACACATGGGTCATCTTGCAAGAACAGGTCACAAAGAAATGGTTCCAGTCTTGGTTTTTAACTTCCGCCTTTGCCTCGTTCTTACCGCCACAATAAGGGCAGACCGTGGACACCGTAACCAGTATTGAATGGCTTGCCCTCATGCCGCACCGCCTGCCTGAACCAGTGATTTGACAAACGCCAGTGCAGCCGCTTCGGTATCGAAGGTTTCAGAATCAAGCATGTTGCCCGACAGTTTGCCGGTGCGGGTGGTGGTTTGGCGGGGGAAGGCGACATCATAGAAATGGTGGTGGCCTGCACTGGAGCGGCAAGCGCCGGGATAAATCCAGCCGATCACTGAACCGCCCGATAAGGCTATCAGGCCGTTGCTGGATGCCAGCAGGGTAAGCGTAGGGGATGCATTGGCAGGTGCGCCGGGAAGGTATGGGCGTAATACGCCCGCAGTGATAGCGGTTTGCATATCGTGGAACCTCTTGCGAATTTTCATAGAGTTGGCACAGATTGCCGGGTGCTCTATTCGTTCGCAAGGAAACGACGCGCTTATTCCCGCTGAAGCGGTTTTGTATTACCACGCACACCCGGCATAAACCGCCGCTGTGTATGGTACAGGCATAAAAAAACCGCCCTGTAGGTTGGCGGTTATTGCCGCCTTGCATGGGGAATAGAGTCCCGAATCAATTTGTACTGAAGATGATGCGCCCAAAGCCGCTTTTTGTTCAATTGCAAAGTTTTCAACTTTATTGGGATTAAGTTGAGAAATTATAAATCTGGTGGGTGTCAATACACCTCAAGGCAAGACAAGGCCGGGTTGTCAGCAAATGCCTGCACATCCACCCGGATTGAAAGCAAGATTTCCACGATACGCCGACGCGGTTGGTTGCCACACTTCAGCCAAATGACTTTGGGGGGATGCCCGTACAAAGCCGACAGGTCGTTAAAGTCGCTATCCTTGGTCACAAGGATGTAGCCGCCTTGCCGCGCATACGCCCACACATCGCCATCCGCTGCTGATTGCAGCCCCAATAGGGCAATTTGTGAGGACTCCGGGTAGGTGTCCTGTATTGCCGGGATAATGCGCCGGGACAAGTTTTCATCCAGCAGCAGCTTCATGCTGCCACCAACACTTGCATCGAATGCTCCCGGCTTGCAGCAAATTGCAGGCAGGCCACAATATCCGCTGGCTCAAGCTCCGGGAAGTCCTCCACAATTTCCCGGACATCCATCCCAGCCGCCAGCCACTCCAACACATCCGCCACGGCAATCCGTAGCCCCCTGACACAAGGCTTACCGCTACGCTTGCCGGGTTCAAGGGTAATTCTGCTGTTCAGTGCCATTGTTACAATCTCTTGCTCTTGGTAAATATTGCCTGTCTTGATGCTATTGCCAAAGCTACTGCCGTTTTAACAGGTGTTCATACTCGCGGTGTGTGCCGATCCACACCCATAAAAAACAGCCATTCCCCTGATACCTAGCCAGCGCCCGATAGCTTTGGTTTACCCTCGCCGCCCAGTAGTCGCCAATTTTGGGTTGAAAACGTAATGACGGATGGTGAGGGTCTGCCTTCATCCGTTCAAACTGGCTATCCGCCTGCTGCTGCACTTCTGCCGGTAGCCTTGCATAGGCTTCCCAAAAGCCAGCGGTTGTATAGTGGCTTAGAGCTTCCGGCATTGTCCCGCCTCAAACTCTTGGATACCGGCTGCAAACAACGCATCCAACCGCCCGGATTCCGCATCCTCCTTTATTTGTGCGTCCCATCCGTCAGCGCTTGGTTCCGCCACCTGCAACCAAAACGCCCTTTTGTCAGCGTCACTTAAACGGGAATACGCTTCCACAATCTCATTCAATGCGCCCATTGTTTGTTACCTTCCATTTACTTGTTGGTTTAATGATTGTAGGCCGGATGCCTCACCCTGCCAACAGCCGACCGGCATACTCGCGTTCTTCCCGCAGTATCTCCCCCGCTTCACTGCCATCCAGATGGAAGCGTTGCCCGCCTTTGCCGACGTTCATCAGGTAAACGCGGTTATGCGTGTGGGCATGCAACAGCTTTTGAACGACACGCTTGGACGCGCTCAGGTGGTGCTTGCCGATATGCTGGAATACCTCGCGTTCAATCCCCAGCGCCAGTGGTTGCATGTGCAGCCAGACCGGGAAGGCGTTCAGGGAATCCCGCAACTCACGCGCCCGTAGCTCAGAGGGTGGTGGTGTAACCCGCTTGCGTGCCTTCGGCTTCTGTTTGGGCTTGGACTTTGGCGGTTTTGGTTTGGCGAGTGCAGCCGGTTTCAGTTCATCCCGCTTGATGATGCGTTTGCCGGTGCGTGCAACCGCCTTGGATTCGGTTTCAGATTGCGGGGGCGTGGTAGTGGTGGGCGTTGCCTTCGGCTTGATGGTCAGCGTTTTACGCGGTTCCTGTGCCGGTGGTGCAGCCCCCTGAAGTTTGGCAGGTGGTTTGAAGGATAGGGGTTTTTTCGGCTTGTCGTTCATGGTGTCCACTCGTGTTGATGTCGAGATTTTCCCCATCATGTTGCCGGTGCTGGCAATATGGTTGGGGTGTTGTATGTGGGTAGTGTACCAGTGAACAGGGGGAATGAGTTGCATGGCTGTACCCGTTACGAAATAACAGCCCCGCTATTTCGTAACACACCAAAAGCAATCGTCCACAATCTCTTCAAACTCGTCTTTCTGCCGCGTCAATCCCCGCCTGAACCGCTCTTCCTTTTCCTACACTTGCCGGGTCATCGCCGCTTGGTAGGCTTCCGCCTGACGTTGGAGCGTGCACCGTTGGGTGTTGGTCATGTGGTCTGCAAGCCCCAATACCCCCTGAATGTCAACATTTGTCAACATCCTTTAACCTTGGATTCTAGCTGTTCTTGCGCTGAGCGGCCTGTATAACCCCCCCGAATGTCAAGTTTTGTCAGGTTCTCTTGTCCAACAGATTGCGCCACTCTATCCACTTTGGCTGCACCGATTGCGTTTTGAACTGAAGTTTTCTGAAGCAGTTGGTATGCCTGCTGTTCTGCAAACCGTTGTTGTTTATCAGTCTAGGGCTTCTGAATTTCAGGTTTTTTCAGGTTCTCGAAACCGACCTGAGAGGCGAAGGAATGACAAGATTTGTAAGATTTCAAAGGCAATCACTCGCCGTTAGGCATACGCAGCCGGGGGAATACCCTCGGCTGCTTCTGCATGTAGCTTGTTTTGTACTGGCAACCGTAAGGGACACCACGAGCCGCGCCCGTTGGTTGCGGGTTGGGGGCGGTGGCTCCAAGGGTAAAGGCTGCGCCCTACATCCTCACCCGTTCGGTACTCAGCCTTGCGGCCTGCGTTCCGCGTGCGGCTTCCGGTGTAGCCCTTGACGGGTTTCAGGCTGTAAAGCGTGGCGTAGCGTGGCCTTGGATTATTCCAGTAGGGTTTAACTATTGTTTAACTGGATAAAGACTGGTTTGCACCAGCCCCCGTCCTACGCCTTGCAGACACCACGCGCCCTGCCCCAAACTTTTCGGCAAGGTATCCCATGAAACCATCATCAGAAAGCTGATCCGGGTCGATCACCGTCATACTGTAATCGCGCCCAGAACCAGACAGGACAACATGCCAAACTGCCGGATATTTTGGTTTCTGCAATGCCCCAATGATTTCTGCCTTCATCCCCTTGGCCTTGGCTATCAGCTCAGGGGGTGGCTTGTAGCCGCGCCTGATACCTGCCTTCAGTTGCCCACCCTCCAAGAAGAACTCAATCCCTGCACAAGTGAACTCGTCTAAAAATGCCGGTTTCATAGCCCCATTACCTCTTCATACTCAGCATCATGGGCAGAATTGGGTTTTTGGGCAGAACGGGAAGAAATGGGCAGAGTTCTATAGAACTCTCTGCCCAATTCTGCCCTATCCCTTACTGCCGGACTTTCCAATTCTTCCCGTTTCTGCCCAATTCTGCCCAGTTCTTCCCGCAATTCTTCCCGCGCAAACTTACCCACCAGCAAGCAAACATGCCCGCTATCGGTTCGGATGAATCCCTTTTCCTCCAACTTGGTTGACACCTCATTATGAAACCGGCTTGCCTTCTGGATGCCAACTTGCTGCATGGCCTCTTCTGTCCATGCGTCCAGCTTCACCCATCCCGTGTCTGATGCTGATGCCATCGTTTCCAAGATAGTCATTGCCGTTTTTTGGTTGGAACCCCTGATTTTCTTGCGCCAGTCCTCTTGTTTTTGGGTGGGTGGTGCGGCATCAGCCACCACGGGAACCAGTGTGCTTTCATTGCCCAGCAGGGGAATATCAGGGTTTAGCAGGACTCCCGGCAACTCCACCGGCTCAAACAGCAAATGCACCCTTTCTGCCGCCCCCGCGTCCTTCATTGCCTGACAATGCAAACACCTTTGTTCGCTGATGTCTTCCCCACCATAAAGCCAGAAAACGGTATCCGCAGAAGCAAGCAATGAGCTTGCCCCCGTCATGCGCCCGCCTTCTGTCCGGTTGCTATGGTGGACAACCAAGACGCTACATCCCAACCTCTCCCGCAGTGCGTCTGCCGCAGCGATGTATGCCCCAGCGTCCTGATTGCTGTTCTCATCCCCTTCTAACGTCCGCCTGTAGGTGTCCAGCACAACCAGCGAAACCTTGTCAAAGCCGCTATCTTCCAGTGCAGACAAACCAGCACTTATCAATTCATCCTTGCTGGTGGGCAAGGTGACAGGCCGCTGTGCCAGATACAGGTTGATATTGTCTATCGGAATATTCCGGTGCAACGCATTGCCCAGAAACCGCTTGCTGATGTTGGCATTACCTTCCCCCGATATGTAGAGAACCGCCCCCTGCTGTGTGGGTGCGCCTTGCCAATCCACCCCCGCTGCAATGCTGACAGCCCAATCAACCGCCACAAATGTTTTCCCAACCTTTGGGGCTGCGTGTAAAAAAATGAGGCTGCCCGCTGGCAAATAGCCACGGATAAGCCAGTCCATCGGTTTAATGTTGGCGATGGCCTCCCGGATGTGGATCAGCAACTGCCCCTTATCAGCGCCCTTTGCTTTGCCCACCAACCGCCCCAGCTCACCCGACACCATGCCCGCAACATCATCCACCGTGCGCCCGTCTTGGATTTCAGCTTCTATCTGGTGTGCCAATTCCAATAGCTGGCGTTTGGCTGATACCTCCTTGAGGATGGCAACACGCGCCGCCATTGATGCCGGATTGGTTGCATAGGATTGGCTGGTAATGGTGGCAAGGTGGGCAAACCCGCCCACATCCTGTAACTTGCCCATAGCCGACAATCGGGCTTCCAAGGTCGTGAGGTCACAAACCCCACTGTCCTGCATCAGCCCTGCAATGCTGGCGTATATCTGCCTTGAGTCCTCATGGTAAAAGTCTAACGGTGTCAGCCCGTGGCAAGCTGCCCAGATGTCGGCCTGTTGGTCGTGGTCGCACCGGATTAGGCCGCCAATGATTTCCTGTTCGGCGTATCGGGTGTCAGTCATACCGCCCCCCCCAGTGCATCGCGCCAGCGCTGCCGGTATTCAAGTGGTATCCAGTAATACCCCGGTGCTTTGCCGTGGGGTGAAAGTCTGGCTGCATCCACCCGGATACAAAGTAGGCAGGCATCACCATTCGCCCACCTTAGTTGGTGGATTGGATGTATGGGGTTTTTATAGGGGTGGCATAATGCCCTGATTGCATCAGTCCCAGCACGCTCCAGGCGCTCAAGTTCTGGCATATTATCCAACCCGTTTTGGTACAGTCCCAGCAGGTAACGGATGATGCGCCGTTGCATAACCCCACCGTAATCATTGCCAAACCTGAGCTTTTCGGTGTTATAATCGCCATCATGTTTTGCTTTATTAGCTGCCCTTGTGGTGGCTATTTTTTTGTCCATTGGTTTAGCCCTCCACCGCCTGCAACTCATCCGCCCACTTGTACAGATCAGCCCAGCGATAACCCACACGCTGTGCACTGACTTGCACCCGCGCCGGAAACCTCCCCTCACGTTCCCAACTGATTAGGCTTGTCCTGCTTTTGACTCCAGCAAACTGCATGGCGGCCTGCACGCTGGCTATGCCAGTCTTGCGGGGTTGCGCTTGCGTGACGTTGTAAATGGTGGCTTGGTTTGTTGTAGCATTCATCAGCTTTACCTCTGTTGTTTAACGATAGGCAAAGCTTAACTGGGCAAATTGGGCAGTTTGGGCAGTTGCCCAACTGCGCAATTCCTGACTATTTAATAGGGTTTTAATCTTCTTGGGTTTTGTGTTCGTCTACGTAGCGTTCCTGGAGATGTATTTAAGGATTTAGCCAGCCTCACACAGATTGCTGAATGGCTAAGTCGATTATTTTTTGCATATTCGTTGTTTACTGCTTCTTGCCACTTAACATACTTACTATCTTTATCTGTTGTCTCTTCTTCCTGCTTAACTTGCTTAGGTTCAATCTCAATGATTGGATTATTTTTAGATTCAAGCTCTATAGGGTGGTCTATTGGTAATTCCCAACCTTTGGCTTTTGCCCATGCTCCAAATTGGGCAAGGTAAATCTGCTTGGTATTGCCATGCGAAGGCAAGTCACCACCAATGGATTTTCTATGAGAGGCACATATCTCTACTCGCTCCCTATGAAGTTTAAGTAGCTCATAAGCTTCTATGGCTTTTGGTTGAATAATTTCATCAGGAATATTTCCGGCATATGACAAATTAAGGAACTTAGACCATAAATCTGGATTCACATCCAAGGTAAGATAAACAGCATCCTCAATACCTACTGTAAAAAGCTGCGTCCAATAGCGCCAGTTTGGCTTAGGTGCTGCTTCAATCGCTTCTAAAGCGGCTTTAGCATCTAGTAGCTTGGTTTTATCTTCTTCAGATAAATAATTAGGTAGTATTACTCCATAGTAACCCTTTAGAAAATTAAATAATGACTTGTTAATTTTAATGTTATCTCTGAGTATATTTAACTTATTTTTAGAAGCTGCCTCTCTTAACTCTCCCTCAAGCCGCATAGCTACAGGTGGATGAATAGTTTTATTAACTTGGCAAGCAAGCCATACTGACAATTCACCAAGACTTATAAAACAACCTTGTTTTAGCTTTTTCTCAATATAGGAAACCCATACTTCTCCACCATCCGCATCTTGCAGCCGATTTATGTTCATCTCTTTCAAACACGCCTTCACGGTGTATCCCTTCAGCAGAAATTGCACGCCAGCCGGTTGAAGGTTTGCCGGTTTTCGCCCCGTCGGGCTAGGCGTGCTGGAAACTGTGTGGCCTTAATGGTTAACCATGTGCCGTTTCATTCAAGGCTTCTGTTATTACATCCTCACTGACACCCCGCCTTTTCAGGCTTGATACCAAGGCCGTGACCGCATCATTATCCAGCCGTTCAAGGTCGCGCCTTAACCCTTGCCCAACATACGCTTTCAGCAAACCCTGATAGCCCGTAAACCCCAATAGGGGTGCTACCCGCTTCAGGTCATCCACCACGTCAATGGGCATTCTCAGGGTTATGGTTGTCATCGGGCGGTCTTTGCTGAGGCGGGTTTTCAGTTCTTCAATTTTCATAGTGCTGCTGTTCCTTTTTGGTTGCCTTGCGTGCAGATATAAGCCTGATGCGGTCATCTTCAATCTGGATATGCACCACGAACAACAGGTTCCACGTTTTGTCCATGCCTATCACTGCATCACGGCTTTCATCATTCCTGCTTGCATCCACCAGCTTTATGAATGGGTCAAAGAATGCTTGGGCAGCCTGTTCAAAACTTATCCCATCATGCCGGTGCTTATTGGTGGTTGCCTTGGCTGCGTTCCAGACAAAAGTAATTCCATTGAGCGCATATATCACATCCACTATTTATAGCCCCTTGTATTTCATTTGTAAATACACCCCTATGCCATTGCCCGGATAGGCACAACCTTGCTTGAAGTATCCCCAGCAATGACCGCCTTCAGGTAGTTATCCCACACCGCCATTGTATGCCGCTTTTCTGCAAGGTAATCGTAGCGGTCATAGTGCTTGCTGGAGACATCCGTTAGGGCATGGTTTTGGAAGCGGTCACGTTCAGCCTTGGCAATACCCGCAAAGCCCATCAGGGTCTTGACAGTGCGCCGGATGTCCCTTGGCTGGAAGTGTTCCATGCCATTGGCTTGGCTAATGCTGCTGGTAGCATGTGAAATGGTGCTGGAACTGATGGGTTCATCAGCCTTGTCAGCAAGGATTGCCTTCACCTTCCCGAATAGCTGCCCACCCTTGGATTGCCCCAGCACTGCCTGCAAGATGGGTGCAGCCACATCGCCAAATGGCACAATATGCGTGGAACCGTTTTTGGTATCCCGGCAAGTGACGATCCGGTTTTGCATATCGACATCATCCACGCATAGCCCCAGCACATCCTCGACACGCTGCCCACCCAAGGCGAACAGCAGGCGGATGGCGGCAATGGTCTTTTCATGCAGGCCGGAATGGTCGAGTGCCCCCCATAGCTGCCTGACCTCCCCTTCTGATAGCGCCCGTTCCCTTGGGGCTTCCCGCCTCATCGGTTTGGGCACATCCCGGACAGGATGCGACTGGATGCCGAAACGCAGTGGTTCAAACATCCGGTTTGGGTCGTTATCCCACTGGATGCCGAAGGTAAACGCGGCACTGAGATAAGCCCGCGCACGGTTGGCAGTGACCAACGAGCCACGCTTGATGATTTCAGCCAATACCTGTTTGATGTCGCCGGGTGTAACGTCCTTGGCCTTGGTCGCCCCCACAATCACCCCATAGACATTATGCTCAAACAGTCCTTTTGCCTCTTTGTGTGAGCGCTTGCCCCGTGCCTTCAGGTCATCCGTGTAGGCTTCCAGCATTTGCCGGATACTGCCGTTCATGGCCTCCTGCTTGCGGCTGGCTTCAGCTTCCCGTTGCTTGGCCTGCTCTATCACCAACTGTTCAGCCTTGACGGTTTGCGGGTCATGTCCGCTTTCCCGAATCTTGCGGGCTTCCGCATAAGCTGCGTGCGCGTCTTTCAGGTTTAGACCCCCTTTCTGTGCTGCACCGTCACGCCCAACGCCATAATAAGCGCCCAATTTCATAATCCGCTGCTTGTCGGTTTCTGGATTGCGGTACAGGTAGATAAACGCCACACCCCCACCTGATGATACCTGCACACCGAACCCCGGATGGGTACGCCCTTCAAATACCCTGTAAGGCTTGTCCTTGGGTTGTAATGAATCCAAAAACTTGACTGTGAACGCCATAAAAAAACCATCCCAAATGACTGACATTGTGACTATAAGTTTAGTCACGGATTTAGTCACGGAATTTGCTGGCTTGGATTGCCCCAGCTTGTGCCATTTTGGACAACCGACAAGCCATCAATGCCGGGCTGTTTCAGTAAGCCTTTCATATTGAAAGTTTTTTATTGTCCATTCTGGAACAACCAAGAACAATATTTTTGGTTTTTTTGGTAGTCTTCAGTGACTGTTAATCATTGGGTCGCTGGTTCGAGTCCAGCTCAGGGAGCCAACAAATTCAAGGCTTGTAGCGTAATAGCTACGAGCCTTTTTGTTTTTCGGCGATTAAAACCTTCCTGCCATCGTGGATGTAATCACGGCATTTCTTGCCCGACCAGACAGCAAAAAGGCATCATTGCTGATGCCCTTTGCTCGTGAACGTGTTTAAAAACAGTGTTTGGTGTTTACCGCTGCTGCTTTTTCAGTTCGTAGCTTTCCAGTGTCCGGGTGGCGTGGTCACGTTCAGCACTGGAGACTTCACCGACGGTTTCTCCTATCAAGGTATAACGCTCTTTGCCCCCGATAACCGCTTGCAAGTATTTGCCGTGGTTGCAATGCATGCGCAGTAGTCGCTGGACAACGCGCTTGGAGGCCGGTGGCTGGTGTTGATCCATGAACTGGTAAAGATCCGCTTCAACCCCCAGGGAGAGTGGTTTGTAATCGAGCCATACGGGGAAGCGCTCAACCAACAAACGGTCTAACGCTTTGGCTTGTACTTCGGAAGGGGCTGGTTCATCGGTTTGGGGGGCTTGCTTGTTGTTGGGCTTCCCCTGCCTGCCTTTTTGCGGCTCTCCACGCGGTTTGTTGGGTTTTTGCGGTCTGCTTTGTGGTAGTAGTTCATCACGCCGGATAATGCGTTTCCCGAGCAAGCGGGTTTCCTTGGGTGCAGGTTCTTCAGCCACCGGCGTTAATGCAACCGGCGGGGGTGCAACTGTATCGGCTGGCGGCTTGGGCTTGAGGGTCAGGGTTTTACGCGGCGTATCGGTCATAATGCTTCGTTCGTGGGCAAAGGGTTAGTGGTGCTTGGCACGGCAAATAGTCCAAGTGACAGTGTAACCCTGCTGCCGTCTATTTTTCCAGAGCGATTGTTGATTTGGCAGGTACAAAAAACCCCGCTGCTGGCGGGGTCTTTTGGGTTTCCTTAAAACTGGCGGAGAGAGCGGGATTCGAACCCGCGATAAGCTATTAACCTATACACACTTTCCAGGCGTGCTCCTTCAACCACTCGGACACCTCTCCAGTTAGGGGCGAAATCCTACCCGACTCTTCCGGTTTTGTAAACTGCCTGAGTGTACTTCTGACCATCTTCATGCAACTTATCCATAATCAATCGACATTGGTTGGGAATTTTTGTAATATCGGGAATACATGGGGTTATAAATAAAAATTATTAAATGATCATCGATAAACTGAAGCTGTTCCTGAACTGGTGGGGCGAAAACCTGTATCGTGGTTTGCCCAGTTCATTGCGCGGCATGTTCCGTTCCAGCATCCCGAGCCTGGGGTTGCGCTTGTTGGGCAACCAGCGCGTGGCGGTGAGCTGGGTGCATGATGGCAAGCGCCGCGAGTGTGGTGAATATGATTTGGATGGTGCATTTGATTTCCAGCGCATCGCCAAAAAACACGCCCGTAGCCGCAAATACCTGCTTGAACTTGGCTTGGAAGACGGGCAAACCTTGCACCTGCAACACTCATTCCCGGAAGCAGTGCAGGAAAACCTCAAACAAGTGGTGGGCTACCAGCTTGACCGTTTGACTCCCTTTACACTCGATTCGGTTTATTTTGATGCCAAAGTTGCCCGGCATGACAAAGCTCATAAGTCGGTGCTGGCAGATATTTATGTTGCACCCAGGGTTGCGGTGGAGCGCTTGTTGGAGCAGCTCCGGGTAGCAGGTGTGCCTGAGGTTGATGTTCTGTCAGCCGCAGGCAGTCATGCCCGTCTGACCCGAGGGCTGGAAACTGCCCAACCGACGACAGCTTCCTGGTCGCGTATCCCGCTGTATTTTTTCCTGTTGGCCTTGGCGGTAGCGTTGACCGCTCCCATCGTATACAAGCAACGGCGGCTTGAACAAATCGACGGGGCACTCGCCAGTGTGCAGCAAAGTGCGGCTGCCCAGCTTGAGGTACGCGATAAGTTATTGGCAGCGGAAGAGGCCTTGGGTTTTTTGGGTGAGCAACGCAAATCGTCCCCTGTGATGCTGGATGTCGTCGAGCGTTTGTCAGAAGAAATTCCGCCGCATACCTGGCTGGAGCGCCTGGAGATTGACGGTCAGCAAGTCCAGTTGCGCGGCGAGTCTGATCAGGCCTTGAGCCTGATTGATACCTTGGAAGAGTCACCGCACTTCACCAAAGTCAGTTTCAAATCACCCGTGACACGCAGCAGTACCAGCGGGAAAGACAAGTTCCATATTCAAGCCACCGTGGAGAGCGGACATGAGTGATTCAGCCCTGTCACGCCGTTACCAGCCGTTGTTTGCATGGCTGCTGTTGCTATTGGTCTTGCTGGTGTTGGCGTTTTTTGTGGTTTTGCCTGCTGTGATGAAATCACAGGAACTGACTGACCAAATTGAGAGTGGTTATAAGCGTCTGGATAAAATGCGCCAAGTTGCACAGGCCACCCCGCAGTTGACCGCTGAGTATGAGCGGGTGCGCCAGCAAGGGCTGGATAAGCTGTTTTATCCGCAAGGGATGACCGCCGCACAAGTGGGCAAGGAATTGCAAAACCAGGTGGCAGCCGTCGTTGCCCGCCAGAACGGGACACTCTTTAGCTCAGAGGTCGTTGAGCAGAACCCGCAACTGGGGCAGGAAGAGGGCAAGGCTTCCGACTACCAACGGGTGACGGTGCAGGCAGTGTTCCAGGGCAGTACCGGGTTACTGCGGGAAATGCTGCATGAAGCCTATGCTGCCCGTCCGTTGATCTTTGTTGAGGGGCTGGAAGTGAAGCCGCTGGAAGGGATGGATACCAAGGAGCAGCAATTGAAGGGGACGGTCAAGATTTCAACCTACTGGCGTGGGGGGGCTGCACTATGAAGCGTTGGTTTAGCCCGCCCATTCAGACCTTGTTGTGGTTGGCTGGTTTGGCCTGTTTGGGCTTGGCTGCCTGGGGTCTGATGCAGTTACGCCTGCTGGATGAGAGGCAAGGCAAAATGGCGAATGTTAATGTGCAGATTCCTGATTCTGCGTTGTTGGCTGCACCCGGAGTGGATACCTATACCCGCTTGGTGGAAGCCCCCTTGTTTTGGGAAGGGCGTACTGTGCCCAAAGTGGAGGCGGCTCCCCCCCCTGTGGTGGCGGACGCGCCTGCACCTGCACCGCCACCACCTCCCCTGGAGCCACCCGCAGGCCGTTTGATTGGCATTGTGGATGTGGGCAAGAAAAAATATGCATTAATCCGTTCGGAAGGTGAAGAAAAGAACCTTTCGCTGTATGTCGGCGACAAATGGGAAGGTTGGACAGTGGAAGCGATTAGTGCGGAAAAGCTGGTATTGGCAGCGGGTGAGCAGCGTCAGGAAGTGAAGTTGATTGCTGACTTTGCAGCGCCTGCTGAAAACCAGCAGGTGGCGCAGAACCGGAAGAAACAACAACAAAAGCAACAAATGGCGGCAGCACGGCAACAGCAGGCGCAGGCACAACAGGCTGCGGCGACCGTTGACCCCGCAGCAGCGCCAATCCCGGTGGTGGAGCCAGCAGTTGATGGCGCACCAGCGGGTAACACTGCACCTGCATCGCCAGCCATGTCGATCAAGGAAGCTCTCGAAGCACGCCAGCGGCTGATGGCTTCCCGGTGGGGTGGTGCAGCCGGTGCGCAAAATCAGGCAGGACAACCGCAGTCAGGGAGGCCGCAGTAGTAATTCCGACGAACCGGACTTTCCATGGTTATCATGAAAAGATAAAATGATATTTAATAAATTAAAATAATAATAAAAATGGGGTTTGCTTTGTGATTAACAGAACTACATTAGTGGGGCTGGTGAGTGTTTCAGTGCTGCTATCAGCATGTACTTCAGTCAAAGACAGTCCCGGTTTCCGCAAGAATGTTGGTGTGAATCCATTCCAGCGCAGTGCGGCTGTCAAGGAGCTTGACCAAGCGACCTTGAACCTGAATAAGCCTGCCTTGCGTCCCGTGGCCAAGTCTCGGAAGCTTGCTTACGATACCGACCCACAGCCAACAGCCTTGGGGGGCGGATCCTCTCATTCTTCCCGTGCTACCGCTCAAGATGATGTTGAGCTGGTGATTGGCAATCACCAATATTACCGTTCGGATGTCGAGCGTCCTGGCATTGCCGGTGGTAAAAGCGCGGGTGGCGATGGGGTAGCACTCAATTTTGAGCGTGCCAGCGTCCGTGAGGTGGTGGGTGTGGTCTTGGGGGACATCCTCAAACAAACCTATATTGTTGAGCCGGGGGTTGAAGGTGAAGTCACCATCAATTCCAGCGAGCCTATCCCGCGTGACAGCTTGATCCCGACCCTCGAATCCCTCCTGCAAACCCAGGGGGCGGTGCTCTATCGTGATGATACGGGCGGCTACCGGGTGGCAGCCCGTGCCAATCTGAAAGGGCGTGGTTTTATGCCATCAACCGGCAAGATAAAGCCTGGGTACAACATTCAGGTAGTACCCTTGCGCTATATCCCGGTGGCGGAGATGCAAAAAATCCTTGAGCCGCTTGCCAGCCCGGATGCGTTTGTGCGGGTCGATACCAACCGTAACCTGTTGGTATTGGCGGGAACCAGTTCTGAATTGCAGAACCTGATGGCGACTATCCGTACTTTTGATGTGGATGTACTGCAAGGCATGTCGGTCGGCTTGTACCGCATCAAGAATGTGGAGGCGCAGATTGTTGCCAAGAACCTGGATGCCTTGTTTGGTGAAAGCGGCAATAGCCCAATGGCAGGTATGGTCAAGATCATGCCGATTGAGCATATGAACAGTTTGATGATCATTTCTGCCAGCCCGGACTATTTAAAAGAGATGAAAAGTTGGGTAGATCGCTTTGATCAGGTCGGGCCTGTAGATGGGCAACAATTGTTCGTTTATCATGTCCAGAACGGCAATGCGGAGCATCTGGCAGAGATGCTAACCCAGATTTTTTCTGGGAAATCAGGTAATAGCAAAAAGAAAGGCGCAACAGCATCCAGCCTCGCCCCTGGTTTGGAGCCTGCAACCGTTGGGCAGGCAGGCGCTGGTGGGGAAGTGGCTACAGTGGCTTCAACCTTGAAAACGATGTTGGGGGGTAGCGAGTCAGGTGGGGTTTCGATTGACCCGGATGCGGATGTGAAAATCGTCGCCGACAAGACCAATAACTCCCTGATGATCCTGTCCAGTGAGGCGATGTATAAGCAGATTCAGGAAGCCTTGAAGCGGATCGACATTATGCCGATGCAAGTCCAGGTGGAAGCATCCATTATGGAAATCACGCTGAGTGATGACCTGGAAAATGGGATGCAGTGGTACTTCAAAAATAACGGCAATACCTTCGGTCAATTGGGTGTTGGGTCATTTGGCTCAGCCGCCCAGCCAGGTGGTTTCTCGTTTACCTTGGCAGGTGGGGCAAATGGTATCAAGGGCTTTATCAATGCCTTGGCGAAAGAATCAAAGGTTAAGGTTATTTCCTCGCCTTCGGTATTGGTTCTGGATAACCAGACGGCTGAAATCAGGGTTGGTGATCAACAGCCAATCAAGACCGGCAGTGTTTCCACCGATGGTTCTGTCAGCAATATCCAGTCGATCCAGTATAAGGATACGGGTGTTGCCTTGAATGTGACACCGCATGTCAATTCGAATGGCCTGGTGAAAATGGACATCCAGCAGGATATTACCGATGTGGGTGAGGTGGATTCGGCAACAGGGCAACGCACCTTCCTGAAGCGGAATATCAAGAGCAATATTGCGGTGCAAAGTGGTGAAACCATCGTATTGGGCGGTTTGATCCGTGATAACCATACCGAGGGTAGCAGCGGTGTGCCGGTATTGAAGAATTTGCCCGTGATTGGCACGGCGTTTAGTGGGCGTTCCAAAAGCGGTAAACGGACTGAGTTGCTGGTATTGATTACGCCCACGGCTATCAAGGATCAGCAAGAGTTGGTTAAAACAGGGGCGGAAATGCGTGAGCGGATGAAGCGCCTGATGGATAACAATACCTTTATCCGACAGTTACGGGGTGAATATGTCGAATAGATTGGGCTGGTTGGTTCTCGTCCCCCTGTGCTGCACCCTGACGGCGTGCGGTTCAGGGGAAAATGCAGTCAAGGAAGCGGCACAGCAGCGTTGGGATGCGCTGCTGGCAGGCAATTTTCAAGGTGCTTACCAGTATTACACGGATGCTTTTAAGGAAACGGTTGCACTGGAGCATTTCAAAAATACGGTACAAGGTGTCGGTTTGTGGAATAAGGCACAAGTGAAGTCTGTCAGTTGTGACCCATCGGGTAAGCACTGCGAGGCGGATGTCGAAGTTACCGTCGCCATGAAGATGCGTGGATTGCCAAAGCCAGTGGAAACAAGCGATCTGGTGCGTGAAACGTGGACAAAAGAGGGGGTATTTTCAGACTGGCGGTATGTAAAAAAATGATCAAATGAATTAGAATTATTTATAAGTGTATTCTCAGGTTCTGCGGCTCGTTGTCTTGGAACCGGCGCTGAGTAAGATACTCCGTTACAAATATAAAAATCTTGGGAGGCACGAAAGTGTTTAAAAAGAAAAAACTCGCTCTCGGTATCGCTGCGGGCTTCATCGGTGCAGTAGGCATCATGACCAGCGCACAGGCTGTCCATGTAAACTCGGATGGCACTGGTCAGGTATTGCTTTTTCCTTATTACAATGCCCATTCCGGCTATGTGACCAACATTAACCTCATCAACTCCACCGATGAAACCAAAGCCGTCAAGATCCGTTTCCGTGAAGGTGACAAGAGTAATGACGTGCTCGACTTTAACATCTATATGTCACCTCAGGACGTGTGGACAGGTAGCATCCGTGGTATTGAGGACAAGGACAAAAACCTGATCGGTTCCATCAGTACCCGTGACCGTACCTGTACCTTGCCACAATTGGCATCTTGCAAAGATGACAAGTGCGAAGTCACCATTCCGTTTACCGGGCATCAGGTCTATAAGGACGTGGATGCAGCCGATACCCGTGAAGGGTATGTCGAAGTTATCGAAATGGGCGTGGTGACGGACAAGACTGTCCAGGCCGGTGTCTTGCACAAAGATGGCACACCTGCCAACTGTACCGCCGTTGAAACCGCGTGGAGCAAGGGCTCATTCCAGCAAGGTGCAGGTGCGGCTGCAACGGGCATGTCTGCCCCGACCGGTGGCCTGTTTGGTTCTTCTGCTGTCCTGAACGTGGCGGAAGGGACGGCCTTTGCGGTTGATCCGGTTGCCGTTGACAATTACAGTACTGTTGCCCAGCACTACCTGTCGGATGATCCGAACAACTTCCTGTTGCCTTCGCTGGCTTCTGGGGATGTGACCACCAGTAGCGTTTTGGCAAAAGACGCAGCAGGCAATGCCGAGCTGGTTGAAACCCAGTGGAAAACAGTCCCGGATACCTGTCTGAATGACAAGGATAGCCTGACACCACAGTGCGGTATCAACCCGTATCCGATGGCACACGTGTTGCTGGCTTCCCATGTGATGAACGAATACTTCCTTGACCCAACCGATGGCTATGACGGTCACACGGACTGGGTTCTGACCTTCCCGATGAAGAAGCATGGCATTCATAACGTTGATACCGATGTGGCCTTGACCGTTGATGGTGTCTATGACCGTGAAGAAGGCATGCCAGACATGGTGTATGACAAGGACTTTGGCTTCTCGCCGGTACTGCCGGGCAAGGCCAAGGAAGAAAGTGTCCTGAAGCGTGAAGTGAACGTTGTCACCTTCCTGACCAGTGACCCATCCTATGATGATTCCCGCACGGTCTTGTCAAGCCATTCAGGTCAGTCACTGTCGGTTGGTTCCTTCGTCCACGGCTGGGCGCGGATGTCCTTCCCAGGGTATGACCTGTCCGCAGGCTGGTCAGCCGCCTCGACTTATGGCAAGACAGCCACCAAGCACGATGCCACCAGCTACCTCTACCAGGGTGTTGCGGTCACGGGCTTTGCGGCATTGGAAGGTAATGTGAGTGCCAACGCGCATGCCCGCTTCGGTGATGCATTGCCACATAAAACCAACCGTTCCGGTACTGCCAAATAAGCAGGCTGTTTAGCGGGTTGGAAAACCAGACTGGTCAGGCCTTCGGGGTCTGACCAGTTTTTTTATTGTATTGGGCTTGTTGGACAATCAGATGCAAAAAATATCCGCCTATTGGCTGTTGGGGGCTGTTTTATTCGCAGGGACAGTGCAGGCAACGGATGACTGGGTGTTAAAAGCCGATTCTAAAACCGATTCTTTTACCCTGCCGCGTTCTGTCCTGGAGGAAACCTTGTCAGCTCGGGGCGCAAGCCCTGAAGCGTTGGTGAAAGATACCAAACAATGGTCGGCGTTGTTGCAGGAGCTTTTTATCCGTGAAACCTTGTTGGCACAGCAGGATAAATTAAAGCCTGAGCAAATGGCCGCGTTGGAAAAACAGGTGGCTGATTACCGCAAAGGCCAATTGTCCCGTCTGGTACTGGATGCTTTGGCGCTGGAGGGTGTGCCCGATTTCAGCAAGCGGGCAGAAGAGTTGTATGAAGCCCGTAAGGATAGCCAATACCAGTTGCCACTGCGCTTGCGGGTGCGGGTATTGGAGAAAAAGTTGGGCAGTGATGCTGCCGCAACCCGTACAGCCCTGGAGCAACTCCGGGCGGAAATTGCCAGTGGCAAACTGGATTTCAAGGATGCGGTGCTGGCTCATAGTGATGCCGTGAATAAAAAACTGGCTGAAGGTGATTCTTTCTGGTTTGACCGGACGCAAAAGGTCGGCGAGTTTTTTGAGGCGGCGGCGGCCTTGTCAGCGGATAAGCCCTTGAGCGGGGTTTTTGTCTATCAGGATAGTGCTTATTTGCTGCAATTCATCGGGCGGCAAGAAGCGATGCGGCAAACTTACCCTGAGGTGAAAGAAGCCATCCTTGCTGAGTTGACGGACGAATATAAACAAAGTCAACGTAAGCAGATACTCGAAGGATTGCGGACACGTTTTCAACAGGACGTGGAGATTCACCCCGGCTACCCGTAAGGGGTATACGATAATACAGCATGCAATAGGGGCTGCTGCATGACCGGAAACCGTCTCCAAGGCGATCTGATTTTGGCTTATCACCTGTTCCGCCGTGATGTGCAGGAGCGTTATGCAGGCACGGTATTGGGTGTGTTTTGGCTGTTGGTGCAGCCTTTGTTTATGCTCGCTTTGTATACCCTCGTATTTGGTGAAGTCCTGCAATTACGCTTTGGTGCGGCAGCTTCCACGGCGATGTTTGCCTTTTACCTGTTTGCCGGGCTGCTGGTGTTTAATGCCCTGTCTGAAGTGCTGACCCGTGCGCCGTCCCTGCTGACAGAGCGGCGGGAACTGTTGTTGAATACACCGCTGTCAGGCTGGATTTTGCCCTTGTTACCGGTAGCTGCATCCATTGTTTTGGAGTGGCTGGCGTTGGCAGTGCTGGTGGTGGCTTTGCTGGTGCATGGCAGTTGGAAGCCGTGGGGTTTGCTGTTATACCTGCCGTTTTTTTTGGTCAGGGTGCTGCTGTCGTTGGCCTTGTCCTGTGCCTTGGCGGTATTGGGGGTATTCCTGCGTGACTTGCGCCAGTTGATGCCTGCTGTCCTGACTGTATTGTTGTTCATTTCGCCGATTTTCTATCCCCTGGACATGATTCCAGAGCATTTACGTCCCTTGTATGACTGGAACCTGCTGGCGCATCTGGTGCAGGGCTACCGGGATGCCTTGTTGGATGGGCAGATCGATGGTGGGCGGTTAGCGGGGTTATTGATGGTGGCGGCCTTGTTGCTGGCGCTGTCTGTCTGGTTGTTCCGGCGCTTGCTGCCACAAGTGAGGATGGTGCTGTGAGCCTTGCCATCCGATTGCAACAGGCCGGGGTTTGTTACCGGCGTTATGCCCATCCGCGTGATGCCTTGCTGGAGTGGGTCTGGCGCAAGCCACGCCACCAAACATTCCATGCCTTGCAGGACATCAATCTTGAATTGGAGCAGGGTGGCTCACTGGGGCTGGTCGGTGACAATGGCGCTGGGAAAAGCACTTTGCTGCGGTTGCTGGCGGGAAATTTGCCAGTATCCAGCGGTGTCTGTGAGGTGCAGGGGCGGCGCTCGGCCTTGCTGGAGTTGGGGAGTGGTTTGCACCCTGAGTTCAGCGGGTTGGAGAATGCCCAAATGGGCTTGGCCTTGCGTGGCCTGGATGCTAAGCAGATTGCAGCCCAGTTGCCACAGGTGTTGGCGTTTGCGGAGTTGGGCGAGTTTATCCAGCAGCCTGTCAAACACTATTCAAGTGGTATGGTGGTGCGGCTGGTATTTGCCGTGGCTGCGGTGGTGGAACCCGAAGTGCTGATTGTCGATGAGGCCTTGTCGGTCGGCGATCAATATTTCCAGAAAAAATCGCTGGATCACATGCGGGCTACCCTGCAACGTGGGGCAACGCTCGTGTTCTGTTCACACAATCTCTATCAAGTGCGGGAAATGTGCCAGCAAGCGGTATGGTTGGAACAGGGCAGGGTAAAAATGCAGGGCGATGCACAAAGCGTGGTCGATGCCTATCAGGATGCAGTACGGGCGCGGCATGCCAAGGTGGATGCTGCTCCCGCAGATTTGGCGGGATTGGCGGCTGCCAAGGCCTTATCCACGGGTATGCCTGTCTTGCAGGATGTTTGTGTACTCGGTGGGCAGGGGCAGCCCGGCTTGTTGCCCGTGTTTGCCACCCAGCAGCGGTTTGTGGCTGAAGTCCGGTTTGATAGTGCCGGATGTGCTGTGCGGGATATTCATGTGGGTATCGTGATCCGCCGTAATGACAATATCCAGTGTTTTGGCATCAGCACCTTGCATGACCGTGTGCCGGTGCAGGTCGGGGCAGGGGGCATGGCACACGTCCGCTTTGTGGTGGATGAGTTGCCGCTGTTGTCAGGGGAGTATTGTTTGGAAGTTTGGCTGATCGACAGCAGCGGTGTGCATGTTTACGATGCTCGTGAGCGTTGCTGCCCATTTCGGGTGCAACAGGTTTCACAGGCGCAAGGGGTTGGCATGAGCTGGATCCCTCACCGCTGGGAAATGGGGGCTGCCTGATGTTGTTTACCCGTTCAGCAGACCGTTCCTGGCGATATGATCAGGCCTTTCCTTTGTATGCACGCCTGCCATGGCAAGCTGCTTATCGGCTGGCAGCTTGGCAGTCGGGGTATTTCTATGCCAAGCGTGGGCGCGAGCGGGAAGCCATCCGCACACAGATGCAGGCGGTATTCCCGGATGCATCCCCTGGCATGGTGGATGGGTGGGTGCGGGATTATTTCTGCATGGTTGAGCAGGAGGCTTTGGACACATGGTTTCTTGATCAGCCCAGCATGACCGATATAGCGGGTTTGTCCGGGTTTGCGGCGATTGCCGAAGCACGGGCAGCAGGGCAGAAGGTGTTGTTGACCGGTGGGCATTTCGGGCGCTTCTGGCTGGCAGGGCCTGCGATGCACCATGCGGGGTATACGGTGGGGACAATTACCCGCGATGGTGGTACGGATAATGTGCATGGCTTGCACCCAGCCGAGCACCGTTACCGTTTATTCAAGCTCCAGCGTTTACAGGCAGCCTTGGGTGGGCCGTTCCTGGTGGAGGGGGATGATTTGCGTCCGCTCTACCGTGAGCTTGACCAGCATTTGGTGACATTGATCTTTGATGTCCCTTATTTGGAAATTCCACCGGGATGCGTGACAGTTCCGTTTCTCGGCGGTAAGATACAAGTACCTGCTGGTATTTATCGAATTGCAAAAAAGACGAAATCGATAGTTGCGCCATTTTATATGCGTGACTGCGGGGGCGGTAAGGTAGTTGCGGAGTTTTCCGGGCTGCTGGATCCATATAATTATAATGATGAGGATTTCATGAGCCTGCTTGCCATGCAACTGGAGACGCAAATCAGAATGCGTCCGGGGCAATGGTGGTTGTGGGAGGCTCTACCTCTGTTGCGGGGACAATACAGATGAGTCAAACAGTAGCCGCGTATCCATCCAATCCAATCGGTCATCTTGACCATAACCATTCACACAGCAAAATTGTGCAGCGGATTCCCCGTTACGCACAGGTATTGGAGTTGGGCTGCTCCACGGGTGCGATGTCCCGGCTGATGAAGGAACACTGTCAGGCACATGTTTTTGGCGTGGAAAAGGATGCCCAAGCCGCATGGCAGGCACAGCGTTATTGCGATTATGTATTCACTGAAGATTTGGATGACCCGAACAGCCTCGATGCGTTGCAATTCGAAAAATTCGATGTGATTACGCTGGTTGATGTTCTGGAGCATTTGCAGCATCCACAAGCCTTGCTGGAGCGTTTGCACCCACTGATGATGGATGAAAGTGTCATCCTCCTGTCAGTACCCAATGTGGCGCATACTTCGGTGCGTCTGGAGCTGCTGACCGGCGATTTCCGTTATGAGGAAGCTGGCATCCTCGACAGTACCCATTTGAAGTTTTTCACCCTGAACTCGCTGAAGGCGTTGATTGAGCGCAGTGGCTTTGTCATCAATGAGGTCGATTACACCTACCATGACATGCCTGACTCCGTGATTGCCCGCTACCTGCGGCAAGTGGGGGTAGAGGCGACCCCGCGTGTTCTGGAGTATTTCCATAAGCCGGAAGCGGTTGCTTACCAGTTTATCATTTCCATCAGTTTGCCGCCGCCTGTGACCAAGACCACCGGCAAGCCGCAGCCGCCGATGGAGCATAGCCTGAAGCCAATGGCAGCCTCGTGGCAGACTTGGGGGCATGTATTCGGCAATTTGCAGCAGAAAGAGCAGGTCATCCAGGGGCTGGAAATCCGCTTGCTCGACCAGCAGCGCCAGCTTGAGGAGGCTCAGGCCAGTTTGCAGGCCAAGGCAGACGAGTTGGCACGGGTGTATGCCACCCGCAGTTGGCGTTTGGTGCGCAAATGGGCGCAGTTTATGCGTGGGAATGTGGTTCAGGAGGGATTAACACAGGCCTGAATACACTGCCTGTATCGGCTACCAACACGCGGTGCTGAGTTGAAAAGCAAGCTAATTCATACAATTATAATAACGAGGTTGCAATACCAGCATGTGCGGGAGCATACCCACTGTCAGCATTATCATTCCAGCCTATAACCATGCACCGTGGGTAGGCCAAGCGCTGGATGCCGTATTGCAGCAGTCCTTGGCTGATTGGGAGCTGATCCTGATTGATGATGCCTCCCAGGATGCAACGTGGGAGGTGGTGGTGGCTTGGGTGAATGCACAGGCCGAACCCATCCGGCAGCGTACCCGTCTGTTGCGCCATACCCAAAACCAGGGCGCACCCGCCACCCTCAACGAAGGGCTGGGACTGGCGCGTGGCGAGTATGTTGCCATCCTCAATTCTGATGATGTCTGGCATCCTGAACGTTTGGCACGTCTGCATGACGTTGCCCAGCAACAGGGGCTGGATTTTGTGGCAACGGCGGTGGATCTCTGGGATGCCGACTCCCAGCCCAAAGATGCGACTGAGCCAGACTGGCTGGCCTGGTATGCCGGATTGGCTGCCGATTACCGCAGTCAGGGTGATTTCCTGCGTACTTTGCTGCGTGGCAATTTCTTTATTACCACCTCGAATTTCTTTTTCCGCCGTGAGGTCTGCCTGGCTCAGGGCGGCTTTGCTGATTTGCGCTATGTGCATGATTATGAATATGTCTTGCACCTGACCGCTGCGGGCTTGCGCCTGCATTGCCTGTGGGATGAGCCACTGCTGCATTACCGTCTGCATGGCAGCAATACCATCCGTGAAAAGCCCCTTGCGGCGATTGAGGAAAACATGCAAATGCTGCTGGGGCAATTGCCCTTATTGCATGCTGAGCTCAACCAGACCCGCTTGCAGGGGCTGCAAATCCAGTTGCGTGACCTTTACCGTTATACCCGCGAAGAATGGTTGGCTGCCATCCATCACCGCCTGCGTGAGCGTGAGTCCACCCTGTTTACCCTGATTGCTGACCGTGATGGCTGGATTGCGGAGCGCGATGCCCTGATTGCCCAACAACAACAATGGGTCACGGATCGGGATGGCTGGATTGCGGGGCGCGATGCACAAATCAGTGGCTTGCAACAGGCATTGGCAACGGCAGAGGCTTGGGTGCGTGACCGGGATGGCTGGATTGCAGAACGGGATGCCCTGATCGGTCGCCAGCAACAATGGGTGCAGGATCGGGATGGCTGGATTGCCGAGCGTGATGCCTGGATTGCGGAGCGTGATGCTGCCCTTGTCCGTGTGCGCCATGAACACGATGCTTTACTGAATAGCCGTGCTTATCGTCTTGGCATGGCCTTGTTACATCCACTACGCAGCTTGCGGGCGCGTATCCTGCCGCAAAAATGGGGAGTCCACCATGCATGAACCACAACCGCCCGCTAAAGTCATTGTCCGCGATTGGGGGGGCTTGCAGGCATGGTTACGCCCTCGTTTGCAGGAACGGCAAGTGCGGGTGGTGTCGCTGGATATTTTCGATACCCTGTTGGCACGGGTTGACTCCCCGGAACAGGTACAGCGTGCCGTGTGCCGGGTATTGGCGAAACATCTGGGCGGTGGCCTGAAAACGGAAGCGGTCTGGCAAGCCCGCCAGCAGGCTGAGCGCGAGTTGCGGGAGCAGGCTGCGGCACAGGGGCATGATTACGAATGCCGTTTCCGTGAACTGGTTGCCCGGTGGGTGGGTTGTTTGCGGGCACGGCAGGACAGTGCGCTGGAAGCTTTCATTATCCAGACCGAACTGGATCTGGAGTCCTTGGCGCTCTATGTGAAACCCGGCGCGGCTGAGTTGCTGGCTTGGCTGGACAAGTACGACGTGCGCCTGTTTGCCATTTCTGATATGTACCTGGACGGTGATCTGCTCAAGCGCTTGTTGGCGGATAAGGGGCTGCTGGATTATTTCGAGCAGGTCTATGTGTCAGCCGACAGCTTGCAATGCAAGTATTCCGGGCGTTTGTACCAGGCAGTTGCCAAGGAAAAAGGCTTGGCTCCTGCATCGTGGGTGCATGTGGGGGATAACCCGGAGTCTGACCGGCGGGCGGCTTGTTTGCAGGGTATCCAGGGCATTTGGCTGTATGAGAAGCCCGAACAGCGCCGTATTGAGGGGCAGCGTTTGTCCGCACGGATGGCACAGCGTGGCAGCATCTGGTCGGGGCGTTATTTCTTCTCGGTCGTGGGGCAGCGCCTACAGGTACAGGAACCGGAGCGGGATGATTTTTATTTCCGCTATGGGCGTGATGTCCTGGGGGCGGCATTCAGTACCTTCATGCTGGGCTTGCAGGAGCGTTTGCAGCAAAAGCCGGTGGATAAGGTGCTGTTTGTGGCGCGGGATGGCTACCTGTTCCAGCAAATGTACCCGTATTTGGAGGGGGATACCCCACCGGATGAGTATGTCTACCTGTCCCGCAAGGTGATTACAGCGGCATCAACGGCGGAGGGCTTGACGCAAGCCCAGGCACAGGTTGCATTTTATAACCCCAAGCAGCAAGGTTTGCGTTCAGTCTGCAAGGTGTATGGCTTGCCGGAGGCCGAGTTGCAGCCGCTGGCACAACGGCATGGTTTCGCTGATTTCGCTGAGCCACTCACTAACTGGCATGACCCGCGCTTGCTGGCATTTCTGGCAGATGAGGCGGTACAGGCCTGCATCCGTCCGGTGGGCAGGCAGCACCGCCAATTGCTGGAGGGGTATCTGGAGCAGGTTGGTTTCTTTGCCCAGCAACGGCTTGCCCTGGTCGACATTGGCTGGAACGGAACCGTGCAGAAGTTCCTGAAGCAGGCCTTTGGGCATCGGGCAGATTTCCCTGTGGTGCATGGTTACTACTTTGCGTTTGTGCCGAAAATGTACAACGATTTTGGCAAACAGAATTATTGCGAAGGCATTATTCATGACTCGCGGCGTGACAATGCGTGTGAGCGCATCCCCGCAGAGTTTGAAGAGATCTTTGAGCAGGGGGCGCGTGCGCTGGAAGCGACGACGGTCGGCTACCGGCAGACCCCACAGGGTATTGAACCGGTATTGAAGTCTGCCCAGTCACCCGACCGGCTGGCAGAAGTGGCATGCAACCGGATGGTGGCGGCGATGCAGGAAGGGGTGATGGTGCACTGGCAGCATTTCCGTGCGGTGCAGCGCCTGACCGGGTATGGCAGCAGTGATTTGTTGCCGTATGTGTATGGCTTGCTGGAGCGGGCGGTGGTGTATCCAACCCGTGAGGAAACGCGACTGTTGACCCGCCTGGTGCATACCGAAGACTTTGGGCATGACCATGTGCTGGATCTGGGCAAGCGGGCGGTGGGTTGGCGCGATGTCTTGCAGCCGCAGGCACTCTGGAAACGCTTCCAGCAGTCCGCATGGCGTTATGCCTTGCTTGACAGCATCCCGACCCCGTTTGCCAATTTCGCGTTCAGGGTGGCGTACCTGCACGCCGTGCGTAAGTAGGGGGCTGGGATGGATACCAAGCTGCTTAGCCCCACCCGTTTGTTTTTGTATGCACAGGCTTTCCGGTTTTCCTCCGGGCGTGGGCGTTGTTTTAGCCCCGGTTTCAAATCCCTGTGTGTCTGGCAGCTTGCCAGGCTCCGGGCAGGTTTGCTTGACCGGGGAACGGTGCGCTGGTGGCGCGTTTGGCTGGGAAGGGGATAGGTCATGGCCCAGGTGCAAATACTGTTGTCGACATGGAACGGGGAGCGCTGGTTAGGCGAACTGTTGGCCTCCCTGGAGCGGCAAAGTTTTGCAGACTGGGAGTTGTTGGTGCGGGACGATGGTTCGCAGGATCAGACTAATAAGCTGGTGCTGGAGTGGCAACGCAGCCACCCCCATCAACTGACGCAGTTCCTGACGGACGGGCAGCATCTGGGTAGTACTGCCAGCTTCAGCCGCCTGGTGGAGTTGAGCCATGCCCCTTATTTGATGTTCTGTGACCAGGATGACATCTGGTTCCCGGAAAAGATTGAGATGTCGATGGCGGCTATCCAGTTGCTGGAGCAGGCACATGGGCATTCCCGCCCACTGTTGGTGCATACCGACATGGCGGTGGTGGCTGCGGATAAGCAATTGACTTCCGTGTCGTTTTGGGAAGCGCGTGGCTTTGATGTGCAGCAGCGCAAACAGGCTTACCTGCTGAATAATGTGGTATCAGGCTGTGCCTGTTTGTTTAACCGTGCGGCGGCGGACATGGCATTCCCTGTACCCGTGGGGGCGATGCAGCATGACCGCTGGTTGGCACTGGTGTGTGCGTGGTTTGGGTTTATACGCCCGATTGCGCAACCGTTGATGTTTTACCGGCAACATGGGCAGAACGAAATTGGCGCAGAACCCCGTGAGGTATCTGCGGAGATGGTGTCGGCACGGGTCGAAGCGTGGAGCCGTCAGGCTGGGGCTTTTTTACAGCGCTATGGTGATGAACTGGGCAGTAGTGATTACCGTTTGGTTGACGCTTTGGCGGAATTGCAATATTTAAAGGGATGGGAGCGGCGGCGGCATATTCTGCAACACCGCCTGTTCAAACAGGGCATTCTGGCAAACTTGGCTATGCTGTTGTTTGCCTGAGATACAAACATCAGGACAGAAAATAATGATAAAAATCCTCAACCGCCCAGATGTGGCAATCATCGTTTTGACCCGCAATGCCGGTTCGCAATGGGCACGCTGGATTGCCGGAATAAAGCGGCAAACCGTACAGGCCGGGCGCTATCTGGTGATGGATTCCTTTTCCAGCGATGACACCGCGAAGCTGGCACTGGAGGCGGGGCTGGAGGTTTACTCCCTTGACCCAGACCATTTTAACCACGGCGGCACACGCCAATTGGCAGCAGAATTGTGCCATGAGGCCAAGTATCTGGTCTTCCTGACGCAGGATGCCATTCTGGATGAGCCAGATTCGCTGGAATCCTTGCTCAAGCATTTTGCTGACCCGCAGGTGGGGATGGCCTACGGGCGGCATATCCCGCACCTGTCTGCCAGCCTGCTGGAAAAGCATGCTCGCGGCTATACCTACCCGGAACAGTCCGTGACCCGCACCCGTGAGGACTTGCAGGTGTTGGGCTTCCGGGCGGCTTTTTCCTCGGATGTGTATGCGGCTTACCGGACGGCGGCCTTGTCGAGTGTGGGGGGCTTTCCTGAGCATATTATCGTCAGTGAAGACAGCTATGTGTCGGCTCGCCTGCTGCTGGCAGGCTGGAAAACAGTCTATTCAGCAGAAAGCCACGTCAAACACTCACACCACTATTCCCTGCTGCAAACCTTCCGGCGTTATTTTGATGTCGGTGTGTTCCATGCCAGTGAAGCGGCCTTGCTGCGTGGGATTGGCAAGCCGGACAAGGAGGCTTGGGTATACGTCCGTTCCCTGATTGCTTACCTGAGCGAACGCCGCAAGAGCTTGCTGCCGCTGGCAGCGGTGCAGACCTTCGTCAAGCTGCTGGGGTTCCGTTTGGGCAAGCACTATGCCCGTTTGCCTGTCTCTGTGTGCCAATGGATCAGTTTGCAGAAGGCCTACTGGCATCCTGCACAAGGGGTGGCTGAACCGTGGCTGGGGACGCTATACCTGCAAGCCCAGAATGGTGGCAACTTGTCGATTCCAGTGAAGTTATTGCAACCCGCCACGCGGCAGATACTGGCGAAGGCAGTCAGTACCGCTTCCTGAATGGCTTCCTGATGCCTATTACCACAGGGAGGTATAGGAAACTTTAGGGAGGGGAGGCATAATTCCACTTGACTTAATGACATTAGAATATTATTATATTCGCATGTTCATAGACTGCGACTAACACTCCTCCATCCTCCTTTGGTGGTAATTGCGCGACTCGTAGGGGTCGCGTTTTTTTTGTGCGTTCTGTTTATAATGCCTTGTTTCCGTACCGTTCTTGCCATACAATGCGCGGTCTATTTTTTCAGATAATTACTACACGCTCTTTGGAGTCTGGAATGAAAACATTCAGTGCAAAGCCGGCTGAGGTTAGACGCGACTGGTTCGTCGTCGATGCCGAAGGTAAGGCGTTAGGCCGTTTGGCCACAGAAGTTGCCCGGCGTTTGCGTGGAAAACACAAGCCGGAATATACCCCCCATGTTGATACTGGGGATTACATCATTGTTATCAACGCCGATAAGGTCGCAGTGAGCGGCAATAAGGCCAAAGACAAGATGTATTACAAACATACTGGTTTCGTCGGTAACTTGAAGGAGTTCTCATTTGAAAAAATGCAGCAACGTGCTCCGGGTCGGGTTGTCGAGTTTGCAGTTAAAGGCATGCTGCCAAAGAATCCTTTGGGTCGCGCCATGTACAGCAAATTGAAAGTTTATGCAGGTGCAGAGCATAACCATCATGCCCAGCAGCCGCAGGTTTTGGAAATCCAAGGCAAGGAATAACAGGAAATGGCTGAATCTCAATATTATGGAACAGGCCGCCGCAAATCTTCTTCAGCGCGTGTGTTCATGCGTGCAGGTAGCGGCAATATCACTGTCAACAAATTGCCTGTTGATCAATTCTTTGCCCGTGAAACGGCTCGCATGGTTATCCGCCAGCCGTTGAACACTGTCGGTATGACTGACCGTGTGGATTGTGACGTTACCGTTTGCGGTGGTGGCACAACCGGTCAAGCCGGTGCAATCCGTTTGGGTATTGCCCGCGCCCTGTTGCAATACGATGAAGGCCTGCGTGGTTCACTGAAAAAGTCAGGTTTCCTGACCCGTGACGCACGTAAGGTTGAACGGAAAAAGGTTGGCTTGCACAAAGCCCGTCGCGCTACCCAGTTCTCTAAGCGCTGATTTTTCGCTCATTTCCTACAGAAGCCACAAGTGTGCCAACATTTGTGGCTTTTTTTGTATTAGACTTCTTGAGGCCTTAATGCAGGCCTGTGTATACGTCCGGTATATGCAAATTACAAAGAAATAAGCAAACAGGAGTCGCTCCATGAAGAAGGTCAAGGTTATCGCTGCCATCGCGGGTCTGGTTGCACCTGCCTCCTTGATGGCGGATACCACATTGTTCGGCAAGCTGAATGCTTCTTTTGCTTCCATAAAAGATAACGGTGCGAGCGACGAAGATGTCCGCATGGTCGGTTCACGCTTGGGGGTGAAAGGCTTTACCCCGGTCGGTGATGGGGTGGATGCGACCTATATCATCGAAGCAGGGGTGGATCTCGAAGACAGCACCGTCAAAACCGATACCCGCCAGGGCTGGTTTGGTTTGCGCGGTGGCTTCGGTGAGTTGCGTGCCGGTCGCCAGTTCGGTGCAACCAAAGTCTCCTCCGCCGCTGTTGACCTCTTTACCGACCAATACGGCGATTACAACGCCCTGCTTGAGTCCGAATTTACCTATAACCAAACCATCACTTATATCAACCGGCTTGGGCCTGTGGGTTTTGCGGTCGAGTTGTCCGGGGATGAGCAGTTCAGCAACACGGACAAGACCCTGAAAGTTGCGGATGTCGTTCTGAATTATTCCCAAGACCGCCTGTATGCTGCCGTTGCCATGCTCAATGCCAAGGATACGCTCAAGGTATCGCGTGTCAGTGGTGCTTATACCTTTTTTGAAGGCCACAAGGTCGGGGCAACGTTTGAGCAAGCCCGCCCGGAGGCCGGTGGTGGCTATGATGCCATGCTGGTCAGTGCTGGCTATCAGGCCGGGGACACCTTCCTGAAAGCCCAATACGGGACGAATAAGGACAAGGCCGGTGGCAAGAAAGAAACCCTGTTGGCAGTCGGTGCTGATTATGCGGTGGGCAAGAAAACCACGCTGATGTTTGAATACAGCATCAATAAAAACCGTGACCACCTTGCGGGCGATGAGCGCAAAGTGGCTGCCATTGGTGTTTCGCACAGCTTCTAAATGCCATAAATTCTGTGGTTTTTTTCAATGCTGCATCGCGGTAAACTCACCTTCTTTTTTCATTGGTTGATGCAATGACTGCTCCACTATCTGTTAAGGCCGAAGCGCCACGGGACAAGAACAAGAACCCGATCCGTGAGATCCCTTACAATTACACCTCGTTTTCCGACCGTGAGATCATCCTGCGCCTGTTGGGGCAGCGGGCACTGACCATTCTGGAGCAATTGCGCACTGAGCGCGAAACCGGAATCTCCTCACACATGCTGCTGGAAATGCTCGGCGACCTGTGGGTGGTTAACCGTAACCCGTATATCCAGGATGACCTGCTGGAAAACCCCAAGCGGTTGGCTTCGCTGCTGGATACCATGCGTGAGCGTCTGGAACGTATCCGCAGCCGGGCGCATGGCAATAGCCTGACGCTGGAGTTGGTTGGCCTCGCTAACCAGGCCGTCGATGAGTTTGCCGAAAGCTTTGTCAAACACCGCGCCTTGCGTGAACGGGCACGCAAGTTGTTGCTGCCTTTGACCCGCAAGGACAATATCCAGTTTGACGGCTTGGCACGGGTATCCCATGTGACCGACGCGACCGACTGGCGGGTGGAGCTGCCATTTGTGGTGTTGACCCCAGACACTGAAGAGGAAATGGCAGCACTGGTACAGGGCTGTATCGAGCTGGGCTTGACCGTCATCCCGCGTGGTGGTGGTACAGGCTATACCGGCGGGGCTGTGCCGCTGGATGTGCTGAGTGCGGTCATCAATACCGAGAAACTGGAGTCTCTGGGGGAAGTTGAAGTCCGCAGCAATTTGCCCGGTATTGAGGGTAAGCCTGTGCCTGTCGTGCGTACCGGGGCAGGGGTGGTGACGAAGCGCGTGTCTGATTTGGCAGGCAAGCACAAGCTGGTGTTTGCGGTTGATCCGACTTCCCAGGAGGCTTCAACCATCGGCGGCAATATTGCCATGAATGCCGGGGGCAAGAAGGCTGTCCTGTGGGGGACAACGCTGGATAACCTGTTGTCCTGGAAAATGGTGACACCGGATGCGGAATGGCTGGAAGTCACGCGCATCAACCACAACCTCGGCAAGATCCATGACCAGCCTGAGGTGGTGTTCTCTGTGCAGCGTTTTGCCCACGATGGCAAGACCCGCAAAGGCGAACCGCAGGTATTGAAGTTTCCGGGGCGCTATTTCCGCAAGGAAGGGCTGGGCAAGGACGTTACCAACAAGTTTCTGGGCGGTTTGCCTGGTGTGCAGAAAGAGGGCTGTGATGGCCTGATCACCTCCGGTGAATTTATCCTGCACCGCATGCCTGACCAAATCCGCACCGTTTGCCTGGAGTTCTACGGAACCGATTTACATGAAGCGGTTCCTGCCATTGTCGAGATCAAGGATTATCTGGACAGCCTCGACAATGTGCTGTTGTCCGGCTTGGAGCATTTGGACGAGCGTTATGTCAAGGCGGTGAAGTACACGCCGAAGGGCGCACGCGGCATGCTGCCGAAAATGGTGCTGATTGCGGATATTGTCAGCGACAATGAAGACGCAGTGGCACGTACTGCCGCAGAAATGGTGCGTTTGGCGAATGCCCGCAATGCGGAGGGCTTTATTGCCATCAGCCCGGAAGCCCGTCGCCAGTTCTGGGCTGACCGCTCCCGCACCGCTGCCATTGCTGCGCACACCAATGCCTTCAAGATCAATGAGGATGTGGTCATCCCGCTGCATAACCTAGCTGAATATACCGAAGGCATTGAGCGTATCAATGTGCGCCAGTCCATGCAGAACAAGCTGAAAATGGTTGATGCGGTGCTGGCGTATCTGGAAGGGGACTGGGCGGAGCTGCGCACGCTGCCAGATTACGAGGCCAGTGCTGAACGGAGCGCGATTCTGGATGCCAAGCGCGTCCATGCCCGCGATTACCTGCTGGGGGTGAAAACCCGCTGGGAAGCCTTGTTGGTCAGTTTCGACCAGCCTGCCGCCGATGTGCCGGATTTGCTGGATGACAAGGCTCATGCGGCCTTGCGCCCCACTGACCGGATTATTGACTTGCTGTTGCGCCGTGATTTGCGCATTTCCTACCGGGCGGAAGTCGAAAAGCCCCTGAAGGAAAACTTCGTCGGGCGCGAACTCAGCCCGCTGCGCGATTCACTCGACAAAATCCATGCGCGTTACCGTTCAGGCCGCCTGTTTGTGGCGCTGCACATGCATGCCGGTGATGGCAATGTGCATACCAATATCCCGGTCATGTCCAATGATTATGAAATGCTGCATCAGGCCGAAAAGGTCGTGGATGAGATCATGGTGCTGGCCCGGCGGCTGGATGGGGTCATTTCCGGCGAGCATGGCATTGGTATCACCAAGTACCAGTACCTCGACAAGCTTGAAGTTGATGAGTTTGTCACCTATAAGCAGCAGGTTGACCCGAAGGGGCATTTCAACAAGGGCAAGCTGATGCCCGGTTCTGGCCTGCAAAATGCCTATACCCCCTCCCTGCGTCTGGTGGAGCGTGAGGCGCTGCTGCTGGAGCACAACGAGCTGGGGGCGCTCAACCACGATATTAAGGACTGCCTGCGCTGCGGCAAGTGCAAGCCGGTGTGCAATACACATATCCCGCGTGCCAACCTGCTGTATTCCCCGCGTAACAAGATTCTGGCGACCGGCCTGATGATTGAGGCTTTCCTGTATGAGGAGCAAACCCGGCGCGGCATTTCCATCCGCCATTTTGACGAGATGAATGATGTCGCTGACCACTGCACGGTCTGCCACAAGTGCGCCAACCCGTGCCCGGTGAATATCGACTTCGGTGAGGTGAGTGTCCGCATGCGCAGCATTTTGCGCAGCCAGGGCAAGAAAAAAGCCAGCCCGGTCACATGGGCTTCCATGCAGTTCCTCAACATGAAAGACCCGACCCAGATCAACCTGATGCGGAAGGGCATGATCCAGTTTGGTTTCTCTGCCCAGCGTTGGGCGTATGGCTTGGCAAAGCGGACTGGCTTGCTGGGCAACGGCAAACGTCCCGCAGGCACGACCGGCAAACCGGCTATCAAGGAACAGGTCATCCAGTTTGTGAAAAAACCGCTGCCTGCGGGCTTGCCTGCCCAAACCACCCGCGCCATGCTCGGTCTGGAGGACAGCAAGATCGTGCCGATCCTGCGTGACCCGGCAAAGCAGGGCGGGGATGCGGTGTTTTACTTCCCCGGTTGCGGCTCTGAGCGCCTGTTCAGCCAGGTCGGTTTGGCGACCTTGGCGATGCTCTACGATACGGGGGCAACCACGGTATTGCCACCGGGCTACCTGTGCTGCGGCTACCCGCAAAATGCCAGCGGCGACCTGCAAAAAGGCACGGAAATCTCCACCGAAAACCGCGTGCTGTTCCACCGCGTTGCCAGTGCGCTCAAGTACCTGAATATCAAAACGGTGATTGTCTCCTGCGGAACCTGCATGGATCAGTTGCTCAAATACCAGTTTGAACGCATCTTCCCCGGCTGCCGCCTGCTGGACATCCATGAATACCTGCTGGAAAAGGGGGTGAAACTGGATGGCGTGCAAGGGGTGCAATACCTCTACCACGACCCCTGCCATAGCCCGATGAAACGGGTTGCCCCGCTGAAAGTGGCCTCCGAACTGGTCGGCAAAAAAGTGGTGCTGACCGAACGCTGCTGCGGCGAAGCCGGGACATTCGCCGTCAGCCGCCCGGATATTGCCAGCCAATTGCGCTTCCGCAAGGAAGAAAGCCTGCGGGCAGGGATTGTGGAGCTGACCGGCAAAGACAAGGCAGAAAACGGCAATGTCAAACTGCTGACCTCCTGCCCCGCCTGCCAACAGGGTTTGTCACGCTATGCCGATGATACCGGCCTGCAAACCGACTACATCGTCGTGGAAATGGCGAACCACCTACTGGGGGACGGCTGGCAGAAGGCCTTTGTCAACCGTGCCACCCACGGCGGGATCGAGAAGGTATTGCTGTAAGGCTGCCAACTCGGCATCGCGTCGGCGGTAGCCGGTTGCTTGGATGAGGTGGGCGGCTGCGGTGATGTGGTCTTTAAAAGAAACCCCTCCCGGCCTCCCCTTATCAGCATAAGTATCTACACAAATCCCCCCGATTTCTTGATAATCGGGGTATGAGTCCAAAAAAAGCCTTCAAGGTGTTGATAAACGCCTATCCGCCCGTTACCAACGCCTGGTATCGGAACACATGAAAACAGGAACTGCGCTGAGTGCGGGTCTGAAAGCCTTGCCCGACAAGATTGACAGTTTTGCCAGCACGCAAGCGGCGTGGCGTTTTTATGCCAATGAATCGATTACCTTGGCTGCCTTGCAAGAACCGTTGACGGAAGCCGCGCAAACAGCGGCGCGGCAGCGTTGTAACGCTTATGCCTTGTGTGTCCATGATTGGTCACGCTTAAGTTATAAACACGCCAACAAACCCGACACCTATGCCATAACCCATCAGCATGATGTGGGTTACGACCTGCAAAGCAGCTTGTTAGTGAGTGACAGGGATGGCCAGCCCTTGGCTCCCGTCGCCTTGCGCTTGGTGAGCCGCACGGGAAGTGATGCCACGTATGAAACAGCCGCCGCTGATCCGTCCGTCATCCGTGGGCACTTGGAGGAAGTCACCCACTGTATCCACCATTTGGAACGGCAGGATCTCGGCAAGCCGTTGGTCCATATCATTGACCGGGAAGCCGATTCGGTGGGGCATATCCGTCAGTGGCAACAAGCGGGTTATCGCTGGCTGGTGCGGGTGAAAGGCAACTCCCGGTTAACCCATCAAGGGCAAACGACGGATGGCAAAACCCTTGCCCAGCAGTTTCCGTTTGAAAAAGTCCGCAAAGTCACCCACCAAGGTAAGCCACAGTGGCAATGGCTGGCCGAAACCACGGTGAGTTTGACGCGTCCCGCCAAACCCAGCCGTAAGAAAACGCCTAAAGTTGCAGTACCGGGTGATCCCGTCGAAGCTCGCCTCATTATCAGCCGCATTCTGGCCGATGATGGCACGCTACTGGCTGAGTGGTTTTTGCTGAGCAATGTGACGGAGGTCGAAAGAGCCACCCTGGCCCTTTGGTATTACTGGCGGTGGCAGATTGAATCCTTCTTCAAATTGATGAAATCAGCGGGGCATCAATTGGAATCATGGCAACAAGAATCCGCCTTGGCCATTGCCAAACGCTTGCTGGTAGCCAGTATGGCGTGTGTGACTGTCTGGGCTATAGCCGCCGCCAAAGGTAAGGATGCTGAGGGCTTGAGGACATTACTGCTCAAGTTGGGTGGGCGACAAATGAAGAAAAAACAGCCCCCAACTTATCCGGCTCTACTGGATGGGCTGTGGACATTATTATCCATGCTGGAAATCATGGATGCCTACACCCCTGAACAATTGGACGGCCTGAAAAAGACCGTCCGACAATTTGTGTAGATACTTATGCTTATCAGGGGAGGTGCGTTCTTGCATGGCGGTGGCAGAAGCATCGTCTTGTTCCTTCCCTGATAAGGGGAGGTTAGGAGGGGTTTCTTCCTCCGCAAGGAGGAGACGCGCCATCTCCAAATGGTAATCCGTCAAATGCAGCCGCATCCCACTCGGTTCAGCAATCTCGAACACCTCCTGCAAGTCAGCACGGGCGCGGGCGAAATCGTGCGTGTGGCGGAACAAGGCAGCACGGGCGAGCAGAGCGCGTGGCAAATAATCTTGCCGTCCCGCTGCACGCAAACCGGCCACCGCCTGCTCCAGCCACCCTTCGGCTTCGCTCAGGGAACGGGCGGCCTGCTGTAGGAGCTTGCCCTGCAAGCGATGCACTTGGGAAGAATCGCCAGCAGGGCTGGCTCCTACCAATTGCTGCAAATACGCCCGTCCAGCAATCAGGTATTCCAGTGACCTATCCAGCAATGAATCACTTTGTGTACGCCATTTCACCCATTGTTCATACCGCCCCAACACCTCCGCAGGCTGAGCGGAGTCGAAGCCTAACAGCAGGTCGCAGTAGCGGAAACCCGACAGCGAATACAAATGCGGTTCGTAGGAGCGCCATTCCTGCTGCAAGGCTTCGGCGGCCTGAAACAGCTCACGGGCAAGTGCAGCCTGCCCGGCCTGATGCAGGGCATCGGCGTGGGTGGCGCGTTTTGACATGCGCTGGAATAGTTCCCCGGACTTGTCCGCATACGCCACACCCTGCGCGGCACTGCTGACCGCCGCTGCGAGGTCGCCGAGGGTGAGTTGCAGTTCGCTGAGGTTGCTGGCGTTGATTGCGGCCTCCTTCCAATTTTCTTGCTTTGCGAACAAATCAACGGCTGCCTGCATCGGCTCCACCGCCTCACGCAGCCGTCCCAATGCACGTAAACCGAAGCCTGCCCTACCTAGCATTACCGCTTTTTCAACATCAACCAAACCCGATGCTGGTATCTGCCAGTGTGTGGTGAAGAAATGCGCCACGGTGGCAAGGTCATCGCTGAATGCGCCGAGTTTTTTGTACATGAAATATTCATTTTTGCGTTGGATACGAGGCCAGTAAACTTCATCCAATGCCTGCTGGTGCAACCCCGCCGCACAGCCATGCGCCACCGCACTGAACAGCGGCTGCATTTCTTCCAGCGTGTCGGGTAACTTTTTCTCCGGTAGGGCTTTGTAGTAGGCGTACAGCTCTCGGTGAATAAGGCGCTTGATGCCCGCCTGTTGAGTCGCAAAGCGGTGACGGAAATAGGCACGGACGAGCGGGTGTAAATCCAGCCAGTCGTGCTGCTTGCCGAGTAATAAGCCTTGTTTGCGCAGGCGTTCAAAGCAGGCATCCCATGCGCCCGTGTCACGCAAGCCTGCAATACCCAGTTTGTTTAAGGCAGATTGATAGCCGCTTGCCAACGCACGGATCAGTTCGACGATCAGCCCGCGTTCCACGGCGTGGTCAAACACCGACACCACGTACAGCAAGCTGAGGTCGGGTTTGCCTTCAAGCTTCTCGGCGTAGGCTTCCATAATCTGCCGCCCCTGCCAATCTGCTTCGGTATCCGCACTGAGTAACGCAGGCAGGGTATCGAGGCGGCGGATGTCGCCTTGGGCATAGCTTTTCAGGTAACAGGCCACCAGCATGAGGCTGTAAGCATGGCGTTGATACTGCATCACCACGGGTTCTAATTGTGCTGCCTTGCCCTTGATGCCCGCATTCTGCAACAGTTGCACTGCCGCTGGCGTTGACAAGTTATGCAACGGGCGTAGCAGCACGCCTTGATATTCACGCAAGCGCGGGTCAGCTTCCTCCCTGCTGGTGAGCAAGCACAAGCCGATCTGGGTTTGCGCCAAGGTTTTCAATAAGGCAAACAGCGCCGGATCATTGATACGCCCTTGCAACTCCGCCACATGGCTATGCGGCTGGAACACCTCCACCCCATCCAAAATCAGCAGGCTGCGTTGGCTATTGATCAACTGGGCAAGGTACACGCCCTTGTCATGTTCCGAACCAAAGCGGGTTTTCTCCGCCCCAAACCATTGCAGCGCATGGCTAAAAAAAGCGCCCGAACTGGTTTGCGTCCGCTGACTACCCTGATTCTGAAATGACCAGCAATATATCCGTGCGGCGGACTGCAACCCACTGTTATCCAGCCGCAACCGCTCACGCCACAGATTCACCAGCGCGGTTTTGCCCACACCTCCCACTGCCTGCAACACCACCACGCGCACCGAAGGCTGTTCCCAGTATTGATTCAGCAACGTCAAGAACGACTCACGCCCCACGATGCTGTTATTGTCGGTGACGGGGAAATTCACCTCATAAATACGTTCCGCCGTCAGCGTCGCTACTCCAGCATTACCTGCACTGCGCTGCCCACCGAACAGACGACTGAACCAAGATGGGTTGCGCACGGGGCGAATCTCGCCAAGCTCGGCGGGGATATACTTAGCCTTCCCAATCAGCACGCCATACAGCGTTTCGTAATCATCCGGCAGGCGATAAGTGCTGTATTGCTTCAAAGGAATGGGAACGTGCTCGACCAAACCCTGCGCCGGAATCACCGGAATAAACTTGGTATTGTGATAATAAACGTCATACAAACTCTGCGAAATCACCACACCCTCAAACGTAACCCCCCTGCCACCCTGCGTTTCCTGCCCGCGATACCGCCGCAAATAGCTTTCCGTACACACCAGCAATACAAAATCCGCTGCTTCAATCTGATTCTCCATCCAACGCTGCCAGCCTTCAGGTGGAAAGCCGTTGATGTAAAGGTCAATCAGGCAATCCAGCCCATCCGTGCGCAACTGGTCAGCCAGCCCGCGTACAAAATCGCGGTGGGGTTGGGAATCGTGACTGTAACTGATGAAAACCTTGGTCATGCGGACAAACCCTGTTCAGTTTGGGGTGTGCCTAATCATACCGTTTGTCTGATAATTTGTCCGTCTCCATGAACAGATGATCATTTCCCCGCGTTGTCTGGAGGGTACTCCCCTTTGTAAAAGGGGAGACAGAGGGGATTTCTTTCCCCCATCCCCCTCCCCATCCCCCTCCCCATTTCCCTCCCGCCCATTAACGCAAGCGCAGCACTTGTCCGACCAGCAGGCGGTTTTTCTTGTTGCCGTAGAGTTTGTTCAGTTTCACCAGACGTTGCACGCTAACGCCGGTTTTGTAGGCAATCTTGTTGAGTGAATCCCCTGAGCGGACGCGGTAAATGACGCGGTGTTTCTTGAAATAAGCCTTGTCCCATACCGGGCGGTGTTGGGCGTGTTGCCCGTTGCTGCGGTGTTTGTGTTGCACTTCACCCGTGGAATCGACCACCATGATTTGGGCTTGTGGCTGGATTTGGTAAGCCTCTTCATAGCTTCCGGCAAAGGCGGTGCTACCCGCGCTGAAAGTCAGGGCGGCGAAGGTGGTGATGAGGATGGTTTTGAGCGCTTGCATGATGTCATTCCCTTTTTGTACGTTGATGATCCGCTGCAACCCCGAAGCCCGTGTTGCTTTGCGTTGGGATCAGTATCCGCCTATAAGGTGCAGGAAGTTGGTAGCGATTTTGGAAAGAATAAGGAAATACCTGCCCATTCAGTCACTTATTTGGGGGATTGCAAACGACAGCAGCCAGCCTTGCTGGATGGCGGTGGTGAGCAGGGTGGGGAGTTGTGCACCATATTCGGCTGCCAGCCCCGCGAGGTTTGTGCCCTGTTGGATGTGGTGGAGGAATTGCGCGTGTTCCGGGCTGAGTGCCACTTGCCGCAGGCTGCGTTTTTGCCGCCAGATCAGGGTGTGGCTGGGCTGGTCAATGGCGATGGTTTCCAGTGCTTGCTTGTCGGGGTGGTCTTCGGCTTGGTGGGCGAGCCATACCGCGTGGGCAGCATAGGCTGAATCCAGCAGGTGGGCTGAGGCGGGCAGTTGGAAGCGCAGGTCGTTTTGTTGTTCCGCAGCCAGTGTTGCCAGTTGTGCAAAGTCGGCAGCAGGCTGGTTGACAGCATGCCACGCTTCTTGCCGCGCCCATTCGAGGCGGGCGACATCTGCCAGCCACGGTAGGGTTTGCAGGGTCGGGATCTGTGCCAGAAAGTCGGCAAAGCCTGCGCCGTATTCCGCGAGGAAGGGGCGGGTCGGCGGGTGTTGATCAACAAAGCGGTCACTGGCTTGGGTAAAAAAAGCATCGCCCAGCAGTTGCAGGCAAACCGGGTAAAGGGATTGCAGGTATTGCAGCAGGATGCCATGCACGCTGTTGTAATAGATGCCCACCCGTTGGGCAGCATCCAGTGCGCCGTGGGTTTTCACCAGTTCAGCAGCGGCGGGGCGTTGCTTGCGGTCAAACAGGGCATTGATCAGGCGGTATTGCAGTTCAGGCAAGGACATCGGCTTGCACCTTTGCGGCTTTGCCTGCTTCTGCCAGCAACCTGTCCAGGGTAGGCACATCATTGTCCCATTCAATCAGGGTGGGGGTTGCCCCCAGATGCCGGATCGCCGCTGCATACAACTCCCACACCGGATCACTGACCGGATGCCCATGCGTATCCAGCAGGTGTGTGCCCCGGTCTTCATAGCCTGCCAGATGGATTTGCCGTACCCGTGCCGCCGGGATGGCGTACAGGTAGTCGAGTGGGTCAAATGCATGGTTGTGGGCGCTGACGTAAATATTGTTCACGTCGAGCAAGATGCCGCAGTCGGCTTCTTCGGCAACAGCCCGCAGGAATTCCCATTCCGGCATGACCGACTGTTGGTATTGCAGGTAGCTGGAAACATTCTCAATCACCAAGCTCCGCTCCAGCCGGTCTTGCGCCTCACGGATACGCGCTGCGACATGGCGGATGGTTTCATCGGTGTAGGGCAGGGGGATCAGGTCATGGGAGACGAAGCCGTGTGCGGATGTCCAGCACAGGTGGTCGGAAACCCAAGCCGGGTTGACCAAGGCCAGCAGTGCCTTGACCCGCCGGAAATATTCATCATCCAGTGGGTCGGTGGAGCCAAGTGACATGCCGACCCCATGCAGGGTAAGCGGGTAATGCCCGGCAATCTCCAGCAAGTAATCCTGCTGCACACTGCCGGGTGTCAGGTAGTTGTCAGTGAGGATTTCCAGCCACGGAATGGGCGGCAGTTCTGCCAGAATCAGGTCGATATGCTGGAAGCGCAGGCCAATGCCACAGCCGGAAATCCCCATCAGGCTTATTCCTTGACGACTGTGCCGCCAGTGATTTTTTCACAAGTGCCTTTGGGCAGGCTAATCCACTCGCCAGGGGCATTGTCCACCTTGGAGTGACCGCCGCAGCCATGTCCATTTGCGCCGCAGTCATTCATGCCTGCCTTGACGATACCGGCACACTTTTCCATTTCCACTTTCTCTTCTGCGCTGGCAGCACCGGCAGCAGCAGCCAGGCTCAGTGCCATCAGGGTCGCGGTAATCAATTGCTTGTTTGTGTTCATGTCAGTTCCTCGGGTTGCTTAATCGGATCAGGATATGTATTGCTCAATTGCCTATTGTAACGGCTGCTTGGTTTTTTGTCCCAGCATCCGGTATACGGATCAGTGTCATGCCTGGATGTGTCACGCTCGAAAATTATTCTGCCTGCGTGATCTTTACCGCAGATTTACAATCTGGGGCTTGCCAGCTTGCCGATTTTCAAGCATGTTGGGGGTTGGCATGTTCAAGTGCCACCCCATCAGACTGGAGGAGGATGGAATGTCTGCAACGAATATCTATAAGCAGGGCTTGGATCAAGTACCTGCCAACTACGAGGCGCTTAGCCCCCTGACCTTTCTGGAGCGTGCCGCCACCGTACACCCCAACAAGCTTGCGGTGGTGCATGGGGATGTGCGCCGGACGTGGGCGCAAACCTATACCCGTTGCCGCCAACTGGCGAGTGCCTTGCAGCAGCGTGGTATTCAGCCGGGCGATACGGTCGCCGTCATGTGTCCTAACCTGCCTGAGCATTTCGAGGCGCATTTTGGTGTGCCGATGGCGGGGGCGGTGCTGAATTCGATCAATACCCGGCTGGATGCCCCGGCAGTGGCGTTTATCCTTCAGCATGGTGAAGCCAAAATCCTGCTCACTGAGCGCGAATTGTCACCCGTGGTCAAGGCAGCCTTGGCCTTGCTGGAACACAAGCCGCTGGTGATTGATATTGATGATCCTTCCTTTGTCGGCGGCGAGTTGCTGGGCGAACTCACTTATGAGGCATTCATTGCCGCCGGTGATCCTGGGTTTGTCTGGTATCGCCCGCAGAATGAATGGGATGCGATTACCCTGAATTACACCTCCGGCACAACTGGCAACCCCAAGGGCGTGGTGTATCACCACCGTGGGGCGCACCTGAATGCCGTGAGCAATGCCTTGTCATGGGGGATGCCAAGTCAGGCGGTTTACCTGTGGACGTTGCCGATGTTCCACTGTAATGGCTGGTGTTTCCCGTGGACAATCGCGGCAGTCACCGGGGTGAGTGTCTGCTTGCGCCATGTGCGGGCAGACAAGATTCTTGGCCTGATCAAATCGGAAAAGGTTGATCACCTCTGTGGTGCGCCGATTGTGTTGAGCATGATTGCTGGCGCACCGGCTGAACAGAAAGCCGGTATTGCGCATACCGTAAAGGTCATGACAGCCGGTGCACCGCCACCGGCTGCGGTGATCCAAAGCATGGAGGAAATGGGTTTTGTGGTCACGCATGTGTATGGCCTGACTGAAACCTATGGCCCGTGTGTGGTCTGCGAATGGAATGACGAATGGGATGACCGTTCGGTTGCCGAAAAAGCCCAGTTGAAAGCTCGCCAAGGGGTAAGGGTGGCAATGCAGGAAGGCCTGATGGTTGCCAATGCGGATACCCTGGAACCTGTGCCGCGTAATGGGCAGGTGATCGGTGAGGTGTTCATGCGCGGTAATATCACCATGAAAGGCTACCTGAAAAACCCAACTGCCACCGAGGAGTCTTTTGCCGGTGGCTGGTTCCATTCCGGTGATTTGGCGGTTTGGCATGCCGATGGTTATATCGAGATTAAAGACCGCTCCAAGGACATTATCATTTCCGGGGGCGAGAATATTTCCAGTATTGAGGTTGAGGATGTGCTGTATAAGCATCCTGCCATCCAGGATGTGGCGGTGGTCGCCCGTCATGATGAAAAGTGGGGTGAAGTGCCGTGTGCCTTTATCAAGTTGGTCAGCGGGGCAAGCCTGACGGAAGATGAGGTGATTGCCTATTGCCGTGACCACATGGCGCGGTTCAAAATCCCGAAGAAGGTGATCTTTATTGATTTGCCGCGTACCTCGACCGGCAAGGTACAAAAATTTATCCTGCGCCAATGGGCGAATGCCGCCGGATAGGGCGGGCAGGCAAACACCAAGAAATGGATTCCAGTATTCACTGAGCAAGGTTGGAAGCAATGAAAATAGTAGTAGCAGTCAAGCGTGTTATTGACTACAGCGTCAAGGTTCGGGTTAAGGCGGACAACACCAATGTTGATTTGAACAATGTGAAAATGTCCCTCAACCCCTTCTGTGAAATTGCGGTGGAAGAGGCGCTGCGCTTGCGTGAGGCGGGGGTGGCGACCGAGATCGTGGTGGTGTCGGTTGGTTCCAAGCAGGCGCAGGATCAAATCCGCACCGCGTTGGCGATGGGTGCTGACCGGGGTATTGCCATTGAAACCGGCGATCTGGACGTGAATGCGCTGGGTGTTGCCAAGCTGTTGGCAAAAGTGGTGCAGGATGAGCAGCCGGGGCTGGTGATCCTCGGCAAGCAGTCGATTGATTCTGACAATAACCAGACCGGGCAGATGCTGGCAGCCCTGTGCGGTTTCCCGCAGGCAACCTTTGCCTCCAAAGTGGTGGTTGATGGCAATACCGTCAATGTGACCCGTGAGGTGGATGGTGGCCTGCAAACCCTGCAATTAACCTTGCCTGCGGTGGTGACGGCGGATTTGCGTTTGAATGAACCGCGCTATGTGAAGCTGCCGGACATTATGAAAGCCAAGAAAAAGCCGCTGGCGGTGACAAGCCCTGATGCATTGGGGGTCAGCATCGGCAATACCCTGACCTTGCTGCGGGTGGATGCACCTGCTGAGCGTAGTGCGGGTATCAAGGTGGATAGCGTGGATGCGCTGATTGATTGCCTGAAAAACAAGGCCAAAGTGCTGTAAGGGAAAGGGAGATAGACAATGAGCATTCTGATTATTGCTGAACATGACAATCAGGCACTGAAAGCAGCCACCCTGAACACCCTGAGTGCCGCGCAAGCCATCGGTGGCAGCATTGATGTGCTGGTGGCGGGGGCAAATTGCCAGGCCGTCGCACAAGCTGCTGCCCTCTTGCCGGGGGTTGGCACGGTACGGGTCGCTGACCATGCGGCCTACCAGCACCAACTGGCGGAGAACTTGGCGCAATTGGTGCTTGCCCAGGCCAAAGGCTATAGCCATGTGCTGGCAGCTTCGACGGTCACGGGCAAAGATGTGATGCCGCGTGTGGCGGCCTTGCTGGGCGTGAACATGTTGTCGGATGTCTGTGCTGTGGTCAGTGCAGATACGTTCAAACGCCCGATTTATGCCGGGAATGCGATTGCAACGGTGCAAAGCAGCGATGCCGTCAAGGTCTTGACCGTGCGCGGTACAGCGTTTGACCCAGCCCCCGCCACGGGTGGCAATGCCGCGATTGAGGCGGTCGGTGATGTGTTTGAGGCCAGCAAAACCCGTTTCCTCGGTGAGGAAGTGGTCAAGTCTGACCGTCCTGAGCTGACTTCCGCGAAGATTGTGGTATCCGGTGGGCGCGGTGTTGGCTCTGCGGATAACTTCAAGGTGATCTATGCTTTGGCGGATAAGCTCAATGCAGCCGTCGGGGCTAGCCGTGCCGCCGTGGATGCTGGCTTTGTACCGAATGACATGCAGGTTGGGCAGACCGGCAAGGTGGTTGCCCCTGAAGTGTATATCGCTGTCGGGATTTCGGGGGCGATCCAGCACTTGGCGGGCATGAAGGATTCCAAGGTGATTGTTGCCATCAACAAAGACCCGGATGCACCGATTTTCCAGGTCGCCGATTATGGTTTGGTGGCGGATTTGTTCGCTGCTGTCCCAGAAATGACTGCCAAATTGTGAGGAGCGGGTTATGAGTTATATCCATCCGTATCAGGATGCTGAGTTTGTCCTGCGCCATCTGGTCGGCTTTGATGCCTTGTGCAGTGCGGCTGGGCTGGAGGATGCCAATATGGAACTGGCGGTTGCCGTGCTGGAAGAGGCAGGCAAAATGGGCAGTGAAGTCTTGGCTCCACTCAACCGCAGTGGTGATTTGGCGGGTGTGAGCCTGGGTGATAAGGGTGTGCAGGAGGCGGCTGGCTTCAAGGAAGCTTATCAGCAGTTTGCCGAAAGTGGCTGGTTATCCCTTGGCGTGGAGACTGAGTTTGGCGGGCAGAACTTGCCGAATGTGCTGAATACGGCGGTGAATGAAATTTGGCAATCCGCCAATATCTCGTTTGCACTCTGCCCGATGTTGAGCATGGGGGCGATGGAGAGTATTGGGCATCATGCCAGCCATGCCTTGCAGTCGACCTATTTGCCGAAAATGGCCAGTGGTGAATGGACAGGCACGATGAACCTGACCGAACCTGATGCAGGTTCCGATCTGGCGGCAGTCAAGAGCCGTGCTGTACCCAATGGCGACCATTACCTGATTTCCGGGCAGAAGATTTTCATTACCTGGGGCGACCATCAGATGACAGACAATATTGTCCATCTGGTGCTGGCACGTTTGCCGGATGCACCGCCCGGTGTGAAGGGCATTTCCCTGTTTGTCGTGCCCAAGTTCTTGCTGGATGCGGCGGGTAATCCCGGTGAGCGCAATCATGCCCATTGCCTGTCGCTGGAGCACAAGCTGGGTATCCATGCCAGCCCAACCTGTGTGATGGAGTTCAAGGACGCAGTGGGTTATATCGTCGGTGAGCCAAACAAGGGCTTGCCGTATATGTTTACCATGATGAACCACGCCCGCCAAGCGGTGGGCTTGCAAGGCTTGTCGATTTCCGAGCGGGCTTACCAGCAGGCCAAGGCTTATGCCAAAGAGCGCCTGCAAGGTACGCGCCGCGATGGTTCACGCATCCCGATTATCCAGCACCCGGACGTGCGCCGCATGCTGATGCTGATGAAGTCCGGCACGGAAGCGATGCGGGCTTTCGCACTGGTTGCAGCGGCTGAAACGGATCGTGCGAAATATGCTGCCGATGCGGAAGCCCAAGCACGGCATGCGGCACGGGTGGAGCTGTATACGCCGATTGTCAAGGGTTGGCTGACTGAGCTGTCGCAGGAAATGACCTACCTGAATATCCAGACGTGGGGCGGCATGGGCTTTATCGAGGAGTCCGGGGCGGCGCAGCATTACCGCGATGCCCGCATCCTGACCATTTATGAAGGCACAACCGGCATTCAGGCGCTGGATTTCATCGGGCGCAAAACCTTGAGTGATCAAGGTGCGGCTCTGGCTTTGCTGTTGCAGGACATGCAGGCAACGGTCGGGCGTTTGCAGGCCAGTGCTTACCCGGATGCGAGTGTGGTGGAAGGCTTGTCCGCTGCGGTCGCCCGTGGTGTATTGGCACGGCAATGGTTGCTGGATAATGCGGCGGCGGATGTTCATCTGGCAGGCAGTGTCAGCGTCAATTTCCTGATGCTGTTTGGCTATCTGGCAGGGGGCTGGTTGATGGCAGAGGCAGGCATGCAGGCGCAAGCACAAGCGGCGGCGGGTGAAGGGGATGCCAATTACCTGAGCAGTAAGCGGATTACCACCCGTTTCTATTGCGAACACCTTTTGCCCCGCACGGGTATGCATTTCAACGCGATGCAGGCAGGCAGTGCCAGCATCATGGACTTGCCGGAAGACCAATTCTAGGAGTACACATGAGCAGAACCATCCATGTCGGCGACAAGGCCTCCCGTACCCGCACCTTCACGGATGCGGACGTGCGGGCATTCGCTGACCTTTCCGGCGACCATAACCCGGTGCATCTCGATGCTGAATTTGCAGCCGGGACGCAATTCAAGGAACGCATCGTGCACGGCATGCTGGTCGGTAGCCTGTTCACGGGAATCCTTGGCGAAGAGCTGCCGGGGCCCGGTACAATCTACATGACGCAAAACCTGAGCTTCAAAGCCCCTGTCTATCTGGGGCAGGAAGTGACCGCGACCGTGGAAATCACCAGCATCCGCGAAGGTAAGCCCATCATCAGTCTGGATACCACTGTCACCGACAAGGATGGCAAGGTATTGGTCAAAGGCGAGGCGGTGATGTATGCACCGTGGATGAAGGGTTGAATTATGTTGCCTGCTGCCGGTGTAGGCTGGCAGCGGGCGTTGCTTTATCGGAGATAGATTCATGGTTAATGCCGAGCTGATCTACCAAAAAATTCAACAGCTCAATGCTTTCCGTTTACAGGAGCTGGCGGATTATCTTGATTTTTTATTGAGCAAGCAGTTCGTGCCGCAAAAGGATGACAATATTTTTCCGCCTACTGAGATTGATTGGCCTGATCAGCGCCCGGTTTATCAGGGGCGGGCATTGAGTATTGAGGATATGGATGCTGTTTGATCCGCAGGTTCCGAAATAAAGCCAAGCAGCTTGGTGTTGATCAGCGTTTGGTTTTTCTGGGCGGTGAAGAACATTAGGCTGGTCATTCCCAACCCCCGCCGATTCTGCTATTAATACTGCATCCTTTGCTCACAAATCCATCCTGATCTTATGCCGAAAATCTTCATCAGCTATGCCCGCGATGCCAGTCATGGGGAAAACCTCGCCGCAGCCGTCCAAGCGCAGTTGCAGGCAGCGGGGTTTGAGGTATTTCGGGATGTTAAAATGCATCCAGGTGAGGTTTGGCATCGCACCTTGGATGATGAGCTGGAAAGTAGTCAGCTTGTTGTTTTGGTCTTGTCGGAGAAGGTTCGTACATCGACTTGGGTTCCGAATGAAATCGATTTAGCGAAGGAATTGAAGATTCCGATTATTCCTATTTTGGCAGAGCAAATACTGCGTCCAATATGGATACGGCATTTGCAAGTATTGGACTTTTGTGTGCTGCCCGATTGGCAGAAATTGCTGGACGCGGTGGCGCATCATGGGTTGCAAATCCCCCCTGTCCCCCCTTTTGCAAAGGGTGGAACCCTCCAGCCGGAGGTCGTGGTGCATGCCGGGTTGGCATCCCCCTTTGCAAAAGGGGGAACGAGGGGGATTTCTCCCCCCGCCTGGGCAACCACCTCTGCCGAAGACCAGTACGGTCGTTATGCTGACTTTGTATACCAAGGCATTACCCAACGCCTCCGCTGGATCGAGCTGGGGACATTCTGGATGGGGTCGCCGAAAAATGAAAAATGGCGAAGCCGTGATGAAACCCTCCATCAAGTCACCTTGACTAAAGGTTATTGGCTGGCTGATACGCCCTGCACCCAAGCCTTATGGCAGGCGGTGATGGGCAGTAATCCATCCAAGTTTCAAGGCGATCCGAACAATCCGGTTGAACAGGTGAGTTGGCGGGATGTGCAGCAGTTCCTGTTAAAGTTGAAACAGCAAGTGGGTTTGCAGGCTCGCCTACCTACTGAGGCTGAATGGGAATATGCCTGCCGCGCAGGAACAAGCAGCACCTATGCTTTTGGTGATATGCTCAGTAGCCAGCAGGCAAATTTTGACGACAATATTGGCAAAACCACACCTGTCAAATCTTATCCGGCGAATGCCTGGGGCTTATACGACATGCACGGCAATGTCTGTGAATGGTGTGAGGATGGGTCTTCGGCTTACCCGGCGCAGCCGGTGAGCGACCCGCTAGGGGCAGGCACTTCCCGCGTGTTGCGCGGTGGCTCGTGGTTCAACGGCGGCAGGTACTGCCGTTCTGCTCATCGTTACGCTGACGATCCTGCTGCCCGCGACGACTGCTTCGGTTTTCGCCTTGCCCTAGGTCTTTGAGCTACGGTCAGGCCAGTCTTGCTCCAGCCCCCATCCCCAGCCCTTCCCCCGCAAGGGGGGAAGGGGGCAAGAGGTGTGTTTTGTCGGCAGATGTTGTATGCCGAATTGAAATGACTCAAATTGGTCAAATGGAACCACACAATACTCGAACACATCGTGATCTTGCCCGTAATCTGCGCAAGACGATGACGGCATCGGAGCAACAGCTATGGGAGCGCCTAAGAAAGCGCCAGCTTGATGGCTACCGTTTTCGCCGCCAGACTCCATTGGGGCGCTATATTGTTGATTTTGTTTGCTTGGAAGCCCGTTTGGTGATTGAGCTGGACGGTAGCCATCATCATGAGCAACAGGATTATGACCGTGAGCGTGACCTTTGGATGCAGGCACAACAGTTTCAAGTGCTGCGTTTCTGGAATCACGAGATCACACATTATCAAGACCGCGTTTTACAGCAAATCCTCCTTGCCTTACACCAGCAATCACCGCATCTTTTGCCCCCTTCCCCCCTTGCGGGGGAAGGGTTGGGGATGGGGGCGTATTCGGGTTAGTGCAGAAAAGTCAGCCACACGTTACACCCCCAACATCCCCAACATCCCCCGCGCTGCATTCGACAAAGTACGCTTCCGGTGCGTGATCACCCCCAGTTCCCGCACCAATTGCAACGGTACATCCACCACCACCAGATGCTCATCCAGCAAGGTCTGCGGTAGCAGTGACCAGCCAAACCCGGCGCTGACCAGCATTTTCAGGGTTTCGAGGTAGTTGGTGCTGATATACACCTCCAGTTGGTTATCCAGGGGCGCAAGGGCTTGGCTGATCACGCGGTAGGTGTAGGTGTCCTTCCCCGGCAGTACGCAGCGGTGTTGCACCAGTGTTTCCAGGCTGACCTGTGGCACACCACACAAAGGATGGGTACGACTCACGGCAACCGACAGAGGGTCAGGCCAGATCACGGTGGCTTGCAGTTGTTCCGGCAGTTCGTGCGGGATGGTGACAACCGCCATTTCCAGTTCGCCGCGCTCAACCGCATGGCAGGCCTGTTCCGAATCGACAAAGCGCAGATCAAGCTGCACCGTGGGGTAGCGGCGGTTGAATTCCGCCAAGGCCGGTGGCAGGCGGTGCAGGCCGATATGGTGGCTGGTTCCCATCACCAATTGCCCGTGCAGATGCCCCGACAGGTTCGAGGCCAGACGGCGGATGTCCTCCAGCTCATTGCGCAAGGCCTCCACGCGGGGCAGCAGGGCGCGGCCTGCTTCAGTGAGGGTGACTTTGCGGTTGATGCGGTTGAAAAGCGCTGTCCCCAGTTCGGTTTCCAGTGCGGTAATGCGTTTGCTGATGGCGGGTTGCGTTAGGAACAAGGCTTCTGCTGCCAGCGAAAATGACTGGTGGCGGGCGACTTCCACGAAGGCGTTGAGTGCGTTTATATCCATGCCAGCTATTCTACTTAGGAATCCATAATATGAAAATTATGAATTTTATTTATTAACCATGCGGTGTTATTCTGCCCGCCTCAACCCTCTTTAGGAGAACTCCCGTGGCAGGAAAAACCCTTTACGACAAAGTATGGGATGCGCATGTGGTCAGGCAGGAGGCAGATGGTACGTGTCTGCTTTACATTGACCGGCATCTAGTACATGAAGTCACTTCCCCGCAAGCTTTTGAAGGCTTGAAAATCGCTAACCGTCAGCCGTGGCGCACCAGCTCGATGTTGGCTGTACCGGATCACAATATCCCCACCAAGGATTTGGACAAAGGCATTACCGATCCAGTGTCGCGCCTACAGGTCGAAACCTTGCATGACAATTGCCGTGATTTTGGCGTTACCGAATTCAATATCGGTGATTTGCGCCAAGGCATTGTGCATGTCATGGGGCCAGAGCAGGGTGCGACCTTGCCGGGAATGACCGTGGTGTGTGGTGATTCTCATACCTCCACGCATGGCGCATTTGGTGCATTGGCGCATGGGATTGGTACATCGGAAGTCGAGCACGTAATGGCGACCCAATGCCTGATCCAGAAGAAAATGAAGAACATGCGCGTCAATGTCAACGGTAAAGTTGGCAACGGTGTGACCGCAAAAGACATCGTGCTGGCGATTATCGGCAAGATTGGTACTGCCGGTGGCACAGGCTATGCGATTGAATTTGCCGGTGATGCCATTCGTGACCTGAGCATGGAAGGGCGCATGACGGTGTGCAATATGGCGATTGAAGGCGGTGCGCGGGCAGGTATGATTGCCGTCGATGACACCACCATTGAATACGTCAAAGGCCGTCCGTATGCACCCAGCGTCGTGCAGTGGGAGGCAGCCGTTGCCGCGTGGCGTGATTTGCACTCAGATGCAGATGCCGTATTTGATCTGGAAGTGAATCTCGATGCTGCCAGTATCCAGCCACAAGTAACTTGGGGTACATCCCCAGAAATGGTGGTGGCAGTGGATGGCAAAACCCCAGACCCCAGCCAAGAAGCTGATAGCGTCAAAGCCAATAGTATCCGTGCGGCACTGAAATACATGGGCTTGGAAGCAAATACACCGATCAACCAGATTGCGGTGGATAAGGTCTTCATCGGTTCTTGTACCAATTCGCGTATTGAAGATTTGCGGGCTGCGGCTGAGGTCGCCAAAGGGCGGAAAGTAGCGGCTAATGTCGCGTTGGCGATGGTGGTTCCCGGATCAGGTTTGGTGAAGCAACAAGCCGAACGTGAAGGCTTGGATGTGATTTTCCGTGAGGCTGGTTTTGAATGGCGTGAGCCGGGTTGCTCAATGTGCTTGGCAATGAATGCTGACCGCTTGGAGCCGGGTGAACGTTGTGCATCCACATCTAACCGCAATTTTGAAGGGCGGCAAGGGCAGGGTGGGCGTACCCATTTGGTGAGTCCGGCGATGGCAGCGGCAGCCGCCGTCACTGGGCACTTTGTCGATGTGAGGAGCTTGTAATGGAAAAGATTACCGTACACACGGGAATGGTAGTTCCACTCCGCCGCGCTAATGTCGATACTGATGCCATTATCCCGAAGCAATATTTGAAGTCGATCAAGCGTACTGGTTTTGGTCCAACGCTGTTTGATGACTGGCGCTATAATGAGCAGGGCGAACCCGGTATGGATCATAGCAAACGGGCTGTGAATCAAGATTTTGTGCTAAATTTCCCCCGTTATGTCGGTGCATCGGTTCTGATTGCACGGGAAAATTTCGGTTGTGGCTCTTCGCGGGAACATGCGGTATGGGCGCTGGATGATTATGGTATTCGCGCAGTGATTGCCCCCAGTTTTGCCGATATTTTCTTTAATAACAGCTTCAAAAGTGGTTTGTTGCCGATTGTTCTCGATGCAGCTGTTGTGGATCGGTTATTCAAGGCGATTGAGGCGAATCCGGGTTATCAATTGACCGTCGATTTGGCAGCTCAGCAGGTACGTACCCCGAGTGGTGAAGCGTTTAGCTTTGCGGTGGATGAATTCCGCAAATATTGCCTGTTGAATGGTTTGGATGATATTGGCTTGACGCTGCAACATGCTGAAGCGATTCGGGCGTATGAAACCAAGCGCAAACAGACTGCGCCTTGGTTGTTTTAACGAGGTTTGAGATGACACATAAAATTCTAGTTCTCCCCGGTGATGGTATCGGCCCAGAAATCGTGGCAGAAGCGATGAAAGTCCTGAATGTATTCGTACAAGAAGGCAGTTTGGCGCTGGATGTTGAGTATGCCCATTTGGGCGGTGCGGCGTATGATGCCGAAGGCCACCCGTATCCCGCCAGTACGCAAAAATTAGCGAAAGCGGCGGATGCGATTCTGTTAGGGGCGGTCGGTGGGCCAAAGTATGACCTACTGGAGCGTCCAATGCGCCCAGAGCGTGGTTTGTTGGCGATTCGTACTGATTTGGGTTTATATGCCAATTTGCGCCCGGCGATTCTGTATGAAGAGTTAGCCAGTGCCTCATCCCTGAAGCCGGAGCTGGTGGCGAATCTGGACATCGTGATTGTGCGTGAATTGACTGGCGATATTTATTTCGGGCAGCCACGTGGGATTGAAACCCTGCCATCGGGCGAGCGGCGTGGTTTTAATACTATGGTGTATACCGAATCTGAAATTGAGCGCATCGGGCGTACCGCATTTGAAACCGCAATGAAGCGTAACAAGCGCTTGTGTTCTGTGGATAAGGCTAATGTGCTGGAAACCACCGAGTTATGGCGTGAAGTAATGATTCGTATTGGCAAGGATTACCCAGAAGTCGAATTGAGCCATATGTATGTTGATAATGCCGCCATGCAGTTGGTGCGTGCGCCGAAGCAGTTTGATGTGATGGTAACGGGCAATATTTTCGGTGACATTCTGTCTGATGCAGCAGCGATGTTGACCGGCTCGATTGGTATGTTGCCTTCAGCTTCTTTAAATGAGTCATCAGTTGGCTTATACGAACCGATTCATGGTTCTGCCCCGGACATTGCCGGTAAGGGCATTGCTAACCCGCTGGCGACGATTTTGTCGTCTGCCATGTTGCTGCGTTATAGCCTGAACCGTGCGGATTTGGCGGATCGGGTTGAATCGGCAGTGAAGAAAGTATTGGCGCAAGGTTTCCGCACCGGTGACATTTATACGGAAGGTTGCCAAAAAGTCGGTACGGTAGCGATGGGCGATGCAGTAGTAGCCGCATTGCGTTAAACTCCCTCCCCCTGTCACGCCTTCCTAACAAGGGGGGCGTGACCTGCATTTGATCTACATCCCATAAGCCCCCTGAAAGGAGTTAAGCCAATGACCCAAACCTATGACATTGCCGTGGTGGGCGCGACCGGATTGGTCGGTGAATCGCTGTTGTCGATCCTTGCCGAGCGCAATTTTCCGGCTGGAAAGGTCTATGCGCTAGCCAGTGAGCGCTCGTTGGAAAAAGAAGCGGAATTTGGGCGGCGCATGCTGGATGTCGAGGAGCTGGCGGGATTTGATTTTACCAAGGTGCAGATTGCTTTTTTTGCGACGGATGCCGAGGTGGCAGCCGAGTACGTGCCACAGGCCGTCGAAGCAGGCTGCGTGGTGATTGACAACTCTGCCCAGTTCCGCATGGATGCCGATGTCCCCTTGGTCATTCCCGAGGTTAACCCGGAGGCGGTGGCTGACTATAAAGAACGCAATATTATCGCTAGTCCGGCTAGTTCGACCATTCAACTCTTGTTGGCTTTAAAGCCTTTGCATGATGTTGCTACTATTTCGCGGGTCAATGTAGCAACCTATCAGGCGGTATCCGGTGTCGGCAGAAAGGCTGTTGATGAGTTGGCAGCACAAGCCGCCAGCTTGTTGGGTGGTCGCCCTGTCGAGGCTGCGGTATTTGGCAAGCAGATGGCTTTCAATGTGTTACCGCAAGTTGATCTGCCTTTGCTGAATGGATATACCGTCGCAGAAATGGCAATTGTCGAGGAAACCCGCAAAGTGCTGGGGATGCCTGACTTGCCTGTGAACCCATCGGTTGTATGGGTTCCGGTATTTTTCGGGTGCTCGGCAGCCGTACAGGTGGAGACCCAGCAAAAGCTGACAGCAGCGGCTGCACGGGACATCTTGCAACAGGCCTCCGGTGTCGAGGTCATGGACGGGGATGAGGATGACGCTTATCCTACCCCGGTGGTTGATGCTGCCAATAATGATTCCGTCTACGTCGGGCGTATCCGCGAAGACCTTTCCCATCCGACAGGCTTGAACCTGTGGGTGGTGGTGGACAACGTGCGCAAAGGTGCAGCGTTGAATGCCGTGCAAATTGCTGAGTTGCTGATAAAAAATGCTTTGACGTGAACTTCGTCGGGTAATTCAGCACAAATTAATTCGTTCCTGTAACAATAGGAGCCATGTAGGACGCAAGCCCACTTTGGGGGCGTTCTGGGGCTTGTCGGGGAAAGATTGCGTGCTTTAACGCTCTGATATATAGTTGAATGCTAACAATACCAATAAATCGCTATTCATCCAGAATTTTAATACCAAGGGCTGACGCAAACTCAGGGGATGAACAGAGATGCAACCGTTGCACTAGTAAAGGGGAATCGCAGTGAAAAAACAGGCTCTAAGTTTAGCCGTTATGATCGTGGGAGCTTATCCTGCGGCATCGAACGCGCTGAGTCTTGGCGATATTGAGTCAAACTCCAACCTGAACCAGCCACTGCGGGCCAAGATTGAGCTTCTGGCGGCAGGTGCGCAAGAGGCGCAGCAGCTTCAGGTTCGTCTTGCTCCTTCCAGTGTATTCAACCGTGTTGGTATTGACCGTCCCGCGTTTCTGGATAGCCTCAAATTCACCAGTACAGTCCAGAATGGCAAGCCGATTATTCTGGTGACATCCGATGTGCCGATTGCTGAGCCTTTCGTTAATTTCCTGTTGGAGGTTACGTGGCCTCAAGGGCAATTGCTGAAAGAATACACGGTGATGCTGGATCCGCCGGTCTTGATGCAACCGGGTAATACCTTGGCGGGTAGTGAGGCAGCGGTGCGTGCAGAGCCACGCTCTACCGGTGTGGTTAACCGCCCGGCTCCGCGTCCGGCTGCCCAGCCCCAGGCCGAAGTCGAACAGCAATCCGAGCTTGCTGCCCAGCCATCTGCTCAAGCCCGTCAGGTACAAGCCCAGCCGCGCCGTAACCAGCAGGTCAATGTCCAGCGTCAGGCTCCACGCCAGCAACAAGCCCAGGCAGCGCGTGCTGATAACCGCACTTACCGTGTGCGGCAAGGCGATACCCTCTTCAAGGTTGCCAGCCAACTGGGGCAGCCTGGTACGAATGTCGATCAGGTGATGATGGCCTTATACCGTGCCAACCCACAGGCCTTTATTGATGGCAACATTAATGGGTTGCGCACAGGTGCTGTGCTCAAAGCACCGCAATCAGGCGTTGCCCAATCTGTTACCCGTGCGGAAGCACGCCGTCAGGTACGCCAGCAATATGCTGACTGGAAGAAGTTCCGGGCGACCTTGGCGAAGAATACCGCTCCCCAACAACCGACGGGCGATGCCAAGACAGAAAGGCCTGCTGCCCCCGCCAAAGCTAACCGTGCGACGGATGAAAAGGCGCGGCTTGAGGTATTGGGTAATAAGGAAAAGGCCGCAGCGAATGATCAGGTTTCAGCCGCCGGTAAAGCGCGTTTGGCTGATCTGGAAAAAGAATTGTCGTTGGCGCGTGAAACCCTGGTCACGAACCAGCGTGAAAATAGCGACCTCAAGTCCCGTGTTGACGAGCTTGAGTCGATGTTGCGCAAGAAAAACCGCCTGATTGCCCTGCGTGATGACCAATTGGCAGAGTTGCAACGCCAGATGGGTGGTGCAGCACCTGCAACGCCCGTCACGACGGAGCAGGCAGGAATGCCGGATAATGGCAACCCGGTTGATCAGGCTGCACAGAATAATCAGGTAAACAACCCGAATGCAATGGGGAATACGCCTGAGCCGGTTGCACCTGTGAATCAACAGCCTGATCAACAGCCTGCGCCGCCCGTTACTTCACCGGATGTCAGTCAGGCGAAGCCGGATGGTAGCGACATCCAGAATTATATTGGCAATGTCCAGAACAATAATGAGGTAGTCCGTGCCCAGCCGCCGGTACAGGCTGGCATGGACAATGCCGCCATGACCCCGGCACAGCGTGCAGCGGCAGCCGCCAATGGCGGCAACCCGAACTTGCAGGCCATGACCCCGGCACAGCGTGCAGCGGCAGGCGGGAACCTTGACCCACAAGCCATGACCCCGGCACAGCGTGCCGCAGCCGGTATGAATAATGCGGCTCCAGCTGCTCCAGCTGCTCCAGTTGCGCCCGTACAGCCTCCGGTTGCCCCGGTTGATGTTAATCAGAATGTGGGTACGGCAGTAAAGCCTGCTTCGCCGTTTGCTGAGCCACAGGCCAATGGCGGCGGGATAATGGACTTGCTGACTTCACCGTTGGTGTGGAAGATTGGCGCGGGTGCATTGTTGTCGTTGTTGCTGTTATGGCTGTTGTCCCGTGTCCTTGGACGGCGCAAGGCCGCAGCAGCCAGTGATTCTGACGTTGATTTTGCGGATCATGGGTTTGGGTCGGGTCAAGGCGCAGATCATATACCTGGGGTCAATACACGGGTAAAAGATGATCCGTCTATTGAGGAGTTGGGCAAAGCGCTGAAAACAGCTGAGACATCAGGGCCATCCGGGTTGGATGGTTTTGGTGAGGAAGATGATCCGTTTGGCACTGGCAATTCAGGGCGTGAGTCAGTCAAACCGACCTCTTACACTGAAGAAAAGTCAGATGGCAGGGTTGGTGGGAAAGATGACGAAGTGTTGATGGAGGCCACGGTCTATATCGCCTATGGCTTGCACCAACAGGCAGAAAGTGAGCTGAAAAAGGCACTGGAAAAGCATCCTGAATGCCTTGAGTATCGCCACAAGTTATTGGAGAACTATTTCGCAGCCAATAACCGTGAAGCCTTTGATGAGCATGCTGCATTGTTTGCAGATACCAAAGGCGCTGACCGTAGCGGTGAGTTGTGGAAGGATATTGCGGCATGGGGCAGCAAGATTAGCCCGGATAATCGCCTATACGCCAAAGGTGGCGCTGCTTCAGGGCTGGGTAAATTGGCAGCGGGTGCAGCGGCTGCGGTCGCCGGGGCTGCAACCGTAGCGGCGGTATCTGCCAAGGATGCCGTTGCAGGTGCGGGTGATACCGTGAAAGCGGCAGCTTCAGCAGTAACCGAAAGCAGTAAGAATATTCCTTCGGATCTGGATGTTGCTTTAGGTGGGGCTGGCGATGATGCTGGCATGGATGATTTTGACTTTGATCTGGATGATCTGGAGCGTGAACTCGGTGGTAGTGATCATGGCTTTAGTCCGCAAGATACACCGCGTGCGCTTGCTTCCACGACCCGTACCCAAGCAGGTCAGGGCGGTGACGATCTGGACTTCAATCTGGATGAGCTGACTGCGGGCATGCCACAGAATGGCGTGAATTCATCGCTGGATGATGGTCTGGACAACTTTGATTTTGATGATCCGGCAAGTGCAGCGGATGCGGCTTTGGCAAAGGGTGGGCAGGCCATTCAGGACGGTTTCGATGAGATCGACCTTGATTTCGGTGATTTGGGTGCGGATACACCTGCGCGGCCTGTTGCGGGCGCTGATGATGCCAATAATGTGCTGGATTTCGACCTTGATAGCCTGACCATGACCGATGAGCCTGTTTCCGGTTCAGCGGCAGCTGCGGCAGGTATGTCCAATGCCGTTGATAAGGCGAATAATGTCACGAGCCTGAATCTGCACCTGGATAAGGACTCGGGCATCAAGAAGATCCTGCCACAGGATACCTTCTATACCACCCCAGAGCCTCCGAACCCGGATGATGATTGGTTGGGTGACATTGATGAGGCCTTGTCCTTCCTGGATATGCCAGACGAGGAAATCGACCTGCATGAGGCGCATATCAGCACCAAACTGGATTTGGCTCGCGCCTATCTGGATATGGGCGATATTGAAGGGGCACGCAGTACCCTGGAAGAGGTTATGGTTGAAGGTAACGACAACCAGCGCCGTGAAGCTGAAACCCTGTTGCATCAGACAGGTTGAGAGTTGCCAACATAAACGTTATAAAGGCCGACTTGTTCGGCCTTTATCGTTTGTGAGACCTGATGAAACTTGCAGCCTGTGTTGAATACGCTGGTTCCGCCTATTGTGGCTGGCAGCGCCTGAGCCATGCCAATACGGTGCAGGGCGAGGTGGAGCGTGCGGTGTCGGCGGTAGCGGCTGAGCCTGTCAGTGTGGTGTGTGCTGGGCGTACCGATAGCGGCGTGCATGCCAGTGGACAGATTATCCACTTTGAAACCACTGCCGAGCGCCCCATGCGGGGTTGGTTGTTTGGCAGTAATGTAAAGTTGCCGGATGGCATTGCCCTGCGTTGGGTGCAGCCGGTGGCAGACGGGTTCCATGCACGCTTTTCAGCCCTGTCCCGCCGTTACCGTTATGTCATCCTGAACCGTATTGCCCGCCCCGCCTTGTTATCCCGGCAGGTGGCGTGGTATCACCATGCACTGGATGCAGAGGCGATGCATGAGTCAGCACAAGCCTTGTTGGGTGAGCATGACTTTTCCAGTTTCCGTGCCTCCGGTTGTCAGGCCAGCCACGCCCGGCGCGAAATCCAATCGTTGCAGGTCAGCCGGGTAGGGGATTTTATTTATATTGATATTGTTGCCAATGCCTTCCTGCACCACATGGTACGCAATATTGTCGGTTCTTTGCTGACCGTGGGGGGCGGGGAGCAGCCCATCACCTGGATGGCGGAGTTATTGGCTTTACAAGACCGCAAACGGGCAGGGATGACTGCCCCGGCAGAAGGTTTGTATTTTGTCTATGTTGAATATCCTGCCCATTTTGGTTTGCCAACCACCTATGTTTTGCCCCAGTTTGCCTTGGGCTAGCGTCGGTAGTTGAGGGCGGGCATGCCCGTTATTGGCTGGTCTGGTTTTGCAGGAGTTGTTGTGCCTGTTGTTGTAGAGCCTCTTCCAATTGGCGGAAGGGTTCTGGTTTGGCAGGTGCATCCGGGCGGCTGCGGTAAACCAGCTGGCGTTCATCATTGCCCAGGCGTACTTCCAGCTTTTCGCTGTAGGCGCGTTGTTTGGGGTTCTGCGCCCCTAACAGTTCAGCACCCAAGCTCAGGATACCGCTGTCAGTGACCAGTTGGCGCAGTGCGGTTTCTGCCTGATTGTCCAAGGGGTGCGTGATTGTTTTTAAATCAGCATCTGACCAGCAAGGCTCACTCTTGAACCATTGTGCACAGCGGTTCTCATCGTCACTGAAATAGGTGTAGGTGAGTGTACCTGCTTCAATACGGATGTCGGTGTAATAGCTTTCACCGTTAGTGGCATAGTGCAGGTAGAGGTCTTGGGACGGGCTGGCAGTAGCGCTGGTCGTAGGACTAGCAATGGGGCTGGATGTCGGCATGGTGTTCTCCTGCCGGTCACAACCGGACATGCTAAAAAGCAGGGCGAGGCTAAGATAGGTCAGGCGCACGGTGTTCATGGGGCAGTTTCGGTTCCTATCAGAGGGTGACACCCGGTTGGATGCCATCAGGGTATGATAGTTCAGCCTTGTGTTGCCGTCACGCCAGACGCTGACAGCCCCTGCATTCCGCGCTATCATAATTGTGCTTTAGTTTTGGTTTGTACCGCAGCGCTTGTTGCGGTTTTTGTTTTTAACGGAATCAATAAGACGGGTTAGAAAAGTCCATGCGTGTATCCCAGTTTCCACTGTCCACCTTGCGTGAAACGCCTGCTGATGCAGAAGTCATTAGCCATCAACTGATGTTGCGTGCCGGTCTGATCCGCCGCACTGCTTCTGGCATGTATACCTGGATGCCGTATGGCTTGCGTGTATTGCGCAAGGTTGAGGCGATTGTGCGGGAGGAAATGGATCGTGCCGGGGCGGTGGAGGTATTGATGCCGTCCGTGCAGCCTGCTGAGTTGTGGCAGGAGTCGGGGCGTTGGGAGCAATATGGCCCAGAGCTGCTGCGCCTGAAGGATCGGCATGACCGTGAGTTTTGCTATGGCCCAACCCATGAGGAAATTATTACTGACCTGATGCGCCGCGAGCTGAACAGCTATAAACAGTTGCCTGTGAATTACTACCAGATCCAGACCAAGTTCCGCGATGAAGTGCGCCCGCGCTTTGGTGTGATGCGGGCGCGTGAGTTCCTGATGAAGGATGCATATTCTTTCCATTTGACGCAGGATTCCTTGCAGGCAACCTATGACACCATGTATGCCGCGTATTGCCGCATCTTTTCGCGTTTGGGGCTGAATTTCCGCCCGGTGGCGGCAGATACGGGCTCCATTGGCGGTACAGGCTCGCATGAGTTCCATGTGCTGGCGGAATCAGGTGAAGATGATATTGCTTTCTCCACCAGCAGTGATTATGCCGCCAATGTGGAAATGGCTGAAGCAGTAGCGCCTGCGGGTGAGCGGGCTGCACCGACCGAAGCCATGTACAAGGTACATACGCCGAATACCAAAACCATCCAGGCACTGGTCGACAATTTCAAGTTGCCGGTTGAAAAGACCATCAAAACCTTGATCGTGGCAGCCGCAGAAGGGCTTGAGGCAAAGTTTGTTGCCTTGCTGGTGCGTGGCGACCATGAGTTGAATGAAATCAAGGCAGAAAAGCTGCCGGAAGTGGCTGCACCCTTGCGTTTTGCCACTGAGGATGAAATCCGTGCCTTGGTCGGGGCGGGGCCTGGTTCATTGGGGCCGGTGAATTTGCCGATGCCAGTGATCGTTGACCGCACGGTTGCCCATATGAGTGATTTTGGTGCAGGTGCAAATGAGGATGACTACCACTTCTTCGGTATCAACTGGGGGTGTGACCTGCCGTTGCCGTCGGTAGCCGACCTGCGTAATGTCAAAAAAGGTGATCCTAGCCCGGATGGGAAGGGTGTCCTCGACATCGTGCGTGGGATTGAGGTTGGGCATGTGTTCCAGTTGGGTAAGAAGTATTCTGGGAACATGAATGCGACTGTGCTGGATGAGAATGGCAAGGCACAAGTCATGACGATGGGCTGCTACGGTATTGGTGTGTCGCGGGTGGTGGCGGCTGCCATTGAGCAGAACAACGATGAGTTTGGCATCCGTTGGCCTGCGGCGATGGCTCCGTTCCAGATCGTGATTGCCCCGGTGAACATGCGCAAATCCGAGGCCGTTGCCAGTGCAGCAGAAGCGCTGTATGCACAATTGCGGGCGGCGGGGCTGGAAGTCCTGCTGGATGACCGTGACCAGCGTCCGGGTGCCATGTTTGCCGACCATGAGTTGCTGGGGTTGCCGCACCGGATTGTTGTTTCCGACCGTGGTTTGCAGGCCGGGGAGTTGGAATATAAGGCGCGTGTCGGTGGTGATGCTGAAAAGGTCGCCGTGGCGGATGTGCTTGCTTTCCTTCAGGCGAAGATTCACGGCTAAGGTGAGCAGGCGGGATTTTTTTGTTCCCAACCTTTACCCAACCTCTTGCCGCTTATGCTGTTTTCTGAATGGTGATAAGGCATAAAATAGACTGTCTTGTCAGCAGTGCATGTGGTAGTTTGAATCTGTCAATAACCCGGTAGGAGAGCATGTGATGAAAAAGTGGACTAAGCCTAGCTTTAATGAAATGCGTTACGGTTTCGAGATTAACCTGTATATCATGAACCGCTAATGCCATTTTTTGGCAGTTAGATCGGAAACCGGTACGCGCAAGCTACCGGTTTCTTTTTTTCTGGTTTCTTCCTGTTGACCCCAGTATTGAAGGCAAACCCACCATGTATGTCCTGATTCTTGGTTCGGCGGCGGGTGGCGGCTACCCGCAGTGGAACTGTAACTGTATCACGTGTGCCGGTGTGCGTAATGGCACGCTGAAGGCTACACCCCGTACCCAATCCTCGATTGCCGTCTCGACCGACAAGCAGAACTGGTTGTTGGTGAATGCATCCCCCGATATTCGTACCCAGCTCAATACCCATGCCCTGATGCAACCTGCCCGCCAGGTGCGTGACAGTGGGGTGCGGGCGGTGATGTTGTGTGATAGCCAAATTGACCATACGACAGGTTTGTTGATCCTGCGTGAGAGCAAGCAGCCTTTGGAGCTGTATTGCACCGACAGTGTGTATGAGGATTTGACGACGGGCTTCCCGGTGTTGAATATGCTCAGCCATTATTGTGGTGTGAACCGGCATCCGTTTGCACTGGATGGAACCGCAACCCCGGTGACGGGCGTGGAGGGCTTGCAGGTGACGGCTGTCCCGTTGATCAGTAAAGCACCGCCTTACTCTCCGCACCGTGACCATCCAACCCCTGGCGATAATATTGGCCTGTGGATTGAGGACAGGCATACAGGTGGCAAGCTGTTTTATGCCCCCGGTTTGGGTGAGTTTGAGGCGCATTTGAAACCCTATTGTGCAGAAGCGGATTGCCTGCTGGTGGATGGTACAACCTGGACGGATGATGAAATGTCCCGCCGGGGTGTGGGTACTAAACTGGCTTCACAAATGGGGCATCTTGCCCAGTCAGGCGCAGGGGGTATGATTGAGCAGTTGGCTGCATTCCCACAAGCCCGCAAGATTTTGATCCATATCAATAATACCAATCCGATTCTGGATGAGGATGGCGAGGAGAGAGCCATCCTGACTGCCAACGGGATTGAAGTGGCATTTGATGGGATGTTGTTGGAACTGTGATGTTGGCCTTGTCGGATTAGACGTTCACAAGGGGAGGAGAGCATTTAATGACCACTGAAACTCAGGCTTGGACACCTGCCGAATTCGAGCAGCAGCTCCGGGCGCAGGGCAAGTATTATCATGTGCATCATCCGTTTCAGGTGATGATGTATGAGGGCAAGCTCAATGCCGAGCAATTGAAGGGCTGGGCTGCCAACCGTTTTTATTATCAGGTCACTATTCCGCGTAAGGATGCCAATCTGCTGGCAAATTGCCCGGATCGGGAAGTCCGCCGTTTGTGGATACGCCGTATCCTTGATCATGATGGTGGCCCAGAGGCGGGGCATGTGTCGGATGGCGGGATTGAGGCATGGCTACGGCTGGGCGAGGCCTGTGGTGTCCCACGCGATGAGCTGCTGGATCAGCGCCATGTTTTGCCCGGTGTGAAGTTTGCCTGTGATGCTTATCTTAATTTTGTGCGCAATGCCGATTGGGAAGAGGGGGTCTGCTCCTCTTTGACTGAGCTGTTTGCCCCGACTGCCCATAAACAGCGTTTGCAGAGTTGGCCTGAGCACTATCCGTGGATTGACAATACCGGCCTGCAATATTTCCGTAACCGCCTGAGTGAGGCGCACCGGGATGTCGATCATGGCTTGGCCTTGACCCTCAAGCATTTTACCACGCGCACCCAACAGGAGCGGGCAGTCGGTATTTTGCGTTTCAAGCTGGATGTGCTGTGGAGCATGCTGGATGCCATGTATATGGCGTATATCCTCGATATGCCGCCGTATTTTAATGTTGCAGAGGAGAGCTGAAATGGCTGACATGGATTTGCAGGGCATCCCGAAGATTGCCCCAGGTTATCGCCTGCAATGGGAAGAGGTGCAGCAGTGTAATGTGTTGTTGTACCCGGAAGGCATGGTGCAGTTGAATGACAGCGCCAGCTTCATCCTCGAAAAGCTGGATGGCAAGCGTAATCTTGCTGAAGTGATTGCCGCCCTTGAAGAAGAGTTCGGTGAGCCTGACCTGAAGGCGGATGTATTGGAGTTCGTGGTTGAGGCCGTCGGGCGGGGGTGGGTTCGTGTCAGCTAATACATCCCCCCCGGTTAACCGTACTCCGCCGCCCTTGTGGTTGCTGGCGGAAGTAACCCATTCTTGCCCCTTGCAATGCCCGTATTGCAGCAATCCGCTCAAGCTGGTGCGCAAACAGGATGAGCTGGATACCGAAGGCTGGCTGAAAGTCCTGCACGATGCCCGCAAGATTGGTGCTGCCCAGTTGGGTTTCTCCGGTGGTGAGCCGCTGGTGCGCAAGGATTTGGAGGTTTTGATCGGTGCAGCCCGTAAGCTGGGTTATTACACCAACCTGATTACCTCCGGCGTTGGCATGGATGAGGAGCGGGTCGCGGCATTCCGTGAAAATGGGCTGGATCATATCCAGATCAGTTTTCAGGCGGATGATTTGGAGCTGAACAATTATTTGGCGGGTTGTGATTCATACCAGCAAAAGATTGCGATGGCAAAGGCAGTCAAGGCACAGGGCTACCCGATGGTGCTGTGCTTCGTGATCCATCGCCAGAATATTGGGCAAGTGCGGGAAATGCTCGATTTGGCATTGGAGTTGGAGGCCGATTATGTGGAGTTGGCGACCACCCAGTACGAAGGTTGGGCGTTATTGAACCGTGACCACTTGTTGCCGAGCCGCCAGCAGGTCAAGGCTGCTGAAGCCGTGGCACACGAGTACCAGGAGCGGCTCAAGGGCAAGATGCGGATTTACTTTGTCGTGCCGGATTACTATGAGGGTCGCCCCAAGCCTTGCGTGGATGGTTGGGGTAAGGTGTTTCTGGCGATTACCCCGGATGGGGTGGCCTTGCCTTGCCATGCCGCCCGCGATTTACCGGGGCTGGAGTTTGCCAATGTGCGTGACCATGACCTGAAATGGATTTGGTATGACTCGCCTGCCTTCAATGCTTTCCGGGGGACGGGCTGGATGAAGGAGCCGTGCTCGAGTTGTGATGAGCGCGGTAAGGATTATGGCGGTTGCCGTTGCCAAGCGTTTAAACTGAGTGGCGATGCCCGTAATGCTGACCCGACCTGCTCGAAATCACCGCACCATCATGTGGTGGAAGCCGCCGTTTTGCGGGCTGAATTACCGACACTACCGGCAGAAAAGCCCTTGGTATTCCGTAACCGGAAAAATGCAGTGTAAATGCAGTACCTTATCCCTCCCCCGCAAGGTGGAGGGGGAGACGATGAGAGAATGACGACAACTAACACCAATGCCCTGATTGACCGCTTTGGTCGCCATATCACCTATGTGCGTATGTCCGTGACGGATCGCTGTGATTTCCGTTGTGTGTATTGCATGGCGGAAGACATGGTGTTTGTGCCGCGTGAGCAATTGCTGACACTGGAGGAAATGGCGCGGGTCGGGCGGGCATTTGTGCAACTGGGAGTACATAAAATCCGTCTGACCGGCGGGGAGCCGCTTACCCGGCGCAATGTCATGCAGTTGTTCCATGACTTGGGGCGTTTGGACGGGTTGCGTGATTTTACCTTCACCACCAATGGCAGCCAATTGCCCAAATATGCGGCTGAATTGAAGCAAGCCGGGGTGACGCGCATCAATATCAGCCTCGATACCCTGCGCCCTGAGCGTTTTCGTGAGTTGACCCGTACTGGGCATATTGAACAGACCCTCGATGGGATTGAGGCGGCCTTGGCTCAGGGTTTCAAGCGCATCAAGTTGAATGCGGTCATCCTGAAAAACCGTAACCACGATGAAGTGATTGATCTGGTTGAGTTTGCCCGCGCCAAGGGGTGTGACATCAGCTTTATTGAGGAAATGCCCTTGGGGGTGATTGGCGACCACGACCGTGCCGAAGCCTATTATTCCAGCGATGAAATCCTGCGTGACTTGCGCACCCGTTTTGATTTGCAGCCGGTCGATGAGCAAACCGGCGGGCCTTCCAGTTATTACCGCACCCCTGACCATCCGAACCGGGTTGGTTTTATTTCCCCGCATAGCCATAATTTCTGTGGTGACTGCAACCGTGTGCGTGTAACCGCTGAAGGGCGCTTGTTGTTGTGTCTGGGGCAAGAGCATTCGGTGGATTTGCGCCGGGTCTTGCGTGCCCACCCGCTGGATGACCAACCCCTCATGGAGGCCATCCGCCATGCCATGCAGTTTAAGCCTGAAGGCCATGAGTTTGATTTAAAAGCCAAACCCATTTTGTTCAGGCACATGAATGCAACCGGGGGTTAGGCTTTTATATTCAGCTTTTTTTAATAATCAAGTCCAAACTGGATAAATAAAATCCCCGATGGATTTTTGGTCCTAATTTTACCAAAAGTGACTCAAAGGCATTTCTATCCTTCAAACTCCATAAGATTTTAGTAAGAAGATTACGGCTTTTGATAAAACCTGAAAGGCTACTAACCACGTCTAATTGCTCCACAGGTTTCATCGTGAGTTCAAACTCATGATAGCTCACACCTCGCCCGCGCCTGAGGAAATCAAGCATTGAGTCTTCACTCATTTCATGATACAGGTCTGAGAAAGGCTTTCTAGGACTGAGCCTTGAATACATGAAGGCTAACTCATCTGGCAGCCATGAATAAAAAGGTAGATGGGCTGTATGCTGATCATAATGCCATAAACGATTAGGTGTTTCAATGACACACCATAAACCGCCTGGTGCAAGCATTTTCCATGTATTTTTCATCGAGATCATCCGCTCACTATGAGTCATATGCTCAAGGCAGGCGAAAAATATGATGAAATCAAAATGTTGATCTGCAAACAAAGTATGAATTTCTGTCGAGTTAGCCAGTCTGAGATCCACATTTAAACCATAAGCTTCACAACGCTTCCTGGCTACAATCAGGCTATCTTCAACGACATCAATGGCAGTGACCTTCGCGCCTTGTTCGGCTAAGGCTACCGTCGAAACCCCAGTACCACAGCCTATTTCAAGAATGCGTGAGTTAGCCAAAGGACGAGCACTATTTAACCAGGGAATGACACTGATGCGAAAGGTTTCAAGTCTTTTTGTTAAATGCTCCTGTAAGTCTTCTTGACCTTCGGCAGAGTTTAAGTAGTTGGGATCACTATACCAGGCATCTTGTTGCACAAAAAAATGTGTTCTTAGTGCTGTTTCAATTTCTGCCAAGCTTTTTTTATCCAGCTCTATGAAGTGAGAAGAAATTTCTTTGGGTATTTTTGGAGTAATTAATGATTTTACAAACGCCTTAATAGATGTTTTATTTGCCATGAATTTATTCAAGATCAATTCTCAATAAATAACTTGTTGAAGCTTTTTATATATGTTTCGATAATGGGCATATCATATATTTATATGAACAATATAAAAAACTACATCTGCCATCCGTGTTATATCAGTATTTGGCAATACTAATATCTTGCCACTTGGCATTGAAAATCAAATAAACCAATTGCACAATTTAAGTTCTATCTAAACAAGACGAGTGGTTAACAATTCTGGATGGTGTGTTGCCATATCCTGATGGAGGCCATCCACCATGCCATGCAGTTTAAACCTGAAGGCCACGAGTTTGATTTAAAAGCCAAACCCTCACAAATCCCCGTGCAGATGTTGGAGCAAGGCCAGTACGGTAGCGCTGGCTGTTTCCGCCCGCAGGATACGTGACCCTAATGAGATGGCCTGTACTCCGGCTTGTAGGCAAGCAGCGACTTCTTCATCTGTGAAGCCCCCTTCGGGGCCGATCAGGACATGCAGGGCAGGGTGGGTCGGCTGCACGGCTGACAGGCGCGGGTAAGCACCGGGGGCAAGGATCAGGCGGGTTGCCTGCCCCGCCGGGGTGTTCAGGTATTGGTTTAAGGTGATGGGTTCCAGAACCTGTGGCAGGCGGGTACGCCCGCATTGTTCGCAGGCACTGCTGGCAACCGCTTGCCAGTGTTGCCGTTTCTTTTCCCACTTTTCTTTGTCGGTGCGTACCACGCTGCGTTGGGTCATCAGCGGCTGGAAGGCCGACAAGCCCAACTCCACCGCCTTTTGCAGGGCAAAATCCATCTTGTCCGGTTTGATGATGGCCTGTACCAGAGTCAGGTGGAGGGTTGACTCCCGCTCTACCGGATCGAAAGCCTGGACGCTGAGGCTGGCAGCGCGTTTGCCGACCTGTTCCAGTTGGGCAAGGTATTCACCCCCTTCGCCATTGAACAGGATGAGGGGTTCACCGGCCTGCATCCGCAAGACCTGGATGGCATGGCGGAACAGTTCGGCAGGCAATTCCAGAGATTGCCCCACCGTTAAGGGTTCAGGCAGGTAGAAACGGGGTATGCGCATGGGCAATGTCCTGATGGGTTAGGGCAAGCGTGCCAAATAAGCGGCACGGATGGTTTCAATGCGTTGGCGGTTGACCCCAAAATCCTCACTCCCCAAACGGCTGGCACTGCGCACTTCCAGCACACCTTCCACCGGATTGACCCAAAACTCCAGATCGTCAACGAATTTCAGCCAGCGGGTTTCGGCTTGGGCATAGAGGTAATCCGGGCGTTGTTCAATCACGGTGATGCCCCGGATACCCGCCAAGGCTTGTGCCAGGATTGCCAACGAAGCTGCCCCATCCTGGTTTGGCAGTGGGAACGGGGTGATGTCGGCATATTCCCGCTGTGGATGGTCAGGATACTGTTTTGCTTGACTGCTGACGCTGTTGCGGGTCAAGGACGGGGGCTTGAGGCGGCCTGCCTTGATGCCAAGGTCAGGCGGTTGCTTGCCACGGAGTACACCGAGTTGGGCACTCGCCATAAAGGCAATCAGGAGGATCAGGCTAAGGTAGAACAAGGTTTTCATGGGGATTCCGGGTGGGTGGATGGGCAATTATAGGGAGAAGCGGGGGGCGGGGACAAGGTGGGGGGCAGGCGGTTAGTGCCCCCGGTCTGCAAAAATTATACGTCTTTTTTATTCTTGAAGTGCCAGAATCCGCGCCAGCTGACCCCGAGTCCTGAGAGCTGTTGATGACATGAAACGTCGTTTTGCTGTATTGCCACTTCCTGCATGGCGGGATTATTTCTATGCCCTGCTCGTGGTGGTGATTGTTATCTTGTGTGCAATCCCCCTGTATCCCTATTTGGATTTGGCGAATATGGCGATGCTATTGGTACTGGCAGTGGCGCTGGTAGCCGTCCGCTTGGGGCGTTATCCGGCGATACTGGTTGCTGTTGGCAGTACGGTTGCCTTTGATTTCTTTTTTGTGCCACCCCGTTATTCGCTCACCATCCATCATGCCCAGTATGTAGTCACCTTGCTGGTGATGTTGGTCGTCGCTTTGATCATCACCCATTTAACGGCCGGTTTGCGCCAGCAGGCTGTCGATGCGAACAGCCGTGAACAGCAAGCCTTGGCGCTGTATGAGCTGGAAAAGGTTGCCCATGAAGCCCGTGTGCAAATGCAGTCAGAGCGTTTACGCAATTCTATTTTGTCGGCCTTGTCCCATGACATCCGTACTCCCCTGACTTCGTTGTATGGGTTGGCGGAATCCCTGAGCCTGACCAAGCCGCCTTTGCCGGTGGATGTGCAGGAAAGCATTATCGCCATCCGTGACCAGGCAATGCACCTCAACAGTATGACCAGTAACTTATTGGAAATGGCTCGCCTGCAAACCGGCGGAATCGTGTTCCACAAGGAATGGCAGCCTTTGGAAGAGGTGATTGGCGCAAGTATTAAGCTGCTCAAGGTTGCCTTGCAACATTACCCGGTCAAGGTTGTTTTGCCTGCTGATTTACCCCTCTTGGAGTTTGATGCCATTCTCATGGAGCGGGTGTTCTGTAATTTGCTGGAAAATGCTGCCAAGTATTCACCGCCTGGTTCGACACTCCAGATTACTGCCCGCTTGCTGCCAGCCCAGGTTGAGGTTTGTGTCTGTAACCCAGGGGATGGTTTTCCTGCGGAAAAATTGAATCAGGTATTTGATTTGTTTGAGCGCGGGTGCAGTAAATCCGGTATTGCGGGCGTCGGGTTGGGGCTGAGTATTTGCCGCGCCATTATTGAATCCCATGACGGTGAAATTGAGGCAGGCAACCTGCCACAAGGCGGTGGACATGTCTGTTTCCGCCTGCCCTTGGGATCGCCTCCCGTCATTGAATCTGAATCCTTGCAACCGTCAAAGTATCAGCCATGAGTGCCCTGATTAGCCATATTTTAGTGGTGGAGGATGAGCAATACATCCGCCGTTTTGTGCGTACTGCTTTGGAAAGTGAGGCTTATCAGGTCACGGAAGCGTGTACACATGCGCAAGGGTTGCAATCTGTCCGTAGCCTGCGGTTGGACATGCTCATCCTAGATTTGGGTTTGCCGGATGGCGATGGTGTCAGCCTGATTCAGGCACTACGCACCTGGTCAAAGCTTCCCGTTCTTGTTTTATCTGCCCGGACAGCCGATCAGGAAAAGATCAAGGCATTGGATGCCGGTGCAGATGATTATTTGAGTAAGCCTTTTTCAATCGGGGAATTGCTGGCGCGGGTTCGTGCCTTGTTACGCCGTAGCCAGTTCAACCCGGACGCAGAAAGCACCCTGATCTGCTTTGATGATGTTGAGGTGGATCTGGTGCAGCGTAGTGTTTACCGTCGTGGGCAGGTCGTCCACTTAACTCCGATTGAATTTCGTCTATTGAGTATTTTGCTGCTGAATGCAGGGCGGGTCATGACCCATCGCCATCTGCTGCGTGAGGTTTGGGGCAGCACGTATGTTGAAAGTAACCACTATCTGCGGGTCTACGTCGGGCATTTACGCCAGAAACTGGAAGATGACTCTAGCCAGCCCCGTCACTTCCTGACGGAAACGGGTATTGGCTACCGATTTGAGCTATAAGGAGATTTTTATATGGAAACTCGAAATGTCCCACAAAAAAGGCTGGGGGCATTAACGCTGACCGCTTTGGGGGTGGTTTATGGGGATATTGGAACCAGCCCCCTGTATGCCTTTAAAGAGGCATTCAATCCGGTACATGGTTTGGAGCCTAGCCATGCCAATATCTTGGCAACCCTGTCTGCCCTGTTTTGGGCAATTACCCTGATCGTTTCCACCAAATATGTCTGGTTGATATTGCGCTTTGACAATAAAGGGGAGGGTGGGGTCTTGGCGTTACAGGCGCTGGCTCGCCGCCATACTCACCGTTCGATGCCGCAGTGGTCGAAGGCTGTCGCTGTTATGGGCGTGTTTGCCGCTGCTTTGTTTTATGGCGATGCCATTATTACACCTGCCATTTCGGTTTTGTCCGCCGTTGAGGGGATCAGCATTGCAACACCTCAGTTCGAGGGGTTGATTGTCCCGGTAACGTTGGGGATCTTGATCAGCCTGTTTTTGATTCAGCGTTTTGGGACAGCCAAGGTCGGGAGTTTGTTTGGCCCCGTTACCTTGGTCTGGTTTATGGTTTTGGGTGGGTTGGGTGTCAGCAGTATTTTGCAAACCCCTGAGGTATTACAGGCACTAAATCCTTTGTATGCTTTGACGTTTACCCTTCAGCATCCATTGGCGGCCTTTGTCTTGCTGTCGGCTGTATTTCTGGCATTGACAGGGGGTGAGGCGCTCTATGCCGATATGGGGCATTTTGGGGCAAAGCCTATCCGTATTGCCTGGTATGGTTTGGTTTGGCCTGCGTTGGTACTGAACTATTTTGGGCAGGGAGCCTTGGTGATGCGTCAGCCTGAGACAGCCGATAATCCCTTTTATCTGTTGTCTCCTGAAAGCCTGCTGGTTCCCTTGGTGGTATTGGCAACAATGGCTACGGTGATTGCTTCGCAGGCAACCATTTCGGGGGCTTACTCGGTTACTTTGCAAGCGGTACGGTTGGGATATTTGCCTCGCTTGCATGTCCAACATACCTCGGATACCCAGCGGGGGCAGATTTATATCGCCAGTGTGAACCATTGGATGTTGCTTGGTGTGGTCTTGCTGGTATTGGGATTTGGCTCTTCCAGTGCGTTGGCGGCTGCTTATGGTGTGGCTGTATCCGGGACGATGATTATCACCACATTGTTAGTGCTGATGGTTGCCCTCGCCCGCCCAAACCAACGGTTGCGCAAACTGATTATTGCGGTTGTGCTGGTTTGTAGTGTGTTTGAGGTCTTATTTTTTGCTTCCAACTTAACCAAAATTCATCACGGTGGCTGGGTTCCGCTTTGTCTAGGTGGTGGCATCTTTGCCCTGCTGACCACCTGGAAACAGGGACGTGAGCTGATAGCGGAGCATCGGCGCAGTATTAATGCGACTATCCGCCAATTTATTGCCAAAACCTATCCGGCAATCCCGAAGGTGAGTGGGACAGCCATTTACCTGACTTCCAGCTCGGGGCTGGTTCCAAGCCGTTTGTTGCACAATATCCGTCATTATAAGGTTATTCATGAGCAGATTATTTTCCTGCATGTCGTGAGCGAGGATGTGCCGTATATCCCGGAAGGGGAGCGCTTGACCGTCATCGGGGTTACGCAGGGAATTTATACCGTGACCGTGCGCTTTGGATTTCGGGAGGAGCCTGATTTATCCAAAGCATTACGGCGGACAGGTGAATATCAACTGGAAATTCCCGCTGATGCAACCTTCTTTGTTGCCCGCACTGCGCTGGTCAGCTGTGAGGGGGTGTTACCTTATTGGCGCTGCACCCTATTCGGCTGGATGATACGCCAGTCCCAAAGTGCCGCCACCTATTTTCATTTGCCTGCCGAGCAAGTGGTTGAAGTGGGTACACAAGTCGTTTTGTAAGCAGATGCGCCGCCCTTGGATGCTGTGGAGATTTACAGGGGCGGCAAGTTTGCATGTGTTGGCCTGGATGGGAAAACATCCGCCAAATTAGTCTTCCTGCATAAATGCCCAGTCGATCTGCAAATCACTGAATAAATTGACAGCGGTTGGCTCATCCATCCCAAACATGCGCGGTAGGCCATATTGTCCGTCATCTTTGAGCGTATAGATCATTATCCAGCGGTCGGTTGGGTGGATAATCCAATATTCTTTCACGCCGTGGCGCTCGTATAACCAGCGTTTTTTGTCCATATCCTTGAGGGCGGTCGAGGGGGACAACACTTCAATGATCCAATCGGGCGCACCCCGGCAACCTTTGTCATCCAGCTTGTTTTTGTCGCAGATTACCGCAAGGTCGGGTTGTACGGTGGTGTCCACCTCAGCATCGGCTTCGTTATGGTTGGGCAGGCGTATATCGAATGGGGCAGGATAAACTTCGCAGGGTTTGCCCCGTAAATAAGTTGCAATTTGCACACTCATTTCTAATATGTATTTTTGATGTATGCGTGACGGGGCAGCCATCGCATACGCGATACCCCCGATCAGTTCCCACCGCTCATCTTCCGGCCACTTTACGTAGTCGGCGTAGGTGAAATACTGCTGTAACTGTTCTGCTGCACCCATTGGTCATGCTCCCGATGTTGTCATCACGAATGCCAAACATAGCATATTTCCACTGGGTGGCGATGTGCTCTGTAGGTAAATCGCCTACATGGCAGGCTCCTGGCGGGGGCACAGAAAACCTCTTCGTAGGAGCCTGCCCCGCAGGCGATTCTTCTTGCAGACGGCGAGCATATTGAAGCGATTAAAGTGCAGTAGTTGCATCCCCGCCCATGCTATCCTTTTGCGGATCATCACCGTTTTGGAGTTTTTGCATGCCTGTTCCCCACAAAAGTTTTGCCATTATTGGTCTTGGTACATTTGGTGGTACGGTCGCTGCCGAGTTGGTGCGTTTCGGCAACCATGTGCTGGGTATCGACCTGAATGAAAAAAATGTCAGCCGTTTTGCGAATACCTTGTCTGAGGCTTTGATTGCGGACGGTACGGATGAACATGCCATGCGGGAAGCAGGGGTTGGGCAATACGATGTTGTTCTGATTGCGATGGGCGAAAATCTGGAAGCCAGTATCCTTTGCACCATGAATGCCCGGATGCTGGGGGCGAAACATGTTTGGGTGAAGGCGATCAGCCGTACCCATCACCGTATCCTCAACAAACTGGGGGCAGACCGTATCATCCACCCGGAAGAGGAGATGGGGCAGCATATCGCGCAAATGTTGCATAACCCCTTGGTGCGGGATTATGTCAGCCTCGGTAATGGTTTCCATGTGGTCAATATGATTGTACCAGAGCATCTCGATGGTAAAACGGTCACGTCCTTACAGTTGGAGGAGCGTTTTGAGCTGCGTTGCTTGGGGTTAATGCGTGGCAGCGAGTATCTGACCTGTGCGCAAGGGGATACCGCCTTGCACCCGGATGACCGGTTGCTGATTTTGGGGCGGCGTACTGCCTTGCGTCTGTTCAGCGACAGTTTGTAAGGGGGGCAGCATGTTTGCATGGCTGCGTTCGCTGGCTTACCGCCGCTCTATCCGTGTGCCGCCGCCAGCATTGCTGGCAATGTCGTATGCGGTACTGATCATCCTGGGGATGTTGCTCCTCAAGTTGCCGATTGCTACCCAGAATGGCATTGCATGGGGCGATGCTTTATTTATCGCAGTGTCGTCGGTGACAGTCACAGGCTTGGCTGTCGTTGACATTGGCACGACATTCACAACCTTTGGTCAAGCGATTATCCTGCTGCTGGTTCAGTTGGGTGGTCTGGGGATCATGGTGTTTGCCGTGTTGGTGTTGTCCGCCTTGGGGATGCGGATCGGCATATCCCATCATGTTTTCCTGCGGGAGGATCTAAGCCAGACCTCCGTCGGGCAACTCATGCGCTTGCTGCGGGTGATTTTGCGGGTGGTGGTGGTATGCGAGCTGGTCGGGATGGGGTTATTGGCGTTTGTCACCGTGCCAGAGTTTGGCTGGCAGACTGGCTTGTGGCAGGCGTTTTTCCATAGCATTTCCGCCTTCAATAATGCCGGGTTCGGCTTATTCCCGGATAGTACCGTGCGTTGGGTGGATAATCCGTTGGTTAATTTCACCATCCCCTTGCTGATTATTGTCGGTGGCTTGGGTTACGTGGTGTTGGCGGATGTGGTTGAGCTGCGCCGCTGGCGACAGTTTTCCTTGCATACCAAGTTGATGTTGTCAGGGACATTGGTTTTGCTGGTTTCATCAACGCTGATGTTTGCCTTGCTGGAGTGGGACAATGCCAAGACCTTAGGGGCGTTGGGCAGTACTTTTGATAAATGGCAGGCCAGTTGGTTTCAGGCGGTGATGCCGCGTTCAGGGGGGTTTAATAGCATTCCCTTGGCAGAGATGCACGACAGTACCAGCTTGATGTATATCATCCTGATGCTGATTGGCGGCGGCAGTGCATCGACCGCAGGTGGTATCAAAGTGACCAGCTTTATTGTTTTGCTGCTGGCAACCCTTGCGTTTTTCCGGCGGCAACAGCGCTTGCATGTGTTTGGGCGCAGCATCGGCATTGAACAAGTCCTGAAAGTGACGGCGATTACGGTGATGACGTTGTTAACCTTGTTGGTGTGCCTGTTTTTCCTGTCTATTGGGCATGATGGGAGAATGTTGCCGTTGTTGTTTGAGGCAGTGTCTGCCTTGACAACGGTGGGGGCATCTCAGGGGATGACTACGGAACTGGATGGCTTTGGGCAAGGCATCCTGATGGTGATGATGTTCATTGGGCGGGTTGGGCCATTGACACTTGGTTTCTTCCTTGCCACCCAAACTCCGCCACGGGTTAAGTATCCAGCCGGTCAGGTGTATTTGGGTTAGTGGTTAGCAATCGGTCGACGGTTGCAGTAGAGTGGTCGGACAATACCGAAAAAGGGAGCAAGCATGTTCAAGTCGTTTTTCCCCAGCCCCAAGCTGTTTGCTTGGAGTTTTATCCTGTGGTCGCTGGTTTGTGTGCTCGGCTGGTTTTTTGCCGGGGATACCTTGGGGCAGTATGTCAGTTTAGGCGGTTTGTTTGGCTATGAGTTTACGCCCGCCGCTACACCCCCTGTGGTGGAGGGGGCAGAAGCTGCCGAAGCGGTTGCCAACCCCGGTGCAGAGTTCTGGTTTTACCAGTATATGTTTTATTGCTATGCACTGTTTGTTTGTGCGTGGTTATTCCTGTCGCCGCACAAGTGGGGGCGTTGGTCGGTATTAGGTTCGGCACTGATTGTGTTTGTGACCTGGTTCCAGGTGCAGCTTGATGTGATGATCAATGACTGGTTTGGTACATTCTACGACTCTATCCAGCAAGCCCTGGCCAAACCGAACAGTATTACCGCAGAAAGCTATTATGGGCAGTTGCTCACCTTCGGCAAGATTGCGTTGGTAGCGGTGACGTTGGCGGTATTCACCCGCTTCTTTGTGAGCCACTGGGTATTCCGTTGGCGGGTGGCGATGAATGATTACTATACTGGCATGTGGGAGCGGGTACGGCATATTGAGGGGGCTTCCCAGCGGGTGCAGGAAGATACCATGCGCTTTGCTTCGATTATGGAAGGTTTGGGTGTCAGCCTGATTGATTCAGTCATGACCCTGATTGCCTTCCTGCCGATCTTGTGGGGCTTGTCCGTGCATGTCAAAGCCTTGCCGGTGGTGGGTGAGATTGCGTATGCCCTGGTTTGGGTTGCCCTGTTGTGGTCTGTGTTTGGGACAGGTTTGCTGGCTTTGGTCGGGATCAGGCTGCCAGGGCTGGAGTTCCGTAACCAGCGCGTGGAAGCCGCCTACCGTAAGGAGCTGGTCTATGGTGAAGATAACCACGAGCGTGCCAGCCCGCCGGTGATCAAGGATTTGTTCATTGATGTGCGTAAAAACTATTTCCGCCTGTATTTCAACTACCTGTATTTTAACGTAGCACGTTATTCCTACCTGCAAGTGGGGGCGCTGGTTCCGTACATTGCCTTGGGGCCAACCATTATTGCCGGGGCGTTCTCGTTGGGTGTCATGCAGCAAATCCTGCGGGCATTCGGGCGCGTCGAAGGTTCTTTCCAATATTTGGTTAACTCGTGGACAACCATCGTTGAGCTGATGTCCATCTACAAGCGTCTGAAAGCATTCGAGCTGGCTATCGCCAATTTGCCATTGCCGAAGATTGAGGAGCAAAAAGTTGTTTGAGTAGGAGGGGTTGCCCCATGCGCATCCTGTTAGTTGAAGACACCCCTGATCTGGCTGAGGCCATTCAAAAGCGCCTCAGTGAGGATGGGCATGCGGTTGATTGGCTACCGGATGGGGTGCAGGCACTGAATGTGTTGTCTTACCAAGCGTATGCGTTGCTGATCCTTGATTTGGGGTTGCCGCGTTTGGATGGCATGGCGGTGCTGAAGCAATTGAGGGCAGGGGGCAACCGCACCCCGGTTTTGGTGTTGACGGCGCGTTCTGCGATTGATGACCGGGTAACTGCCCTGGATTATGGGGCAGATGATTACTTGGTCAAGCCCGTGGATTTGCGTGAACTCTCTGCCCGCTGCCGTGCGCTGATGCGGCGTAGCGGCGGGGAGGTCTCGAGCATTACCCATTATGGCAACCTCAGCTTTGACCGGGCGGCTTCGGTGGTGTGTGTCGATGGGCAAGCGCTTGACCTGCGGCGGCGTGAGTTGTGCTTATTGGATTTGTTGCTGCGCCACCAGGGGCGGACTTTAAGCAAGGGGCAGATTGCCGACCAGTTGACTTCGTTTGATGATCAGGAAGAGGTCAGCGATAACGCGATTGAGTTGCATATTGCCCGTTTGCGTAAGAAGCTGGCACAGAGCAGTGTCTCGATCCGTACTTTACGCGGAATTGGTTATCTTGCCGATGTCGATGCATAGCGGCTCCCTGCGTTTTCGGCTCTCCCTGCTGTTCGGTGCGGTCTTGTTGGTGGGCGGGGCTTTGATCCTGTGGGCTGCCAATAATTTTGCACGGCGGGCAGCCGATGAGGCCTATGATCGCTTGCTGGAAAGTGCGGCCTTGTCAGCCATGGAAAGTTTGGCTGTGCGTGATGGGGCGCTGGATTTTGATTTGCCGTATGCCGCCCTGGATACGCTTGGTTTGGCGCGTGATGACCGGGTGGTGTACCGCTTGCAGCGGCAAGATGGTTCGGTCTTGACGGGGTATGAGGTTTTGCCGGAGCCGGATGCCAAGACCCTGCAACAGGATGCCGACCGGGGCAGGCCACATTTTTTTACCGAGCTTTACGATGGCGAGCCGTTTCGGTTTGTGGTTTTGGGGCGGCAGTTGCTGGAGTCGCAGGAACGTGGCTGGGTTTGGCTGCAAATGGGGCAATCCCGGTTGGCGCGGGAGGCTTTGGCACAGGATTTGACCTTCAAGGCTTCACTCGGGATTCTCGGCTTGATCACGCTGGGTTGGCTATTTGTTTGGCTGGCTTCGCGCTGGTCGTTGACACCTTTATTAGTGGTTGAGCGTGAGCTGCTGGAACGTAAGCCGACTGAACTTAAGCCTTTGCAAACCGCTGTCCCGAGCGAGATTCGCCAATTGGTGGAGGCTATCAACCGCTTTATGGGGCGTTTGCAGCGTAATCAGGATCGCAACCATGCGTTTATTGCCGAAGCCGCGCATCAGTTGCGTACCCCGTTAGCCAGTTTGCAGGCACAGGCAGAGTTGGTGGCGGATGAGGCTGATCCGCAGGTCTTGCGTGGGCGGGTCGGGCGTATCCTGCGCAATGCCTTGGAAACGACCAGCCGCATCAACCAGTTATTGAATTATGCCACCCTTGCACACCGGGCGGATGTGCTGGTTCCCGAACGATTCCGTCTGGATCAGTACCTTCCTGTCTGGCTGGCTGACTTGGCTCCGATTGCTGTCCGGCAGGATGTCGGGTTGAATTTTGATAACCATGCTGGTGAGGCCTGGGTCAGTGCTGACCCGGAAGCTGTGCGTGAGGTGCTGCGTAATCTGGTCGACAATGCCTTGAAGTATGGGCAGCAAGCGACAGCGAGGCGTGAAGTGGAGGTCGGCTTGGCGCGTGGGGAGGCCGGTTGGGTTAATGTGCAGGTGCGTGATTTTGGGGCGGGTATGCCAGAAGGCATTTTGAATAGTGCCACGCTGCGCTTCGGGCGGGGTGAGTTTCACCAACAGGCCGGAAGTGGCTTGGGGTTGGCTATTGTCGAGCAGATTGCACATGGTTTGGGGGGGCGTTTGCTGCTGGAAAACCTGCCTGAGGGCGGGTTGCGAGCCAGTTTGTGTTTGCAGGAGCTGCTTCCACCATGAGCCGCATCTTGTGTCGTTTGATACTGTGGGGTGTGTTGTTTGGGTCAGCATGGGGGGGGCTTGCCTCTGCTGCGTTCTATCCGGCTCCGCAGGGCGATGTCCACCATTTGACCATTTTGTCTGCAACCGATGAGGTCTGGATGCGGGCGCTGATCCTGGATTTCCAGCAGCTTTACCCGGATGTGGCGGTCGAGTATCGGGATATGGAGTCTTTGCCGCTGTTCAATGCCTTCCTGCGTGATTATCAAAACGGTGTGACGGCGGATTTGGTTATCAGCTCGGCGATGGACTTGCAGGTAAAGTTGGTCAATGACGGTTATGCCGCCACGCATGACAGTCAGGCGCTGGGCTGGTTGCCGGATTGGGCGAGTTGGCGTGGGCAGGCTTTTGCGTTTACGGCTGAACCTGCCGTGATGGTGTATAATAACCGTCTGCTTTTGCCAGAACAGGCTCCCCGTGACCGTTTCGAGCTGCTGAGCCTGTTGCGGGCGGAAGGGGGGCGCTTCCAGCATAAGGTGGGGACATATGATGTCTACCTGAGTGGGCTGGGGTATTTGTTTGCCAGCCAGGATGCGCAGCAGGCCAGTACCTGGGGGCGCTTGAGCGAAACCCTCAGCCGTGTGCAGGCACGCTTGTATGGTAATACCTCCGGGATGTTGCAGGCGTTGGTCAAGGGCGAGTTGTTGATCAGTTACAATGTGCTGGGGTCGTATGCACAAAGTTGGGTGGATCAGCACCCGGAGTTATCGATTGTCTTGCCCAGTGATTACACGCTGTTAATGTCGCGGGTGGCCTTTGTCTCGAAACGGGCAGCCAACCCGGAAGCCGGACACCGTTTTCTTGAGCATTTGTTGTCTTTACGTGGGCAAGGCTTGTTGGCTCGTGAATCGCGTTTGTATCCGATCCACCCCGAGGTGCAAGGGGCGCACAGCTATGCAGGGATTCAGGCATTGGCGCAAGGCAAGGTTCCCCTGAAGCTGATTGAGCTTGGCCCGGCTTTGTTGACCTATCAGGATCGCTTGAAAAAAGCCCGGTTCTTGCGTGACTGGGCGAACCTGATGCAGCCCATATCCAGTATCAGGGAGTAGGCCAGCGAGCAGGCCAAGGAATGGGCTTTGCGCTTGTATTCCTATGTTGCGTTGCAAAAAAATATTCATCCCACCCCTCTGGCAAGTAGTCTTTTGCGATGGGCTGATATATAGTCGCGCTTGCCGCAGGTCTGTAAACGAATCAGGTAAACTCTTGAGTGTGGCTATATATCTGGTGGTTAGCCCGCGAGTGGTTGCGACGGGTGTTTGAGTGGTCAGAGGTTGAATATGTTGCAAGCTTATTTGCCAATATTGATTTTTCTTGCGGTAGGTGTGGGGCTGGCAGTCTTGTTGCTGGGGCTGGGTCTACTGATTGGGCCGCGTCGTCCTGGTGTTGAAAAAGACGCTCCTTTTGAATGTGGTTTTGAGGCATTTGAAGATGCCCGCCTGCGTTTTGATGTGCGCTATTACCTCGTTGCCATCCTCTTCATCGTTTTCGACCTTGAAATTGCGTTCATGTTCCCTTGGGCTGTTGTGCTGGATAAAATTGGCCTTTCCGGTTTATTGGCGATGGGTGTTTTCCTCGGTGTCCTGATGATCGGCTTTGTCTATGAGTGGAAAAAGGGGGCACTGGAATGGGAATAGAAGGGATTCTTGAAAAAGGCTTTGTCACAACGACCGCAGACAAACTCATCAATTGGGCACGTACCGGCTCCATGTGGCCTGTGACCTTTGGCCTTGCTTGCTGTGCCGTGGAAATGATGCATGCCGGGGCAGCCCGTTATGACCTTGACCGTTTCGGGGTGGTGTTCCGCCCTAGCCCGCGCCAGTCTGATGTCATGATTGTTGCCGGTACGCTCACCAACAAGATGGCTCCGGCGCTGCGCAAGATTTATGACCAAATGGCTGAACCGCGCTGGGTGATTTCAATGGGTTCCTGTGCCAATGGTGGTGGCTATTACCACTATTCTTATGCCGTGGTGCGGGGTTGTGACCGCATCATTCCGGTCGATATTTATGTGCCTGGTTGCCCGCCAACCGCTGAGGCGCTGTTGTATGGCATTATCCAGTTGCAAAACAAGATTCGCCGTACCAATACGATTGCGCGGTGATCGATATGGAAACAGAAATGGAATCGCAGATTGAGTCATTGCGTGCTTACCTCCAAAAGCATTTGGCAGACAAGCTGGTATCTGATTCTTTGGCAGCCGGTGAGCTGACGCTGGAAGTGTTGCCGCGTAGCTGGTTGGATGTGTGCAATTTCCTGCGCCACGATGAAAGAACCCAGTTTGCCCAACTGACTGATTTGTGTGGTGTGGACTACCTGACCTACGGCAAGGCCGAGTGGGATGTGGAGCATGCCGGTGGCTTTAGCCGTGCAGTGCAAGTGCCCGCCACAGACCCGTTTGCTTTTGGCGAAGAAAAACCGGCTGCATATACCGGCAAGCGTTTTGCAGTGGTGATCCATTTGTTGTCCATCACCAACAACCAGCGTATCCGCTTGCGCACGTTTTGTGATGATAACCATTATCCGGTACTGCCGTCCTTGGTGCGGATTTGGGCTTCTGCCAACTGGTATGAGCGTGAGGCATTTGACCTGTTTGGAATCATGTTTAATTATCACCCGGATTTGCGCCGCCTACTGACTGATTATGGTTTTGTCGGGCATCCGTTCCGCAAGGATTTCCCCTTGTCCGGGCATGTGGAAATGCGTTATGACCCCTTGCAGCAGCGTGTCGTCTATGAGCCGGTGTCGATTGACCCGCGCACCTTGGTTCCGCGTGTGATCAGGGACAAGGCGTGATGAGTAGCGTGATGAGTGTTGCCTCTGGAGTGACTGACTGATGCCGGAAATCCGCAATTTTACCCTTAACTTTGGCCCTGCCCACCCGGCAGCCCACGGCGTTCTGCGTCTGGTGCTGGAAATGGATGGCGAGGTGATTGTGCGTGCTGATCCCCATGTCGGCCTGCTGCACCGTGGCTCGGAGAAGTTGGCAGAGAGCAAGCCCTATAACCAAAGCATCGGTTATATGGATCGGCTCGACTATGTGTCGATGATGTGCAATGAGCACGGCTATGTGCTGGCACTGGAAAAGCTCCTTGGGATTGAAGCCCCGATCCGTGCGCAATTCATCCGCACCATGTTCGATGAGATTACCCGCATCCTCAACCATTTGCTCTGGATTGGGGCACATGGCCTGGATGTGGGCGCAATGACCATGTTCCTCTATGCTTTCCGTGAGCGTGAAGACTTGATGGATGCTTATGAGGCTGTGTCAGGTGCGCGTTTGCATGCGACCTATTACCGCCCCGGTGGCGTCTATCGTGACTTGCCGGACAGCATGCCAAAGTATGAGAAGTCACGTTGGCGCGATGAGAAAGAACTAAAACGCCTGAATGCCAACCGTGAAGGCAGCTTGCTGGATTTTCTGGAAGACTTTACCCAGCGCTTCCCCGCCTGTGTGGATGAGTACGAAACCCTGCTGACCGAAAACCGTATCTGGAAGCAGCGCTTGGTGGGCATTGGGGTGGTGACACCGGAGCGTGCTTTGCAGCTCGGTTTTACCGGGCCTATGTTGCGTGGCTCAGGGGTTGAGTGGGATTTGCGTAAGAAGCAGCCTTATGCAGCCTATGATCAGGTGGAGTTTGATATTCCGGTCGGCGTGAACGGCGACAGTTATGACCGCTATCTGGTGCGCATGGAAGAGATGCGCCAGTCCAACCGCATTATTAAGCAATGCATTGACTGGCTGCGCCATCACGCGGGGCCGGTGATGCTGGAAGACAGCAAGATTGCCCCGCCCAAGCGTGCTGACATGAAGCAGGACATGGAAGCGCTGATCCAGCATTTCAAGTTCATGACGGAAGGCTTCTGCCTGCCCAAGGGTGAGGCTTATGCGGCAATTGAGCATCCCAAGGGTGAGTTCGGTTGCTATATTGTGTCGGACGGAGCCAATAAGCCTTACCGCCTGAAAGTGCGTGCACCGGGGTTTGCCCATTTGTCCGGAATGGATGAAATGGTGCGTGGGCACATGTTGGCGGATGTGGTGGCGATTATTGGTACTCAGGATTTGGTGTTTGGGGAGGTAGACCGCTAATGACCCAACAGGCTGGTGGGCGCAGTGGGGTGTTAAGCCATCACGAGCGTGAAGAAATTGACAAGTGGTTGGCACGTTACCCGGAAAATCAGCGGCAGTCGGCGCTGTTGGGGGCGTTGCGTGCGGTCATGCATGAAGACCATTATTTGTCAGTTGCCAAGATGGATGCTGTCGCGGAGTACCTGGGCTTGCCTGAGGTTGCCGTGTATGAGGTTGCCAGTTTCTACTCAATGTTTGAAACGGATGAAAAGGCAGCCGCCCGGCATAGCATTTCGGTGTGCACCAATGTTTCCTGCATGCTGAATGGCGGGGATGACATCCTGTCTTATATTGAGAAAAAGCTCGGTATCCATGTGGGTGAATCCACCCCTGACCGCCGTTTTTTCCTGAAGCGGGAAGAGGAGTGCTTGGCTGCTTGTTGCGGTGCGCCGATGATGCAGGTCAATCACGTTTACCATACCGACCTGACCCCGGCGAAGGTTGACAGTATTCTGGATGGGTTGGAGTAAGCATGGCAAATCAGGTTTGCTTCATCACACGGCAGTTCGGCGAGCAGTCACACACACTGGAAAGCTACCTCAAGGTTGGCGGGTATCAGGCGTGGAGAAAAATTCTGGCTGAGAAGTCCCCTGCCGATTCGATTATTGACGAAATCAAGCGCTCGGGTTTGCGGGGGCGTGGTGGTGCAGGGTTCCCGACTGGTATGAAGTGGAGCTTTATGCCCCGCAATATGCCAGGGCAGAAATACATTGTCTGCAACTCGGATGAGTCTGAGCCAGGAACCTGTAAAGACCGCGACATCCTGCGTTTTAACCCGCATGCCTTGGTTGAAGGTTTGGCGATTGCCGGTTACACCATCGGTGCGACCGTGGGCTACAACTACATGCGCGGCGAATTCATGGATGAGCCCTTCCTGCGTTTTGAGCAGGCGGTGCGTGAGGCCTATGAGCTGGGTTTGTTGGGTAAAAATATCCAGGGGTCTGGGGTTGATTTTGACCTGCATGGAACCTTGGGCGCAGGGGCTTACGTTTGTGGTGAGGAAACGGCCTTGCTGGAATCGCTGGAGGGCAAAAAAGGCCAGCCACGTTTCAAGCCGCCATTCCCGGCAACGTTTGGCCTGTATGGTCGCCCAACGACCATCAATAATGCAGAAACGCTCTCATCCATTCCGATCATCCTGCGCAACGGTGGGCAGTGGTTTGCTGATTTGGGCGTGAAGAATGCCGGTGGTGAGAAACTGTTTTCAGTATCCGGGCATGTGAATAAGCCAGGGAACTTCGAAGTGCCGTTGGGTATCCCGTTCCGTGAGCTGCTGGAGATGGCAGGTGGCGTGCGCAAGGGGAATAAGCTCAAGGCCGTGATTCCCGGTGGCTCATCCGTGCCGGTGTTGTCTGCGGATGTGATGATGGATTTGACCATGGATTATGACTCCATCGTCAAGGCTGGCTCCTATTTGGGGTCAGGTGCTGTCATTGTCATGGATGAAACGGCTGATATGGTCAAAGTACTCCAGCGTCTTGCCCGGTTTTATTATTCCGAATCCTGTGGGCAGTGCACACCTTGCCGGGAAGGGACGGGCTGGCTGTACCGCATGTTGACCCGGATCGTCAACGGCAAGGGCGTACCAGAAGATATTGAACGCCTGGAAGGTGTGGCACAAAAAATTGAAGGCCGAACCATTTGTGCTTTGGGTGATGCGGCAGCCATGCCTGTCCGTAGCTTTGTGAAAGTGTTCCGTCCTGAGTTTGAATACTATATCCAGCACGGGCGCAGTATGGTCGGCAAGGGGGCAGCATGAGCGAAGAACTGGTCACATTCGAGGTCAATGGGCAGCCTTTGCAAGCCCGGCCTGGCAGCATGCTGATTCAGGCATTGGATAACGCGGGTGTTACTGTGCCGCGCTTCTGCTACCACAAGCATTTGTCGGTTGCCGCCAATTGCCGGATGTGTTTGGTTGAGGTTGAACGCGCCCCGAAGCTGATGCCTGCCTGTGCCACCCCCATTTTGTCTGGCATGAAAGTGTTTACCCGCACCGAGAAGGTGCTGGCAGCCCAAAAAAGTGTCATGGAATTCCTGCTGATCAACCACCCACTGGATTGCCCGATCTGTGATCAGGGCGGCGAGTGCGAGTTGCAGGATGTGTCACTGGGGTTTGGCAGTAGCAAATCCGATTATATTGAGATTAAACGGGTGGTGCGTGACAAGGACATCGGCCCGTTGATCGAAACAGCCATGACCCGCTGTATCCACTGCACCCGCTGCGTGCGGTTCGGCGAAGAAATCGCGGGGCTGCGTGAGTTGGGGGCGACAGGCCGCAGCCAGCACATGGAGATTGGCACTTATGTGGAAAAAACGGTTTCCTCAGAGTTGTCCGGTAATGTGATCGACTTGTGTCCGGTGGGGGCTTTGACTGCCAAACCATCGCGCTATACGGCGCGGGCCTGGGAGATGCGGGCGCACGACAGTATTGCGCCGCACGATTCGGTTGGCTCGCATATTAGCGTCCATACGTTTGATGGTCGGGTTGTGCGTGTTGTGCCCCGTGAGAACAACGCGATTAATGAAAGCTGGATCTCAGACCGTGACCGTTTCAGCTATGAAGGCTTGCAGGATGCCAGCCGTTTGCACAAGCCGCAGGTCAAACACAACGGTCAATGGCAGGAGGTCAGTTGGCAACAGGCTCTGGATACGGTGGCTGGCCTGTTGCGTGCCGCAGAGCCGAGTCAGGTCGGGGCGTTGGCTGCACCCACTTCAACCTTTGAAGAGTTTTTCCTGTTCCAGAAGCTGATGCGTGGACTGGGTGTGACCGATATTGATCACCGTTTGCGCCAAGTGGATTTTAGCGCGGACGACAGTGCCCCTGCTGTTCCCGGTTTGGGGATGAGCTTGCAGGAATTGGAGCAACAGCAGGCCGTGCTGCTGATCGGCTCCAATGCCCGCCATGACCAGCCCTTATTGAACCACCGTTTGCGCAAGGCTGCGTTGGCGGGTGCAAATATCATGGCAATTAATCCACGCCAAGTGGATTTTAATTACCCGATCCAGCAGGTTGCGGTTACACCGTTGGATATGGTGGCTGAATTGGCAGCGGTTGCGCGTGCTGCCTGTGAGTTGGCAGGGCAAGCTGTGCCAGACGTTCTGGCGGGTATTTGTGCGGATGTGCAGGTGTCTGCCAGTGCCCGCCAGATGGCAACTACCCTGCAATCGGCTGAGCGGGCGGTGGTGCTGTTGGGGGCGATGGCACAGCAGCATCCTGCCTTGAGCACGTTGCGGGCACTGGCTAGTGTGATTGCAGGTCTGACCGGTGCAGGCTGTGGATGGTTGCCAGAGGCAAACAGTGTTGCGGCGTGTTTGGCTGGTGTTTTGCCGCACCGTGGTTTGGCGGGCGTTGCTGCCAAATCTGGCTTGCCAGTCGCTGATATGTTGTCCAGTGCAGACCGCAAGACCTTCGTGCTGATGAATGCCGAGGTGGATGATTTTGCCAATCCGCAGCAGGCATTGAAGGCATTCAAGGCAGCGAAGGCGGTCGTGGTGTTGGCTCCTTTCGCCAGCCCGCAGGCGTATGATTATGCAACCGTGTTGCTGCCCGTCAGTACCTTTATGGAAACGGCAGGGACGTTTGTCAATGCCGAAGGCCGTTGGCAGACATTCAAGGGCGTGGCTGCCCCACCCGCCGAAGCTCGCCCTTTATGGAAAGTGTTGCGTGTGCTGGGGAATGTGCTGAATGTGCCTGAGTTCGATTACGTTGATACCAGCGAAATCATGGCGGAGCTGAAGCTGGATTTACAAGGGGTGAAGCCGGATAATGCCTGCCGTTTGCCAAGTAGCGTGGTTGTGCCGAAACCTGATCCGGCTGCCATGCAACGTATCGGCGATGTGCATATGTACCGCAGTGATGCACTGGTGCGGCGGGCAAAAGCTTTGCAGGCCATGCTGCCATCACCGGCTGTACGTATGAACCCGGCTGACCTGGACAGGCTTGCAGTGCTTTCAGGTGAGTTGGTGCGGTTGAGCCAGGGTGATGTGCATGTGCAATTGCCTGCGGAAGCTGACCGGTCAGTGCCGGTAGGTGGTGTCTGGGTTCAGTCCGGTACAGAGGTGGCACAGGCATTGGGTGCTGCATTTGGCTCCATTAGGGTCAGTAAGGGATAGGTGCAAGGTATGGAATTTTTCAGCTCCATCTGGAGCAGTATCCCCAGTATCGTGCAGGATGTGATTGTGATCCTGTTGAAGATTGTGGCTATTGTGGTTCCGTTGATTTTGGCAGTTGCGTATACCACGTTCGCTGAGCGTAAGGTCATTGGCTACATGCAGGGGCGGCTGGGGCCAAACCGGGTAGGGCCGAAAGGTCTGTTGCAGCCGATTGCGGATACGCTCAAGTTGTTGTTCAAGGAAGTTGTTATTCCTGCCCGTTGTGACCGTTACCTGTTCCTGTTGGCTCCTGTGCTGGCCTTGGCTCCGGCATTTGCGGCGTGGTCAGTCATCCCGTTTGCGGATGGTATGGTCTTGGCGGATGTGAATGCGGGGCTGCTGTTTTTGCTGGCACTGACTTCCCTGGGTGTCTACGGGATTATCCTGGCAGGTTGGGCATCCAACTCCAAATACGCCATGCTGAGTGCGTTGCGGGCGGGTGCGCAGATGGTGTCCTACGAAATTGCAATGGGTTTTGCCTTGGTCGGCGTGTTGATGGCATCCGGCAGCCTCAACCTGAATACAATTGTGCAGGCGCAATCAGGCAGCATTTTCTCCTGGTTTGTCTGGCCGCTGTTTGGTTTGTTCTTTGTGTATTTCATTTCTGGGGTGGCTGAAACTAACCGTGCCCCGTTTGACGTGGCAGAAGGCGAGTCAGAAATCGTTGCCGGTTTCCATGTCGAGTATTCCGGGATGGCGTTTGCGCTGTTTTTCCTTGCTGAATACGCCAATATGATCCTGATTTCGGCGCTGACCTCCCTGCTGTTCCTGGGTGGCTGGTTGTCGCCGTTCCAGGGGCTGGATTTTCTGCTGGATATTCCCGTATTGGGTCTGATTTTGGGCAATGGCATTCACTGGTTGGCGCTGAAGACATCCTTTTTCCTGTTGCTCTACCTGTGGTTCCGTGCCACGTTCCCGCGCTACCGCTATGACCAGATCATGCGCTTGGGCTGGAAGGTGTTGATCCCTTTGACGGTTGTCTGGATTTTCGCTGAAATGTTGGCGATTGGTCTGGGTTGGGAACCGTGGCGTTAAGGAGTTTGCAATGGGTTTGAACATAAATGGCAGCCTGAAGCATTACCTGAAGGCATTTTCCCTCCAGGAGCTGCTCAAGGGGATGCGGGTGACGGGCAAGTATTTCTTTGCCCCGAAGACAACCATCCAGTTTCCGGAAGAGCAAACGCCGCTGTCGCCGCGTTTCCGGGGGCATCACGCCTTGCGCCGCTACCCGAATGGCGAGGAGCGTTGCATTGCCTGCATGCTGTGCGAGGCCGTATGCCCGGCACTGGCTATCAAGATTGAACTGGAAGAGCGCCCCGATGGGACGCGCCGTACCACGCGCTACGATATTGACATGTTCAAGTGCATCTACTGCGGTTTCTGCGAGGAAGCCTGCCCGGTCGATGCGATTGTTGAAACCCATGTGTTTGCGTATCACTTTGAAAACCGTGGTGAAAATATCATAACCAAAGCCAAGTTGTTGGCGATGGGGGACAAACATGAGAGTGACATTGCCCGCAATAAGGCGGCTGATGCGCCGTACCGCTAAGGGGCAACATGATGTTTGAGCAAATCCTGTTTTTCCTGTTTGCCGCTGTTCTGCTGTTTTCAGCGGTTTCCATGGTGGTGGTGCGTAATGCCGTGTATGCGGCCTTGTCGCTGATTCTGGCTTTTTTTACCAGTGCGGCCTTGTGGTTGCTGCTGGAGGCGGAGTTTTTGGGGATAGTTCTTGTGCTGGTTTATGTCGGTGCGGTGATGGTGCTATTCCTGTTCGTGATCATGATGCTGGATGTGAAGACAGCACTGCGCGAGGGTTTTATCCGCTACTTGCCAGTGGGCTTGCTGGTGGCGGTGACGATTGCGGTGGAAATGATTCTGGTATTGCAGCGGGCAAGCTTTGATGATGCCCGTTATGTCCCTCCTGTGACCCCGGAAGGGCTTAGCAATACCGAGGCATTGGGTGAGCTGCTGTATACACACTACCTCTATCCGTTTGAGATTGCGGCTGTGATTCTGTTGGTTGCGATTATTGCTGCCATTACCTTGACCTTGCGTCAACGGACGGACTTTAAGTCACAGGATGTGGGCAAACAATTGCGGGTGCGGCGTGAAGACCGGGTGCGCCTGGTAAAGATGAAATCCGAGCAACGGTGAGCGAACCCATTGGATAACTGAAATGATAACCTTGATCCACTACCTGATTCTGGCTGCTTTGTTGTTTGCCATCAGTATTGCCGGGATGTTCCTGAACCGGAAAAACATGTTGATGCTGCTGATGTGCATTGAATTGATGCTGTTGTCCGTCAACCTGAACTTCATCGCCTTTTCCCATTATCTGAATGACATGGCGGGTCAGGTGTTTGTGTTCTTTATCCTGACGGTGGCGGCGGCGGAGGCTGCCATTGGCTTGGCGATTCTGGTGACGCTGTTCCGTAACCGGCGCACGATCAATGTGCAAGACCTTGATGGTTTGAAGGGGTAAGGATGGAAACGCTGTATTTGTTGGTTCCGCTGGCTCCCCTGTTGGCCTCGATTGTGGCAGGGTTGTTTGGCAAGAAGATTGGCCGGAATGCGGTGCATTGGCTGACTACCTTATCAGTGGCCTTGTCATTTATCCTGTCAGTCGTTGCCTTCAAGCATATTGTGCTGGATGGTGCTCCGGTTTATAACGGAACGGTTTATACATGGGCTGAAGTCGACAGCATCCGTATGAGCATCGGTTTTCTGGTGGATAACCTGACCGTACTGATGATGCTGGTTGTGACCTTTGTTTCTCTGATGGTGCATATCTATACCATTGGCTACATGCATGACGATCCAGGGTACGAGCGTTTCTTTAGCTACATTTCCCTGTTTACGTTTGCCATGCTGATGCTGGTCATGAGCAATAATTTCCTCCAGTTGTTTTTTGGCTGGGAGTTGGTCGGTTTGGTGTCATACCTGTTGATTGGCTTCTGGTACAAGAAAGAGTCAGCCATTTACGCCAATATGAAAGCCTTTATCGTCAACCGCATCGGTGACTTTGGCTTCCTGTTGGGGATTGCCGTTATCCTGATTTATGCCAATTCGTTGGACTATGTGCAGGTCTTTGACAAGCTGGAAGTGGCGATTGTGGGCGGGCGTGTTGATTTGCCACTTGATCCAGTCACGCAATCCTTGGGCTTGAGCCACCAGGATATGATTGCCTTCCTGCTGTTTATTGGGGCAATGGGTAAATCTGCCCAAGTACCCCTGCATGTGTGGTTGCCTGATTCGATGGAAGGCCCGACCCCCATTTCTGCCCTGATCCATGCAGCTACCATGGTGACTGCGGGCATCTTTATGGTGGCACGCATGTCCCCGATTTATGAGCTGTCGGACATGACCCTCAACCTGATCCTGATCATTGGTGCAACCACCGCCTTCTTCATGGGCTTGGTGGCGATTGTGCAGAATGACATCAAGAAGGTAGTCGCCTATTCCACGCTGTCACAATTGGGTTATATGACGGTTGCGCTGGGGGCTTCGGCTTATTCGGCAGCGATTTTCCACTTGATGACCCATGCCTTCTTCAAGGCGCTGTTGTTCCTGGCAGCAGGCTCGGTGATTGTTGCCATGCACCATGAGCAGGACATCCGCAAAATGGGTGGTTTGCGCCGTTATATGCCGATCACTTACTGGACTGCTTTGATCGGTTCATTGGCTTTGGTGGGTTTCCCGCTGTTCTCCGGGTTCTTCTCCAAAGATCTGATTATTGAGGCTGTGCACCATTCCACCTTACCAGCGGCGGGTTACGCTTATGTGCTGGTCTTGCTGGGTGTATTTGTGACGGCGTTTTATACTTTCCGCATGTTCTTCCTGGTTTTCCACGGTGATGAGCGCATGGATGACCACACGTTGACGCATCTGCATGAATCGCGCAAAGTTATCACCATCCCCTTGATCCTGTTGGCTATTCCGGCAGTCTTGGCTGGTTTCTTGCTGGGGCCGTTGGTGATGGATGGCTTCTTCTCACAAATACTGTTGGTTCCGAAGGATTTGGCTGATGGTGTGCGTAATGTGACCACCATTATGGTGGATGCTACCAAACACCCATCCATGCAGATATTGGCTGAGGATTATCACGGTATTATGGGCTTTATCCTGCATGGTGTGTTCAGTGTGCCGTTCCTTTTGGTGTTGGCTGGTATGGGCGTAGCCTGGTATATCTACATCAAGGATGACACCGTAGCAGACAAGGTATATGACCGTTTCCCCTGGTTGTACCGGTTACTGGACAATAAATATTACCTGGATGAGTTTAACCAAAAGTTTCTTGCCAATGGCGCGTTGTATCTCGGCAATAGTTTATGGACGTTGGTTGACCGTTTATTCATTGATAGTGTGGTAGTGAATGGGGTTGCCAAGTTGATTGGCTGGGGTGGTGGCTTGATGCGCCAAATGCAGACAGGCTATCTCTACCATTATGCCTTTTCCATGGTAGTTGGCCTGATGCTGATGGTTGGTTGGGTCTTGTTTGTTTTCATGTCCTCTTAGGGTTGGTGTAAGCATGTTCTGGAACATAATGTGGGGCACAACTTGGGAGGCAGTGCAATGATGGAATGGCCAATCCTGAGCTTCCTGATCTGGCTGCCCATTATCGGCGGGCTGGGTGTGTTGGTGGTCGGCGACCGTCATGGTGTGCGGCAGGCGGCTGTGCTGGTCGCAGCGTTGACCTTCATCGTCAGTATCCTGTTGTACATGGGCTATGATGCCAATACCGGCACGATGCAGTTTGTTGAAGTGGTTCCATGGATCAATGCCTTTGGCATCATCGTCGATTATCATCTGGGGGTTGATGGCGTTTCTATTGCCTTGATCCTGCTGAATACGTTTATGACCTTGTTGGTGGTGATTTCCAGTTGGGATTCCATTAAAACGCGCCTGGCGCAGTACATGGCTGCCCTCCTGATCATGGCAGGTCTGGTGAATGGCGTGTTCATGAGCCAGGATGCATTGTTGTTCTATGTGTTCTTTGAAGGTTTGTTGATCCCCCTGTTTCTGATCATTGGGGTGTGGGGTGGGCCGCAACGTGTGCAGGCCACCATCAAGTATTTCCTGTATACCCTGTTGGGGTCGGTATTCTTTTTGGTCAGCCTGATTTACCTCTATGGCTTGGCTGGCAGTTTTTATTTGCCAAAACTGTATGAGCTAAACCTGCAAGGTGGAGCGGGAACGATGGTGTTCCTGTCTTTCCTGGTTGCGTTTGGTGTGAAAATCCCGATGTGGCCTTTGCATACCTGGTCGCCTGATGCCTATGCCGAAGCACCCACCGGTGGTTCGGTCATGTTGTCAGCCATCAGCGTCAAGGTCGGTGCTTATGCATTCTACCGTTTGGCCTTGCCAATCGTGCCAGATGCTGCCATGCAATGGGATTTGTTGGTTGTCATCCTGTCGCTGGTGGCAATTGTCTACATGGGTTTGGTTGCCTTGGTGCAGACTGACCTGAAACGTTTAATGGCTTACTCCTCTGCTGCCCATATGGGGTTTGTCACCCTGAGCTTTTTCCTGGTATTCAAGTTGCAAGGTCTGGGGTTCTCGGATACAGGCTCCACCGGCATTATCATGTCTGTACAGGGCGGCCTTGTGCAGATGGTTTCGCATGGCTTTGTGGCAGGGGCAATGTTCCTGAGTATTGGTGTCCTGTCTGAGCGGATGCAGACGACGCAGATGGCGGCTTTTGGCGGTATTGTGAACCGGATGCCGGTTTTCGCGGCCTTGTTTGTCCTATTTGCCATGGCGAATGTTGGCATGCCCGGCACATCGGGGTTTGTCGGTGAGTTTCTGGTGATTTTGGCGAGCGCCAAAGCGCATTTTTGGGTGGCGATGGTGGCGGCAACGACCTTGATCATCAGTGCGGCTTACACCTTGTGGGTGGTGAAACGTGTCATCTTCGGCGAAATTACGAACAGCGAAGTCGATAAAATATCGGATGTCAATTTACGTGAGTTCTGGGTGTTGGGTGTATTGGCTGCCGTGATTTTGTGGTTGGGCATTTGGCCTGAGCATTTGACCCATTTGATGGAAGCATCCATCCGTACATGGATGGGGATTGTTGCCCCACCGAGCAGTGTTCCAGGGACGGTGGGAGGATGAATATGTCTGCATTTCTGATTGCGGGGCCAGAGGTTTTCTTGCTGGCTGCCTTGTGTGTCGTCCTGTTGCTGGACATCTTTATTGGCAAGGACTCGCGTGTTGTCACTTACTTGGCGGCACAAGCCTCCTTGCTGACAACGGCCTTATTGGTCTATAGCAGCTTCTTTAACCGCCCCGATAAAACGGTCGGTCTGGAGGGCATGTATATGGTCGACCAGATGGCGGGGGTGCTGAAAATTGGCATTCTGGTCATGGTCAGTTTGGCTTTTGCCTATGCCCGCAAATACTTGCGTGACCATGACATTTGGCGCGGTGAGTTTTTCGTGTTGTCCCTGTCTGCTGTCCTGGGCATGTTGATCATGGTGTCCGGTTATCATTTATTGGCCTTGTATTTGGGCTTGGAGTTGCTCTCCCTGTCCATGTATGCGCTGGTGGCGATCCGCCGTGATGATGTGCAGGCCACAGAGGCCGCCATGAAGTATTTCCTGCTGGGAGCCGTTGCTTCTGGCTTGCTGTTGTATGGCATGTCCATGCTGTATGGGCTGAGCGGTGAGCTGGGCTTGGCTGGCCTGCGTGAGTATTTTGTGGCACAGCAGGATTTGCAGTCAAACTTGCCCTTGTTGTTTGCCTTGACCTTTATTGTCGCCGGTTTGGCTTTCAAGTTTGGGGCAGTGCCCTTCCATATGTGGGTTCCCGATGTGTATCAGGGTGCACCTACGGCTGTCACCTTGTTCTTGGGAGGTGCACCGAAGATTGCTGCATTTGCCTTGGCGATCCGCTTGTTGGGCGAGGGCTTGGAGCCTGCCCAGCATGCATGGTCACAAATGCTGATTGTATTGGCCTTGTTGTCGATCGTCGTGGGTAATCTGGTGGCGATTGCCCAGACCAACCTCAAGCGCATGTTTGCCTATTCAACCATTGCCCACATGGGCTTTGTGCTGATGGGTTTGTTGGTGGGCGACCATAATGGCTATAGTGCTGCCATGTTTTATGTCCTATTGTATGCCCTGATGTCGGCGGGTGGCTTTGCCATCCTGATCATGCTGGGGCGGCGTGGGCATGAGGCCGTGCATCTGGATGACTTGAAAGGTCTGAATGAACGCCATCCCTGGACAGCCTTTATGATGCTGCTGATCCTGTTCTCGATGGCTGGGATTCCGCCCACCGCAGGGTTTTATGCCAAACTGGCGGTGATTGATGCGGTGGTTGGTGCAGACCTGCTGTGGGCGGCCGTGGTGATGGTGGTCATGTCGGTGGTGGGTGCATTCTATTATTTGCGTGCCATTAAGATGATGTATTTTGATAGCCCTGAAGATAAGCAATCGTTGGAAGCCGATATGGATGTGCATGTCTTGGTGAGTGTGAATGGTTTGTCCATGCTGCTGCTGGGCATTTTCCCAGGGGTATTGATGGGCATTTGTGATATGGCCTTGCTGGCGAGCCGTTTATGAGTTTACAAGCCTATCAGTTGGCTTATCTGGGATTGGCGCTGTTTCTGGCGAATTTGCCGTGGTTGAGCCAGCGCTGTTTCCTGATCCTGCAATGTGCGTCCAAGCCTGTCTGGATGCGTTTGCTGGAGTGGTTATTCCTGTATTTTGTGGTCGGCTTGCTCGGTTTGGGTTTGGAGCAGCGTTTGATGGGAGCCGGTCATGCCCAGGATTGGGAGTTTTATGCTGTAACCATTGCTTTGTTTATGGTATTCGCGTTTCCCGGTTTTGTGTACCGGCATGTTTATCACCGCGCAGCTGCCTGAGCTGCGCTGGGTCTGAATTTTTCTTCCTGATTTTTCCGCATTGCTCCCGCGTATTCCCCCTATCTCCTTGGGGGTAATATCCCTTTAAGTAGCTATCGGTGGCTTGGGGTGGCAGTTATCCTCAACGGTAACTGAGAGAGGAGCTACAAGGTGCGGAGCCATCCCCAAGAAACACGTTTACGTGTTGTGTGTCTATTTGTCCATCGTTATTGGCTGATGTCCAGTGCAGGGTGTGCTGGTATTGATCGGGGTGTCTACCGGTCAAGGGTGGCCTGCACATGATTGATTGGCCTTTACTGAGTTTCCTGATCTGGTTGCCAATGATTGGCGGGTTTGGTGTGTTGTTGGTGGGTGAGCGCCGCGCCCGGCAGTTTGCTCTGGCTGTTTCCTTGGTGGTTTTTCTCGCCAGCCTTCCCCTGTATTTTTTCTACGATGCTGCTGAAGGCAGCATGCAATTCATTGAATCTGTCCCTTGGGTGGATGCGTTTGGTATCCGTATCGGTTATGACCTGGGGGTGGATGGTATTTCCATTGCGCTGCTGTTGCTGAATAGCTTCATGACCGTCTTGGTGGTGATTGCGGCCTGGGAGGTGATCCAGTATCGGGTTTCCCAGTATCTGGCGGCGTTTTTGGTGATGGAAGGGTTAGTGAATGGGGTGTTCATGGCGATGGATGCCATCCTGTTCTATGTCTTTTTCGAAGGCATGCTGATCCCGATGTTTTTGGTGATTGGCATCTGGGGTGGGGCGCGGCGGGTATATGCGACCCTCAAGTTTTTCCTGTACACCTTGTTGGGGTCAGTGCTATTGCTGGTCAGCCTGATTTATCTCTATTCCCTGAGTGGCAGCTTCTTCTTGCCCGACCTGTATGCACTTGACAAGATCCCCGCACAGGCAGGGATGCTGGTATTTTTCTCCTTCCTGCTGGCTTTCGGGGTAAAGATTCCTATGTGGCCGGTACATACCTGGTTGCCGGATGCCCATGTGGAGGCTCCTACCGGTGGCTCGGTCATTCTGGCAGCGATTACCCTGAAGGTGGGTGGCTATGCCTTTTTGCGTTTGGCTTTGCCCATCGTGCCGGAAGCATCACAGGAATATGGATTGCTGGTTGTTGCCCTGTCCTTGGTGGCAATTATTTATATTGGCTTTGTGGCGTTGGCGCAAACTGACCTGAAAAAACTGGTTGCCTATTCTTCGATTGCCCATATGGGCTTTGTCACCTTGGGCTTTTTTCTGGTTTTCAAATTACAGGGACAAGGTGCGGGTGGCGGTATGGTCATGGCGGTACAGGGTGGCATGGTACAAATGGTGTCACACGGATTTATTTCCGCTGCCCTGTTCCTGTGCATTGGGGTCTTGTATGACCGGATGCATACCCGCGAAATCAGTGCCTATGGTGGGGTTGCCAACCGCATGCCACAATTTAGTGCCTTGTTTGTGTTGTTTGCCATGGCCAATGTCGGCTTGCCTGGGACATCGGGGTTTGTCGGGGAGTTTTTTGTAATTTTGGCGAGTGCCAAGGCACATTTCTGGGTTGCCATGCTGGCTGCAACGACCTTGATTATTGGGGCAGCTTATACCTTGTGGATGGTCAAGCGTGTTTTGTTTGGTGAAGTCCCGAATGGCGAGGTTGACAAACTGGTTGACCTTAGCAGGCGGGAAGGGCTTGTGTTGGGCATTCTGGCCTGCGCAGTCTTATGGCTGGGCTTGTGGCCTGATCCTTTGGTGCAGCTCATGGAGACATCCATCCACCAATGGGTCGGGATTATTGCTGCGCCCTCCCGGTTGGCGGTGCAATGATGCGTTCAATTCAACTAAAATGCATTTGTATCGATTTAGTGCTTGCAAACAACAGGAAGTTTCTCTATAGTTCACAACCTCTGATGCGGGGTGGAGCAGTCTGGCAGCTCGTCGGGCTCATAACCCGAAGGTCGTAGGTTCAAATCCTGCCCCCGCTACCAAATGTATAAAAAAGCCCCTTATTGGGGCTTTTTTATTATCTCCGAAAAACGGATCTAACGGTTTATATGCAAGAAAAGTTGAGTGCGCTTATCCACACCACAGTAACAGGCTTGGGATATGATTTATGGGGTTTCGAATACCGCCCCTATGCGGAAAGTGCCCTGTTGCGCATTTTTATTGACTCGGATGCAGGTATAACCGTGGATGACTGCGGGCGTGTCAGTTCACAACTGGGCGCTGCACTGGATGTTGAGGACTTGATTCCAGTCGCCTATGTGCTGGAAGTGTCTTCTCCGGGAGTGGATCGCGTTTTGTTTACGCCGGAGCAATACCAGCGTTACGTGGGCGAGAAGCTAAAAGTACGCACGCATGTCCCTGTCCAATCCCGGCGCAATTTCGTGGGTGTCTTGCAGGCTGTGGGTGAGACCACCATCACCGTGCAGCTAGAGGAAGGGGGGGTTGAAATCCCTTTCGATACCATTGACCGGGGCAGGCTGGTATTTGAGATGAAAACAACGCCTAAAAAGGGAAAAAGGAGCGGCGCACACTCATGAACAAAGAAATCCTCTACGTTGTTGATGCAGTTTCCAACGAAAAGAATGTCAGTAAGGGCTTGATCTTTGATGCAGTCGAGACGGCGCTGGCGATGGCTACGCGCAAGCGTTTTGGCATGCACATGGATGTCCGTGTCGCCGTGAACCGTAATACCGGGGATTATGATACCTTCCGCCGCTGGTTGGTGGTGGATGATGAAGACCCTGAATTTGAAAGCCCAGAGCGCCAGATTCTGATCAGTTATGCCAAGGATCGCGGTCTGGATGTTGAGGTCGGTGACTTCATCGAAGAGCGCATTGAATCCGTCGAGTTTGGGCGTATTGCTGCCCAGACTGCCAAGCAGGTCATCGTTGCCAAGGTGCGTGAGGCTGAGCGTGAGAAGCTCGTTTCCAGCTACCGTGACAAGGTGGGACAGTTGATGATGGGTACGGTCAAGCGTGTTGACCGCAAGGGTGTCTTCCTCGATTTGGGTGATAATGCCGAAGCATTGATTCCCCGTGAGGAAATGATCCCGCGTGAAATGGTGCATAATGGGGCGCGGATGCGTGGCTTCCTGAAAGAAATCCGCCAGGAGCAGCGTGGCCCACAGATTATTGTTAGCCGTAGCGATGTCAATTTCTTGACCGAACTCATGAAACTGGAGGTTCCCGAAATCAATCAGGAGATGATTGATATTATGGGAGCCGCCCGCGATCCCGGTTCCCGTGCCAAGGTGGCTGTGCGTGCCAACCTGCCAAACATTGACCCTGTGGGTGCTTGTGTTGGTATGCGTGGTTCACGTATCCAGACCGTGACCACCGAACTGAATGGTGAGCGGGTCGACATCGTTTTATGGAATGAAGATATTGCCACTTATGTCATGAACGCCATGGCTCCTGCCGAGGTCTTGTCTATTGTTGTTGATGAAGACAAGCGTACCATGGACATTGGTGTAGATAAGGACAAGTTGTCCCAGGCGATTGGCAAGGGGGGGCAGAATGTGCGCCTCGCCAGTGAGCTGACCGGTTGGACATTGAATGTCATGAGTGTCGAAGAGGCTGAGGCTAAAACCGAAGCAGAGCAACAGGCAATTCTGGAACTGTTCATCAACAAGCTCGATGTCGATGAGGAAGTCGCCATTGTCTTGGTTGAGGAAGGTTTCTCTACGCTGGAAGAAGTCGCTTATGTCCCGCGTGAAGAGTTCCTGGAAATTGAAGCGTTTGACGAAGACATCGTGAATGAGTTGCGTGAGCGTGCGCGGACTGCGTTGCTGACCGAAGCCATTGCCAAAGATACCCCGATTCCTGCTGATGACCTGTTGACCATGGACGGCATGGATAAGGAGCTGGCTTACCAGTTGGCTGCCATGGGTATCCGTACTATGGAAGATTTGGCAGAGCAATCAGTGGATGAGCTTCTTACAATCGACGGCATGGAAGAAAGCCGTGCAGCAAGCTTGATCATGACGGCGCGTGCCCCATGGTTTGAGGGCGGGCAGTCCGCATAATGCAACAGGAGGACAATAAATGTCAGATATTCAGGTAAAAGCACTCGCCGCTATGGTGAAAGCTCCTGTTGATGTGTTAATGCGTCAGCTAAAACGAGCAGGTATTGAAGTCAGTAGCCCTGATGACAAGATTACCGATGCACAAAAGCTGATGTTGCTGGAGCGCATTAAAAGCGAAGCCAGCAACGTGAGTAATAAGCAGGCCGCCGTGCCAGCCGCCAACAAGGGTAATACCACGGGTGGTGGCGGTAACAATAATGCGGCTGCGGGTAAGATTACGCTGAAGCGTGCAACGCCCGGTGGTAATGGCGGCGGTAACGACCGTAAGCCCGGTGTCGAGGTGCGGCGTAAGAAAACCATTAACATGCGGAACAGTGAAGCAGAAGCGCAAGCTGACCGTGTAGCTGAGCAACGCGCAGAAGTATTGGCAAAGCAGGCCGAATCAGACCGCCGTACCCGTGAGGCTTTGATCGAGAAAGCTGAGCGTGAGCGGCGTGAGCTGGAATCGATGCGGATGCGCAAGCTGAAAGAGACACAGGTTTCCAATGCTGCGGCTGCGGCCGAAGCCAAGTTGGCTGCCAGTGCGCCACCGGTTGCGCCAGTTCCTGTTCCAGTTGAGGTGGTTGCTGAAGTGCCTGCCCAGCCTGAAAAAATGGTTGAGCCAGAGCATAAGCCTGCCCCACGCCCTGAAGTGACTGTGGTCAAAGCTGCGGTTGCCGCGCAACAGGCTGCATCTACCAGTGGTTCTGTCAAGCGTGCTGAGCCTGTGCGGGCTGAAGCAGCGCGTGCTGATCATGCCGATGTTGCTGCCCCGGCAAAAACGGATGCACCTTCTGGACGTGAGCAACGGCAAGTGGTCGCGGATGCTGCGCGTGAAGAAGCTTCCGCAGCGCTCAAGCGTCGACCTTCGCGTGCGAAACCTAAGCAGTCTTTGGCTCCGAAGCTGACCATTACCGGTGATGACGAAGAACCGGCTAAGGTTGTTGTCGGCGTAGTCGCTGTTGTCGATGATGAAGACAGCAATGGCAAGCGCGGCGACAAGAAAAAGGTTAAGACCCGTGGGCGTGAAAACGAGCGTGGTAATACCCCGAATATCCAGCACAAAGGTGGCAAGCGCAAACCAGGCCGTGCACCTGAGCGTGAAGTTAAGCACGGTTTCGAGAAGCCGACTGCCCCTGTCGTGCGTGAGATTGAAATTCCGTCCAATATTATCGTGTCTGACCTGGCGCAAAAGCTGGCTATCCGTGCGACCGACATCATCAAGGCGATGATGAAAATGGGCATGATGGTCACGATCAACCAGTCGATTGATCAGGAAACTGCGATTCTGGTATCAGAAGAGCTGGGTCACAAAGCGACACCGATGCAAGTCATGGATGATGAGGCGATCCTCGCAGCCGTCTTGGGCGACCAAAGCGGTGTTGAGGAAAAGACCCGTCCACCGGTGGTGACTATCATGGGTCACGTTGACCACGGTAAGACCTCCCTGTTGGACTACATCCGCAAGACCCGCGTTGCTTCGGGCGAAGCCGGTGGCATTACCCAGCATATCGGTGCATACCATGTGGATACCTCACGCGGTACAGTCACCTTCCTGGATACTCCAGGCCATGCGGCCTTTACCAAGATGCGGGCACGTGGTGCACAAGTCACGGACATCGTGGTGCTGATTGTGGCAGCCGATGATGGTGTCATGCCGCAGACCAAGGAAGCTATCCAGCATGCCAAGGCTGCCAATGTGCCGATGGTGGTGGCGATCAACAAGATCGACAAGCCACAGGCAGATATTGACCGGGTGATGAATGACCTGTCCCATGCCGGTGTGACCACCGAAGATTGGGGCGGTGATGTGCCTGTGGTACGTGTTTCTGCCAAAACAGGGGTCGGTATTGATGACCTGTTGGAAACCATCCTGCTGGTGGCTGAGGTTCTGGAGCTGAAAGCACCGGTTGATGCACCAGCGAAAGGCAATGTGATCGAGGCCAGTATTGAGCGTGGGCGTGGTGCGGTAGCTACCGTTCTGGTGCGTGAAGGTACTTTGCGCAAGGGCGATATGCTGTTGTGCGGTACACAGTACGGTCGTGTGCGTGCCTTGTTTGATGAAAATGGGCGCTCCGTGAAGGAAGCCGGACCCTCCATCCCTGTGGCGGTGGTCGGTTTGTCTTCTGCACCGGAGGCCGGTGACGAGGCGTTTGTGGTCGGTGATGAGCGTAAAGCACGTGAAATCGCCGAGTTGCGTCAGGAAAAGCTGCGTGACAGCCGGTTTGCTGCCCAGCAGACCGCCAAGCTGGATAACCTGTTTAGCCAGATGCAGGCCGGTGCGCGTGCGCAGGTCAACCTGTTGGTCAAGGCCGATGTCCAGGGTAGTGTGGAAGCCATCCGTAGCGAATTGCTGAAACTGTCTACTGATGAAGTCGAAGTGCGGATCATTTCCTCTGGCATTGGCGGCATGAACGAGGGCGATATTGACCTTGCGTCTGCATCCAAAGCCATCGTAGTTGCCTTCAACGTGCGTGCCGATGCCGGTGCGCGGCGCATGGCTCAGGAAAATGATGTTGAAATCCGTTACTACAGCATCATCTATGACGTGATCAATGATGTGCGGGCAGCCATGAGTGGCATGCTTTCGCCAGAAACCCGCGAAGTCTTCCTGGGTCTGGCGGAAGTGCGCAATGTATTCCGTGCTTCTGGCTTTGGTCAGGTCGCGGGCTGTCTGGTGGTTGAGGGTGTGGTTCGTCGTGGCAACCCAATCCGTGTCCTGCGTGATAACGTGGTGATCTACGAAGGCGAGCTGGAATCCCTGCGCCGTCATCGTGACGACGTTAAGGAAGTCCAGGTCGGTACGGAGTGCGGTATCGCAGTCAAGGACTACAACGATGTACGTGTTGGCGACCAAATCGAGGTCTTTGAACACGTTCAGGTTGCACGGAGTATCTGATGCCGCAGCGTTCTTCCCCCCATGGCTTTGCCCGTAGCGACCGTGTTGCCGAGCAAATCCAGCGCGATTTGGCTCAGTTGGTGCGGGGTCTGAAAGACCCGCGCCTCGGCATGGTCACATTGCTGGACGTGTCCGTTTCCAAGGATTTGTCTCATGCCAAGGTCTGGTTTGATACATTCGACTTGGGGCAGGCAAAACAGGCTGAGGAAGTGCTGAACCATGCGGCAGGTTTCCTGCGGCATGAGTTGGGGCGTGGCCTGAAGCTGCGCATAACCCCTGAACTGCGCTTTTTCTACGACGATACCCAGCGGCGTGGGAATGAGCTGTCCGTGCTGATTGATCAGGCGGTGGCGGCTGACCGTGCCAACCATCCTGAGGATGACGGGGTGGATGCCCCGCTCGATCCCGCTTCCGGTCAGCAGGGGCAAGCGTAGCCTTGGCTCGGCACAACTTCCGTCCGTTAGATGGTATCCTGTTGCTGGATAAACCGCTGGGTATGTCCAGTAACAAGGCACTGCAAGAAGCCCGCTTCCTGTTCCGGGCAGAAAAAGCCGGGCATACCGGGAGCCTTGACCCACTTGCCAGTGGTTTGTTGCCGATCTGTTTTGGTGAGGCGACTAAAGTTTCGGGTTTCCTGCTCGATTCTGACAAGCGTTATCTGACTCGAGCCCGTTTTGGTATGGTGAGTACCACGGGTGATGAGGAGGGTGAAAAGGTTGTTATCAATCCTGAACCCGCCGTTTCGGCAGCTGCACTGCAACACGTTTTACCCCAGTTCCGGGGTGACATCCGCCAAGTTCCACCCATGTATTCTGCCTTGAAAAAGGATGGTCAGCCGCTGTATAAGCTGGCGCGGCAGGGCGTGGAAATTGAGCGCGAGGCGCGGGCAGTCAGCATCCACCGCTTGGATGTGTTGGAGCAGGCCGCAGACAGTGCCTTGTTCGATGTCCAATGCAGCAAAGGCACTTATATCCGTTCCTTGGTGGAGGACATCGGTGATGTGCTGGGCTGTGGGGCGTATGTGTCCATGCTGCGGCGTGTCGATGTCGTCCCGTTTGGTCATTATCCCATGTATACACTGGACGCTTTACGCGCTTTGGCGGAGCAAGGCCAGCCTGAGCTGGATGCAGTCTTGTTGCCAATAGATGCGGCGTTGCCTGCCTTTGCTGCCTTGAATTTGGCAGAGGCTCAGGTGCAGTCCATCCAGCAAGGGCAGAAGCTACGTATGCCCGCCGATGCCAATACACCGGCTGAGGGTATCGTGCGCTTGTATAATCCCGCCGGTCATTTTATTGGCCTGGGGGAGTTACACCATTCCATTTTGCAGGCCAAACGCCTATTGGCTTACTGACCTGTTGTTGGGTCGGTCGCCGTTGTTTTTCTTTCCAGCCTATCCAGTTTTACGATGCCTGCTGCCAAGGCAGTCCCCAGCACAATCACAGGCGTGCCCACTAACATGGCAAACGTCAGGCTTTCATTTAGAAACAAAACACCGGCTGCCATGCCGAATACCGGGATCAGGAAGGTGACGGTGGTGGTGCGGGCTGCACCAATTTCGCCAATCAGCCGGAAATACAGGATAAACGCCAGTCCAGTGGGGCCAATCCCCAGGATAATCACGCTGATCCATGCACTCAGGGAAGGGGGTGTGGCAGGCCAGAACAGCAGCGCCAAGGGCAGCAGCAGTAAGGATGCAATGATTTGGCTGCCCGTCGCCATCACCAGCGGTTTGACTCCTTGACCGTATTTGCGCACGGAGTTGGCAGCAAACCCATACGAGCAGGTCGCCAATAAGCTGGCGGCAATTGCCAGCCCGTAGCCTTCGCCTATGCCGATCCGGTCTGAAACCAGTAACGCCACCCCCAGAAAGCCAATACACAAGCCGAGTACACGGGCGCGGGTCAGGCGTTCACTGAGCCAGAGGTAGGCAATCAGCGCACCAAACATCGGGGTAGTGGCGTTGAGGATGGAGCCAATGCCTGACGGGATGGTCAACAAGGCATAGGCAATCAGGCAAAAGGGCAGGGCGGTATTGAACAGACCCGCGATACCCAGCGGGAGCCATTGCCCCTTGAATGCGCCCCATGAGTGATGGAGCAGCATCAGTGGCAGCAAGGTCAGGGTGGCGATGATAACCCGCAGCTCAATCAGCGGGGCAACCCCAAACTCCGGGACAGCGATGCGCATGAACAGGAAGGAGCTTCCCCACAAGGCTGCCAATAACAGCATATCCAGCATGTGACGCGCACTCATGGTTTTTCCTTGCATTTGTACTGTGGCAAAGGGCGCATCATCCGCCTTTCACCCTGCCGGTTCAAGGCAACAAGAGGCAATCTTGCCCTTTGTCCAGTAATTGCCACCCCAAGCACGGAATCGCCTCATCAAACCTGCCTGTTTCGGGTAAATGTAACTTATAGTGTGTGGGTTGGTCGGGAGTCTTGTGGTGGGAGGGTCTATGTTCAAAGCAGGGTTTAACTCAGGTGTCTATGCATGGTGGCAAACGGGGTCTTTTTGGTTTGTCTGGCTGATTTTATTATTGCCTGCCTATGCGGCAGCGTTTGGAACCTGGATGTTGGGTTCTTTACTGCCCGGTTTCCATGAGCCGGTTGATATTACGCTGACGGCGATTTTCTTTGTCACCTTACTGTTGTTGATGGCGATTGCCGTTTATACCGGCTGGCATTTTGTCCACAAAAGCCGCCATTACACCCGCCTGATGGGGTGGTTGTTGGCGGGTGTCCTTGTCATTCCCTTGGTATCTGCCAGTGGTGCAGTGTTTGCTTATGTGCAGTTGACAGGAATCGAAGTGGCTCTCATCAAGTAAGGCCACTTCGTCTGCTGCTGGTATGACTCAATAGCAGTGGTACAAGGTCATCGGATCCAGCACGGTCGGGATTTTCTCCAGCCGTGGATCAGGGGTGGGGTAATCGAGGGTGTAGTGCAAGCCCCGGCTTTCGGGGCGGTTCAAGGCGGAGCGGATAATGAGCCATGCGACCAGTGCCAGGTTACGCAGCTCAATCAGGTCGCTGGTGACACGGAAGTTGGCATAGTATTCATCAATTTCACTCAGCAGCAGCTCAATCCGGTGGCGGGCGCGTTGCAGGCGTTTGGTGGTGCGGACAATGCCAACATAATCCCACATGAAGCGGCGGATTTCGTCCCAGTTGTGGGAGATGACGACCAGTTCATCCGAGTCTGTGACCCGGCTTTCGTCCCAGGCAGGCAAGTCAGGTAGCAGATAGGCTTCATTGAGGTGGGCAGCAATGTCGGTGCTGGCGGCCTGACCAAAGACAATGCACTCCAGCAACGAGTTGCTGGCCATGCGGTTTGCCCCGTGCAGACCGGTGTAGGCGGCCTCACCGATACAATACAGTGCATCCACATCGGTTTTGCCTTGCAGGTCGGTCAGTACGCCGCCGCAGGTGTAATGCGCCGCCGGGACGACCGGGATGGGTTCCTTGGTGATGTCATAGCCAAAAGACAAGCAGGTGGCATGCACATTCGGGAAGTGGCTAAGGATGAAGTCCGCTGGTTTGTGGCTGATGTCGAGGTACACGCAGTTAATGCCAAGCCGTTTCATTTCGTGGTCGATGGCACGGGCTACAATATCGCGGGGGGCGAGTTCGGCACGCGGGTCAAATTTGTGCATAAAGCGTGTCCCGTCCGGCAGCAGCAAATGCCCGCCTTCGCCCCGCACCGCTTCAGTAATCAGGTTGGATTTGGCCTTGGGGTGGTATAGGCACGTAGGGTGGAACTGCATGAACTCCATATTGGCGACCCGGCAACCTGCCCGCCACGCCATCGCAATGCCATCACCACTCGCCCCATCCGGGTTACTGGTGTATAAATAGACCTTGCTGGCTCCACCGGTTGCCAGTACCGTAAACCGTGCCCTTATGGTGGAGATGGCCTGGGTTTTGCGGTCATGCACATACGCACCCACGCAGCGGTTGCCACTCATACCCAGTTTGCGGGTGGTGATCAAGTCGATGGCGATATGGTGCTCAAGAATTTCAATATTGCTGCATTGCAGTGCGCGGTTGACCAAGGTAGTCTCAATGGCATAACCACTGGCATCATCAGCATGGGCAATGCGGCGGTGGCTGTGCCCGCCTTCGCGTGTCAGGTGCAGGGGCGAGTTGCCGTTGCCATCTTCCTCGCGGGTGAAGGGCACTCCGGCATCCAGCAGCCAATTGATGGATTGTGCGCCGTGCTCGACGGTAAAGCGCACGGTATCTTCATCACAGAGTCCTGCCCCTGCATTGAGGGTGTCGGCGACATGGGCATCGGTGCTGTCACGGGCATCCAGGACGGCAGAAATGCCACCTTGGGCATAGAGGGTGCTGCCTTCGCTGATATTGTTTTTGCTCAGGACGGCAATCCGGCAGTTTTGCGGGAGGCTAAGGGCGAGTGTCAGCCCGGCGGCTCCACTGCCAATAATCAATACGTCATACATGGTGTTCGTTTGTCCCCATTACCCTGAATCATGGGCTAAAATATTCTATTCTTGCTGCGCACACTGTAGCATATACCGTTTTCGGTCATGACTGAAACATTGAACTGTAAGGAGTAAGGCCCGGATGGGCACGAGTCTAACTGATCTTGAGCTGGTACAGCGTGTCCAGACGGGTGATAAAAAGTCATTTGATGTGTTGGTGCTAAAATATCAACATAAGGTCATCAATTTGGTCATACGCTATGTACATGACCATGACACTGCCCAGGATGTGGCACAAGAGGCTTTTATCAAGGCCTATCGTGGCCTGAAAAACTTCCGGGGGGAGTCGGCCTTTTATACGTGGTTGTACCGGATTGCCATCAATACGGCGAAAAACTATCTGGTTTCGCAGGGTCGCCGTGCGCCAACGAGCGATATTGATGCAGATGAAGCGGAACAATATGAGGGTCAGTCCGCTCTAAAGGAATATGGAACCCCGGAGAACGAAATGCTCCGGGATGAAATCCAGCGGATCGTGACGGATGCGATAGAGTCGCTGCCGGATGATTTGCGCACGGCTATTGTGTTGCGCGAGCTGGAAGGGATGAGCTACGAAGAAATAGCCGAGGCAATGGATTGTCCTATAGGTACTGTGCGCTCACGGATTTTCCGTGCGCGTGAGGCGATTGACAAGGTTTTGCAGCCACTGCTCAGTTGATAATAAGAGCAGGGTTTCTAGGACTCAGGTGATAGTAATGAATGCTGGTAAACAGGAATTTGTGTCTGCACTGCTGGATGATGAGGCAGGTGCATTCGAGCGGCGACGCATGCTGGATGAGTTGCGGCAGGATGAAGCTTTAGGGCAGACATTCAGCCGCTATGCCTTGATCGGCGAAGTCATGCGGTCAAACGGCAGACCTGCGGCGGCACGTAAAGATTTTCTTGCTGGAATTCAGGATGGTTTGGATGAAGAGCCAGCCTATACGGGTAATGTGGTTGACTGGGTGAGTGCGGCTGAAGCCACGGGTAAGGTGGCTGCTCCAGCTTCCCAGCCGGTTGTTGCCAAACCAGCCGTCGCTAAACCCGCCCGCTTCAAATACGGTATGGCAGCAGCCGTTGCCATTGCCGCATTGGTGGGTGGGGTCGTGCTGGTACAGCAGCCACAAACCACTGTACCACTAGCCACTGCTACCGTAGTAGCCCCCGAAAAGGTTCAAGCTCCCGTTGCATTGCAAACCGCCCAAGCGCCCGCAGCCCTTGTTCCGGTGCGCTCCAGTGGGCAGCTTGACCCACAAACCCGTGATGTGTTGAAGCAATACGTGGCTCAGCATGTCAAATACGCTTCCACCACTGCCATTGTCCCTTCTGTCCGGGCGGTGTCTTACTCCAATGATTACTGATAATAAACATAAAGCACTGTGTGCTGTTTTTTGTGGTTCGATGTTGTGGGGTCATGCAGCCTTTGCCAATGAAGCACTTGAACTGCTGGGGCGGATGCAGACAGCCGTAGCGGGGCTGGAATATTCAGGGGAACTGGTGTATTCACGTGGCGGCGAAATGTCTACCTACAGCATTAGCCATCAACTGGGGCAGGCTCAGGAGAGTATCATCCGGCTGGACGGTGCAGCATCCGAGCAGGCGGAAAGTTTTTCACTGGCCAATTTCGGCAACTTGCATACTTCTGGTATGGAAGCTTATGCATTTGATCTGGGGGGTGATGCCAATGTTGCCAACCAGCCCTGTAAGGTGGTGGTGGTGCGCCCGAAGGATAAAATGCGTTACCTGCACCGTTACTGTATTGCACCCAGCAACGGCATGTTGCTGAAATACTCCCTGATGGATCGGGAGCAGAAGGTGCTGGAGCAGTTGATTTTCACCAAGCTGAGCATCAGCCCACCACTGGCTCCGGCGGAAGCCGCCCAGCCGGTTGCCTTGGCTCGTTTGGCAGCCCCTTCGGTTGCCAGCCAAGCCATTGCTGCTGCCCCGCTTGCTGAGACCGGGATAGAGGACGAAGGCAAGAAAATTCTTGAGAGTTGGGAGTTCCAGAATCTGCCACCTGGCTTTAAAGTAGTCAAAGTGGTTCCTGAGAGGGAGAGTGACGACGCTCATCAGATAGTGCTATCTGACGGCATGACATCTGTGTCAGTATTCATTGCACCAGCAGCCTCAGCGAAAGACATCAATGACGTGTCCTATTCGAGTGGCGCTACCCATATATTGGGCCTTGAGCTTGCTGGGCATGTGATTACCTTCGTTGGTGAAGTGCCTTCTGCAACTTTGCAGTCAATTCAGAAAGGCTTAAGGTATGTTGCCCGATAATGCAAGTGAAAGGTCAAAAACTGACCTTTTCATTACTAAAAATAATAGGCAGAGGGACACGAATATGATTGAACAAACAGCAAGGGTGGTAAGTACCCAACAAGGGTACGCTTGGGTGATCCCAGCGAGTGCGGCTGCCTGTGGGTCTTGCCAGTCCAAGTCTGGCTGCTCCAGCCCGACGGGGCTGTTCGCCTTCCTGAAGCCATCCGTTGAGCGCCTCTACGTCCAGAATCCTTTACATGCCAAACCGGGTGATGAAGTGGTTATCGGTATGCAGGGTAATGCCCTGTTGGTGTATTCGATGCTGGCTTACCTGTTGCCATTGGTAAGTATGCTGGTGTTTGCCATTGTCGGTAGCGAATTATTCCAGGTGTTTGGGTTAGCCCACGAAATGGGCGCGGTCTTGGCGGGTATTGCGGGTTTGTTCAGTGGCCTGAAGTTGGCTGGTTGGTTGGCGGCTAACGTTGCCAAATCCGAGGAAGCCCATCCGGTTATCTTGCGCCATAAAGAGCATGTGATTTATCCAGCGGGTAGCGTTTCCCACGTCTAGGTTTGGGTTCTGTTACCTGATTCCGGCGGCTTGATGATGGTTGCCGGGTGATGCTGTTTTTGCCCGCCTGTTTTGCCTGCCTATTTTCCCCTGAACATGAAATACACTGCACCCACCAAACATAAGCCTGCCCACAGGTAATCCAGTTTCAGTGGTTCCCGCATATAGAAATAGGCAAAGGGCACAAACAGTGACAAGGTAATGACTTCTTGTATGACCTTGAGTTGCCCTAAGTTCAGAACCGTATAGCCAATCCGGTTGGCAGGGACTTGCAGCAGGTATTCAAATAGCGCAATTCCCCAACTGACCAAGGCCGCAATAATCCAGGGCTTGTTGCTCAAATCCCGCAAATGGGCATACCACGCAAACGTCATAAAGACATTACTGCAAATGAGTAAACCAATGGAAAGGGCTACTGGGTGCATGGCAATCCAAACGGTATTATTTAGGATGCGCCAATATAGGGGAGATGCCAGTGCGCGGCAAGGGGTGTGTGGTAGGCGTTTGTGGCATGGCTAACCGGTTCATGTTTGCCCCGATTAGCCACCCGGTCAAAATTTAAAATTACAATGCACAGGTCTGGCGGCCTACACAAGGCAGGTTGCCACGGTGTGCACCTACCACATTGGCGAGGCTGCGCAAGCGGCGTTCTCCATAGGCATCCCCTTGGGAGCGGCGCTCTGCTGCCAAGCGGTTCAATCGGGCGATTTTTGCACCCAGCTCTTGGGCGATAGCTGCACAGGGTTTGTAATATACTTTTGCATTGGCTGTCGCAGGTAGTGTCACTGCACCCAGAATGATTAAAGAAGAAAGGGTTGTTTTCAGATAGTTTTGGTGTGTGGTCATGCTTATAACTCCATTTTTGGGATTGGGTTCCTTGTGATTGGGGCGATCACCTTGTTAAGTGTAATAAGCCCTTGGCAGCCTGCTGGCAATAACCGACAATTGGTAGTGTTTTTCCTGGGCAGTGGCGGCTTTGCCAATTTTATTAGGGTGATGGTGCAATCATGCTATGCTTATGCCTGCCATTGGCGGCATGGTTTCCGTGTTGCCGAGGCTGTTATTACAACCCTTAGGCGTGACCTGTGACTGATCAACCTGTGCCAGCGCTATTAGCCGCTTTATGCCAACAATTGATTGCCGCTGGGCAATTCTTTCATGAGCGTGGTTGGGTTCCTGCCACCAGCAGTAATTTCTCTGCCCGTTTGAGTGCCAACGAAATCCTGATTACCAGTTCGGGGCAGCATAAGGGTTATCTGGATACCAAAGGTTTTTTGCGTGCTGACCTGACGGGGCATTCGCTGGAGCCGGGCAAACGCCCCTCTGCGGAAACTGGCTTGCATACCTTGATGTACCGGCGTGACCCTGACATTGCTTGTGTTTTGCATACCCATTCGGTGAATGCAACTGTGTTGTCCCTGCGGCATCGTGCCATTGTCCTGACCGGGTATGAGCTGCAAAAGGCGTTCCCTGCGGTGACAACCCATACCGGTAGCCTGACTTTACCCGTGTTTGCCAATAACCAGGATATTCCCGCCTTGGCGCTGGAGGTGGGGGCGTATTTGGATGCGCATCCCGATACACAGGGCTATTTGATTGCAGGGCATGGCTTGTATACCTGGGGAGCCAGTATTACTGATGCACGGCGGCAAGTGGAGGCTCTGGAGTTTTTGCTGGAGTGCCATTATCGGGGCTTATTGCTGGACAAGTGAGGAGTACGAATGAGTGAATTGAGGATTTACGCTGAGCAAGATGCTGCACTGCTGGCAGTGCATGCCGATTATGCAGCTATCAGCCATGAGCTGGGCGGACAAGGTATCCGTTTCGAGCGCTGGCAAGCCCATCAAGCGTTGGCGGATGATGCCAGCCAGGATGTGATCATTGCGGCTTATCGTCAGGATATAGACCGGTTGATGGTAGAGAACGGGTTTCAGGCAGTGGATGTGGTTAGCCTGACCCCATCCCATCCTGACAAGGCCGCGTTCCGGCAGAAGTTCTTGCACGAACATACCCATTCTGAGCATGAAGTCCGCTTTTTTGTTGATGGGCAAGGGCTGTTTTACCTGCATTTGGGGGATAAGGTCTATGCCGTTTTATGTGAAAAAGGCGACCTGATCAGCGTTCCGGCAGGTGTAACCCATTGGTTTGACATGGGGCCTAACCCTTTTTTCAAAGCGATCCGTTTGTTTACCAATCCAGCAGGCTGGGTTGCCCACTTTACGGGAAGCACCCTGGCTGATCGGTTTCCGCGCTTGGAGAATTGATGGGTATCAAGGCCATACTGACGGATATTGAAGGCACGACGACCAGCTTGTCCTTCGTGAAGGATGTGTTGTTCCCGTATGCGGATCGGCATATGGGGACGTTTATCCAGAACCATGCCCATGAACCGGGGGTTGCAGCCTTATTGGCTGATGTTTGCCGTGAGCCGGATGCCTCCTGTCAGCCTGATGATGTGCCAGCCCTTGTCCAGCAGCTACGGGGCTGGATTGCTGCGGATAAAAAGGTGAGCCCTTTGAAGTCTATCCAGGGCTTGCTCTGGGCGCATGGCTACCGGCAAGGTGATTTTACCGGGCATGTATACCCGGATGCTGCGCACTATTTGCGGCAGTGGCATGCTCAGGGTTTGCATTTGTATGTGTACTCGTCGGGTTCTGTGCATGCCCAACAATTGCTGTTTGCTCATTCGGATGCGGGTGACTTGACCCCGTTGTTCAGTGGCTATTTTGACACCCGTATTGGGCATAAGCAGGAGGCCGGGTCTTACCGGCAGATTGTGGCGGAATTGGGTTTGCCTGCGGGTCAGATCCTGTTTTTGTCCGATGTTGCTGCTGAGCTGGATGCGGCGGCGCTGGCTGGGATGCAGACGTATTGCCTTGTCAGGGAAAACCAACCGTTGGCTGGGGTGCATCACCGTTGGGCGACCCGCTTCGACGATATATCCATTGATTGATTTGATCCTTCTTTAGTGAATTTTATTATCTATTAACCATGAAAAGAATTTATCCAATTATCCTTGCTGCTGGGCAAGGGACACGCATGCGTTCAGACCTGCCAAAAGTCTTGCATCCCGTGGCAGGTAAACCGATGTTGCAACACGTTGTTGATGCTTGCTGCAGTCTGGGGGCTGATATGGCGGTGGTGTATGGGCATGGCGGCGAACAGGTGCGTCAGGGCATCAGTGGTGATGGTATCACCTGGGCTTTGCAGGCAGAGCAAAAGGGAACGGGGCATGCCGTGGCTCAGGCCACCCATTTGGCAGCGGATGAAGATGTCGTGTTGGTTGCTTATGGCGATGTGCCGTTGGTACGCCCGGAGACGCTGCGCCGGTTGGCAGCAGGGTTGGAAACTGCCCGTTTGTGTGTCTTGACCACTCATCCTGCCAGTCCAACCGGTTATGGGCGCATCGTGCGTGATGCGGCAGGGCAGGTGCGGGCGATTGTTGAGGAAAAGGATGCAGATGCGGAAACACGCGCCATCCGGGAAATCAATACAGGGTTTATTGCCGCCCAAGCCGGTGATTTGAAACGCTGGTTGCAGCAACTGACCCCGCAAAATGCGCAAGGTGAATATTACCTGACCGATTGTGTCGGTTTGGCGGTGCAGGAAGGTTTGTTGGTGGGTACAGTCATTTGTGATGACCCGCTGGAGGTTGAAGGCGTGAACAACCGCGTGCAGTTGGCAAGGCTGGAGCGGGAAGCCCAATGGCGGCAAGCCGAAAGCCTGATGCTGGCGGGTGTGACACTGGCTGATCCGGCACGCTTGGATATTCGTGGTCAAGTGACAGCAGGCCGGGATTGCTTCATTGATGTGAACGTGGTGCTGATCGGAAAAGTGCAGCTTGGCGACCATGTGGTGATTGATGCCCATTGCATCTTGCAAGATGTGGTGATTGGTTCCGGGGCGCATATCAAGTCGCATACCTGTATTGAAGGGGCTGCCATTGCCGCTGATTGTGATGTGGGGCCATTTGCGCGTATCCGCCCTGGCACGGTGTTGGCAGAGGGTGCGAAGATCGGCAACTTTGTCGAAACCAAAAAGGCACAGATTGGCAAAGGCAGTAAGGTCAGCCATTTGAGCTATATTGGGGATACGGTGATGGGGACTGATGTCAATATTGGTGCAGGAACCATCACCTGCAATTACGATGGTGTGAACAAGTTCAAGACGACCATCGGTGATCGTGTGTTTGTGGGTTCCTGCTCGCAACTGGTTGCGCCTGTTACCCTCGAAGATGATGCAACCATCGGGGCAGGTTCTACGATCACCAAAACAGCTCCGGCAGGCCAGTTGACCTTGGCTCGTGCCAAACAAATAACCCTGAAAGGCTGGCAGCGCCCGGTCAAGGAGAGCAAATAATGTGTGGTATCGTCGGTGCGATTGCACAGCGTCCGGTCGTGGATATTTTGGTGGAAGGCCTGCGTCGCCTTGAGTACCGTGGCTATGACTCTGCGGGGGTGGCGGTATTGAACCCAGCCAACAAGCTGCGGCGGGTGCGCTCGGTGGGCAAGGTAGCTGCCTTGGCTAGCCGTTTGTTGGCTGAACCAATCGAGGGCAAGATCGGGATTGCCCATACCCGTTGGGCAACCCACGGTAAGCCCGCCGAGCATAATGCCCACCCGCATTTCAGTGGTGAATCGGTTGGTTTGGTACATAACGGCATTATTGAAAACTATCTGGAGCTACGGGAACGTTTGGGGGCATGCGGTTATGTGTTTACCTCTGAAACGGATACCGAAGTGGCTGCCCATCTGGTTGACTATCACTTCAAACATGAAGGCAGTTTGCTGCAAGGCGTGTTGAAAGCCCGCGCCGAATTTACTGGTGCATATGCATTGGCAGTGATTTCCCCCGATGATCCGCATACGCTGGTCATTGCCCGCCAAGGCAGCCCCTTGATTATTGGCGTCGGTATTGGTGAGCATTTTGTGGGTTCCGATGTGCAGGCGATGTTACCTGTCACCAGCCGTTTTATTCATCTGGAAAATGGTGATGTGGCGCGGATTACCCTGCACAAGGTCGAAATTTTTGATGCCAATGGGCAGGCGGTTGAGCGTCCGGTACGCGAGTCACGGGTAGGGGATAATGCCACCGAGTTGGGTGCTTATCGCCATTACATGCTCAAGGAGATTTTTGAGCAGCCCAAGGCCATTGCTGCAACACTGGATGGGCGTTTGTCCAGCCACCAGGTGTTGTCCGCCATTAGTGGCGAGAACCCGTTGGACGTGTTGGCGCAGGTCGAGGAAATCCAGATTATTGCCTGTGGTACAAGCTACCATGCGGGGATGATCGGGCGTTACTGGATTGAGGCACTGACGGATATTCCCTGCCATGTGGAAGTCGCTAGTGAATACCGTTACCGCCGCCAGCCAGTGCGCAAGAATATGTTGTTGGTGACGATTTCCCAGTCCGGTGAAACCGCAGATACCTTGGCTGCACTCGAAAAGGTCAAGCAAGCCAAAGCCTGTTTGTCGTCACTGACCATTTGTAATGTGATGGAAAGCTCCCTGACCCGTGAATCGGATATGGCGTTGATGACGATGGCGGGGCCGGAAATTGGTGTGGCATCCACCAAGGCATTCACCACCCAATTGGTGGCTTTGCAATTGTTGCTGGGGTTGTTGATCCAGGCCAAACAGGGTGAGACGGCGGTAGGTCGCCAGTTGGTCAGTGACTTGTTGAAGTTGCCTGCCCTGATTGGGCAAGTTCTGGAATTGAACCCGGCGATTGAAACACTCGCTGAGCGTTTTATTGAAAAGCATCATGCCCTGTTCCTGGGGCGTGGCGATCAATATCCGGTTGCGTTGGAAGGTGCGCTGAAGCTGAAGGAGATTTCCTATATCCATGCCGAAGCGTATCCGGCGGGCGAGTTGAAGCATGGCCCCTTGGCCTTGGTTGATAGTGAAATGCCGATCATTGCTGTTGCGCCCAACACTGCCTTGCTCGAAAAGCTCAAATCCAATCTGGAGGAAGTACGCTCACGCGGTGGTGAGTTGTATGTTTTTGCCTGCAAGGATGCAAAAATTCCACCAGCGGATCATGTGCATGTGCTGGAATTGCCGCCGGTTCCTGAGTTGTTGGCTCCGATTGTTTATAGCGTACCGCTGCAATTGCTGGCTTATCATGTCGCTGTCCTGAAGGGGACGGATGTGGACAAGCCGCGTAACCTTGCCAAGTCAGTCACCGTGGAATAAGCACATAAACGGATGTCTATCACCTTTTGGTGATAGCTGCTGTCAGGATTGACCTTTACAATAGTAGGGTTCTCTAATAAACCAGCCAGATGGCTGGTTTATTACATTTCCGAATCAGCAGGTTTCTGAGAGGTAAAAAAATAAATGGGTGTTTGGTTAGCTTCTTTTTTCAGTGATTGGAAAGGGCGTTTTACCCCTTTCCAATCGTGGGTGGGGGAGCTGAAAGACCCTGCTACCCTGCAGGCAGATGCGATAGCTGGCCTGACTGTAGCCTTGGTATTGGTTCCACAATCCATGGCTTATGCACAACTTGCTGGTTTACCGCCTTATGTTGGCTTGTATGCAAGCTTTTTGCCGGTCATGGTGGCAGCTTTGTTTGGCTCGTCCCGCCAATTGGGGACTGGGCCGGTGGCGATTGTTTCCTTGATGTCTGCGGCTGCCATGCAGCCTTATGCGGGGCATGGCATTGAAACAGTCGTGGTGTATTCAGCTTTGCTGGCACTGATGGTCGGGATATTCCAGTTGGCTTTGGGTTTGTTCCGTCTGGGCATTTTGGTTGACTTCCTGTCCCATCCGGTGGTGATTGGTTTTACCAATGCCGGTGCGCTGATCATTGCCACCTCACAAGTCCCCAAGCTGTTTGGTCTGAATGTGAAGGCAGACCAGTTTGGACACCACTATGATTTCCTGTGGAAAACGCTCACCTCCCTGGCCAACACCCATTTGGTGACACTGTTGATGGCGGTGGTTGCCCTCGGGATGTTGTTATTGATGAAGAAATTCTTCCCACGCCAACCGGGTGTCCTGATTACCGTTGCGGTGACGACTATCCTGTCGTGGGTATTGGGTTATCAGCAGGGTGGCGGAGCGGTCGTGGGTGAAGTACCACAAGGCTTACCATCCTTCTCTTTACCTCTGATACAGATGGATTTCAAGACTTTCAGTTCATTGGCGACCAGTGCTGCCGTGATTGGCCTGATTGGTTTCGTGGAGGCGATTTCAATTGCCAAGGCAATGGCTTCCCAAACACGCCACCGCTTGTCTGCCAACCAGGAGTTGGTGGGGCAGGGGCTGGCTAATATTGTGTCTGGTGTGTTCAATGGCTATACCGTTTCCGGCTCTTTTTCGCGTTCAGCCGTTAATTTCGCCTCGGGTGCTATGACAGGATTTTCCTCGGTCGTTACCGGATTGTTGGTTGGCCTCACACTGCTGTTCCTGACCCCGTTGCTCTACCACCTGCCACAAGCGACGTTGGCAGCGGTTATCATTATGGCAGTGATCAACTTGTTCAAGATTGCCCCCATCAAACATGCCTGGAAAGTCGAGCCACATGATGGCATTGTCGCGGTGGTGGCGTTCGTGGCGACGCTGGTATTTGCCCCGCATTTGGACAAAGGTATCCTGCTGGGTGTGGTCTTGTCCTTGGGCTTGTATTTGTACCGCACCATGACCCCGCGCCTGGTGGAGGTGTCACGCCACCCCGATGGTTCCATGCGGGATGCAGCAAGCCACCACTTGCGGACGAGTGAAACGGTGGCGGTTTACCGGTTTGATGGTGATTTGTATTTTGCCAATACCGGTTATTTGGAAGGCAAGCTGCTGAACAATATTGCCCAAAAGCCGAAGTTGAAAGTGCTGGTACTGGATATGGAGTCGGTTGACCAAGTGGATTCAACGGGCGAAGAGATGCTGCACAAGATGGTTGACCGCTTGAAGTTTGCCGGGGTTGATTTCTACATTGCCCGCATCAAATTACCGATCCAGAATGAGTTCCGGCGCTCCGGTTTGGCTGAGCAGATTGGTGAAGCGCATTTCTTCCGTGAGCGGGCGCATGCGGTCAAGTATGCCAAGCAAAAGTTTGGTGATGCAGTGGATATTACCCCGTTCATGAAAATCACTGCACCCGCCACACAGGACGCTGTTTAAGGCTTATTCTTCCCTGTCCCAAACGCCTGATTTGCCGCCTGCTTTATGGAGCAGGCGGATATTACCCATCATCATGCCCCGGTCGACTGCTTTGCACATGTCGTAAATGGTCAGCAGGCTGACCTGGACTGCGGTCAAGGCTTCCATTTCCACGCCGGTTTGCCCGTAGGTTTCCACAGTGGCTTGGCAGGTGATCTTGGGTGCTGTGCTGTCTGTATCCGCTTCCAGTTGGATGTCGACCCTGGTTAAGGCCAACGGGTGGCAAAGAGGGATCAGGTCAGCCGTCCGCTTTGCTGCCATAATGCCTGCGATGCGGGCAATCCCGAGCACATCCCCTTTTTTATGGTTGCCTTGCAGGATTTTTATCAGCGTTTCTGGCTGCATTTCAATCTGTCCACTGGCAATGGCACGGCGGTGAGTCGGATCTTTTGCGCCGACATCGACCATATGTGCTTCGCCTTGGGCATTGAAGTGTGTGAGTTCAGTCATGGGGGGAGCCTAAGGATCGGGGATTGAAAAGCTCCCATCCCCCGAGGGGGATGGGATGGAGCAAAGGATAGGCAGGCTTACATGGCCTTGCTTTCTGCGGCAACGGGTGTGGCAGGTTTAGTGTCACGGTTAATGACCAAATCCATACCTTTGAGGATATTCAATGCCTCAAACAACTGATAGTCGTCTTCTGCCAAGGATTTGTCTTTGGCTTCGCCTTTCTTGATGTCGAGCTTAGGCTCTGCCGAGTCTTTGGCTGCATCAGGTGCTGCTGGTGCTTTTTCAGCCTCTGGGGTCGCCGCATCGGGAGCAGGTGGGGCAGCCTCTTTCTTGGTCGGGTTGCTCAGGTGCTTGTTGAAGTCTGCCTCAGACAAGGGGGCAATTTCCTCATCAGCCGCTTGTGCTTCCCCAGTCACTTTCAGGGGTTTGATGGCGATGTCAGGTTTGATACCCTCTGCCTGGATAGAGCGGCCTGCCGGGGTGAAATAGCGGGCTGTGGTCAGCTTGAGTGCAGTATTTTCATCCAGTGGCAGCACGGTTTGCACCGAACCCTTACCAAATGTTTTCTGACCAATGACCAAGGCACGTTTATGGTCTTGCAAAGCCCCAGCAACGATTTCAGAGGCAGAAGCAGAACCCTGGTTGACCAGAATGACAATCGGTGCGCCATCCAGCTCGTCGCCTTCACGGGCGTTATATTCCATTTTGGCATCTTCAACCCGGCCTTCGGTGTAGACAATTTTGCCGTCATTGATGAAGGCATCCGATACACCGACCGCAGCGGTCAACACCCCACCGGGGTTGTTGCGTAGGTCAAGAACCAACCCGCGCAGGCTGTCCTTGTTTTCCTTTTTCAATTTTTCTAATGCTTCCAGCAAGGATTCGGTCGTCTTGGACTGGAAGCTGGAAATACGCACATAGCCATAACCCGGTTCCAGCATGCGGCTCTTGACGCTTTGTACCTTGATGATGTCGCGGGTAACAGTCACCTTGAAGGGTTTGTCCTTGCCTTCCCGCACGACCAACAGATTGATGTCGGAGCCCGGTTTGCCACGCATCAGCTTGACTGCATCATTCAAGGTCATGCCTTTGACCGGGGTTTCATCCAGGCGGATGATCAAGTCACCTGCCAAGAGGCCTGCTTTCTGGGCTGGGGTGTCGTCAATCGGGGAAATGACCTTGACAAAGCCATCCTCCATGCCAACTTCAATACCCAAGCCCCCAAATTCGCCGCTCGTCCCGACTTGCAGTTCCTTGAAAGCTTCCTCATCCAGATAGTCAGAATGGGGGTCAAGACCCGTCAACATGCCACGGATGGCATTGTTGATCATTTCCTTGCTATCAGGCGTTTCCACATAGTCCTGCTTGATGCGGGAATAGACTTCGGTGAACTTTTGCAGTTGCTCCAGAGGCAGCTCTGTTTCATCAACCGTTTGTTTGAAAGCAAAAACATTCAGGCTAAGGCTGGTAGTCACGCCGACCAGTGCTCCTGCCAGAATACCTACTGCGAGGCGGTGATTGGGATGCATTCTATTTTTCTCCAGGCTATATTGCCGTATTCTTTAACTATATTTGTGCATTGACCCCGGAATCAAGAGATGTGACTTTATCTGGAGGCACTTACTTTCATCAAGTGTAGCATTCTAGCTGATCAACGTAACCATTGCGCGGGATTTTGCGGCACGGCTTTCCGGCGGATTTCAAAGTAAAGGGCATTTTCACTTTGTCCACTGGAGTTGCCAACGGCTGCAATCACCTCACCAGCATTGACCATTTGCCCTTCTTTCTTGTAGACGGCGCGGTTGTAGCCATACAAGCTGATATAGTCTTTGTCGTGTTCAATAATGATCAGATGCCCATAGGCATCCATCCACCCAGCAAAGGCCACTTTGCCACGTGCCACGGCCTGTACTTTGGAGCCACCGGGGGCGGCAATCACCACGCCTTGCCAGTTTTGCTTTTCATTACGGGCGGATCCATACGAGTGCAGGATGTTGCCATTGACAGGAGAGGGGAGGCGGCCTTTCAGGGTGGAGAATTTGCCATTCAAGGGGGCATCAGTTGTCAGCTCCGGCTGGATAGTGGGCTGGGCAGGGGCTGGTGGCTTGGCGGGAGGCGTTGGTTCAGGCTCTCGTTCGGCGGCTGGGGCAGGTGGTTTTTCAGCCGCGACCGGCACAGGTTCTGGGCTGAGTGCCGCCGGTTTGCTGGCTTGTGGTACGTCGGCTGCCTGGGCTTGCCTATTCAAGGCCGTTTGTTCTTCCTGTTCGGCACGGGCAGCAATACGCTCAACCATGGCCTGGAGTTTGGCTTCATCCTTATGGAGCTTTTCTATGCGTGCCTGCTTGGTCTGGATGTCACTTTCCAAGCGTTTCAATGCTGTTTCACGGGAGCTCACCGTGCCCTGGATAGATTTCTTTTGTAATGATAGGGTGTTTTCCAGATCAGTCAGTTGCAGCCGGTCTTGCTCCATGGCAGAGGTCAGGGTGCGGATTTTTTCCAGTGTGCCATTGATCTTTTTGATTTTCGCGGTTCGGTAGGCATTGAGGTATTCGAAATAACGGAGGGTACGGCTGATGTCCGATGGGTTATCCTGACGTAACAAGAGGCGCAAGTGTGATTGTTCGCCAGCCGTGTACATCGCCTGAAGTTGTTGGGCGAGGGCAGAGCGTTCGGTTTGCAGTTCAGTATCCAGCTTTTCCTTGCGCGTGTTTGCATCCCGCAGACGTAGCAAGGTCGCCTCTATTTTTTGCTCCGTCTCGTGTTCCTGTCTGGAAATGTCACCGAGTTTTTTTTCCATCAGCGACACTTCATCGTTCAGGTCGTCAGATTGCTGCTTTTGCCGATCCAGTTGGGTGGTGAGCCTGTCAATCTCACGGGTGATGTCCGTTTGTGTTGCCGTGGGGGGCGTGGTTTCCGCCTGGGCAGGCAATACCAATCCCGCCAGCGCATACGCCAACAGCCATGATCTTCGGAAAGGTCGGGTGGTTTTCACAAGTGCCTGAAACATTCCGCTAAGTTTAGTGTGTTATGTGGAAAAAGGGGTGCGCCTGAGGATCATAGGCAGCAGCTTGCCTCTTGTCCAGTATTGCCGCTGGGTGCGGTGGGTTTGTAAGTTATTTGGCAGGCTATCCCTTTTGGGTATATCATTGTATTTGGGTATGCTAATATACGTAGGGGCTATGCCTGTCTTGCGATTGTCAACAGAGGCTGCTGCTTCTTGTTGCCTCCAATGTTTGCGAAGGTTGATCTATGCAGCATGAAATAAGTGAAATGAGTCTGAACAATAACTGCGATATTACTAACTCCATGTTGGCAAGGGATGAGGATATTGACCGCGCCTCGCGTTCCCTGAAGGCCATCTCCCACCCTTTGCGCCTGAAAATCCTGTGTGTATTGGGCAACCAGGAAGTCAACGTGCAGGACATTGTGGATAGTGTGGGTACATCCCAGAGCAATATTTCCCAACATTTGGCCATTTTGCGTGACAAGGGCATTTTGACTTCACGCAAGGATGCCAACCGTGTTTACTACAAGGTCGGTGACTACCGCACCTTGCGCCTCATCAGCATGATGCAGGAAGTGTTTTGCCCGTCACACTGATGGAAAAAATGTTTTCCTTGTTAAGGATGGCGCAAAGGGGTTTACGCTTTGCGCACATCTGTATATCTTAGCTCCAATTTCTGGAGAGCTTTATAAGTGAACGAATACATGGCATTTGCCCAAAACCACATGTTGCTGGTGATGGGTTTTATTGGTGTGCTGGGCTTGATCCTGTGGGTTGAATTCAACCGCATGACCCGTAAATTCAAGCAGTTGGATGTCAATCAGGCGGTTCTGCTCATGAACCGTGATGAGTCCGTGCTGCTGGATGTACGTGAGGATAACGAGCTACGGGATGGTAAAATCCAGGGAGCCAAGCATATTCCTTTAGGGCAGTTGAGTAAGCGCCTGCCTGAGCTTGAAAAACAAAAAGACAAGCCCATTCTTGTCTATTGCCGGTCTGGTAATCGCTCTTCCTTTGCATGTGCGACGTTGACCAAAGCAGGTTTTACGGATGTGCATAATCTGGCGGGTGGCTTCATGGCCTGGGAGTCTGCCAATCTGCCGATTGCCAAGCGGTAGGGGCTTATGCCTCCAGTCCGGTTGTATGGCACACGCTTTTGCCCCTATTGTGTTCGCGCCCGAATGCTGCTGGGGCGGAAGGGTGTTGCTTATGAAGATATTCCGGTCGGTGGCAGTGGTGTGTCGTGGGCAGAGTTGGAGCACCTGAGCGGGCGTGGGACTGTGCCGCAGATTTTTATCGGCGACCAGCATGTGGGGGGCTTTGATGACTTGGCAGCCCTCAACCGTACCGGTGAATTGGACATCTTATTGGGGTTGGTTTGATATGCATATTGTTTGCCCTCATTGTCACAAGACAAACCGGGTTGCGCCCGAAAAGCTCGGTAGTTCCCCGCATTGTGGTGCGTGTGGAAAGACCTTGTTTAATGGGCAGCCGGTAGAGTTCGGCTTTACCGCCCTGCAACGCCATATCCAGAAAAGCGAAATGCCGTTGCTGGTTGACTTCTGGGCTCCCTGGTGCGGCCCTTGCCGCATGATGGCTCCGGCGTTTGCCGAGGCTGCCAGCCATTTGGAGCCACACATGCGCCTTGCCAAAGTCAACACCGAAGAAGACCAACAGGCCAGCATGATCTACGGTATCCGCAGTATTCCGACCATGATCCTGTTCCACGGTGGTCAGGAAGTGGCGCGTGTGTCTGGGGCGATGAATGCCCAACAAATCGAAAGCTGGGTTCGCCAGCATCTGGCATGATGTATTTGACGTATTTAATGCCAACATTATTCAACACAAAACATAACGACATGTTAAATAAGGAGTGACCTTTCATCATGGCAGAGCAAGACATCCAGCAACAAGAACCACAATTTATTATCCAGCGCATTTATGTGAAGGATGTGTCTTTTGAGGCTCCCAACTCCCCAGCCGTATTTACGGAAGAGTGGAACCCGGACACCAACCTGGATTTGAACACGAACGTCAATGTATTGCCCAATAACAATTATGAGGTCGAGCTGTCCCTGACCATTACAGTGAAAAGTAATGAAAAGACGGCTTTCCTGGTTGAGGTCAAGCAAGCGGGCGTATTTTTCATCAGTGGTTACAGCCAAGACCAATTGAATCACCTGCTGGCGGCGTATTGTCCGAATACCCTGTTCCCTTATGCCCGTGAAGTGATTGCAGGCATGGTGTCCAAGGGCAGCTTCCCAGAAATGCACTTGTCCCCGATCAATTTTGATGCGTTGTATGCGAAGCGCTTGCAAGAGCAGGCAGCAGCACGGACAGGCACTGCGGCTGCTTAATGGAGCGGCTCGTGGATAAACCAATCCGCTCTATTGCCGTTTATGGTGCTGGCTCTTGGGGGACAGCACTGGCCTTGCAGCTTGCCCGCAATGGGCTGGCTGTCTGGTTGTGGGATATTAGCCCGGAGCATGTGCACACCATCACGCAAGCCCGCGAAAATGCTCGCTACCTGCCCGGTATCCGATTTCCGGACAATCTCCACTGTGAATCTGATTTGGCGGTTGTTGCCCGGCAATCAGCCTGGCATTTGGTGGTGGTTCCCAGTCATGGTTTCCGGGGCTTGTTGCAACGGCTGGATCCACTATTGCCGGAAACGGCAGCCATCTTTTGGGCAACCAAAGGGCTGGAGCTGGATAGCGGTAAGCTTTTGCATGAAGTCATGCAGGAAACCCTGCCTGGGCAGGGGTATTATGGCGTGGTTTCTGGGCCGACGTTTGCGACTGAAGTTGCCAAGGGATTTCCAACCGCCATGACAGCGGCCGCCACGGAGCCGTGGTTGGCTCAGCGGATTGCAGGGGCATTTCATGGGCAGTCTTACCGCGTTTATACCAGTACCGATATTATTGGTGTTGAACTGGGTGGGGCTATCAAGAATGTGCTGGCGATTGCAGCCGGGATTTCGGATGGCCTGGGTTTTGGAGCCAATGCGCGTGCAGCACTGATTACCCGTGGCTTGGCTGAAATCATGCGCCTGGGCGTGCAGATGGGGGCGGAGCCTGCGACCCTGATGGGGTTGGCGGGGCTGGGCGATCTGGTGTTGACATGCACTGACAACCAGTCACGCAACCGTCGCCTTGGTTTGGCCTTGGGTGAAGGCAAAGCCCTGGATGCTGCTTTGGCTGAGATTGGTCAGGCAGTGGAGGGGGCGAAATCGGCCCATTCGATTGGAAAACTGGCAGAGCGTTCCGGTGTGGAAATGCCCATTTGCCAGCAGGTATACCGCATCCTGTATGCGGGCTTATCCCCCCGGCAGGCAGTGCAGGAGCTGATTGGTCGGGATTTGAAGGCGGAGTTCTGACATGGAGGCGCAGGTGGCACAGCGTTGGTTGGGGGTTGTGATGGATCCGATTGAGTCCATCAATATCAAAAAAGATAGTACCTTTGCCATGATGCTGGAGGCTCAGCGACGTGGTTGGGGCGTGTTTTACATCCTGCAACAGGATTTGTTTGCCGATGATGGTGTGACCCACGCCCGCATGTGTCCGGTACAGGTGCAGGATAACCCGCAACAGTGGTTTACCCTCGGGGAGGCTGTCACCCGCCCCCTGCATGAGCTGGATTGCGTCCTGATGCGCAAGGATCCGCCCTTCAATATGGAATATATCTACAGTACCTACTTGCTGGAGCTGGCGCAGCGCAAGGGCTTGCTGGTACTTAACCGCCCGGAAAGTGTCCGGGCAGCGAATGAAAAGCTGTTTACGGCTTGGTTCCCCGAGTTTTGCCCCCCAACCCGTGTGACCCGTGACATGACCCGTATCCGCGAATTTTTGGCGGAGCAGGGGCATATTGTGGTGAAGCCCCTGGATGGTATGGGTGGGTCAATGATTTTTCAGGTACGCCAGGACGACCCGAACCGCAGTGTCATCCTTGAAACCATTACCGATTATGGGCGGCGCACGGTCATGGCGCAGCGTTTCCTGCCTGAGTTCAAGCAGGGTGACAAGCGTATTCTGGTGATTGATGGCGTGCCTTTCCCGCATGGTCTGGCGCGGATTCCGGCGGAGGGTGAAAGCCGTGGGAATCTGGCAGCAGGAGCCAAGGGTGTCGGTTCTGATTTGACGGCTCGTGAGTTTGAGATTTGTGCTGCGATTGGCCCCGTGTTGAAAGAATTGGGCTTGCTGTTTGTAGGGCTGGACGTGATTGGTGACTATGTAACCGAGATTAATGTCACCAGCCCCACTTGCATCCGTGAGCTGGATACCATTTACGGGGCGAATATCGCCGCGTTGTTGTTCGCGGCGATTGAGGTGCGGTTAGCGGCTTAGTTGTTAATTTAGCCGTTAATCATCGCCAAGAGTTCGTCTTTCAGGTGCAGGCGCTTTTTCTTCAAACCTTCTACCGTTTCATCTGCCGGGGTTTCAATCCCTTGCTGGACGCGGTGCAGTTGGTGATCCAGTTCATGGTATTCACCAAACAGGCGGGCAAAGTGGGCATTTTCAACTTTTAACTGGTGGATGCGTTCCTTGTGTTCCGGGAACTCGTGTAGCAGATCGTGCGCTTCTCCAAACATGCAGATGTCTCCATTTTGTTTATGTATTCGCCACAATAGCACGGCTCTTACCTCCTTGTAATGAGAAAAGTCAAAGGTGTAGGGGTGGAACTGGTATCGGCTGGCTGTGCCGATTAGAATGCCTGTTTTTGCATGATGGGGATGGTTTGATGAAAGCACGGGTCAAATGGCTGGATCATATGAGCTTTGTTGGCGAGTCTGGCAGTGGGCATTCTGTGGTGATGGATGGTGCACCGGAAGCTGGGGGGCGTAATCTTGGCATTCGTCCGATGGAGATGTTGTTGATTGGCTTGGGGGGGTGTGCCTCGTTTGACGTGGTGATGATCCTGCAAAAGTCCCGCCAGCCTGTCAGTGATTGTGAAGTATCCGTCGAGGCGGAGCGTGCCACCGAAGACCCGAAGGTGTTTACCCGTATCCATTTGCACTTTACCGTCAAGGGCAAGGGGCTATCCCCCGACCGTGTGGAGCGTGCTGTCAAGTTATCTGCCGAGAAGTATTGTTCCGCCTCGTTGATGTTGGGTAAAACCGCTGAAATCACCCATAGCTTCGATGTGGTCAGTGTTGAATAGTTTTTAATTTGCCGTGGGTCGGGAATTTTCTTGATTCAGTCGGGCGACTTCTGCATAGTGCGCGTTTTCCTGCGGGCAGGCTGTGCAGCAGGAGGTTTCTATGGGTCAACGCTGTGATGGGTATTGCCATGATGGTGGCGGGCAGGTTTTGTATGAGGGGTTTTAGTGTTGGTTGAGCGTCATCAAAAGAAGATTCGCCTGCATGGTTTCAATAACCTTACCAAAACGCTGAGCTTCAATATCTACGACATTTGCTATGCGAGTACGCCAGAGCATCGGGAAGAGTACATCGCCTATATTGATGAGAAGTACAATGCGGATCGCCTGACGCATATCCTCACCGATGTTGCTGAGATCATCGGCGCGAATATCCTGAATATCGCCCGGCAGGACTATGAGCCACAAGGCGCGAGTGTGACAATCCTGGTATCTGAAGAGCCGGTGTTGTCCGAGGAGCAGCTTGCCAACCCGGCAAGGCCAGGGCCGCTGCCTGAGGATGTGGTGGCGCATCTGGATAAAAGCCATCTGACGGTACATACTTACCCGGAAAGCCACCCTGACAATGGCATCAGTACGTTCCGTGCTGACATTGATGTTTCAACCTGTGGGCGGATTTCACCGTTAAAGGCGTTGAACTACCTGATCCATAGCTTTGAGTCTGACATTGTGACGCTCGACTACCGGGTGCGGGGCTTCACACGCGACATCAAAGGCAAAAAGCATTTCATCGACCATAAGATCAGTTCAATACAAAACTTCATTGCACCAGATACCAAGCGCATTTACTCTATGATTGACGTGAATGTGTATCAGGAGCATATTTTTCATACAAAAATGTTGCTGAAAGAGTTTGATATTGATAACTATTTGTTTGGTATGGGTAAATCTGACTATTCAACCGAAGATCTGGTTTTGATTGAGAAGCGCTTGCGCCGCGAGATGTCAGAAATATTTTACGGAAGGAATACAGGAGCCTTATAATTAGCGTGTTTTAGAATTTGCTAATATATTAATTATAATTCAATTAGTTTCACTCAAAATAAGAATTTTCTGAATTTTTATGGAAATAAATCACAGATTTTGTTAGCTTGCTAGCGGGAGAAGTAGGTTTGAGTATGCATCAGGAGGTTTGCATAGTCCTGAGTGAAATGGATTTCGATGATCATTGTATCCGAGGGAATTCATGAACAAGAGTAGTGTAGGTTTTCGGGGAGTTTCAGTGTGTACACTAGGGTTGTCTGCCGCCTTGTTAAGCGGTTGCATGACCACACATGAGAATGTCAGGCCTGTTGCACAGGTCGCTGTCGCTAAAAGTTCCAATACTTATGTGATCAAGCGTGCATCTATCCGCACCCCAGCGTCTGAGGGTTATCGCAGTAGCGTCCGCCGTGAGGTGGAGCGCCAAGTGGTACAGCAATCCCAGCCGCGTCGCCAGCCCCAGGAAGTTGCCCGTTATTCCAGCCCTGCCTCTGGCCTGAGCCGTGAGCAATACCATGCCCGTTATCAGGCAGAGTTGCGTGCGCGTGAAGCCGAGCAGGAGCGTTTGCGACAGGCGCGTGAGGCAGCAGCAGAACGCCAGCGTATCGCCCGCGAAGAGTCCATCCGTCAGGAGTACCTGGAAAAGTGGGAGCGTAACAAGGCCGCTATTGAGGCCAAGCAGGCAAAAGCTCAAGCCAAGCTGGAGCGCCAACAGGCTGAAGCCAAAGTCAAGCGTGTGCAACAGCAGGCCGAGGTTAAGGTCAAGCGTGAGCGTGCCCAGGTGATGGTGAAGAAGGTTGAGAATGTCATCCAGACAGCGGCGAGCCATATCGGCACGAAGTATGTTTGGGGTGGTTCCAGCCCAAGCACCGGGTTTGATTGCAGTGGCTTGGTTCAGCACTCACTGGCACAAGGAGCCAATGTCCGTGTACCACGCACCGCCGCAGAGCAGTATGCTGCCGCAGTGAAGGTATCGAATGGGCAGGCAACCCGTGGGGATTTGGTATTTTTCAGGACACGCGGCAATAGCGTTAGCCATGTAGGCATTTATTTGGGTAATGGCAAGTTCTTGCATGCGCCCCGTAAAGGTAAGACCGTTACGACCAGTACCATCAGTGGTTATTGGGAAGAACGTCTCATCGGTTTCGGGCGTATTCCAGGAGCTTGTCGCTTGCCGATGGTGTAAATACCTGTTTATTCTGTCTGTATAGACAAAAGGCCGCAGTCGTTTGCGGCCTTTTTCTTGTGTGCGGGTTTTCCTACAGTTGCAGGCTGTTGAGCCAGGTTGATACCAGCATGGTCAGTGCTTCGCCTTGACCATTAAAGTAATGGTTGGCTTCGGGCATCACCATTTGCTTGGACTGGATATTGCCCGCCTTGTGCATCATGGCAAGGCGCTCAGGAGCCATGGCAATCACCGCCGGGTATTCCTTGTCCCCATAGAGGTCAAGCACGGGTACGCTCATGCTGGCAAGCGGGAAGGGTTGCGCCATGAATTGCTGGTAGTCCGTTGCCCCCATCCCTAAGCCGATATAGGCAGCAATCGCCTTATCCCCGTGTTCGCGCACCCACTGCATCGCCATGTGTCCGCCACAGCTATGCCCTAGCAGAATAACGGGGCTAATGTTGTGATCCTTCAGGTATTTTACGCCAGCTTCAATCCGTTGGCTGGCGTTAGAAAAAAGCGGGACATAATCGTAATACTTGGCATCCTTTGCCAAGACCGGCATTTGCAGGGACAGGGTTGTCCAGCCTTTTTCCACCAAACCGACCCGTAATGGGTTGGCAACATCAGGCCAATCCGGGTGGTAGCCGCGTCCGTGGGCAATGATCACGGCCCCACGCGGTTGTTGGGCATCGGTCTGGATAGCCATAAAGTCACGGTTGCCATCGTTCAGGCTGATGACCTCGCCATCCAGGATGGCATCACGGATTTCATTGGCAAGCCGCTGTTCGCGCTCATAATCCGGTTGGGTTTGTGAGGTTGGCTGGGGTGCTGCTGGTGTTGTGGGCGTTGCCGGTGCAGGTTCAACTGCCGGAGCACCGGGCTGACCGGGTGTGCCGCTATCCTGGGGTGGGGCACTCGGTGGTATGGCGGCTGGCTCTGCGGGCGCAGGTGCAACAGGCACAACCGTTTCGGTGGCAGGTGCTATTGCCGGGTCGGCTGGGGTGCTTGCACTGGCATCGGTTGCGGCGGGGGCTGCCACTTCAGTGGCTGGTTGGGGGGCAGTGGCAGGCGTAGGTGGCAATGTAACCCCAGGGCGCATCGCCATCAATACAAACACAGCAGCCGAGGCAATCCCATACGTGGTCGCGGCTAGGTTCATCGTTTCGTCCTCCATAAACATTGATTGCAGTCTTTCATGCCATCTTACCTGAGCCCAGCGGTGATGTGTTCTGTTTAGTGGATGGATACGTTCAAAATATACTGTTGGACTTGTCAGGCGGCTTTGCTTAAAGTGTTGGCAGGTCTACATGCAAATAGCCAACAATTTGTTAACCCACTTGAAACCGAGGAGTCCGAGATGGATCTGAAAGGAAGTAAGACCGAGGAAAACCTGAAAGCCGCATTCGCAGGCGAATCCCAAGCCAACCGTCGTTACCTGTATTTCGCAGCCAAAGCGGACGTAGAAGGCTATAACGATGTTGCAGTCGTATTCCGCTCCACTGCTGAAGGTGAGACAGGTCACGCCCACGGTCATCTGGAATATTTGGAAGTCGCTGGCGACCCTGCGACCGGTCTGCCGATTGGCCCGACTGCTGACAACTTGCGTGCAGCTATCGCAGGTGAAACCCACGAATACACCGACATGTACCCTGGGATGGCGAAAGAAGCACGCGATGAAGGTTTTGACGAAATCGCTGACTGGTTTGAGACTTTGGCCAAGGCTGAGCGCTCCCATGCCAACCGCTTCCAGAAGGCGTTGGATGCTCTCGACGCTTAACTGAAGCAATACCCCTTCCCAATCCCCCTTATCTGAAGGGGGATGCTCAAGAGTCAGAAGCCCTCCTTCCCTTCCCTAGCCGGGGAGGTTGTGGAGGGTTATTACTGGAGAAAACCATGGCAACCCCTAAACGCGAAGGCAGCCTTGAAGCCCCAACCCGTCACGCACTCGACTGGAAAAATCCTGAATTCTACAATGAAGATGCGGTATTGCATGAAATGGAGCGGGTGTTTGACCTATGCCACGGTTGCCGCCGCTGCGTGAGTCTGTGTAACTCATTTCCGACCTTGTTTGATTTGGTGGACAACTCCGCAAGCATGGAGGTGGATGGGGTCAAGAAAGATGATTTCTGGCAGGTGGTTGACCATTGTTATCTCTGTGACCTGTGCTACATGACCAAGTGCCCGTATACACCGCCGCATGAGTGGAATATCGACTTCCCGCACCTGATGCTGCGGGCAAAGGCAGTCAGGTTTAAACAGGGTGAAACCAAAACCCGTGATAAGATTTTAAGCTCCACTGATCTGGTGGGGACGCTGGCAGGGATTCCGGTGGTGTCGCAACTTGTAAACACCATGAATCAGAATGCCACTTTCCGTAAGGGGCTGGAAAAAGTATTGGGCGTGCATCCTGATGCCCATGTCCCTGAGTACCATAGCAATACCGGGCGTAAGCGTGTTGCAGCCCAGGCTTCCCTGGAACCTGGCAAGGCTGTTCCAGTTGGGCGCACGACCGGTAAGGTTGCCCTGTTTGCGACTTGTTATGGCAACCGCAACGAGCCGCATATTGTCGAGGATTTGCTGAAGGTGTTTGAGCACAATGGCATCCCCGTCACGTTGTTGGACAAGGAAAAATGTTGTGGCATGCCCAAGCTGGAGCTGGGTGATCTGGAGTCTGTGGCGGCAGCCAAGGACGTGAATATCCCGGCAATGATCAAGCTGATCAATGAGGGCTGGGATATTGTCGGCCCTGTACCTTCCTGTGTGCTGATGTTCAAGCAGGAGTTGCCACTGATGTTCCCGGACGATGCCGATGTGCAGACGGTGCGCCGCCGGATATTTGACCCGTTTGAATACCTGATGCTGCGCCAAAAAGAGGGCAAGCTCAATACCGACTTCAAAAAGCCATTGGGCAAGGTCAGTTACCATACCGCCTGTCACTTGCGGGTGCAGAATATTGGCTACAAGACCCGCGAGCTGCTGGAGCTAATCCCAGATACCAAAGTCGAGCTGTTGGAGCGTTGTTCCGGTCATGACGGTACGTATGCGGTCAAGAGCGAGTTCCACGACATTTCCATGAAGATTTGCCGCCCGATCTTTAACAAGGTGAACCAGTCCAAGCCTGATTATTATGGCAGTGATTGCCCCATGGCAGGCCACCAGATTGAAAGTGGCTTAAACGATGGAATGCCAGAGCCAACGCATCCGATGACCATGTTGCGGATTGCTTACGGATTATGAGGTAGGTTTGATGAAGAAATTGACACGTACCGATTTGTTGGGTTTGGAGCAATATTCGCTTGAGCGCAAGTCTTTCCGTGAGCGGGTGATGGCGCACAAGTCCAACCGCAAGGTACACATTGGCCCTAATGCCACGCTGTATTTTGAAGATGGCCTGACCGTGCAGTACCAGATCCAGGAAATGCTGCGCATTGAGCGGATTTTTGAGGCCAATGGCATTCAGGACGAACTGGATGCTTATAACCCCCTGATCCCGGATGGTTCCAACTGGAAAGCGACCTTCATGGTTGAGTTTCCTGATGTGGAAGAGCGCAAGCATTGGCTGGCACGACTAATTGGTATTGAGCGCCAGACGTGGGTGCAGGTCGATGGTTTTGATAAGGTGTATCCGATTGCCAATGAGGACTTGGAGCGCGAAACCGAGGATAAAACCTCTGCTGTCCACTTCATGCGTTTTGAGCTGGCGGCTGGAATGGTTGCTGCGCTCCAGACCGGGGCTGGCGTGCAAATGGGGATAGATCACCCGAACTATACCTATTCCCTACGAGTTGCTGAGCCTGTCCGCATTGCGTTGGTTGCCGATCTGGGCTAAGGTTTCAAGCTTTGCCGCAGGGCAGGATTGAAGGTTGAGGCGAAGTATGCAGCAAGAAATTACTAGCGCAGTCATTATACCATTCAGGTCTGCGTTAGATAACCATCCCATTTATGCGGCAGTCGATAGCTTGGGGCGCTTGCAGTGTTTTATGGCGCACCATGTTTATTCGGTGTGGGATTTCATGTCGCTGATCAAGTATCTGCAAGCGGCAGTGGCTCCTGCTGCTTGGCCTTGGCTGCCTGATGGTGATGCCGGTGTGCGCCGTTTCATCAATGAATTGGTGCTGGAGGAGGAGTCTGACCAAATGCCTGATGGCAGCTTCTCCAGCCATCTTGCCTTGTATCATCGGGCGATGGCGGAGGTGGGGGCAGATACCGCGCCTTTTGCCGAGTTCCTGCAAGCCGTCAGGTCGCACGGCGTGACTCATGCTTTGGGCTTGGCTTGTGTGCCGGAGCCTTCCCGCCAGTTCAGTACCCAAACCTTTGCTTTTCTCCAGAGCCAGCAACCGCATCAGGTGGCGGCTGCCTTGGCGTTGGGGCGTGAGCATATTATCCCCGGTATGTTCCGTGCCATCCTTGGCAAGATGGAGATCAGTACCCAGCAAGCACCCATCTTTCATTTTTACCTTAACCGGCATATACATCTGGATGAGGATTTCCACGCACCTTTGTCGCTGCGCCTCTTGAATGGCTTGTGTGCAGGCGACCCGCAAAAGATTGGCGAGGCGATAGCGGCTACTGAGTTGGCGGTCACGGCACGGCTCAGATTTTGGGATGGGGTGTTGGATAGTTTTTAATGAAGACTTTTTGTTTGTAAGTGGATGCTTTTGTGTTGATTTGGCATTTGAGTTACAATGTAACTCATTTTTAAGGTGGGATGATGCCAATGGCGACAACGATGATTCATGTGCGTATTGATGGGCAATTAAAAGACAGTGCCACGCAAGCCCTTGCTGCGATGGGGTTATCTGTGTCTGATGCAGTGCGCCTTTTGCTTACCAAGGTAGTTGCTGAACAGCGCTTGCCCTTTACGCTCCAAGTCCCTAATGCTGAAACACAACAGGCGATGCGCGAAGCCCGCACCATCATCCAGGCTCGCTTTAGCAGCTTAGACAGTCTGACTGATGCCCTGGATAAATGAGTAAGCGGGCAACATTGCCGCGTATGGCAGATTATACAAAGGCATTTGTGAAGGATTGGCAGCGCCTGACACATTCAGGGCGTTACAATATGCAGCAGCTCAAGGAAGTCATGTTGCTATTGATTGCCAATGATGCACCCCTGCCCCCTGAATGGCTGGATCATGTTTTGTTGGGTGATTGGTGCGACCACCGGGAGTGCCACGTTGGTGGTGATTTTTTGTTGATCTATCGGATTGAGCCGCAAGGCAAGCAGGAAATGGTCGTGTTTGTCCGTGCGGGTACTCATGCGGAGCTATTCGAGTAGCACAAAGCCTTGTCTTTGGTTTTTACTTTTGATCAGTGGCTGCGGTTAACAGCAAACCATGCCAGTGATTCCAGTGCTTCCCGATGTGGACTGGGTTGTAAGTGCTGGAGGTTGGCAACTGCAAGTTCGGCTTCTTGCCGTGCGCGTTGTGCGGTGTAGGCCAGCGCGTCGGTATCAGCAATGGCCTGCATGATGATGCCGAGGTTTTCTAGCCCACCTTCTTCAATGGTTTGGCGCAAGATGGCTCGTGTGTCGCCTGTGCTGCGTTGTAAGGCGATAATCAGGGGCAGGGTAGGCTTACCCTCAGCCAGGTCATCGCCGACGTTCTTGCCCATCTCGTCGCTGCTGGCGGTATAGTCCAGCATGTCATCAACCAGTTGGAATGCAGTGCCGAGGTGCATGCCATAACGAGCCATGCAGTCTTCCTCGTTTTGCGGGCGTGCTGCAAGCACAGCACCCAAACGGCAGGCTGCTTCAAATAACCGAGCCGTTTTGGAGTGGATCACATCCATATAACGTGCTTCAGTAGTGTCAGGGTCGTGGCAGTTCAGCAATTGCAGCACTTCACCTTCAGCAATGGTGTTGGTGGTGCTGGAAAGGATTTCCATCACCCGCATGCTGCCGACATCCACCATCATTTCAAACGAGCGGGAATAGAGGAAGTCCCCGACCAGTACCGCTGCCTGGTTGCCCCAAACATTATTGGCGGTTTCCTTGCCCCGGCGCAGGTCAGATTCATCCACCACATCGTCGTGTAACAGGGTGGCGGTATGGATGAATTCAATAATGGCAGCGGTATCGATATGCCGGTTCCCATCATACCCACAGGCGCGGGCACAGATCAGTGCCAATAACGGGCGCAGGCGCTTGCCTCCGCTACTGATGATATAGTGGCTGAGCTGGTTGATCAGGGCAACATCCGAGTGCAGGCGCTGCTGGATGAGCGTGTTGACGGCACGCATGTCTGCCCCGGCTAGCTGAAGAATCGCGTTAAAATCCATTACCGAGCTTGATACTTGAAACCACCGCATGCTAGGAACAGGCAAGCCTCCTGTCAAGCGTTAGTGGTGGATATATCTTGTTTTCCCTGTGCTTATTATTAAGCATGACTAAATTCATTTGACCTTTCCTGCTTTAAGAAGTAAAATCCTGCGGCTTTTTACAGGACATTTTTTGGAGCTACAGATTTATGTACGCGGTTATTGCAACAGGCGGTAAACAGTACCGTGTCGCCAAAGGCGACGTTATCCAGGTAGAAAAACTGGATGTAGAAGAAGGCTCTAGCATCGATTTCGAAAATGTCCTGATGGTAGGGGAAGGCGAGTCCGTGAAAATCGGTGCACCTTATGTTGAAGGTTGTAAAGTGACTGCGACTGTGACTTCACAGATGCGCGGTGAAAAAATCGAAATCATGAAGTTCCGTCGTCGTAAGCACCATCAGAAGCGTACTGGTCATCGCCAGTACCTGACACAAATCGAAATCAGTGACATTACGGCATAAGGGGATACAGACATGGCACACAAAAAGGCAGGCGGTAGTACCCGCAACGGTCGTGATTCAGAGTCCAAACGTTTGGGTGTGAAGCGCTATGGTGGTCAGTTCGTATTGGCTGGCAACATCCTCGTGCGTCAGCGTGGCACACAATTCCACCCTGGCGACAACGTTGGTTGTGGCAAAGACCACACGCTGTTTGCGAAAGCAGATGGTGTTGTGACTTTCCAGGTCAAAGGCGAGAACCGCCGCAAGTATGTGAGCATCCAGCCTCTGGAAGGTTGCTCCGCTTAAGGCGTACCTTCCGCATACGATTCGCAGAAAGCCCCGCCAGTCGGGGCTTTTTTGCATGTAGATTGTTCGGTTTTTATTTGCTTGGCAGGCCAGCAGGTCGAGGCAGCGTTATGCAGTTTGTTGATGAGGTCGTCATCCAGATTAAGGCGGGTGATGGTGGGAATGGTGCAGTCAGTTTCCGGCGTGAGAAAAATATCGAATTCGGTGGGCCGGATGGTGGCGATGGTGGCGATGGTGGCGATGTCTATTTGGTCGCTGACCGTAACCTCAATACCCTGATTGATTTCCGCCATGAGCGCCACTATGAGGCTGAGCGTGGCAAGAATGGTAGCGGGCGCAATATGACCGGCAACCGGGGGGAAGATAAGCTGATCCCCGTCCCGGTCGGTACCATGGCGTTTGATGACGAGACCGGTGAACTGATCGGCGACCTGACTGCCCCTGAGCAACGCCTGATGGTTGCCAAGGGTGGGTTCCACGGTTTGGGTAATCTACGCTACAAAAGCTCGGTCAATCGTTCGCCCCGCCAATCCAAACCGGGAACCCCTGGCGAGTTGCGCCAGTTGCGTCTGGAGCTGAAGCTACTGGCGGATGTTGGCCTGCTGGGGTTGCCAAATGCAGGTAAATCGACCTTGATCAGTGCAGTTTCCTCTGCGCGACCCAAAGTTGCCGATTATCCGTTTACCACCCTGTACCCGAATTTGGGGGTCGTGCGGGTGGGTGGTTTGCAAAGCTTCGTGATGGCGGATATTCCTGGCCTGATTGAAGGGGCGGCGGAAGGTGCAGGCTTGGGTATCCAGTTCCTCAAGCACCTGTCACGTACCAGTTTGCTGTTGCATCTGGTGGACGTGGCTCCATTGGACGAGTCGGTTGATCCGGTTGAGTCCGTGCGCACGATTGAGCGCGAGTTGGAAAAGTACAGTGATGAGCTGGCAGAGCGCCCACGCTGGCTGGTGTTGAACAAGATTGATTTGTTGCCAGAGGCGTTGCGCGAAGCCCGTTGCGCAGAGATTGTTAAGGCGCTGGATTGGCAGGGCGAAGTGTTTTTTATATCGGCGGCGACTGCCAACAATACGCAGGCGCTGTGTTACCGCATCATGCAATATTTGGAAAATCCAGAAGATTATGCAGGACAGGGCTGAATATATACGTAAAACGCGCCGCTGGGTCGTCAAGATTGGCAGCGCCTTATTGACTCGTGATGGTGAAGGGCTGGATCGGGAAGCGTTGGCTGACTGGGCGGGGCAGATTGCCCGTTTGCGCAAGGCCGGGATTGAGATTGTGCTGGTTTCATCCGGTGCAGTTGCCGAAGGCATGAGCCGTATGGGCTGGAAGCAGCGCCCTAAAGCCTTGTTCGAGAAACAGGCAGCGGCGGCGATTGGGCAAATGAGCTTGATCCATGCTTACGAAGTCAATTTCCAACAGCATGGCTTTCTGGCAGCGCAAGTGCTGCTGACCCATGATGACCTTGCCAACCGTCGCCGCTACCTGAATGCGCGTAATACCTTGCGCACGCTGGTCGAACTGGGGACGATCCCGGTCATTAATGAGAATGACACGGTGGCATCCGAAGAAATCCGCCTGGGGGACAATGACACCCTCGGCGCTTTGGTTGCCAATCTGTTGGAGGCCGAGCTGCTGGTTATCCTGACCGACCAGAAGGGGCTGTATGACAAAGATCCCCGCAAATTTGCTGATGCAACCCTGATCAGCTCCGGGCGGGCGCGGGATGAGCGTTTGTTGGGTTTTGCCGGGGGTGCAGGGACATTGATCGGTAGCGGTGGTATGCGTACCAAGGTGTTGGCGGCACAACGCGCTGCACAGTCGGGTTGTGCGACCCTGATTGCGTCTGGGCGTGAGCCTGCTGTGCTGGAGCGTATCCATGCGGGTGAGGTGATTGGGTCACTGTTGATGCCGGATGATGCGCCCTTGGCTGCCCGCAAACAATGGATTGCCAGCCAGTTGCAGTCACATGGCATGCTGTGGCTGGATGAGGGGGCAGCGAAGGCTATCCAGACCACCGGGGGGAGCTTGCTCCCGGTCGGGGTAGTACGTGTCGAGGGTAACTTTGGGCGTGGCGAGGTAGTCAGTTGTATCAGCCCGGAAGGGCGGGTATTGGCAAAAGGCCTGGTCAATTATGCCAGCGATGAGGCTGAAAAAATTATGCGCCATCCTTCCCGTGAAATTGAATCCATATTGGGTTATACCGACGCTGTTGAGCTAATTCATCGCGATAATCTGGTTCTATTGTGATCTGCTTGGCAGTACCAGATAATAGCCACACCCCTTCATCAATATGGTAGCGAGTGCATGAGTGACACACAGGCTTACGACATCCGGGTTTCTGTTGAAACCCAATACATTGAAAGTGAATCTGATCCTGAACATGACCGTTATGTGTTCGCTTATACCATTACCATTATCAATCAAGGTTCAGTGCCTGCCCGTTTGCTGAGCCGTCACTGGATTATTACCGATGCCAATGGCATGACCCAGGAAGTGCGTGGCGATGGCGTGGTCGGGGAGCAGCCCCATTTGTCTCCAGGGGAAGGTTTCCGTTATACCAGTGGTACAGTGCTGGATACGCCTGTTGGCTCGATGTCAGGCAGTTATCACTTGCGAGCTGATGATGGCACACTGTTTGATGCACCGATCAAGGCATTTGGCCTGTCTAACCCGAAAATCCTGCACTGATCCAACCCTGGCTTTTTTCGGCATAAAAAAGCCCATGCTGTTCGCATGGGCTCCATTGTTGCGGTATCACATTCCTTATGAATACCCGCGAACCTTCTCAGGTTTAAAGTGTAGCTCACTTCGGTGCTGATACAAGTCATTGTAATTGTTACAGTGTGTTTAATACTCGTCCATTCTGGATGGGCGGTACGGATTTCGTTACGAGCCTTCAGTGATCGCTGCCACTTATCTGTAATCATGTGACAAGAAAGAAAATTCTTATGACAATATCACCATGAGAAGTGATATGGAATGGCACGAACCCCTCTACGCCTTTGTATTGATCACAATAAAATTTGAACAATCAAGAAGTATAAAAACAGATGAGTACAATCGAGTTTACCCGTGATACTTGGGGGAAGTGTGTCCTCCCTCTCGTGCTCGCTGCGGCGGCAACTGCCAGCCAATCCGTTTCAGCCGATATTTATATGTATACCGACAGTGATGGTACACGTTGGCTAACCAATGGTTCGGTCAGTGGGAAGAACGCGAAGCTGGTGGCGCGTACCCCAAAAGCCAAAAAAGTTAAACAGCAGGTAGCCATGAACGGGCAGGCACTGGATTTGCCCATGCAGGCCGGTAGGCCAACCGGCTGCATGCGTTTGAGCCATGACCAGGTTGAGCGGCGTACTGCCCCGCATATTGGTGCAATCCGCAAATATGCCCAGCATTACGGTGTGGATGAAAACCTTATCCGTGCAGTGATGCGCCAAGAGTCCTGCTTCAATGAGGGGGCGCGTTCCCATGTGGGGGCGACGGGTCTGATGCAGTTGATGCCAGGGACAGCCGACATGCTGGGTGTGGCGGATATTCATGACCCAAAGCAGAATATCCGGGGTGGAGCCAAATACCTTGCCCAGATGCTGCGCCGTTTTGATGGCAACTTGCAATTGGCGGTTGCAGCTTATAATGCAGGCCCTGGGGCTGTTGATAAGCATGGTGGGATTCCACCTTACCGCGAAACCCGTGATTATGTGGTCAAGGTTTTATCCGAATACAAGCGTTTGGAGCAACACCAACAACAGCAACAGTTTGCCCGTGCCAACCAGCGTAACCAGAACCAGCAGCTTGCTTATAATGCCGACGATGGGCAGCAGCAATTGATCCGTGCCAGCTCCCGTGGGCAGGAACGGCGGCAAGTGCAAAACAACCGCACTGCCCAGCCGCGAGCCAATAGCTATGCCCGTAGCGGTTATCAGCTCGCCAGTTTTTCACGCCACCAAGGCGCTGATTTCGCCGTATTCAATGGGATGAACCCGACCCAATACGATTAATGTTCACCGGACTCTTCCGGTTTTGCCTTGCCGTGTATTTTCCCGGCAAGGCTTTTTGCGTTTAATCACATCCGCTGTTGTTCCGAGGCTGGCATCATTTTCTGGCAGCATGGTATCCTTCCGTTTTTACTTGTTTTGCTGTTTATGGGAGTGCTTACGATGTCGATGGCGGATCGCGATGGTGTTATCTGGCTGGATGGTGAAATGGTTCCCTGGCGTGAAGCCAAGACCCACGTCCTGACCCATACCCTGCATTATGGCATGGGGGTGTTTGAAGGGGTGCGTGCGTATAAGGCCGAGCAGGGTACGTCGATTTTCCGTCTGAAGGAGCACACTGACCGTCTGTTCAACTCAGCCAAGATCATGCGTATGGAGATTCCTTACAGCAAGGAACTGCTGAATGAGGTACAGCGTGCGGTGGTGCGTGAAAACAAGCTGGAAACCGCTTATCTGCGCCCGATGTGCTTTTATGGCTCAGAAGGCATGGGCTTGCGGGCAGATAACCTGAAAGTGCATGTGATGGTGGCTGCCTGGACATGGGGCTCCTATCTTGGTGCGGACAATATGGAAAAGGGTATCCGTATCAAGACATCCTCCTTCACCCGCCATCATGTCAATATCGCCATGTGCAAAGCCAAGGCAAACGGTAACTATATCAACTCCATGTTGGCACTGCGTGAGGCAATGGATGATGGTTACGATGAGGCTTTGTTGCTGGATACCGAAGGCTTTGTCGCTGAAGGCAGTGGTGAGAATTTCTTTGTCATCAAGGACGGGGTGATTTATACACCTGACCTGACTGCTGCGTTGGATGGCATTACCCGCCGTACCTTGCTGCGCATGGCAAGTGATTTGGGCATTGAAGTCCGCGAGAAGCGCATTACCCGTGATGAAGTTTATATTGCGGATGAGGCTTTCTTCACAGGCACGGCGGCTGAAGTGACGCCTATCCGTGAGTTGGATCGCCGCCCGATTGGTAGTGGTACACGCGGCCCCATCACCCAGAAGTTGCAAGCGTTGTTCTTTGACATCGTGCATGGGCGTAACCCTGCGTACCATGACTGGCTGACTCCGGTGGCATGATGACAAGCCACCATGTTGCCGATGTCGCTGATTATAAGCGCCTGAACGATACCCGCGAAGTGGTGATTGCCACGCGTGATTTGCCTTTGCATTGCCCAATGGATGCGGAGGCTGTCTGGTGTGCACATCCGCGTGTGTTCCTGCCGATTGAGACAGCACCGGATAAAACCTACCGCTGCCCGTATTGCGGGACTTTGTACCGTTTGTTGTAAAGGTTAGCGCCCCCTGCCGGTAAGACAGGCAGGGGGCGGTGCATCATCCCGCCGTTTGTATTTATCCCCCCCTTTATTTTTGTTGAACCGCAGATCAGCCGATTGTTTTGAACAATTCGCAATCAGGTGGTATACATGGCCGACCACGGACAAAACCCAACAATAAAAACGTATAAAGAGGATAAGACAATGAAAAAGACGATGTTACTGGTAGGCTTGCTGAGTGTGCTGGCTGGGTGTGGTGGCGAGGATAATGCCGCAGCAGGCAAGGTGGTTGGCAATAAGGTGGCGGCTGTGATCCAGCCCGGTGTTGTGCCCGATAAGGCGATGCTGCTGGAAGATGCAAAAAATGCAGTAAAAATGCTCGGCGGTACACTCAAAGGCGAGTTGCAGGCAGCCATGCGCTCCGGTGGGCCGGTGCAGGCGTTGAGTGCCTGCAATTCGAAAGCACCAGAAATTGCCAAGATGATTGCAGAGGAGCAACATGTACAGGTAGCGCGTGTCAGTTTGCGTAACCGTAATCCAGCCAGCGCCCCGAATGAGTGGCAGGCAGCGGTATTGAAGGACTTTGAGCAGCGTAAGGCCAAGGGTGAACCGGTGGAGTCATTGGTATACTCGGAAGAGGTCAAGCAGGCAGGCACGCATGAGTTCCGCTTTATGAAAGCCATTCCAACTGAGCCACTGTGTCTGACATGCCACGGTACTGAAATTAGCCCCGCCATCACGACCAAGTTGACGGAATTGTACCCGCAGGATAAGGCAACTGGTTTTAAGGAAGGTGATTTGCGCGGAGCGTTTGTGGTGGTGAGGAACTTGTCCCAGTAAGGCGGGCAGCACACCGTATACAGGCTTTTCAATCAAACCCTTGAAGCATGTTATCAGATACATTGGAACTTTATATTACAGCGGCACATGAGTGCCCCTACCTGAGTGAGCGTCGGGCTACCAACTTGCTGGTAGACCCCTCGTTCTGTATGGATAACAAAACCTACGGCAATTTGCTGAACAAGGGGTTCCGGCGCAGCGGGAGCGATGTGTATCGCCCCTGCTGTTACCGCTGCCAGTCGTGCATTTCAACCCGTATTCCCGTGGCACAATTCCATCCCAGCCGTAGCCAGCGCCGTACCTGGAAGCAAAATCAGGATTTGGTGGTGCGGGTTAATCAGGACGGCTATAAGGATGCCTACACTGAGTTGTATCTGCGTTACATCAACTCCCGGCATGCTGGGGGTGGGATGGATGAGGATACGCCCTCCGCGTTTGCCAGTTTTATCCTCACCCGTTGGTGCAAGACGGTTTTGCTGGAGTTCTGGAAAGATGACCAACTGATGGCGGTCGCTGCTACCGATTGGATGAAGCAAGGCTTGTCATCGGTTTATACCTTTTTTGACCCGGATGAAGGCAGCGTGCGTGGGCTTGGGACGTATGCACTCCTGTGGCAAATCTATTGGGCTGCCGAGTTGGGTTTGCCGTATGTTTACCCTGGCTACTGGATCGCCGAATCGCCAAAAATGAGTTATAAAACCCGCTTCCAGCCAATGGAAGGGTTTATTGAAAACCGCTGGGTTCCCTTGGCGGATAATTCTGTGTAAGGTGATTGGCTGGCTGCCGTGCGCAGCCCTACTGGAATTCGCGGAGTTTGTTCATGGACTTATCCGACCAGCAATTATTGCGTTATAGCCGCCAGATCATGTTGCCACAGGTGGATGTGGCAGGGCAGGAGCGTCTCTTGCACGCGACGGTGTTGGTGATCGGGGTTGGTGGTTTGGGGTCGCCAGTCGCTTTGTATTTGGCGGCGAGCGGGGTGGGTCGGCTGATCCTGTCTGACCCGGATGTGGTTGACCTCACCAACCTGCAACGCCAAATTGCCCATGCCACCGATACGGTCGGCACCTTAAAAGTCACTTCTGCTGCCGGGCGTTTGCAGCAAATCAATCCTGAGGTCGTGGTGGAAAGCATTCCCGCCGTGTTGGAGGGGGATGATTTGCTGGCTCAGGTGCAGCGGGCGGATGTGGTGGTGGATTGCACCGATAACCTCGCTTCCCGTTTTGCCATCAACCGTGCCTGTGTGCAGGCCAAAAAGCCGTTGGTGTCGGCGGCGGCTATCCGTTGGGAGGGGCAGATCAGTGTGTATCAGCCTGCCCATGCCAATAGCCCTTGTTACCAGTGCTTTTATGGCAATGTGAATAATATCCCGCAGACGTGTAGCCAGAATGGGGTGATCGGCCCCCTGTTGGGCATCTTGGGCAGTATGCAGGCCGTCGAAACTTTAAAGCTGTTGGTTGGGGTCGGTGAACCCCTGATGGGGCGGGTGTTGCTGTTGGATGCCCTCAATATGGAATGGACAGAAATCCGTTTGCCGAAGCGCCCCGATTGTCTGGTGTGTGGACAGGTTGCCGAGACAAAAAAATAGCCCACCTTCCTGATGGGCTATAACTACCCCAGCAAATTCCAACTTTTGCTGGGGCAGAGGAGACATTGCGTGTGAATATAGCCCGCAATGGTTTGAAAAAGGTTGGTGTGGCGTGTGCTTCGGGAGAAATCTGCATGGCTGACTGGGAGTTCTGGATTGACCGGGGCGGTACATTTACCGACATCGTGGCGCGTTGCTCGGATGGTTCGCTCCGTACCCACAAGGTATTGTCAGAAAATCCAGAGCGTTACTGCGATGCTGCGGTGCAGGGAATCCGTGAGCTGTTGGGGTTGCAGCCCGGTGAGGCGATTCCAGCGGATACCATTAAAGCCATCAAAATGGGGACAACGGTTGCCACGAATGCCCTCCTGGAGCGTAAAGGTGAGCCAACCTTATTGTTGATCACGCAAGGTTTTGGCGATTTATTGCGGATTGGCTACCAGAACCGCCCGCGTATTTTTGACCTGCATATTGTATTGCCTGAGTTGTTGTATAGCGCCGTGGCGGAAGTGCCCGAGCGCTTATCCGTGCACGGTGAGGTCATTACGCCACTGGATGGGGACGCAGCCCGTTCTGCCCTGGTTGCTGCCCATGCACAGGGTATCCGGGCGGTGGCAGTGGCTTTTATGCATGGCTACCGTTATCCCCAGCACGAGCAGCGTGTGGCAGCACTGGCACGGGAAGTGGGGTTTACGCAGGTATCTGTCAGCCATCAGGTTAGCCCTTTGGTGAAGTTGGTATCACGCGGGGATACCACCGTGGTTGATGCCTACCTTTCGCCGATTTTGCGCCGCTATGTCCAACAGGTCAGCGATGAGCTGGGGGCTGGAGCCAATGGCGGGGCATTGATGTTTATGCAGTCCAATGGTGGCTTGACCGATGCGCAGTTGTTTCAGGGTAAGGATGCCATCCTGTCCGGCCCCGCCGGGGGTGTTGTTGGGATGGTACGCACGGCGGGGGCGGCAGGGTATCAGTACCTGATCGGTTTTGATATGGGTGGTACATCGACGGATGTCTGCCATTTCGCTGGGCAGTACGAGCGCTCGTTTGAAACCGAGGTGGCGGGTGTGCGTATGCGTGCGCCGATGATGGCGATCCATACCGTGGCGGCGGGGGGTGGTTCGGTGTTGTCGTTTGCCGATGGGCGTTTCCGGGTAGGACCAGAGAGTGCGGGCGCTAATCCGGGGCCTGCCTGTTACCGGCGCGGAGGCCCCTTGACGGTGACGGATTGCAACGTATTGCTGGGTAAGATTCAGCCGGAATATTTCCCCCCGGTGTTTGGTCTGGATGGCAAGCAGCCGTTGGATCGGGATGTGGTGTGGGCAAAGTTTACTGAACTGGCAGAGCGGATGGCTGCCGAAACGGGTACAGCGTCACGCCCGCTGGGGGAGATTGCCGAAGGTTTCCTGCGCATTGCGGTTGATAATATGGCCAATGCCATTAAGAAGATTTCCGTGCAGCGTGGGTATGATGTTACTGGTTATACCTTGAACTGCTTTGGTGGGGCTGGTGGTCAACATGCTTGCCTGGTGGCGGATGCATTAGGGATGCGGCGTATTTTCATTCATCCGTTTGCTGGGGTGTTGTCGGCCTATGGCATGGGGCTGGCAGATATTCGTGCTTTGCGCGAACGGCAGGCTGGTTTGGCATTGGCGGATACCGCAGCGGCTGAGTCTATCTTGGCAATACTGCGTGCAGAAACCTGTGCGGAGGTGGTACAGCAAGGCATTCCTGTTGCCCAGGTGCAGGTCGAGCAATGGGCGCATATCCGTTATCACGGTTCTGACCAGACTTTTCCAGTGGCGTTTGCCAGCCCAGCCGTCATGCAGGCTGCATTCGAGGCGGCGCATCAGGCACGCTATGGTTTTGTGCCAACGGCGGGGCGATTGGTGATTGAAATGCTGGCTGTGGAGGCGGTGGGTGTTCACGCTACCCCTGACCAGGTTTTGCCGTGTGCGCAGGAGAGCCGCCGGGCAGAAAAGCACAACACATCCCCCTTAAATACTGTGCCCCTCTTTACCCAAGGCCATTGGCAGGTTGTGCCTTTGTTTGACCGCACCACCCTCCAGCCTGGGGTTGCGGTACAGGGGCCTGCAATCCTGATTGAGCCAACCGGGACGAATGTGGTGGAGGCCGGTTGGCAAGCCGAAGCCGATGAGCAGGGTAATCTGGTGTTGGTACGTACTACGCCGCTGGTACGGCAGGAAGTGGTGGGGACACAGGCTGACCCGGTGATGCTGGAGGTATTTAATAACCTGTTCATGTCGATTGCTGAGCAGATGGGGGCGACACTGGCGAATACCGCCCACTCGGTGAATATCAAGGAGCGGCTGGATTTTTCCTGTGCCATTTTTGATCCCACGGGCGGACTGGTGGCGAATGCACCGCATGTGCCCGTCCATTTGGGGTCGATGGGGGAAAGCGTGCGTACCATCCTGCGCCTGAATGCCGGGGCGATGGCAGCAGGTGATGTGTTCATGATCAATAATCCCTACAACGGTGGCACGCATTTGCCTGATGTGACCGTGATCACGCCGGTATTTGCCGAGTCCGGGGGCGAGTTGTTGTTTGTGGTGGCTGCACGGGGGCATCATGCCGATATTGGCGGCAAGACCCCCGGTTCGACCCCGCCCGATAGCCGCCATATCAGCGAAGAAGGTATTGTGATTGATAACTTCAAGCTGGTGGCGCAAGGCGTATGGCAGGAAGAGGCTGTGCGGGCGCTATTGCTGTCACCCCCTTACCCATGCAGGAATATTGCCCAGAACGTGGCGGATTTGGCGGCACAAGTGGCTGCCAATGCGACCGGGGTGCAGGAGCTGCGTAGCATGGTGCAGCAATTTGGCTTGCCGGTGGTGCAGGCCTATATGCGCCACGTACAGGACAATGCGGAAGAAAGTGTGCGGCGGGTGATTGAAGTATTGAAGGATGCCAGCTTCTGCCACCGGCTGGATAATGAGGCGGAAATTCATGTCGCTATCCGTATTGACCGTGCGCGGCGTTCAGCCGTGGTCGATTTTACTGGAACTTCAGCGCAGGATACGGGCAATTACAATGCACCGCTGGCTGTTTGCCGTTCGGTGGTGTTGTATGTGTTCCGCACGCTGGTAGGCGTGGATATTCCACTCAATGAAGGTTGTATGCAGCCCTTGGAATTGATTGTGCCGGAAGGTTCAATGATCAACCCCCGTTATCCCGCTGCGGTGATTGCCGGGAATACTGAAGTCAGCCAGGCAATTGCCGAAGCCTTGTATGGCGCATTGGGCGTGCTGGCAGGCTCGCAGGGAACGATGAATAATTTTGTCTACGGCAACGAGCATTACCAAAACTATGAAACCATCTGCGGTGGGGCAGGTGCGGGGGTGGGCTTTGGCGGGGCTAGTGCCGTACATACCCACATGACCAATACACGCATGACGGATGCAGAAGTGCTGGAAAACCGTTTCCCGGTCAGGGTGGATGAGTTTTCGATCCGGCGCGGTTCTGGCGGCAAGGGGCAGTGGGAAGGTGGGGATGGCATTGTCCGCAAACTGCGCTTCCTGGAGCCAATGACTGTCACAGTGTTGTCGTCTAGCCGTATCCACCCACCACGCGGCTTGGCAGGTGGAGGGGCAGGGGCATGCGGACAAAATGCGGTACTGCGTGCTAATGGTGAAGTGTTGGTTTTACAGGGCAACGCTTCCTGCGAGGTGCAGTCGGGGGATGTGTTTGTGATGCACACCCCAGGAGGCGGGGGATGTTATCCACCTGGCGGCTGAAGAAGGGGCATTATTCCGCTTCGGGTTTTAAGTTGACCCCTTCGATATTTTGCTGGATAGAGTCTTCAGTGCAATACACGGTTGCCAGCAGCTTCCCCTTTTTCTCAACATTGACCCCTGCTTCAACCGCATGTTCTTCTGTCAGGCGGTCAGCGCCCCAAAATACGCGATAGAGGTATTCACCATTGGGGATGTTGACCGCGTAGGAAATGTAACGGCCTATCCCCTGCCATTGGAACGTGCTGACATCGGCACGTTTGGCTGCAATCGCCAGTTCCGGGGTTTTTCCCGGTTTGCCAAAGGTATAGTTGATGGTTTTCTTTGCATCACAAACTTCGATTTGTTTACCGCTTTTTTTGGCAATACAGCTAAACAAGGTAGTGCTGCCGTCTTCACAGGCGGTGGCAGTGCCGCTGAGTAATAATGCACCAACACACAAAGCACCAAGGGGTAGCGAATAGCGAGTCATCGGTCTTTCTCCAGTGAGTTTGTTTAAATGGGGTTGTGGAAAGCTTAAGGGTTACTCAATCCTGAAACCCCACCAGCTCCAGTGTTACCTTCCCACCTTTGAACACTTCCGACTCCAGGGGTTCAACCCGCTCCAGCTTCACCAACCCGACACTGGGGCAGTACCATTCCCGGCTGGTTGCATCGAAGTTATGAAACCCCAGTTTGGCATCCGCATACAGTGACAGGGTGGCTTGCCCATCCACCCGCAGGCAATGGGCGAATGTACCTGCTGGAACCGTGACCGTTTCATCGGTGGCTGCCAACTCGTAAGTCATGTTGAAATGCAGCGTGCTGCGTTCAGGGGGTTCGATATTGGGGATAACGCGATGCACAGTGTAAGACTGGGTGAGGGTAGACCAGTTTTTCCCGACCTGTAAGGGCAGGGGGAGGATCATGCGTGCCGGGGTATCCGCTTGGGGGGCTTGTTCGACAATAGTGCGCTTGCCGATGCGGTAAATTCCGTCTGCCCGTTGAGTTACATAGTAATCTGTGCCATCGCTGGTGCGGCGTACTTGGGCGGTTTCTGTACCCAAGGTGGTTGCATCCAGCGTGTCGACATGCAGGCGGTCTGTCAGGGTACGCTCACGCAGGTCGGTTTCGACCTGGTATTCCCAGTGCAGTCCAGGATTGAGTGGGAAATAGTCATCAGCACTGGGTTTGCTGTTACAACCAAGCGGGATAAGAGGGATGATTGCCAGACTTAAAGTCCAACCCCAACTTCTCCCTGCTAACAAGGGAAGCGGGGTGCGTTGCTGCTGGGTGGTTCGTGTGATTTGCCTCCCCATTCTTACTTCTCCGGCAAGGTGGGGTCAGGCAGGTTGGAGAAGTCCAGCTTGGCATTTTCTTCCCCCATGCGGCTCATGTCTTTGGGGACATCACCCGGTTCATTGCTGCTGCGTTTGCTGCTGCCAATCTGGATATTGCCGTTGCGTTGGTTGCGCAGGGCATCTTCCAGTGCGGAGTGTGCCTCTTCCCCATAGGGGATGATGTAAGCCCGTGGTTCACCGGAGGGCAGGCTGCCTTTCAGGTTCGATGCCCAGATAAAAATCTGCCCTGGCGTGCCTTGTTCGGTATCCGGCTCTTCAATCACGGAAGCATGGAGCAGGAATTTTTCTGGCAATGGCGTGGGGCTAGGCCAGCCTTGGGCTTGTTTCCAGCCTTGGTAGCTGCTGTGGTAGAGCAGGGCGGTCAGGATTACCAAGGCAAATTTGGCAATCACCGGCAAGCGTGAATAGATTAATGCCAAAGCCAGCAAAGCCAGCAGGGCAACGTAAGCCAAGGCCAAGAAACTCAAGTGTTCGTTCATAGTGTGCCTGTCCCGACAATGGATTTTTGCAGGTCATTGATTCCCTGAATCTTGCCGCCCTCGGTAATGCTGAAGCGCACGACCGTTTTTTCTTCACCCTCGCGGCTTAGGGTGGTAGTGGCGTAATGTAGCACTTTCAGGGCAGGATTGACCTCTGCCAAATACACTGTTACAGGCACTTCCCGGCGGTTTTCGCTGTGGTAATAGTGCAGGTTGACGATATATTCTCCGGGAGTGCGCCCCCGGATGGTCACAACTTCCTGGTTGAGGGGGTTAATGATTTCCTTGCCATTCACCAGTTGCATGTCGTTGCTCTGTCCCCGGTCATCCCGATCCAGATGCATCAGCCCATCCTGTGGCTTTTTGAACCAGATGGTTTTGCTGTCGGGCCCTTCCACCCAGGTATCAATGTCATTGGGGTCATTGTCCGGCCAACTGATGGTCAGCAGGAATTCGGCCTTGGGGTCAATAATCCCACTTTTGGCAGGCGGGTTCAGGAACAGGAGGGTGACGAGGAATAGGAAGGTGAAAATCAGTAGGGCATTGAACAGCAGGTCGGTAAACGGGTCAATGCCGAAATGCCGACGGTGCTGGAATAAGGCCATGTCAGGCGATGCCACCTTGCGGGCGTGGTCGTATCACGGCAGCCAGCAATTGGTCGGCACAGCGGTCGAGGTACATGTACTGGAGGCCAAGCAATAAGCTGCCCACTAGCCCAAACACCGTGGTATTGAGCGCTACCCCCATGCCACTGGTCATTTGGTTCATCAGGTTCTGGATTTGGGTGGTTTCCAACGACTCCAGCTTGCTGAGTGAGCCGAGCATAATCACAAAGCCAACGACTGTCCCTAACAAGCCCAGTTTGATCAGGCCTGCATCCACAAACCAGCCGGATTGTTGGGGGCCACGTAACTGCTCTGCCAGCCACTCCGCCTGTAAAGCGGGATCAGCATGATGTACCTGCACCGCCTGTGTGTACTGCCCGATGGCGGTATGGGTGGGGGCAGGCTTGGGAAGGTACAGCACGGCATTCGCTTCCTGCGCCAGCACATAGCTGCGCCAGCCACAATGGAGGCTGCCTGCGATAAACAGGATGAGGATTATGGCGCAGATATAGCTGCTGTCGGTGGCAATCATGAACCACAATAGGCCTTTGTCCCACACGACTGTCAAGCCAAATGCCATCAGCCCCGCCAGCCAAAGCCAATGCAGCAGGATTTGCCACGGGGTATGGAAGGGGGCGTGGGGTGCATTGTGCCGCATCTAACCGCCACCTTTACGGTAGTAGAGGTCGAAGTGGTCAAGAAACTGTTTGGCCTCGCCTGGATTCAGATCGCCAAAATCAAAGCTGACCGGCATATAAGGCAGGACAATCGAGGCAATACGCCGGACTAACTCTGTGCCGAGTTCAATCCGTACAATGGATAAGCCCACCTGGATGCTGATGATATTGCCCTCGACACGGTAGCTATGGTTACGCAAGGCTGAGGGCAGTGTCCGCATGAACTCTGCCCGTGTATAACCCATTTCCCGGTGCAGGGTGGTCATCGTCCTGTTATCAAGACAAGCTTAACCGCCCGCGACCGGAGGCCAAATCGCCAAGGCATCACCTTGTTTGATTTGACCACGCTGGTCGCGGTCAGTATCGCAAATGAATACGCCGTTCAGCAAGACCAAATGCGCCATTTCACGCGGCACATGGAAGCGATCAATGATCTCATTGAGGCTGACCTGATCAGGTACTTCAATGTCAGCCTTGTTTTGCTTCGCATGGGCGGGCAACAAATCCCCCAGATGGGCATACAGTTTCAGCGTAATAATCATATCTCGGCAGCTCAGGCAACACGGTTTTGCAGGTAAGCTTCCATGAAACGGCTTGGATTATCCATTAACCGTTCTTTCCACTTGCCCAAATGCGTGCGGTTCTGGATCAAACCGCGCAATGCACCGATGTGCTGGGTCATACCCAGGGTATTGGCTCCAACCAGACGATCCCCTTTGAATTGCAGGTTGATGTAGCGGTAGTTGTCGGGGTCGCTCAAGGTGGTGGAATCACCATCAGACGCACCCTGCCAGAGGCCAAATGAGGAGGAAATGAGCCCCATCGTGTCGAGTACGTTCATATTGATGCTGCCGCGATGCAGGTATTCTGCGCCATCGCTCATGTTGGTGGCTGCAATGAAGCCATGTTCCACTGCGGTTGGCTGGATGGCCTGCACACTATATCCGCCCGTCGAGAAATCCCTTCCCTCCGCTACATCACCTGCGGCGAAAATATCCGGGTGGCTGGTTTGCAGCCGCCGGTCAACGATAATGCCATGCCCGGTTTTGAGCAGTCCTTTGGCAAGGTCGGTATTGGCTTTTACACCGGTTGCAGAAATCAGCAGGTCAACCCGTGCTGGGTTTTGGCCTTCCATTTCCACCACCAGTTTGTCGCCGTCCTTCCCTACCGCCTTGACACGGGTCGAGGTCAGGACACGCACCCCCTTGCTTTCACACCAGCGCTTCAACAAACTGCCGGATTGCTCATCCATCATGCGCGGAACCATCCGGTTTTCCATCTCAACGACGGTCAGGTTGACTCCACGCCGAGCCAGCGCTTCAAGGATAATGCAACCAATGAAGCCTGCGCCCATCAGGATGACATCATCACCCGCTTGTGCGCCCGCAATAATGCGGCGGGCATCTGCCAGCGTCCAGCAGTTGGTCACACCGGGCAAGTCCATGCCTGCAATCGGTGGCTTGACCGGGCGAGAGCCAGTTGCCAACAACAACTTGTCAAAGCCAAGGCTTTCGCCCGTATCTAGCGTGACCGTTTTGTTGTCGGGGGCAATGCTATTGACCCGTTGCTGGCGCAGGTTGATGCGCTTCTGCTCAAAATGGGCAGCGGCTTTGCGCAGGTGCGTGCCTTCCTCGGCAATATCCCCAATCAAATGATAGGGGATAGCCATCCGTGAATAAGGCAGTTCCGGCTCATCGCCGATGAGGGTAATCTCGGCATGCGGCATCCGCTTGCGTAAAGTCTCGGCGGCGATTACGCCCGCCGGGCCTGTTCCGATAATCACATGCTTCATGCTGATCCCTTTGCTCCCTTAGCTTGGCAGACCGTAACGGCTGCGGGTTTCGTCAGTCAGTTGCCCGTCGGCTGTCCAGCCGCGCAGTTCATAGTATTTTGGCAGCATCTTGTCCAAACCTGCAACCATACCTTTTGCGGGGCCGACATTCGCAACATCTTTCAGCAAACGCTTTGGCAACGTGTCATCTGCACCCGTCAAACCCGCCCGGTTGTTAAAGTCACGTTCCAACTGCCATACCCGCGCACCGACTTCGGCACACTTTTCGACTGTCCAGTTACCTTCACAAGCAGCGTCGATTTGTGGGGCGATATTGTCCAGTGACCAGGCAAACGTAGTGAAAATACACAAGCCAGCGGAGTCAACAGCCGCAGTTGCATCCTGGAAGGCAATGACCAGTTCGGGTTTGCCATCGGTTTCCAAGGGATCGGTTTTGACCGGGATGCCCAATACTTCGGAAGACACGGTGTAACTGCGCAAATGGCATGCACCCCGGTTGGAGGTTGCATAGGTCAAGCCCATGCCCTGGATGCCGCGTGGATCATAAGCGGGGAACTCCTGGCCTTTAACAGTCATGGAGAACTCAGGATGACCATACTTTTCACATAGGCGCTTGGAACCCAAGCCCAGTTCCTTGCCAAAACCTTCACCGCGTGCAGTCAGTTCGGCAACAGCAACCAAAGCCTCAGCAGAACCAAACTTCAGTTCAATGCCGCCAGTTTCTGCGGTAGTGATCGCACCTTCTTCAAACAGCTCCATTGCCGCAGCAACGGTGGAACCGAAAGAAATGGGGTCGAGGCCATCTTCGTTGCACAGGAAGTTGACATAGGTCAGCGCGTCGAGGTCATCCACGCCGGTATCCGGCCCCAATGCCCATGCTGCCTCATATTCCAGGCCGCCGGAGTTGCCGTGATACTGTGGTTTGTCTTTGACGCTGAAGTGGGTTTTATCAACCGAGGAAATACGCCCACAGGCAATCGTGCAACCAAAGCAGCCACCATTACGGGTCAGGTTGGTTTTGCCATCCGACTTGCGTGGTTCATGCATGGCTTCACCCGAAACCGCGTGCGCACCCTCAAACTGGACTTCGCGCATATTGCGGGTTGGCAATGCCCCCAGTTCGTTGATAACGTTCATCAACACCTGAGTGCCATATTTTGGCAAACCTGCGCCTGTGACTGCGTTGGCTGCCAGCACTTTCTTGTGCTCAACCGTGGAGCTCATGAAGCGGATCGGGTCTTTCAGGTTGCCGACCCCACGTGTGCCACGGATGGCAACGGCTTTCAGGTTTTTGGAGGCCATGACTGTACCGACCCCGGAACGTCCGGCTGCTCGGTGCAAGTCATTGACGACGGCGGCAAACAGGTTGCCTGCTTCTGCGGCACGCCCAATACAGGCAATCCGCAATTGGGGATCTTGATGCTTTTTGTGCAGCATTTCATCGGTTGCCCACACAGACTGACCCCACAGGTCATCGGCAGGCAGTAGTTTGGCTGCATCGTCTTCGATATACAGATAAACCGGAGTCGGGGAGCGGCCTTCAAATATGACCATATCCCAACCGGCATTTTTCATTTCTGCACCAAAAAAGCCGCCGGAGTTGGAGCAAGCAATTGCACCAGTCAATGGGCTTTTGGTAATGCAGGAATAACGTCCACCGGTAGAGGCCATTGTGCCGGTCAGTGGGCCGGTCGCCATAATGAACTTGTTGTCTGGGCCGAGCGCATCAACGGCTGCGTCAACTTCCGCCACGAAATAGCGGGTCGCCAGACCCCGTTGACCTAAGTAATCTTGTGCCCACTCCATATTGAGTGGTTCTGCTGCCACTGTGCCGTTAGTCAGATTGACGCGCAGAATTTTTTTGGTCCATGCCATGTCATTTCCTCCTTATCAGGCGTGTGTGTGGCTTTGGGAATCGGTTTTGGCAGCCCATATGCGCATACGCTCCAGGCCAGTGGCATTGGCATCGACATATGTGATTGCGCCGGTTGGGCAGGCTGATGCACATTGCGGGTCGCCGCCACACAGGTCACATTTGATGACCTTGCCGGTTGATGTGTTGTAGTTGACCGTCCCAAATGGGCAGGCGATGGTGCAAACCTTACAGCCGACACAACGGTCAGTGAGAATATCTTTTGCGCCAGTGGCAAAGTTGACAACAATGGCATCAACGGGGCAGGCCTGCATACACCAGGCTTCATCGCACTGGGTACAGGTGTAAGGGACAAAACGGCCTTCCTCATGGAAGGTGAATACTTTAATGCGTGATTTGGACGGGTTGAACACACCCTCGTTCTCATAGGAACAGGCCATTTCGCATTGCAGGCATCCGGTGCATTTTTCCGGATCAATATGAAGCGATTTCTGCATACGCCATCTTCCTCCTCGTTGTGACAGAATCTTGGTTTGGGCACGGTGTCCGTGCAATCTGATTGATGATCAGGGGGCGAGGTTGGATAAAGGTTGGTGTGGGGTGTAGTTGTGCAGGATTTGATTGTGCGGTGGTATTGCAGGTCAACTGATGGGGCTTGACCCACACCTGAGCCTATAATGCCTAGGTGTGGGTTGCAGGGGGGGCGTTATCTGAAGTTATCCGCCTTGTAACGGGTGGTCATCATATCCTGCATACTTGAAACCACTTCAAAAGCATCCTTGAGGTGGCGGCGCTCTAGTGCGGACAGCTCTTCCGGTGGGACATAGTTATTGGGCTTCTGGCCTTGCTCGATTTGTTGGGCCTGATGCTGTAGGCGCACCATGCTGATGAATTCAAAGGCATCCTTGACATCATCGACGGTGCTTTGGGTAATGCTACCGGCTGCGGCAATCGCATCGAGCCGTTCCCAGGTATTCACTGCATTGATCCCACCCGCCAGTGCATAAACGCGTGCAACATCAATCACCGGCACGACTCCACGCTTTTTCATGTCCATGCCTTTTTCGCCCTGGTTGTCCTTGTTTTTGTCAAGTACAAACCCCCGGAAGAAACCAATCGGTGGGGTATGGCTCAGGGAGTTGCTGGCCATGAAGGCCTGGAACAGTGTGCTGGCCTTGGTTTTGCTGAGGATTTCATCGTACAGGCGTTGCAATAGACTTTCATCACCATGCAGGCAGCGCAGGTCGAAGAAGATACTGGCATTCAACAGGGCTTGCGCTTGTGGGGTCGTGATCCATTGATGGAAATAGCCCCGCCAGACCGACAGGGGTTGCCTCCATTGGTCGTTGGTCGCCATGATGTTTCCGGGGCAATACACATAACCACAGGCATCCATACCATCGCTGACGAATTTGGCAACATTACGGAAATACTCGCCGTGTTCAGCCTCGTTGTAATCATCCGACAGGATCATGCCGTTATCCTGGTCAGAATGCGCGGTTTGCTCCCGGCGTGCCATTGAGCCTGCCACAATGAAGGCATACGGGACAGGCGGTTTGCCGAAGCGCTCTTCAGCCATACTGATCAGGCGGCGGGCAATGGCTTGTCCGATGGAGGTAATGGCATGCCCAATATCATAGGCAGGTAAACTTTGCCGTACTAAGCCGACCAAAATTTTAGGCAGGCGGGTACTGAGTTCGGTCAGGCGTTCAACCGAGTTGGCAGAGAAAATATCACCAACCAGATAGATGGCTCCGTGGCTTTGCCCATGCAGGAGGTCAGATGCGGAAATCACCCCCACCACTTCGCCCCGGTCAATGACCGGCACATGGCGGATATTGCGCCGAGCCATCAGCAGCAAGGCTTCAGAGGCCTGATTGTGCGGAGCCAGGGTGAGCGGGTTTGGGGTCATGATGTGGGCAATGGGCTGGTGAATATCCATCCCTTGTGCAACCACAGCGCGGAAATCGGTATCGGTGACGATCCCACTGAGGCGTGCATCCTGATCGGCAATGAGGGCAGTACGTGAGCTGGTTTTGCTCATTTGCTGGGCTACCTGCTGGATGCTGTCCTGTCCATTGACCAGCATGGGCAGCTTCATCAAGTCCCCGACATGTAAAGTGATCATGGCGTGATCATCGGTATGGCGCAGGTCTTGCAGGGCATTGCGCAAGCGTTCCGGTTTGTGTTCGGAGAAGTAGTGGGTCAATCGTTCTGAGCTGGTCAGCAGTTGCATGAAAACGGTATTGGGGATGGTATAAAACAGCGAGTCTTCCAGCGTGCGCACATCAAGGCTGACCTCACCACCGCGCATGACCGAGCGGTAGCCAAACCAGTCACCGGCGACAAAACGCCCGTGCAGGTCGCCGTTGGGTCGTAGCAGCTCAACGGCACCGTGTCGAATGAGAAAAACATGGGTATTGGTGCTGCCAATGCGCATGACGACCTCGCCCTGTGCAACGGTGAGCGGCTCAACCGCCTGTGCTAACCCGTCCAGGGTGGAAGGGGGCAAGCTTTTCATAGGCTGGCATTGTGCCAGATAATCACGGATCTCAAGCAGTGTGGTTTCCATTGGTGTGTCGCCTTTGTCTAATTCATCGTTTTTCCGGCAAGTCCGGGGTGGTCATGTGCCGGTTATTATCTCACTATGCGACAGCAGTTTATATTGATTGTTGCAGTGCCGCATTGACTTGGGGCAAGGAATTATGGCTACCGGAGGGTTCTTGTGTACGGTCGCTGGTTTTGGAGTGAGGGGAAAATGGGGCGTGGGTGAAAATGGCTTGCTGCAATCCATTGCGCAAGCCATTCCCGCTGCGGGATTAGCGGCAGCTACAAATCGCAGAAGATACCTGGTCATTCCATAGGTCGCCGATATAAGCGGTACTACCGGGGGTAAAAGCACGGCTATCCCCGCCCAAGTCTTTGTGCTGGTAAACCGTCAGGTGGCAGGATTCGGGTACTTTGACGGCTGATACCTTGTCATTCCAGCCTTCACCCACCCAAGGCATCGTGCCGCGCAAGGAAAACGAGCCACCTGCGAAGTTGGCATGCTCATACAGGGTGCAACTGGGCTTGGGTGGCTCTGGGCATTGGCATTGCAGGGATGAGATTTGGTCATTCCACAGGTTGCCGACGAAGCCACTGCTGGCTTTGAACAACAACTTGTCCCCTTGGTAGTTGGCGTGTTGGAAGACGGTCAGGCTGCATTTATTGGTTACTTGTACCGCTGAAATGCGGTCATTCCACTGTGTGCCAACATTGGATATGTGTTGGCCTGGTGACATGACCAAGGTTGCACCCTGATAGTTGGCATGCTCAAAGACTTGGCAGTTGGCTTGCACAGCCGATAACACCAGCAGGTTGAGCAGGATGGCTAACCCGGTTTTTTGTACAGTCATCTCATTATTCCTCGCATTCAATATGCAGTTAAATGTGCTCCCCGCTGTGGGTCTGGGCTGCATATCCCGGTGATGGGGGGTGTGCCTGTGTTGGATAAGGGGGAGGGTCAGGTTGTCAGGGTAGCATTGGGCTTGCCTGAAAAGGGCGGTGGCAGGGAGTAGGGGAGTTAATTAGGGGATAAGCGGAGTTATGCGTGAAGACCTGCACCTGACGTGAAATTTTCCCGTCAGGTGCATCGCGTTGCGGTATTAGCGATTGGCGTTGATGTACTCAAGGGCAATTTTTAGCATGCGGCGCACAGGCTCTGCCGCACCCCATAACAACTGGTCGCCGACTGTGAAGGCGGTGAGGTAGTGTGGGCCGATATTCATCTTGCGGATACGCCCGACCGGAATGGTCAGTGAGCCGGATGCTTGCACTGGAGTCAGGCCAGCCAAGGTGGATGCCTTATCGTTCGGAATCACGCGCACCCACTCATTGTGGTTGGCGATGATCGCTTCAATTTCTGCCAGCGGCAAATCTTCCTTCAGCTTGATGGTAAAGCCTTGGGAGTGGCAGCGCATTGCACCAATCCGCACGCATTGCCCATCAACCGGGATGGCACTTGCGCCATTGAAACCGAGGATTTTGTTGGTTTCAGCGATGCCTTTCCATTCTTCTTTGGTTTGACCATTTTCCCAAGCCTTGTCGATCCACGGGATCAGGCTGCCTGCCAAGGGTGCACCAAAGTTTTCAGTGGACAAAGTGCCATCGTTCAACTTGGCAGTGACTTTACGGTCAATGTCGAGGATCGCAGAGGCCGGATCAGCCAGCAAATCAGCTACTTCGCCATTCAGCTCCCCCATTTGTGTCAGCAGCTCGCGCATGTTTTTCGCGCCTGCACCGCTGGCTGCCTGGTAGGTCATGGAGCTGAGCCATTCCACCAGACCTTTTTCAAACAGGCCACCCAATGCCATCATCATCAGGGAAACGGTGCAGTTGCCACCGATATAGTCCTTAATACCCTGTTGTAAGCCTGCGTCGATCACATGGCGGTTCACCGGGTCAAGCACAATAATGCTGGTGTCCTTCATCCGCAGGGTTGAAGCCGCATCAATCCAGTAGCCATTCCAGTTGGCACGCAGTTTTTCGTAGACTTCTGTGGTGTAGTCACCACCTTGGCAGGAAACAATAATATCCATGTCCGCCAGTTGGCTGATGTCCATTGCATCCAGCAAGGGGGCAGCACCCATGCCGACATCCGGGCCAGGTTTTCCCGCTTGGGAGGTGGTGAAGAATACGGGTTGAAAACCCTGGAAATCATTTTCGGCCTGCATGCGCTCCATCAGCACGGAACCGACCATGCCACGCCAACCGACAAAACCTACTTTGAGCATCACAAACTCCGTCGTTCAAGGGAATGCGGACAATTATGCAAGGGATCCGCAGTTGAACGCGGTAGTATATCACTGCCGCCCCACAATGCTTATACCCTGAGGGCATTTTTGTGCATCAGGGGTGGTATCACAAGCCCCTCACCGGCATAACGCCCGTACCAGCTCCACCCAATACCTTGCTCCTAGCGGCAAAATCGCATCATTAAAATCATAATGCGGATTATGCAGGGGACGGCTGGTGTGGAGGTCGCCATTGCCGATCCAGATATACGCGCCAGGGCGTTTTTGCAGGAAATAGGCGAAGTCTTCCGCGCCCATGCTGGGTTCCGGGTTCCACTGTACCTTATCTTCCCCGACCAGTTGGCAGGCGATCTGGTAGCAGGTTTCTGCTTGGGGCGGGTGGTTGATGGTGGCAGGGTAGCCGGGCGTGAAGCGGATGTCCGCTTGCGCACCGAAAGCCAAGGCGGTATGTGTGACCAAGGTGGTCAGGCGTTCTTTGATCAGGCTGCGTTGTGCTTCATGCAGCGTGCGGATGGTTCCGCGCAGGCTGACTTGTTCGGGGATGACATTATATGCACCGCTGCCGCCTTGCATTTGGGTGACGCTGACCACACCGCTATCCACGGGGCGCAGGTTACGGGCAACAATGCTCTGGATGGCGGTGATCAGGTGAGCGGTGATCACCACCGGGTCATTGAGCGTGTCAGGCATGGCAGCATGCCCACCCCGACCCGTAATGCTGATGTCGAAAGAATCGGTGGAGGCCATCACTGCCCCTGCGTGTGCGGCAAATTCTCCGGCGGGCAATCCTGGCCAGTTGTGCATGCCATACATTTCCTGGATCGGGAAGCGCTCCAGCAGGCCATCTTCAAGCATCCGGCGTGCACCTGCCCCGCCTTCTTCTGCTGGTTGGAAAATGAAGTAAACCGTTCCGGCAAAGTCAGGGTTATCTACCAGTGTTTTGGCAGCACCCAGCAGCATGGCGGTATGCCCATCATGCCCACAGCCGTGCATCTTGCCGTGGTGACAGGATGTATGGGCAAACGTATTGAGTTCAGTGAGGTTGAGGGCATCCATATCCGCCCGCAGGGCGATGTGCCGATTCCCGGTTTGTTTGCCATGCAGGACAGCGACCACACCGGTTAAACCAATGCCGGTATGCACTTCTAGCCCCCATTGCTGTAACAAGGCGGCGACCTGTGCGCTGGTGCGGTGTTCTTCGTAGGCGGTTTCTGGGTGTTGGTGGAGATCACGCCGCCATGTTTGCATGGCTTGGTACAGTTCATTATTGTAGGAATCAATCATGGTGGTATCCTGCCTGTTGTTGTTTATACAGATGAGGTTGCCACGCTTCAGCAGGCGGGTAAACAGTAGCTACCCGCATCCTTGGGGTTTTTTAGCTTGCCAAATAGCGTTGCAGCTCTTTGATCAGGAAGTGTTGTTCTTCCATGACCACTTTCATGACATCACCGATGGAAATGATGCCCAGGACTTTATTGTCGGCGGTTGTCACAGGCAGGTTGCGGACTTTATTGCTGGTCATGAGCGTCATGCAGTCATCAAACGACATGTCTGGGTTGACGATCACCGGCCTTTGGGTCATGGCATCGCGCACGGGCATTTCCCTGGAGCGTTTGTTCAGCAGGACAACCTTACGCGCATAATCACGTTCAGTGAAAATACCTGCCAGTTTGTCACCTTGCATAACCAAGACTGCACTAAGATTGTGTTGTGCCAATAAAACCAGGGCATCGTAGACGGTATCATCGGGGCTGACGGTAACGAGTGATTGATGGGCGCTTGTTAAAAATTGCCGAATGCTTTTCATAATGTACTCCTACTTGTGTGCAAGTGACACGCTTCAGGCCTTACGTGGACTGTTATCCCCCAAGCGATGACAGAAGCGTTGCCAGTTCAAGGTTGCCACACTTTAGGGGGCGGGTAAACTTCTACCTAAGAATCTACATGGTAATTCTATTCATCATTACCCTGTTCCTTTTCTGCAACACATCGCTATAATGGAGGGTTCTTAACAGCTTTCTCAAAGGTCGATATACCATGGCTCGTGTCACTGTAGAAGATTGTCTCCCGCATGTTGAAAATAACTTTGAACTGGTGTTGAAGGCTGCCCGTCGTGCCCGTGACATTTCCCACGGTGCACAGCCGCTGGTCGATGAGGAAGGGGATAAGCCAACCGTTATCGCGTTGCGTGAAATTGCCGCCGGTTTGCTTGGCAAGAAGCGCGGCTCACGCGATACAGAGGCAGAGTAGGGTTTTCTCCACCCTCTGCGTAGGTAGTTGTCATGACTGGTTCTCCCCCTGCTGATTTTTTTCGTGCAGCCGACCTGATCAATATGGTCGAGCGCTATATGGAACCCGATGAAATTAAACGGGTTTATGATGCGTTTTTGTTGGCGGCAGATGCCCATAAAGGTGTGGAGCGCAAGTCAGGCGATCCTTATATCACCCATCCCCTGGAGGTGGCACGCATCCTTGCGGATATGCACCTTGATGCGGATACGGTGTGTGCGGCCTTGCTGCACGATGTGATTGAGGATACCGAATACACCCATGCCGACCTTGAGGCGCGGTTTGGGGATGTCGTTGCCAATCTGGTGGAGGGTGTGACCAAGTTGGAAAGCCACGAGTTTTCTGACAAGCATGAGGCCACCATTGCCAGTTTTCAGAAAATGATGCAGGCCATGACCGAGGATTTTCGGGTGGTCATCATCAAGCTGGCTGACCGCTTGCATAACCTGCGGACTTTAACCCACAAGAAGCCGGATTCCCGGCGGCGCATCGCCCGTGAAACCCTGGGCATGTATGTGCCATTGGCGCGGCGGATGGGGATGAATGCCTTGCGGCGCGAAATGCAGTTGTTGGCGTTCCAGCACCTGTATCCGTGGCGTTATAAAATCCTCCAGGAAGTCATGGATCAATACCTGGCTTCCAGCAAGGAGCAGGGGCAAAAGATTCTTGACAAGGTGACGGGGCGGTTACAGGAAACTTTGCCTGCCTCGATGGTGATCATTGCCGACAAGAACCTGTTCCGCCTGTATGAAAGCATGAAGCGGCACGGCAAAAAATTTGATGAATCCCGCGAAATGCTGGAGTTGCGGGTGTTGGTCGGGACGGTTGACGAGTGTTACCGGGCATTGGGCGTGGTGCATTCGATTTATCACCCGCGTATCGGGCAATTCCAGGACTTTATTGCCACACCCAAGTCGTATGGCTATCAGGCCTTGCAGACGGTCATCATTACCCCCAGCAAGCGTCAGGTCATGGTGAAAATCCAGACCCGCCCTATGTACCAGATTGCCCTGTATGGGATTACGGCGCAGTGGCGCTATCCGGGGCAGAACTCCGGGCAACGGGCGCTATTTACCCAGGAAGCTTTGCAACGTTGGCAAGAGCAGGTGCGTGAGCTGGGCGCGAAAGCAGGCAACCCCATCGAGTTCTATGCGGATATTCAGGCTGACCTGTTCCTGACAGAAATTTATGCCTTTACGCCCAAAGGGGATGTCAAAGAGTTCCCGCGCGGTGCATCCATGATCGACTTTGCCTTTGCCATCCATACCGGGGTTGGGCATCGTTGTATTGGTGCAAAGATTGATGGCGAGGAAGTGCCCTTGCGCACCCATATCCCGAATGGGGCGACCATCGAAATCATGACTCACCCAGAGGCAGGCCCGCAGCCTTCATGGTTAAATTTCTCCATTACGGCGCGGGCGCGTTCCTATATCCGTAACTGGTTGCGCCAGCAGAAAGTCACCGATCAGCTTGAGTTGGGGAGGAGCCTGCTGCAAAAGGCCTTGCGTGACCGTCATTCCAGTTTGGAGCTGGTGGGTGCGGAAACCCTGCAAGCTTTACTGGCGACGCTGAAAATGAAGGAAACGGGTGAGCTATTTGTTTCCATCGCCCAGAATGACCATTGCTCACGCTTGTTGGCACAACGCCTGTTGGTGATGGGCGGTGGTGGCATCGGTCGCCCGAATGCACTGGCTGACAAGGATACACCGTTGTTGGTGAAAGGCACGGCAGGCTTGGTGCTGCACTTCCAGCCCTGTTGTTACCCGTTGCCGTCTGAGCATATTTTGGCAGTTTTAAGCCCCGACCAAGGCTTGGAGGTGCACCGCGATACCTGTAAAGTATTGCACACCAGCCATGAACCCGATGAAATCCTGTCCGTGGCCTGGGCAGAGCAAAATGAAGGGCAATTGTTCCTGGCAGCAATCCAGACACAAGCCCATAATGTGGTGGGTGTGTTGCACCATATCACCGAGCTGATGCACCAGTTGAACGTGAATATTGAGGCGGTCAATACTAGCGGTGATGCCCGTATCAAGGATACCAACTGGGTGTTATGGGTGCGCGATCTGGAGCACCTGCAAGAAATTATCCGTCAGGTTGAACATGTTCCGTCTATTATTCGTGTTAAGCGGTTTGAAGCCGGGGACGACCACAAACAATCCAGCCTGGATGATTGACGGCAGGCTGATCTAGCGGCCTTGCCGGAAGGAATACGGAAGCATGTACACGTCTGAACACAGGCCACATTATATTGCGGCTGTTGATCTTGGCTCGAACAGTTTTCACATGATTGTTGTCGGTGTCGATAACGGTGGACATGTACGTGTCATTGACCGTTTGCGTGAGCCGGTGCGTTTGGGGAGTGGCCTCGACGCAGTAGGCAATCTGTCGGATGAGGCCAAGCAACGTGCTTTGGCTTGCTTGGCACGTTTTGGTGAGCGTCTCCGCACTTTCCCTTCTACCGATGTTGCTGCGGTTGGAACCAATACCTTGCGTATGGCACGTAATGCCCGCCGTTTCTTGGATCAGGCAGAGGAAGCCTTGGGGCATCCCATTTCCGTGATCAGTGGGCGTGAGGAAGCCCGCCTGATTTATCTGGGTGTTTCCCATTCACTGGGTGCGGCAGACAATATGGAAGCCCGCCGTTTTGTCATGGACATTGGTGGTGGCAGTACTGAACTGATCATCGGGCAGGGCTATGAAGCCTTGCATACGGAAAGTCTGCGCATGGGCTGTGTGAGCAGTAGCCAAAACTTTTTCCCCAATGGCTTGTTGGACAAGGAGTGCTGGAAGGAAGCGCTAACGGCTGCCCATCTGGAGTTGATGCCAGTCAAGCGTAGCTATTGCGACATCGGTTGGGAGGTGGCAAATGGCGCATCCGGTACGATCAAGGCAGTTGCCAAGGTGATCCAGCAGTGTGGGTTAGCACCTTATGGTATTACTTTGGAGCACATGCGCGAGGTGCAAGCCCGCATGATGGCAGCCAAAACACTCGACAAGTTGCAGTTACCCGGTTTGAGCGATGACCGCAAGCCGGTGTTTGCGGGTGGGCTTGCCATTTTGATGGGTGTATTTGAGGCGCTGGGCATTTCGCAGATGTTTGTCTCCGATGGTGCGTTGCGTGAAGGCTTGGTGTATGAGCGCATCAACCGTTTCCAGCAGGGTGATTTGCGCAATAAGACGGTGCGTGGCTTGCAGGTGCGTTTCCAGATTGATTCCCGTCATGCCCAGTCGGTACGGGCAACGGCCTTGGCCTTGTTTGATGCTTGCCAGGAGGGTTGGGCGCTGCCGGACGATTTGCGTGATTTGTTGGGCTGGGCAGCCGATTTGCATGAGTTGGGTTTGTCGGTGTCGCACAGTGGCTACCATAAGCACGGTGGTTATTTGTTGGATCATTTCGATCTGGTGGGTTTTTCCACGGAGGAGCAGCATTGGCTGAGCCTATTGGTGCGCACGCACCGGCGCAAGGTATTCCCCAAACTGTATGTCGGGCTGGAGTCCCGCCGCTACCAGCACGCACTTTACCTGAGTGTGTTGCTGCGCATGGCGGTATTGCTGCACCGGGCGCGGAGTGGGCGTATGGCCTTGCCTTTACAGGCAGCCAAGGTGGGCAAACAGGAGCTGGAGTTGTCTTTTGCGGATGATGATAGTCAGCGCCCGCTGTTGTTTGCCGATCTGGAGGAGGAAAAGAAATACCTGAAGGGGATTGGTTTCAGGCTCAAGTATTCGGTTTGATTTTGGTTATGCCATGAACACAAAGGTTAGCAGACCAATTCCAAGGAGATACACCAGGGGGAATATCCAGCGGCTGTTTTGGTCGAGTTTTAACCCTAAATCGTGTTCATTGTTTGTATTGTAGCGGCTGACTATAATGCTTTGAATAATGGTCGTCACCATGATAATAAATGAAAAGTTAATATAGGCATCCATGAGCGTGATATAGGGCACTTTAGGCAGGCTGTCCGTTGCAATGAACTGATAAGCCACGACAGTGAGAATACCCGTGAAGGAGATATTTAGCCGTTCTGCCAATCCTTCCTCACGAATCCAAAAAACGGCAAAGCACATCAAAACAAGAGCCACCAGCGGTAATAAGACTTTCCATAAGTAAAAACCGAACTGGCGTGTGACATGAATTTCCATGAGGAATTGTGAAAAAGTTGCCCTGTCACCCGGTTTCATAACATCTTCCACGCGGCTCTCGGTATGGGTGATGTGCCATTCGGGAATTTCAAATTCTGCACTAAATCCGTTTAGCTCTTTTATGAAATCCAGCTTAAGATGTTTATTATTCCAGTTAAATGATGCTATTTCTATGGCAAGGGTTTGGTTGTCAAATGGAAATTTGATGAGTTTATATGCGGCTTCGAGTGTGACAGAAAATTTTTCACGATACTCTATCGTGCCATTGTCATGTATCAAGAGTATTTCATCGGCAGTGTCACGCTTTGCCACTTCATTGGCAAAGGTTATATCAGGCCACCATAGGGTTTGAAGTTTGGTTTGTGCCTGTTCCTCAAGATAGGTTTTAAATTTTTCATGGTCATTACTGGTATATTGCAAGCGTGGGTCGCACCAGATGACATTGATTCGCCCTTCAACGGTAAACGTATTTTCAAGCTCATTAATGGCGGGGATTTCTTCAATAAAAAATCCCAAGTCCGCAATGACCGGGCCGTCTTTATTCGGTGATGTTGCAGGTGTATCATCATTGCTGGCTGCGATAGGAGTCGGTGGCAAGGTGTAGTTTGTTTTGCCACAGGATGCACTGGATTCAAGTGCAGGTCTCTGCATCGACGTGTTTTCGGTTGCTGCCTGTATGGTGGCAGCTCCCCGCGTGATGTAGTAACCGAACGCGATAATTAACAGGATAACTGATAAAAATAATGGCTTGCTGATTTTCATGGTTCTTTTCTACACATCATGATTTATAGTTTCCTGCCATTCTGGTTGTTATTGCATGGTCGTAAATACAAGGGTCAATACTCCAAGCCCCCCAAAATAGGCGATTGGAAATAGCCATCGACTGCTTTTGTCGATGTGGCGTGCCCGCTCATTTTTATCACTGTTTTGATAGCTACTGATAACGATGCTTTGCAGGATGGTGGCTATCATGATAATAAATGAAAAATTGATATAAACATCCATTAGCGTAATGTAGGGTACTTTAGGTAGGCTGCCTGTGGCAATAAATTGATAAGCAACCACAGTAAGAACCCCTGTAAAGGATATGCTCATCCTATCAGCCAGACTATCATTGCTCATCCAGAAAATGGCAAAACAGATCAGCACAAGACTTATTAATGGGAGTAACACTTTCCAGAGATAAAAACCAAATTGGCGTGTCACATCAATCATTATCACTAGCTTTGAAAATGGGGCTGGGCTTTCGACTTCCATGAATTCTTTGATGTCGTTGGTTATTTGGCTGGTATGCCACTCAGGAAGCTCAAATTCATCGCTAAAGCCAGTACGTTGTGTATCAATGAGGATCTTCAGGTATCGTACATCCCAGGCAAAGGAGGCCATTTCGATTTGCAATGTTTGCTTGTCGAATGGAAACTTTGATAAGTCGTACTTTCCCTCCAGCGTGACTGAAAACTTTTCACGATACTCTACTGTGCCATTGCCATGTATAAACAGCGCTTCATTGGCAATGTCACGTTTTGCTACTTCATTGGCAAAAGTAATATCAGGCCACCAAATGCTCCGGATTTTTTCTTGTGCTTTCTCTTCGAGGAAGGTATCGATATTTTCCTCCCCGCTGCCCCCATGTTGTAGGCGTAGGTCGCACCAGGTGATGCTCATCCGCCCTTCAATGGTGAAGGTATTTTCGAGTTCATTGATTGCTGGAATTTCCTCAATGAACAGGCCTAGGGTAATGGGGGTGGGCACTTCGGTCGAGGGTGGGGTCGTGAGATCCTCGTTATCCCCAGACTCTCTATAGGATTGTGAGCTTGGTGGGGGCTGGGAGGTTTGTTGGGTGCACGATGCGCGTGATTCTAATGTATTTTCCTGTGCAGCAAAGGCTACTGGGGATAGTACGGTATAACTCAAGGTGACGAGCAATAATAGGTGTATGAACACACAAAGCACAGCGTTATTTCTCATGCCACTCCCTTTGAGCAGAGTTTCGTTATAGCCGACAGATGTTATCCGATTATAGGTGGTGAGTCTTGGGAATTGTCAAATTATTTGTTACAAGTGGTTAAAAAGAAAGCTTTTTTCTTGGAGGGTGCAAGTCCTATGTCAGCTATCTTTGCTTAAATCTAACGCGGTTTATTTCCCCAGTTTCGGGTTATACCCCCCCTCAGCACGCGCGAGTGTGTCGTTGACGTGATTGACGACACTCGGCAAGTAAGTTTCCAGGGTGGCATCCAAACGCTTGCGGGTATTGGCGGCGCTGGTGATGCCCAATGTTTCCAGAATGTATTGGGTTTCCATGGCAAATAGCAGGCGGTATTCAGCATACAGGTTGTGCTGCATGGCTTGCTGCCATAAGGTCTGGGTTTGCTCCAGTGAGAGGCGCAAATCTGGGTAACGCTGCATATAGTCGCTGAGCTGTTGGCTACGTTGGCTGATCAGCTGGCGTTGTTCGCCCATCTGCTTGAGGGTTTCCAGCAGGTCGGTTGTGCCGTATTGTTGTAACCACAGCAACAGGCTGTTGCGGTTTTCGGGTTTGTAAGAGGTGATGCCTGCCTTTTGGTCGGGAAGCTTGTTGTTTTTCAGCAGGGCTTCGGCACGACGCAGGTGTTCAGTGATGCGTTTTTCTTCTTCGCGCTGGTTATCGAGGTCGTCGCCACGGGTTTCCTGAATACCGCTGATTAATTTGTCGGCGATGACATTGAATTTGTTAACCGCATCTGTGGGGTTGCCGGTATTGTAATGCACCCAAAAATTGCGTAGTTGTTGGCTAACCTCCAGATAGCGCCGGGAAAATTTGGCGTGACTATCCTTGCGGATGCGGTAGATGTCTTTCAATAGCGGGATTTGTTTGGGGTTGGGTTGTACCAGGCTTTCAACCTGGGTAAAGAATCGCTCCAGCCCTTTGATTTCCCGGTAGAGTGCGGTGCGTTGTTCATACAATCCCGGATAGTTTGTTTGCTCGAAGCTTGACAGTTTTTGTTCTTCACTCTGCTTGGCTTCTGCGGGTTCTGCCAGCTCCCCCGGAGTCGTATTGTTTTCCAGTGTTTTTTCCAGCGTTGCTTCGTCTGGGCTGGTCTGCCCGGCCTGTTGGTTATGCCGCCAGCCATTCAGTTTAAAGGCATAGGTGATGACCGCAAAGGCAACCAGGGTGACAATCAGGATGGTGAACAGCCCGCGTTTTTCTGGGGCAATATCCAGGGCGCTCATGTAGCCAAGCAGCCAATGCCATAGCCAGAGCAAGCCTAATGCGCCCAATAGTAGATAACCGTAAAAAACAACATCGGGAAAATTCAAACCGTATCACTCCAGCGGCGTATTCTTCGTTGTAAGGATTGTAGCTGGTGTGTGGCTCATGAGCCTAGGTTCTGTCATGCTGTTTTCAGTCCGTTTTAGGTTAGAATCACGCCCGACAAACACGGGTGGCAAAAATTAAGTAACTGGCGAGGAACCCCACATGCTCAGACTATTTAAATTTGATAATGGCTTTATCCGCGAGCTTGAGCTGGAAGAGGGCTGTTTGACTGCGCAATTGGCTGAGGCCAACTGGGTGGACTCTTGTGAGGCCGATGATGATGAGCGTGCCGTATTGGAGTCCTTGTTGCACACCGACTTGCCGGAGTCGGATGATGTGGAAGAAATCGAGGTCTCGGCTCGCTGCTTTATCGATCAGGCTGGGATGCATGTGCACTCCCTGTTCATGTTCCAGGAGGATGGCAGCCACAATACCGTGTCGGTGGCTTTTATCCTGCAAGGCGAGCGCCTGATCACCATCCGGGATGAAAAGCTGCCGGATTTCCGTTTGTTCCGCTTGCGCTCCCGGCGTGGACAAATCCTGTGCCACAGCGCCACTGAGCTGCTAGTGACGATGCTCGACCACAAAATCAAAAACCATGCCGACTATCTGGAAGACATCCACCGCAAGCTGGAAGCGGTCAGCCACCAGGTCTTGGAGGTGGAGGATGCCGATCTGGAGGATGCCATCAGTGAGCTGGCAAAGCTGGAGGACAGTAACGGGAAGATTCGCCTGTGCTTGATGGATACCCAACGTGACATTTCCTTCCTGCTGCGCCATTTGCGTGAATATCCCGACCATCTGGAAACCCTGCGTGAGGTCATGCGTGATATTGAAGGTTTGATGCTGCATACTACCTTCCTGTTTGACAAGATCAATTTCTTGATGGGGTCAACCCAGGGCTTTATTAATATCCAGCAAAACCAGATCATCAAAATCTTTTCGATTGCGGCTGTCGTGTTCCTGCCACCGACTCTGGTGGCGAGCATTTACGGGATGAACTTTGCACACATGCCGGAGTTGGCGTGGCTGGCGGGTTATCCGTGGGCTTTGGGCTTAATGGTGATTTCAGGGATTGCCCCTTACCTGTTCTTCAAAAGCAAGGGCTGGTTATAGGCAGCTGGGTGTGTCCAAAAGCAAACCGCCCCACGGGACTCATCATCCAGAGGGGCGGGTGTCTGCTTGGGGTGTGGCTGTCTTAGTTGACGGCTTGCCACTGACCGTTAGCACCACGGCAGGCATTCATGTTGATCTGCTGGGGTTGCCCATTGATATAGCCCATCACGGTGACAGGGCGGCAAGCCGCTTGCTGGCCTTGGTATGTGCTGTTATAGATATTGCCAGGAGTGGCGGTATAGCTATAGCCGGTACTCTGGTTTTGCCATTGAGCCGGACGACCGGTGGCGATGGCATTGCCTACTTGTTGGCGGTCATAGGCATCCATTTGTGCGCCCATCTGACCACCGATATAACTACCAATCATGGTTCCAGCGATAGTGGCAGCAATTTTGCCATCGCCCTTGCCAAACTGGTTGCCTGCAACACCACCGAGGACAGCACCCATCATGGCTCCGCTTTGGGCGTTGTTTGGTGGGTTACACCCGGCCAATGCCAAGCTGGATACCAGCAGGGCGGCGGCAACTTTGAATGTGGCTGTTTTAATCATTTAGGAGAACTCCTTAGTCATTAGCTTATTTATTTAACAGTTATTCAACAATCGTTATTGTTAGGGTAGCCCCGGATCGAAACTATCCGGGATTTTAGACCACAGGGCAATAGTTGGGTTCTATTTATTTATGGTGATTTATCACCGTCCATCGGCTATTTATCAGCAAACCGGAAGGTATGCGGAGTCTCATTGTCCATACTGACCTTTACTTCGGTTTCCTGTGTCTGGTCATCGACCGTGGCTTTGATGCGGTACTGCCCGACTGGCAGGCGGGTGTGCAAGCTGTTCTGCATGATGTGGCGGGCGATGAAATCACCGTTGGGTGTGTATAAGGCATAATTGACCTGAAGCGGCTTTTCCGTTTTGTTGACAGCCGTCAGATTGACCATACCCGTTGGCCCGACATCGAAGGTATAAGGGGTGCTTTTCCCGGATTGGACATTCAGTGTTTCGGCATGTTCGTAGTTTTGCCAGATAGCCTTGATGCGGTAAGTGCCGGGTTGCAGGTATTCGCGTATTTGCGTGCGGGCGGTGAAGTTGACCACATTCGTGCCATCTGGCAGGTAGACCGAATAGTTGGCGCGTAAGGGTTCGGTTTTGCCTTGGGCGCGGATGGCGATTTCAATACTGCCCGGTAAGGCTTTGCTGTCCAATGGGGTACGGGTCATGGCTTGCGCCTTGGCTTGTACGCCCGCCAGCAGGGTTTTGAGGCGCTCCGTATCGGTGGCAACGACAAATGCACCCCGCCCATTTTCGGCGATACATTCCAATTGTGCGTCTTTTTCATCCCGGAAACCGATGACATCAATTTGCAGGTCAGGGTTGGCTTCCAGCAGCTCTTTGGCAACGGCGCAGGGGTCTGCACCACAGCTTTCCACCCCATCACTGACCAGCAGGATATGGGCATTTTTACTGGGCAGGTTTTTGGCGGCTTGCCGCAGCGATTCAGCAATCGGTGAACGCCCACGCGGTTTGACTTTATAGACCTGCTTTAACAGGTTTACCATGTCATAATCCTGGGGTTTGCTGACTAGGGTGAAATCATCGCAACCGTTTTGGTTGCGCTGGTTGCCATAGGTCAGCAGGCCAAAATCAATGCTGCCGTGGGCGTTTTCCAGCAAGGTGCGGATACTCTCGCGGGCTGTCACTATCTTGTTGATGCCTTTGAGTTGTCCCCACATGCTGTTGGAACCATCCAGGATCAGCATGGTGGATTGGCGCTCAGCTGGGGGAGCAGCGGGAGCGGGGTCAGCCGCAAACACAGGCACGCTTAGGGAGGCGGTCAATGCCGCTGTCATCAAAACACGTAACATAGGCGTATTCTTCATTATGGTCGGGGTCTGCTTGGGGTCTGCAAAAGTCTTGTCAAGATTAGCACTATCTCAACAAAAATATAGAACAACCGCTAAAATGAAGGTAGTGGTTTACGCGATAACGACAAATCAATGCGATGGATGGAGCGGGGATGAGTGAGCAGTATGACATTTTTGTCAGTTACGCGCATGTCGACAATGCTTGTATGCCAGGGGAAACGCAGGGTTGGGTGAGTGCTTTGATGGCTACCTTGGAGGTCTACCTGCAACAAAAACTGGGTCGCCGTGAAAGCTACTCCATTTGGCGTGACCCGGAATTGCCCGGCAATGTGCCCTTGACTCCCGAAATTCTCGATGCAGTCCGCCATGCTTCCATCCTTCTGTTGGTATTGTCCCCCGGTTATGTCGCTTCCCGCTGGTGCATGCAGGAGCTGGAAACCTTTCTGGTGCAGCATCCGGTGGAGGAGGGGCGTATTTTTGTGGTGGAGCGTACCCTGTTACCGCAGCGCTTGCCTGCCTTGGCTGATCTGAAAGGTTTTCCGTTCTGGGTTCCTGACCGTGAGCAAAAAGGGGTGTTCCGCACATTGGGAACCCCAACCACCGCTGATTTGCGCAGTGAGTATTTCCGGCAAGCTGAAGATTTGGCGATTCAGTTGGTTGAGCGCATTCAGGGCGTGCGCGCAGCCACCAAGCCCCCCGCCAGCTCTTCCACCAATTCCCCCACCAATGCCTCCACAGGCTCGACCGCAAAACCTGCTGCCACTGACCCAAGCATAGCCCCACCTGCCAATACCAGCAGCGGGTTAGACGGGTTCAAGGCCACCATTTATCTGGCTCCCGTATCGGATACGCTGGAAATGGAGCGGGCGGATATGGTGCGTTTTTTCACCCAGCACAAAATTCGCATCTTGCCTGCCAGTAACCGTGTCAACATCAGTTCATTTCATCAGGATATGGAAGCCGCGCTGGGGGGATGCTCGCACTTTATCCAGTTGCTGGATAGCAGCAGCAATATGGGTATCCCGCTGGATCAGCACCTGATTGCGGACAATAAGGGTATCAGCATTCTGCAATGGCGTTCACCGGAAACCGACTTGGCAGAGGTACAGGGGCGCGATCCTCAGCAGGCGGGGCTGTTGCAAGGTAAGCATGTGATGGCCTCGAACCTGGTCGAGTTCCAGCAGTATGTGCTGCAAAAAATCCTGCCCCCGCCGCCGCCTGTCCGGGTGGTATTGCCACCCCAGCCGCAGGACATGATCATTTTTGTCAATGCCGGAACCGAAGACTTGCCCTTGGCAGAGGATGTGTTCCAGCAGTTGACAGCCCGTGGGTATTTTTGCCTGCTGCCTCTGGTTCCTTCGCCCGATATGTCGCCCAGCCAAATCCGTACTGATTTGGAGCAAAACCTGCTGGAGTGTGATGTGATGTTGGTGCTGTATGCGAATAGCCCGGTGGCACAGGTGCGCAGCCATTTGTTGCAGGGCATGCGCATGCGTTCCCGGCGGCCTGCTGACCGACCCTTGCATACCGCCGTCTGTGTGGATAGCCAGGCTGCTGCCCAGCCCTTGAATGCTGGGGGTGCGGGCTTGGATGTGCTGGCCTGTTCTGCGCCTTTCTCTGGGCGTTGTATTGAGCAGTTTCTGGCAAGCCGGGGGGTAACGGTATGAGCAAGCGGCCTTATCCGGGGTTGCGGGCGTTCCGCCGTGAGGAAATCGACATTTTCTTTGGGCGCGAACAGCAGATTGATGAAATCCTCGAAAAGCTCCAGCACAGCCATTTTCTGGCAGTGATTGGCCCTTCCGGGTGTGGCAAGTCATCACTGGTGCGTACTGGTGTGTTGTCCGCACTCGACAGCGGCTTTATGGCGAGTGCCGGGGCGCGTTGGGTGGTAGCAGACATGCATCCGGGGCATCAGCCCTTTGTCTATCTGGCGGAAGCTTTGTTGCACGACCCGATTTTTGCAGCCAGTTACCGGGGGCAATTCCCGGCGGATTGGGGGGATGATTGGCAGATGCAGGCATTACCGTTCCTGCAAGCCAGCTTGCAGCGCGGGCCTTTGGGCATGCAGGAGTTGTTGGCACAGTTGCAGCTCGAAAACACTTCCATTCTGCTGCTGGTTGACCAGTTTGAGGAGGTGTTCCGTTACCAGCGTTATGCCAGCAATGAAGCGGGGGCGTTCGTGCGCCTGTTGCTGTCTGCCAGCCAGCATCCGGCGGTTTATACCATTATCACCATGCGCTCGGATTTTCTGGGGCATTGCTCCGGGTTTCAGGGCTTGCCGGAGGCGATCAACCAGGGTTTGTACCTGACCCCCCGCCTGGGGCGTGACCAGATGGCGGATGCGATTGCCTTGCCTGCACGGGTATTTGGTGGGGAGGTGGAACCGGAGTTGGTCAATACCCTGCTGAATGAGGCGGGGCAGGCGATGGATCAGTTACCCCTGTTGCAGCATTTGCTGATGCGCCTCTGGGATACGGATACCGACAAGCACCTGACCCTGAAGGAATATCAGGAGTTGGGCGGCTTGGCGCATATCCTCGACAAGCATTTGGAAGAGGCGTGGGCTGAGCTGTCGCCTGCGCAACAGGAACAGGCCGGGCAAATCTTCCGCCTGCTCACTGAGCGTACCCGTGAAGGGCAGGACATCCGCCGTCCGGTCAAGGTGCAAGACCTGATGCAGGTGACTGGCTTGCCGTTTGCGGATATTGAGGTCTTGCTGGAGGTGTTCCGGCGGGCGGGCAGGAATTTCCTGATGCCGCCACCGTATCAGCCGCTGAATGCCGATACCGTTGTCGATATTACCCATGAAAGCCTGATCCGCCAGTGGAAGCGCCTGCGCCAATGGGTGGAGAGTGAGGCTGAAAAGGCCGACCTGTATCACCGTCTGGCGGATACGGCTCAGCGTTACCGCCAGGGCAAAGCCGCTTTGCTGGTATCGCCTGATCTGGACATAGCCCTGAAATGGCGGGATCGGCAAGCCCCGACAGAAGTCTGGTCACGGCGTTATGGGCATGATTTCCAGGGGGTGATGGATTTTCTGGTTGCCAGTGAGCAGGAGCGGGTACGGGAACGTCAGCAGGAAGTGGCGGAATACCAGGAAAAGGTTCGGCTCAAGTACCGCCGTCCGTTGCAGGCTTTTGCGGTCGGGTTTGCCTTCTTTTTGGTGGCGGCCTTGGTCGGGTGGTGGTTTTATCTCCAATTACGCGACACGATGGCTGCCAAGGATGAGGCGCAGCGGGAAATGGCGGCAGCGGTGTTGGCGCAAGCCTCGACCTTTGCCAGTACCGATAATTTTATGGCAGCCCGGCAGTTGCTGGACAAAACCGGGCAGTGGGGCGATTTGTTGTCCCGCGAGCAGCAGGTGCAAGCCAACCTGTTTGGGCAATACACCCATTTGCGCTCACCCGAACCGCTTCAGCGTTATCTGGATGCAGGCGTTGCCCTGCATGCCGCTGCGCTTACCCCGGATGCCCAGTCCTTGCTGGTAGTCGGTGAAAAGCGGGTCGTTGGAGTTTATGATCTGGGCGCGGCTGGGCAAGCGCCTCACCTGTTTCCTGCGGTACATGGTCGCCATGTGCAGGATATTGTTGTCCACCCGCAAGGCAAGCATTTTGTGACCACGGGGGATGATGGGGTGCTGCTGGTGTGGGCGCTGGCAGCCGATGTACGCCAGAGCAAGCCGGTGCAGGCCATGCAGGTGGCAGGGGCGATGAAGGCCTTGGCCTTTAGCCCGGATGGGCGCTTCCTTGCCAGTGGCGGGACGGATAACCGTGTCTCCTTGTGGGAGTTCGATGCCACTTCACTGTCCGCGCCCTTGGCAGTTGCCCCGGCGATGCGTTCAGCCAAATACCCGATGCAGGTTTCCGAAGGGGGCTTGGCATTCACACCCGACAGTAACCATTTGGCGGCTGCTTTTCATGATGGCGCTGTCCGCTTCTGGGAAATGGCAGCTTACACCGAAGAAACCAGTCGCGCGTTGGTGCATGAAGGGATCGCGCTGGGCTTGGCCTTTTCCCCGGATGGTCAGCGTTTGGCAGTCGCGCACGGGACGGGAGCCAGTGTTTGGGATTGGCAGGCGAAGCGTAAGCAGGCCTTGCTGGATGGTGCGCACAAGCAGATGGTGTTCAGTGTCGCCTGGGTCGATGGCAGTATGGGCGGCTTGCCACACTTGGTGACAGCCAGCGGCGACCATGCCTTGTATGTTTGGGATGTGGAAAACCGCCTTGCCCTGCAAAAGCTGGAAGGGCATACCGCTGAGGTGGGGGTGGCTGGCTTGGCTTATGACCCAAAGCAGCGGCATTTGTATTCACCGGGTAAGGACGGGCAGGTATTGGCATGGCAGATGGGCAGCCCGAACCTGGTCACTTTGCCAACCCCCGGTGAGAAACCGCAGGATGTGGCGGTGTCGGCAGGCCAGCAGTGGATCGCGGTCGGCAGTGATTCACCTACCCAAATTGGGAGTCGGCTTCAGGTTTATGCTACCGATGGTTTTGTGGCTAAAGCCAACCTGTGGCTGGATAACCTGAAAGTGACCCGTGTGCTGTTCCATCCCAGTGAGCCGTTATTGGCGGTGGCGGTGGATGGCAAAAATGCCACTATGCGCATGGGGAATGTGTTGCTGTACCGGATGAATGCCGGGGGCGAGCTGGAGCGTGTCGCCTCGTGGGAGGGGCATGCCTCAAGTATTGAGGATTTGGTGTTTTCCAAAGCCGGGGATTACCTGTTGAGTGCCGGTAAGGATGGGCAGGTCGGCGTTTATCCGGTGGGTGCGCCAACGGGGGCAGCGGCTTTCTTCCAGTTACACGAGCCGGGGGCGCTGTTTTCGGTGGATATATCGGCGGATGGGGCTTATGTGGTGAGCAGTGATAGCCGTGTTGCCCGGTTTTATGCGTTTGCTGAGGGTGAATTGGGTGAGCAGGCAGCGGAGTTGGCCTTGCCAGAAGAAACCTACCGGATACGCATCAGCCCGCCTGATGCAAACGGCATTTCCCGCTTATTGGCGGTCGGGCGGCGTGCCAAAGGCTTCCTGTGGGAGTTGGGCAGCGGGGGCTTGCCTGTGGCGGATGCCAAGCCGGTCGTCCTGAACCATGCTACCTTGGCAACCCATGCGGGGTTCTTGCCGAATGCGAATTTGGCGGTGACATCCGATGCCAATGCCATCTTGTATTTCTGGGATATGGGCAGGAAAGCGGAGGAGCAGGTTAGCCCCTTGTTTTCATTGCGCCTGCCTGCACATGGCGGTATCCCTTTACCCTTCCGTTATTTTGCCCTGAATTGCACCGAAAAACAGTGCCTATTGGGTGTGCCGTTAGCGGAGGAGCAAGGGACAGTGATTTATCGGCTGGGGTTGCCTTGATGATTGACAGGCGCGGTTGCGGGGTTTTATTTTAACACCTTGAATCCTGGGGTTATCTTTAATCTATTCGCTGCTTTGCAAAACTCTGTATCAAAGGTATGAAACAAGCTTTCCCCACAAATGCACAGGTGTATCTGCTTGGCACTGATCATCATTGACCGCAATGTATACCAGTAAATGAGTATCAAAAGCGATCATTAGTGTACTCGACAGGTTTGCACAGTGCTTCAGTTGAAACAGGTGTATCGGTGTGTTGTAAAAATCCCCGTAGTGATTTTTCTGGAAGTTTGCACCCTTGTGGTGCTCCGATTTTTTGCTCTATGCTATCCATCTTCTTGGCTAAGTCAAAATCCAGACTGGTAATTCCATCTGCATCGTGTGTCACAAGATTGACCTCTACTTTCTTGAAAACGTTGCACCACTCAGGATGGTGATTTATTTCTTCGGCATAATCAGCAGTCTCTGACATAAATTGAAACGCCTCTTTGAAGTTATTGAATATAAACAGCTTATATAATTTTCCTGTGTTGTCATTATATTGCCATGTTTTCATTAAAAGTAGTTCATCGCATATTTTTTCGTATGTATAGCGTGTCATAAATTTACCTGTTTTTTGTCCATAACGTTTCACATGACGGGCGTGGTGGGGAGTATAAATTAAGAGTCACTGGCTGCCACTGCGTCCGTTGTCGACACACTTGTTGGCTAAAAATAAGTTCTTTCTCTGCCCTCTCTCACAATAGACGTGATTTGAGTGCTTGAAAGACGTAAATCTATCCCTTCAACATCTAAAGGGGACTTTTTGACTTTTGCTGGGGTAAGATAATATGCCTCCCCGTTGCGTTTATAAATGCAAATAATCCCTTCTTGTTTAGCTGTCTCAAGCACGGATGCAAAATTTTTTCTGGCTTCGCTAAAGTTATATTGTCTCATCTGTCACCTCCAATACTGTAATGCCCATTTGTTTGGCAACATTTATTAAATTCTTATCTAAACCACTGCGTTAGCATTTTTATCTTTATTAAGCTGCTTTTTGATAGTTCTGAATATTTTTAGGCAAGGAGTCGTTTAACTCTGCTGGAATTGTTCCCACAACGATGTTTTCTTTAGGAATGCCCAATGCTATTAGGCTATCCTCTACTAATTCTTCTGTGTCATTCCATTGGATGACTACTTTGTCGTTTATGATGTCTATATGAATAGCGCACTCGTGAATACGCTTATAGCCGTTCCAGCCAAGCCACATCACCAAATAATGTCCACGCTCATCATCAAAAATCAATTCTGTTGACAATTGATCTGTTTGTAATGACTCATACTCATTTAATACTTGTTTGATGCAACGCTGATAAAATACTACTGAGGTTTCCATTGAAGTTGCTCCTTAACAGCTATGCGCTTATGCGAGTTCCGTATCTATCGTCAGGTGATTTTTTGATTAGCCTTATCAGCTCTTAATTGCATTGCTTTTTTGCTAATATTCTCGATGCTTTCATCATCATCTATATTTTGTCGCCATTTAGTATAATCAAAAGGCTCTCTTTGAATTAGTGCAATGAATCTCTCCATTTCAATATCACCAAGATATTGGGCGAGAACTTGAACTCCTTTTACTCTTATCTCTGTATCAGTAATCATGCTAATATCTCTCTGATAAAATCAATTGGATCTTTTATCTCAATGTCTGTAATAAGGTTGGCTTTTTTAATTATGCCAATGTCAGTGGTCAAAAAATAATTTGCATTTGCTTTAATGGCACAAGATATATGTAAAGAATCAAATTTTTTTAGTCCTAGTTTATTAATTGAGTTTGCTAGGTTAAGTACGGTTTCATCTTCTTCTATATCAGTTTTTGCGTACAACTTCCATTTTCCAATTTGCTCTTTTCTTTCTTTAAAAGGGTTTTTATTGTTTTCGTAATCCAAGATATAAGACCAAATAAGCTCATACATGCCGGAACGAATATTTTCTTGTATTTTTAATTTTGCTTCAGATTCTAATAATATTTTGATATTTGATTGGTCATCAAATGGTCGATTAAACATGCAGTTATCAAGATATAGCTTCATTTTTAAGCTGCTCTCTATTAAAAATCATCTTTTAAGTAGTATATCACATCTGTCAGTTTGTTGTTGTTTTTAACTATTTTCTCCCTATTTTTTTGAAAAAAAGATTTTTGTCATCTAACGCCCTGCTCACCGGAAACTAAATTTTTTATTTCAGTATATAGAGCAATTAAATGTTCAATCGTAAGATCCAGTATTGGCTCATACATAAATGAGTTTAGGTGAATGTTTGAACTAACAGTGATACTAACTTTTTCTAAACTTCTGATCGCCTCACTTGATGGCTGCGCATCTGAGTATTCTTTGATCAGCGCCCCAAACTGACTAAATGACTGACACCAATAGTTGCTGTTAGATTTAATAAATCTTAGTTCATTTGTTATAAATATTTCAGACTTTAATCGAATGGCTATAGATAGGAGAACTTTATCTTCTAGATTAAGACTATTATGTTGATCTCTGACTGAAATTTCATCGGCTTTTTCAAACAGAAGATCAATAAGTGGCTTTTGGCTATTAGCGAGGTGCTGTGTCCCAAAAACATCATTGTAAATAGTCAAATAGTCACCGACTGTAATTTTTTCAGTATCACTTTTCCAGTGCAAGAGACTTGTTAATTTTAAATAGTCAGCATCAGCTTCACCTTTTGTATACTCAATAATATTTCTAGTGAAAGGTACTGTGGCGCACAATACAAATTCATTATTTTCTATCTGTTGCTTCCAAATATTTACGAAATAGTTCTTTATACCTTCGGCCTTTGATAAATTTATGGAGTTACGATTTCTATTTGCCATCATGCAACGATTTCTGTGAACAAAATTATTAGCCAGTGTTCTGAAGAAGTCGAAATTGTGGGTAAGGATAATTTGCGAGAAATAGCTCGTATCAGAAATGTCCTCTAAATACTGAACAATTGCATGTTTGTTTTTATAGTCAAACGAATCTGCAACATCATCAATAACAAAAAGAGTTTCCCTTTGATCACGTTTTCTATCCTCTACTTCAAAGATAAAATTTAGAAGATATAGAGCACGTTTTTCACCTTGGCTAAGTGACGTAATTTGGCTTCTTGTGTAATCTACTTGATCTTCTCCATCTCTAAATGTAAATTTTAGCTTTGCCTTCTCTTTTCCTAATACTGCCTCAGTCTGATTAAATAGAGATAAGGTGAATGGCAGATCAACAAACCTATCATTAAAAAGCTCAATAGCTCTTGACCAGTTTGGAGCCTCTGTCGCCGCCACCGATTCTATTTCCTCTATCTCTTCCTTGTTTTCGTCGTAAGTAGAAATAAGACTGTTTGTTTCTTCACAATTTTTAACATAGTATGCCCAAAGCATTGTTTTAAACTCTTGTTGATTTTCTTTCTTTATTCCAGACAAGAGATACTTAACATCCTCTGTAGACAGCTTCTCAAAAACTTCGGAAAGTACTTGAGTTTGTGCATTCTTTGCTAGGTCATCTCTAATTTTTTTTAGTTTTTCATCGCCGTCAATAGACTCATGAACAATCCTTATTTTTTCCTGAAGTTGATCGTGATCAATTGATTGATCGTCCCCTAGGAGATGAACTTTATGACCGCACTTGAAAAAGCCATTTTTGTTCAGAGTTGAAAATGAATTGTCTGCCTTTATGGGGTTGAAGACACCTCTCCTATATATTGATCCAGGTCTATCAAATAGATCTTGATATCTACTATTAAATTCATTCGCCTTCTGAGTGAATTCTTGGCTTTCTAGAATAGCCGCAGCTCTAGGTTCAAATATATCCCCATATACAAAGTTACTTAGATCTCTATCAACAACTATGTTACTAGCTAGTTTAATACATTGAATAAAGTCATCATTGCCAAAGTCTTTTATTAGTTTTTCTTCTAGATCAGATTTCTTAACTTGTGATTTCCTTTGCAGGGAATTTTTTAGCCTAGATTTAATCCTGGTTAGCTCTTCGATCAATGAATCGTACCTTGACTTACTTTCTTTATTGACCAGAATATTGGTGACTGCATCATTATCTGAGCCAATATCTATTTCAGACTTAAGAACATATATCTGCTCCTTCTGCAACTCTGAGTTATCAGCTTCGATGACACAATTAGGCTCTCGATTAAATCGCTCTTCTCTTGGCAGCTCACCTCTTGATAGAGCTTCAAAAGTTCTAGAGAATGATGTTTTCATTAGTCCATTTGGCGCATATATAGCATACGCTTTGGCTTGATTATTATCGCTTTTAAAATCGAAAACTTCGTTAAATGATGAAATGCCATAGCAATTTGACAGTTTTACTTCTAGTTTTTCCATTACTATCCTTTTCCTTTTCGTCACTGATCTTGCAGACTAGTCGGCTCTATAACGCAGAACTGACGGGCACGAGGGGGAGTAAGCTGTTAAAAATTGCGGGCTGTCACCGCGTCCGTTGTCGAATAACTTGTTGTGCATTAAATTCTGCTGTTCAAAATAGGAAATTCTGAAATATCTATTCCAAAATTATTTGTTCTTGTGATTAGTTCTGTTGTGTCTATTTTATATTTCTCGATCGAAACTGTAAGAAATAAACCTAGTATAATTTCAAGTTTATCTAAGCTCTCTTTGCATAATTTTGGATGAAATGAAGGCAGGTGAGAAATAAAGATAGGACAAACTTCTTTTTCCCATTTTTGATATGGATGACTCCATCCACATAAACTTCTCCAGAGTTTATTAATTAATTTTTTTTCATCCGAAGACAAGAATTTAATGCTTTCAACTTTATTGGACATACTTCCTGTCTCTTTAGTTGATATTCCTATTAACAGCTCAAATGTGCTTCTGAGCAATACATGTGCGCTTATATATGAAGCAGATAGTATTGATATGGTGACCCAGTGTAGTTCTCGAATAAGATATGTAAGCAAATATTTTTTCGAACTGTCGTCTGATAAAATTTGGCGCGTTTCTTTGTCTAGAGATGAAGGTTTTTTGTCTTTCATCTCCGCAAGATTTTCATAGATTTTAACCCGCTTTTCTAACTCTGTTTTAGGAAGAGATTTTATATAACTCTCATCATATGTTAGTCCTGTGTTTTTAACTAAATCTGCTGATATTTCTAGTGAAACTATGAGTGATCCAAGTTTTAAAATAGAGTTAACATCTTTGTTAATGGTTTCAATGGCAGGTGTGGTTACTCTATTATCTAAGTAACCTTTGATCATGGAAGCCAGTTTATCAAAAGCTTCTTTTTCTTCATTCATTTAAGGTGCTCGATATTTTAATTTGCACAATAGTTTATTATACAGCAGCCCTGTCTAACAGAATAGACAGACGCAGCCTATCCTGATAGGTAGCGCAGTTAAGCATGACATAAGTGTTGCTGGCATCGGGGTTCTCCAAGCAAGATGAATGGTTAACCAAAACTATACAACTAAAGGGCGCTTTTTGTCCACGAGCATCACATAAAACTTTTATTGAAATTCCCACATGCCATTACTCTATGGCAACCCTTTATTGGGTTGCGAGGCACTGCCCGAATTTTGCAGTGCAGCAATTTTTTGCTTGCCAGTGCCACGCCAGGTGTTTATTGTTTGGTTTTTTCAGAACCGGACTTAGACCATGCCTTTATCAACACCTGTTGAACGTGAGTTGGCGCATACCCGCAACATCTACTGCCGGGGTTATGAGCGTGCTGATGGCCTGTGGGACATTGAGGCGCAGATGCTGGATACCAAGCCTTATTCCTTCCCGAACAAGGATCGGGGCGGTGCAATCGAGGCGGGGGAGCCTGTGCATGACATGAAAATCCGCCTGACGGTGGATGTCAATTTGCTGATCCATGCTGCCGAAGCCGTCACCGACGCTTCCCCGTTCAATTACTGCGTGGAAATAAATGAAGTGTACCAGCGCTTGGTGGGCTTGAGCATCGGCCCTGGCTGGAACCAGCGCCTGAAAGAAATCTTTGGCGGGGTTAGTGGTTGCACACACATTACCGAGTTGCTGGGGCCGTTGGCGACCACCGCCTTCCAGACCATTGGCGGCTCACTGTCCCGGCGCAATAACTTTGTTGACCCGGACAAGAAGGCCATCCCCAAGTACTTGAACACCTGCCATGCATTGGCTTTCACCAGCCCGGTGGTGCGTGAACATTGGCCTCATGCCTACCAGAAAACAGCCAACCCCAAGGGCAGGTAGCCTGCGGTAGATGCCCCGATCAGGTGATTTTCTACCCGATAATCTGGGCAATGACCGCTTATACCGGAAAAAACGTGCTTCTGTGAAATGCGGATTACATTTCCCTTGTTGCGTAGACTATGCTTGAATTTTTAACATTAATCATAAGAGGGATATGAAAATGAGTGTACAAGACGCTTATGCACCACCACGTTCTGCTGTCCGCGATGTCAATGGTGGCAGTGGGGTTATGTCTGACCGTATCATCGCGGCCTTGCGCAAAACCCGCCCGTGGGTGCTGTTGCTGGCGGTGCTGGGCTTTATCCTGACCGCGTTTATGGTCATTGCCAGTATCCCGATGTTTATGAGTGGCGGCATGATGGGCATGGGGCAGATGGAAGGGGTAGAGGGCATGGAAGGTGCTGCCATGATGGGCGGCGGTTTCATGATTGCGATGGGGGTGTTTTACCTGTTGTCGGCGATCATTTATTTCTTTGCTTCCCTGTATTTGCTGCGTTACGCAGGCTCCATCAAGCGTGCCGTGGCTAGCTTGAATGTGGGCGACATGGAAATGGCACTGGAGCAGCAAGCCAGCTTTTGGAAGCTGATGGGTATCATGACTATCGTCACCATCGTTGCCCTGATCGCCATGATGGTGCTGGGCATTGGCAGCATGGCGATGATGGGGGCTGGCATGTAATTGCCTGCCAATCTACCGGCTGTCTGTCGGTTTGGTTAATCCCTGACCTTTTAAGGAGAAACTGCTTGCATGTTTCTCCTTTATAAATAAAAATTATAGCTGCGTCGAACCTACGGGGCTGAAAAGCAGGTTCACCACAGGCGCACCTTGTTGGCCTCATTTTTTAATATAAAAATAATTAAGAACTTAACTATGCTGGCTACCCTTTCCAAACCCCAACCCATGCCTTTCGGTGAACGTTTGGTTCGGCTGGGAAAAATCAAACCGGCTGACCTTGAGCGTGCCTTGCGGGCGCAGGCTGAAATCCATCAACCCTTGGGCAGTGTGCTGGTGCGCCTTGGCTTGCTCACCGAGCAGGAAGTGGCGGTGGTCTTGTCCCGCCATTTGGGGATACCGCTGGCCTTGACCCGTGATTACCCGTCTGTGCCGATGGAAGGCTTGGGCATTTCCATCAATTACATGCGTGCTGCCGAGATTGTGCCGCTGTATGAGGACAAGGGTGTACTGACCGTTGCCATGTCAGATCCTGGCGACAATTTTGCCCGGCAAGCGCTGCAAATGGCGGCGGGGCGGACGATCCGGCCTTTGCTGGGTTTGCCGACTGAAATCCGTGCCAATATTGAACGCCTGTACAGTGCGGTTGCCAAGCGCGAGGAAGAGGAGTTCGAGATCACCAGCCGGGATGACGGCACGGCGGATATTGAGCACCTCAAGGACATGGCGAGTGAAGCGCCGGTCATCCGTATTGTTAACCAGATCATGACCGAAGCCATGGCGCGGCGGGCATCCGACATCCACATCGAGCCATTTGAAACCCACTTGAAAGTCCGTTACCGGATTGATGGTGTGATCCATGAAGTGGATTCGCCACCCGCCACCATGACGGCTGCGGTGCTGTCGCGCATCAAGCTGATGGCACGCCTGAATATTGCCGAACGTCGCCTGCCACAGGATGGGCGTATCCAGCTCAAGGCGCAAGGCAAGGAAATTGATATGCGTGTCTCGACCGTGCCGACCATGCACGGCGAGAGTGTGGTCATGCGTTTGCTGGACAAGAACAGTGTCAAGCTGGAGCTGAGCACGCTTGGTTTTTCAGATGATAACTTTGCCCGTTTGCAGCGTGAGTTGGCGCAGCCGCATGGCGTGGTGTTGGTGACGGGGCCAACCGGCTCCGGTAAGACCACGACCTTGTATGCGGCATTGACCCAGATGAATACGTCAGAGAACAAGATTCTGACGGTTGAAGACCCGGTGGAATACGAGCTGGAAGGGATTAACCAGATTCAGGCGAACCCAAAGATTGGCCTGAATTTTGCCGATGCCCTGCGTTCCATCGTCCGGCAAGACCCCGATATTATTATGATCGGTGAAATGCGCGATGTGGAAACCGCCCGCATTGCCATCCAGTCTGCCCTGACCGGGCACTTGGTTTTGTCGACCTTGCATACCAATGATGCCGCCAGTGGCGTGACCCGCTTGCTCGACATGGGGATTGAGGATTACCTGATCACCTCCACCGTCAATTGTATCCTTGCCCAGCGTTTGGTGCGGCGCTTATGCCCACAATGCCGTGAACCGCACGGCGTATTGCCGGAAATTGAGCGGGAATTGAATTTGCGCCTCTACCAGCCAGAAGGGGAGATGCGGGTGTGGCATGCCAAGGGCTGCCAAGCGTGTGGTTTTACGGGTTACAAGGGGCGCAGTGCCATCCATGAGGTGTTGGTGATGGATGATCCGATCCGCCGCCTGGTGCTGAAGCATGAGGATGCCGGGGTGATCCAGGAGCAGGCACGTAAGGCCGGGATGCGTACCCTGTATGAAGATGGTCTGCTGAAAGCCTTGAAAGGCGTGACGACACTGGAAGAAGTGTTGCGTGTCGCGGAGGAAACACCCCATGCCCTTGTTTGAGTACAAGGCGGTTTCAGCCGCTGGCGCGAACAAATCGGGTACGATGGAAGCCAATAGCGAGGCGCAGGTGATTGAAAGCCTGCATAGCCAGGGGCTGATTCCGGTCAAGGTTATGCCTGTTAAGGGCACAAGTGCGGCTGAAGGCAGCAAAAAGCACAAGTCTGCGGGCTTGTTTGGCGGCAAGAAGGTCAGCCAGCCGGAGATCATTGCCTTTACCCAGCAATTGTCCTCGATGTTGAAAGCCGGTTTGCCGCTGGATCGTGCCATCAATATCCAGTTGGAGCTGGTCGAAAGCCCCGCATTGGAAAAGCTGATCCATACCTTGCAGGAGCGGGTGCGCAGTGGTGTGCACTTTGCCGATGCCTTGGAGGAAACCGGTCAGTTTTCGCGCTTCTATGTCAATATGGTGCGTGCAGGCGAGGCCAGCGGCTCGATTGATGATGCGCTGGGGCGCTTGGTGGATTATATGCTGCGGGCGAAGGAGCTGCGTGGCACGGTCATTTCAGCCCTGATTTACCCTGCCATCCTGTTTGTGGTGGCGATTGTGTCGATTGCTGCCCTGTTATTGTTTGTTGTGCCGCAGTTTTCGCAAATGTTTGCGGATATGGGGGCAGAGTTGCCAACCATTACCAAGGTGGTGATGGGGGCGGGGGCTGCCTTGCAGCATTACTGGTGGGCAGTATTGGGTGGGCTGCTGCTGCTGCTGGTCATTGTCCAATACCTGTTCACCAATGAGCAAGCGCGGATGTGGTTAGATCGCTCCATGCTGCGTTGGCCGATTGTGGGTGATCTGGTCGGCAAAGTGGAAATGGCACGTTTTTCCCGTAGCCTTGGTACTTTGTTGCATAACGGCGTACCCTTGTTGGGTTCGCTGCAAATTGTCAAAAATACGATGGGCAACCGTGTGATGGCAAAGTCAGTCGGCGAAGCGGCTGATAGCCTCAAGCAGGGTGAGAGCCTGACCCGTACCCTGATGGGAAAGAACGTGTTTCCTGCCTATGCCCTGCACATGTTGCGGGTAGGGGAGGAAACCGGTCGCATGGAGCAGTTGCTACATGAAGTGGCAAATATCTATGACGATGAAGTGAGGACAGCAGTACGTCAGATGCTGGCCTTGCTGGAGCCGCTGTTGATCCTGGTCATGGCGGTTGCCATTTTGGTCATTATTGGTGCAGTGCTGCTGCCCATGATCAACATGGCGGATTTGGTGAAATAACCACAATAATAAAACCACAAGCTAGACATATTTCAAGGAGTTCCATCATGCAATATACCTTTTCCCTGCGCCATGCCGCATCCCGTTCCACGCGCGGTTTCAGTCTGATCGAGTTGATGATCGTACTGGTGATCCTTGGCCTGATTGCAGGTATTGTCGGCCCACAAGCCATGAAATACCTTGGGCGCGGCAAGAGCCAATCAGCCAAGGTGCAGATTGAAAATATCAGTGCTGCCCTCGATATGTACCGGCTGGAGGTGGGTAATTATCCGACCTCATCCGAAGGTCTGAAAGCATTAGTGGCAGCTCCATCAGGGGCGCGGGGCTGGAGTGGCCCTTACCTGAAGAAGGGCGATGTCCCGCTGGATCCGTGGAACAATGAGTATCAATACAAGCGTCCCGGTTCAACCAACCAGCCGTATGACCTGTCCTCGTTGGGGGCGGATGGTACAGCCGGTGGCGAAGGCGACGATGCCGACATTTCCATTTGGGTGAAATAAGGCCAGCTCATGTACATGCGCCGTGCTTTCCGTGGGTTCAGCCTGATCGAAGTCATGTTGGTCTTGGTGATTGCCGCCCTCCTGATGGGGGTGGTGGCTACCTCGCTGACGGAAGGCCCGGTGCTGCGTAAAACCGCCCGCGAAGTGGCAACCAGCTTGCGGCATGCCCGCAGTGTTGCCATTTTGCAGCGCCAGGAAGTGGTCTGGTCGATGGACATCCAGAGCAAACAGTTCTGGGTGTCGGCGGCAGACAGCAGACGTGACCTGCACCCCAGTATTGAGGCAAAAATCAATACCGCTGCTTCGGAAGTTGCCTCGGCAAGCCAAGGCAATATCCGTTTCTATCCTGATGGCAGTTCAACCGGTGGCTCGGTCGAGTTGGCAGCCAAAGGGCAGTCCTTCAAGGTCAATGTGGAGTGGATCAGTGGGCGCATCAGCCTGTTGTAAGCGCGGTGCTGGGCAAGCACACCAAGCACATAAAGTACACAAAGCACACGGTTTCACCTTGCTCGAAATCATGGTTGCGTTTGTGGTGATGGGCTTGGTGGTCGGTGCTTTATTGCAGGTCTATGGCTCCAGTATGCGCAGTGCTGCCTTGGCGGATGAGTACAGTTTTGCGGTGCAGGTGGCGGAGTCACGCATGCAGGCGGTGGGTACAGAAATTCCGGTGGAAAAGGGCAATGTCAACGGCAGTGAGGAAGGTACACCTTACCAATGGAGCGTGGTGATGGAACCGGTTGAGCTGGATGAAAAGCAGGAAGAGTTTTCCCTCTCGGTGCAGCCGTATCAAGTGACCGTCTTGGTCAGCTGGGACAGCGACGGCAAACGCCGCGAATTTATGTTGTCTTCATTGCGCTTCGGTGAGCAGATATGAAGCAAGCTACCGCAGGCAAGCAACAGGGCTTCACCCTGCTGGAGATGATGATTGCCTTTACCTTGCTGTCGTTGTTGTTCCTCGCCTTGTTTTCCAGTTTTAACACCATTGGGCGCGGTTGGGATGCGGCAGAGCGCAAAATCCTGAAAACCGAAGATATGCGCCTAATCAGTGAGTTCCTGCGTAGCCAGTTGAGCCAAGCGATGGTGGTGCAGATTCAGGGTGAAAAAGGCCCGGTGTATGCGTTTGAGGGCAAGGATTATTACGTGCGTTACGCAGCCCCCTTGCAGCCCTTGCAGAATAAGGGCGGGGTTTATCTGATTGAGTTGGCTGTCAATATTGATGCAGATGGGCGCAAGCTGGAGATGCGTTATGCCCCCTACCGCCCGGAAATGACCTGGGATGAGGCACTGGATGGTGTCGAACCGGTATTGGTGTATGGTGGCCTGGGTTCGGTGCGCTTTGAGTATTTTGCGGCTGAGTCGGTGAATGATGATCCCCGTTGGGAATCGGAATGGGTGGATAAACCCGTCTATCCGCTCTTGCTGAAAGTTGAGCTGGAGGGGAAAGAACAGGAATCCTGGCCTGATTTGGTGGTCGATTTGCCGCAGGTGGATGAGTATGTTGGTGCAGGTTAAGCAGCAATTTAAGCAGCAGGTTAAGCAAATGCATCAGCCAAGGGAGCGCAGGCAACAGGGCGTTGCCCTGATCATGGTGCTATGGATGATCATGGTGATGATGACCATGACCGCGACCCTGCTGTATGCCGTCAAGACCGAAACGCAAATGGTCAGTTATGCCCGCGAAAGTGCCCAGGCGCGGGCATTTGCCGATGCGGCAGCCCATTATGCGGTGATGCAGTTGTTTTTGCCGCCTGACAAAAGCCAAATCAAGGTTGGTGGTGGGGCTGCGGTCTGGGTGTATCAGGGATATGAAGCTGAAATCCGTGCCGTGGGCGAAAATGGCCTGATTGACATTAACCGTGCCAGCCGTGAGTTGTTGCAGCGGGTGCTAAAGGCCGTGGGTGTCGAAGGCGAGCCTGCGGAGATCTTGTTGGATGCGATTGAGGATTTCCGTGACCCGGATGACCTCAAGCGCCTGCATGGTGCAGAAGACCCGGATTATAAAAGCGAAGGTTTGGAATACGGTGCGAAAGATGCCCCGTTTGAACGCATTGAGGAGTTGCAGCAGGTGATAGGTATTACCCCCGCCCTATACTCCGCGTTGGAGCGCTACCTGTCGGTGAATTCACACAGCGGCGGCATTAACCCGAAACTTGCACCCCGGCATCTGTTGCTATTGCTGGCTGATGGCGATGAGGCCGCAGTGGATGAGTATATCCGCCAGCGTGACGAGGTTCCGGGGCAGTGGGTGCAGCCACCGTTTGGGCAAGGTTTGGTCGACTCCACGGAGCAGCCCCTGTATCGGTTGCAAGTCAAGGTAAAAGCCCAAGGCAGCCCCCATGCGTATTTTGAGGAGCGTGCCATCCGCCTGTTACCGGGGCGCAACCCGCCGTTTATTACCTATTTTCGGGCACAACAACCGGTGTCCGCGCAGTTCGAATAGACTCACCGAGCTGCTGGAATTCAATTTCCCGCGCACTGCCCCGCCGCCAGGCCAAACCCACTTCCCGGAAGCTTTGCTCCTCAAGCGGCCAGAGTTTGACGTGCGTACCTGCCAGTAGCGGCGAGCCAATCACCATTTCTGGCAGGTATGAAATCCCAAGGTCAGCATCCAGCATTTGTACCAGGGTCAACAGGCTGCTGGCAGCAAAGCGGCTGATTTTTTCCACATCCTGCAAGTGGCAGGCCGAGAGCGTATGATCACGCAAGCAATGCCCATCTTCCAGCAACAGGATGCATTCTGGTTCGAGGGCTTCGATCTGGTATTGGCTTGGGTTGATATGCCGGGAACCGTCCCGGCAAGCCAGGTAAAACGGGTCGCGGAACAGCGGCAGGACTTCGGCATTGCGCAGCGCATAGGGTAGGGCGAGGATAATCAAATCCAGTTCGCCATCCATCAGTTTGTCATAAATGCGCTGGGTAATGTCTTCAGTCAGGAACAGCTTCAGGCGCGGGAATTCAGCCCGTAGCTTGGGCAGAATGTCGGGCAGCAGGAAGGGGGCAATGGTCGGGATTACCCCAATGCGCAATTCGCCTGTCAGGGGTTGCTGGTTGCTGCGTGCCAGCTCCACTAGCCCCTCAATATCCCGCAGGCAGCGGCGGGCTTCAATTGCCAGTTGCCGCCCAATATGGGTGACGGTGACATTTTTGTTGGTGCGGTCAACCAATTGTACTTCGAGGGTAGACTCCAGTTCGCGGATAGCGGTACTGAAGGCGGATTGTGAAACAAAACAAGCCTCCGCTGCCCGCCCGAAATGCCCGTAGGTTTCGAGCGCCACGAAATAACGCAGTTGTTTGACGGTCGGTAAATTCATGGTCAGTGCTCCTTGGCGGGTGTCATTTCCGGGTTGACCGTGCGTAATGCAAGGGGCCACCCCGGAACGGGGCAAATCCAGCCCCAAATACAACAGCAGCATCCAGTAAATCGGGATTTTCAACAATCCCTTGTTCGAGGCATAAAGCCGCTTCTTCTGACATCTGGCTGATCAATTTGTCCTGTAAGGCCGCACTATTTCCTTCCCAATGGACGCGATCGGGTTTGAGCATGCGCCCATTGCGGTAGCGGTAAAAACCGGAGCCATTTTTGCAGCCCAATTTACCGTTATTGGTCATTTCAATCAGCAAGTCCGGAACCGTGACATAAGTGAATTTGGCGAGGGTTTCCCCCAATTGGCGGCAATAATCCAGGCCTAACAGATCGGCCAGCTCCAGCGGCCCCAATGGCATGCCAAAATCCCGTCCAGCCTTATCCAGCACCGGGGAGGGGACATTCTGTTGATGCAAGCGGATGCCTTGCATAATGTAGGTTAGCAGGATGCGGTTCACCAACAAACCAGGGGTGCTGTGGACGGGTAAGGGCAACTTGTGCAAGTGGCGCACAAAAGCGCAGGCCTGTATCAGGTTACGGGAGTGGGTCAGGCCATTGGCATGGATGACTTCGACCAGATCCATGCGGGTCAGGGGGTACAGGAAGTGCAAGCCGACCAGGCGTTCCGGTTGCAGCAGGACAGCCGCCAGCTTTTCGAGTGGCAGGTTGGATGACGTGGTTGCCAGCAAGGCATCGGCACGGGTACGTTCCTCCAGATGGGCAAACAACTCCTGCTTATTGGCGAGCTTGTCGGGGATTGCCTCAATCACGACATCGGCATCGGCAATACCGCTGCCTTTATGGTCGATACGGATGCGTGCCAGTGCTTCCCGTGTTAACTCCGCACTGTCGGGATAACGTTCAGCAAAAATGGTTTCTGCCCGCGCCAGGGCGTAGGGGATGGTTTCCGGGTTAATGTCTTGCAACGTGACCTGCAAACCACTCAGGCTGCACCAGGCAGCAATTTCCCGCCCCAGATGGCCTGCACCAATCACATGCACCCGTTGTGGTTTGAATTGGTTGCGGTCGCCAAAGGATTTGAGTGTTTCACGCACTTGATCCAGGCGCATCAGGTTCTGCGCGGTATCACCCAAGGCCAGCTCTGCAACCGATTCTGCTTCTGCGGCGAACATGGCTTGTGGGTTGCCACCGTGCTTTTGCCATAGGCTGACCAAGGCATGCGGAGCCGGGTATTGCTCTGGGCGGATTTGCCGCTGTGCCAATTGACTGCGGAGCTGGCTGGCAAGCAGCAGCCGCGCAGCCGGATGGTTGAGCAGGCGAGTGCTGGCGGGCGGTTTGCTTTTCGCGGGGCGCTGTGCAATGTACTGTAGGGCGGTGGTATTCAGTGCTGCCGTGGGTACGCACGTATCAACCAGTCGTTTGTGTAATGCCTCATTCGCCGGGATCGAATAACCATTGAGCATTAAGCTCATGGCATCCCGCATCCCAAGGCGGGCAATCAGCCTGACCGTGCCGCCAAACGCCGGGTGGATGCCTTGCCGGGTTTCCGGTGAACCCAAACGGGTTTCAGGGCTGTCGGCAGCAATGCGGTAATCCATTGCCAATGCCAAATCCAGCCCTCCCCCTTGGCAACTGCCTGCCAATAGAGCTACGGTCGGGATGCCCAGGTTTTCAAATTGTTGGCAGACTTGCTGGCCTTGTTGGACGATGGCGAGGATGTCAGGTTTGGTTTTGGCGGCCTGGAGGATGCTGATGTCCAGGCCTTCACTAAAAATTCCCGGTTTTGCTGAGTAAATGACCAAACCAGCCGCATCCTGCGCACGGGCTTGGACGCAAGCATGTGACAACTCATCCAGCACAGCGCTGTTGAGCAAGTTAGTGGTGGAACCAGATACATCAATGCCCAGCCAAAAAATCTGCTGGTTATCTATACTGGTGTGCAAATGCTGATAATCAGTCATGCGTTATATTGTCAGCCCCAATGGGTATTATCGTTAGCAAGCCGTGTTCCCCCCGGATGAGCTTGCCCTGTTATGCTATTTTTCCGAATGATTTTACCGTAAATGAATCTTATATGTCAGTAAAGGTTGTTACAAATAAACAGGTAAAATGCACGTTTTGGATAAAATATATTCAATAATCATCATGCCTGTTAATAAGTAGTTCATTATGTACTGGGGATCAAACGGTTGCCTGTTTGCCCATTTTGCGCGGGTTTGCTGTCTGCTTCGCCGCCATCTTCTTCATTTTGCCAAGGCAAGGTACGGTAGGCGGGTTGGTCGTTGAAGTTCCATGCAGGGTATTTTATGACTTCAAAATAGGGGGAATAGTCAAAATCACTAGGAATAAACAGGCGGAAGTTACGCTCGCGGAAGCGCACCTGGCTATTGGGTTTGCTCATGATCACGGGCAGGATAGGGTAATGCACATGCTGGAAGCAGCGGGCAATCATGCTGGAGCAGATGATCTGGGTGGGTTGCCCGGCATTGTGCTGGAATAGCGAAGAGCGCCAGCGGCGCGGTAGTACGCCATAAGGGAACAGGAACCGCGCCAGGTCCATCAGTTGCAGCACGTCGTAGCCCATGCCGAGGTGTTCAATGGCAAAGTTCACCACCGGATCGGCATCGCGCCAGTCCAGACCGGAGGGGCGGCAAATGCGCAGATGTTCCTGCCGGTAAGCGCTCAGCGGGTTGACGACTGTGCCATGTCCCAGCAAGGATTCGACCACCAGCTTGTCATTGGGGCTGCCATTATAATGGGATTGGAGCTTTTCCCGGATTTGCGGGTCGCGGATGTCATTAATGCGCCCGACATAGAGGGCAGCATGTGTCCACGGTGAAAGTGTCACCATCTGGATGACTTTACTGACGCGGGTTTGGCCTGCAAACAGGATCACATCGGCTGGGCGCACTTCATGTTCGAGAAACTCGAAATTGCAATAAGCACTGGTTGTGTTTTCTTCTGGCGGGACAGCATTTAGCCAAGTAATCCCTTTTTGCCATAACCAATTGCGTGCTTCGTTGAACATGGTTGCCCTCCTTACCAGTGACTGATGGTGGCATGACATCATTTTCCCTAATTTAGGCGAATACGTGCCAAATAGCCCACTTTTTTTGACAATTGGTTGGGGAACGCTTGCGGAGTTTAACCCTGTAGTTTTAGCACCTCGTCCAAAGACAACCCCGTGCTGTGGGCAATGGCCTCTGCGGGTATCCCCGCCGGGCGGTATTAACGCCCATTGTGTGGCGGGGGTGCGGGTTTATGCTTTTACCAAGCGGCTTATAATGCCTTAAACAACACTTTTGAATTCCGTTTGTAGTTATACAACTGCTTTTTATTATCTGGCAGGTCATCCACTTGCGCATCGACAAACCCACGTTCCCGGAACCAGTCGGTTGTTTGGGTCGTTAGCACCAGCAGTTTGCGTTTGCCTTGGTTTTTGGCAAGGCGGATGAGGGCTTGCAGCAGCCGGTCGCCCCGGTTGGCGGTGCGGTAGTGTGGGTGTACCGCCAGGCACGCCAGTTCTGCCACCTCGGGGTCGTCTGTCGCATAGAGTGCCGCACAGCCAATGATCTGCTGATCGCGCTCAAACACTTGGAAGCGGTGGATTTCCAGCTCCAGTTGCTCGCGGGAGCGCTTGACAAGGATACCGGCCTGCTCCATCGGGCGGATCAGGTCTAGGATGCCGCTGATGTCATCTACCCCAGCGGCGCGGATGGTTTCAAACGCATCGGCGGCAATCATGCAGCCCATGCCATCACGGGTATACAGTTCCATCAGTAACGCGCCGTCGAGGGTTGCATCCAGCAGATGCACCCGTCCGACCTTGTGCTGCAAGGCTGCAATGATCTGTGGGAGCATGTCGTGCTGCTCAGTATAATCAGCCGCTTCCTGCAAGGTAAGCGCCGTGGGCAAGTCAACGGGAGTATCATCCAGCAGCAGTACCTTGTCAGCTTCCAGTGCCTGGGCTGCTTCGATGGCGACTTGTTCATAACGCAGGTTGTAGGCCTCCCCGGTCGGTGAATAGCCGAGTGGCGACAGCAGCACGATATGGCGGTTTTCCAGTTGCTGGCGGATAAAGCTCTGGCGGATGCGGCGCACTTGTCCGGTATAGCCGTAGTCGATACCATCCAGCACTCCGACCGGACGGGCAGTGATGAAATTGCCGGAAATCACCCCAGGGCCAATATTCCCAGAACCGGGCTGTGCCAACATATAGGTCAGCATGTTCTCGATCTGGATGCGTATCGAGCCGCAGGCTTCCTGGGCGGCATGCAAGGCCGCCAAGTCGGTGATGCGTGCGCCATTGTGGAAGTGGGCGGGGTGCTGCTTGTGTTCAAGCCGCTGGTCAATCTGCGGGCGCGAACCATGCACCAGCACCACTTTTGCCCCCAGGGTGGCAACAATCGCAATGTCTTGCAGGATGCGGCGGAAGTTTTTTTGTTCAACCACTTCACCGGGGAAGGCAATCACGAACACCTTATCACGGTGTTTATGGATATAAGGGCTGGCCTCGCGGAAAAAATCCACGCTGCGGAGGTCGGGGGTACGGGCATGGGTCTGCCCGGTTGAAGGGGCGGCTTGTTGTTCTGTCATGGTCGGGCCGTTTCCAAAAGTTGGGTTGGTGTGGGCGGTTTAGTCCACCCTAAATGCATCTTGAATCCACTCTATGCCTTGTGTGCCACTGATGGCAACCACATCAAAGCGCACCGGCAGGTCAATGCGGTGGCGCAGCAGGTAATGCTGGGCGGTGCGGATGATGCGCTGCTGTTTGCGCCAGTCAATACTCTGCACCGCCCCGCCATAGCGTTCGTTTTTGCGGTAGCGGACTTCGATAAATACCAGATGTGTAGCATCACGGCAAATGATGTCAATCTCGCCGCTACGCAGGCGGTAATTCCGCTCTAGCAGGTGTAAGCCTTGTGCCTGCAAATAATCACAGGCCCGGTTTTCGGCATCCTGCCCCTGTTGGGTGGTGGTGGGCATTATTCCAACCGGTTCGGCAAGCCATCGCTGAAGGTTGCCATGCTCAGTCGCCGCTGGATATGCCGGTCGCCACCCAAGCGGATGCTGCCCGTTTTCCCCGGCAGCACTTGGCGTTGGCTGAGGGCTGGCAGGTTTTTGGCAATCAGCACGGCATCAATGCCAAGGGCATACAGGCGCGGGTATTTGAGGCTATCCAGGCTATTGCCCTGCTGGATATTGTCCAACACCCAGGGGATTTCGGTATAAACAATGCCATTGAGGTCAGTATCTTTATCTTTTTCCGGGTTGCCAGAAAAAATGTGTGAAGTCGCATACACCGGCAGGTCAGCTGCCTGTGCTTGCAGCAGCGGGCGGATCAGGCGGGCTTGGGTTGGCGAAGCTCCAAGGAACACCATTTGCACACCAGTGCTGTTGGCCAGGGTTGCCTTCACCTTATCGAGGTAGCTGCTGGCAGCACTGTTGGGATAAGCCAGTGTGCTGATGACTTGCCCACCATTGGCTTGATAGGCCGCTGTAAACGCTTCTGCCAGCCGTGAGCCCCAAATGGAATCGGGAACCATGACAACCGCTTGCCGTTGGCCTTTGCCAGTGGTGACTTCGGCAATTTGGCGGGCTTCATCTTCCGGGGACAGGCCAAACTGGTACAGCGATGCGGGTGCTTGACCGGAGGTCGAGTAATTCAGGCTCAGGATCGGGGTTGTCAGGGCTGCGGGGCTGGCAAGCAGGGCATCCAGCGAGTCCTTGTCCAATGGGCCGATCACCATGTCTGCCCCTTCTGCCACTGCTTGTTGGTATTGGCTCAGGGCATTGCCCGGTGTTACAGGGTAGAATTTGGTTTGGGTTCCCGCAAATTGTTGCCGTGCGTCCTGCATCCCTTGGTAGATTTCTTTGCTGACCGCACCCAATGCACCGCTATCAGGCAGCAGGACTGCCAGATTGTTGCTGGCAGCAGGCAGGATATTCTCGGGTGCTTGTGGGGCAGTAGGGGCTTGTACGCCGGGTAATTCATTGGCCTGAGCCAGGGCTTGTGCCGAAGGGGGGAGTCTGCCCCCCATTTCAATCGCCCGTTTGCGCACCAACAGGATTTTTTCCCGTAAGCCACCGGGAACCGGGTTCAAGTCTTGTGGCAACAGGCGCAGGGACTGGTTGGCCTGATTGCTTTGTAGGGCGAGCAGGGCAAGGGTATATTGGTAACGGGGCAGGTTTTCGCCTTGCAGGGCTTGGCGCGGAATCCGTTGCAGGTATTGTTGGGTGGTTTGTTGGTCGCCCAGTGATGCGCTGATTTCAGCAGCCTGCAAAATCACCCGTTCGCGCTGGGGGGAGGGGAAGCCAAATGCCGAGCGGTAGTACATATCCGCTGCCTCTTCCTTGCGCCCCTGTTTGAGCAGGACATTAGCCAGCTCAACCGTTGGGACAATGGCTTTCATGCTTTCTTCCGGGACTGGCTTGGCCTGACGGGATTTTTTTCTGGGGCTGGGCGTGTCAGGTCGTGTCGTGGCTACGGCGGTGGGGGCGATTAAACTCACCTCGTCTACAACAGGCGGTGTTGCACAGCCCTGCAACAGCAGCAAGCCAGAGAGAAGGCCAATTGGCAAGGATAGGCGTAAGTCCTGGATTATCATTTTATCTGTCCTGATGTTTCATGCGATAGGCGGTGCGCATCCCGCCCAACAGGCGCAAAACTATACCATACGTTTGGGTTTTTTTGCTTTGCCGATGGCAAAATTACACATAAAACGTGATTATACGGGGCTTATGGATAAACAGGTATGAGCACATGGGCGCGGTTTTGTATTGCGTGGCAACACCGATTGGTAATTTGGGCGATATGACAGCGCGTGCAGTCAAGATACTGGGCAGTGTCGGCAAGGTTTATGCGGAGGATACCCGTGTGACCCAGCGCTTGCTGACCCATTTTGGTATCCATAACCAACTGGTCAGTTTGCATGACCACAACGAAGGGGCGCGGGTGGCAACCGTGCTGGCTGATTTGGCTCAGGGCTTGGATATTGCCTTGGTGAGCGATGCCGGTACGCCGCTGATCAGTGACCCCGGTTATCATCTGGTGAAAGAAGTCGCGGCAGCGGGTTTTCAGGTTGTACCTATCCCTGGAGCCAGTGCCGTGATTGCGGCCTTGTCAGTGGCGGGTTTACCGACTGACCGTTTTGTCTTTGAGGGCTTCTTGCCAGCCAAATCCTCCGGGCGGCGGGCAGCCCTGGATGCTTTGTGCAAAGAACCACGTACCTTGGTATTTTATGAGTCCAGCCATCGGATTGAAGCTTTTCTGGAAGATGTGGTTGCCGTGATGGGTGCAGAGCGCCCGTTGGTGATTGCCCGCGAATTGACCAAGCTGTATGAAAGCTTTTACCGGGGCAGTGCGGGGGAGTTATTGACCCGTATCCATACCGATGGCGATATGCAGCGCGGCGAATTTGTGGTGATGGTGGCGGGTGATGCGCCGTTGGCGGATGAGGAGGCGAATGCCTTGTCCGCAGGGCAGGTGTTGCAGGTGTTATTGGAGGAGGGGCTACCTACCCGGCAGGCTGCCAAAATCGCTGCCCGGTTGACCGGGCAGGCAAAAAACAAGTTATACCGTCAAGCCATGGAGATGGCTGGATCAGGTGGCTGAATCCGTAGAACCCGTTGAGTCCGCCGAATTTGCTGAGTCTGGCAAGGGGTCTGGAATTGGCTCCTCAGCACCCCCTGTATTCAGTACCACCAGCTTGTCTGGATCAATAGCCAATACTTGCTGCGCAACGTCAGCAGGAATCAGGCAGCGTTTGCCATCGACGAAGGTAATGGCAAGCAGGCCATCCGCCAGCTCCTGCTGTTGTTGCTCAGTCACGTACAGGTACTTGACCGTTTCCCCAACCACAAAGTTGTAGCGGACGGCTGCGTCTTCCACATTCTTCTGGTTGGCAAGGATCAAATCACGTACCTGTTGGCGTGTCTGCTTTTTACGCTCTGCCACTTCACGTCTGCGTTGTTCTTCAGCCGCTTTTTCTTGGCGCTCCATTTGGTCGCGCTCGCGGTAGAACTGCTCCAGGTCAGAAGACTGCTTGGTTTTTGCAGGCTTCGCGGCAGGGGCTGGTTTTCCTGCCGGGGCTGGGCTGGGCTGCCCGGAACCTTCCTTTGCACCCGCGTTAGGCTTGGCTGCTGGGGGTTGATTCCGGGGCGGGCGCGGCTTGTCCCTTTCCCTGGGCCGTTCTTTGGCCTCTTTGGCTTTCTCTTTTTGCTGCTGTTTAGCTTGTTCAGCTTTATCGATCTGTGCCTGGGTAATCAGGCCAGCCTTCAGCAATTGTTCGCTCAGTGAGTTGGACATGGGTCTATTGATAAAATAATAATTACGGGTTATGCCTACACCGTTGCCAGTTCAGCTTGGATAGCCGCAGTAATGGCCTCCATTTCACCGACACCGTTGACACGTTTCAACAAGCCTTTTTCATCATAATAGTTGATAAGGGGGGCTGTATTGGCTTCATAGACCTTCAGGCGGTTGCCAATGGTCTCTTCATTGTCATCAGCACGTTGGTACAGGTTGGTGCTGCCGCATTTGTCGCATACCCCTTCCTGTGCTGGTGGCGAGAAATAACGGTTATATACTGTTGAGCAGTCTTTACAGGAGATGCGCCCTGTTAAACGTTTCAGCAGAATGTCGAAGTCTACATCAATCAGCAGGCCTGCATCCAGCGGTTGACCCACTTCAGCCAGAAGATTGTCAAGGCTGGCTGCCTGGCTCAGGTTGCGTGGGAAGCCATCCAGAATGTAGCCATTGCTGGCATCGGGTTGCTGTAAGCGTTCCTTGATCATGCCTAATACAATGTCATCAGACACCAGTTCACCCGCATCCATCGCTTTCTTTGCCCGCAGACCCAGTTCAGAGCCTGAGCTGACCGCAGCCCGGAGCAAGTCCCCGGTAGAAATTTGTGGAATGTTGTAGGTGTCTGTCAAACGTTGTGCCTGGGTTCCTTTGCCCGAACCCGGTGCTCCAAGAAGTACGATGCGCATGGTGTGTTCTCCCTTTGTCTCCAATCTAAAAGTCACTTCTTATACTTAATTAAATGTTGCAGTGCAAGTTAGATTCAACACCCGCTATAATAGCGCGATTTTAACCAGAGGAAGAACCTGCTATGAATATCGACAAAATCGCCGTCGGCAAAGACGTACCCGAGTCCGTCAATGTCATTATTGAAATCCCTGCCAATGCATCGCCTGTCAAGTATGAAGTGGACAAGGACAGCGGGGCGCTGTTGGTTGACCGTTTCATGTCCGCACCGATGTTTTACCCAGCCAACTATGGCTTTGTCCCACACACCTTGTCAGATGATGGCGATCCAGTGGATGTGCTGGTCGTGACCCCTTACCCCTTGGTGCACGGTTGTGTAATCCCTGCCCGTCCGGTAGGTGTGTTGAAAATGTCTGATGAAGCAGGCCAGGATGCGAAAATTGTCGCTGTCCCAGCAGGCAAGCTGTCCCCTGCACACAAGGACATTACCTCTTACACCCAACTGCCACCGCTGTTGATCCAGCAAATCCAGCATTTCTTTGAGCGTTACAAAGAGTTGGAACCGGGCAAGTGGGTCAAGGTTGACGGTTGGGCTGATGCGGCTGAAGCCAAGGAAGAAATTCTCTCCAGTATCCGTCGTTACGAAGCACAAGCTAACGGCTAATTGCTGCTGATTACCCGCATTTTTCCTGTCTTTTCCGCGCAACTCCTGCCCAGTTTCTGGTAGAATCTGGGCAGGAGCCTTGCTCTTGGGGTTTGCGCACATGATTAATCATTACTTTAAACAAAAACTGTCAGCACAGCATGGGTGAGCGTTTATCAATTAAAACGGAGCGTGACGAACAGCAATTGTTCAATTCACGCGCTATCGTTGCTGCCGTCATTGTCTTGATGGCTTTGCTGGCGGTACTGGCCCGTTTGTATTTCCTGCAAGTGGATGGGCATGCCCATTACACGGATCTTTCCAAACAAAATTACCAGAAGCACATACCTATCCCACCGACCCGTGGGCAGATTTATGATCGCAATGGTGTGTTGCTGGCAGATAACCACGCGCAATACGTGCTGGAAGTGGTGCGTGACAGCGTGCCAGACCAAAATAATGACAACAAGCGCAGTTGGGCTGACTTGCAATTGATGCTGGAGCGCCTGAACAAGGTTGTTCCCCTGTCAGAAAAGGATGTGCGCATTTTCAACCAGCAAGTCCAGCGCCGCAGCCGTTACCAGCCGACACCCTTGAAAGAAAATATGACCGAGCAGGAAGTGGCCATGTTTGCAGTCAACAAGTCGCGTTTCCCAGGGGTGAACCTGGAGCGGCGGATGCAACGCTATTACCCGCTTGGAACCATTGCCAGCCATGTGATTGGTTATGTGGGGCGTATCGATGACCGCGACCTGGACAGTGTGGACAAGGTGAATTATGCCGGTACAACCCATATCGGCAAGATCGGTATTGAGGCTGCCCACGAAGGCCGTTTGCACGGGCAGGCCGGGTATAATCTGGTTGAGGTGGATGCCCACGGGCGGCATCAGGACATGATCGACAAAAAAGAGGCCGTGGGTGGGCAAGACCTGATCCTGGGTTTGGACATCAATTTGCAGATCAAGGCCGAGTCTTTGCTGCGCGGCGAGCGGGGGGCAGTGGTCGCCATTGACCCACGTAATGGTGAGGTGCTGGCGATGGCAAGTGTCCCGACCTTTGACCCCAACCTGTTTGTCGATGGTATTTCCAGCAAGGCGTATACCGAACTGCGCGAAGACCCAGACCGGCCTTTGTATAACCGTGCCTTGCAGGGGGCGTATCCGCCCGGCTCAACCGTGAAGCCGATGAATACCCTGGCGGGGCTGTATGAAAAAGTGATTTGGCCCGGTAAGTCGGTCTATGACCCTGGGTTTTTCCAGATTCCAGGGCATAAGCACCGCTACCGCTGCTGGAAAAAATCCGGTCATGGTGGGGTCAATATGGATTACGCGATTGCCCAATCCTGCGATACCTTCTTTTATGATATGGCATACCGCATGGGGGTCGAGAAGTTTTCTGGCTACATGAGCCTGTTCGGTTTTGGCAAGCCGACCGGTGTGGATTTGCCCTCCGAGTCAGATGGCCTGATGCCTACCCCTGAGTGGAAGCAGCGCCGCTATAAGCAAATGTGGTATCCCGGTGATACCGTCAATATTGGCATTGGGCAAGGGTATTGGCTGGCGACCCCGATGCAGTTGGCTCACGCTACCGCGACAGTGGCGATGCATGGCAAGCGCATCCGCCCGCATGTGTTGCGTGGGGTGCGTACCGCCAAGGATAAGCCTGAAGTATTGCTTGACCCGATGGTGCTTGGGCAAGTCCCGACCCGTGACCCCAAGCATTGGGATTTGGTGGTGCGCGGGATGGTCAATGTGGTGCACTCATCCTATGGTACTGCCAAACGGGTTGGTGAGGGGGCAGCGTTTACTATCGCCGGTAAGACCGGGACGGCTCAGGTGTTCGGGATTGCCCAGAACGCCAAATACGATGCCTCCAAGCTGGCTAAACGCCTGCATGACCATGCCTTGTTTATTGGTTTTGCCCCCGCAGATAACCCGCAGATTGCGGTGGCGGTGATTGTGGAGAATGGCGGGGGCGGTAGCTCGACTGCTGCACCGCTGGCGCGTAAGGTGATGGATGCCTATTTGTTGAAGAAATACGGTGAGGAAGAAACTGAGAATCCCGAAAATGCAGTCAGTGAGCCTGATCTGGTGGTGATGCCAGGGAGGGTTGAGGAATGATTTCCGGCTTGCTGCCTGCCTCCTTGTTAAGGGCTTTACAACGGCTTGATTTGGTCTTGTTGTCAGCCATTTCCTTATTGATTTTTATGGGTCTGATTACCCTGTATAGCGGTTCGGACAAGAGCATGGCGATGGTTTACCGGCAAGGTGGGCATTTCCTGTTTGGCCTGATTTGCATGTTTTTGTTTTCGCAGGTGCAAAGTAAAACCCTGCGGCAGTTTGCTGTCTGGTTGTATGGCATTGGCCTGTTTTTGTTGATCCTGGTGTTGATGGTTGGGGTCACGAAGAAGGGGGCGCAACGTTGGCTGTATATTGGGATTGATATTCAACCCGCCGAGTTGATGAAGCTCGCCGTACCTATGATGGTGGCTTACTATTTCTCTGAGAAGCCATTGCCGCCCCGTTTTGTTGATATTGTGGTTGCCCTGTTGCTGGTGTTCGTGCCGATGTTGCTGATTATGAAGCAGCCTGACTTGGGTACGGCGTTGCTGGTGGGCTTGGCGGGGTTATTTGTCATTTATTTGTCCGGGATGTCATGGTGGCTGATTGGGGGGGCGTTTGCTGCCGTGGCAGTGGCAGCTCTGCTGATGTTCGAGTATGGCATGCACGAATACCAGCGGCAGCGGATATTGACCCTGTTTAACCCCGAATCTGACCTGCTCGGGACGGGCTACCACATTTACCAGTCAAAAATAGCCATTGGTTCGGGCGGCTTCTATGGCAAGGGCTGGCTGTATGGCGACCAGTCGCATCTGGACTTTTTACCCGAACGGCACACAGATTTTATCTTTGCAGTATTTGGTGAGGAATTTGGCTTTCTGGGGAATGTTTTCCTGCTGGCCTTGTATGTCTTCATCATTTGGCGAGGTTTGTATATCGCATCCAAAGGGGCGGATACCTTTGCCCGGTTGTTGGCAGGCAGCCTGAGCATGACCTTTTTCATTTATCTGTTGGTGAATACCGGCATGGTCAGCGGGGTACTGCCGGTGGTAGGTGTTCCTTTGCCGATGGTGAGTTATGGTGGCACTTCGGTGGTCACGCTGATGAGTGCTTTCGGCATTATTATGGGTATGAAAAAACGCAAGCGGGTTTATCAGTCCGATGAGTAAGGGCTGGGGCGCATAAGGCGTATGGGGACTTGGGATGATAAGGGCTAAGGTGCAGCAATGCTGGCAAGGGTTGGGGTTGGCTATCGCGTTGTCCGTCGGCTTGGTGGGGTGTGCGCCGAATCCGGCGGTTAAGCCCGCTATCCCGGAGGCCGGGGGGATAAGTCCAGGCCGTATTCCGGCAGCTGATCCGCTTGCCCCGGTCAGGCCGCTTGTCCGACCGCCAGTGCGTATCCCCCGTCCGGCTCTGCCTCAGCCCGCCCGCCCGGTTCCGCCCCAGTCAGCCTATGTTCCGCCGCCGCCGGTGATAATTCCCCCGAGTACCGATGGGTTGCCAGTGGCTACCGGAGCCAATTATCTGGCCTACCCTGCCATGCAGGCGTTTTTGGCACAAATGCAGCGTGAACATGGTTTTGATCGGGCTTGGCTGGAGCAGTTATTTGCTGGGGTGCATCGGGAGAGTGAGGTGCTGGCTAAGGTGCAGACCCCCGCAGAAGGCAAGCCCTGGCATCAGTACCGTCCCATTTTCCTGACTGAAGACCGGATTGGCAGTGGCGTTGCCTTTTGGCAGCGGCATGCGCCGGTACTGGATGCGGCAGCACGCCATTATGGGGTTGATCCGGCCTATATCGTCGCCATTATCGGGGTGGAAACCCTGTATGGGCGTAATACCGGCAAGCATAATGTCTTGCGCTCCCTGACAACACTGGCTTTTGATTTCCCCAAGCGGGCTGATTTCTACCGCAAGGAGCTGGCGCAATACTTGTTGCTGGTGCGGGAGGAGCGCCTGAATCCGGCTGCCTTGAGTGGTTCGTATGCGGGTGCAATGGGGCTGGGGCAGTTCATTTCCAGCAGTTATCGCCAGTATGCGCAGGACTTCAATCATGATCAGCGGCGCGACTTGTGGCATCCAGACGATGCGATTGGCAGTGTGGCCAATTACCTTGCCCGTCATGGCTGGCAGGCTGGGGAAGATGTGGCTGCCCCTGCGTATGTTTCCGGGCAAGGCTATGCTAGACTGCTGAACGATAAGCCGGTTAAACCGACCTTGGGGCTAACAGAGCTGGGGGCTGCTGGGGTTGTTCCGGCAATGCCATTGCGCGTCAGGCAGGCGGGTTTGGTGGGGCTGGAAGGGCAGGGCGGTCAGGAGTTTTGGGTAGTGGGGAGCAATTTTTATGTGATTACCCGCTATAATCACAGCTCCAAATACGCGATGGCTGTCCACCAGTTGGCAGATGCCATCCGTCAGCGGATGGGGCGTTGACCGGGTGGTGTGGGCTGCCTCCAGGGGATAGGGCATTCTGACTGAATTACAGATGATAACAATCATGAAGAAAATACAACAAAAGATTTCAATATTGGCCTGTACCGGGCTGCTGGCGATATTGGGTGGGTGTAGTACCTCAGGAAGCAATGACTCCAAGCTCAATCCGGTGTCGTTACCACCGTTAAAAGTGAAGGAAGGCAACTGCGGCAATGAGCCTGCTTACACCTTGCAAGGCCAGACCTATCAGGTGTTGCCTTCCGCTGTCGGCTACCGCGAAGAGGGGAGTGCCTCATGGTACGGGGCTGAGTTCCAAGGGGGTGAAACGGCGGGTTGTGAGGTGTTTGACATGCATGCCTTTTCGGCAGCACACCGTACTTTGCCGTTACCCAGTTTTGTCCGTGTGACCCATCTGCAAAATGGCAAGTCAGTCATTGTGCGGGTGAATGACCGGGGGCCGTTTGAGGGCGGTGGTTTGATCCAGTTGTCCTTTGCTGCTGCCAATGCCCTTGGGATGGCAGGCAAGGGTAATGCTGCCCCGGTGCGGGTTGAGGCACTGGATGCCCAGCAACAGGCACAGGCCGCCAGTAGCCAGCCCGCATCAGTGCCTCGTGGCAAGACACCATCCAGGCCATCCCCGGCACAGAGCAAGGCTATCCAGGAGGCCAAGCAGAGTGGTAAAAGCTTCTACGTGGTGGTCAACAACTATCAGGAGCAGGGGGAGGCGCTGGAGATGTTTGTGCGTTTGACCTCCGTGGGTTTGAGCAAGACTGAAATGGCGACTGCCATGCAGGATGGGCGTAATGTGCATCAGGTGCGCGTGGGGCCGTTGTACACACAGGATCAGATTGATAATGTGAAAGATGCCCTCGAAAACAATGGATTGGCAACCTTCCGGGTTGTCGCGGTAAATCAGTGATCAGAAGTGGAAGTGACAGGATGTTTGCAAGAATACTGTTGATAAGCTTATTGCTTACCGGGACGGCTTTGGCTGAGAATGCCCGTCCCGCAGCGGCGGCTGCGGCTCCTGCGGCGGCAGTGAGTGAGGAGGATGACATGGGGGGCGCATCTTCGGGGTCTACTCCGCTGCGCCGTCCGGCTCCGGGTGGGAAAATCGCTTCCCTGGCAGAGGGTGCGCCTGAAGTCGACTCCAGCAGTTTCCTGCTGGTTGATTTCCAAAGTGGTGAAGAGCTGGCTGCCCTGAATCCAGGGGAGCGGGTGGAACCTGCCAGCATTACCAAGCTGATGACGGCCTATCTCCTTTACCGCGAGTTGGGGAAAGGTACGATCAAGCCCGATGATGAGGTTCTGATCAGCCAGCATGCCTGGGAGATGCAAGGCTCGCGCATGTTTGTCGAGTTGGGCAAAAAAGTACAGTTGGAAAAGCTATTGCGTGGCCTCATTATCCAGTCAGGCAATGATGCGGCGGTGGCATTGGCAGAGCATGTGGCGGGAACCGAAAGCGCATTCGTGCAACGCATGAATGAAACGGCCCAGGAGCTGGGCATGGCGGATACCAAATACCAGAATGTAACCGGTTGGCCTGCGGCAGACCATTACACTACCGCACGTGATATTGTCACCCTGACCCGCGCCCTGATCAGTGAATTTCCTGACCGCTACAAGCTGTATTCCGAGAAGGAGTTTACCTACAACAATATCAAGCAGCATAACCGTAACAAGTTGTTGTGGCGTGACCCAACGGTGGATGGGGTAAAAACAGGCCATACCGAGTCAGCCGGGTTTTGTCTGGTGGCTTCTGCCAAGCGTGATACCATGCGTTTGGTATCCGTGGTGCTTGGGTCAGCGGATGAGAAAAGCCGGGCTGAGTCCAGCCAGCGGTTGTTGGAATTTGGTTTCCGTACCTTTGAAACCCACAAGCTGTATAAAGGCGGCGATGCCTTGTCAGAAGTGCGGGTGTGGCAAGGCGACAAGACCAAGGTGGCTGCCGGTGTCATTAATGACCTGTATGTCAGCATCACCAAGGGTCGTTATGACCAACTGAAGGGGGTGGTGCAGTTTGACAAGGCGATTGATGCACCGATCCGCCGGGGTGATGTGCTGGGTAAGATTATCCTGTCTGACCAAGGCAAGGTATTGAAGGAAGTGCCACTGCTGGCTCTGGAAGATGTGGGTGAGGGTGGTTTGTGGCGGCGTTTGTCGGATAGTGTACAGAAGTTTTTTGCGGACTAAGGGATAAGGTTAAAGGATAGGTATGCGTGCATTTGGTGAGGGCGATGAGCTGAAGCTGGAGTTTCCTTGTGATTTTCCGATCAAGGTGGTGGGTCAGGCCAGCGAAACGTTTGAAGTGGTCATTTACGCGATTGCTGTGCGGCATGCCCCTGATTTTTCACCGGAGGCGATTTCCCGCAACCAAAGCCGGAGTGGTAAATACCATAGTCTGACCTTGGAAATCCGTGCTACCAGCAAAACGCAGATTGATGCCATTTACCGTGACCTGAAGGCTTGCGAGTTGGTGCTGTGGGCACTCTAAGCATCCGTGTATTGGGTAAAGGTTTGTCCTATGCGCCGGTGTTGGAAAAAATGCAGGCCTTCACCCAAGCCCGCCAGGAAGATGCCCGTGATGAGGTTTGGCTGCTGGAGCATGCGCCTGTCTTCACCTTGGGGCGTAATGGCAAGATGGAGCATGTGCTGACACCGGGCGCAATTCCGGTCATACCCATTGATCGGGGTGGGCAGGTCACTTACCACGGGCCGGGGCAGTTGGTGGCTTATGTGCTGCTGGATGTGCGCCGTAGCGGGGTGGGGGTGCGTGAGCTGGTCATGAAGCTGGAACAGGCGGTGATCGGTTTGTTGGCTGGGCATGGCATTGAGGCGCATGGCGACCGTGATGCCCCTGGTGTGTATGTGCAGGGCAAGAAAATTGCTGCGTTGGGCTTGCGTGTCAGCCGGGGTAAAACCTACCACGGTTTGAGCCTGAATGTGGATATGGATTTGGAGCCGTTTACGCGGATTAACCCGTGTGGCTATGCCGGTCTTGAGGTGACGCAGTGCCGCGATCTGGGGATGGGCGAATCTACCCTGGAGCTGGCGGGCGATTTGTGCCTACGCTTGGCACAGCAGTTGGGGTATACCCAAGTGGAATGGGTCGCTGATTAATGGTCTTGCTCATGACTCCTGCTGGCCTTAAATGCGTCCAGCGGTTGCGGTCATCACTTTTGACATGAGCGGCATCACCAGCTTGCGGATGGGTAAGGGTAACTTCGCCCCACCCGCTTGTTCAGCGGTATTGCCGTGGCGGATTTCATCTTCTTTCATTTTTCGCAGGATGACCATGCTGGGCAGGTCATTGGCAGGTAGCTGTGTCAGGTGTTTGTCCAGGTGACGCTCAACCTGATCTTCGGTTTCTTTCACAAAGCCCAGACTCCATTTGTCACCCACCCATCCTGCCACAGCACCGATTGAAAACGATCCCCAGTACCACATGGGGTTAAGGATGCTTTTATGGGTATCCAGCTCACGCAGGCGCTGCTCGCACCAAGCCAGATGGTCGTTTTCTTCCTGTGCCGCCCGCTCCATTTGGGTACGGACATCCGGCAGCTTGGCGGTGAGGGCTTGCCCCCGGTAAAGGCCTTGGGCAGCGATTTCCCCAGCATGGTTGATACGCATCAGCCGCCCCGATTGCAGGCGTTCTGCATCCGTCAACGGCGCAAGGGGTTGGATGCCTGCTGCCGGGTTGCCGCGTTCTGTGGTGGGTGGGGCAGCATGCGAGGTGCGCAAGGACTGGTCTATCTCTGCCAGTACCCGGTCAAACAAGTTGAGTGTACGCATGCTGCCCTCCTTCAGGCTGCTGTTAGGGTAGTTTGCTCAGGTAGTTGATGACATCAACCAGGTTATCTGTGCCTGACATGCGGCTTGGGCCGGTCAGGTATTTGCCGTTGACAATAATGCTGGGTACGGAGTCAATACCTGATTTGGCATTCACATCCCGTGCAAAATTCATTTTGGTGGTCAGCTCCATTGAAGCGAGGGCTGCATTGATCTCTTCGGTTTTATAACCGAGGGACTCAAAGAATTTGCGCATGGAGTCGTCATCCTTGATGGCGGCAATCGGGCGGCGTTGCACATGGAAAGCGTTGAAAATCTTTTCATGCAGCCCTTTGCTGCCATCCCGATCCAGGAGCAGGCCGACATAATACATTTTGCCGTGGAAATCCCACATTTTGCTCAATGTGCCCGGAATACGGTTGAAGTAAACATTGGCGGGTTTCTGTTTCAGATAGGCATTGATGGTCGGTTCCAAATGGAAGCAGTGTGGGCAGCCATACCAGAAGATTTCAGCCACCTCAACTTGCCCCGCCGGTGCCTGGGTTGCAACCGGTGGGCTAATCACGGAATATTGTTTACCTTCAGTATACTCTGCCTGTGTCACTTCGGACATACAGCCTGCCAATGTCACCAGCATGGCGGTTAGGGCTGGTAGGAAAAACTTGAACACTCGCTTCATCTGATCTTCTCCATAATTGTCATTGTTGCATTACAAACCTTGTAGCTCAGACTGGAGGTAGGGCATTAAAGTTCACCGTAAGAATGCAAGCCTGACAGGAACATGTTGACACCCAGAAAGGCAAACAGCGTGACGAAAAGGCCAATAATTGCCCACCAAGCCATGTGTACGCCACGCCATCCTTTGGAGAGGCGCAGGTGCAACCAAGCTGCGTAATTTAACCACACAATCAGGGCCCATGTCTCTTTCGGATCCCATGACCAGTAGCCGCCCCAAGCTTCTGCGGCCCACATTGCCCCCAAAATGGTGGCAATGGTGAAGAACGCAAAACCCAAGGCTATGGATTTATAGGTTAGATCATCCAACATTTCCAGTGTGGGCAAGCGTTTTGTCACCCAACCTTGTGGATTATGGGTTTGTGCATAATGCTTGATCAGGTAGGCAACGCTGACCATCGCAGCCAGGGCAAATGCACCATAGCCAATAAAGTTGGCGGGTACATGGATTTTCATCCAGTAGCTTTTCAGGGCAGGAACAAGGGGTTTGATCTCGTGTGCGCCCCTGCTGTAGCTGTACCAAAGCAGGAAAGCAACGGCTGCACTGATCACCAGCAACACAAAGCCACCCAAGGCACGGCTGCGGTAACGCCCTTCGTAATACAGGTAAAGCAAGCCGGTAATGACGCAGAACAGGATGAACACTTCGTACAAATTGCTGACCGGGATATGCCCAAACTCAGGATCAATCAGATAGGATTCGTACCAGCGTACCATCAAGCCACTAAAGCCCATCACCAGTGCTGTCCATGTCAGGGCTGTGCCCGTCTTTTCAATAAAGGCGCTATTGGCAGCCAAACCAGCAAAATAGAACGCGGTTGCCAGCACAAACAGGGCGCTCATCCACATGATCGCCGATTGGCTGGAGAACAGGTATTTAAGGCCAAATACTACTTCCGCATTGGCATAGTTGCCTGCATATAGCCAGATGCCCAGTAAGCTTAGTGCTGTGACTGACACAGAGTAGGGCTGCACTGCCCGCCAGTACCAGCCAAGGGCAATCAGGGCGGGTGCACTGAGGATCATGAAGCCTTGTTCATAGGCATCCATAAACGCGGCATATTGATTGAATGCATAGGCCGTGCCCAGCACAACCAGGGCAGCCCAAATCCAGTCATGCACCTTCAGGCGCTGTAACAGGCTAGGTTTGTGCATGAACTCATGCATGGCTTCTTGTGGAACTGACATATCATTCACCTCGTGCTGTGAGCGCTTGCTGGAAGGCTGCCTGCAAGCGCTGGAAATAGCTGTTGAAGTCATTTGGGTTGCGGTTGCTTGTACCCGCGAGTATCACTTCCGTCTCACCCATAGCCAATGGCTTGATAAACACCCATATTCTACGGTGTGCCACATAAAATAGCAGAAAGACCCCAATGATTAGCATAACACTCCCGAAATAGACAACATCCTGACCAGGGGAGCGGGTAATCTGCAAGCCGGAAGCCTCAATCTGCTTGAAGCTTTTCATCTGGACATACCAGGGGGAGCCATAAAACGGCAGGTTGGCGATGGCACTCAAGCTGTCATCGAAAAATGCCCAGTCTGCTTCGGCTGGCTCAGTCACGCCTTGTTGCGTCAACAGGTCAAGGTAGACTGCCCGCAAGGAGGCTTGCAGGACTTTCATGAAGGCTTCATTGACCTTATCACGTTGATCCGCAGGGAAGCGCTGCTCAATGTCCGCCATAATGCCATCAAAGCCTTTGGAAGCAAACAATTGGGTTAAGCGTACCATCGACTCAACAATCTGGGTTTCGACTGCATTATCCGCCAATTGTGCGCCCTGCATGGAAGCTTGGGTGGTGGCAGTGGCTGCCTTGCGGACGGTGGTGGTGTCCTGCAAGGCGTGCAGGAATGCCATAAACAGTTCGGCAGAGCCTTTTTTATCCGCAGGGATATGCAGGAAGCGTTGCGGGTCTGCGGGGCTTTTGCGTACCCCACTGATGAGGTACATACGCCCTTCCAGGATGACAGGGTTCATGTAGTTGGTGTATTCGATGGCTTCCCCAGCGGCATTCCGCAGGCGGAAAATCAGGCTGGGGCCAATATTTTTTTGCTCCTCGATGCCTTTGTCGTTTTTCACCGGGTTGATGTTGAAGAGGCGGAAGTTGTCCAGTTCCAGCCGGAATTTTTCACTGGAACTGCTCAGGTCATACTGCTGGAAAACATTGCCAGTCAACGGTTGGGCGGCATATTGGGGGCTGAATGGATTGAGCTGCATCTGGATTTCTGAGCCACCATCGCCAAAGTTGGCCTGGTAAATCGCAGTGCCTTTATGGATGAGGGGGTGGTTGACTGAAATGGTTCTTTCCAGCGGTTCAGGCAGGTCAGGGTCGCGGATAATCAGGTCACTTTCGAAGGATTTGGGTTGCCCGGTGGCGTAGTGCTCGACACGGAACTCCTTGACCTCCACATCATAAGGCAAGCGCTGGACGAGGTAGCCATCGCGTACCGGCAGGAAAATGATATTGGCACTACGGCCTTCCGGGATGTCCACCGAGCCACGGTAAGAAAAGTTGTTTTCCCCTAGGCGGCTTTCGGGCGGGACTTCTGAAGCAGGAATATTGCGGGTTTCTGGTTTTATCTCCCCTTGCCATTCGCCAATCATGACTGGCAGGCGGCTGTCCAGCAGGCCGCCCAGACAAATGACAATAATACCAAGGTGGGTGAGCCAGTATCCCCATTTGTTTGAGCCACCTTTCATGCCAGCCAGCACGGTATGCGTTTCGGTCTGATGGCTACGGAAACGGAATCCTTCTGCCTTGAAAGCTTGCAGGGTAAGGTTCTGGATATGTTCGGGCGGCTGTTGGGTCACGATGCTGTTGCTATGTTTCATCGCCCGCAGGGATTTTTCCTGCACATTTTCCCGGAAATGGCGGATTTCACGCAACATGCCCGGTGTGTTGCGGACAACACAGGTCGCTGTCGACAACAACAGGAAAGCCAGGATCAGCAAAAACCAGACCGATGAGTAAACATCATACAAGCCCATTGAGCGGAACATTTCAAACCAGAACTTCCCGAATTTGATTTCATAATCAGGGTAGGGTTTGTTCTGTTGCAGGACAGTGCCAATCACCGAGGCAATTGCCAAGACAACCAAAAGGATAATGGCAAGGTTCATCGAACCCAGAAAGTCGATAAGTCGGGTACTGGCAGATCGGGAGGTTTTCATACGTGCCGTATATGGGTTATGGTCAGGGTCATGGGTCAGTCAGGGAAACAATAAAGGGTGGACAATGCCACCCTTTGCTGTATATCAGAGTATACTGAAACAGTAAATTACTTCTGTAAACCAGAGACGTATTCTGCAACGGCATCCATTTCAGCGTCAGTCAGCTTTTCGGCGATACTGCGCATCATTTTGCCTGCATCGTTGGCACGCTCACCTTTACGGAAGGCGTTCAACTGGTTTTTGGTGTAAGTCACTTGCTGGCCTGCCAACGACGGGAATTTGGCGGCAGGGTTACCTGCACCATTCGGGCTGTGGCATGCGGCACACGCGGGAACACCATTGGCATTGTTGCCACCTTTGTAGAGCTGCTCACCCAAAGCGACCTTGGTCTGGTCTGCCTTGCCCGGTGCAGTGGCTTGACTGGAGAAATAAGCAGCCAGGTCAGCCATGTCTTGCTCAGTCAGGCTAGCAACCATGGGAGCCATCGAGGCGTTAAAGCGACCGCCTTCCACGTCTTTGCCCGCTTTGAAGTTGGTCAGTTGCTTGAAAATGTAAGACTCTGCTTGTCCAGCAAGCTTTGGCCATTCGGGGTTGGTGCTGTTACCATCCGCGCCGTGGCAGGCAGCGCAAGTTGCGGACTTGGTTTTGCCTGCGGCTGCATCGCCCTTCAGCTCCCCATCAGCTGCCCAAAGAGCAGTGGAAGTGCTGACAGCGAGGCCTGCCAGTGCCATGATGAGTGTTCTTTTCATCTAGAAAGTGCTCCCAAAAACATCGAAAAAGCTACAAATTCGTTTGCCTGAGAGGATGGCCGCCCGGTATCCTCCAAAATTGACGGAATTGTATATCATATCCCGCTATCATTCCGCAAAAAAAACATTAGAGAACGCTAACATGATAAACCCATACTTCCAGCAAGCCAGTTTCGTGCAGAGTGCAACGACCCCTAAAACCCTGCCTAGTGAAAGCGGCTTCGAGGTGGCCTTTGCTGGACGCTCCAATTCGGGCAAATCGAGTACGATTAACCGTACCTGTTCACAGAAATCGCTTGCCCGTACCAGCAAGACCCCAGGGCGCACCCAATTGATTAACTTTTTCGGTTTGCCCGATGGCAATCAATTGGTGGATTTGCCCGGTTATGGCTATGCGAAGGTACCCGAAGACGTAAAGCTGCAATGGCAGAAGTTCATCGAATCTTATCTTACTACGCGTACAACCCTCAAGGGGTTGATTTTGGTCATGGATATTCGCCATCCGATGACGATGTTTGACCAAGGCATGTTGGAGTGGTGTGTGCGGCGGTGCTTGCCGGTACATGTGTTGCTGAACAAGTCGGATAAACTGAGCCGGGGGCTTGCGACCAGTACTTTGTTGGCAGTGCGTAAGGAAGTCAAGGCCTCCTGGGGGGCTGGCGTGTCTGTGCAGATGTTTTCTGCAACCACAGGGCAGGGTCTGGAAGATTTATGGGCTTGTTTGGATCATTGGTTAGGCAGGGATCTTGGGGGCGTGGAGGAGGGTTAGGGCTGAATCGGGTGCTAATGGCTGTTCATTAGCTATTCATTTTCGGATAGCTATACTGCGCCAAAAAAGGAACCCCGGCCAAACAGGGGGTCTAAAAGCCGGGGTTTAATAAACAGGTCTGGATTGGGGACACCAAACCTGTATCCGCAAAAAGAACACGATAACGCCGGGCTTTAGCGTTTTTAACATCGTACTCTTATGCTTCGCGGAAATTTTGTAAGCGCCGTCCGCGCATTTACAGCGTGCTATCAAAGTATCAATTTCTTAAAGCTTAGATGAACGGGAGCTGTATCAGTTCCACTATTTATAGCATTTTTTTTCTGCTTGTCAAAGTCCTATCTGTTACAAAATACACGCATCTTCCTTGCGTGCCTCAATTATTCTCCCAAAATGGCTTTTGACCAGCAGCCCCATTGGCAGTCTGACCGATACGTGCTTGTGCGGTATAAGTTGTACCGGAACGCAGATAGACGATATTTAATAGGGTTCCAGCCCTAATTGAACCGATCAGGCTTTTGACATCACTGGCGGCTTTGATTTCCGAATCATTCAGACGCAGGATAATATCACCCGCCTGAAGGCCTGCGCGTTCTGCTGAAGAGGTGGGGAAAACCCGCTCGACCAATGCGCCCGTGTTGGCAGGCAGGCTGGAGTTGGTGGCGATTTGGGGGTCAACGTCACTGACTTCGATACCCAGCAGGCCGCGCTCGACCTGTCCAAAGCGCACAATCTGGTCAATGATACCTGCGGCAGTATTAACGGGGATGGCGAAACCGATGCCGATATTGCCACCGCTTTGCCCACCCAGAATGGCTGTATTAATGCCGATCAGGTCGCCACGCAGGTTGATTAATGCGCCGCCGGAGTTGCCCAGATTGATGGATGCATCGGTCTGGATGAAGTTCTCATACTCACCGATGCCAGGGTTGCGGTGCAAGGCGCTAATGATGCCAGAGGTGACTGATTGACCGATGCCGTAGGGGTTGCCGATCGCTACGACGAAATCCCCTACCTTGAGCCGGTCAGAGTCGCCAAAGCGTACAGCCACCAAGCGGTCGGCCTTGATGGCAATAATGGCCAAATCGGCTTTCGGGTCGGAACCAATCATTTTGGCAACAAAACGCCGCCCGTCGTTGAGCGTGACGGTGATGCGCTCAGCCCCTTCCAGTACATGGTAGTTGGTTAGGATATGCCCATGCCGTGCATGGATAATGACCCCTGAACCCGTACCATCAATGCGCCGCTCATTTTGGAGGTCGCCGAAGAATCGCTTAAAAAACGGATCATTTACCAGGGATTCATCAATTTTTTGTTTGCCTTCCGTAATGATGTTGACGACGGCTGGCGTGACCCGCTCCAACATGGGTGATAGGGATGGCAGCGGTTGCCCGTTGACACTTTCAGGCAAGACCCCCGCACAAACACAACCCTGCAAGCCAAGTGCAAGCAAGGCTGCCAACATGGCACGTTTAAAAATACTGGACACCATTTGTTTTATCATCCCGAAACATTTTATACATCAAGAAGCATGGTAGATTTTAGTTCAGCCCTGCTGGCTTGTCGCGAACCCGTTGTCGCTGCTTTTTGGTGTGTTGAAAATACCACTATTTCTGCTTTTCTTCCAAAAAAACAACGCTGACCGGTTGTTAGGCCGGTCTTGATGCGATCCTGTGTGGATTTGTTGGTTTGAGTTATTCAATGTTCTGGATTTGCTCACGCATTTGTTCGATCAACACTTTCAGGTCGACCGCTGCTTGGGTGGTTTCTGCATCATTCGATTTGGAGGCGAGTGTATTGGCTTCGCGGTTAAGTTCCTGCATCAGGAAGTCAAGGCGGCGACCGATGGGTTCGTCACGCTCCAAAACAGCGGTTATTTCATCCAGATGCGCCATCAGGCGATCCAGCTCTTCATCAATATCAAGGCGTTGGGCGAGCATGACCAACTCTTGCTCAAGCCGGTTATTGTCCGGGGTCACATCCAGCTCTTCAAGGCGCTGGTGAATTTTATCGCGGATGTTCTGGACGATTTCAGGGCGGCGTTTACGGATACGGACAATAATTTCGGCAATCTGGTCGCAGCGCAAGTCAATAAATTCGGCAAGGCGTTTGCCTTCACGCTCTCGGGTGGCAATCAGGTCATCCAAGGCTTTGTCGAGCAGGCTGGTGGCTTGCTCCAGGGTTTTTTCCATATCAGGGGTGCTGTCCAGGGTGACACCGGGCCAACGCAGGATGTCGACAGCTTTCAGCGGGTCGGGGCTGTTGGTCAGGGCTTCAATTTGGCGGCAAGCAATGATCAGTGCCCGTGCCAATGGCTCATTGACAACGATAGTGCTGGTTTCACCAACACCCGCCGCATACCGCAGGGAAGCCTCAAGTTTGCCGCGTTGCAGCTTATTCTGGATGGTGGTACGGAAGGCATTTTCTTGCGACCTGAACTCTTCCGGCAAGCGGATACTAATGTCCAAGTATCGGTGGTTCACCGTGCGTAATTCCCAGCTTAGTTTTCCCAGCGGGGAGGTGTGCTCATGGTGGGCAAAGGCGGTCATGCTGCGGATCATTTCATCTTCCTGTCGGGTCTGTTGGGTTCATCCAGCGTGCTTATGTTAGTGGATTTGCGTTTATAGGTCATTGTTTTGTGCGGGCGCAAGCCCAAATCTGTATTTTTTCCACTTGATGATCCAACAGCAGGGTTTCCAGTTCAGCGCAGGTTGCCCCGGTTGTGACCACATCATCAAACAAGGCAATATGCCGGTAAGGGAGGGGGTTGCACACGCGGAAAGCCTGATGCAGGTTGTGTTGGCGCTCGGCGGCTCCCAGCTTTTTTTGTTCCCCGGTATTGCGTTGGCGGACGACTTCACTTGTCAGCAAAGGCAAGCCGAGTTGCTGGGCGAGGGGGCGAGCCAGCTCCAATGACTGGTTAAATCCACGCTGGCGCAGGCGAGATGGGTGCAAGGGAACTGGCAGGATGGCTTCGGGCAGTTCGGTGATGGCTGGTTTTAAGGCATGGGCAGTCAGTTCAGCCAACAGGTGCAGCTTGTCGAGCTGCTTGCCGGTTTTGCCCGCCAGGATCAGTTGCTTGATGGGGGCAGCATAGTCAAAGGCGCACAGCAAAGGTGTTACTTGCTGGGTGGTTGGGGCTGTCCGCCACGGCAGCACCTGCATACAATCCGGGCAGGTGGGTTGTCCGGTTTGGCTAAAGGGGGTGGCGCATAAAGGGCAGGTGTGGTGTAAGGCTCGCCGCAGTGGTCGCAGCAGTTTGGATAGGGTGAACATCGATGGTCTTTATTGTTATTGTCCAAAGTAAAATGCCTGCCTGACCGATTATGTCGCCCGGTTACATCCTTAATCGGTAACGGTGGTATATATCCGGCAAGGCCAATAGCAGCCCGGTCAGCAGTCCATAGAGGTGCGCGGGTAATATGACCTGGGCATCAATCAGGCTTTCACTCAGGGCGCTGTTGCCATTGTACAGGTCAAGACCCGTTTTCAGCACCAGCAAACCGATCAACGCAAGCCCGGTGAGTGGGTCATCGGCTACTGCCAGCTTGATGCCTCCCAACAGGAATAGGCCATACAGGATGCCAGAAAACCCTACATACCAGTGCAGCCCAGGGTGTAGTGCCAGCAGGAGCAGGCTGATGCTGATGCCCAGTGTGGCAATCGTAGCGGTCAGGCGCGGCAGGTTCAGGTAGGAGCCACATAACCACAGGAATACCCATAGGCCGGAGAGGTTTAGCAGCAGGTGGGCTAAATTGGTATGGACAAAATGCCCACTCAGGATACGCCACACCTCACCGTTCAGAATCAGTTCGCGCTCAAAGCGCAGCAGGGGCTGGATGATTTGCAGGCAGAGTAACAGCAGGCTGAGGAGCAGGCCATAAAACAGGGTAGGGCGGGGCATGTTTAATCTGTTGGTAATGTCACACGGTGTCGGTTGGTTGCAAGTTTGGGGTATTATGCCATCATTGCCGCACTCTGTGGATTTGAAGGTTTGGATCGATTGATGAAAATGGGAAAATATATGGCACGTCGTCGTAAGGCAGCTTCGGGTTATACCCTGATGGAGCTGTTGATTGTTATCACCATCATTGGTGTATTGTTGAGTATCGCTGTTGTTAACTTAAAAGGTACTCCTGATGAGGCACGGATTGCCTCTGCCAAGCAGGAGCTGCGTACCATGGAGTTAGCACTGGATTTGTACCGTATGCATAACGCCACTTATCCTTCTAGCGATCAGGGTTTGAAGGCGCTGGTTGAAAAGCCTGCCGAAGCCAAAAAATGGCAAACCGGTGGCTATCTGAAGGGTAAGGAAGTGCCGACTGACCCGTGGGGCAATCCGTACAAATACCTGAATCCGGGCAATCATGGCGATGTCGACATTTATAGCCTGGGGGTCGACGGGCGTGAAAGTGAGGATGACATCGGCAATTGGAAGCTGGAAGACTAAAGGTCATGCGCCAGCGGAACTCCGGGTTCTCACTGCTTGAATTGTTGATTGTCCTCGTGGTGATGGGGGTGATGATTTCTATTGCCTCCTTGTCGTTCCGCAGTTTTGAGGTCGACCCGGCGGATAAGGATATGGAGCGCCTGCGTTATAGCGTGGGTGTGTTGGTGAATGAGGCCATTGTCCGCTCTGAGCCGTTGGCGATTGGTTTTTCTGGGCATGGCTATGCATTTTTCAGGATGGATGACGAAGGCAAGTGGGCGGTGATTGAGGATGACCGCCTGCTCAAGGCGCATGAGTTGGATCAACGTTTACAGCCTCAATTGGTTCTGGACAAAGAGTCCGTGACGCTGGGGGATGAGGTTGGCACAGAACCGCACGTGTTTATTTACCCAACCGGTGAAGTCACCCCGTTTACTTACGAGTTGACTTCCAAGGAAGGCTCAGCCCAGCGTGTGCAGTTTGATGCGATGGGGCAGGTGGTGGAAGACAAGGCCGATGGCGATGCAAAAGCCTAAGCACACTCGCCAGTTGTCAGCAGGCTTCAGCCTCGTTGAGGTGATGTTTGCCCTGTTCCTGATTGTGCTGGTGATTGGTATTGCCAGCCAGGTTGCCGGAAATAGTGTGCGCAATGCCAACTCGCTGAAAGAATCAACCTTTGCCCGTTGGGTGGCGTTGAACCAACTGGATTTGTACCAAATGTCCGCCAATGCGGGTAAGGCAGAGGGTTCCGGCTCCGGTGAGGAGGAAATGGGCGGCATACCGTGGCGCTGGGTGCGTGAGGTAAATCCGTCCAGCTCCGAGATCCTGCTGGAAGTGAAAGTAGCTGTTTACCACGGCGGGGATTCGACCGATGAAGAGCCCGTCGCCACGGTAAAGGGCTATGTGTCTGCTACTGTCCAGTAGATTCGGTTGGGTAATATTGGTTTGATAATCAAGTGTTTCTCAATTCATCCAACACCCTTCCCAACGCTTCCCGGATTGCACCAGCCTGCAATGGGTGGCCTGCTTCAACAGTGATCAGGCGTGCATGGGGTAACAGTCTGCTGAGTGTTTCTGCCCCGGCGAGTGGGCATACTTGATCCTGGTTGCCGTGAATCAATGTAATGGGCAGGTCTGCCAAGGTTTCCAGCCCGGTTAATACCCCGGTATCGCCAAGAAAAAAACGGTGGTGGCAATAATGGGCAAAAATCAATTCCCGGCCGATGCGGCGTTGGCGGGCTGCCGGGTCGGTTTCTGGCTGGAGGGCAGACATGCCCATGACCACTGAATTCCATGAGCCGATTGCCAATGCCGCCTGATAGGCTTGTGCCGGGTTTTGTGCGGCTTGCTGTAGCTGCGTATACAGTTGGTCGATAAGGGTTGTGGTGCTGGTTTGGTCGGGGGCAAGGTGCAAGGCCGCACACAGGTCGGCATAGGCGGTGGGGTGTTGTTGTGCCACACCGCTTGGGTGGAAAAACCAGTCAAGGTCTTGCGGGCGGGCGAGGAATGTACCGCGTAGGATTAACCCTTCCACGGATGGGCGATAATGTTTGGCGTATTCGAGTGCCAAGGCAGCCCCCCACGAGCCACCATAGACCAGCCAATGCGGGATGCCGAGGTGATGGCGCAGTTGCTCAAGGTCAGCCAACAGGGCGGCGGTATGGTTGTCCCTGATGCTGCCTGCCGGGGTTGATTTACCACAGCCGCGCTGGTCTGTCTGGATCAGGCGGTAGTGTTCCAGCCGGAACAGGTGGGCATCGGCTGGGTTGCAGGCCGAACCGGGGCCGCCATGCAGGAAGAGGATAGGCCGGTTTAATGGCTCCCCAAAGCAGGCGTAATGGATGTTATGCCCATCCGCAGTGGGTAGGTATTGATCAGCAGTTTGAGTTTGTTGCATCGCAGTAACAGTGTTTGCCAGTTGCCCGTAAGACGCTACAATAACGCCTTTTTTCACCCCCAGGAATGACCACGCGATGATAACCGTTGCTACCCCCCCATCCAATCTGCCTGTAACCCGTGCTTTGTTGAGTGTGTCTGACAAGGCGGGTGTATTGGAGTTTGCCCGTTTCCTGCATGCGCAGGGTGTTGAGCTACTTTCGACGGGGGGGACAGCCAAGCTGTTGGCAGATAACCAAATTCCGGTGATTGAAGTCTCCAACCACACCGGCTTCCCGGAAATGATGGATGGGCGGGTGAAAACCCTGCACCCGAAAATCCACGGCGGCATCCTTGGGCGACGTGGCACGGATGATGCCGTGATGGCTGAGCATGGCATTCCCCGGATTGACCTGATTGTGGTTAACCTGTACCCGTTTGAGGCAACCGTTGCCAAAGCAGACTGTAGCTTGATGGATGCGGTGGAGAACATTGATATTGGTGGCCCGGCAATGGTACGCGCTAGCGCCAAAAATCATGCTCATGTCAGTATCGTGGTTGACCCACAGGATTATGGGCGCTTGCAGGCTGAAATGGAGCAGGCAGGCGGGCGAATTAGCCCGGAAACCCGCCTGGATTTGGCAATCAAGGCGTTTGAGCATACGGCACGTTACGATGGCATGATTGCCAATTATTTTGGTGCACGGGTTGCAGGTGGTTCCCATGAGCAACCCTTGGCTTTCCCGCGTACCTTCAACCTGCAAGTCAATAAGTTGCAGGATTTGCGCTATGGCGAAAATGCCCACCAGCAAGCGGCCTTTTATGCAGAGGCGAACCCACCGGCGGGCAGCATAGCCAGTGCCACGCAAATCCAGGGTAAGGAGTTGTCCTACAACAATATTGCCGATACCGATGCGGCGCTGGAGTGCGTAAAGCAGTTTGATGCGCCTGCCTGTGTGATCGTCAAGCATGCCAACCCGTGTGGGGTAGCGGTTGGGGCAAACCTGTTGGAGGCTTATAACCGTGCGTATAGCACTGACCCGGAATCGGCCTTCGGCGGCATTATTGCCTTTAACCGTCCGCTGGATGGTGCAACTGCCAAAGTCATTGTTGACCGCCAGTTTGTCGAGGTCATTATTGCGCCCAGTGTAGACCCGGAAGCGGTTGCCGCTGTGGCTGCCAAGAAAAATGTGCGCCTGCTGACCGTCGGGTCGCTGGGCAATGTGGGTAATCTGTTGGATTTCAAACGGGTCAATGGTGGCTTGTTGGTGCAAACCGCAGACAGCGCTTTGCTGGACAAGCTGACAGTGGTGACTGCCCGCCAGCCGACGGCTACCGAATGGGATGATCTGCAATTCGCTTGGCGGGTGGCAAAATATGTCAAGTCAAATGCCATTGTCTATGCCAAGGGCAGCATGACGATCGGCGTGGGGGCAGGGCAGATGAGCCGAGTCAATTCAGCACGGATTGCTGCCATCAAGGCTGAACAGGCTGGGTTGGTGGTCGAAGGTTCAGTGATGGCTTCCGATGCGTTTTTCCCCTTCCGCGATGGCATTGATAATGCCGCTGCTGCCGGGATTAAGGCGGTGATCCAACCGGGTGGTTCCCTGCGTGACCAGGAAGTGATTGATGCTGCCAATCAGCATGGGATTGCCATGGTCTTCACGGGGATGCGCCACTTCAGGCACTAAGCTTCAGGCATCAAGCCGTAGCACGTAGTCCCCTCGGCGGCATTGGGTTGGGAGGGGACTCTGGTTATTAATGCAGGTTAATGCTTTACTTCAGGTTGACGACCAGCTTGTGCTTACCGCCTTCCTCAATGGTAATCTGTTGGGTTTTGGTGGTGTTACCCCAGGTCGTGGTGACTTCGTATTGGCCTGCCTCCAGATCAATCACAGCCGAATGGCGGGTGATGGTCATGTTGGGTCTGTCTGCGATATTCATCGGTTTGAGTTGCCAAGTAACTTGCTGGAAAGCGGGTTCCCCATCAATGGTGGCTGACAGGTTAAGTTGTCCGGTGATTGTTTTAATGTAGGCCGCTGCTGGTGCATTGCAGACCAACAGCAAAAACAGGGGCAGGTACATCAACCACTGGGGCAGTGCATGCAGTTTCTTAAACATCGTGGGAGCCTCTACGTAATCGAGTGGGTTATCAGTGTGTTGATCAATCTGTATATTATTTGACCATATTGTTACTAAGTTGCAGGCTGGTCAGAAAAAGTTCATGCGTATTGCACTTAATCTGGCATTAAGCTGCAAGTAACAAGCGGACTGACACGAGTAACGACACGATAACCAGAAGCGGGCGTATGAGGCGGCTGCCATGCTTGATGGCGAGGCGGGAACCCAGGAAGCTGCCGATGATTTGCCCAGCCCCCATGACCAGCCCGATGAGCCAAAGTATTTGACCGGAAAAGGCAAATAGTAGTAACGAGGCAATATTACTGGTGAAATTCAGCAGTTTGGTTCCACCCGTTGCCTTGGGCAGGCTATAACCCAACAGGGTAACAAAGGCCATCGCAAAAAACGTACCCGTTCCGGGGCCAAAAAAGCCATCATAGAAGCCAATCCCGAAGCCTGCGGTCGCCGCAAATGCCGGGACTGTGACCCGCTGCGGGAATTCCTTGTCACCAATGCGCGGCGAAAACATGAAATACAGGGCAAAAATCACGAGCAGGATCGGGATCAGTTTGGAGAGGAAAGAGGCATCGATTTGTTGCACTGTCCATGCACCTGAGGCTGCACCGACAAAGGTTAGCAAGATGGCAAGCCAATGTTCTCGCGGATTGACCAGTCCGAGCCGGGTATAATTCCATGTTGCCGTAAAAGAGCCAAAACTGGCTTGTAATTTATTGGTCGCCAGTGCCTGAATGGGCGATAATCCAGCCCAGAGTAAAGCCGGAATGGTGATTAACCCTCCACCCCCGGCAATTGCATCCACCCAGCCTGCCAGCATGGCAACCAGGAACAGCATGAGGAGCGTGTGCAGATCCGGTGAGGTGAGTGCAGGTAAAAAATCCACGGTGTGTTAGCGTCTGACAAAAAGCCAGCATAGCAGCATCGTTGGTAAAAAGCTCCAGCCTACCAACAAGGGAGTGTCAAGGTGTTGAATATAGAGCCATCTTTCAACGGCAAGTATGCGTTGTTGCATACCGGTTTCCGTCCATTTTTCCTGCTGGCCATGTTGTCTGCCATCGTTCTGGGTGTTATCTGGATGGGCTTGTACAGTTTTGGCTGGATGCCGTTACGCAGTGATTACCCTCCGGTCAGTTGGCATGCCCATGAAATGCTGTTTGGCTATACCGTTGCAGTGGTCAGTGGTTTCCTGTTGACGGCTGTGCGCAACTGGACGGGGTTGCCCACGGTGGCAGGTCTGCCTTTGCTGGTATTGGCGCTGATTTGGCTGTTTGGGCGCATCTTGCCGTTTATTCCGGTGATACCCCTGTGGTATCTTGCCCTGCATGAAGCCCTGTTCCTGTGTTTGCTGTTATACGTAACGGCTGCACCGATTGTTGCCCGGCGGCAATGGGGGCAGGTTGCGATTCTGGGCAAGCTGGCCTTGCTGATACCTGCCAGCCTGTTGTTTTATCTGGGGTTGATGGGGGTCTGGCAGCCAGGGGTAAAGCTGGGTTTGTATCTGGCATTTTATCTGGTGATTGGCTTGATCCTGACAATGGGGCGACGTGTCATCCCATCTTTCATTGAAAATACTGTGCGGGATGGTTTCAAGGCCTTTAACAATGTTTGGCTGGATCGCTTGAGTTTATTTCTGTTCCTGCTGTTTGCCGGGGCTGACATTTATAGTCAGGCCTTTGGCAGCCCTTTTGCCACCTTGTTGGCAGCGATGCTGGCTTTGGCCTTGTTCCCCTTGCATGTCGCACGCTTGTCGGGGTGGTATCACCGTGGCTTGTGGCAGCATCCCTTGTTATGGTCGCTGTATGTGGCTTATGGCTGGACTACCTTTGCCCTGCTGCTCAAGTTCATGAGTGTGGCTTTGGGGGTTAACCTGTGGGTGGCGGTGCATGCCTTTGCTTATGGCGGGATTGGTTTGGTGACACTGGGCATGATGGCGCGGGTGGCCTTGGGGCATACCGGGCGCAATGTCTTTGTACCACCTGCGGTGGTTGGGATGGCGGCGGCGTTGCTGGTGGGGGGCGCATTCATCCGGGTGATATTGGTCTGGTTACTGCCCGGTTGGTATGCAATGTGGATACTGGCTGCCCAACTGGTTTGGCTGGCGGCGTTTGGGTTATTGCTGGCTTATTACCTGCCCATCCTCGTGCAGGCACGGGTGGATGGGCGTTATGGCTAAGGTATCAGGTATTGGGGTGGGTGCGTAACCCAAAGAAGCTGCTAATCCGGTTGAGGATGGCTTTGATGTCTTCCAGGATCAGGTACAGGGTCGGGACAAGGAACAGTGACAACAGGGTGGAATACAACACGCCAAAACCCAGTGAAACAGCCATCGGGATCAGGAATTGGGCTTGGGTGCTTTTTTCCAGGATCAGGGAAATCAGGCCTGCAAAGGTGGTCAACGAGGTAAGCAGGATGGGGCGGAAGCGTGCCCCACCTGCCACCCGGATGGCCTGTACCAAGGGTAAACCCTCACGGGTGCGTTTGTTGATGAAGTCGATGAGCACCAATGAATCATTGACGGCTACTCCTGCCAGAGCCAGCAGCCCCATGATGCTGCTGATGCTCAAGTCCATGCCTAGCAAAATATGCCCACCCAGCGCCCCGGTTAGACTGAAGGGGATAACCGACATCACCATCAGGGGCTGGAGGTAGGACTGCAAGGGGATCGCCAACAAAACGTAAATCAGCAGGAGGGCGATACCGAAGCCCAACAGCAGGCTTTGTTGCAGTTGGTTTTGTTCGCGCAACTCGCCTTCCGGGTCAAAACCAACGCCCGGATAGTCTTTCAGCAACTCCCTGACCCAGGTTTGCATTTCCCTGTTGATGGCGGAGGAGTCTGCTTTTTCCTTGTCGAGGTCGGCGGTGATATTGATGATGCGCTGGCGGTCTACCCGTGAGATTTTTGATGTGCCTTGCCCCAGCGTAATGTCTGCTACATCAGTCAAGGGGATCAGTGCACCACTGGGGGTGCGGATTTTCAGGTTTTGTACATCGGCAATCGAGTAGCGTTCTTCTTGGGGGTAGCGCACCACCACTTTCACTTCTGACTGGTCACGCTGGATGCGTTGTGCTTCCGCCCCAAAGACCGCTTGGCGGACTTGTGTGCCCACTAGCTGCATATTCAGCCCCAATTGCTCGGCTTCCGGGCGTAAGCGCAGTTGCAATTCAGTTTTGCCATCTTCAAAGCTGTTTTTGATGGCAAACACGCCATCAAATTCCGTCAGGCGCTCTTTGATGCGCTCACCAATCTCGTTCAGAACTTTGAAATCACTGCCGGTCAGTTGGATATTGATCGGGTCGCCTGCCCGCCCAGTTTCTGCCCGGAAGCTGACTTCCTTGGCTCCGGGGACATCACCGATCAGCTCCTGCCACTCTCGTACCATCTGCCGGGAGCCGATGGCATTGAAACGCTTTTCGGGCGGAACCATTTCAAAGGACACGCTGGCGACATGCGATTCACCTGCGGTATTTTCACGCGGGCGGGAACCCGAGCTGCCAACGGTCAGCAGTATATGGCGGATGACACTGCTGCCATCCGGTTCCAGGTGCTTCTGTTGCAGCTTTTTCGCAGCTTCTTCCATGCGGGTGGCGTAACGTGCTGTGGTTGCAACCGGTGTGCCTTCCGGCATTTGCAGGGTGACGGATACATATTCACTTTCAATGCGCGGGAAAAACACATACTTGTAGCGTCCGCTGGCAACAGCGGCAATGCTGAGGATCAGCAGGACTGAAAAGAATGCCAGGGTCAGGTAACGCCAGTGCAGGGTTAGCTCCAGGAAGGGGCGGTGGATGCGGTCGACGTAGATTTCCAGGCTGCGTGATACCGTATCTTGCAGGCGGCTAAAAAAGCCCATTTCACTGCGAGGACGGTGCTGCATGTGCCGCAAGTGGGCAGGCAGCATGAACTTGGATTCGAGTAGCGAAAAGATCAATACCGGAATAATGATCTTCGGGATTTGCTCAAAAATGGGGGCGCGGTCGCCTTGCAGCATCAACAGTGGCAGGAAGGCCGCTACCGTGGTCAGAACGCCAAAGGTGACAGGTACAGACACTTCCTGCGTCCCTTCAATGGCTGCCCGGATCGGGTCATTATGGATGCGTGCGTGCGTGTAGATGTTTTCGCTGGTGACAATGGCATCATCGACCACAATCCCCAGCACCAGGATGAAGGCGAACATGCTCATGATGTTCAGGGTGACACCCAATTCTGGCATGATGATGAACGCCCCGAAAAAGCTGATCGGGATGCCCATCGACACCCATAAGGCCAAATCAAGGCGCAGGAACATGGCAAGCAGGAGAAAGACCAATAAGCCCCCTTGCCACGCATTGCTGAGCAGGGTATTAAGGCGGGCTTTCACCACCTCGGAGCTGTCACGCCAATAACTCAGGTCGATACCAGTGGGTAGGGTTTGCCCCCGTTCGTTGATATAAGTTTTGATGGTATCGGCGAGTTTGATGGCATTCTGGTCGCCGACCCGTGAGACATTAATAAAGGCGGCTGGGCTGCTATCAAAGCGGCTGTACAGTGGGTCATCGTTGAAACCGTCAACAATCTGGGCAATGTCGCCGAGGCGCACCCGCGTGCCATTTTCGCGGCTGATAATGCTGATATTGGCGAACTCGTCCTTACGGTAAGCCTGCCCGATAGCACGTACCAGAATTTCTCCGCCATCGGTTTGGATGCTGCCACCGGGTATGTCACGCGAGGCGCTGCGGATGGCGGCAGCTACTGAGTCGAGTGTCAGGCCATATTGTTCCAGTACGGTGCGTGCGATGGTGATATTCATTTCCCACGGGCGCACGCCACCCATCGACACTTGGGTAATGCCGGGCAGGTTACGGATTTCATCGCGCACCATTTCAGCCGTTTTGCGCAATTGCACTTCATCATTGCCATCAACGGCAACCACCACGGTAATGACATCGCGTACCCGGTTTTGCTGCTCAACCACTGGGCGTTCGGCATCTCCGGGCAAGTTGTTTACGCCATCAATCCGCGCCTTGATTTCATTCAGTGCCTTGGTAAAGTCGTAGCTGTCACGGATTTCAACCCGCACTTGGGCAGAGCCTTCAGCGGCGGTCGAGAAAATACGTTGGATACCGGGCAGGTCATTGATCGTGTCTTCGACTGCCAGAACGATGCCTTTTTCGACTTCGGTTGGGGTTGCACCGGGGTAAGAAACGGAAATGTTGACGACATTGGCTTCAAACTCCGGGAAAACCTCCAGCGGAATTTTCTTCCATAAGGAATAACCACCAAACAGGAAAACCGCGATCATCAGGATGTTGGCGGCAACCGGGTTACGCACAAACCAGGCAATTGCTCCGTGCATGCTTATTCTCCCTGCGGTTTGGGTGGGGAAGGGGGAGCGGGCGTTTGGCCTTCGACGGGTTTACCCCGACGGCCTTCACCTTGCGGTTTGTCCCCGGTCGGCTGTTCACCGGCTGGGACATCGCGCAAGCTAGGGTTTTGCCCATTGCCAGCATTGCCCTGATCCGCTTGGGGTTTGCCGCGCCCTGGCTTTTTCTTTTGTCCGGGTAAGGCAACCGTCATGCCCTCACTGGCTTGCCCCAAGGCGGTGGTGATGAGCTTGAGCGGGGCGGCTGTGTTTTCGCCTGCTGCCAAGGTAATCACGCTGTCCTGTTCACCTGACCAGACAACCTCAATCGGGGCAATATGCACCTTATTCTCTTGCATCAACAGGATGTCGCGGTTTTGGCGCACGGTCGAAGTCGGGACAAGGTAAATCTGCTTGAAGGTTCTGCCGGTGATATTGGCATTCAGGTATTGCCCGATTTTCAGGGTGGTGTCCTGCTCGCCTTGACGCTCAAACGGGTTGTCGATCCGGGCAACCACCGTGATCTGGCGGCTTTGTGCATCCAGTGAGGCGCGGGTTCCAGTAATTTGCCCTTTCCAGCCCTGCTTGCCCTGCCCGAAGGGGAGGGTGAATTCAACCGTAGGCAGGGTGTCGGGATTGGCGGGGTCATGGCTGAAACTGTCGGGCATATCCAGCAGGGCAAACTGCTCCAGCGTCAGGGGTAGCTCCACTTCAACATAATCGGTGGCATACATGACACCAATCACCGCATTCTGGGATACGTATTGCCCGACATCCACTTTTTGCTCAAGGATGCGCCCACTGTAAGGAGCCGTGATTTTGGTACGCTCCAGATTGCGTTCCTGTTGCAGCAATTGGGTGCGGATCAGTTGGTTATTGGCTTGCACAGCGTTGCGGCGGCTATCAAACATCGCCAATTGCCCGCGCAGGTTGGTGACGGTCTGCAATTGCTGGTTGACGGCCTGTTCCTGTTGCAGGATTTGCTGCTGTTGGCTCAGGACGTTCTGGTCTTGCTGGGCGAGTGATTGGTCTTGTTGTGACAGTTGCTGTTCTTGCTGCACCGCATTTTGCTGCTGTTGCAGGATGGATTGCTCCAGTTGGGTATTGGCCTGTTGCAGTTGCAGCACCTTTTGCTGCTGGGTTTCGACTTGGTTGAGCGGGATCAGACGGCGGTTTGCCAAGTCTTCTGTGCGTTGCAGCTCTTTCTGTGCCAGTGCCAGATTGCGTTTGCCCAGCTCCAGATTCCGCTTGCTCAGCTCCAGATTCTTGCGTGTGATCGCCTGATTCTGCTGGATAAGCCCGGTATTTTTTTGGATTGGGGTATCCTTGCGCTTCACATTGGTGAGGTTCTGTTGTGCCAGTTGCAGGTTTTTCTGCACGGTCAGCAAGTTTTTTTCTGCCAATTGCAGGTTATTGCGGGTATTGGTTTCTTCCTGATCCAGTTGTGCCAAGGAAGCCTCATTAGCCGCAATATTGCTTTTGGCAATCTGGATGGAGTCGAGGTAGTTCGTCCCATCCAAGGCCAGCAGCAAATCCCCTTTGGCAAAATAACCCCCAGGGCGGAAGTTGGGGGAGATTTCCATGGCTTTGCCACCCACTTCCGCGACCAGATTGGTTTGGGTGCGGGCGCGTACCACCCCGGCAGCTTTGACTGGTACGGTGTAATCTTGCGGGCTGATCTCCATCACTTCGACAACGGGTGTGCGGTCAACGGGTGGCAGTTTGGCAGGCTCGGGCCCTGTTGCCATCAGGTATTGGGCGACAGTCCATCCCCCTGCCAGCAGCAGTAAGGGCAGGATGGCTTTCATCAGGAGCTTGGCAAAACGTTGCATAGGGCGGTTGTCCGTTTCTTTTTAAGTCGTGGGCGTGAGTTTATCAGACTAAAGTGGTCAGTTTATGGGGGGATTGTGCAAACAAAATGAAAAAAGCACTGGATAACCAGTGCCTTTTTCGTTCAACCTGACCAAAACGCATAGTGTTACGGCGTTTGTTTTTTGTTTACTGCGCTTGGGCTGCCATCCAGTCGACCGCAGCCTTGACTTCATCATCAGACAGCGCAGGGTTGCCGCCTTTGGGTGGCATCGCATTAAAGCCTTGCAGTGCATGGGTATGGAGTGTTTCAACACCATTTGCAATACGTGGAGCCCAAGCCGCTTTATCGCCCAATTTGGGTGAATTGGCTACACCCACATCATGGCAGGAGAAGCAAATGCCACGGTAAATTTTCTCACCATCAATACCTGCAACAGGCACTGCTTGTGCGGCTGGAGCTGGAGCGGCTTGTTCGGCGGGGGCAGGTGCTGGAGCCGGGGCAGGTGCTGGAGCGGCTTGTTCAGCAGGTGCAGGCGCTGCTGCTGGAGCCGGGGCTGCCGGTGCAGCGGCTTGTGCGGCTGGGGCTGCTGCTGCCGGAGCAGCGGCTTGCTCGGCTGGGGCTGCTGCACCACCCGCTTGACCCGACAGGTCATGTCCAGATTTGCCCAACATATAAACAACGGCATCAGACAGCTCCTGATCGGTAATGGTTGGATCACCACCACGGGCAGGCATCTGGTTCAGGCCATTGGTGGCAGAGGCCAACAAGCCAGTCAGCCCTTTACCAATACGGGCATCCCATGCAGCCTTTTCCAGCTTGGGGGCATTCAGCACGCCACCGGTATGGCAAGCCGTACAGACCGCATTGAATACTTCTTCGCCAGTCCGTGCTTTGGGGGCGATGGATTTGTCAACCGTCGCGACGGTACCAATGCGCTTGAGGTTGTCAGCCGCCGCAGCGATGAACATGCTGTTGTCTTCTGCGCCTTTGACCGAGTTTTTCTCGATGGTACTGAATAAATTGGACACCAGCACGAAAGCAGTTGCGCCCAAGACAACCAAACCACCGATAAGTGCCGGTTTGGCATAAGGATCTTTAGGTATTGAGGCCACGTTGTTCTCCCTTAGATCGAACCGCAACCGGTTCGTGACGTAAAACTGAAAAATGAAAAAACTGTTAATCGGTGGAGATTATATTGGAAGGAACTAATGTACTCCAAGCACCTATTTCTAAAAATTGACCTTTATCATGGTTTATTTGGGGGTGGACGTGTAGATCGTTGCCCGGTTGGGGTCGTCATGTGGCGTATTGGAGGTTGTATTTGGGGTGGTATCAGGTCAGGGAGGGGTGTTAGTATCCCGTTATCATTGACATACCACAGTCCCAGCGTAATGAAAGCATTTATCCAGTTTTGTTCTGCCTGTCTGTTCGGGCTGGCACTTGTCCTATTCCCATCCAGTGTTTTTGCCAGCGGCGATGTCCCCCACCTGACCGGCACGGGGCTGGGTTTGACGGCTCTGATTCTGTTTGTTGTTGCTTACGGCGTAGTCATTGCTGAAGAGCGGTTGCACATGCGCAAATCGAAGCCTGTCTTGGTGGCGGCTGGGGTGATCTGGGTTTTGGTGGCGATAGCTTATGCCCAGATCGGCATGAGTGAAAAGGTGACGGCAATCCTTGACCATAACTTGTTGGAATATGGCAAGCTGATGCTGTTCCTGCTGGCAGCCATGACCTTTATTAATACGCTGGAAGAGCGCAACCTGTTTGCAGCCTTACGCGCTTGGCTGGTTGCTCAGGGTTTTTCGTTGTACTGGATTTTCTGGATTACTGGCCTGCTGGCCTTCTTCATTTCCCCAGTCGCAGATAATTTGACCACGGCGCTATTGATGGCGGCAGTCCTGATTGCTGTTGCAGCGGATCGTCCGCAGTTTGTGGCGATGGGCTGCATCAATCTGGTGGTGGCTGCCAACGCGGGTGGGGCCTGGAGCCCGTTTGGTGATATTACTACGCTGATGGTTTGGCAGGCAGGTCTTGTCAAGTTTACCGAGTTCTTTGCCCTGTTTGTCCCCTCCTTGCTGAACTGGTTTGTGCCTGCCCTGATCATGTCGTTTTTTGTTGAAAAAGGTAATCCGGCTCCACTCCACGATACGGTACAACTGAAACCGGGGAGCTTTGTCATCCTCGCCTTGTTTGTTGCCACCATCGCAGTGGCGGTGTTGTTCCACAGCTACCTGCATTTGCCGCCGGTGTTGGGGATGATGACCGGGTTGGGTGTGCTCAAGTTATATGGTTGGTATCTCAAGGTGTCTGACGATGACCCTGCCAATGATCAAGGGGATGGGGCGGTAGGGCGTTTTGACATTTTTACCCAATTGCAACGTGCCGAGTGGGATACGCTGATGTTCTTCTATGGCGTGATCCTCTGCGTGGGGGGCTTGGGGGCGTTTGGCTATTTGGCGCTGGTGTCGGAGGTTTTGTACAGTGGCATGGGGGCAACCTGGGCAAATGTCATGATTGGCCTCCTGTCGGCGGTGATCGACAATATTCCGGTGATGTTTGCAGTGATTACCATGAACCCGGAGATGTCGGTGGGGCAGTGGTTATTGGTGACATTGACCGCCGGTGTTGGCGGTTCGCTGTTGTCGATTGGTTCTGCCGCTGGGGTTGCCCTGATGGGGCAGGCGCGTGGGGCTTATACTTTTGCTTCACACCTGAAATGGACGTGGGCGGTTGCATTAGGGTATGTGGTGAGTATTTTGGCTCATTTGTGGATCAATGCAGCCATCCTGTAGGGGGTGTCGCAAAACGCCGAAGAAAATCCTCCCCCAACCCCTCCTTTTGCAAAGGAGGGGAGCAAGAGAGCGCATCTACTTGATTTTACAACGTGCTGTCCGGCCTCCTCCTTTGAAAAAGGGGGATTGAGGGGGATTTTTTTCTGGGCATTTCAGTTTTACGACACCCTCAATTGAGAGGGGTCAGACGGCGTTCTGTCTTGTGGTTAATTAACCTGCCCCGCCATTCAATGCAGGGGGTGTGGCTGTTTCGGCTTTTTCGGTGGCTATATCAATGGCAGACGGTGGTTTACCACTCAATCCAGCGAGGATGGCTGCACCGAGTAAGGCCGCCAGCAGGATCAGCACAAACTTAAGGTTGGATGACAAGTGGGGGTATACCAGGGGTGGGTGTGGATAGTGTTTCATGGCTGATCTCCAGTGTCCTAATCGTCCTTGATGGCAGCCCACTCATGGGGGTTGGTGGGTGCTTGTAGTAGCCGTCGTTGCCTGTTGGGTCATCCGGCACAACAGCCTTATTTAAGAGTCTAGCACCGTCATGGCGATATTGAAGAATAATTTGCCAGTATGTAACAAAAGAATAAACTGCATGTAGCATGATGGGGGTATGGTGTTGCATCAGGAATGCAATGCTGGCGGATGCAGGTTACAATGCCGTTGTTAAACAGGCAGTTTTTATGTTTCCCCGCTGAGATGCCTACCGTCCTGCTACGGGCTGGAAATCGTGCGTTTTGGGAAATTGTCTACAATCCGGCCTAAAAGGTTCGCGTTAGCCCCCGCTTTGCTTAGAAGCACTGCACAAGAATCTACAAAATGTTAGGCAATCCATGATTTCTCCTCATCCGGCAATTTACATCCTGTCTACATTCAAGTTAAACTCGTCGCGTTTGCACAACAAACGGGAGGGGTTTTTTTTGTGTTATCTCACGATGCAAAGAATAGTCCTCCAGTCTGCCGGTAAGGTCTGCTGTCCTTGTCGGTAGCTTTCGGGATGCATGTTTTTACGTAGACGGAGGAGTCACACCATGGCATCAACATTCAACTGGGCCGCGCTTGATAACGACCCACGCTTTCAGGCTCTGCACAAGAAGAAAACAACCTTCTTGTGGGGCTTGATGATCTTTTCCATCATTTACTACTTCCTGTTGCCCATCGGGGCGGCTTACTACCCTGAATTGTTCAAGATCAAAATTTGGGGGCCGATGAACTTTGGCATTCTGTTTGCGTTGTCTGAGTTCGTGGTTGCTTGGAGTATTGCCTTCATTTATACCCGTCGTGCGAATCGCGATTTCGACGAAATGGCCGCTGAAATCGTCCGCGATGCCAACCTGATCAAGTAAGGGAGAGATATATGAAGAAAACTTTCTGGACGGGTGTTGTTGCCCTATTGCTGGCACTGTTTACCTGCGAGGCGGCGTTTGCTGCTGAAGCGGGTGCGGTTGCTGACAAGTTCAAATGGCTGACCTTTTTGGTGTTTGGCCTGATCATTTCATTGACCATGTATGTGACTTATCGTGCTGCCAAGCAAACCCACTCGGCAACCGATTTCTACGCAGCAGGCCGTTCCGTTTCTGGTATCCAGAACGGTTGGGCGATTGCGGGTGACTACCTCTCAGCCGCTTCTTTCCTCGGGATTGCAGGTCTGATTTCCTTGTACGGTTATGACGGATTCATGTACTCCGTAGGCTGGCTGGTTGCGTACATCACCGTTCTGTTGGTGATTGCTGAACCATGCCGGAATATCGGTAAGTACACGCTGGGTGACATCCTGGCATTCCGTAATAACCCCAAGGCAGCCAAGACAGTAGCGGCGATTTCAACCGTTACCGTCTCTACCTTCTACCTGACAGCACAGATGGTCGGTGGTGGTGTTCTGGTCAAGACCCTGATCGGTATTGATTATGAAGTCTCCGTTATCGTCGTAGGTATCCTGATGTTGTCTTACGTCGTATTCGGCGGTATGAAGGCAACCACTTGGGTTCAGATCATCAAAGCTATCCTGTTGGTAACTGCTTCCATCCTGTTGGTTGCGTTCACCTGGGGTCAGTATGGTTTCTCCTTCCCTGGCTTCCTGCAAGCAGCGGTTGATAATCCTGACATCCAAAAGCAAGTTGCAAAACTGCTGGGTGATGCAGCAACCAATATGACCCCAGAAGAACTGGGTCAACGCTTCCTTGAGCCAGGTCTGTACCTGAAGAGTCCAATTGACCAAATCTCCTTGGGTATGGCGTTGGTATTGGGTACTGCCGGTATGCCACACATCCTGATGCGTTTCTTCACCGTTCCGACCGCGAAAGATGCCCGTGTTTCTGTTATTTGGGCAATGGCCATCATCGGTGGTTTCTACGTCCTGACCCTGTTCCTGGGCTTGGGCGCTGCAATGAACGTAACTGCTGCCAAGATTTCTGCAATGGATCCAGGCGGTAACATGGCTGCTCCTCTGTTGGCACAATATGTGGGTGGTGGTGCTGATTCCATGCTGGGCAACCTGTTCCTGGCTTTCGTTGCTGCGGTAGCGTTTGCAACCATCGTTGCGGTTGTTGCGGGCTTGGTATTGGCAGCTGCTTCTGCGATGTCCCATGACTTGTACGTTGGTGTTGTCCGTGGCGACCACGCGACTTCACAAGAGCAAGTCACTGCGGCACGTATTGCGACTGTTATTGTTGGTGCATTGGCAATTTATGTTGGTATTGCGGCGAAAGGCCAAAACGTTGCGCACCTGGTTGCGTTGGCGTTTGCGGTTGCAGCTTCTTCCAACTTGCCTGCTGTATTCCTGACCCTGTACTGGAAGAAAACCAACACCTACGGTGTGGTTGCCGGTATGTTGGTTGGTGCAGCGACTGCAATTTACTTGGTATTGATTTCCCCGAACATGACCTATCCAAAGGCAGTGATCGCGGGCGCAAACAAAGTATTGCAGGGTGAGCCAGCAACAGAAGCCAAGCCAGCCGTTCCAGCACAGTGGGGCTTCTCTTGTGAACTGTTCGCCAGCGCAAGCTGCGTGAAGGGTTCGCCAGAAGCGGCTGCCAAACCTGCTAAGCCAGGTGCGTTGGAAAAGCTTGAAAAGGCGAAAGCTGAATTGGCTACCTTGACCGATGATGCCGCAAAAGCAGCTAAGGAAAAGGAAATTGCCGGTTTGGACAAAGCCATTGCTAAAGCACAAGGTGACTTGAAGAAGTTTGAAGGTCAAACAGTCAGCATGATGGGCTTGGAAAAGCCATCCTTCATGCTGAAGAACCCTGGCCTGATCTCTATCCCATTGGGCTTCCTGGTCACAATTCTGGTGTCCCTGTTCACACGCGACCGTCGTGCTGAAGAAATGTGGGATGAATTGTATGTTCGCCAGAATACAGGTATCAATGCTGAAGCTGCGCAAGCGCACTAAAGCTAGACTCCTGAGTTAGATCATTGCCCCTGTTGCTGTTGCAGTAACGGGGGCAATTTTTTTGTAGCACCAAAAATACCCCGTACAACCCGCCGTTGGCCTATAAAACCTGCAGGGCAATCGCTTGAACACTTGGTTGCAAAAGATGCATAAAGGAGGTTTTGCC
>CAXYXW010000002.1:0-303238 GCA_964293005.1 uncultured Thiothrix sp.
CTGTTGGAGTTTAGCATGATTGTAGAGCCTATGATCACACAGGTCTTGACAGGTAGGCATTGCCCGTGCTTTAGCAAGTCAATCCCAAGTGTTATTGATGGATGAACCCTTTGGCGCGTTAGATGCTTTCACCCGTGAGCATATGCAAGAGTTATTGCTAAAAATCTGGAAGCATACCCGACGGCGCATTTTCATGATTACCCATGATATTGAGGAGGCTTTGTTTTTAGCTACCGAGTTGATACTTATGTCACCTCGCCCAGGCCGTATCATGGAGCGATTACAGTTAAGCTTTAATCAGCGTTGGTATGATGGTGAGTCTATTCGGTCTATTAAATCTGATCCTGAGTTTATCCGGTTGCGTGAGCATTTATTATCAAGTCTGACGCATTGCCAAGCCAACCACGGAGCTATGTTATGAGCAGTGCATTAAATGCGGTTATTGATGCGAAGCAGAAACAACAAACCGGTTTAATTAAAGGTGAAAAATTAATTAGAGTACGAAACCAACAGCTATTTCTAGGTTTCGTTAGCCTGCTCACACTAACATTTTTTTGGTGGTTAGCGACTGCATTGCAATTAGTGCCTAGTTTATTCTTACCCTCACCACAAAGTGTATTAAATAAATTATATGTGGTTAGCACCAAAGGTTTCATGGATGCCACCCTGTTGCAACACATAAGCGCCAGTTTACAGCGTATTTTTCTGGCTTTAGTTGCAGCGGTCATTTTGGGTATTCCCTTAGGTATTTGGATTGGCACTAACAAAATTGTGCGTGGATTACTTGATCCACTGATTGAGATTTATCGTCCAATTCCACCCTTAGCGTATTTGCCGTTATTAGTCATCTGGTTTGGTATTGGTGAGCTAACTAAAGTGTTATTAATATTTCTGGCAGTTTTAGCGCCAATTATTATTTCAACGGCTCACGGCGTTGCTTCAAGCGGTAATAGTAGAAAAAGAGCAGCATTATCTTTAGGCGCATCGCCGTCACAACTGTTATGGCATGTTGTATTGCCGGGGGCATTGCCAGATATTCTCACTGGAGTTCGAATTGGTTTAGGTGCTGGTTGGTCAACCTTGGTGGCGGCTGAGTTGGTTGCTGCCACTCGGGGGCTGGGATTTATGGTGCAATCGGCTGCCCAATTTCTGGTAACTGATGTGGTTTTATTAGGGATTGTGGTTATTGCGGTGATTGCCTTCAGTATCGAAATTAGCCTGCGCTTGCTGCAAGTGTATCTCACGCCTTGGCATGGAAAAAATGACTAATCTATTTTTGTTTTAAAGTTTTATCAGAGGTGCTGTCTATGAGCATTGAATTTTACCGTTTAACACCTGTGATCGGTGCGGAAGTCACAGGCATTAGTTTGCAAGATCCTTTATCCGCAGATCAACAGAAAATACTGGCTGATGCTTTACACACGTATCAAGTATTGTTTTTCCGGGATCAAGTCATTAATCCGGTGCAACAGCGTGATTTTGCCCAGCAGTTTGGTGATTTGCATATTCACCCTATTTACCCGAAAACAGAAACAGCAGCAGAAGTGTTGGTTTTGGATAGTACGCGTAACGATTTGCGTGATAATGCCATTTGGCATACGGATGTAACTTTTATCCAGACACCACCCCTTGGTTGCATCTTGAGTGCCAAGCAAGTGCCAGAGTTTGGTGGTGATACCTTATGGTCGAGTGGTTTTGCGGCTTTCAATGGTCTTTCCCCCCGCTTGCAACAGTTGTTGGACGGTTTGACGGCTACGCATGATTTTGCTTACTCTTTCCCACCTGAGCGTTATGGTACTACACCGGAAGCCTTGGCGCAGTGGGAACAGGCAAAGCGTCACAACCCACCTGTGAGCCATCCGGTAATCCGAATCCATCCTGTCACTGGGCAAAAGGCTTTGTTTGTTAATGAGGGCTTTACCACTCATATTAATGAGCTGCCAAAACCGGAAAGTGACCTGCTATTAGGCTTTTTGTTCCAGCATATTACCAAACCTGAGTACACCGTGCGCTGGCGTTGGCGAGCTGGGGATGTGGCATTTTGGGATAATCGATCAACACAGCATTATGCCAGTGATAATTATCATGGTTTCCAGAGAATCATGCATCGGGCTACTATCCTGGGCGATAAGCCTTATTAAATTTAAAAAATAATTCTATTATTACTCGATCATTGATTTTAAGGGCATCTCTCCTCCTGGCAAAAATCAATCCATGACGGTCGATTAACCCACTATGTAGGATAGCATGGTGGGTAATTTTTTATGCCCTACCACTCTATGAAAAAAATGAAGGGGGCTTGATTGAGTTACCAAGCCCCCTCCTATTACTCATTTAAGCTTGACGGCTTAAATATTCCACCACTGATACTAAAACATCAATTTCATCAAACGTATTGTAAAACGCCAGAGAAGGACGCACGCTTGCTTCCAAGCCAAAGCGCCGCAAAATCGGTTGGGCGCAGTGATGTCCAGTGCGCACCGCAATGCCTTCTTTATTTAAGGCATTGCCGATTTGTTCAGTGCTATAACGAGGTAAAACAAATGACACGACACTGGCCTTCTGTGTCGCCGTCCCAATCAGCCGTACTCCCGGAATACGCCGCAAGCCGTGGCTAGCATATTCGACTAGCTCATGCTCATAGTAAGCAATATTGGGCAGGCCAAGTCGGGTCACATAGTTTAGGGCGGTTGCTAAACCTACCGCATCAGCGATGTTGCCTGTGCCAGCCTCAAAGCGTAACGGTGGTTTACGGTAAACCGTGTGTTCAAAGGTGACATCCTCAATCATATTGCCACCGCCTTGCCACGGCTCCATGCCCTCTAAAATGTCTGCTTTACCGTACACGGCGCCGATTCCTGTCGGGCCAAAGATTTTATGCCCGGAAAAGACATAAAAATCTGCATCCAATGCTTGGACATTCACCGGTATATGCGACACGCCTTGCGCTCCATCAATCAACACTTTAGCGCCCACGGTATGGGCAAGGGCGATGATTTCGGCAATTGGTGTGATCGTTCCCAATGCATTCGATACTTGGGTCACAGCCACCAAGCGTGTTTTGTGGGAAAGCAGCTTGCGGTACTCTGACAATATGATTTGCCCACTGTCATCCACCGGAATTACCCGTAATACTGCCCCGGTTTCTGCCACTAACTGCTGCCACGGTACAATATTGGCGTGATGCTCCAAGTGCGACACAATGATTTCATCACCAGCCTGGATGTTTTGTTTACCCCACGTTTTGGCGATCAGGTTGATACCTTCGGTGGTTCCACGCACAAAAATAATTTCCTCAGCCGTTTTTGCACCAATGAAGTGGGCGACTGTCTGTCGCGCATTGTCATAGGCATCCGATGCACGAGCTGCCAACTCATGGGCAGCTCGGTGTACATTGGAGTTTTCGTGCTGATAGAAATACGCCAGTCGGTCAATTACCACCTGCGGCTTTTGCGTGGTCGCGGCATTATCAAACCAAATTAATGGTTTGCCATTGACACGCTCCTGCAAAATCGGAAAATCACGCCGTATCCGTTGCACATCAAAGCCCGTACCCGCTAATACCTGCGGTGTTAGTACCGAGTTAAATGTGGGTAATTCACGCTCCTCAACCGACTTTGTGTGGCTAGGCGCTTGTGCCGTTTCCAGAAAGTAAAATTCTGTCCCACTTGGCGCAGTCGTCACAGGTAGGGTAGGTGTTACTATACCCGTCCACACTCCAGCATTAGAGATAAGATTGCTGGTATCCAATGTCGGAATGTCAAAGCCTTTCGGTTTGCTAGTGAAGTCCGGGTATGTGTAAGGCACCGTGCCGGTTGCCGCGCTAGAGGCTACCAAGGCAGGCAAACGCTGGGCGAGTGCTGGCGTATTTACCCAATGCTGGACATCGTTGGACGGTAACAACGCGAGTGTCGGTGGGATATCCAAGCCCGGTGCTGTGGTTGGTAGCGTGCCAAACAAGGTCGAAGCGAGTTTGGATAACCAAGACTCATCCAAATGACCAAGGTCAGCAGGTATGGGGTTACTTGTAGGTATCTGGGTAGTCATGGTATTTGCCAACCTCCACGTCATCCAGAACAGCTAATGCATCATCGGTCAGCACAGCCAGCGAACAGTACAGCGACACCAAATAAGACGAGATGGCGCTGCGGTTAATTCCCATAAAGCGTACTGACAAACCGGGACTTTGTTCGCCGACTAAACCCGGCTGGAATAGACCCACCACACCTTGACGTTTTTCACCGATGCGTAACAGGATGATTTTAGTTTTACCATCTTCTACTGGCACTTTGTCAGATGGAATCAACGGAATACCCCGCCAAGTCAAAAATTGTGAACCGAATAGGCTAACGGTGGGCGGTGGTACGCCACGACGGGTACATTCACGTCCAAATGCGGCAATGGCTGCTGGGTGGGTAAGGAAGAAGCCCGGCTCTTTCCAGACTTTTTGCAGTAAGTCATCCAGATCATCGGGTGTGGGTGCGCCGCTGAGGGTAGATAAACGTTGATCTTCAGCAACACTGGCAAGTAAACCGTATTCCGGGTTATTGATCAACTCGCTTTCTTGACGTTCCTTAATGGTTTCAATGGTCAGGCGCAGTTGCTCACGAATCTGATCATGTGGGCTGCTATACAGATCAGATACGCGGGTATGAATGTCCAGAATGGTAGAAACGCCATTGAGGAAATATTCACGTGGGGCGGTATCGTAATCAACGAAGGTTTCTGGCAATGATGATTCATCACGTTGTGTGCAAGCCACCAGTACATCTTTAGGATTACTGACCCGGTTCACACGATAAATACCAGCTTCTACGGGCAACCATTGCAACAACTGCACCAACCAACGTGGGGTAATGGTGGGTAGTTGTGGGGCGGTTTTAGTGGCATTCGCCAATTGGCGGGCAGCACTATCACCTAATGCCCGTTGGACACTTTCATTTTCAGCCATAACGGCACTCCTTGTATTGAGAAAGGGAATTGATTAAAAGAAATTAAATTTAGTTTTCAGTTTTCAATTGGTTAAGATGGATGGTTCTGAAGAATATGGCTGTTGGCGGGTACACTGTGGGTAAGCCAAACATTACCGCCAATGATGGAGCCGCGCCCAATGGTGACATCCCCAAGAATAGTTGCCCCGGCATAAATGACGACATCATCTTCCACGGTTGGATGGCGTATATGCCCTTTTTGCAACGAGCCATCAGTATTTTTAGGGAAGCTTTTTGCTCCCAATGTGACCGCTTGATACAAGCGCACATTTTGCCCAATGGTCGCTGTTTCCCCAATCACGACACCTGTGCCATGATCAATGAAAAAGCCATGACCAATGGTTGCGCCCGGATGGATATCGATACCCGTTTCTGAGTGCGCCAGTTCTGCAATCATCCGTGCCAAGAGTGGCAGCTCCAGTCGAAACAGCTCATGGGCAATGCGGTGATATAACATTGCATTGATGCCGGGATAGCACATCAAGACTTCATCGACACTGCGGGCGGCTGGGTCGCCGTGAAAGGCGGCAATCACATCCTGATCCAGTGTGTGGCGGATGTTGGGTAAGGTTTGGGAAAATGACTGTACTAGCCGCCCTGCCTGCTCTTCAAGATTGATACTGCCTTCAGTAGCCGGTATTGTTTCCAGTGATTCAACATGGATACGGTATGCCAACTCTAATCGGGTTTGCGCAAACAGGGTATTCAGGGCGTTATCCAGTTGTAAGCCAACATAATAATCCTCAGCCTCCTGATGCAGGTCGATAGGCCCTAGCCGCATCGGGAACAATGCATTGGCTAGTGCCTTAATGATTTGTTGTACTGACTCACGTGAGGGCAGGTTGCGCCCACCAAAATGGCGTGGACGGTTTTGCACCGAGCGCCAGGCAGTCCGTGCTTCTTTGAGGCCAGTAACGATGCTATCCAACTGCCAATTGGGGCGATGTACCAAATCAGGAATCAGATCGTATGGAGTATGAATGGGTTTACTCATGATATTTTTATTCCGTTAATCTTGTATCCACGGCAAGTTTTCGTGACACCACCCGCCCAAGTTGCGTCGATGTTGTGATGAATCGAGCTCCCCCTCAAAGCCAAATTCAATATTGAAAACGTGATTAAAGCCTGCTTTGGTAGCGGCCTGTGCCGCTAATGCGGAACGCTTCCCACTGCGACAGAGCAATAAGATGAGCTGTTGTTTATTGAGTTTTGCTTCCAGCTCACGCACAAAGCGTGGGTTATGCGTCATCGACGTACCCGTTGCCCATGCAACATGTATGCTTCCCGGTACGCGCCCAACAAACTGTAATTCTTCCTTGGTACGCACATCGACTAAGACTGCGAGGCCATTAGAAAATAAATGCCATGCTTCTTTAGGCTTAATGATTCCGGCATAGGGTAGTTGGCCTTTTTCACTCTTGATTCCAATAAGATGGTTTATGTTTTCAAAAGGTCTTGAATGACCATGTTCTTGTGTTGCAAATATTGAACTGTTGGGGGTGATATCCATCTTTTTGCCTCCTGGTTTAAAGGTAGGGAGTGATTTTAGTCGAATGCTTCGGAAAAAATCCTAACAGGCTACTCACTGGAAGTGAACAAAATAGAATGAATATACTTATCTGCATTTTTGGATTGATAGGATAGCTTTGTGTAATATGCATATACTGATTAAAAATAGATTTTAAAGAGGGTTTTTTATTTGATCTCATAACCTATTTTTATATAAAATAATTGGGATATTTTGATCAATACAATCAAAAAGAGATATATCAGGATGAGGGATGAGCGTATTTCTCAGTATTTATAAGACTTCGGTAATTATTAGCGAAATTTAACCGAAGTCGATTATAATTGGTTTCGATATATTCAAGTGCCGTTTTTCTAATGGTTTGATGGGTGATCAGGTGTTGGTCGCGGATAGCTTCCATCTTCAGTAATGATGCCCAGTGGTAAGTATTGTTGGGATTGCCGTAGGCTCTCAAAAATTTCCAAGCCTTTTGGCCACGCACCAAATCCAGAGGCCACATTAATATGACCTGCTGCTCCAATATTAATAAAGTGACTATCCCAATGCTCAGCCCATTTATATGCATTGTCTAATGTCATCCACGGGTCGTTGGTGCTGGCAACAACGACACTAGGAAATCCAAGATTGGTTTTAGGCAGCTTTAAAGAAATACTATCAATGGCATTAATATAAACCTCTCCGGCTTGAAACCCATTCATGTTAAAGCAACCAGGATTGGCTGGCGCGACCAACATGGCTCCAGCAATACGTTCTGGACGTTTGTTGGCAGCAAAAACGCTGGCTAAACAGCCAAAGCTATGAGCGATAATCCATATTTTTCCAGGATGATTGTCGATGTATCGGATAATAGTGTCTGCCCAAATAGGCAATATGGGGTTGTCCCACTCCTCTTGCTCTACACGGACGGAGTTAAGAAGTTTTCTTTCTATCCATGATTGCCAGTGTTGTAATTCACTGCCATACAAGCCGGGAACAATTAAAGTTGTTTCCATTACTCAGCTTCCTTGATATGTGTAATGAATAGCTCAGCTACAATGTCTGCACGTGAATGGGTATTGATCCACTGAGTGAGCGTATTTTTCAAAAAGTCACGTAAAACTGACTTGTTATGTTTCTTTTTCCAATAGTTTATTTGGTGAGTGATATTTTCTAGTGCACGTTGATGTTGGTGTCGATGAGTCGTTGTATAAGGATAGTTGACTGCCAGCATTTCTTGCTCTTCATGATCAAAGCGATTGCTTAAGTGGTTCTTCAGTTGAATGAGCAGTTCATTAATTCTGAAGACGTTAGATTTATCCTGATGGAGTTGTCTACATAGTTCATTATGCAAATGCTGTAACGAATGCTCGTAATTTTTCTCACCTGAGTCAATGGGTAATACGGGGGAATCCGTGAGGCATTCTTGGGCTGGAACCAGCGTTAACGATGCGAAAATCATGTCACCCTCCTTTGTCACTAATAATGTGACTTTAGGGCAAGAGTTGCCTAGTGTGAACCAAGAAAAGCTGGAATGCTTATGCACAAGTCTGGAAGTAGTATGCTTTTTACGATAGTCGCTTCAACGATGGGCGGTGTTGTGTTGGGGCGTAAATCAGGTCTATCATGCTGCCATGATCGGATGAGCAAGACAGGACTTATGCTGAAAGTAGCATCATTTTTTGCGGGTATTGGTGGGTTTGACCTTGGCATGGAGCGGGCTGGTATGGAGGTTGTGTTCCAGTGTGAGGTCAATCCTTTTTGCCAGCAAGTCCTCAAGAAACATTGGCCGCATGTTCCCCTATACGGTGACATTAATGGGGTCAATGCCAGTGATATTCCAGCAGATGCCCAAGTGTGGTGTGGGGGGTTCCCCTGCCAAGACCTATCATTAGCAAATCAGGGTAAACGGAAAGGATTGGATGGTGAGCGTAGTGGATTATTCTTCAAATATGCAGACCTTATTGCCGCTCGGCAGCCCCGCTGGGTCATTATCGAAAACGTCCCCGGTTTGCTTAACAGCCACGAAGGCAAGGATTTCCGGGTTCTCCTCGAAAAGCTGGATGAACTCGGGTACGGCGTATCGTGGCGAGTATTCGATGCAAAATATTTTGGAACACCCCAACGCCGTCGCCGTGTCTACCTTGTCGCAAGTCTTGGCAACCTCCGCTCCGCTGAAGTACTTTTTGAGCGAGGGCCACTTGCAATCGCTGCTCGTGCGGGCATTGGTCAGAAAGAAACCGTTGCCGGAGAATCTGGAGTCAGCGATCAGGAAACAGATTGCTACGCTATCCAGCACGCGGGTATTGGTAGAAAACCCAGCGCTGGCCCCCAAGCCAAAGGCTACCGTAATGACGGTGAATCCTACACCCTCGACAGCCGGGGAAGTGCCGATGCTGTATGTCAGGCGCTTGATGCCTTCCGAGTGCGAGATGCTTCAGGGCTTTCCAGCGGGGTGGACAGCAATAGATACCGCGCCGTAGGTAACGCGGTGTGTGTGCATGTGGTGGAATGGATCGGACGGCGTTTGCAGGCAGTGGATGCGGAATGGCAAGCCTCACTCCAGGGTGATGTAGGGTTCAGCAAACAGGCTGTTGCAGGGTGAGCCTTGGTTGGTGATGGCTTGCACGAAAGAACTGTAGTTGGTGAACAAGGAGCGTTCTAGGTCGATTTTCAGTGCCAGGGAATGTGGGGCGCATTCGGGGCGGGTGGTTTCGGTGGGGTCTTCTACAAAGGTCAGCAATGCCAGCGTCCAATTGCTTTGGCGTAAATCCCTGAATTGTATGGTTTCGCGTAAGCGAGGCATGAGGTAATGTTCAATCATTGAGCCGATGCAGAACACCATACGCCCACCTGTCATCATGGCAACATTGCCTTTTACCAGAAATTGTTCTTGCTGCCTGCGCCATGCATTGGTGACGAGCGGGGCAGTTTTTTTGATTGGTTTCGTGAGTATTTCAACCGTTGGCGATGGGAGCTTTTCCCACTGGTCAATATGGCGGGTCAACTCACCTGTGGCGGTCGTTTCGCCGCCGCCCTGCATTTCCAGAATCACCGGGCGATCAGGGGCGGAAAGCGTTAGTACGCTTGGATTTTTGCGCCACATGACGTAATCAGCCGAATAGCTGCTGTCTTCGGTGACAGGAATGGCGGTTTCGCGTTTGACCAGTACATCTTGTCGGGCAATGTCGGGGGTGAAAATGGTTCGTGCCACCGAGTGCAGGATGATCTTTTGATGTTCGTTTAACGGTTGGTCTTTGGGGGATGTGGCGCACAAGCGATGTGAGCAAACAATCCAGAGTTCGTGGGTATCCGCATCCCAAACGGAGCAAACAGGTTTGTTGCCACGGGCGGCTTTGTCACAGTGGGCATTTCGGAACGGGCAGGGGATTTTTGCGCGTGATCCGACATTAACGGGAGTGATGGGTACGCCCGTATCGGTTCGGATACCCAAATATTCTGCAACAATAACGGTCATAGCCCTTCGTCCAAAGTTTGTACTGGGCGAAATTATTACACCAATAAATTTTATCCGCATCTTCTCCATCCAAATGTTACAAAGCGATGACAACTACTTGCTGGTAAAAGGAAAAAAGCGGTTATGCACAGAACCTGTGGATAACTCTGTGGATACACGACAAAAAGCCGTCTGAATCGCTGATGAATAGTGGGGTTGCACGGTTTGATTAAAAATTAATCAAGTTATTAAGATATTGATTTTAAATAAATTAAATTATTTTCGATAGTGACTATTGGTTTTTAACAAGCCCTTGACAGGTGGGGGGCGCATTGTGTATGGGTGTGGACAAGTTCCATAAAAAAGCCCGTTTGGAACGGGCTTTTGGTTTATAGTCAAGTGGATATTGAGGTTTTTTTAGCCTTTAGACGGCTTTTATTTCCCCAATCAGGCTGTTTGCCGCTGCTTGTCCGTCGCCGTAGAGCAGACGGCAGTTGTCAGCAAAGAACAAATGGTTTTCAACCCCAGAGAAACCAGTCCCCTTGCCGCGCTTGATGACGATCACATTTTTTGCGTGGTCGGCATTGAGGATGGGCATGCCGTAAATCGGGCTGCCAGGGTCTGTACGTGCCACCGGGTTGACCACATCGTTTGCGCCAATCACCAAGGCTACATCGGCGGTGTCGAATTCCTCGTTGATTTCATCCAGGTCATAAATCAGGTCATACGGTACGCCTGCTTCTGCCAGCAGCACGTTCATGTGTCCTGGCATACGCCCGGCAACGGGGTGGATGGCAAACTTGATCTTGACCCCACGGTCAATCAGCAGTTTGCTCATTTCCCAGATTTTGTGCTGGGCTTGTGCCACCGCCATACCGTAGCCGGGGATAATGATCACCTTCTCGGCAAAGGCCATCATAATGGCGGCATCCGGGGCTTCGGTTTCCTTCATGCTGCCTGTGACAGCCTGCGTTTCGCCGCCGCTTGCCCCAAAATGGCTGAACAGGACATTGGTCAGTGGGCGGTTCATGGCTTTCGCCATCAGTTGGGTCAGTAATGTGCCCGCAGAACCCACCACAATCCCGGCAATCATCATCGCCGGGTTTTGCAATACAAACCCCTCAAAGCCGACGGCAAGCCCGGTAAGGGCGTTATACAGCGAAATAACCACGGGCATATCTGCCCCGCCAATCGGCAGGGTCATCATGACACCGAAGGCCAAAGCCAGCAGGAAGAAAGCGGACAGGGTAAGCAGCCCATACTCTGTGCCACTGAAAGCCACCACCAGCCCCAACAATACAGTCACGCCAAACAGGATGGCATTGGCTAATTGCTGCTGGTTAAAGCGGAATGTACCCCGTAATTGCTTGATGCCCTGTAGCTTGCCAAATGCCACCAATGAGCCGGAAAAGGCGACTGTGCCAATCAATGCGCCAATGACAGCCAGAATTTGCACGCTGGTATCCATCGGATGGCGTTTGACCAGCTCGACCGCCGCAATCCCGGCGGCTGCACCGCCACCCATGCCGTTATAGAGCGCGATCATTTGTGGCATGTCGGTCATGGCAACACGCTTGCCGGTATACCAGGCAACCCCGCCACCCAGGGCAATCGCCAGCACGATCAGCAGGTAATTGCTGTGGATGCTGGGGTGGATGAAGGTAATCACACTGGCGAGTACCATCCCCGCACCCGCCCAGACAATCCCGCGTCGGGCATGGCTGGGGGAGGCCATTTGTTTGAGGCCAATGATAAACAGGGTGGCGGCAATGAAATAAGCTGTTTCAACAAAGTAATTCATGCCTTCTTACCCCCTTGGCTGCTTTTGAACATCTCCAGCATGCGCTCAGTGACCACATAGCCACCCACCGCATTGCCTGCTGCCAATAGCACGGCAAAGAAACCAATCAGGCTTTCGCCAAACCCTTCGGCTTGCCCAAGGGCAACCATCGCCCCGACCAGCACGATGCCATGCACGAAATTGGAGCCGGACATCAGTGGGGTATGCAAAATCACGGGGACTTTGGAAATCACCTCATAGCCGGTGAATGCGGCCAGCATGACAATATAAAGCGCGGTAAAACCGTCCATATCAGGCTCCTTCGACCAATTGGCGGATAGCGGGGTGGGTAATCTGCCCGGCATGGGTCAGGCAAGCCCCTGCGATGACCTCATCCTTAAAATCTGGCTGGTATTGACCATCCTTCAGCATCAGGCTGAGGAAGTTAAAAAGGTTTTTGGCATACATTTCACTGGCATGCACGGGGACTTGGCTGGCGACATTGAGCGGTGCGTGGATAATCACCCCTTGGTGCACAAGGGTTTGCCCGGCTTGGCTTAAGGTACAGTTACCACCGCCTTCTGCCGCTAGGTCAATGATGACCGCCCCCGGCTTCATGCCTGCTACGGTGGAGTCGGGGATAATTTTCGGGGAGGGTTTTCCAGGTACGGCAGCGGTCGTGATCAGCACATCGGCGGTGGCAATGTGTGCCGCCAGTTCCTGTTGCTGCTGGAGTTTTTCCGCAGCGGTCAGTTCACGGGCATAGCCGCCTGTACCTTCTGCTGTAATGCCTAGTTCAATGAATTTTGCACCCAGCGATTTGACCTGCTCCTTGGTGGCTGCCCGGACATCATAGGCTTCGACCACCGCCCCCAAACGGCGGGCAGTGGCAATCGCCTGCAATCCTGCCACCCCCGCCCCAATGACAATCACTTTGGCAGGGCGGATCGTCCCGGCTGCGGTCGTCAACATCGGGAAGAAGCGGGTGGAGAGGTCAGCACCCATAATGGCGGCCTTGTATCCGGCAACGGCAGCCTGTGAAGACAGCACATCCATCGACTGGGCGCGGGAAATGCGCGGGATCAGCTCCATCGCATAGCTGGTGATCTGTTTATCCCGCAGCAGTTTGATGCGCTCCGGGTGGGCATAGGGTTGCAGCATGCCAATCAGCACACTGCCCGGTTTGATCAGCCCGATTTCGGCCTCATCGGGGCCTTGTACCTTGAGGATAATGTCAGCTTGCTGGTATAGCTCACTGGCGGAAGCCACGAGGGTTGCGCCCGTGAAAGCAGAGTCTGGGATATGGGCGGCTTGGCCTGCTCCGGTTTCCACCAGCACGTCCAGCCCAAGCTTGCCCAGCTTGCTGATAATGCCAGGGTCAATGGCAAGGCGGCGCTCGCCAGCGGCACGCTCCTTGGGTACTGCCAGTTTGATGGGCATGGTTCTGTCTCCGCTTGATGGTTTTTGTAACGGTCGTGGTGCAAGCCTATCCCATGAGCAATAGGTATAGGTTGATGCATGGTAACTTTCCATTAGTATTTGATGAAATACTCAAGACTGGATAGGAAAACCCCATTCCCGGTATAGTGATGCCCCTCTAACATAACACCCATACCACAGGAGTACACCCCATGAGCGAGAAACCGGATGCACACACCGCGATGCAGGCGTTGTTGTCAATCATGGCGCGGCTGCGTGACCCGCAGCACGGTTGCCCTTGGGACATTAAGCAGACGTGGCAAACCATCATCCCCTATACCCTCGAAGAGGTGTATGAAGTCGCTGATGCGGTAGACCGCCAGGATGCAGCCGCTTTGTGCGATGAGTTGGGGGATTTACTGTTGCAGGTGGTGTTTATGGCGCAGATTGCCAGTGAGCAAGGCTTGTTTGATTTTGCTGATGTTGCGGATGGCATTGCCACGAAAATGATCCGGCGGCATCCGCATGTGTTTGATGATGCGGTTTATGCGTCGGAAGCGGAACAAAAGCAGGCATGGGAGCAGATTAAACAAGCCGAGCGTGCGGGCAAGGATGAGCAGGGTTTCTTTGCCGGAATCCCTGAAGCCATGCCTGCCTTGCGGCGCAGCCAGAAAATTCAGAAGCGGGCGGCACGGGTTGGCTTTGACTGGGAGAACTGGCAGCAGGTTGTGCCGAAAATCCATGAAGAGCTGGATGAGGTGGCAGAGGCGGTGGCAGCCGGTGAGCCATTCACCCGTATCGAGGAAGAGATGGGTGATGTGTTGATGGCGAGCAGTAATTTGGCACGGATGCTGGGTGTGGATGCCGAAAATGCTTTGCGGTTATCCAATCGGAAATTCGAGCGCCGGTTTGAACGGCTAACGTCCTTATTGGCGGGGCGGGGTATTGGCCTGGAAGTTGCTTCTTTGGCACAGATGGATGCTGCCTGGAATGAGGCCAAGCAAGAAGAAAAACAGGATGCCCGTGCATAACCCGTTGTCCGGTGTGAGGCTGGTCGGCTTTTGTTAGCCATTAATTGCGCTTATCTGAAAAACAAAGCCCCTGACGAATCAGGGGCAGACAGTTCAGGCTTTCACCTGTATTATTATTCTTATTGTAAGTTCTGTTGTTCGTCGCAGCTCCACTTGAATAAATCCCCCCCGCTTTCACGGGGGGTATCAGGAGTCGAGGCATGGCAGGTATCTTATTGTTGTTATGGTTAAACCTGCTCCCTACCTCTTAGGGCTTGCTGTTGAACGTTTAATCACTCTCTCCTTAAAATTCCCCCCACTTTCGTAGGGGGCATCAGGAGTCGAGGTATCGCAGGCTATTTATTGTTAGTGTTGTTTAGGCCTGCTTCCTACCTCTTGGGGCTTGTTGTCTTTATTCCGTTAACCCTTTGTTGTTGTTTTTGTCGTCCCTTGTGATAATCCTTTTGCAAGGTGCGTGCCAACTCCCGGTATTAGTCGGTAACTCACTAATATAGAATGAATTTATCAATAAAATTGATTTATCAGGGGGTGGCGCAGCATACAGTGTAGCCAGTGTCATTGTCAGGAAGTGACAAAGGGCTTGCCGAGAAGTGACACAAAAACGCAGACAAGTGGTTTTGTGTCAGTATTGTCAGTCAATTGTGGTTAAGAAATGGCCTATGTCAGGCTGGCACGCAGGGCGCGGCGGATCATTTCTTCCACGCTCAAACCCTGGTTTTCCAATGGGGCAAGCATTTTGCTGGCTTGGGGTGGCTTGTAGCCCAAGGCCAGCAGCGCATTCATTGCCTCATCCGCTGGAGTGGCGGCGGCGGGGACGGCTTGGCTACTGCTGTTGTTGCCACTGGCGGACAGCAGGACTGCATCCGGTTTGGGCAGGCGATCACGCATTTCAATGATCAGGCGTTCTGCGGTTTTTTTGCCGACACCGGGAATACGGCTGAGGGCATTGGCATCGGCGGCATGCACAAACTGGCTGAATTCGCTGGCGGTCATGCCAGAAACGATTGCCAGTGCCATTTTCGGGCCGATACCATTCACTTTCAGCAGGTCGCGGAACAAGGCGCGTTCGGTCTGTGAACTGAAGCCGAATAGTATTTGTGCATCCTCACGTACCACGAAATGGGTAAACAGGGTGACTTCCGCGTGTGCATCCAGTGGCAGGTTGTAGAAGGTATTCATGGAGGCCTGCAACTCATAGCCGACCCCGTTGACATCCAGCAACAGTTCGGGTGGTTGCTTCTGGATCACTTTTCCGCGTAATAAGCCGATCATGGGTTGGCTGCCTTGGCGATACGGTTGTTCAAATGGCTGGTATGCGCATGGCAGAGGGCAACAGCCAAGGCATCCGATGCGTCGATTTGCAGTTGGCCTTGCAGGTTGAGGAGGATTTTGACCATGTGTTGCACCTGCATCTTGTCAGCCCCCCCTTTGCCCACCGTGGCCTGCTTCACTTCTTTGGCACTGTATTCATGCACCGGCAATTGCAGGGTCACACCCGCACAAATGGCAGCCCCGCGTGCTTGCCCCAGTTTGAGGGCAGCGGCGGCATTGTTGGAGACAAACACGTTTTCAATGCTCATTTCATCCGGGCGGTAGGTGCGGATTACGTCACAGATGCCCGAAAAAATCAGGCCAAGGCGTTCGGGGAGGGGGCGGTCGCCCAAGCGCAGGCAACCGCTATAGATATGTTGGGTACGCTGCCCATCCGTTTCGATTACCCCGATACCGGTAATGCGGGAACCAGGGTCGATACCGAGGATGCGGCGGGTTGTCATGGTTGTACCTGATGCTTAACCAAGCGCTTCCAGCACTTCGTCCGGGATGTCTGCATTGGTGTAAACTTCCTGCACATCGTCGAGGTCTTCGAGAGCATCAACCAGCTTCAGCAGTTTTTCAGCGGTTTCCACATCCAGCGCAGTCAGGTTATCTGCCCGCATGGTGACTTCAGCATTGTCAGGGGTGAAACCGGCGGCAACCAAGGCATTTTGCACTGCACCGAAGGTTTCTGGGCTGGTGACAACCTCAACCGAGCCATCCTCTTCGCCGACGACATCATCCGCACCGGCTTCAAGGGCTGCCTCCATCAGGGCATTTTCATCCACACCCGGAGCAAAGTTCATAATGCCCAGGTTCTTGAACATATAGGCAACTGAGCCACTTGTGCCCATATTGCCGCCGTTCTTGCTGAAGGCATGGCGTACTTCGGCAACCGTGCGGTTGATATTGTCCGTCATGGTTTCAATCAGGATGGCAATCCCGCCGGGGCCGTAACCTTCGTAGCTGAGTTCGGTGTAGTTTTCTGCACCCAGTTCACCCGCGCCGCGTTTGCAGGCTTTTTCAATGGTGTCTTTGGGCATGTTTGCACCCAAAGCCTTATCCACCGCCAAGCGCAGGCGCGGATGTGCATTCGGGTCAGAGGTTTTGCCTTCACGTGCAGCAACCGTGACTTCGCGGATCAGCTTAGTCCAGACTTTTCCGCGTTTTTTGTCGACAGCCGCTTTCTTATGCTTAATGTTCGCCCATTTACTATGGCCTGCCATAACTCAATCCCATCCAAGTATACGAAAAATGGCACGTAGTCTAGCATAGACTTAATGCCCCTTGGGGAGTTTAAGATTGGAGTTTCAGATTTCGATCATCTCAAAATCTGCCTTGCCAACACCGCACTCAGGGCAAGCCCAACCCGCTGGGACATCTTCCCAGCGCGTACCGGGGGCGATGCCATGTTCGGGTGAACCTTGTTCTTCATCATAAATCCAGCCACAGACAATACACATCCACGTTTTCATGTTCACTTGCTCCTTGGACAACAACCATTTCCGATTATAACGGTTGGGTATTATCTGGAAAGGAATGGGTAAATTCAATGCATGTTGTCATGCAGTTGTTAAAGGGGATGTCAGGGGTATGCAGGCTGGGGATAGGGTGTTGGTAGGGGAAGGCAAGCGGGATCGTTTAGGTTCCGCCGTGACAAGTCCGGGCAGAGGAGGAGGATCTGCCCAGACCTGTCAGGCCGGATGAAAAGGGTGGCTCATGCAGCGTGTCTCGGTGCATCGTCAATGCCTTTGCGGCCATTGCGTACAGCGTATTCAATTTCACTGCGGGACAAGCCCATGTCGCCCAAGTCACGGTCGCTCAGTGAGCGCAGCTCGCGGATGGCGGAGCGGATTTCGCTTTCAGATACACTTGCGTCGTTAGCGGCTTTTCCTGTGTGGATCAGGTTGCTAAAAAAGCTCATCAAATTTGTCATTTTTTGTTCTCCAGTTATATTCAATTTGTTTCGACAGGTGCAGATTACTGTACATGCTGCACTGCAACAAGCGAGATTTTTTAGTAGGTCAGGTTAGATAATTTAACCATGCTGGGTATTGGCGGTGGTTTACAAATCCAGGGTTGGGCTTGAAGTTTGCTTGAAGTTTGTCAGGAGTGGACTTTGTTTGAATGGGCGGGGCGTTTCGCATAAAATCCCGACCTCTATTAGGCAAAGCAGCCATCATCCATGTTAGTTTTCTCCGATTTGTCCCTCCGGCGTGGCTCCAAGCCTTTGCTGGAATCAGCGTCTTTCAGCATTCACCCCGGTCAGAAGGCCGGTGTTACGGGTGCAAACGGTGTCGGTAAATCCAGCCTGTTTGCGTTGATCCGGGGTGAGTTGTCGCAGGACAGCGGTAATTTCTCGATGCCACCCGGCTGGGTGTTGGCACATGTCAAGCAGGAAACACCCTCCAGCCAACAGACGGCACTTGATTATGCGCTGCATGGCGATGCCGAATACATCAGCCTGCAAGCCCAGATTGCCCAAGCCGATGGCGCACGTCTGGGCGAGTTGCATGCCCGCCTGGATGCGATTGATGGCTATACGGCGGAAAGCCGTGCCGCGACCTTGCTGCATGGTCTGGGGTTCAAGCCCGAGGAAGTCCTGCACCCGGTCAGCAGCTTTTCCGGGGGTTGGCGGATGCGCCTGAACCTTGCCCAAGCGCTGATGTGCCGTTCTGACCTGCTATTGCTGGATGAACCAACCAACCATTTGGATTTGGATGCGGTGATCTGGCTGCAAGACTGGTTGAAAAACTACCGGGGAACACTGCTGCTGATTTCGCATGACCGCGAATTCCTCGATGCCATCTGTACACACATCGCCCATATTGAGCAGGGCAAGTTGACCTTATACAGCGGCAATTATTCGACATTTGAGCTGACCCGTGCCGAAAAGCTGGCACAGCAGCAATCGGCGTATGAAAAGCAGAAGCGCGAACGTGAACACATGCAGAAGTATGTTGACCGTTTCCGGGCGCAGGCGACCAAGGCACGACAGGCACAAAGCCGCTTGAAGGCCTTGGAGCGGATGGAGGTGATTGCCCCGGCGCATGTTGACTCACCGTTCAGCTTTAGTTTCCGCGACCCGGAAAAGATGCCCGACCGTCTGTTGAATATGGTTGGGGTTAGTGTCGGCTATGGTGACAAGACGATTATTGCTGGGGTGAAGCTGCAAATCCTGCCCGGTGAGCGTATTGGCCTGATCGGGCCAAATGGTGCGGGTAAATCGACCTTGATCAAGTTCCTGGCGGGGCAGTTGCCGAAGCAGGCGGGTGAGTGTTGGCAGGCGCAGGATTTGAAAATTGGCTATTTTGCCCAGCACCAATTGGAGCAGTTGAAAGCCGACCAGTCGCCGTTACAGCACATGCGCCACCTCGACAAGCAAGCGCGTGAACAGGATTTGCGGAATTATTTGGGTGGGTTTGCTTTTCATGGTGAGCGGGTGGAAGAGGCCGTTGCCCCGTTTTCCGGGGGGGAAAAGGCACGTTTGGCGTTGGCCTTGCTGATTTACCAGCGCCCGAACTTGTTGTTGCTGGATGAACCCACCAACCATCTTGATCTGGATATGCGTTTGGCGTTAAGCATGGCCTTGCAGGAATTCGGTGGGGCGATGGTGATTGTTTCGCACGACCGCCACATGCTGAAAACCGTGACGGATACCCTGATTCTGGTGGATAGCGGCAAGGCGCTTGAATTTGATGGCGATCTGGATGATTACTCGGTTTGGCTGCAAAACCGTTTCCGCCGTGAGGAGGCTGAATCAGGCCGGGGTGGGGTCAGTGCCCTTGACCAGCCTGCTGCCCATACCTCTGCCGGGCGCAAGGATCAGCGCCGTGAATCTGCAGAAAAGCGCAAGCAACTGCAACCGCTGAAAAACAAGCTCGACAAGCTGGAAAAGGAAATGGATAAGCTCAACCAGCAGCAGGACAAGCTGGAGGCTGAGTTGGCAAATCCTGACATTTACAGTGATGCCAATAAGCAGAAGCTCAAGCAACTGTTGCTGGATCGGACAGCATTGAAGGCAAAACTGGAAGACGTGGAAATGGCGTGGATGGAAGCCAGCGAAGCTTATGAGGCAGGAATGGCAGAGTAGGCTATGCTCAGGGGGTGTTAAATTTTTAGGCGGTAGTGGTTTATGGAGAATCCGTATCAGACTCCCCGTTCATCCGTGCGGGATTTGGCCTATCAACCGCTGCCCAAGGCGTTGCTGATGGTTTATTGGGTATTGGGTCTGGCTTATGCGTGTGATTTGTTGATGGCTATTATAGCAATTGTCGACGAGATCCCGTTTTTATCCAGTGCCCTCCGTGAGGGGAGATTCTTGGTAGTCGGATATTTATTGGTGGTGTTTTTGGGAGCCTTGGGGTTTATCCTGTGTTTTTATTATTTCATGTTTCTCAGACCCCTGTCGAAACGCTTGGCTTCCAGTAGCCGCTGGTTTTTCTGGGGGGCTGTGCTGTGGGGTGGATTGTGGGTATTGACCAGTTTCATTCCTTCCGAGCCGGACCACTCCCTATCCCAGTGGTTTTCTGATCTGCTTGGGTATGTTGAGATCGGGTTATTCTTCGTGGGGGCATTTTTGTTATCTCGCCCTGCCGCCAAACAGCATTTGCCCAATTAGGCTTTTTGTGGGTGCTGTCTCAAATATGCTCCCACAGTTGCTGCTGTTGGGCGGATAGGCCTAACTGGGTGCATAGTGCTTGCAGGCGTTCCAAATCTTTTGTGCCACGCCGCAAGTCCAAGGGGATGTCGGGGACATTGCAATCAATGCCGGTCAGTTGCCGTGCCAGCCGGATGGTGGCCTGATGCTCATGCACCAGCAGTTGCAGGCGTTTTGCGCCATGCACCTGCATTTGCCCGATCAGGGGTATGTTATTCAGCATATTGTCGAGTGTGCCAAAGCGTTTCAGCAGTTTGGCAGCCATCGACATGCCAACCCCTGGCACACCGGGGATGTTGTCGGCCTTGTCCCCGGCAATGGCAAGCTGGTCGGCAATCTGGTCAGGCCAGACACCAAACTCACTTTTGATACCACCGGGATTCATCGCTTTGCGCCGCCCATAATCCCACCAGAGGTCGTTGCCTGCGATTAATTGCGCGAGATCCTTGTCGCCGCTCAGGACAATAATTTGCCGTTCCGGGCTGCGTTGTTGGGTCGCCCATGTGCCAAGCACATCATCGGCCTCGTGGTGTTGGTGTGTGGCTTGGGCAATGCCGAGTGCCGCCAGAAAATCCCGGCATAGCTGGAACTGGTATTTCAGTTCCTCCGGGGCAGATGTGCGGTTGGCCTTATAGCCTGGATAAATTGTTTTGCGCACGGAGCTTTGCAAACTGGTATCAAACGCCACTGCAATCTGCTGCGGATTTTGTTCGTAGAGCACTTGGTAAACAAAACGCAGAAAACCATAAACGGCATTAACCGGGTTGCCATCCCGGTCGAGCGGTAAGGGCGAGCGCACAAACCAGGAGCGGAACACATAGATGCTGGCATCAATCAGCCAAATACGTTCACCGTGGTTTTGTTCAGGCAAGTTTTTCATGGGTTGGTTGGGTCGCTCAGTCGTTGGGTAGCCCAAAACGTTTTAGCATAGCAAACCGCCGTCAGGGACGGCGGTTTAATGAAGGAAATCTTTTACCTTGAAAGCCTTGGCTTGGGAGCATCCGCTGTTGGTATGAGGCTGTGGGTAATTTTTATAATTCCGGTAAAAGACTCGGGCATTTCTTCCTGTGAAAATCAAACTTCGCTTACAAGTCTTGAACAAACCACGCTGATTCGAAATTCATTCATCGTCTGTTCAGTATTGTATATAGTCCGTTCTTGGGAAATAGGGGGGGCTAGGTATTGCAGATGGTCTCATCTCTCCGACAAAAGGTCGATTTTTTGGGGGTTTTGATCACAAAACGATCTATTTTCTACTTGAATGTGGTGAGTGTGGCAAAAATGATCAGCATATTCATGCAGAACACGGTATTTTGTGGAAAAATCAGATGGATTGATGTTGGTTGGGTTGTTCATTCAAGGAGTTGTGGCATGGTGTTGCGTATGCTGGGCAGGATGTGTGTGGGAGCTGGGCTTGCCGTGTTGTTGGTGGCTTGTGGCAATGAGGATAAGCCCCAGACGGCATTGGATGGGGTAGCGCCTCAGGTTACACCCCTGTTTGTGCTGTCACCCGATGGTGTGGGCCCGCTGAATGCAGATACGCCCTTTAACCTGATCCGTATTGGCGATGCGTTTCAGGAGTTGAATGTTGCCGAGGAAACCCATTTCACCAATGGGGAAAAATACCCGGTCATTACGGTCAAACAGCAAGTTAAGCCATTACTGAGCATTAACCCGGACTATCAGCAGAAAAACATTTTTTCCGTGGTGGTGCATGACAATCTGGTCGGGAATAAACTGGGGCATCCGCTGGGCAGCAAGTTCATGGATGTTTATACCTATGGGCAAGTCGAACAGTGCGCCCCTGGCATGGATGAATGGGCGGGTAAGGTTATGTGTTATGCCCCTAAAACCGGCAATATCCTGTATTTGTTTGGTGGCACTTGGAACGGTGCGCCAACAGAATTGCCACCACCGGATGTCATGGCAAACTGGCAACTGGAAGCGATGGTGTGGAAAGCGGCAGCCAGGAAGTGAAGCAAGAAGTGATAGTTTGCCTGCCCCTGTGCTGTTAGATGTCATCAGGGGCAGTCAGTGCCTGTTTTTAAGCGTGTTTTAAGCGTTTTAAACCGGCTTGAAATTCTCAACGGTTGATGCGCCCGCACCGAAGAAGAACTTGCCCATTTCTTCTTCCAGAAACTTGCGGTCTTTGGGGTTGATGGGGCTGAGGCGGTATTCATTGATCAGGATGGTTTGCTGGCGTAGCCATTGCTGCCAGGCTTCCTTGGAGACATTCTCAAAGATACGTTTGCCCAAATCGCCAGGGTAAGTGAGGCGTTCCAGCCCTTCAGCTTCGCGTTTCAGCAAAACGCAGTTAACCATGCGTGTCATAGTGTCTCCTTTAGGTTCTTCAGTAAGCGTTGCGCCGCGCCCGATAGCCCGCCGCCAAATTCAGTGCCCGCTTTATACCAAAGCCAGCCGTCTGCTTCCATAATCCTTGCAGTTCCCGTGTCATCCACATCAGCCAGCAGGGGCTGCAAATGCAGGCGGTAATGGGAAAAAGTATGGGTCTGGACTGGTAAAGAGTGGGTTGCGGTCGGGGGCGTGGTCAGGCTTGCAAGGGCTTGGGCGATGTCGGCATATTCCGGGAAACTCCACAGGCCGCCCCAAATGCCGGTCGGTGGGCGTTTTTGCAGGCCGATTTCGCCGTGCGGGTTGCGCAAGACCAAGGCGACAGCCTGTTTTTCCGGCAAGGTCTTGGCGGGGCGTGGGGCAGGGTAGTTTTGCGGCTTGCCGCTACGGAAGCCAAGGCAGCCTTGTTGCAGAGGGCAAAGCAGGCAGGTGGGGTTGCTGCGCGTGCAGAGGGTTGCGCCCATGTCCATCATTGCTTGGGTGTAGGCGGCATTGCGGTCGGGTGGCACATGCTGCTCTGCATAAGCCCACAGTTGCTTGAGGACGGCGGTTTGTCCGGGGTAGCCATCGACGGCATGGTAGCGAGCCAGTACCCGTTTGACATTTCCATCGAGAATGGCATGTGCCTGCCCATCAGCCAATGAGAGAATGGCGGCGGCGGTCGAGCGCCCAATACCCGGCAAGGCTTCCACCGCCGCGAGGGTCGTTGGGAACTCGCCTGCATGCTGGTCACGGATGAGTTGCGCGGCCTTGTGCAGGTTCCGTGCCCGGCTGTAGTAACCCAGCCCCTCCCAATGTTTCAGCACTGCATCTTCTGGAGCATTTGCCAAGGCTTGCACATCCGGGAAGCTGCCCATGAAGCGTTCGTAATAGGGGATAACTGTCGTTACTTGGGTCTGTTGCAGCATGATTTCTGAAATCCAGACCCGGTAAGCGTTTGGGTTTTGTTGCCACGGCAGGTGGGTACGTCCGTGCTGGTCGAACCATGCCAAAACCCGCTCAGCAAAGGTCATGTGCTAGCCCTGCCAGTTGGGATGTGTGGGATCTGTTTGGGATCGTGTGGATAGATTTTAGAATCATGATTGTCGTTTACCTAAAAACACTCTACAATGTTGGCCTTCTAACGTATCCCACCTGCGGGTGTAGTTCAATGGTAGAACGGCAGCTTCCCAAGCTGCATACGAGGGTTCGATTCCCTTCACCCGCTCCATATTCAACACTACTACATAAAATTTTCTGCAAATCATCACAAAGTCGGCGCATGCGGTAGGTTGGGGCATGGTTCGGCTACACACGACAGCCAGTACTATACTAGCAGCATAGCATCAGCAAACAAGCAGGTTCAGCCATGCCCAAACACTTCAACACAGCAGGCCCTGTCCACCCCGACAAACACTACTGCATCGACCCCATGAGCCGGGTGGATTGGGAGGAGATCCAACGGCTGATTGACAACGAAAAATTCTTCGTCCTGCACGCCCCACGCCAGACCGGCAAGACCAGCCTGCTGCTGGCAATGATGGACAAGCTTAACCAGTCGGGCGAATACACTGCGCTTTACATCAACGTTGAGTCGGCGCAGTCTGCCCGCGACAATGTTGCGGCAGGAATGAAAGCCATTCTTGGTAGCTTGGTCTCCGGGGCAGAAGCACGGCTAAAAGATTCGCGTTTGCGCGATTGGCATCACAATCTGTGGTCAACGATGGGTGAGCATGCCACCTTGCGTGAACTGCTCAGCCGCTGGGCGCAGGAAAACACCAAGCCCATCGTGCTGATGGTTGATGAGGTGGATGCGCTGGTCGGTGACACGCTGATTTCCTTGTTGCGCCAGTTACGCGATGGCTACATCGGTCGCCCCGGTGTGCCGTTTGTGCAAAGCGCCATCCTGTGTGGGGTGCGTGATGTGCGTGATTACCGCATCCACACCAGCCACCACGAAATCATCACCGGCGGTAGCGCCTTCAATATCAAGAGCGAATCGCTGCGTATGGGGAACTTTACCCGCAAGGAGGTTGAAGCCCTGTACCGGCAGCATACCGATGAAACCGGGCAGGTGTTCGTGCCGGAGATTTTCCCCGAGCTGTGGGAAGACACTGGTGGGCAACCGTGGCTGGTCAATGCGCTGGGGCATGAGTTGACATGGAAAGACAAGACTGCCCGTGACCGTACTACCCCCATTACTTTGGAGCATTATCGTGCTGCCCGCGAACGCCTGATCCAGTCCCGCGCTACCCACCTCGACCAGTTGACCGATAAATTGCGTGAGCCACGGGTACACGCTGTCATTAGCCGCCTCTTGGTCAATAGTGCCATCGACCCCACCACCATTGCACTCGATGATATGCAATATGTCGCTGACCTTGGTCTGGTCGAAACCCGACCCCAATTACGGATTGCCAACCGTATCTATCAGGAAGTGATCCCGCGTGAACTCACATGGACACGCCAAGTAACGATTGCCCACCAGCAGGCTTGGTATCTGAACCCGCAGCGGTGTATTGATATGCCCAAATTGTTGGCGGCGTTCCAACAGTTTTTCCGGGAAAATGCCGATAGCTGGATTGAGCGTTTCGATTACAAGGAAGCGGGGCCGCAACTGCTGTTGCAAGCCTTTTTGCAGCGTATTATCAATGGTGGTGGGCGTATCAGCCGTGAGTATGGTTTAGGGCGCAAGCGCACCGACTTGTACATTGAATGGCCTGTCAATGAAGCAGATGGCTTTTTCGGTGAGGTTCAGCGTATTGTGTTGGAACTAAAAATTCTCCACAAATCACGCGAAATGACCTTGGCAGAGGGCATTCCGCAGACGGCGGGTTATGCCCGGCAATGTGGGGCGGATGAGGCGCACTTATTGGTGTTCGACCGTCGTCCCGACGTACCGTGGGACGACAAAATCTGGCAGGACAACCGGGTGTTTGAAGGGCTGGCGGTCGGGGTTTGGGGAGCTTGATGGGCTCCACCCTTCCAGCCTAAACCTCCTGTCCATCCACAAGGCGATTGCTTTTTTCCCGGTTCAGTTTTAATCGCCATACCAGCAATCCGACCAAGGTCAGCATGCTCCAGAACAAGGTGTAGGGCAGCAAACTGCTTAGGACTACAATACCTGCGGTGATGGGGTAAGCCAGCTTCTCGGCTGGGCTTTGCAGGCGCAGACGCTCGTGGCAATACCATAGGCCACATAAATAGGTAGCCAGCGGCAGGGTGATGGTCAGTCCTTGTTGGAGGTTGTCCATACTGGCCTTCCCGGTCAGGATGTCAACGTGGGCAGCCAGTGCCGCACCGACGGCGGCAACGGCGGCAAAAATAAAATAGTGTCCGTAACCCCAGAGAAACGCGATCTTGTCGCTTTTGTGCAATAAGGTGTGGGCAGGCTCATGGAAGTAGAGCCACCACATTGTAAACAGGGTAATGACACTGGAAATCAGGAAAATCATCATGTCCCAGCTTATATCATTGAGGCTGCCGGTTGCTTGCAGTGCCAGGGAGACAGACAAAATCGACTCACCCAGCACAATCAGGGTCAGCAGGCTGTAACGTTCAGCAATGTGTCCGGCATGCCACGGGGTGCGCCCTACTTTCCGTGCCCAAATCGGGACAAGCAACTCAAAAACCACCATCAGGCCAAACAGGGCAATACCCACAGGCAGGGAGGTATTGAACAAGGTCGATGGGATGAACAGGATGCCAATCCAGCCCATTTGGCAAATCACAATGCCAACAACATAGCGCATGGCAGTGGCATGGGTCGGCGTGTTTTTCGGATGGGAGTAGGCAACCCGCAGCCATAAGCCAATCAGCCCAAGGCGCATGATGCAGTAGCCCAGTGTCATTTTTTTCCAGTCATACGCAAAGGCATCGGGTACACCTGCCGCTATAATCAGCGAGCCGAACATCTGTACCAGCACCAGCAGTCGATAGGGTGCATCGTCAACATCAAAGGCTGAGGCCAGCCAGGTAAAGCCCATCCATGCCCACCAAATGGCAAAAAATACCATCAGGAAACTTAAGGTGGCGCTGATGCTATGGTGTTCAATAAAGCCGTGGTGCAACTCGGCAGCAGCCCGCGCAATGGCAACCACAAAGACCAGATCAAACAGCAGCTCCAGTGGGGTGGCGGCACGGTGATGCTCCGTCGGGGAGCGCCCGGTCATATTGAATAATGGGTACATGAGGCCTTCTCTGTGCGGAATCAAGTGGGGGAAGTATACGGGATAAGGTGGGGTAAGCAGCAAGAGTTGCCGTTCTTGGTTATTGATCATGTCGTGGCAGTTTTTGTAGAAAATGTAGAATGCTTTTCGGCTTAATCAAAAAATATCGACAAAAACTTTAAATATCGACAAAAATAACCTATGCTTGCTTCATTCATCAGCACGGAGGAGCGCCCATGCAGGAGTTCAAGCATTTCATCAATGGCGAGTTTGTCGGTTCCGCATCCGGCAAAACCTTTGCCAATATCAACCCCGCCACTAACCAGACCATCGGTATTGTCCACGAAGCAGGCAAAGCTGAGGTTGACCAAGCCGTGGCGGCGGCGAAAGCAGCCCTGAAGGGGCCTTGGGGCAACATGCCAACCGCAGAGCGCATGGCTATCCTGCACAAGGTCGCGGATGGCATCACGGCACGCTTTGATGAGTTTCTTGAAGCCGAGTGCCTGGATACTGGCAAGCCAAAATCTCTGGCCTCCCATATCGACATTCCGCGTGGCGCGGCGAATTTCAAGGTGTTCGCTGACCTCTTTAAAAATGTGCCAACTGAAAGCTTCATGCTGGATACGCCCGATGGCAAGGGGGCATTGAATTATTCAGTGCGTAAGCCCAAGGGGGTGATTGCGGTGATCAGCCCGTGGAATTTGCCGCTGTTGCTGATGACCTGGAAGGTAGGGCCCGCGTTGGCTTGCGGCAATACCGTGGTGGTCAAACCCTCTGAGGAAACGCCCCGCACCACCACCCTGCTGGGTGAAGTGATGAATGCTGCCGGTGTACCGAAGGGGGTTTATAACGTCGTGCATGGCTTTGGCCCCCAGTCTGCGGGCGAGTTCCTGACCCAAAACCCGGATGTCGATGGTGTGACCTTTACCGGCGAAACCCGCACGGGTGCTGCCATCATGAAAGTCTGTGCCGAGCATATCCGCCATGTTTCGTTTGAGCTGGGTGGCAAGAATCCGGCAGTCATTTTTGCTGACTGTGATATGGATAAGGCCATTGAAGGCACGATGCGTTCGGTATTCGCCAATTGTGGGCAGGTGTGCCTGGGCACTGAACGGGTTTATGTCGAGCGACCGATTTTTGATGAGTTCCTGCGTCGCCTGAAAGCCGGTGCAGAAAAGCTCCAGTTGGGCGCATGGGATGATGCTTGTACCAGCATGGGGCCTTTGATCAGTCAGGAGCACAAAAACAAGGTGCTGTCCTATTACGCCAAGGCGGTGGAAGAGGGGGCAACGGTGGTCACAGGTGGCGGTGCGGCGGAAATGCCCGGAGCATTGGCGGATGGGGCCTGGGTACAGCCGACCATTTGGACAGGCTTGCCGGAAACTGCCTGTGTCGTCCGGGAAGAAATTTTTGGCCCCTGCTGCCATGTGCAGCCATTTGATACTGAAGAGCAAGTGGTCGAGTGGGCGAATGATACCCGCTACGGCTTGGCGGCTGCCATCTGGACAGAAAACAGTTCGCGTGCCCACCGCGTGGCGGCGCAACTGGATGCCGGGATTGTTTGGGTTAATTCGTGGTTCCTGCGTGATCTGCGCACCCCCTTTGGCGGTATGAAGCATTCCGGGATTGGGCGTGAGGGTGGGGTGCACTCCTTGGAGTTCTATTCCGAACTGAAAAATGTCTGCGTGAAGTTGTAAGGGGAAGCCATGTTAAGTCCAACACAGATTCAAGCCTATGCGGAAGCACTGTATACCGCCTTGCGTACCCGTGAAGTGGTCGATCCGCTCACGAGCCAAACCCCAGAAATGACCATTGAGGATGCCTATGCGGTGTCCTCCGGTTTGCTGGAGCGGCGCATGCAGCGTGATGGTGAAAAGGTCATCGGCAAAAAGATTGGAGTCACCAGCAAGGCGGTCATGAATATGCTGGGTGTGCACCAGCCAGACTTCGGTTATCTGACTGATGCGATGGTGGTGGATGAAAGTGAGGCCTTGTCACTCAGTACCAAAATGATCCAGCCGCGTGCCGAGGGCGAAATTGCCTTTATCCTCAAGCACGACCTGACCGGCCCCGGAGTCACGGCCTCTGACGTGTTGCGTGCCACCGATTTCATCGTGCCCTGTTTTGAGATTGTTGATTCCCGGATTCGTGACTGGAAGATCAAAATTCAGGATACCGTTTCCGATAATGCCTCCTGCGGCTATTTCCTGCTGGGTTCACAAGCGGCTGACCCGCGCAAGGTTGACTTGTCCACCTGTGGGATGGTGGTGGAGCTGAATGGTCAGGTGATTTCCACCGGGGCGGGTGCGGCGGCCTTGGGTTCTTCGCCGGTCAGTTGTGTGGTGTGGCTGGCAAATACCCTGGGCAAGTTCGGTGTCCCCCTCAAGGCGGGTGAAGTGATTTTGTCGGGTTCGCTGGTTCCGCTCCAGCCAGTGAAAGCGGGGGATTACATGAGTGTCAGTATTGGTGGGATTGGGCGGACAGCCGTGAGGTTTGAATGATGAAAATCCGTTGTGCATTAATCGGCCCCGGCAATATCGGGACTGACTTGTTATACAAACTGCTGCGCAGTGATGTCCTTGAACCTGTGTGGATGGTGGGGATTGACCCGACTTCGGATGGTTTGGCACGGGCGCGGGAGCTGGGCTTGAAAACCACCGCAGACGGTGTGGATGGCCTGCTGCCACACATTGAGGCCGACCAGATCCAGATTGCGTTTGATGCCACCTCCGCGTATGCCCATGCAGAGACTTCGCGTAAGTTGGTGGAAAAGGGTGTGAAAGTCATCGACCTGACCCCAGCCGCGATTGGCCCGTTTTGTGTGCCGCCGGTTAACCTGCAAGCGCATCTGGGCAAGGGTGAGGATAACGTCAATATGGTGACATGCGGTGGGCAGGCAACCATCCCGATGGTGTTTGCAGTAAGCCGTGTCCAGCCGGTGCGTTATGCAGAAATCGTTGCCACCGTGTCTTCCCGTTCAGCAGGGCCAGGGACGCGCAAGAATATTGATGAGTTTACCCAAACCACTTCCGGGGCGATTGAAAAGGTCGGGGGGGCATGCAAGGGCAAGGCAATCATTATCCTCAATCCGGCAGAGCCACCGTTGATGATGCGTGACACCATCCATTGTATTACTGAAACTGAACCCAACCGCGATGCCGTGATTGAGTCGGTGCGGGCAATGGAGGTTGAGGTACAGACCTATGTGCCCGGTTATCGGGTCAAGGAAGGCCCGGTGTTTGATGGCAACCGGGTGAGTGTGTTTGTCGAGGTGCGCGGGCGTGGGGATTATTTGCCGGAATACGCGGGTAATCTGGATATTATGACCGCTGCGGCAGCACGGACGGCGGAAATGTTTGCTGAGCAGATGCTCAAGGCTTGAGGAGAACAATATGAACCCTAACCTGAAAGGCAAGAAAATCCGCCTGCACGATATGTCACTGCGGGATGGGATGCACTCCATCCGCCATCAATTCACCCTGCAACAGATGCAGGATTTGTCGCAGGCTTTGGATCGGGCGAAAGTCCCGCTGATTGAAGTCACGCATGGTGATGGTTTGGCAGGCTCTTCGGTGAATTATGGCTTTGGCCTGCATTCCGACAAGGAGTATCTGCAAGCGGTGTTGCCGCATCTGAAGCATGCGGAAGTTTCCATCCTGATGCTCCCCGGCATTGCCACGATTGAAGACCTGAAAATGGTTGAGGATCTGGGCGTAAAAACCGTGCGGGTTGCCACCCATTGTACTGAAGCGGATGTCTCCGAACAGCATATCAAGTATGCCGCCAAACAAGGCTTTGATACGGTCGGCTTCCTGATGATGAGCCATAGGGTGGGGGCTGAAAAGATTCTGGAGCAGGCCAGATTGATGTATGGCTATGGCGCGAACTGCCTGTATATGACCGACTCTGCCGGGCACATGCTGCCGGAAGATGTGAAGGAAAAGATTGGCCTGTTGCGCAGTGAATTCCCGGCAGAAATCGAGATTGGTTTCCATGGACATCACAACCTGGCGATGGGGATTGCCAATTCCCTGGCGGCTGTCGAAGCCGGGGCAACGCGCATTGATGGTTCAGTGGCGGGCTTTGGGGCAGGGGCAGGCAATACGCCGCTGGAAGTGTTTGCTGCCGTGTGCGACATGTACGGTATTGAAACCGGCGTGGATGTCAGCGCCCTGATGGATGCTGCCGAAGAGGTGGCTGTGCCGATCATGGGTGAGCACTTGCCACGGATTAACCGCAATGCATTGACCTTGGGTTATGCCGGGGTGTACTCCTCCTTCCTGTTGCATGCCAAACGGGCGGAAGAAAAGCACGGTGTCCCGGCGCGTGACATCCTGCTGGAGCTGGGGCGGCGCGGTACGGTCGGTGGGCAGGAAGATATGATCGAAGATGTCGCTTTGGAAATGCTGCGGGCGCTGAAATAAGGGGAAAGTCATGGCAACACTTAGCAAGGAAACCGTTGCTCAACTGGCTGAGCATTTGGAAAACGCCGAATTGCAGGCGTTTGATGTGAAAAAAATTACCGATGATTACCCGGAAATGGATTGGGAAGATGCCTACGACATCCAATGGGAAATCCGGCGGCGCAAGGAAGCGCGTGGCAACAAAACCGTTGGCCTGAAAATGGGTTTGACCTCCTATGCAAAAATGAAGCAGATGGGGGTGGATGTTCCGGTCTATGCTTTCCTGAGTGATTATTTCAGCGTGCCCGATGGCGGTACGGTGAAAACCGCTGAGCTGATCCACCCCAAGGTGGAGGCCGAGATTGCCATTATCACCCATAAGCCGCTGCGTGGCCCCGGTTGCACGGTAGCGCACGTTTTGGCAGCCACTGAAGCCGTGTTGCCCGCTGTGGAGGTGATTGACTCACGCTATGAAAACTTCCGCTTTGATTTGAAAAGCGTGATCGCCGACAACGCCTCTTCAGCACGGTTTGTGACCGGTGGCAATGTCAAGCGTGCCGATCAGGTGGACATGAAAACGCTGGGCGTGGTCATGGAGATCAATGGTGTGGTGGTGGCGACCGGGGCGGGTGCTGCCGTGTTGGGGCATCCGGCGGCGAGTGTCGCCATGCTCGCCAATATGCTGGCAGAGCGTGGCGAAGAAATACCCGCAGGCACTTTCATTATGACCGGCGGCATTACGGCGGCGGTGGAGGTCAAGGCGGGGGATAGCGTTTGTGTGCGTTATCAGGATTTGGGGTCGGTGAGTATGAGTTTTGTCTAGGAGCGTAGCATGCCATTAATTCAAGCCACTATCCTGCAAGGGCGCACGCAGGAGCAAAAAGATGCGTTTTTTTTGGAAGTGACGGCTGCCGCTGTTAAAAACCTGAATGTCAGGCCAGAGCAAGTCCGGGTGGTGATCAATGAGGTTGCGCCGGAGCATTGGTGTATTGGCGGCGTGAGCAAGGCAGAACTGGATCGGCGAGCCGCACAGCAACAGCAGCAACCGTAACCCTTTCAGGCAAGCAGGAGGAGAGACTGCATGAGCCGCCAGACAAAAAAGCCTGGACATCATCCCACCTATCCAGCGGATCAGGATTTGAAGGCCATGATCCGCTTTGAGGGGGAGACGGGCAGCATTTGGTTGGGGCAGCAACGCATGATCCTTTTGCATGCCTCTGCATTCGGCTCGATGCGTAGCGAGCTGATCGAATCCTTTGGCGACAAATATGCCCGTGGTGTGTTGATGCGCATGGGCTATGCCGCTGCCCAATCGGATGCACAGTTGGCAAGGCGTATCCGTGCTGAGGCCAGCATCATGGACATGTTCATGGTGGGGCCGCAATTGCATGCCCTTGAGGGCGTGGTCAGTGTCGAGCCGGTACACGTCGATATGGATGTGGACAAGGGGCGTTTCTACGGCGAATTCACCTGGAAAAACTCGTTTGAGGCATCGGAGCATTTGCGCCTGTATGGGATTTCACCGCAACCCGTATGCTGGAACCTACTCGGTTATGCCAGTGGGTATACCTCAACCTTCATGGGCAGGCCGGTGTATTTCAAGGAAGTGGAGTGCGTCGGGCGTGGTGATAAGCAATGCCGGATTGTGGGCAAGCCGCTGGATGAGTGGGAGGATGCTGAGGAGATGCGCGGCATTTTTTCACTGGAGTCGATGGCTGAGAAGCTGCACTCACTGGAAGAGGAAGTGCGTTTCCTGCGCAAGGAAATCACCTCCAGCGCTCGCCCGGAGCACATCATTGCTGAGTCTGCACCCATCAAGGAAATCATGTACCTGCTTGGCAAGGCGGCGGCGACGGATGTGACCGTCCTGATGCTGGGTGAAACCGGCGTGGGCAAGGAAGTGTTCTCGCAAGCCTTGCACCAATTGGGCAAGCGCCACGATGGGCCTTTTATTGCAGTCAATTGTGCTGCTTTGCCGCGTGATTTGGTCGAGTCCGAATTGTTTGGGGTAGAAAAAGGTGGCTATACCGGGGCAGACAAATCCCGTCCGGGACGTTTTGAGCGTGCCAATGGCGGAACCTTGTTTCTGGATGAACTGGGCGAGTTGAATGCACGGGCACAGGCCAAATTGCTGCGGGCTATCCAGACGGGCGAGTTCGAGCGGGTCGGCGGTACGGAAAAGATCAAGGTGGATGTACGCCTGATTGCTGCGACCAATGCCAATTTGCAGGAGCGGGTACGTGATGGTACGTTCCGCGCTGATTTATATTACCGCCTGAATGTGTTCCCGATTACCATCCCGCCGCTGCGTGAACGCCTCGCGGATGTTCCCGGTTTGATCCGCAAGTTTATCGACCGCTATAACAAAAAATACGGCAAACAGGTGCTGGGTGTGACCGATGATACCTTGCGCCGCTTTCAGGCCTACCACTGGCCGGGCAATATCCGCGAGTTGGAAAATATTCTGGAGCGTGGGGTCATTTTGGCGGAAAACGCTGCCCGGATTGAGTCAACCCATGTCTGTCTTGGCATGCCCTTGCCGGATAATGATTTCATGATGATTGGCAAGCATGGGACGCTGGAGCAGGGCAACCCGCGCACGGATGCAGTTGATCACCTGCTGGAGGGGATGATGCAGGGTGGGGTCGATTTTGAAACACTGGAGCAACAGATTCTGGAAAAGGCCTTGCTCAAGGCGCATGGCAATGTGTTGGAGGCAGCCCGCCTGTTGGGGATTAGTGGGCCACAATGCCGGTATCGGTTGAAAAAGTTGGGGTTGGTGTAGGGGCAGAGGTGCTTGCTGTTTTTACACACCACTTACAATCAAATTTGTAAAAAATGCTGCATAGCACATTGAAATAGTGCAGACTCTGCACAGTACCAGCAAGGAGAACGTGCGTATGTCCGAGAATGCCCAGAACGAAATCAATACCCTTGGCTTTGCCGCTGCCAAGGAGCTTAAAGAGAACTTCAAACAGGTTGAAGAGATCATGGCGGGCTTTGCCAAGTCCTATGAAAGCATGAAGCTCGACCCGTTTAACCTCGGTCAGGTTTATGCCGAGTGGTGGAAGGCAGCGTCTGCTGACCCACAGAAACTGATGCAGAAAAACATGGAGTACTGGCAGAAGTCACTGGAACTGACCCAGCAAGCCATGTTGGGCATGATGGGGCAAAAGGCCTCCCCAGTCGTGGAGCCTGCCAAGGGCGACCGCCGTTTCAGCCATGAAGACTGGGCAGAAAAGCCGGTTTTTGACACGATCAAGCAATCCTACCTGTTGACTTCCCAATGGATGCGCACCTTGGTCAGCGATGTTGAAGGCCTTGATGACCATACCTCTGAGCGCGTGAAGTTTTTCACCGAGCGCATGATGGATGCCATGTCGCCCACCAACTTTGCCCTGACCAATCCAGCCGTGCTGGAAAAGATCAAGGAAACCAAGGGTGCGAACCTGGTGCATGGTTTGAAGAACATGCTGGAAGATTTGGAAGCGGGCAAAGGTGAATTGCGTATCCGTATGACGGACACCAAAGCGTTCGAGCTGGGCAAGAACGTGGCAGTGACACCGGGTAAGGTCGTGTTCCAGAACCGCATGTTCCAGTTGCTCCAATACACCCCATCGACCGACAAGGTTTTGAAGCGTCCGTTGCTGGTTGTCCCGCCGTGGATCAACAAGTTCTACATCATGGATCTCCAGCCGAAGAACTCCCTGCTGAAGTGGCTGGTGGATCAAGGGCATACCGTTTATGTTATCTCCTGGGTCAACCCGGATGAAACGTATGCGGATGTTGGTTTCGATACCTATATCAAGGAAGGCGTGCTGACCGCTGTTGATGCGATTGAGCACGATACAGGCGAGAAAGAAATCAATGCGATTGGTTATTGCATTGGTGGCACATTGCTGACCTCCACCTTGGCGTACATGAAGGCCAAGGGCGATAGCCGCATCAAGAGCGCGACATTCTTCACAACCATGATTAATTTCTCTGAGCCAGGGGAGCTGGGCTTGTTCATTGATGATGAGCAGATCAGCAGCCTGGAATCCGCGATGGAGAAGGATGGCTATCTGGATGGTAGCCGCATGGCAGGTGCATTCAACCTGTTGCGTGCCAATGACCTGATCTGGTCGTTCTACGTCAACAACTACCTGTTGGGCAATGATCCACGTCCGTTTGACTTGCTGTACTGGAACTCTGATTCCACCCGCATGCCAGCCAAAATGCACTCTTGGTATTTGCGCAACCTGTACTTGAAAAACAACCTGTGCAAGCCGAATGCACTGGATGTTGATGGCGTACCGTTGGATGTGTCTTCGATTGATGTCCCGGCTTGCTTCATTTCTGCGGTGGAAGACCATATTGCCCCGTGGAAATCCACTTATATGGGTGCACGCCTGTTCTCTGGCCCAACCCGCTTCATTCTGGGCGGTTCTGGGCATATTGCCGGTATCATTAACCCACCGGCTGCCAAGAAATATGGCTACCGCGTCAGCGAGAAGCTGGTGGAGAGTGCGGATGAGTGGATGGCAGCTACCCCGGTCAATGATGGCTCCTGGTGGCCGGAGTGGGATCGTTGGGTGCGTACTTTGGCGGATGCCCAAGTGGATGCACGCAAACCCGGCACTGGCAAGCTGCCAGTCATTGAAGATGCCCCTGGTACTTATGTCAAGGTTAAACTGGGTGAGCCAGTCCCTGTCATGAAGCCGACGGTATTGGAAAAGGCTGAGCCGATTGAAGTGGTGGCGGTGGAAGTGGTCGTTGAGGCTGAACCTGCTGCTGAGCCAGTGGTTGAGGCTGCTCCGGCTGCACCAGCCGCGCCTGCCAAGCCAAAACCAGCGGCGAAAAAGCCTGGCAAGAAAGCTTCACCCGAAGCCTGATTCTGGTGTTTTTACGTGCCAAGGCAAGTATTGCCTTGGCACGACCCCCCTTATAGCTGTCGGCTTTATCCTTATTTTCCTTCTTGATTTTCATTGCACTGGACGCATACTATGCCGATAAGCTATAAACTTATATCGGTAAATATTTTTTACCGGAGAACGTCAAGATTACTCGTGTGGAGATGCGTCTGTGAGTGAAAATATTGTATCCCTGTCAGATAGTTCATTTGAGCAGGATGTGCTGAAATCAAGTATCCCTGTACTCGTTGATTATTGGGCAGAGTGGTGCGGGCCGTGCAAGTTGATTGCACCGTTGCTGGATGAAGTGGCTGCTGAGTACAAAGGCCGTATCAAGGTAGCCAAGCTGAATATTGATGATAACCAGGATACTCCGCCGAAGTACGGTATCCGTGGTATTCCTACCCTGATGCTGTTCAAGGCGGGTGCTGTTGAGGCCACCAAGGTCGGGGCGATGTCAAAATCCCAACTGAAAGCCTTTATTGACCAAAATATCTGACCCTGCCGGGTTGGGTTAAGGGCGGTTGAGTAAATTTTCAACCGCTTGGTCGATTATCTCTTATTTTTTGCTGGACTCCTCCTACACTCCATGCTAGCTTTAAGGCTAGTGAATCCGTGTCCGGGTTCATTCCCTTTGAAGCCTCGATCTCATTGTTCCTGGATAAGCTCCTGAAACGATCTCCGTGCTGCCTTTTCACCGGTTAATGTGGGTCGGGGGGATGCTTCCAAATACATCAATCAATTTATTTGCCGCTGGTGAAATTAATCTTTTTATGAACCTATCCGAATTAAAGAAAAAACCTACCGCTGACCTATACGAACAGGCTCTGGCCATGGGTGTGGAAAGTATTTCCCGTGTCCGCAAGCAGGACATTATTTTTGCCATGCTCAAGACCCACGCGCAAAGCGGGGAAGATATTTACGGTGACGGGGTGCTGGAAATCCTGCAAGACGGTTTCGGCTTCCTGCGTTCCCAAGATTCAAACTATGTGGCGGGCGCGGATGACATTTATGTTTCCCCCAGCCAAATCCGACGTTTTGGCCTGCGAACGGGCGATACCATCACCGGCAAGATTCGCCCGCCGAAGGACAACGAACGTTATTTTGCTTTACTCAAGGTTGATACCATCAACTTTGAATCCCCTGAGCAAGCCCGGAATAAAATCCTGTTTGAGAACCTCACTCCCCTGCACGCTGATTCGCGCATGCGGATGGAGCGTGGCAATGGTAGCCGTGAGGACATCACCGCACGGGTAATTGACTTGGTTGCCCCCTTCGGCAAGGGTCAACGTGGCCTGATCATTGCACCACCGAAAGGTGGTAAGACCTTGATGCTGCAAAACATTGCGCAAAGCATTACCTCCAATTATCCCGAGTGCTATTTGATCGTCCTGCTGATCGACGAGCGCCCGGAAGAGGTAACAGAAATGGCGCGGATGGTGCAGGGCGAAGTGGTTTCTTCGACCTTCGATGAGCCAGCAACCCGCCATGTCCAATTGGCTGAAATGATCATTGAAAAGGCCAAGCGTCTGGTTGAGCACAAGCGTGATGTGGTGATCCTGCTGGATTCCATTACCCGTTTGGCGCGTGCGTATAACACCGTTGTGCCGTCTTCTGGCAAGGTATTGACGGGTGGTGTGGATGCCAGTGCCTTGCACCGTCCAAAGCGTTTCTTTGGTGCAGCCCGTAATATTGAAGAGGGCGGCAGCCTGACCATTATCGCCACGGCCTTGATTGATACGGGCTCGAAAATGGACGACGTTATTTACGAAGAGTTCAAGGGCACAGGCAACATGGAAATCCATCTGGATCGCCGTATTGCTGAGAAGCGTATCTTCCCGGCCATTAACATCAACCGTTCCGGCACACGCCGTGAAGAGCTGCTGACACGTCCTGACGAACTGCAATCGTTGTGGGTATTGCGCAAGTTCCTGCATAGCATGGATGAGCTGGATGCGATGGAACTGCTGTTCGACCGCCTGTCAAAGACCAAGACCAATGATGAGTTCTTTGATGTCATGAAGCGCGGTTAAGCAAGCCCGATAAGCCTGTTGCACCTTCGCGTATAAAAAAGCCCGGCCTATGCTTAGGTCGGGCTTTAGTTTTTGGTTGAATACCTGTGGGCAGAAGCCTGGTGCTGATAGGCATACCGAAATTGGCACTGGGTTGTGCCAATTGTCTAAACCGTTAACGCATCCAGTTTTAATGCAGTTTCCTGCAAATACCCGTCCAGTTTGCGCTGGTCAATACTGACATCCAGCAGGTATTCGCCGGTTTCGGAAATGTTTTCGCTAAGGATGGCCTTGTCAGCATAGAGCAGGGCGCGTAGTTTGCCGTGCTGTGGCTGGAGGCGGAGTGTGCCTTTGAAAATGGCTTTTGCGAAATACTCACCCAGATACTGGATCAGGGTATCAATCCCTGCGCCGGTTTGTGCAGAGACAGCAATCTGGGTGGGGGCTAGGCCATTGCCCGGATGTACGCCCGGTTGCCGGTCGGTGAGGTCAATTTTGTTCATGACCTCAATCTGTGGGACATGCTCTGCACCAATTTCCGCAATGACGTTGTTGACCTGCTGGCGGTAGAGGTCGAGTTGCTCATCGCTGCTATCGATGACGTGCAGCAATAACTCCGCTTCAGCAGTTTCCTGCAAGGTGGAGCGGAAAGCAGCAACCAGGTCATGCGGCAAATTGCGGATAAAGCCAACCGTATCGACGAGGATGATTTCCTGCTGGTTGGGCAGGGTCAGGCTACGCAAGGTTGGATCCAGGGTCGCAAACAACTGGTCTGCTGCATAGACATCAGCGGAGGTGAGGGCATTGAACAGTGTTGATTTGCCCGCATTGGTGTAACCGACCAGGGAGACGGTTGGTACGGCAGCCTTTTTCCGGGCTTGCCTGCCTTGTTCGCGCTGGTTCTGGACTTTTTCCAGTTTTTTATTGATCTGCTTGATACGGACAGCCAGCAAACGGCGGTCTGTTTCCAACTGGGTTTCACCAGGGCCACGCAAGCCGATACCACCTTTTTGGCGTTCAAGGTGAGTCCAGCCCCGTACCAGACGGGTGGACATGTGCTTGAGCTGTGCCAGTTCAACCTGAAGCTTACCATCGTGGCTACGCGCCCGCTGGGCAAAAATATCCAGGATCAGGCCGGTACGGTCAAGCACCCGGCATTGGAACAGGCGCTCAAGGTTACGCTCCTGGGCAGGGCTCAGGGAATGGTCAAACACCACGAGGTCGGCTTCATGCGCGACGACGTGTTGTCTGATTTCTTCGGCTTTACCTTCCCCGATAAAATAACGTGAGTCCGGCCTTTGCCGCGAACCAGTGACCAAATGCTTGATTTGGGCACCAGCGGAACGCACCAGTTCTGCGAACTCGTGTTCATCATGGGGGATGTCGTCAGTCTTGAAATTTATCTGAACGATAACAGCATTTTCGCCTGCATTGGGGCGTTCAAACAGTTCCAAGATAGTATGTGCTACTCAGCAGCCAAGTTAAGTTTAATCGGGCGGGCTGGGACAATAGTGGAAATGGCGTGTTTATAGACCAGTTGGCTCACGGTGTTGCCCAATAACACAACAAATTGGTCAAAAGACTCAACATGCCCTTGAAGCTTGATGCCATTAACCAAGTAAATCGAGACGGGAATCCGTTCCTTTCTCAGTGCGTTGAGGAAGGGTTCTTGTAAAGTGTGCCCTTTCGACATTGGGTTTCTCCTAAAAAATATTGTATGGGTTTGTGGTTGTTCGTGGCCTGGTTTTTAATCAGACCCGCCGATTCTCTGACCGACAGGTTAAAAGCCTACCAGCTTCACTCGTTTGTAAAAACACCTGTTTATCGGACGTATCCGTTTATCCGCTAATAAACGTCGAAATGTTACTGATGACCGACGAAAGGTGGTAGTTCTCGGCGTTATATAGGCTCAACCCCTGATCTGAGCGGAGCCACGTCATCTGACGTTTTGCAAGCTGCCTCGTTGCCACGATAGCACGATTGCGCATCAGATTGTAGTCTATTTTTCCATCTAAATATTCCCAAACCTGGCGGTAGCCAACAGCCCGCACAGCCGGTAGGCCAATATGCAGGTCGCCACGTTGGTGGAGTGCGCGGACTTCATCCAACAGCCCCAGGTTGAGCATCTGGTCGAAGCGCTGCTCCAGCCGCTGGTGCAGCCATGCCCGTTCCGTGGGAACCAGAGCGATTTTTAGCAAGCGGTAAGGGCAGGCGGCAAACCGGTTGGCCTGTTGCATCTCGGTCAGGGTTTGCCCGGTCAGTTCATGGACTTCCAGGGCGCGTTGCAGGCGTTGCGGGTCATTGGGATGGATACGGGCAGCCGCTACCGGATCAATCGCCCTGAGGCGGTCATGCAGGGCTTGCCAGCCCTGTTCGGCGGCTTCCTCCAGCAGGCGGGTGCGGATGTCCGGGTCAGCAGATGGCAATTCAGATAAGCCCAACTCCAATGCGCGGAAATACAGCATGGTTCCACCGACCAATAAGGGAATTCGCCCTGCTGCCGTGATGTCTGCCATTTCCCGTAGCGCGTCGGCACGGAAATCAGCAGCGGAATAGGCAGCGGCTGGGTCAAGGAAATCAATCAGGCGGTGTGGTGTGGTTTGCAGGGTTTCGGCATCGGGTTTGGCTGTGCCTATATCCATGTTTTTATAGACCAGTGCCGAATCAACACTGATAATTTCCACCGGTAAATGCTGGCGGATGGCAACTGCCAAATCTGTTTTGCCTGTACCGGTAGCGCCCATTAAAAAAATGGCGGGTGGCAGGGCTGGGGTGGCTATATCCGTCTGGCTCATTGTCCGCGCATAAATAGTTTGTCGATTTGGTCGAGGCTCATTTGCGTCCATGTCGGGCGACCGTGGTTGCATTGGCCGCTACGCTCGGTGCGTTCCATATCGCGCAGCAAGGCATTCATTTCCTGGATGCCCAGCTTGCGGTTGGCGCGTACTGAGCCGTGGCAGGCCATCGTTGCCAGTATTTCATTCATGGCTTGCTGGATACGTTGGCTGTTGCCGTGGGTGATCAGGTCTGACAGGACATCACGCACCAGGGTTTCTGTATCCGAGTCTTTCAGCAGGCTGGGAACCGCCCGGATCACCAGTTTTTCCAAACCCATCCGCCCCAGTTCAAACCCCAGTGTCTGGAAGACCTCCGCATGCAGCTCGGCATGGTCGGCCTCTTTGCGGCTGACATGGATACTGTGCGGAACCAGCAAGGGCTGGGAGCGGATCGCATCTGCCAGCATACTCTGCTTGAGCTGTTCGTAGGTGACACGCTCGTGGGCAGCATGCATATCCACCACCACCAAGCCGTGTGCGTTCTGCGCCAGGATATAAACACCGTGCAACTGGGCAATGGCAAAGCCTAAGGGCGGAATACCATCGTCGGTCGGGGTAGGGGGTAGGGTAGGGCTGGATGCAGGGGTATTGGCAGCATGGCTGGGGGTAGTGCTGATACTGGCATCGGGTGTGGCGGGTTGTGGGCTGGGGCTTGCTACGGTTGCTGGTGTAGGCAACGGTGCATATAACTGCGCATAGGCCTGCATGGTTTCACGCACTGGCATGTGCAGGCGCGATTGTTGGGGAGCGTGGTAAGCAAAGGGCTGTGGTGGCTGATGGGCGCGGGGGGAGGTTTGTGAAGGCTCCTCTGGTTCTGCTTGTTCCACGGGTACGTGTGGTGCGGCGACGGCTTTTGCCACCGGCAAATGGGTGGGTGCAGCCGTCTCGTCCCCTGGTCGGACATCCGCCAAGGCTTGATGCAAGGTACGGAACAGGAAATCATGTACCAAGCGCCCTTCGCGGAAGCGCACTTCCTGCTTGGTTGGGTGGGCATTTACATCGACCAGCTCCGGGTCTAGCTCCAGATAGAGCACAAAAGCCGGATGCCGCCCGTGGTAGAGCACATCCTGATAGGCTTGGCGCACGGCATGGCTAATCAGTTTGTCCCGGACATTGCGTCCATTGACGTAAAAGTACTGTAAGTCTGCCTGCGAGCGTGAAAAGGTCGGCAAAGCCACCCAACCCCATAAGCGCAACCCAGCCGCTTCATAGTCGAGGTACTGGCTTTGCTCAACAAAGGGTGATCCACACATTTCTGCGAGGCGGCGCTCAGACTCCATGCGGTCGGGGGCGCTCCGCAGGTTGAAGACGGTTTTCTGGTTGTGGCGTAGCTGGATGGCAACATCAAAGCGGCTCAGGGCAATTTTCCGCACCATGTCTTCGATGTGCGTGAATTCGGTTTTTTCGGTTTTCAGAAACTTGCGGCGGGCAGGGATATTGAAAAACAGGTCACGCACTTCAATCGTTGTGCCGGTCGCATGGGCGGCTGGAGCCGGTGTTTTCTCGCTGTGGTTGTCGGCATGTAACTCCCAGCCTTGCTCTTCCTCCTGATGGCAAGAGGTGAGGCTCAGGCGGGAAACGGAGGCAATGCTGGGCAATGCCTCACCCCGGAAACCGAGGCTGCGCACCCGCTCCAGGTCGTCCAGGCTGCTGATCTTGCTGGTGGCATGACGGCTAAGTGCCAATGCCAGTTCGTCTTTAGGGATACCGCAGCCATTATCCCGGATGCGGATACGTTTGACCCCGCCTTGCTCCACGTCGATCTCGATGCGCGAAGCACCGGCATCAACAGCATTTTCCAGCAGCTCCTTGACCACGGAGGCTGGGCGCTCGACCACCTCACCAGCAGCAATCTGGTTGATGAGGTGGTCGGGAAGCTGGCGGATCGGCATCAGATGCGGGCTGCCTTGGTGTCAGTGACGATTTCGCCTGCGACTGGCGGCTTTTCCGGGGTGGTTGAGCCTGCCACTTTCGGGGCGGTGTCGATGGCATCCGGTATCAGGTCTTTGGAGCGGTCAGCACTGATGCCGTAACGCGCCAAAATCGCGGCTTGTTTGTCGGTTGCCTCTACCCGGTCAATCACGACCTGATAGCCATCATCTGTTTCCAGAATGACAAACTGGGACGTGGCTGCCTGCATTTTTTGGTAGAAACTCTTGAAGTCAGGGACAGGTTCGCCATTAACCTTTTCAATCACGAGGTTGTTGTCGTGGTGATAGTCCTTGTTGATGTCAGCAGGCAATACTTGCGTCATCAGGATCACTTCTTTGCGGGCTTCGGTCGGTGCTTCCTGGGAGAGTGCCGCCAACGCCGATGGAACCGGATCCATGCCGCCCAGTACATCGTGATTGAGTGGCATGAAGACGAAGCCCCCATAAATGTAATAGGTGGGTTGCTTGTCATACTGGTTTGGCTTGAGCAGCAGGAAGTTTTTGCCAGGTTGATCCAGTTTCAGGGCAATATCCATCGGTTTATCGTCACGGATAATGCCGAACTTGATTTCATCACCCAACTGGTGCAGGTCAACCCAATGCGTGTAATCGAGGTATTCACCGGGGCGGAATTCAACCGTGCCATTGTTCTGGATGGCTTGTCCGTCGATGTGGGTAATGATGTCACCGACCTGCATAATCCCATCCGCCGGGGAGTTCGGGTAAATCTTGTGCGCCAACACGCCCGTTTGGTTATCATCCAGGCTGTACTTGCGGCGCATCGCCGGGTTTTCCATGGATTGTGCCAGGAAACCGGGGAAGCCAAAGCCATCCTGCTTGCCATCTTCCACATCTTTCATGAAGTGGCGGATAATCGGGGTAGGGATCATGTAACCGATATTTTCAGTGAAAAAGCCGGACTGCATGGCAACGCCAACGACTTTTCCGCCGGAAATGACCGGGCCACCGCTGTTGCCAAAGTTGATGGCAGCATCAATCTGGACAGCAATCAGGTTTTCATTGGTATGGGCGTAGTTCTGCTTCTCGATGCGTGATACCACACCACGGGTGACGCTCAGGGTTGTGCCGCCAATCGGGAAGCCGTAAACCTCAACTTCCTGTTGGGTTTGTGGCAGGTCAGCCAGTTCGAGCGGTTTGACATCATTGAAAATGGTTTTTTCTTTGGTGCGCAGCAGGGCGAGGTCGGCTTCATGGGAAATATAGACGACATCGGCCTCATAACGCTTGGTTTCGCCGTGGCGTTGCACTTCCAAAAAAGTCGCATCTGCCGCAACATGCGCATTGGTCAGTACCAAGCCACCCTGGATGATCAATCCAGAGCCAGAGCCTTTTTCGGTGTCTGAGTTCCACGGGGTCAAGGCATTGTAGGTATGCTTGACAACATTCACCCGCACGACCGCATCCTTGATGACATCACGCCCTTCGGCTGGGGTGGGGCTGGTGGCGAGTTTGACGGGGGCGGCAACGTTGGCGGCTTCGGCCTTTTTGCCGGTATCTTCCGTTGCTTTGCTGGGGGCGGGCAGGGCAACCGGCTCACCAATTTTCTCGGCGAATACGGTTGTTGAGATGGACAGCCCCAGTGTTAGCAGCATAATGCTTAGGTTCGTTTTTATCTGTTTCATGAAAATAATCCTGAGAAGTTTTATTCGCCCGTGGGAAATGTTGTTGATGTGTGCTGTGATGGAGTGGCAGCCGCAACCTGTAATTTTGCATGGAAAGGCTTCATGCTGCATTAACCCTATCGGTTTTTGCCCGAAAACTTGGTATTCTTCGCCGATTATGTGTACTGAGTCAACAACATCAATAGGATAGCACGATGACGGATTATAAGCATACGCTCAATTTGCCGACGACCGGATTCCCCATGCGGGGGGATTTGGCGAAGCGGGAGCCGGGCATGCTGGCAGGTTGGGAACAGCAGGGGTTGTATCAGGCACTGCGCCAGAAGGCACAGGGTCGCCCCAAATTTGTCTTGCATGACGGCCCTCCGTATGCAAACGGTTCCATCCACATCGGTCACGCTGTCAATAAAATACTCAAGGATATTATTGTCAAAAGTAAAACCCTGAGTGGTTTTGATGCCCCGTATGTGCCGGGTTGGGATTGCCACGGTTTGCCAATCGAGAAAAAAGTCGAAGACATGATTGGGCGGGTTGGGGTGAAGGTTGATGCGTTTGCCTTCCGCAAGGCTTGCCGGGCGTTTGCAACCGAGCAAATCGACATCCAGCGCAAGGATTTCAAGCGTTTGGGGGTGCTGGGGGATTGGGATAACCCCTATCTGACCATGAACTTTCAGACTGAGGCCGGGATTGTGCGTGCCTTGGGCAAGATTGCCCTGAGTGGGCATTTGCTGAAGGGGACAAAGCCGGTGCATTGGTGCACCGATTGCGGTTCTGCGTTGGCAGAGGCCGAGGTTGAGTATTACGACAAGCAGTCGTTCTCGATTGATGTGCGCTTTACGGTGGTGGATGAGGCTGAACTGTTGGCGCGGATGCCCGGTGCAGCCGGTGAAGGTGCTGCCAGTGTGGTGATCTGGACAACAACCCCGTGGACATTGCCTGCCAATCAGGCGGTTGCCCTGAATGCTGAGCTGGATTATGTGCTGGTGCAGGTGGCAGGTGAGCGCCTGTTGCTGGCAGAGGCCTTGTACCTTGATGTTCTCAAGCGGGCGAAGCTGGACAGTTTCAGCGTTTTGGCGCGTGCCAAGGGTGCAGCGCTGGAAGGTCTGTTACTCGCCCATCCGTTCCAGGCGCGGCAAGTGCCGGTGATCCTTGGGGAACACGTTACCATTGATGCCGGTACAGGGGCAGTGCATACCGCACCGGGGCATGGTCAGGAAGACTTTGCTGTCGGGCAACGTTATGGCTTGGCGGTGGAGAATCCGGTCGGTAGTGATGGTTGCTTCTTGCCAAGCACGCCTCTGTTTGCCGGTGAGTCGGTGCACAAGGTCAATCCGCATGTGGTTGAGGTACTGAACGAACAGGGCAAGTTGTTGGCAGTCAGCAAGTTGACCCATAGTTACCCGCATTGTTGGCGGCACAAGACCCCGCTGATCTTCCGGGCGACCCCGCAGTGGTTTATCGCCATGGATCAGCATGGCCTGCGGGCGCAAGCCCTTAAATCCATCCACGAAGTGCAATGGGTTCCTGATTGGGGGCAGGCACGGATTGAAGGCATGATTGCCAATCGCCCGGATTGGTGTATCTCCCGCCAGCGTACCTGGGGTGTGCCGATTGCCTTATTCGTCCACAAGGAAACCAGTGAGCTGCACCCACAAACCGAAATGCTGATTGAGGCAGTTGCCCAGCGTATCGAGCAGGGTGGGATTGATGCCTGGTTCTCACTCGACAAGGCCGAGCTGCTGGGTGCGGATGCCGCCCTGTATGACAAGGTAACGGATACACTGGATGTCTGGTTTGACTCCGGTACGACCCATTATGCGGTGTTGCAACAGCGCCCTGACCTGCAATTTCCGGCAGATTTGTATCTGGAAGGCTCCGATCAGCACCGGGGCTGGTTCCACTCTTCCTTGCTGACAGGGACAGCCATGTACGGGCATGCGCCTTACAAGGCAGTGTTGACGCATGGTTTCACGGTCGATGCCAAGGGCGAGAAGATGTCCAAGTCCAAGGGCAATGTGGTTGCCCCGCAAGAGGTCATGGACAAGCTGGGGGCAGACATTCTGCGCCTGTGGGTGGCTTCGGCAGATTACAGCCGGGAAATGACGGTTTCTGATGAAATCCTCAAGCGGACGGCGGATGTTTACCGGCGTATCCGCAATACAGCGCGTTTCCTGCTGGCGAATCTGGGCGATTTCAACCCGGCAGAACATGCAGTACCCGCAGCAGCGATGCTGCCACTGGATCGTTGGGCGGTTGATCAGGCGGCACAGGCACAGGAAAAAATTCTGGCGGCGTATGACAAGTACCAGTTCCATCTGATTTCACAAGAAATCCAGACCTTCTGTTCCGTGGAAATGGGCAGCCTGTTCCTCGACATTACCAAAGACCGCCAGTACACCATGCAGGCCGGTAGTGTGGGGCGGCGTTCTGCACAAACCGCTGCCTGGCATATTTTGCAGGCAATGGTGCGCTGGATGTATCCGATCCTGAGTTTTACTGCGGAAGAAATCCTGACGCATTTGCCGGGGAATACGGAGGCTTCCGTGCTGTTTACCCAGTGGTATGACGGGCTGTTCCATCTGGATGGCAGCGATAAGGTGACAGCAGATGATTGGCAGCGCATTTTTACCGTGCGTGAGGCAGTCAGTAAGCGTCTGGAAGAAGTCCGGGCGGCGGGCAAGATTGGTGCAGGTCTGGAAGCAGAAGTCGATATTTATTATCGCAAAGGGGCGTATGATCCGGGTACGGATGCACTGGCAAAGCTGGGCGATGAGTTGAAGTTTGTCTTTATCACCTCAGCCGTCCGCTTGCATGATCTGGCAGCGATGCCAGAAACTGCTGTGGAAGTGCTGGAGCATGTATTCGTGGATGTGCAGGCATCTGCTGCACCGAAGTGTGTGCGCTGTTGGCATCACCGGGCGGATGTGGGGCAGCATGCCGGACACCCTGAGTTGTGCGGGCGCTGTGTTGATAATGTTGTTGGTGAGGGTGAGGAACGTGGGTATGCGTAGTTTCCGCTCCCTGTCGCGCATGGATGAAGAACGGGGCATGCTGGCGTGGATATGGATTGCGGCTGTCGTGGTGGCGCTGGATCAGTTGACCAAATGGATGGCAGAAGCGAATCTTGAGTTTGGTGTGCCGGTTGCGGTGTTCCCTCATCTGAATATGACCTTGGCCTATAACTATGGCGCTGCTTTTAGTTTCCTGGGTGATCAGGGTGGCTGGCAGCGTTGGTTCTTTGCCATCCTTGCGGCAGTCGTGTGTGCGTTTATTGTCAATTGGCTGCGTAAGCTCCCCAAGGGGCGCAACTGGACTGCCTTGGGGCTGGTGCTGGTGTTGGGTGGTGCGGTTGGCAACCTGATTGACCGCTTGTTGTACGGCAAGGTCATCGACTTTATTGATGTGTATTTTGATATTCCCTTTGTGATGGAGAATTATCGGTTTGCGACGTTCAATGTTGCCGATATTGCCATTACCCTGGGGGCGGTGATTCTGGTGTTCATGAGCCTGTTTGCGTCGGATCGGATGGAGTAGGGCGCAAGGCCTTCGGCTTCGCCCATGCAATGGGCGGCACGGTAATCGAGACGGTAGAGGGGCTGGGCGGGTCGGAGCCCAGCCAATAAGGAGGATAGGATGATAGAGGTCAGGGCTGTTTCCAAGCACTTTGGCGGCTTGAAAGCAGTAAATAATGCTACGCTGACGATTCAGCGTGGCTCCATTACCGGTCTGATTGGCCCCAACGGGGCTGGTAAGTCTACCCTGTTCAATCTGATTGCCGGTTTGTATGCGCCCACATCAGGGCAAATCCTGCTGGAGGGTGAAGACATCACTGGCTTTAAGCCCCACCAGCTTTTCCATAAGGGTGTATTGCGCACTTTCCAGATTGCCCACGAGTTTTCCAGCATGAGTGTGCTGGAAAACCTGATGATGGTTCCCTCTGGTCAGTTGGGCGAAACTATCTGGAATACGTGGTTCCGGCGCAGGCAAATCCGTGAGCAGGAGCAGCAGGTGCGTGAGAAGGCAGAGGAGGTTATCCGCTTCCTGAAAATTTCCCATGTCATGCATGAAAAGGCTGGCAACCTGTCTGGCGGGCAGAAAAAACTGCTGGAGCTGGGACGCACCATGATGGTCGATGCCCGCGTGGTGTTGCTGGATGAGGTCGGGGCTGGGGTGAACCGCACGCTGTTGGGCGAGATTGGCGATGCCATCCTGCGCCTCAATCAGGAGCGCGGTTATACCTTCTGCATGATTGAGCATGACATGGATTTCATTTCCCGCTTGTGTAACCCGGTGGTGGTGTTGGCAGAAGGGACGGTGTTGACCCAGGGAACGGCTGAGCAGGTCAAGAATGATGAAAAGGTCATTGAGGCTTATCTGGGGCGCGGCCTGAAAAACAAGGGGCTGGCAAGCCATAAGGAGGCTGCATGAGCTATCTGGTAGGCGAAGGTTTGACCGGGGGCTATGGCAGTGGGCCAGACATCCTCAATGGTTGTCATATTCAGGTTGACCGGGGCGAGATTGCGGTGATCGTCGGGCCCAATGGGGCAGGTAAATCAACTGCCATGAAAGCCATGCTGGGCATGCTGAATTTGCGCAAGGGGTCAGTCACGCTCAATGGCAAGGATATTACCCGCTTGTCGCCACAGGCACGGGTTGCTGAAGGGGTGGCCTTTGTCCCGCAGACCGACAATGTGTTTACCAGCATGACGGTGGAGGAAAACCTCGAAATGGGGGCATTCCTGCGCAAGGATGATTTCCGCGATACCCTGGAGCAGATTTATTCCTTGTTCCCCATCCTCAAGGAAAAGCGCTACCAGTTTGCCGGTGAACTGTCGGGTGGGCAACGCCAGCAAGTGGCGGTCGGGCGGGCAATGATGACCAAACCGACCGTCTTGATGCTGGATGAGCCGACCGCTGGTGTTTCGCCGATTGTGATGGATGAACTGTTTGACCGTATCCTTGAGGTGAAGGCAACCGGTATGGCGGTGCTGATGGTGGAGCAGAATGCCCGGCAAGCGCTGGAGATTGCTGACCGGGGGTATGTGCTGGTAATGGGTGAAAACCGGCATACCGGCACGGGTCAGGCCTTGCTGGCTGATCCGGTCGTCCGCAAATCGTTTCTGGGAGGTTAGGCATGGCAGATTTTCTCAATGCGTTGGTGCTGTTTGCCAATTTCGTTTTCGTGCCCGCCATGACCTATGGTTCCCAATTGGCCTTGGGGGCGTTGGCAGTGACGCTGGTCTATAGCGTGCTGCGGTTTTCCAACTTTGCCCACGGCGAAACCATGGCTTTCGGCACGGTCATTACCATTTTGGTGACATGGGCGTTGCAGGGGATGGGGGTCAGCTTCGGTGCATTACCGACCGCGCTGTTGGCGTTACCGGCGGGGATTATTGCTACTGCATTGCTGGTGTTGCTGACTGACCGCTTCGTTTACCGTTATTACCGCAGCAAGAAAAGTGCCTCCATCACGTTGGTGATGGCCTCCTTGGGGGTCATGTTCATCATGAATGGGGTGGTGCGCCTGATTCTGGGGCCGACTGACCAGAACTTCGCAGATGGGGAGCGTTTCATGCTGGAGGCCGCTACCTTCCGTGCGTGGTCAGGGCTGGATGAGGCCTTGGTGATCAAGACTTCGCAGGCGTTGACGATTGGGCTGGCTTTTATTTTGGTCATCGCCCTGTTCTGGTTCTTGCAGCGTACCAAGATGGGCAAGGCGATGCGGGCGTATGCGGATAATGAAAATCTGGCCTTGTTGTCCGGCATTAACCCTGACCGGATTGTCATGATCACCTGGATACTGACGGCAGCCATGGCAACGACCGCAGGTGTGCTGTATGGCCTGGACAAGGGCTACAAGCCGCTGGCGTATTTTCATTTGTTGTTGCCGATTTTCGCGGCGGTGATTGTGGGTGGGATAGGCAAGCCGGTGGGGGCGATTGCGGGGGGCTTCATCATTGCCTTTTCCGAAGTGATCGTGACCTATGCCTACAAGAAGTTTCTGGCCTATCTGTTGCCGACCAGTATGGCTCCTGAAGGCTTGGTGCAACTCTTGTCAACCGAGTATAAGTTTGCGGTGTCCTTTGTGATTCTGGTCGTGGTGTTGCTGGTCAAACCGACCGGCCTGTTCAAGGGGAAAGTGCTATGAGCCGTTCTAATACCCAACTCTCCCTGCAAAGTAATACCTTGCGTGCCACGCTGGGCTTTCTGGTGATGGCTGGCTTGCTGGTGCTGGTCGGTGTGTTCCAGTCCTGGTCGCTGGCCTTGACCATCCTCAACCTGTGCCTGATTTCTGCGATCATGTCCCTGGGTGTGAATATCCAGTGGGGCTATGCGGGCTTGTTTAACGTCGGGATCATGGGCTTTGCCGCCTTGGGTGGTTTGGCGGTGGTGCTGGTGTCGATGCCGCCGGTTAAGGAGGCGTGGGCAGCAGGGGGCATGGATATGTTGCTGGCCTTGCTATCCCTGCTGATCACGGTTGCGTTAGCCTTGTATATCCACCTGCATTTCCGGGGCAAACGGGCGCATACGCCTTTACTGGTGCTGGTACTGGTCGGTGGTGTAGTTTTGACCCGTTATTTCTTTGATCCGGGTGTGGCGGCTGTGGAGGCGACCAATCCAGCCAGTACCGGCTATCTGGGTGGCCTGGGGCTGCCCGTTTTGCTGTCGTGGCTGGTGGGGGGCGTTTTTGCTGCGGGTGGTGCATGGCTGATCGGCAAGGTTGCCTTGGGCTTACGCGCCGATTATCTGGCGATTGCCACCCTGGGCATTTCCGAGATCGTGGTGGCGACCCTGCGCAATGAGGACTGGTTGGCGCGGGGGGTAAAAAACATGACAGGCTTGCCGCGCCCTGTACCGTATGAACTGGAATTGCAGCAGACCCCCTGGTTTATCAATGCAGTCGAAAGTTTGCATGCCAGTGCCCTGGGAGCGGTGGACACGGCAGAGCGGGGGGCGGTCTTGCAGTCGTTGGTGGTGGATGGTTCCGGTATTTTTGTCAAACTCTGTTATGCAGGGCTGTTTACGGCGGTGTTGCTGATTATCCTGTTGTTGTGTGTGCTGGCGCTGGATTCCCCGTGGGGGCGCATGGTACGGGCGATCCGTGATAATGAGGTGGCAGCCGGGGCAATGGGCAAGGATGTGACCGGGCGGCATTTGCAGATTTTTGTGCTGGGGTCAGCCGTGGTGGGTATTGCCGGGGCGATGCTGGTGACACTGGATGGACAGTTTACCCCCGGTTCGTATAGCCCGTTGCGTTACACCTTTTTGATATGGGTAATGGTCATTGTGGGTGGATCGGGTAATAATCTGGGTGCGGTACTGGGTGGCTTTTTAATCTGGTTCATCTGGGTTGAGGCAGAGCCGGTCGGTTTTTGGTTAATGGATGTATTGACCTCAGGGATGGGCGATGACAATGGTTTGCGCAAGCACCTGTTGGATAGTGCGCAATACATGCGGGTTGTGATCATGGGTATCGTATTGCTGTTGGTGATGCGCTTTAGCCCGTGGGGACTGTTGCCTGAACAAAGCAGGCGCAATTAAGTGAAATTCGCCAAGTCCGCTTGGCGAGCAACTAATCTGAGGAGAAAAAGATGAAAAAACTGATGCTGACAACAGCGATTCTGGCGAGTTTGTCCGGTGTGGCACTGGCAGAAGATGCAGTAAAGATCGGTGTATTGCAGGCATTTACCGGCCCGATTGAGTCCCTGACCCCGATGATGGCAGCTTCTGCTGAATTGGCATTGAAAGAAGTGTCTGACTCTGGTGCATTCTTGGGTGGCAAGAAAATCGAGCCTGTCCGTGCCGACTCTTCTTGCGTGGATGCAGCCGCTGCCACTGCTGCGGCTGAGCGTCTGGTTACGTCTGACAAGGTAGTCGCGTTGGTCGGTGCAAGCTGCTCAGGTGAAACCACCGCCGTTGTGAACAACGTCGTTGCCCCGAAAGGCATCCCAGCCATTTCCCCATCAGCTACCTCCCCGGCGTTGACTTCGATTGAGGACAAAGGCTTCTTCTTCCGTACTGCCCCGTCTGATGCACGTCAGGGCGAAGTGTTGGCTGACATCGTGAAGGCACGCGGTATTGATACGGTCGCCATTACTTACACCAACAATGATTACGGCAAGGGTTTGAGTGAGTCCTTCTCCAAAGCCTTTGAGAAAATCGGTGGCAAGATCACCATGAATGCCTCCCACGAAGATGGCAAGGCAGATTATGCTGCTGAGGTTGCTGCACTGTCTGCTTCAGGTGCAAAGGAGTTGGTAGTATTCGGCTATCTGGATCAGGGCGGCAAAGGCATTGTCCAGAACTCACTGGATAGCGGCGCTTATTCCCGCTTTATTCTGGCAGACGGCATGGTCGGTGAGAAATTCGCGGCTGATTTGGGCGCGAAGATCAATGGCTCATTCGGCACAATGGCGGGCGGCGAGTATGAAGGTAGTGCTGCCTGGGAAAAGATTGCTGACAGTGCCAAGATCGATCCGAAGGGTGGCCCATACCGTGGCGAGTCGTATGATGCGGCTGCGGTTTTGGCATTGGCGATGCAAGCTGCCAAATCCACCGATGGCGCGGCTGTCCAAGCCAAGATTAAGGACGTGGCAAATGCACCTGGCGAGAAAATCCTGCCCGGTGAATTGGCAAAAGGCCTGAAGATTCTGGCTGAAGGCGGCGATGTGGACTACGTGGGCGCAACCAACATTGAATTTACCGATGCAGGCGATGTCCCCGGTTCATACCGCGAAATGGAAGTTAAAGAAGGCAAGTTTGAGTCAGTGAAGATTCACTGATTTGATCATCTGATTGGCTTAAGTTGCTAATCAGTTGCCAAGAAAAGGGCAGGGTTTGAAGTGGCAAATCCTGCCTTTTTTATATATGGAATATATTTCTTGACCTTTATCAAGCTCCCCCACCAAACCGGGAAAAAGTACAAGTTTAACCGCCAATAAGCCATTCACCTGCCAGCCGTAAACCGCAAGAATCCTACTCATCCAGCAACTGACGGGAGGCGGGACATGGTTTGGCAATCTCATGATTATGAAAGCATACCGGGGACTTATGTGTTTGATGGCAAACGCTCCCATTCGGGGTATGCACTCAACAAGATGGCATATTCATTCAACCAGCAGGCAAACCGCGAGGAGTTTGCGCGGGATATGGAGGCTTATTGCCGGAAATACGGGCTGACTGATGAGCAACGGGAGGCAGTATTGGCGGGGGATTTCCTCAAGTTGCTGCATTTGGGCGGCAATATCTATTATCTGGCAAAAATTGCCATTTTCCACGGTTTAAGTGTCCAGGATGCCGGGGCTTCTTTCCAGAAGATCAGCACCCCCGAATTTCAGGCCATTTTAGACCGGCATGCAGCGGGTTTTCAGGACAAGTTGGTAAAAACAGGAGGCTACTGGCATGGCTAGAATCGTTGGTGGGGTTACGACTTCACATATCCCGGCTATTGGCAATGCCATGAGCAAGAAGTTGGAGCAGGAGCCGTACTGGAAACGTTTTTTTGATGGCTATGAGCCAGTCAAGGCGTGGTTGGACAAGGTGCAGCCGGATGTGGCTATCGTGGTTTACAACGACCACGGCCTGAATTTTTTCCTCAATCAGATTCCCACCTTTGCCTTGGGTTGTGCAGACCGTTACGAAAACGCCGATGAGGGCTGGGGTTTGAATACCTTGGCTGCCTTTGAAGGGGATGCGCAGTTTTCCTGGCATTTGGCTGAATCACTGATCCGGCAAGAGTTTGATATGGCGATGTGCCAGGAAATGCTGGTTGACCACGGTTTTGTGACCCCGATGGCCTTGATGTGGCGGCATTTGCCACAGTGGCCGGTGAAGGCAATTCCCTTGGCGGTCAATACGGTTCAACACCCGGTTGCCAGCGCCCGGCGCTGTTATCATTTGGGCAAGGCACTGCGGCGGGCGGTTGAATCTTACCCGGAAGATTTGAAAGTGGTGGTGTTTGGCACGGGCGGCATGTCGCACCAGCTTCAGGGGGAGCGTGCCGGGATCATTGATGTGGATTTTGATTTGCAGTGTATGGAAAAAATCATCCATGACCCTGAGTGGCTGACCCAGTTGTCCAATACGGAAATTATGCAGCGGGCAGGCACAGAAGGCATTGAAACCATTATGTGGTTGGTGATGCGTGGCGCATTGCAGCCAAATGTCCGTGTCGTGCACAAGCATTACCATGCCCCGATTTCCAATACCGGTGCTGGTGTGCTGGTGTTGGAGAATGCGGAAGGGTAATGCCATAACCGGGGGCAGGCATATTTGCCAAATCCCCCGTTTTCCCTGACACTGTACGTTTTCAAGTAAACAGGCAGACATGGAAACCCTGATTATTTTTGCCATCCTCGGCGCATTGGTTTGGTTCTGGCAAGACAGTTTGCGCAGCCGTGAGCGTGCTATCCGCGCCGCAGCGGTGGCCTGTCAGGAAATCGGTGCACAGTTGCTCGACCAGACGGTTGCCGTACAAAGCATGAAGCCTGCCCGCAATGAGCAGGGGCATCTGACCTTGCGGCGGATTTATGGCTTTGAGTTCAGCCTTGCCGGTTATGAGCGCCTGGGTGGGCGTGCCTATCTGTTGGGACAGCGGCTGGAACAGGTGCAGCTTGACCGGGCGGAAGGCACGGTGATCGACATGAAAACCGCGCCCCATTCCTGAGATAACGCTATAATTTCTCCCCTTTGAATCCATCTGGGCATGAATCCTATGCAAGTCACTCTCGCCAATCCACGCGGCTTTTGTGCCGGTGTTGACCGTGCCATTGAAATCGTTGACCGGGCGCTGGAGGTATTGGGCGCACCGATTTATGTCCGCCATGAGGTGGTGCATAACCGCTTTGTCGTCAATAACTTGCGCGAAAAGGGTGCAGTGTTTGTGCAGGAGCTGGACGAAGTGCCTGATCATGCCACGGTGATTTTCAGCGCCCACGGCGTATCGCGCACCGTGCAGGAAGAAGCCCGCCAGCGTGGCTTGAAGGTGTTTGATGCGACCTGCCCGCTGGTGACAAAAGTACACGTCGAAGTGACCCGTTACGGGCGTGAAGGCCGTGAAACGATTTTGATCGGGCATAAAAACCACCCGGAAGTTGAAGGCACGATGGGGCAGTATGAAACCCGGTTTGGGGGGCAGATTTACCGGGTCGATTCGCCACAGGAAGTGGCTGCACTGGAGGTGCAGAACCCCGAGAAGCTGGCGTTTGTCACCCAAACCACCTTGTCGGTGGATGATGCCGCCATCGTGATTGATGCCCTGCGCGCCAAGTTCCCGGCGATTGTTGGCCCGAAAAAAGACGATATTTGTTATGCCACCCAGAACCGGCAGGATGCGCTCAAACAGTTGGCGGAAACCTGCGACCTGGTGCTGGTGGTGGGTTCACCCAATAGCTCCAATTCCAACCGGTTGCGGGAGATTGCTGAAAAGCGTAACACCCCTGCCTACCTGATTGATGATGCCGACGACATCCGCCCGGAATGGCTGCACGGTGTGCAACGCATTGGCCTGACAGCCGGAGCCTCTGCCCCGGAGGTGCTGGTTGAGGGGGTTTTGGCACACTTGCAGGCATTGGGGGCGAGTGTGCAGGTGCAGGATTCAGGGATTACCGAAAGTATTGCCTTTGTGTTGCCACGTGAGTTGCGCCGGGGAGATAGCTGACAGTCTGTCTGAAAACCCCCGATCCTTTCCACATTTCAGCCCAGACCGGGCTATATTCAGTTGAGTGTTAGCCCAATTTGAGTATTTTTTAATATGTGGAAAGAATCAATTGCAGGGATTGCAATCATTGCCAGCAGTGTCGCACTGGCGGCTGAATCCCCCACGCCTGCGGCGGCTCCTGCCCCTGCCAGCAGTTTTTGTGCAAACTATCAGGCCGAGTTCGGCAACCAGAATGTGGCTTATCAGCTCTATTGTGATGAAGTTGCCCCCGAGATGGAGAAAGACTTGTTCCCGGAGTTTGTCTGGTGTTTAAGTCAGGAAAAGGAACCTGCGCCGGATTGCTCAGAAAATCCTGAAATGGCGTGGTGTGCCAGTGTGGGTGAGGATGCTGCCAAAAAGCAGATGGACATGCGCAGTACCAAAATTGCCGCGTGCCGCAGCGAGTTTGAACAGGCGTTTGGCAAAACAGGTTCCAAGCGTGAGGAGTTGATCCCGACCGGTTATGTGCTGGTTGATAAGGCTGCTGCGCCAGAGGGGACGCTGGCTCCCCTGGAGCATGATTTCAATGATGATGGCAAGCCGGATCAGGCCTTTGTGGTGGGTAAGCCTGCGGCAGTTGAAGGGGAGCCACCGATGGAACGCCTGCGTTTAGTGGTGGCGCTCAGCCAGCCTGATGGTACGCTCAAGACCGTGCCGGTTGCCCCGTATTGGCTGAGTAATTCAGCAGACCAAACCGGCTATGCGCAAAGCAGCATCCGTGTCCATGAGAAAAATGGTTTGCTGTTGGGCACGAATGTGATGGATGACAAGGATTGGAACCGGCGGGATGAATATCTGTTCCGTTTTGTGGACGGCAAGTTTGGCTTGGCATGGGAATCGTCAGGCTATACCGAAAGCTCCGGGGACGAAGCCAAGCCGGAAGTTAAGTATGTGTCTTCCGTGATTGATTATGAAAAGGGTTCAGCTTCTTTCAGTGAAACGGAACGCTGCGACAGTTTTGGCAGTGCGCCCTGCAAGGATGCCAAATCAGAACCGATTCCAGCCGATGCGCCCAAAAAGACTTTGGCTGATTTTGTCGCTTTGGTGGAATAGGAGGAAGTTTTCCTCCTATTGGAGTGGTTGTTGGTGTCTATAACTTGCCGAGCAACACCGGATCAGGATAACCATCCGCAGGCAGGCCAAGCTGTTGCTGTACCTGCCGCACGGCGGCGCGGGTATCTTCGCCGATGATGCCGTCAATCTTGCCTACCGGCAGGCCGCGAGCGGCTAGCTGGCTTTGCAGTTGCCTGACCTGTGCCACCGACAGCTTGGCAACGGGCGCATTACCTGCCCGTAACGGCCTTGCCCCGGTAAAGCGGGTGGCAAGGTAAGCCGAGGTGGTGGCATACACGGTCGATTCATTCCATTGGCGGATCACATCGAAATTCGGGAAAGCCAGGAAAGCTGGGCCATTACGCCCCATCGGTAACAGCAGGGCAGCCTGACCATTCGGGCGCAAGGGCTTGCCGCCAACTTCGGTCACGCCTTGTGCTGCCCACGCAGACAAGGGCAAGCGGTTGTCGAGCCGTGCTTGTGACCAATCCATTTCATTGGGGACGCGTACCTCCAGTAGCCACGGTTCCCCCGCCCGCCAGCCATGATGCCGCAACAGGCTAGCCGCAGAAGCCAGTGCATCCGCTTTCGAGCGGATCAGGTCGCGTTTGCCATCGCCATCAAAATCCACGCCCTGCTGGTTATAGCCGGATGGCAGGAATTGCAATTGTCCCAGTTCCCCTGCCCATGCCCCGCGCATACTGGCTGGCGTTTGGTCGCCTTTTTGGACTAACCAGAGGGCATGGATCAGTTCCGGGCGGAAGCGTTCCGGGCGGCGGCAGTCATAAGCGAGGGTTGCCAAGGCATTCAGGGTAGGGAAATTGCCGGTATTGCTGCCAAAATCGGTTTCCAGCGCCCAAAAAGCAGTGAGGATTTCACGTGGTACGCCAAATTCCTGTTCAATGCGGTTGAACAGTTTGTTATTGGCCTGCATCTGGCTTTGCCCGCTGTTCAGGCGGTTCGGTGAAACCTTTTTGCCTGCAAACTCAAGGAAGGTCTGCGCAAACACTTCCTGTGAGCGGTCACGCTGGATGACACTCGGGTCAAATGTCACGCCCGCCAATACGCCATTGACAAGATCTGGGGATAAGCCGGAGCCGATGGCCTCCTGCTTGAAACCATCCAGCCATTGCCCAAAGTCACCGCTATTGCGGCATTCAGCCCATACTGCACTGCTGGAGCACAAACATGCCAGCAGCAAACCTGATGTTATGTATCGCATAATCAGCCTTTGTATTCATTGATTCGGTAAACGATATGATGAGGAAATACACTGGCTGAGAGTATAGCAGTCGGTGTGCAAGTCAGGTGTGGGTTGTGTGTGGTATCGGTAAGGTTACACTTGTAACAGCACCAGGCTGTTGATAAATTATTACCCGAATTAACTTGCTTGGATCAATCAACTGCTCAACTTCCCCCCAAAAGAGGAGCCTTACCCTATGCCATCTGCATGTGCAGTTTTTATGCGGCAGCATTGCCGAATATTTTTCTTGTTGCTGGCCTTGTTCTTGGCGGCTTGTAATGGAAGTGATTCCCCTACTGCGAATGCCGGGGCGGATCAGGTTGTGCGCAAAGGGGCGACCGTCACCCTGGATGGTTCTGCCAGTTCATCTCCACGTGGCTCAATTGATTCTTATCAGTGGAGGCAAACAGCGGGGACAGGGGTGAGTCTGTCATCTGGTGGGACTCAACCAACAGCCACATTTACGGCTCCTAATGTGACAGCAGATCAGACATTGACCTTTGAGTTAAGGGTAACAAGCAGGTACTTGGATGCGACTGATACTGTCAGTGTTTTGGTAAAAGCCAATATGCCTCCCACGGCCAATGCCGGTGCGGACAAGGAAGTAAAGTCGATGTCGCCCGTTTCACTGACCGGGAGTGGCGCTGACCCTGATGGTGATGCACTGACCTACCACTGGACGCAAACATCAGGCTCGACCACTACTATCATTGGAGCCAGTGATACCGCTACTTTGCATTTTACCGCTCCATTTGTGACGGCAGATACCAGCCTGACCTTTACGCTGACTGTGAAGGACAGCCACGGCTCGACGGGTACGGATTCAGTGAGTGTTTTAGTCAAAAAGAACCTCAATGCACCTGTGGTGAATGCGGGGTCTGACCAAACCGTATACTCCGGGGATGCTGTGAGCTTGCCAGGTACGGCGAGTGATGCCGATGGCGATACCTTGACCTATAACTGGTCGCAGACCGCTGGGCCTGCTGTCAGTTTGTCTGGAGCTGTTACCGCAACACTCAGCTTCACAGCGCCGACAGTGACGGTGGATACGCGCCTGTCGTTTACCCTGACAGTGAGTGATGGTCGAGGTGGTGCGCGTGATGACGCAGTTAGTGTCTTGGTGAAGCCACGGATAGTTCCCCCAGTAACACCAACCGGCAAGATCAATGATACTGGTATTACCCGTTGTGGCGACTATGCTGCGGGTGGTAGCCATAACAATGATGTAGTATGTGGTTTGTTGGTGGATGCCAATAATGACCCCGTTCCCCAAGGGCAGGATGCCCAGTTTGGGCGAGATATTACCCGCAATGATGACAGTGACGGACATGCGGGTTTCAGCTTCACCAAAATCGGTACTCATGGTGAGGTTTTGCCTGCCTCTGCTACCTCGTGGTCTTGTGTGCGGGACAATGTGACGGGCTTGATCTGGGAAGGGAAGACCGCTACCAGTGGTCTGCATGCTAAGCAGGACAAGTACACGTGGTATCAACCCGATGTAACCAAGAATGGAGGGGATGCAGGCTTCGAGCGTCAGACAGACAGTAGCGTGGAGCAGCCTGATGATAATACCTGTTTTGGCTATAAGGCGACGGATTCTTCCTCTTACTGTAATACCCATGCTTATGTGAAGCGGGTCAACGTGGCAGGTTGGTGTGGGGCTAATGACTGGCGTTTGCCAACAATGGATGAGCTTGCCGGGATTGCTAGTTTGGAGGGTTCGGCTATTGATACCAACTATTTCCCGAATACACCTTTGGGGCCGGTTTGGTCGTCTTCCCCGGTAATGGGGTATAGCGAAGGTGTGGTTGGTCTGGATTTTACCGATGGTGATGACCTGTGGTACAAAAAGAAGTACGGCGGTTATGTTCGCTTGGTCAGGGGGGTGCAGTGATGCGCGGTTATTTTTCCCAGTTTGGTTTGATTGGCTTATTGGTTTGGCCCTTGGCGGGGCAGGCTGCACAGTCTTGTCTGGCTGCCAATATCCCGGCAACAAGCAGCCACTTGGTTAACAATGGCAACGGGACAGTGAGTGACCCCAAAACCGGCCTGATGTGGAAGCAATGCACCGAAGGGCAAAGTGGCTCGGATTGTGCAGCTGGCGTTGCAACCTATTATACATGGAAAGCTGGTTTGGAGCAGGTGGCAACCCTGAATAGCCAAGGTGGGTTTGCTGGATATACGGATTGGCGTATCCCCAATATCAAGGAATTGCGGACAATCATTGAGCGGCAATGTCATCAGCCTTCCATCCGTTTGGATCTGTTCCCGAATACGCCCTCATCATGGTATTGGTCTTCTTCCCCGTATGCCAAAGATGCGGCAGCAACATGGGGTGTCGGTTTTGATGCCGGTTATGATGGCAAGAACAGTAAAAGTGCCCAAGGACGTATCCGCTTGGTACGCGGGCAGTGATGCAATAACTGCCTGTTCAGTCCTCACCTACTCGATTGGGTAGGTGAGGATCTAGGCGGTTTAATCCCGCTGCAACTTCCAAATATCCCGGTTGTATTCCAGCATGGTGCGGTCAGTGGAGAAGAAGCCACTGCTGGCTGTATTGAGGATACTCATGCGTGTCCAGCGTTCCTGGTCTTGCCAGACGCGGGAAACACAATCTTGTGCATCCACGTAGCTGCGGAAATCTGCCAAAGTCATCCACGGATCGTGTGGGCTGAGCAGGCCGTTGAGGATATTGTCGAAGATGCCCGCCTCGCAGGGGTTGAAATGCCCGCTGCGCAGGAGCTGGATCACCTGTTTCAGGTCGGTATCCTGCTCGGCGAGTTCCCACGGGCGGTAGTCTTTGCGCTGTGCTTTCACTTCCTCTTCACGCAGGCCAAACAGGAAGAAGTTGTCTTCACCGACGGCTTCGAGGATTTCAATGTTTGCACCGTCATACGTGCCAATGGTCAGTGCGCCATTCATCATGAACTTCATGTTGCCCGTGCCGGAGGCTTCCTTGCCTGCGGTGGAAATTTGCTCGGACAGGTCAGCAGCCGGGGCAATGATTTCCATGCTGGAAACACGGTAGTTGGGCAGGAAAGCCACTTTCAGGCGGTTGCCGACTTCGGGGTCGTTGTTAACCACTGCTGCCACGCTATTCACCAACTTGATGATGCTTTTTGCCATCACATAGCCAGGGGCAGCCTTGCCACCAATCAGCACGCAACGGTTCGCCCAGTTGTCGAGCTTGCCTTGTTTGATGCGGGCATACAGGTGGATGACATGCAGCACGTTCAGCAACTGGCGCTTGTATTCGTGGATACGTTTGACCTGGATGTCGAACAGGGAACTGGGGTCGAAATCCACACCGCACTCATCCTTGACCAGCAGGGCAAGGCGTTGCTTGTTGGCGTATTTGACTGCACGCCATTGCTGGTGGAACGCAGTCTGCTCCGGTGCTGCCAACGGCTTGAGCTGTTCCAGTTGAGACAGTTCAGCGACCCAGCCCTTACCGATTTTGTCACTGACCAGTGCCGTCAGACCTGGATTGGCATGGGCGATCCAGCGGCGCGGGGTGACACCGTTGGTTTTGTTATTGAACTTGTGCGGCCACAGCTCATAAAAGTCGCGGAACAAATCCTGTACCAAGAGCTGGGAGTGCAGGGCGGCAACCCCATTGATGGAGAAGCTGCCAACAATTGCCAGCCATGCCATCCGGACTTGCCGATGAGAGCCTTCTTCAATGATGGACATGCGGCGTTGGCGGTCGGTGTCACCGGGCCAGCGCATCGCCACGACCCGCAGGAAGCGGGCATTGATTTCGTAGATGATGTCCAATAGGCGCGGCAACAGGCGTTCAAACAAATGCACAGGCCAACGTTCCAGCGCTTCCGGCAGCAAGGTGTGGTTGGTATAGGCCATGCACTGTGTGGTGATTTTCCACGCCTGATCCCACTCCAGTTGCTTGTCATCAACCAGGATACGCATCAGTTCGGCGACGGCAATGGTCGGATGGGTATCGTTCATTTGGAACACGTTTTCTGCGGCGAAGTGGCTGTAATCGCCATCGCCCTCACGTTCCCAAATACGGATGGCATCCTGCAAGCTGGCAGAGGCGAGGAAATATTGCTGGCGCAGGCGCAGTTCCTTGCCATTTTCACTGCTGTCATTCGGGTAGAGCACCATGGAAATGTGCTCAGCATTATTCTTGGCCTGCACCGCTTCGGTGTAGTCGCCTTGGTTGAATTCCTGCAAGTTGAATTCGTCGGTGGCAGAGGCTTTCCACAAGCGCAGGGTATTGACAGTCTGGTTCTGGTAGCCGGAGATCGGCATATCAAACGGGATGGCCAGCACATCGGAGGTATCGACCCAACGTACCCGCTGTTTGCCTGCGGCATCGTTGTAAAACTCACTGCGCCCACCAAACTGGATGCGTTGGGTGTATTCGGAGCGCTCGATTTCCCACGGGTTGCCATCACGCAGCCAGTGGTCAGGCTCTTCGGTTTGGTAGCCGTGCTCGATTTTCTGGCGGAACATGCCGTATTCATAACGGATGCCATAACCCACCACCGGCAGGCGCAAACTGGCACAACTGTCCATAAAGCAGGCTGCCAAGCGTCCAAGGCCACCATTACCCAGCCCGGCATCCGGTTCCTGGGAGGCCACTTCCTCCAGATCCGTGCAGTAGTTGTAGAGTGCCGTTTTGACTGGCTCAACAATATCCATATTCAGCAGGTTATTGCCCAGTGAGCGCCCAATCAGGAACTCCAGTGACATGTAATAGGCGCGGCGTGTACCCGGTTTCAGGTGGTCTGCCCAGGTATTGCGCCAGTCCACCATCAGACGGTCACGCAAGGTGTAAGCCAGCGCATTATACAGGTAAACCGATGGGCATCCCTGGAAGCGCCCCAGGTGATAGGACAAGTAGCGTTGGAAATCATTGCCGATTACGTCAACGCTGTTATCCAATGGGTCAAGCTGTACCGGAATAAAGGGGATAGAATTGCTTGGGTGTGAGGTCATGCCCGACCCTCCTGTTTTTTCAAATAACCAGCCATCAATAGCATTGTCAATAACCTGGTTCAGTTCGTTTGATAGAGTTGTAAGTAACGGCGGGCGCTATTGCCCCAGCCGAAGTCACATTGCATGGCGGTGCGTTGCAGGCGTTGCCATAGCCCCCGCTCATTGGCATACAGCCGCAAGATCCACCACAGCGTCCCCAAGAGGGAATGGCTGTAGGGGGTATAGAATACAAAACCGTTGGCTGTACCTGCCTGAATGTTTTCATCGGTGGCGTTGACCACCGTATCCGCCAGACCACCGGTATGGAACACCACCGGCAATGTGCCGTAATTGAGGCTGTACATCTGGTTGAGGCCACACGGTTCAAAGCGTGAGGGCATCAGGAAAATGTCTGACCCCGCTTCCAGCAAGTGTGCCAGTGCTTCGTTATAGCCGATGTAAACCAGTACCCGCCCCGGATAGCGGGCAGCCAAATCGCACAAGGCCTGTTCATAGTGGTAATGCCCACTGCCGATCAGCACGAAAATGGCATCCGAGTGCGCCAGCAAGGGGTGGATGCTGTCCATCACCATGTCCACACCTTTTTGTTCAACCAAACGACTGACCATACCGAATACCGGACGGTTGAGCAGGGCATCATCGACGTTTTGCCCGAAGCGTTGCAGCAAGGCACGCTTGTTTTCGCGTTTGCCGTGTACCACATCTTCGACCCCATAGTGACAGGTCAGGTGTTCATCCTTGCCTGGGCTCCAGCTATCGGTATCAATGCCATTGAGGATGCCGTGCAGTTTGTGGCTGCGTGAGCGCAACAGGCCATCCATGCCATAGCCAAAATCGGCGGTCTGGATTTCGCGGGCATAGGTTGGGCTGACGGTGGTGACGGCATCCGCATAGACAATCCCGGCTTTGAGCATGGAAAAGCCGTCATAGAATTCCATGCCTTCGGCTGACCACCAATGCCATGCCAGTTGCAAATGGTCGAAGGTGGCACGGGAAAAATGCCCGCCATAGGCAAGGTTATGGATGGTGAAGACGCTACGGGGGCGGGGGTGTACGTTCTCCAGCAGGGCGGGGATCAGGCCGGTTTGCCAGTCATGGGCATGCACGACCTCAGGCCGCCAGCCTATCCCTAGGGCATCACCTGCCAGCAGGGCGGCAGCGTGTGAGAAGACCGTGAAGCGCTCCGCATTGTCCGGCCAATCATAGCCATCCGGGTGCATGTACGGATTGCCATGCCGCCCATACAGGGCATGGCATTCTGTGACCCAAACCGGGCAGGGGAAAGCGGGGTGGTGTGCCTCCAGAATATGCACCTCGTGGATGCGCCCTGCACCTTGTACCTGCAAAGCGCCAAGCTTGCGCAATTCACCCAACTTCCCCAGCATGTCCTGGTAGCCTGGCAACAACAGGCGGACATCTGCACCTTCAGCATGCAGGGCGCGGGGCAAGCCATAGGCGACATCACCCAGTCCGCCCGTTTTGACTAAGGGATAAGCCTCACTGGCAGCAAACAGGACTTTCATCGGCATGTCGTCAGTCTTCCTTTGGTTCGGTTTTTTCCCCTTGGGCAGCTTGCAGGAAAATTGCCCCCAACGGTGGTAAGGTCAGCTCAATGGATTGGTTGAACCCCATCCACGCCACATCCTGTGCATCCAGTTGGCCTGCATTACCGCAGTTGCTGCCACCGTAATAGCTGCTGTCGGTATTGAGGATTTCCCGGTAAGTGCCTTGCTGGGGCACACCAATCCGGTAGCCATAGCGTGGCACGGGGGTAAAGTTCAGGACAATAACCACTTCATCGGCAGGTGTTGCCCCGGCACGGATCAGGCAGAGGGTGGATTGCTGCGAGTCATTGCAATCAATCCAGCGGAAGCCGCGTGGGTCATGGTCGTAATGGTGCAGGGCAGGCCGCTCGCGGTAGAGGTGGTTCAAGTCACTGACCAGCTTGCGCAAGGCATCATGCGCCGGGAAGCTCAGCAAGCCCCAATCCAGTTCCACCGCCTCATTCCACTCCAGCCATTGCCCGAATTCGCAACCCATGAACAGCAGCTTTTTGCCAGGGTGGGCATATTGCCATGCATAGAACAGGCGCAGGTTGGCAAAGCGCTGCCAGTAATCACCGGGCATCTTGCCGAGCATGCTTTTCTTCATGTGCACCACTTCATCGTGGGACAGGGGCAGCACGAAGTTTTCTGTCCACGCATACATCTGGCTGAAGGTCAGCTTGTTGTGGTGATATTTGCGGTAAATGGGGTCTTGGGCGATGTAGGCCAAATTGTCATTCATCCAGCCCATATTCCACTTCATGCTGAAGCCTAGGCCGCCAATATCAACCGGGCGGGATACCGCAGGCCACGCCGTGGATTCTTCCGCAATGGTCAGCACACCGGGAAAGAGGCCATGCACCACGGCATTCAGTTCACGCAGGAACGCAATGGCTTCGAGGTTTTCACGCCCGCCGTATTGGTTCGGTATCCATTGCCCTGCCTGCCGGGAGTAATCCAGATAGAGCATGGAGGCGACTGCATCGACGCGCAGGCCATCAATGTGGAATTCGTCAATCCAGTAGAGCGCATTCGCCAGCAGGAAGTTTTTCACTTCATTGCGCCCGTAGTCGAAAATCAGCGTTCCCCAGTCCTGATGCTCCCCTTTGCGTGGGTCGGCATGTTCATACAATGGCTCACCCGTAAAGCGTGCCAGTGCAAAGTCATCTTTGGGAAAGTGGGCAGGAACCCAGTCAAGCAAGACACCGATGCCGTGTTGGTGGCATTGGTCAATGAAATGGCGGAAATCATCCGGCGTACCCAGGCGGGCGGTGGGGGCGTAATAACCGGATACCTGATAACCCCATGACTGGTCGAGGGGATGTTCAGAAACCGGTAGCAGCTCAATGTGTGTGTAGCCCAGATCGGCAATATACGGGATCAGTGTACCCGCCAGTTCCCGCCAATTGTAGAAGCTGCTGTCAGGATGCCGCCGCCATGAAGCCGGATGCAGCTCATAGATGCTGACAGGCTGGTGTTGCCAATCAAAAGTCTGGCGCTGCCCAACCCAGGTGTCATCACCCCACGCATAGTTATCCGGTGCGGGGATGCAGGCCGTGGTTTCTGGGCGCAGGAACATCTGGCGGGCATAGGGGTCGGCCTTTTTGATAATGCTGCCATGCCGGGTCAGGATTTCGTATTTGTAGGATTCACCCGCAGGCAGTCCGGGGATGAACAATTCCCAGATGCCGGTTTCACCGCGTGAGCGCATGGGGTAGCGGCGACCATCCCAGGCATTGAAGTTACCCACGATGCTGATCCGCTGCACACCCGGAGCCCATACCGCAAACAGGCAACCTTCCACGCCATCAATGGTGGTCAGGCGTGCGCCCAATACTTTCCAGGCTTGGCGGTGGTTGCCTTCGCCCAGCAGGTGCAGGTCAATCTCGCCGAGTTGTGGGGTAAAGGTATAAGGGCAAACCGATTCCCGCCACAAGGCGGCTGATGCCTTGTCTTGCCAGCGTAGGGTAGGGTGTTCCGGTAGGGCGGCTTTGCTGGTGGCATCCAGTTCCAGTTGGAAGCAATCGGTGTTATCCAGGCGCGTCATCGCTTTGCCCGCGACCTCCACTTGTTCGGCAGCAGGCATGAAGGTACGCAGTGCCCACGTACCCCCTTCCTGTGGATGCCAGCCGAGCAGGCTGAACGGGTCGTGATGTGTCCCGGCTTGGAGGCGTTGGAGGTCGATACCCATCGGTGTGGTCATGGCGGTGTTACTCAATGTTTGCTGTGGTGGCGTTCTGATGCAGGCGTTTGTGCTGGGCGAGCAAGCGGTGCAAGCCGGTGGTCATCGTGTCCGCAACCTGCGCCCATTGGAAGCGCCACTGCCAGTTGCCTTCGATAGTACCGGGTATGTTCATGCGTGCCTCGCTACCCAGTTCGAGGATGTCTTGCCAGGGGATCATGACCAAACCAGCGGAGCTTGCCAACACGGTTTCCAGCATCAGGATAGTGATATTACCTGCATTCAAAGGGCTTTGACTACCCAAAAGTGCAAGAATATCGCCTTGTTGTTGGGAATTTAGCGTATTAAACCAGCCATGCAGGGTATCGTTGTCATGTGTGCCCGTGTAGTAGACGGTGTTTTCGACCACATTCCAGGGTTTGTGTGGGTTATCCGCAAAGTGGTCAAAGGCAAATTGCAGCACTGACATACCGGGTAGCTGGTATTTGAGGCGCAAGGCGGTCACTTCCGGGGTGATAATCCCGAGGTCTTCTGCGACCAAGGACAGCTTGTCGCCTTCGGTTTGCAGGGCGCTCAGCAGCTCATCCCCCGGTACGGGTTGCCATTCACCTTCAATGGCAGTAGGGCAACTGGCAGGGATTGTCCACGCCGCTTCCAGCCCCCGGAAGTGGTCAATCCGCACCAGATCAAAGCAGTCAAAGTGGTAACGCAGCCGTTCCCGCCACCAATGGAAGTTATCAACCCGCATCCTGTCCCAGTCATAATGCGGGTTGCCCCAGCGCTGCCCGGTTTCCGAGAAGTAGTCCGGGGGTACGCCCGTGACGACTGTCGGCTGCCCATCCGCATCCAGCCGGAAATACTCCGGGTGCGCCCAGACATCGGCGCTGTCATGCGCAACAAAAATCGGCATATCCCCAAACAGGCGGATACCCCGTTGTTTGGCATAGGCACGCATCTGTTGCCATTGTTGCCAGTAGGTGAATTGCTGGTGGATACGGGCTGCAATCGCTTCAGCATGTGCGGTGCGGAAGGCTGCCAGACTGGTGGCATCCCGTTGCCGGTACTCCAGTGGCCAATGCACCCATTCCGCCCCGTCAAACTGGTTTTTTAACTCCATAAACAGGGCGAAATCATTGACCCAGCCCAGGTTTTTGGCAAGCCATGTTGTCTCATCCCCACCTTCTCCTTCCGCCGGTTTTGCTGCGCTGGGGTGGGGTGGGTCAGTTGGGAACAAGGCCGGATTCAAGGCGAATGCCGAAGCACACTGGTAGGGTGACAAGCCTGTCAGTGGCAAACCCAATGGCAGCATTTGCCAGACAGTGACCCCCATCCCTGCCAATAAGTCCAGCCAGCGGTAGGCATCCCTATCCAGTTGCCCGGAGGGGAGGGAGGTCGGATGGAGCAGGATACCGGCTTCGCGGTGGCCTTTGCGGATAGCGGTACTCATCAGGTGTTCCTGCGCATGGTTCCGGCGTTTTCGGCACTATTGCCACCCCGTGAGAGCGGGATGTCCAAGTGGGCGGGTTTTTCCAGGCCTAGCAAGGTGTAGAGTTTTGCCAGTTGTAAGCGGTAGAGGCGCTCGAAGTCGCTGACACTGCCTGAGGGGTTGTAATCGCCAAACCACCAGAACCAGTCAGAACCTTCGCAGACTGCCAGTTGGCGGCTTGCCTGTTCTTGTTGGGCAGGGCTGAGGGTTCCGGCAGCGATAACACTGTCGTAAGCATGCTTGGCGGTGACGAGGTAATCCCAGCCCCGGTTTTTGTCGTCGGAACCAATCCAGGTCGAGAACGAGCCATAGACCCAACTGCCTGCACACAGGCGTGGCAGCGGTTTGACCGGAATCTGGTTGCAGACATCGGCAAAGCAGGCCATGTTGAGCTGTTCGGAATGGCTCAATTCGGCATAGAGCAGGTCGAGGAAGTGGGAGGCATTGTCCGGGTAGTATTCCCACGCATTTTCACCATCGAGGATGATCGGGACGACTTGCTGCCCGGCATGGTCGCCGAGGAACGTGGCAATATTTTCCAGATGCTGGACAAAATCACGCACCGCATCACGGGCATGCCAGTTGCTGTATTTAAAGCCGATCAGGTCGGAGAGGCCATCATCACGGAAGAAAATGTGCACATTCTGTTCAGGCAGGCGGTATGGCATGAACAGGGCGCGTTTGCTGTCGACCTCTTCGCCGTGGTAGCCGGACAAGTGAACGCTATTACGCCAAACACCTTCACCTGAGGCCGTCCAGCGGATACCAAACTCATCCAGTAAGGCAAGGGCGCTGTCACTCACGCCCCCTTCCGACAGCCATACGCCCTGCGGTTTGCGCCCGAAATGCTGTTCAAATACTTCAATGCCGCGTTGCATGTGCCAACGGGCACGGGCATTGCCATCCGGGTAGCTGGCTGCTTGTGGGGCAGGTACATCCGGCAGCGCACAGCGCATGTTGGTGAAGTCCTGCAACAGCGGGATAATCGGGTGCATGTAGGGGGTCATCGACAGTTCAACCTGCCCCCGCTCAGCCAATGCACGATAGCGCGGGATCAGGCTGGCGATGCAGGTTTGCATAATCCCTAACAGTGTGCGCCGGTCATCGGTGGTATACAGGCTGCCCTTGCTGATCAGGGTTTGCACGGCAGGCAATTCTTTCAGGGATTGCCCCAGCCAAGCCAGGTGATACCACATCAGCAGATCGGAGAAGTATTGGTCGCTCAGGTAGGCCAACGAGTATTTGAAATGCTGGTTGCCAATCCCGGCATTATCCGTAGCACCGACCATTGCCAGCAGTCGTTGGAAGGCAGGCCACGGGTGGATCATGCGTGGGGCATGGCAGCGCTGGCATTCTTCGATCAGGCGGCTACGGGCATCGGTGTCCTGCGGGAAGGGGATAACGCCTGCCAGCAGGTTGAGCATCGGGTCTTGCATGGCTGTGCCATGCTGGAGGAAAGCGCCCAATTGTTGGGTATAGTCTGCCAGTTGTTCGAGCAAGACCGGGGCGAAATTGACCACCGCCCGCATCTGGGGATGGCGCTCCAGATGTACCGCCATGTCGCTGTAGTCTTTGACGGCATGCAGGTAAACCCACGGTAGCCGGTAATCACCATCCAAGCCATCCCGATACCAGGGTTGGTGCATGTGCCAGCAGAGGACGACATTCAGTTTGTTATGCAATTTGTTGTGCAAGGGGTTATTCGCCATAGCGCGTTCGCCATAATTTATCATAATCGCCTGTATGTAATTTCTGCCCCATCATTTCCGCTGTCACCAACACGATGCCTTCGTCAGTGACATGGAAACGTCGGCGGTCTTCTTCCAGATTTTCACCAATGATGGTGTGGTCTGGAATGACCGTCCCCTTGTCGATGACAGCGCGGTTAATACGGCAGTGCCTGCCTATGTTGACCTTGGGGAGGATCACGCTGTCTGTTACTGTGGTGTAGTTTTCGATGGTGCAGGCAAAGAACACAACCGAATGCAGGACGCGCGAGCCGGATAGGATACAGCCAGCAGATACCAGTGAGTCAATGGCTTCCCCTCGCCGACCGTCCTCATTGAAGACAAATTTTGCTGGTGGGGACTGCGGCTGGTATGTCCAGATCGGCCAATCACGGTCGTACAGGTTCAGTTCCGGCTTGATTTCGCATAGCTCCATATTGGCCTGCCAATAGGAGTGGACTGTGCCGACATCGCGCCAGTAGGCCGGTGTGTCGTCTTCATTGCGGAAGGCGAAGGCCATCGCCTGCGAGCTTTCAATATGGTTGGGGATAATGTCCTTGCCGAAATCGTGTGAGGAGTGCAGTTTGTCTGCATCATCAATGAGGGTCTGGAATAAAAACTCCCGCGAGAAAATATAAATACCCATCGAGGCCAAGGCCTTATCCGGTTTGCCAGGGATGGGTTCGGGGTAGGCGGGCTTTTCGGTGAAGCGGGTAATGCGCATATTCTCATCGACCTCCATTACGCCAAAGCCTTTGGCTTCCTCCAAGGGAACCTCAATGCAACCCACCGTAAAATCAGCGCCTGAAATGACATGCTGCAACAGCATTTGCGAGTAATCCATGCTGTAAATATGGTCGCCACCCAGCACCATAATGTATTCCGGGTCATGGCGGTGGACTATATCAAGGTTCTGAAAGAGTGCATCGGCAGTGCCTTGATACCATTCCTTTTTTTCGGTACGTTGCTGGGCAGGCAGGATTTCAACGAATTCGCCAATTTCAGCCCGCATAAATCCCCATGCACGTTGCAGGTGGCGGATGAGCGAATGCGATTTGTACTGGGTCAGCACCCCAATCCGGCGGATACCGGAATTGACACAGTTGGAGAGTGGAAAGTCGATAATGCGGTATTTGCCGCCAAAAGGGACGGCGGGTTTGGCACGCCACGCCGTCAGGTCTTTCAGGCGTGAGCCTTCCCCCCCTGCCAGTATCAGGGCTAGGGTATTGCGGGCAAGTTCTGTGACCATCTTGGGCTGGGTGTAATAGCGGTAACGCTTGGCTTGTTCTTCCCTGGAAAAAGTCATTGTGGTGTTCTCCTCGTCTGCCGGTTTAGTTTGATTCTGGTCTACGGATCGAGTTTTTGGATAGGGTTCATCTGCACACCAGCAAGCATTTATGCAATGAACATGCCCATTCTACATGAGCGGATTTTTTTCGGTAGTTAAGGATATTCGCGGGGCGCAGGAAACCCCTTGCCAGAACCCTGCCTGTTTGTCAGGTGAGGCAATAAAGGGTGGCTATGGCAAGGGGAAAATGAAAGGTGGGTTAGCAGTCTGTCCCGCTGGTAATGGTGCAGGAGCGCACACGACCAGTCATATTGAAATAAATGCGTGACAAAAACTTGGTTTCATCACTGTTGGAAATGATGATACTGAAATTGCGCGGTGAAGTTTGTCCGGTCGGACGGTAAGTCACACCGCGTGGGTTGGTGGCATTCGACTTGATCAGCAGATCACTTTTGGGGGCATTCGCAACCAGCAGAATATCCTCTGATGCATCCAGCAAGCCATCACCGTTGGTGTCAAAACGTGTCGCGGGCGCGGTCAGGATGCCGTTATCATCAAAGTCAGTGAAGACAATCCAGCCCTTGCCAAAGTCGGTGGCAGCCGTATCGCAGGCCGTTTGATCCGCATTGCTGGCGCAGAGGGTAACGTTAAAACCACGTTTGGCTGCTTCACTGCGGGCGAGGTAGAGGTTGCCGACCAGATTATTGGTCAGTGCCTGGACTTGGTTGTTTTGGATCATGGTTTGCAAACTCGGTGCAGCCAAGGTTCCGAGGATGGCAACCACGGTCAGCGTCACCATCAGTTCAATCAACGACAATCCGGCTTGCTTAGGGAGCTTCATGACACACCTTTTTGTTTTTATGGGGCTATTAAATAATACAATGGATGTGCGCTTGAGGTGGGGCTGGGCAGGATGAGTGGTGGGGATGGGGCGAAGGGAGGTGGTAGGGCGTGGCTGGGCACACTGGCAATTCATCCAACCACTACCACCTCCACACGTTCGCCATCGGTCAGCATCAGCCATGCCTTGAGCTGGTGCATGGCAGCTATTTCCGGCAACTGCAAATAGCCTTGTACCTGTGCGATGCCCTCCTGCCGTTTGGCTTCCCAACCCATCCCACCGTCACTTTTCTTGCTGTATTTCAGCTCAACCAAATGTTGGTAATTCACCTCAAACGGGCTACGCTTCACCAACAGGACATCAGGGTATTTGCGTCCCGTTTCGCGCTCGCTTTGGATGAAGTACACCGGGAACTGGAACAGCAGGGTCAGCAGCAGCGTTTTGATGTGCTTCTCATCCAGCCGGATGCAGTCACGGTTGGAAAGCCCTTGCAGCACCGTTGCCATTTCTGCTGCCAGAGGTTGCAGCTCGCCTTGCAGGGCAAGGGTCTCAATCGCTGCCGCCAAGGTCTGGTCAGGCAGTTTCAACTGGTTGCGCTCCTCCAGTTCCACCTTGAAGTACTGGAAATACAATTCGCGGATGACGTGGTTGGGGATGGCAAAGCGGGTTTGCGTCATGGTCTTGCCACTGATGGTGACAAAGCCCATGTAAGCCAGCAGACTGATGAAGTCATGCCGGTCAAAATGCTTGTCAATCTCGAACTTGCGTTGCTGGATGGCAGCCACTTCACCGAGGCTGACCAAATCGTCCAGCACTTGGTAATTGGCATCCACATCGCCAATCTGGAACAGCGCCATGATTTTGCGGTAATCGGAGGCGATGTTTTCATCCAGCATCTGTTCGGGATAGGCACATTTACGGCGGTCAAACTGTTTGGCGAAATACAGCACCATGTCGGGGTTGAAGATACCTTCAGTGGCTTCAGGGTGGAAACGGTAGCCATTGTACCAATCAGTCACGTCACCCATCAGTTGCTTGGCATCCAGATGGCAATCTGTTACCAAGGGTTGTAGTAATGCCGCCGTCTCTACATGGGTAAAGCCCATGGCGGCATTGAAGTCGCGGTGCAGCGACAGGTTCCCGGCGATGTTGAAACCGCTGGTGAGGCTGTCGAGCATCAGAGGGGTCACACCCGTGACCAACAGCCTATCCAGCACGCCGGTCATGGTGGCGCTTTTCAGTACCTCATAGAAACTGCGCACAAAACCGCCCTTGCCTATTACTTGCTGGAACAGGTCACGGTCTTCTGCCAGTAGGGCATTAGCGAAGTGATCGTATTCGTCGATTAATAACAGGATTTTCTGGTCTTTTGCTTTGGCAATATCAAAAAAAGCCCGGATTTTTTCTTCGGGTAAATTCTTCTGCTCAAGGTAGGCAACCGTTTCTTCCCCATAACCATAGCGGCGCAGAAACTTGCTTAATCCTGCTTGGATATTGGTGGTAAAACCTGCGTGCAAACGCTCCATACTGCTGGTGGCAATACCGCTGAAATCCATCAGTAGCACTTGGTAGGCATTTTTCAGTGGCGTGGGGTGTTGCCCGATATGCAGCTTGCCGAACAATGCATCAAACTCGTCGGCGCGTTTTACATCGTAATAATGCTCCAGCATCGACACAAACAGGCTTTTGCCGAAACGACGCGGGCGCATCAGCACGTTATAGCTGCCTGCCGCTTCCAGTTCGGCGATGTAGGGGGTCTTGTCCACAAAGGTGAAGCCTTCGCTGATGACCTTGCTGAAGTTGCTGATACCGTAAGGGATTTTCTGTGTCATGCCATGCTACCTATGACCTGCGCAATTTCTGGACATCTTCGACCGACAACCCTGTTTTGAGGGCAATCATGGTATCTTCCAGCACATCCAACAGGTTACGGGCAATGGTCAGTGCCTTATTGCGTTCACCTTGTTCGATGCCTTCGGCTAGTCCCTTCTCGATGCCTTCTTGCAACCCTTCTTCCCATGCGGCATCCGTGACATTTTTCAAATCACGGTAATATTTCAGGCTGTCCTCATAGGCTTGGCGTTCGGCAGGATTAAAGCAGGCTATTTGGGCAGCTTCAAACAGCTTGAGGAATACTGCCTCATGTAAAACGGATGGGATTTCCTGCAACTCGTGCAAGTGTTTGAAGCTGTAGAACCATTTGTCCTGCACGGTCTGCAACTCCCCCAGTGTTTTGGTGAAGTGCGGCAAGGTCAGGTAGATGAACGTGAGTTTGTCGTAGAACACCTGCCCATTCTGGTTCTTGAGTTGGATGAAATGGATGGTTTCACAGTTATCGCGGTCTTCATCAAATACGAAATCCAGAATCCCGACCGTATAAACCGCTGCGAGTTTGTAATCCCAATCACCGCGTTGTGCCTGTTCCTGGATGGGGAAGGTGGCGTAGTACAGGCTGCGGTCTTTGAAGTAATTTTGCTTGGCCTTTTGCAATTCGACGATGAAACGCTCACCTGTGGGGCTAACACAGTTCAGGTCAAAAATCGCTTTGCGGTCAAGGGCGGTATAGCCTTGCTGTTCGTTGCGGGTGTATTGAAGGTCTTGGATTTGGTGTTTTTCCGGCAGCAGGGTATTGAGGAAACTGATCAGCAGTTCTTTGTGCGGCTCTTCGCCGAACAGCTTCTTGAAGCCGAAGTCGGTGAATGGGTTGACGTATTTGTCCTGCATGGCGGCTTACCGTGGATGAAAGGATGGGACGAGTGTAGCACGGGCATGGGGGGCGGTGGGGTATTCTTCTCTTTGTGTTAAGCATATTTTCCTATAGATGCCAAGCATACTACATATTCCATCAGTGTTGTCCCTTCAATCAGTATCGAGTCAACTTTTATTCTTAAATTTTTAGTTTTTTTTGGTTGATTTTTTGGTCGATATGTAAGATATTTGCCCAAACCTCATTTCCCTGATGACTAATAAAAGGCCTAATGCCATGTCAATTAGATTTGATTTCTTACCTCATACTGGCGAGTCAATACTAGTCACTATTGATAAGAAATTCACTATTTTAGTTGATGCTGGAAATCGACATCCGTTTATACGTGAGTTTTCTAGGCTAAAAATTCCTGTTCCAAAACTGGATATGCTAATTATTACACATATTGATAGAGATCATATAGGTGGGGCTATATCCTTGTTGAAGGATAAAGAGCAGCTAGCTAATATTAAATATATCATTTTTAATGAGCCGGATAATAGCAGGCTCTTTGGATCGCCTATGTATGATTATAATGTCAGTGGAAAAGACGGTGATTCTTTGCTGAATTTACTGAAAGATACCGAGATCAAACATTTCTGGCGAGTACATACGTGTAGTCATAACGTGGAAGCTGAATTATCAAAACTGGTTCCAAGAACAAGCTTCAAAATTCTATCTCCTGATTTGAGTGCGTTGAATGAGCTGCTATCTGTTTGGAAACCAGAGCATTACAAAGAAAATAATAGTGTTTCAGGTAGGGTTATTAGTGCTCCTATAGGGAGTATTAGCGACTTAGCAAAAGCCAAAGTGAAAATGGATGATAGTATTCCAAATAAATCTAGCATTGCTTTTTTGGTTGAGCACGAATATATGAAGTTCTTGCTTCTCGGTGATGCTCATATTGATGTGGTTTGTCGCTCATTAAGAGATTTAGGCTACAGTGAAAACCATCCATTGCAGGTTGAGTTTGTAAAACTATCTCATCATGGTAGTTGTAGGAACATGAGTGATGAGTTTTTGAGTTTGGTTAGAGCAGATAAATATATAGCTGTTAGTCAGCGAGCAAAGGGGAGTTTGCCTGATAAAAAGACCATTGCCATGATAGCCCTGATTGAGTCTCAAAGAAAAGCTAGTAAAACGGATTTTTTTATAACAAAAGAGAGAAATAATTTTATTGATTTCACATCCAGTGAAAAGAGTCAATATAGATTTGATGTGATTGATAACTATACTGGTATTGAGTATTAATATGATTTATGATTACTTGAAGCCGCATGTGGCAAAAATCAACATAAAACATCCTAACTGGGGAAGTGAGACGTGGGGAAGTGGTATAGCGTTTCGTCCAAAAAAAGATTCTCAGTTTATGTATTTATTAACGGCTCGCCATAATTTTTTTGAACATCGTAAATATGATGCAACATCCGATACTCTTGATTTGTGTGATTTTGAAGTCAGGATAAGTTTAGGAAGCATTAAGAATACCTTATTAAAGATTGCAAATGAGGATATTTATTTTTTCTCTAGGAACTCTGATGGTAACTTCATAGATATTGCTTTTATTGCTATAAAAATTACTGATGATATTTCACTTCATGACTTGGATGTTTTAGAAATATATAACGCATACGATAATGATCAATCTAAAGTTAGAAATATTGCAGCAGGCTATCCAAAGCATGCTGGAAATAACTTGACTGGTAATGTTGTAATGCAGCGCTATAGTATGCAATTTAATAGCATGAATGAAGATGATTTTTCTGAAAGGATGGTAAATCCAGATGGGTCATTGAATTTTTATGATGGGGATTTTATTGGTGGGCTGCAAGGTATGTCAGGAGGAGGTGTCTTTACAATTGGCAAGAATTCTAAGCTGGCTCTAAGATCCATTATTTTTGCAGCGATTCCCCCGAATGCCTTTGAGTGTGTTCGAATTGATAGTATTCTTGATCGCATCAATGAGAAAATAAAGAAAACTAATAATGCCTATCCAAAAATAGAATTTTCTAGCAAAATATTGTTGGAAAATGAAATTATTAGCCTTGATGAAATCATTGAATTTGAATATTTTCGTAATATTGCAAGGGAAAAATCGAGCTTGAGTGTAACTGCCATAAAGAGCAATGATGATATACATAGAGAGTCAAGAAGTTTGAATAAAAGCTACCATGATAATAAAAAAGATATGGACGAGCTATCTTATAAGTATGCTCATCTGGCAGTTTTGGCTTGTGAGAGAGGTATGAGGTTAGCTACGACGCTTTATTTTAAGAAGGCAATTGACCTTAATCCTGAACACACAGTTGGATTGTTGTTGGAAAAGGCGGAAAGGGAAGGAAATTCTGATGCCTTAAGAAATTTCACGCCTAAAGATATACTAGATTTGGAGAGGAAATATAATAAAATACTAACAAAAACTGAAGGATCATCTGAGAGAATAAGTATTATCAAAGAATCTTTAGAAGAGATTATTAAAGTCAAAGACAAAAAAAACAATAGTGCTGATAGAGTTAGAGTAATGAAATACTTTTCCTCGCTGTTGGATGAAGAGGTTAAAGTAAGTAAGAGGTTGAAGCCCTTTTATAGATATAAAGACTTGGCAGATTTCTATCTTTTGAATCTTCAGGATGGAAGTAAATCTCTTTATTTTTATAAGCTGGCATCATGCCTTTTAAGGAATAGTGTTGGATATAATTCCTCAAAGGAAGATGAAAAAGAGATTTTTGAGAGGATTGAGTTCTTGGAGCGCAAGCTAAAGCTTGATGATGAGGCTCTTTTATCGATTGAGCAAGAGGCTGGCTCAATTATTAGGAATGAAGAGAGTCAAACTATAATGCAATCACTTCAAGTTATCCTTGATGATATTTCTCAAATTAAAAAGACTAATATAGGACGTGATGAGGTTTTGGATTCTTTGTTGCAAGATGTCTTTATAAATGGAATGAAAATCAATAAACAAATAATACAGGTTAACGAAAATAAAATTGATGTGGCTACACTGAATGCTGTGGTTGGTGAGTTCGATACCGTAACTAATGAATTTAAGGAGCAAGCAAGGTCTGTTTGCAGTTCAATTAATAACTCGCTGGCGGATATACAAGGTGAAATAGATAAACTTGCATCTGTAAATAAAACTGTAAGTGGGGTTAATGATGCTATTGACTCAATGAATAGCCGTGACTTATCAGTTGTTGATGAAGTAAAAAATGTCACCGCAGAAATTAGTGCATCAGAGAGGAGAATGGTGGGGCTGTTGAATTCGATGAGTGTTGACGATGATACGAGGAAAAATATCCAGACATCGATTGCCGATGCTGTAGGTAAGTTGACCAATGTTCTTGAGTATGCAAAGAATTTAAGTGGAAAGTCTCCTAATGGCTATGACTCTCTTTTGGATGCGATCGGAGATATTAAAAGCAATATTTCGAGATTTGAAAAAAATTTTTACGACCTCTCACAGAAAACACAAAACTCGACCAAAATTTCTCAGGAGGCAACTGAGAGAGTAGAGTCAGCTATCTACTCTCTTTTTGAAAAAAGAAAAAAGCCACTTTGGGAGAAGCTGGTTTATGCCTCATATTTCGTTGCGTTGGCTATCGCTACATCTATGGCAGTGATAAGTTATATCAAATAACTGGCTCTTAATAATGAAATTATATACCAAGCCAGTAAGTTTTGACCTTCACATATTCCGCCGATACTGCCCCCCCACTGCAAACAGTGCCCCGGCAATCTCCCCTAGTGAACACACCTTTACCGCTTCCACCAGCTCTGCAAAGATATTCTTATTATGGATCGCGGCCTGCTGCACCCGCTTTAATGCCTGTGCAGAATTCCCGGCATGCTGTTTCTTAAACTCACCCAACCGTTGTAACTGGCTTTGTTTTTCCTCTTCGCTGGAGCGAGCCAGTTCAATGGTGAACTCCTCACGCCCTTTCGGGTTGAGGAAGGTATTCACGCCAATAATCGGCAGGCTGCCATCGTGTTTCTTGTGTTCGTAATACATGGATTCGTCTTGGATTTTGCCACGTTGGTAGCCCGTTTCCATTGCACCCAATACGCCACCGCGTTCAGCAATACGCTCAAACTCCTGCAAAACGGCCTCTTCAACCAAATCAGTCAGTTCGTCAATAATGAACGCGCCTTGCAGTGGGTTTTCATTCTTCGCCAAACCCCATTCATTATTGATAATCAACTGGATGGCTAACGCCCGCCGCACCGAGTTTTCGGTTGGGGTGGTAATGGCCTCATCGAAGGCATTGGTATGCAAGCTATTGCAGTTGTCATAAATGGCAATCAAGGCTTGCAGGGTGGTGCGGATGTCGTTGAAATCCATTTCCTGTGCGTGCAGTGAACGCCCGGAGGTTTGGATATGGTATTTCAGTTTCTGGCTGCGTTCATTGCCGCCGTATTTGAAGCGGATGGCGGTTGCCCAAATGCGCCGTGCTACCCGACCCATGACGGTGTATTCAGGATCCATGCCATTACTGAAGAAGTAGGACAGGTTCGGGGCAAAGTCATCAATATGCATCCCCCGCGCCAGATAGGTTTCCACGTAGGTAAAGCCATTCGCCAGCGTAAAGGCCAATTGGGAAATCGGGTTCGCCCCCGCTTCCGCAATGTGGTAGCCAGAAATGGATACGGAATAGAAATTACGGACTTTGTGTTGGACAAAATACTCCTGAATATCGCCCATCATTTTCAGGGCAAATTCGGTGGAGAAGATGCAGGTATTCTGCCCCTGGTCTTCCTTGAGGATGTCCGCTTGCACGGTTCCGCGCACGTTTTCCAAAGCCCATTCACGGATTTTTTCAATTTCCTCATCGGTGGGGCTGCGCCCATTATCCTGCCCAAAGCGTTGGATTTGTTGATCAATTGCCGTATTCAGGAACATGGCGAGAATAATCGGGGCGGGGCCATTAATCGTCATGGAAACGGAAGTGGTCGGGCTGCACAGGTCGAAGCCGTCGTACAGCACTTTCATATCATCCAAGGTGGCAATGGATACACCTGAATTGCCGACTTTGCCATAAATGTCCGGGCGTTCTGCGGGGTCGCAGCCATAGAGCGTCACCGAATCAAACGCGGTCGACAAACGCTTGGCAGCCGAATGCTCAGACAGGCGTTTGAAGCGGCGGTTAGTGCGGAATGGGTCACCTTCCCCGGCAAACATCCGGGTCGGGTCTTCATTTTCCCGCTTGAACGCAAATACGCCTGCGGTATAAGGGAAACTGCCCGGCAAGTTTTCCAATAGCAGCCATTTGAGCAATTCGCCGTGGTCTTCGTATTTCGGCAAAGAAACTTTCGGGATTTTATTGCCCGATAGGGTAGTGCGGCGGATGGTGGTGCGGATTTCCTTATCACGAATTTTCACCACATATTCATCACCCGCATAACTGGCACGTACCTGCGGCCAAATTTCCAGAAGCTTTTTGGCACGTGGGTCGAGTGCATCCTCACGTTTCTGGATAAGGGTATCCAGTTCGCTCACTTGCGCCCCGACTTCGCCCAGCATGCGTTTGGTTTCACGCAACTGTTGGCGTTCGCGGGCAATCCGCGCCTGATCTGCCACGGTTTTCTTGTAGCCGCGCACGGTTTCGCTAATTTCCGCCAAATAACGCACCCGGTCAGGCGGGACAATGACCGCATTCCCGGATGACTTGCGAACACTGACGGCAGGCAACTGGTTTTCACCGACCTGCAAACCCTTGGCCTGCAATTGTTGCAACAATTCCTGATACAGCGCAGTAATGCCATCGTCGTTAAAGCGGGCGGCAATCGTGCCAAATACCGGCATCTCATCCGGTTGTTGCCCCCAAGCCTCGCGGTTGCGCTGCACTTGTTTGCAAACATCGCGGTAAGCATCTTCTGCCCCTTTGCGGTCGAATTTATTGATGGCAACCGCATGGGCAAAATCGAGCATGTCGATTTTTTCCAATTGGCTTTGTGCGCCAAATTCAGGGGTCATCACATACAGCGCGGTATCCACCAGCGGCACAATGGCTGCGTCACCCTGCCCAATTCCCGGTGTTTCCACAATAATCAGGTCAAAGCCGGACAGTTTGCAGGCGGCAATCACATCCTTGACCACCTCCGGGATTTCACCCACGGAATCACGGGTGGCAATGGAGCGCATGAAGATATTCGGGTGGTCAATGGCATTCATGCGGATGCGGTCGCCAAGTAATGCGCCGCCGGTTTTACGCCGGGTGGGGTCAACAGCAATAATGGCGATTTTCAGCTTGTCCTGCTGCCCCAGGCGGAAACGGCGGATAATTTCATCGGTCAGGGAAGATTTGCCAGAACCACCCGTGCCGGTAATACCCAGTACAGGGATTTTGCGTGCCTGTTGATCGGCTTGGGCAAGAATTTCGTTGCGCAATTCGGGGGCAAGGGTCGCGTTTTCCAGTGCGGTAATGGTTTGTGCCAATGCCCGCCAATCGTTAGCCAATAACGGTGCAGTGGTGGTGGGAGCCAGCGAGCCAGGGTCAAAGTCACAGCGGGCAATAATGTCGAGGATCATGCCCTGCAAACCGAGTGCCTGACCGTCCTGCGGTGAATACAGACGGGTTACTCCATATTCCTGTAACAGGCGGATTTCTTCGGGGATAATGACCCCACCGCCGCCACCGAAAATACGGATGTCTGCACCGCCCTGTTCACGCAGCATGTCGACCATGTATTTAAGGTATTCAACATGCCCGCCCTGATAGGAGCTGATGGCAATACCATGCACATCCTCTTGCAGGGCAGCCTTGACGATTTCTGCAACGGAGCGGTTATGCCCAAGGTGAATAACTTCCACGCCATTCGCTTGCAGGATGCGGCGCATGATGTTGATGGCGGCATCGTGCCCATCAAACAGGCTGGCTGCCGTGACAAAGCGCACCTTGCGCTGTAACCTGTCAGTTTGGCTGGACATGGCGTTATTCATGCGTGGGTTTCCTCGGTTGCTTGAATGCCCCGCACAGAAGGGGCTGGATTTTTTTAACTTTGCTTTGCAGTTTGCATAGGGATAACATAACTTACGTTAACGTAAGCGTCAATTAGCATGGAACAGAAAACTTATACGATTTCGGATTTGGCAAAAGAGTACGACGTGACACCGCGTACCATCCGCTTATATGAGGAGCTGGGCATTGTTGCCCCGGCGCGGGATGGCAACCGGCGGATTTACTCCGAGCGTGACCGGGTACGCCTGCGTTTAGCCTTGCGTGGCAAGCGGCTGGGTTTGAGCTTGGCAGAAGCCAAAGAGCTGATTGACCTGTACGACTCCAACCCGGATGAAAAAGTGCAGATCCAACGGCTGTTGGAGCGTCTCCAGCAACGCATCGACCAGCTTGAGCAGCAGCGCCGTGATATTGATGCGGCATTGGCAGAAATTGGTGGTGTCTGTCAGCAGGCACGCACGACCCTGGCAGAACTGGAGCGGCGGCATTGAATCCGGTTTATATTTCCCCTGAGCATTATTTGCTTGATGAAAATGATAGTGCCAGTGGTATCCGCCATGAGTATGTGAATGGTGATGTTTACGCGATGGCGGGGGCTAGCCGGGAGCATAACCGTGTTGCCAGCAGGTTGTCATTGCGCTTGGGAGTACATCTGGCAGGTAGCCGTTGTGAGGTATTCCAGTCCGACATGAAGGTTGGCATCAAACGCAAGGATGATGTGCGCTTTTACTACCCGGATATTCAGGTCAGTTGTGAGCATGAGGCCGAGTCGTACTATAACACTGCACCCTGCCTGATTATCGAAGTCCTGTCTTCAAGTACTGCCCGCAAAGACCGGATTGAGAAGCTGCTGGCTTACCAAGGGATTGCCAGTTTGCAGGAGTATGTACTGTGTTCGCAGGACACTCCCTTGATTGAAATCTATCGCCGCCGTACCGCTTGGCAACGTGAGCGCTTCACCGATGGGCAATCCTGCTTGCTGGAGTCTGTCGGCTTGGAAATCAGTGTCAATGATGTTTATGATTTCCTGTTGGGCGATGAGTTGCCTTTAAGCCAATAAGGTTTCCACAAAGGCTGGCACGATCACGCTGGCTAGCCCGTTGACCGATTGGTCGAACCGTGTGCTGTTGCCGGTCGGGTCGAGGTTCAGCTCCACTGTTTTTGCCCCGGCCTGTTTGGCGACCTGCACAAAACCGGCAGCAGGGTAGACCTGCCCCGATGTGCCGATAGACAGGAACAAGCCGCAATCAGCAATCGCATCATAAATCGCATCCATTTTCAGCGGTACTTCACCAAACCAGACAATATGCGGGCGCAGGTTGCCTGCTTGCTGACAACAGCGGCAGACTGAAGCCGTGGTCAGGTCATCCTGCCAAGTGAAGATCTTGCCACTGCGTTGGCAACGGATTTTGTTCAATTCACCATGCATGTGGATCAGGTTTTGGCTGCCTGCCCGTTCGTGCAGGTTGTCCACGTTTTGTGTGACCAGCAAAACCGAACCGGCGTATGCATGCTCCAGTTTGACCAATGCCTGATGGGCTGCATTGGGCTGGATGGCAGGATCGTGTAACTGCTGTCGCCGTGCATTGTAAAACTGGTGCACCAACTGAGGGTTGGCAGCAAAGCCTTCCGGGGTGGCAACCTCTTCGATGCGGTGGTTGTGCCACAAGCCGTCACTGGCACGGAAAGTCTGGATACCTGATTCCGCAGAAATGCCTGCACCGGTCAGGATGACGATGTTGGGTTTGCGCATGCTTGGCTTGCCTTGCTTCAGAATGCCTTGAACGTGAGGGTGGTCAGGGAGCGTTCGATATACTCAATGTCAAGGATATGGGTGGTCAGGTATTTGCCAATATCCTCCCCTTCGGGGACATAAAGCTTGATCAGTAAATCCCATTCGCCACTGGTTGAATACAGTTCAGAAACGATCTCACGTTCAAAAATGGTATCGGCAACTTCGTAAGCTTTGCCCGGTTTGCAGCGTAATTGGACGAAAATGCAGGTGCTCATGCTGGTGTATCCTCAAATGCGTTTGCATCCACTCTACCAGTATTGCCCTTGGCGGGGAACTGTTGGCGAATCAGCCAAGCGGTCATGTTGAGGGGAAAACTTGGCTAATGCCCACAGCGAGTTTATTTTATAATACGGGTGCGTTAGGCCATTGCTTGGGGTTGCCTGTGTCGTCCATATCCGCTGTATTTGTCAGAATACGCCTGGTTTTTGCCAGCGTATCGGTTTTGCTGTTTTTATTGCCAATGGTTGCCGGGGCAACCACACTGAACCGGCCTTTTCCTCAGCATTTGGTCTATGCGGCGGGTTCGATTCGCCCCAGCCATTTCACCCAGGCGCAACAAGACCAGCATGTCCGGGATTTTTATACCTACTGGAAAAGCCGTTATCTGGTGGCTGCCGGTACAAATGCGGCAGGTAAAGCTTTATACCGGGTCGCGTTTGCCCACGGCTCTCCCGTCACGGTATCTGAAGGGCAGGGGTATGGAATGGTTGTCATGGCTTTGATGGCAGGGCATGACCCGGATGCACAGCGCTTGTTTGATGGGTTATGGCATTTTTCCCGCCAGTATCCCAGCGGGGTTGATCCACACCTGATGAGTTGGAAAGTACAAGGCGGTGTGGTGGTGGATGGTAACGACAGTGCCTTTGATGGGGATGTGGATATTGCCTACGGGTTGTTATTGGCACATGAGCAGTGGGGAAGCCAGGGGCAAGTCAATTATCAGGCAGAAGCCCGGCAGGTGATGGATGCCATTCTGGTTTCGACCATCGGACAGGCCAGTTTTCTGCCAAAACTCGGTGATTGGACGCAGGATGATGGTGGTTTGTATAACCAGTACACCCCGCGCTCATCGGACTTTATGCCTGCCCATTTCCGGGCTTTTGCCAAGGCAAGTGGCAATCCGGTATGGCAGAAGGTGATTGGACGCTCGCAAGCTGTGATTGACAGCATCCAGACCCACTACAGCCCCGTGACCGGTTTATTGCCTGATTTTATTATTGATTGCCAAAGTCTTGATCTATGTCGCCCTGCATACAGTGGCTTTTTGGAAGGCTCGACCGATGGAGCCTATCACTACAATGCCGGGCGTGCCCCGTGGCGGATTGGTTTGGATGCTTTGCTGTACAATGATGCCAAATCGAAGGCACAAACACTGAAAATGGTGCGTTGGCTGGCAAGCACCAGTTCGGGAAGCGCCCAGAACATTAAGGCGGGCTATCAGGTGGATGGCTTGCCGATTGGCGATTACAGCAGCAGCTTTTTCATGGCTCCGGTGGGGGTGGGGGCGATGCTGGAGGCTAGCCAGCAGGATTTCCTCAATGACATTTACACGCTGGTTTATAAACGCCATGAAGGGTATTACGAGGACTCGGTTAATTTGCTGAGCCTGTTGGTGTTGACGGGCAATTACTGGCGACCGGGCAGCGCCCCTGATCGGGATGAAACAGGTGTCACTGCCAGCCAGCCCTTGGTGGTACAGACCAGCCGCTTCTCGGATTGGGGAGCTGCTTACTGTGCGTTGGTAACGGTCTCCAATGCGAATGCGGTCGCGGTTGACTGGCAAGTGGGGCTTGCTGCCGAAGGGGACGTATACAGGGTCTGGAATGCCAGCTATACCCAAACAGGTAAAAAGGTCGTTGCCCAAGGGCTGGACTGGAATAACCTATTACCTCCCCACCAGTCACTGGATTTCGGCTTTTGTGCCAAACGCCCGGTAGCCGCTGTTCCGCATTGACGGCACACAGGTCAACCCGCAGGGTTCGGCGGCTAATCAGGCAGGTGTAGCCCGAAATGCTCAGCCAGGATGCCCGGCAAGTCTTGGGCAGTGACGGGGCGTTGGCTGACTGCATGGGCGGCAATCTGCTTGAGGTTTTCACCAAAGAGGATGGTGCGGCCTGTTGCGGTAAAACGCACCAACAGGTGTTTCTGGGTAAACACCGCATCCGGGTGGGTGGAGTTCATCCAGTTGGCAGGCATGAAATCAATCCATTCCTGTGGGCAGAGGTTGAAACCATACTGTTTGACCCACTGGCCTTCCACCTGTGCTTGTAATATGTATTCGGTTTGATCTGAGCCATTATCCAGTGTCGTCAGCATGAAGGTGTCAAAGTCCTGCATGACGGGTGTATCCAGTACATCCATACGCATGGGGGCGCGGATGCCATAACTGCCAAAACCGAGATCATACAGCCAATCAGCACCATCGAGCGTCACGATCAGTGCCATGTGGGTACGGGGGCGTTGCATCGGGTAAAACATCGGGCGGGCTGCAACCATGCGGAAAGGCACGCCGAGTGCACTCAACGCCATGCAGAACAAGCCATTCACTTCATAGCAATAACCGCCCCGTTGCCGGTAGACCAGCTTATCGACAATTGCTTCCGGCACAAGGGAAATGCCTTTACCTGCCAGCACATCCAGATTTTCAAACGGAATGCTACGCAGTTGGTGTTGCATCAGGCTGCTGACCGTGGCGGCATTGGCAGTGGGTGTGCCGTGGTAGCCGATGCGTTGGCAATAGTCAGTCAGGTTAAAGTTACTGGCGAACATGGCGAGTCCTTGGCGGTTATACGGGCGGTTGATCAGATGATTATATAGGGTTTGCTGGAGGGATGGTCAAATGATGAGGTGGTCAAATCCGCTTGCTGTCCAGATAAAGCCATAGGCTGAGCAGTTGTACCAGCACCACGGAAGCGGCAAACAGGTAGAGGCCATAGTGGATGGTGATATTGGCGAGTGCACCCAATTTGACCGAGACAAACAGTAAAGCCACCACAAAGACATCCAGCATTGACCATTTCCCCCAGATTTCCAGCACATGCAGGAAACGCCGATGCTGTACCTGATAGCCTTGACCGCTGTTTGCCACCAGTGCCAATCCTATCATTTTTACCAGCGGGGTCAGTACGCTGAATAGCAGCAGGAAGCCAAACAGGAATTGCTCACGCTTGAACCAGAGCGTTTCCAGACTGGAATACAGGGAAAAACGGTTGGTGAAAAACCAGAATTTTTCCAGTTCCATCAAGGGGGCGAACAGCCCGGCGATGAAACAACCCAAGGCGGTGAGCAGGAGGGCGTTGAATAGCCAGCGCCAGTAAGTACTCCAGTAAATACTCCAAATACCCAAGGGTTTTCTCCTTCATGTGCCCAGAATCAGGGTAGGTGGCTTATGGTAGGGGTTGAACCACAGGCGGACAAAGCATTTTTTCCGCCCCCGCCCTTTTGCGCTATCATGGGTTTTTACCATCAAGAGGATTTGAGCATGCGCATTCTGCATACCATGTTGCGGGTTGGCGACCTTGACCGCTCCATTGCGTTTTATACCCAGGTGTTGGGCATGCGTGAGCTGAGCCGCCAGGATTATCCGGCGGGGGAGTTTACCCTGGCATTTCTCGGCTATGGCGAAAAGTCGGAAAGCACGGTGCTGGAGCTGACGTATAACTGGGGCGTGGCTCAGTATGAGCTGGGTACAGCATTCGGGCATATCGCGCTGGAAGTGCCGGATGTGTACGAGGCTTGCGAGAAAATCCGTGCAGCGGGCGGCAAGATTATCCGTGAGGCGGGGCCGATGAACGCCGGGACAACCATCATTGCTTTTCTGGAAGACCCGGATGGCTATCAGATTGAATTGATCGGCGAGAAATAAGGCAGCCTGTATGCACCCTGTCCCCGACCGTTTGCGCAACCATACCCGGATTCCGTGCCAGCGGCACGACTTGCCTGCCAGCACCAGTGACCGGCAGATTTTTTATTATCTGGGGGTTGGGCATGTGTTCTTTAACCGTGAGAAACGCTGGTTGTATTTCTCCGATCTGGGGCAGACCCCGGTGATACCGGTGCTGGAAAACCTGTGCCGGAATGGGCGTAATGATTATGTGTTCGAAACCCTGTATCTGGATGTGCACCAGTATTTTTTTGGTGGCTACCGGCTGCGGTTGCCTGAAGACTTATGCAAGCCGCTGCTGGTTGCCCTGCGCATGAAAGGGGTCATGATCAGCTATGCGCTGGAGGCAGAATCGCCCGCAACAGGGCTTCCACCCCTGGATAATCTGCCCGGTTGATTTCGTATTTTTGACCCACGCTGCCCCATGAGTTTTCCTGTGCCAAAGCATCCAGCAGGGCTGGCTGGTCTGGGAAGCTAATCGCCCCGACTGCATCCACGCCCCGTGCAAATACCACATCCGGCAGGCCACCGGCGGAGGGGCCAATCAGGTTGAAGCGGTCGACATGTGGGCAGGCAGCAAGAATTTCATCGAGGGTATGGTTGATCAGGGTGGCGGCTGTGCAGAGGATTTCACTGCAATGTGCCAAACCTCTGGGGGTGGTGACAACCTGCACCAGCGGGTGGGGTGTGACCCGTTCCGGGTGTTTTTCGAGCACCACCACGGTTTGGCCTTGTCCGGTCAGCCGTTCCACCAGCGGGCAGAAGTAGCCGACCATGCCAATGGTGGGTAGGCTGGTCTGTGGACGGGGTGTGGATTGGCGTTTGCTGGGGAGGTAGTTGGCACGGCGCAGAATGTATTGGCTGAGTGCATTGAATGCCCCCAAGCCCAGGGCGCGTTCTGCCAAGGTATCGGCTCCCAGCTTGTCGAGCCACGTTTCTAGCGGGACATTCAGCGGGACATTGGCCTGCTGCGCAGGGTAGTGTTGCCATAAGGATGGCAGGGTATCATCCAGACTCACATAAAATGCGCCACTATCGCCACTCTCCAGCAACACAAAGCCAAACTCATCACGGAAGCTCCCCTGCTCCGGGCGCGGGAGGTAGAGGCCTTTGACAGCAGGTAGCGGCATGGCGGCACGGATGCGTGCAACCAGAGCCAAATAATCATCACTGAGGCGCATGGGGTTCCTCCTTGACAGCCATGGAGTGCATCAGCTCGCGGTTATTGAGCAACAAGAGGGCTTTGTCAGGGGTGTCGATCAGGGGGTTGCGGATGCCAATCCGGGTATGAACCCAATGGTTGTAGGCGATTTCCCAGCTACTAGGGGCATCCACTTTTGCCCAATGTACCAGTGTGTCGATATGGCGGGTATACAGCTCATCAATGCCATATACCAGCAACATGTAGAGTAGGGCGCGGGCTATATCGCCCCGGTTCCGGGAAGGGATCACCCATTCGTGGTCGGCATCAAAGCCGGTATGGTCGAAGGTTTCGGTGTGTAGCTCCAGGTTGAGCGGGCGCACAATTTTGTCACCCTCAAAATCAAAGGCAAAATTGGAGCGCTTGGCATTTAGGCCGCGCTCGGAAGGGGCAAAGTTGAAGGGGTTGACGGTTGCCCCATAACGTACATGGCGTGGCAGGTGTTTGAGTGCCAGATAGCGGTCGAGGAATTCACGTGGGATGATGTGCTCAATGCTGTGATTCTGCTTTTGGTATAACTCGCTGACCGGCATCGAGCCATAAATGGATGTGACCCAGCCATGCGCCGTATCAAAAAAGAACGCCCAGAACTGCTCCCATTTGTCGTTGCTGCTCCATTGCTGGTAATGCTTGCTCGACTGGAAAACACCGCCTGCCAAATCAATAAAATCCTGCCGGGTTGCCAGCTTGTAGGATTCTTTGCTGAGCAAGGGCTTACCGGGACGCGGCTGGTTTTGTGGGTCATGGGTCGGGATCAGGTCGATGCACACCTGTCCATGATCCGATTGCAGGCGGTTATGTACACCATCCTCATCCAGATGCCCATTCCAGACACGGTAATCCAGGACTTCAGCCACGGCACTGGGGTTTTCCGGGTTGAGTGCATTCGATACCAGAATATGGTCGATGCAGTTGCCATTGCCGTGGTGGATATGCGTGAACGGGCGGGCGCTTTGCCGCATGTTCGGCGCAATGCGGAAGGTATCATTCAAACGGTAGGCATGCAGGCTGGCGCTGACCCCTTCCGGCCAATCCTGCCGCTCCACACCACCAATGCTGTAGATGCGGTCTTGCATGGTCAGGGCTGCTAGGGGGGTGGAGTGCTGGTCATCATTCAGGTCGCCCAGCACCACAACCGGCTGTTGGAGCTGTTGGGTCAGGTCGCGGCTGATGCTGTGATAGAGCAGGGTGGCCTCCGCCCCGCGCTGTAAGAGTGAGGCAATATTGGCACGCGACAAACGTAGCAGGGTATCCCGGCTCCGCTCTTCCCAGGCCACGTTAGCCCCATACGTAAAATCCAGTGCTGATGCCCGTTTGGATTTGAGGTGTGCCACGTACACCGTCACCGCACCAATGCCAGGGGCTTGCACTTCCGCACAAACCGGCAAACGGCTGAAATGGAAGCTATCCGCCAAGGCCAGCTCATGGCGCACATCCGGGTGGGTGTCGACCGTGCGGATATTCTCCAGCGGATGGCGTGAAGCCAGCGCAACAATGGATTTCACATACACATCACTGGCATCGGGCAACGTGCCGGAACTATCCACGGTTGCATAGTGCGGATACCCAGCCGCTGCACACAGGGTTTGCAATTCAGCATTGCTGAATACCTCCTGGAAACCGACCACATCGGCATCCATTTCCTGCAAACGCTGGCTAATCCACGCCAGCTTTTGCGCCCACTCCGCAGGTGAGTAGGTATTGCGTGGCTCACGCTCATACCAGTAATAACCGGGAGCAACAAACTGGAACAGGTTGAAGGTGGCAAATCTCATGGCGACTCTCTGCGGTGATGCTCAGGTGGGGTTATGGTAGCACTAATGTGCCATGATGTTGTGTTGTGTTAAAGTCGGGCATCTCGGTGTCCGACATGGTTGGAGCGCGAAATAGCCTTTGCGGATGATGATTTTCTGCTGGAACGTGCTGATGTGATCAGTGATGAGGGGCGCTTTGAATAGTTCTGAAAACCTACATGCCGGATACTTGCATTTGTAGCTTTATCCAGTGCCGTACCACACAAACTTCCCAGTTGCATCTGGCTGATGTGCTGGCGGAACAGGCGATACCCTAAACCGGATGAAGCTCTTCAAGCACACCTCTTGTTCAACCGCTCATCAAAACTAAACAACTCCAAGCCATACAGCTTACTTTTCACGCACAGCAGCGCGTCCATAAAGTCGATGTTTTTGTAGAGGACAAGATTCAGCGTTTCGATGATCTGTAATTTGTCATCATTGATGACACCGGCAAATGCGAGGATCGTTTTCAGGTCGTCGATCACTTCCGCTTTGGGCAGTTGGTAGAATTTGGTCAGCACAAAGAAGGCTTCCATCACCACACTGTCGAGGATGATGATGTGCGTATCACCACCCTCGACTTGCTCAAACAGTGCCGTGGATTTCGCCAGAAATTCGGCATGGTCGCCCGCCAGATAGCGGATGATGATATTGGTATCAATGAGCAGCGTCATACTTTTCCTTCATGGCGGCCAGCATGGCAGCTTCACGGGCTTCCTCAAAGGTGGCAGTGAGCAACGCGGCGGGGATGAGTAGCCGGTATTTGCCCGCCAAGCGTTGGGCATTGTGCGTGGTTAAACGCGGGTAAACCGTCGCAATGATTTGCTTGCGGCGTTTATCCACAATCTGCAACGGTTCGGTGAGCGTGGTGAGAATGGCGATGTTTTTTTGAATTTCAGCGAGTCCAGCTTGCATGGCGCTTGCTCCTATATATGTTCGTTTAAGTGTATATACGAGATGGGTTTTCACAAGGGGTTTCTTGCATTCACCGAGGTAAGCCCTGAAAATCCACGCTTTCCAGCAGCCAAGCCATTACACATCATGTCCAAAAAACGCGCCATTCCCGTCTTCGAGCACCCCATCATCGAAACCCATTGCCATCTGGATTATCTGGAAGGTGACGCGCTCGACGCTGCCCTGCAAGCTGCCCGTGAGGTGAATGTTGAGCGCATCATTACCATTGCCGTTTCCCCTGACAACCTCAACAAGGTGATGGCCTTGGTGCAGCAATACCCGCAGGTCTGGGGTACGCAAGGCATTCACCCGCACGATGCCAACGATTACAGCGACACGGTGGAAGCACAAATCCGTGCCAATGCACTGCATGACAAAATTCTGGCGATTGGTGAAATCGGCTTGGATTACCATTATGACTACTCCGACCGTGCCAAGCAGCGCGATGCGTTTGAGCGCCAGCTCCAGATTGCCATTGATCTGGCCTTGCCCATCGTGGTGCACACCCGTGAGGCGGATGAGGATACGCAGGCAATCTTGCGCAACTTCGTCGGGCAAATGCCCAAGCGGGGAGTGATCCATAGCTTCACGTCCGGGCAGGCGTTGGCGGAGTATTGTCTGGCTGAGGGCTTCTGTTTGGGTTTCAATGGCATCAGCACCTTTAAGCAAGCCGAAAATGTCCGCGAAATCATTGCCCTGACCCCGCCCGAGCAAATCCTGTTTGAAACAGATGCCCCCTACCTGACCCCTATCCCGTATCGCGGGCACAAAAATGAGCCGAAGTACCTGCCGTTTATTGCCGAACACGTCGCTCTGGTGAAGGGTCTTCCACTGGAAACGCTGTTGCCACAGGTGTGGAAGAATAGCGTGGAGGTGTTTTTCCAGGGTATTTGACGTGGACGCAGGTGTGACTGGAACACATTGTTTCTTGTAGGGGTATGTGGTTAACTCAGGTCATCGCTACCAAATAACAGGAGTATTGGTATGGCTTTGAGTGTCGCACAGGTAAAAAAATTTCAGGATGATGGTTATCTGGTCATTGATAGCCTTATTCCCCATGAAACGCTAGACACGGTTGCGAATAATTTCCGGGATTTTTGGCGCGGTGGTGAAAAGCCTGCCAACGTTGCTTATGCTGACTTTAACCGCATTCAGGATGCTTGGAAAATCAACGGTGCAGTCAAGTCACTGGCTACATTTCCGACCATTTTGTCTGCCTTACATGATTTGTACCAGTGTAGGCCGATGCCATTCCAGACCTTGAATTTTTATAAGGGTACAGAGCAGAAAATCCACTCGGATAGTATCCATTTCAATTCTGAACCTTTTGGCCTGATGTGTGGCGTATGGGTTGCATTGGAAGATATTGGCCCCGATCAGGGGCCGTTAGTTTTCTATCCCGGTAGCCATCATTTACCGGAAATGAATTTTGAGGAAATGGGACTGGAGGCAGACTATAAAAACTATCCGAAGTATGAGGCCTATCTGGATAAGCTAGTGAAGGAACGTGGTTTGCAGCCTGAGTACGGTACGATAAAAAAAGGTCAGGCATTAATTTGGGCTGCCAATTTATTGCACGGTGGATCCAGACAAAAGGATAAGTCCCTGACCCGTGAGTCACAAGTCACGCATTATTATCTGGAGGGTGCTCATCCGTGGCGACCTGGCATGAGCCAAACCCAGCGGCATTATTTTGAGCCAGAATGGATTCCTTACCCACGTAACCGTCTGGCTGAAGCGTTGAATGTCAAACGATTGCTGCGGCGCTGGTTCTGAGGCGGGCTGTGTTTCCAGCCCGGTTTTCAGCTTGGTTTTCAGCTTGGTTTTCAGTGCTGCCCGGTTGATTGCGTGATCAGCGGATGCGGGAGGTGTGACTCTGCAACCACATCTCCAACGCCGCCATGTGCCACAGCTTGCTGCCCTGAATCCGTGTCAAATGCGCTTCCGGCTGTTGCCGATGTAGCTAGGGATGTCTTGGGTTTACGCACTTATGTTGTTAAGCTGGCAAACACCAAACGTAAAGTAGTAAGCCAGATGGATCATAAGCAGGATTTTCGTACAAAACTAGCCACCTTCGTCAGTAGTATCCACCAGCACGTCAGTACGGAAGATGGACAGTGGACGGTCAAGGGTTTCATCGACATATTCCAGAATGTCTATACGATTTCATCCGATACCAAGATCGTTTCTAAGATACTGGAAATCCACCTGTTTCCGAAAATTCTCCAGTTTGCGCAAGACAATGGCTATTGCATAGTGTTAGCTGACCATCAGAACTACTACCCGGATATTTCCTTCGTTAAGGCAGATGACGAAAGCATCAAATTTGCGGTCGATTTCAAGACAACCTATCGCAATCCGAAAAAGCCATATTTATGTAACGGTTTCACTTTAGGTTCGCATGGTACTTATTTCGAGAATCGCCAAAGTACTAAAAATATCCAGTTTCCCTATAGTTCATATACAGGGCATTTCTGCCTTGGCATCATTTACGACCGGGCAGAGGGTGCAACGATAGACGAAACCTGTTCCCATCGGCTGGATGAGTTGCAGTCCATCGTTTCAGTGGTCAAAAATTTTCAGTTTTTCGTGGTGGAAAAGTGGCAAATCGCTAGCGACAAGGGCGGCAGCGGCAACACTGCCAACATCGGCAGCATCAATAATATCGACGATATTATCAACGGACGTGGCATGTTTTCCCGTTTGGGTGAAAACTGGTTCGATGATTACTGGATGAATTTTTGTAAAATCACGGTTCAAGATGGGCAAGGTGGCACAAGGAAAATCTCGACGCTGAAAGACTTTGTTGCCTATCGTGGCGGTGATGTTTCGTTGGTGGTTGATAAACAGAATAGCGGGGAATGATGCTAATGAAAGTCACTGTTCCTCCGATTAAATCCCAAGGCATCAAAACTAAACTCGTGCCGTGGATTCACAGTATTATCCCTGCTAATTTTGATGGTGTGTGGATTGAACCTTTCATGGGAACGGGTGTGGTAGCTTTTAATCTTGCTCCGCACCGTGCTTTGTTGTGTGATACCAATCCGCATTTGGTTAATTTCTATTCCAGTCTTGCCAAAGGTTTAATTACACCTGAAAGTGTCCGCATCTATTTGAACAGAGAGGGGGCTTTACTACTGGAAAAGGGTGAAGCTCATTACTATGAAGTTCGTGAACGGTTTAACAAATATCATGCGCCGTTAGATTTTCTGTTTCTGAACCGCGCCGGATTTAATGGCATGATCCGTTTCAATCAAAAGGGAGGGTTCAACATTCCGTTTTGCCGTAAACCGCAGCGGTTTGCTCAAGCCTATGTGACCAAAATTGTGAATCAGGTGGATACCGTCGCTAAAATCCTGTACACCAAGCAATTTGAGTTTAAATGTCAGGATTTCACTAAAACGCTCCAAGAGGTTTCGGCAGTAGACGTTGTGTATTGTGATCCACCTTATATTGACCGCCATGTCGATTATTATAACGGTTGGGATGAGCTTCAGGAACATCGCCTTCATGCCGTGCTTGAAAAGCTGGACAGCAAATTCATCCTCTCAACTTGGCATCACAATGATTTTCGGGAGAATACCTACATCAAGTCATTGTGGGGCAAGTTTAACGTGCTGACGCGGGAGCATTTCTACCACGTTGGCGCAAGTGAGGATAACCGCAATCCGATGGTTGAGGCATTGGTGACAAACTACAATCCGTCTGCCCACGAGAAAAAGGAAGATGCGTGCCAGCAATTTGCGTTGTTCGGTTAAACTTTAACACCCTGCAACCACATCTCCAACGCCGCCATATGCCACAACTTGCTGCCCTGAATCCGTGTCAAATGCGCTTCCGGCTGGGCAATCACCTTGTCGATGTAGCTGCGCTGGAACAACCCGCGTTCGCGGCAGGCTTGCGAATCCAGCAATGCCCGCATCATTTCCAGAAACTCGCCGCGCACAAACTTCAAGGCAGGCACGGGGAAATAACCCTTGGGGCGGTCAATCACGCTATCCGGTACGAGTCCCCGCGCAATCTGTTTTAGCACATACTTGCCGCCGTCGCGCAGTTTCAATTCGGTCGGCATTTGCGCTGCCAGTTCCACCAGTTCGTGGTCGAGGAACGGCACACGCGCTTCCAGCCCCCATGCCATCGTCATGTTATCCACGCGCTTGACCGGATCATCGACGATGAAAGTTGTCACGTCGGCACGCAATACCGCATCCAGCGTGTCTTCCGCATCGGGTGATTCCAGCAATTCGCGCACCAATTCGCCCGTGTAATCGCGGGTTTGGAACGGGGTTTGCAGCATCTCCGCCATTTCGCTGTGGTCGCGGTCAAAATAATACGGTGCGAGGCGTTGCAGCTTGTCGGGGTGGGTAGAGGCGTGCGCTTGCGGATACCAGAAATAGCCGCCGAACACTTCATCCGCGCCTTGCCCGGATTGCACCACTTTCACATGCTTGGACACCTGTTCGGAAAGTAGGTAGAAACCAATCGCATCCTGTCCAAACATCGGTTCTGCCATGTTCGCCACCGCTTCCGGCAGGCGCAGCAAGGTCTGTTCGTTGGGGATGTGGAATTTGTGGTGGGTCGGCTGGAAGCGTTCCACCACCGCGTCGGAGTATTCGTATTCGCTGCCTTTTTCCTCCGGCTGGTCGTCGAAACCGATGGTGAAAGTGCGGATGTCTTGAATACCGATTTCGGCGAGCAGCCCGACCAGCAGACTCGAATCCAGCCCGCCGGAAAGCAGCACGCCCACGGGCACGTCGGCGATATTGTTACGGCGGCGCACGGCGGTTTTTAGCGAGTCGTGGACGGCGGCTATCCACTCCTGTTCGGTGCGCGGTTCGGCAGGGCGACGTGCCACCAGATTCCAGTAGCGTTTCAGCTCTTGCCGTCCGTCAGCGTGGATAGTGAGACTGTGCGCGGGTTGCAGCTTGCGGATGCCGTTCAGTACGGTGCGTGGTGCTGGCACAACCGCGTGCAGCGAAAACAGGTTGTGGATTGCCAGTGGGTCGAGGCTGGTATCAATCCCCGGTGTGGTCAGCAGGGCTTGTGTGTTGGAAGCAAAGCGGAAGCTTTTGCTATCAGCAGCATAGTACAGCGGCTTGATGCCCATGCGGTCACGCGCCACGAACAGCCGTTTGTTGCGCATGTCCCAGATGGCGAAAGCGAACATGCCGAGCAAGTGCTTGGGCGCGTCTTCGCCCCATTCCGCGTAGGCTTTGAGGATGACTTCGGTATCGCCGTTGGAAAAGAAATGATGTCCGCGTGCTTTAAGCTGTTCGCGCAGTTCCGGGTGGTTGTAGATCGTGCCGTTGAACACCAGCGCCAATCCCGATTCGATGTCCACCATCGGCTGGCTGGATTTATAAGACAGGTCAATAATGGCAAGGCGGCGATGCCCAAAGGCCAGTGCACCATCGGAAAAGCTGCCCGCATGGTCAGGGCCGCGCTTTTCCAGTTTTGCCATCATGGCATTGATGTACTTCAGTTCAGGCAGTTGCCCGTCAAGACGCAGTTCACCGCAGATTCCGCACATAGATCGTTTCCTTCAACGTCAGTGTATCAAGGGATGCGGCTAGGATAACAGAATCCGGTGGGCGGTTTTATCAGGCTTTTATTTGGTGGGTGCATTGCCCACTGCTTTTGCCGGGAAGCCTACCGTCACGCCATCCGAAGGGCAGTCCGCCAATTTGGAGAGGTTGAGGTAGGAGCCATCCTGGACACGCAGGTAGGTATAGGCCAGATCAATACCTGTGCCATTGACCTTGATTTCCCAGAGGGTGTCGTTGTTCAGTGTTTCTGAGACGACGCTGAGTTCTTTCACCGTGACTGCTGGGTGTTTGTGGAAATCCTTGTCTCCGCACAGCTCACAGAACGGGATATATTGGCTACCTGGCTTCAGGTGGTTCAGGGCTTTGGCGGCCTGCTCCAACGGGATCAGGGCGCATTGGTCGGCATAGGCTGTACCCGTGGCTGTTGTGATCAGCAGCGTTGCAGCGAGCCATTGTTTCATTTTGATCGTCTTCATGGAATTTTCCTCGTGTGCACCCGTGTCTGTTTTTCGGGGTTGTTAAGTTTCACTGCTTAAGTGTAGTTGTCTGGTGCTTGGGTGTGCCAGCGTTTTGGCTGTCGGGGTACTACCGAATATCGGCTGGATTTTGTTCATTTTCTGTACTGCATAATACTTCGCCCTGCATGCAAGAATAAAAACCAAGCAGCTTGGAATCATCTTGATATATAAGGAGATCCAAGAATAATCATGTATACCTTACCTAGACCTCTGCTTCCCGTTGAGGTTCCGCGACCGCTCAAGGTTGCCACATCGGAAACGCCGATGGGCAAAATATGGAAGCTCCGGGAGTCGGAGTTTGGCAGGTTGTATCCGGGCGTGACCCGTTTTAATGATATTTATGATGAATACGCCTGTATTTTATACAGTGAAAATGATGAGGGGGATATAACCAGCACGGGGCGCTTGGTGCTGGATGGCGAGGTTGGGCTACCCGCCGATGAAATCATCAAGCCAGAAGTTGACCGTTTGCGCAATCAGGGCTTGCGCATTGCGGAACCCAGCAAGTTTGCCATTTCCCGGCAGGCACAAGGGTTACTGCCACTTTACCTGCGGACGTATTATGGGTTTGCTGCCCGTTGCGGCATTAACTCCCTGATTTTTATCATCCGTGACAAAAATGTCAGTTTTTATGAGAAAGCCTTTGATGCAAGGGTGCTCAAGGCTGATGTGGGTTATACCTATGGGACTCAGTACCGATTTTCCTTGCTGGAATGTGAAATAAAGAAAAATAATCCTGCCTTTATGCAGGCATGAGGAATTATAAATGAAAGTATTAGAGCAAAAAGAAAAACAAATTCACCGTTATCCTGCTTCCGAGTGGAATAGTTATGCCCGTTTGTTTGCGGCAGTGACCACTTCTGTCCAGTTGGAAGTCTACCGCGAAGCCTGCTTGCATTTGCAGGGCAATGTAGTAGACTGCGGTTGTGGCAGTGCAAAGATTTCCCCTTTTTTGGCAGATAATGAACAAGTTAGTGCTTATACGGGTGTTGATTACGCAGCAGAGATGGTGACAGCTGCCCGATGGGTCATAAGTACATTGGATCGTCCTTCTTTTGCTATTCAGCACTGCAAGATTGAAGAGCTACAAGGGTGTTTCGATTCTGCTGTTTCAATTCAGAGTTATTATGCATGGCCTGATCCCTTATTGACTTTGCGGCATATCGCAAGCCTGTTGGTGGATGATGGCGTTTTTGTCTTGGCGACCCCGAATAAAAATTTAAGTCTGGAAAAGCTTGCGAAGGACATCCGTAAGGAGCTGTTGGCGCATCCTGATTTTGAGGCTTATCGAGAGTACAACCTAAAACTGGCAGCTAATCCGCAGGCTAATTTTATCTCATTGGATGATTTGGTCAGGCAGGTACAGCAAGCCGGGTTTGCGGTGCAGGAAGCGCACCAACGGCATTTTCAAGGGGGGTTGAATTTCTTGGTTTTACGTAAAAGGGCGTAGTGCTTCAGCTAAAGTGGCGGGCTGGAGTGCCCGCCACGTTGATGATGCAGGTGGTACATGTCTGTGGATTATGCCTTGCTGGGGCAGCTTTTTGATGATTTACGCAGTGTTTCAACCCTGACTGAGCGCTTCAGCTATTATACGCGTTGTGTTGATGCCTTGGGCTTTGATGGAGTCACCTATACTTACGTTCCTAACGTTAGCCTGAGCACCCTGACTCATTTCCCTCCTGTCTTCCTGCGCCCGGATGATTATCCGATAGGGTTCCTTGAGCACTATGCAGCGGAGCGGCTCGACCAGTACGACTTCACCATCAGGAAAGTAAAAAGCAATGACCTGTCACCGATGGACTGGCGTGAGCATGAGCTGTCCGGTTTGGTGTCGGAAAAGGAGTCAGCCGTTATTGCGTTAGCCCGCGAGGATTATGGGATCAGGAATGCCTTGTCGATCCCCACCATGCTTTGGACGGCGGGGGGTAGTGGAGTCAGTGTCATCAGCCATGAGCGCGACGAGGTTTTTGCCAAGCTCAAGCGGGAGCGGTTGGAGACGTTGGTGCGCTGTTCCCAGGCGTTTCATGATGTCAGCTTTTCCAGTGCGGAATTGCCGCGCGTGTTCATCCGTCCGTTTCGTGACAGCCTCAAGCCGAAAGAGCTACAAATCCTGAACCATCTTGCCAATGGGAAACACTTGAAGACGATTGGCCAGGGAATTTCCTACCAGTATGCAGCCCGCGTATTGGATGAGCTGCGTGCCCGGATGGGGGGTATCACCAAAGACCGCCTGATGTATTTGGTGGGGCAGTTGAATCTGCTGGATGACGGTGATGAAGCCTGAAGCAAGCTGGCTGTTTTGACTGGAGAATGTGGAAATTTCCATATTGCCTGAAACCCGACAAACGGTAAAACTCCCTAGGCTAGGGAAGATAGTTTAAGTGGGGTGATCGATATGTCAGGAATGGATTTGGCTACATACATACAAGAACGGATGGATGCCATGAACCTCTCTGTGACTGAAGCTGCGGAGCGCTCTGGCGTTTCCCGGCAGACATGGCACAAGTTGAGACGGGCAGATATTCAGGAGGCTAAAATGTCCACCCTTATCCGGGTGGCGCGGACGCTGGATACTCCACCGCCGCGATTGTTTAACCTCTATTTCAATCCGGTTGGTAAAAACCCCTGGATGTGATGAGGCTTGTTGTCTAGTAGCCGTGGCTAGCACTGCCTGAGGGCAGTGCTGCGTTTATGTGGTTCACATACTGGCGTTGAGCTTTAAGATGACCCTCAATCCCGGTTTATTATCCTGCAATTCAATACTTGCCCCATGAAGGTCGGCAACCGCTTTTACCAGGCTCAGCCCCAAACCGTTGCCCGGTGTACTGCGGGCATTGTCCAGGCGTACAAAGCGTTCAAACACCCGTTCATGTTGTTCTGCCGGAATACCGGAGCCGCTGTCACTGACCGTGATCACGATCTGGTTGGCTTGGCGCTCCGCATGCAACTTGATTTCGCCGCCGGTTGGGGTGTACTTGACGGCATTGTCGAGCAGGTTGGTGATGGCCTGTGCCAGCAGTTGGCGGTTGCCGTGCAGGATTAGGCCGCTGTCAGCATGGTAGTTGAAGCTGATGTCCTGTTCTTCCGCCACGGCCTCATATAATTCGCCCATGTCGCTGATTAATTGCCCGATGTTAACGTCTGTCCAATCATCACGATGCGTGCCGGATTCGGCTTGGGCAATGCCGAGCAGGGCATTGAAGGTTTTAATCAGGTCATCCACATCTTGCAGGGCATCTTGTTGGAGCTGCTGGAAATGCTCACTATCCGGCGGTTGGAAGCGGCTGGCTTCAAGGCGGTTCCGCAAGCGGTTGAGGGGGTTACGCAGATCGTGGGCAAGGTTGTCGGTGACTTCGCGGGTGGCTTTCATCAGTTGCTCAAGGCGTTGCAACATGGTGTTGAGTACCACGCTCAGGCGGTCAAACTCATCATTGCGGCTGGTGACGGTCATGCGCTGGCTGAGGTCGCCATTGATGATGTTATCAGCAGTTCGGCGCACACTATCGATCCGGCGCAATACGCCATACCCCATCAATGCCCCGCCTAAAATCGCCAGGGTGAAAATGACCGCCATTGCCAGCCAGATGCTGCGGTACATCTTGTCGAGCAGGGCATTCTGCTCGCTCATATCGGTTGCCACCAAAAGCTGGAAACCGCCGGGCAAGCGTGTCACCAAGGTGCGGGCTTCATCGTTCTCACGGACAGCCATATTGACATTCACCATCTTCAGCACTTGGCGGAAGGTCAGGGTATCGAACAATTGGCGACCGCCATCGGTGAAGTATTCCGGCATCAGCTCTTTGCTGAAGGCTTGCTGCGGGCTATTGGACAGGGCATAGACATAGAAACGGGGTTCCGGGCGATCTTGATCCTGGTTACGCAGCTTGATCCCTTCGCGCAGGGTGTCCATTGTGCCGGTGCGGTACAGGTTGACCAGCAGGTCGCTTTCCAATTGCAGGCGGGTGTCTGTCTGCTGCTTGATATGCTCCATCGCCACCCAGTAGATTGACCCCATTGCCAAGGCAGCAATCAGGCTGAACAGGAGGGCATAGACCAGCGAAAGCCGGAAAACGGTGGTATTAAGCAGCCGACGGATCATGTAGCAAATACCCTGCACCCCGGATGGTGTGCAGCAGCGGTACATCAAAGTCGCGGTCAATTTTACCGCGCAAGCGGCTGATATGTACGTCGATCACATTGGTTTGTGGGTCGAAATGGTAATCCCAGACTTTTTCCAGCAGCATGGTACGGGTCACAACTTGTCCGGTATGGCGCAACAGGTATTCGAGCAGGGTGAATTCGCGGGGTTGCAGGCTGATGACCATACCCCCGCGTTTGACCTGCCGTTTCATCAAGTCCATTTCCAGATCCCGCAGGCGCAACACGGTTTGCTCCTGGGTGGGCTGGGCGCGGCGCAGCAGGGCTTGGAGCCGTGCCAGCAATTCACTGAAGGCATAGGGCTTGACCAGATAGTCATCACCGCCTGCCCGCAGCCCTTCGACCCGATGGTCGACTTCACCGAGTGCGCTCAGGATCAGGGCAGGGGTGCTCATACCGCGTAGCCGCAAGGTCTGGATCACCGACAAACCATCACGGCGCGGTAGCATGCGGTCGACAATCAGGGCATCGTATTGCCCGGTCAATGCCAGATGCAAACCATCCTCGCCGTCAGCCGCGTGGTCTACAATATAACCGCTTTCATTCAATCCCTTCTGGATGAAGCTGGCAGTTGGGGTATCATCTTCAATAAGCAGGATATTCATGCGCCAAGGATAAACTACCTGCCAAGCTTCGTGCCATGAACATTTGTTAATGTAGCCCCATGCATGCGAGCCTTTATACTGGGCGCGATAATCCCCGCAGAACTGATTGATCCTGAATAATGAATACTGTCGATTTACCCACGATTATCGCAGGCCCGATCATCCGCCATGCCAGTAAGGGGCAGGTGGTGATATGGTTGGTCTGTGCTGAGGCTGTGCCTTTGGAGCTGGTTTTCCAGCATGAGGGGCAGGTACTCGCCCAAGCGGTGTTGCAGCCAGGGCATGACGGGCATGTGGCGGTGGGGACACATGCCCACCTGCATTTGCTGTGTGTGGAGCCAGTGTTGCCAACGCAGCCTTTTCCCGAAGAGGTCTGGATCAATTATGACATTGGCCTGCTGGTGGATGGACAGGTGCGTTGGCTGCGGGAGACGCTTCCGCACCTCCTTTACCATGATGACCAACAACCACGTTTTGCCATCAAGCCACAGGTCAGGCAGTTACTGCATGGCTCCTGCCGCAAACCCCATTATCCTGGCGGGGATAGCTTGCGGGTGGTGGATGCAGAATTGGCAGCCGCCCGTTTGGCAGATACCCCGGAACATCAGCCTGCCCTGTTGATGTTGACCGGCGACCAAGTGTATGTGGATGATGTCGCCGGGCCGATGCTGGGCGCTATCCATCAGGTGATTGAGCATCTGGGCTTATATGAGGAGCGGCTGGACGGGACGGAAATAGGCGAGCGCCACGCCCTGCATAAGCGTCACGACCATTATTACCGCCGCCCGGAGTTATTGCCCAATACCCAAGATAATGCATCGTTACGCAAAGTCTTGTTCACGGGGGCACGCAAACCGATCTTTACCTCTGCCAATGCGGATAACCACTTGATCACCTTGGCAGAAATGTTGGGTATGTACCTGCTGGTCTGGTCGCCTGCCTTGTGGCAGATCGTTGACCTGGAGGCGCGGATGGATGAGCTATCCGGGGATGCGCTGATCCGCTATCAAGGCCAACTGGAACCGATCCGGGCATTTGCACGGGGGTTGCCGCAGGTGCAACGGGCTTTGGCGGGTGTGCCGGTCTATATGATTTTTGATGACCACGATATTACCGATGACTGGAACCTGTCGCGGGCCTGGGAGGAGAGCGCCTACGGACATCCTTTGTCAAAGCGGATTATTGGCAATGCCTTGATTGCTTATTTCCTCTGTCAGGGTTGGGGCAATGTCCCTTGGCAGTTTCCACCGGAGCTGGTGAAAGCCGTGCAGGCCTTGTTCCGTACCCGCCGCAAGCCGCTGCATACGCTGTTGGTGGATCAGATGTTACAGCGTGAAGGTTGGCATTATTCCATTCCGACCCAGCCGAAGCTGGTGGTGCTGGATACCCGTACCCAACGCTGGCGGGCAGAAAGCCGTGCCTCTGACCCTTCTGGTTTGATGGACTGGGAAATGCTGTCTGATTTACAGCAGGAGCTGATCAATGAGAAAGCGGTTATTTTGGTATCACCTGCGCCGATTTTCGGGGTCAAACTGATTGAGGTAGTACAGCGGGTATTTACGTGGTTTGGCTATTCGCTGGTGGTGGATGCCGAAAACTGGATGGCACATCCGGGGTCTGCCAATGTGATCCTGAATATTTTCCGCCATAAGCGCACCCCGCATAACTTCGTCATCCTGTCGGGGGATGTGCATTACTCCTTCGTCTACGATGTTCGCCTGCGTTACCGTGACCACAGCCCCCACATTTGGCAGATTACGGCATCGGGTATAAAAAACGCCTTCCCAGCGACCTTATTACGGATTTTTGACCGCCTGAACCGGTGGCTGTTTGCCAGTTATTCGCCCTTGAACTGGTTGACGCGGCGGCGGCATATGCGTATCCACCAACGCCGACCGGGTGAGCATGCAGGGCGCTATCGCCATCAACGCTTGCATAACGGCAGTTCTATCGGGCGGGTGTTCCTGGACGCCGATGGTGCGCCGGTTGAAATTGAAATGCTTACGCCCGACGGTGAGGCCATCCCTTTTTTGCCCGGTTATGCGAGTGACTGGGTGGATTGAGGCGACCTGTGAGGATTACGGTTTCGTAACCTTTTGGCAAAACAGCGGTAAGGTAGCTTCAGGCAATATAAGCAGCATGTTAAACCCGATGATCCGATTGAGGAAAAGAAAATATGCTCACTAAGTTGCCAGTCAGTCACTTAAACAACAGCAAATCCAAAGGCAAATGGCCGATGCTGGCTGCCAGTGCCTTGCTGTGTGCTTTGGCTTTTCCCGCGCTCACCTCCAGTGTGCAGGCGGAGGGCGGTTTGCCCGAATTGCGCCAGTTGATCAAGCAGAACCGTGATGCCGTTGTGCATATTGCGGTCGAGTCTGAAGAAAAGGCTGGGGTGGGTTTGCCGGAAATGTTTGCGATGCCGGATGGCGAAGAAATGCCTGAAGAGCTTCAGCGCTTTTTCCGCAATCTGCCGCGTGGGATGCCCAAGGGTGGCGAAGAGTCACAAGCGATGGGCTCAGGTTTCATTATCTCTGCCGACGGGTATATTGTGACGAATACCCATGTGGTTGAAAATGCAAAGAAGATTACTGTCACACTGAATGACAAGCGTGAGTTGAGCGCCAAGGTGGTTGGGCAGGACAAGAAAAGCGACATTGCGTTGCTAAAGGTGGAGGCAAGCAGTTTGCCAACCGTACAACTGGGCGATTCGGATGCCCTGGAAGTGGGGCAGTGGGTGGTGGCGATTGGTGCGCCGTTTGGCCTTGACCACTCTGCTACCCAGGGGATTGTCAGTGCCTTGTCCCGCAGTTTGCCGGATGGAACCTATGTTCCGTTCATCCAAACGGATGTGGCAGTGAACCCTGGCAACTCGGGTGGCCCGCTGTTTGACCTGAATGGTAATGTGGTGGGGGTGAACTCACAGATTTATAGCCGTAGTGGTGGTTATATGGGGATTTCATTTGCCATCCCTGTGAACCTGGTGAAGAACATCACCGACCAACTGAAAACGGCGGGTGTGGTGAGTCGTGGCTGGCTGGGTGTGCAAATCCAGAACCTGGATCAGGAGTTAGCCAACTCGTTCGCCATGCAGCGCCCACACGGTGCGTTGGTTGCCAGCGTTGAGCCATCCAGCCCTGCGGATAAGGCGGGTGTGCAGGCAGGCGATATTATTATTGGTTTCAACAACACGGAAGTGACTTCAGCCAATCACCTGCCCTTGTTGGTCGGTAGTGCGACTGTTGGTACGAAGGTTCCTTTGAAAGTGTTGCGTGATGGTACAGAAAAGTTGCTTGACGTTACCATTGAGCAGTTGGCTGAGAAGGACGGTGATGAGCCACAGAAGTTGGCAGCCAATGAGAGTGCCGGAACCGGTGCTTTGGGTTTGGCGGTTGCGCCTTTGACGGAAGAAGAGCGTAAAAAGGCTGAATTGGACAAGGAAGGTGTGGTTGTCCGCGAGGTTCGGGCGGATAGTCCGGCGGGTCGTGCAGGGTTGCGTGAAGGTGATGTCATTTTATCGGTGAATAATATGCGCATTACATCGCCCGATGAGCTAAAGTCATTGGTTGAAAAATCACCGGAAGATAAACCACTGGCCATGTTGATTATGCGTGATGAGCAGCGCCGTTTTATTGCGGTAACACGCTCCTGAGATGGGGCAGATGAGTTTTACGTTGAGTTACTTTGAATTGTTTTGAGTTAAGTTTTCGTTTTCGCAGGTTTTCATAGACCTTACTCCCTCATTGCCCCGCCACCCGGCGGGGTATTTTTTTGTCCGCTAATCCCATCAATGCCGCATGAAGGGGATGCCGAACTCTGCCAAGGCAAGGCGGCTATAAATCAGCTCGGTCATGGCTATCTGGTCAAGTCCTGCGGGCATATCCAGAATATAGGGATGTGGGGTAGCAGGGTCGCTGGTTGCTGGTTGAGCTGCAAACTTGATGCTGTCCGGGCTGCTGGATGGGAGCGGGGCTGCTTGTGTTGTCAGGTTGGCAGCCGCTGGGGTCTGATCAGCCGGATCGGTGACAGGTGTATCGGTTTCGGTCTGGGTGCTGCCGTCCAAACGGGTAGGGGTGGCTGCCAGCCCTTCTGCTGCGGTCGGGATGGCAGTAGGCGGCGTGTATGAGCCTTCTTGCTGGCCTGTCAGTTTGGCAAATGGCTCAAACGGAAGGCCGGATTTGGCAGCCTGTGCGTCGGGTATATGGCCTGACAGTTCTGCCAAACCCGCAAAGGCTGGGTTAATTGTACCCGAGGCTTTGCCTGATCCTGTGCCGGGTTTGGTTCCCGTTGTAGTTTCAGGGCGTGGTGCTTCAGCGGGTTTGGGGGCGGTGGGTGCAAGCATCGTCATGATGGTTGTCACCAGGTCGTCATCCAGGTTATTGCCTTTAAAAGCCTGTAATAGCTGGGCAAGCTGCTTGGATGAGCTATCTGGGTCAAATGCCTTGACGGGGGCATCCCGTAGTTTGAGCAATGGCCCCAGTGCTGATGCCGTACTCAGTTGGTTTGCGTTTTCCTGTTTGGGGAGGGAAACGTTGTTGCCCGGATTAATTGCGTTTGTCATTTGGGGTGATGACCTGTATGGTTTTTTTCATTTCGGGAGTCCACCAGTTGTGGTGTGTCCACCTGTAAAGCTCGCCTTAGTTTAGGGTGTTTGGGGGACAAAGGCTTCTGTAAAGTAGACAACTGGTCTGCTTTCTTGCCTAGGGGGCTGAGCCGTAGGGGCATTCAGGCAATCATGAGGTTATGGCTATGATAATCGGACATTTTGGTAAAATACTGGCGGGGCAGGATGTCCTGCGTATCCCGCTACGGGGTGGTGGTTTGACAGCCCATGTCCTGACGTGGGGCGGAACCTTGCAGGATTTACGGCTGGATGGGGTTGGGCATTCACTGGTGCTGGGCTTTCCATCTCTTGGGCAGTACCTGCAATCAAGCGCTTATATTGGGGCGACCGTGGGGCGTTTTGCCAACCGGATTGCTCAAGGGCGGGCTGTGATTGCCGGTAAGTCTTATCAACTGGATTGCAATTTCCTGGGCAAGCATTTGCTGCATGGTGGTGCAATGGGAGCTGACCGGCAGGTGTGGGAGCTGCTTACCCAGGCCGAGGACGCGGTTACACTCCGGCTCCAATTGGCAGATGGGCACATGGGCTTTCCGGGGAATCTGGAGGTGCGCCTGACGTACCGCTTATCGGGTGTTGGTATCCTGTCGGTTGAGCTGACCGCGACGACTGATGCCCCCACCTTGTGCAACTTTGCCCACCACAGCTATTTCAATCTGGATGGCAGTGCTTCAGTGCTGGATCATTCATTGCAAATCACAGCCGAACATTATTTGCCGACTGATGCGGAGTGTATCCCGACTGGCAGGCTTGCACTCGTGGCTGGGACTGTATTTGATTTCCGGCAGCGGCGTGCAGTCGGGGAGCGCCATACCCATTACGACCATAACTTCTGCCTGGGGCAGGCTAGGCAGGCATTACGCCCGGTTGCCTGTTTGCATGGGGCAAGCAGTGGTATCAGGATGGTGGTTGAAACCACTGAACCCGGTTTACAAGTCTATGATGGGAAATGGCTGGATGGTGGCTTTCCCCCGCATGCAGGTTTGGCTTTGGAACCCCAGGGTTGGCCTGATGCGCCGAATCAGCCAGGTTTCCCCTCTGCTGAATTGTTGCCAGGGGATGTGTACCAACAGGTGACGCGGTTCGTGTTTGGGCAGGATCGGGATGGGTCTTTATGGGGCGGTTAGCACAAGGGATGTGAATCCGCGTGCATCATGGGTTGGTTTCCGGTGGTTTGCTTTTCTTGCCCGCAAGTATAAACTGCTGGCAGAGGAATAGGTTAGTGTCACAACAAAGCCCTGCGCTAGCGGGAAAAATTGTCTATCACTTAGGAGGAAGATTATGGGTTTGCAGAAACTGGGTATGGCTGCGGTATTGCTGGCGGCGGCTTGGAGTGTGAATGTACAAGCGGCTGAGCCGGAAAGCTGCGGCAAAGTACGCTTCTCAGATGTCGGCTGGACAGACATTACGGCGACCACTGCACTGGCTTCAACCGTTCTGAAGGCCTTGGGCTATGAGCCAAAAGCCGAAGTGCTGTCGGTTCCGGTCACTTATACCAGCCTGAAGAACAAAGACATTGATGTTTTCCTCGGCAACTGGATGCCAACCATGAAGGCTGACATTGAGCCTTACTTGGCTGACAAGTCGGTTGAATCCCTGGGTGTCAACCTCGAAGGCGCGAAGTATACGCTGGCTGTCCCGAAATACCTCCAGGAAAAGGGTCTGAAAACCTTCGCCGATATTGCCAAATTCAAGGATGACCTCAAGGGCGAAATTTACGGCATCGAGCCGGGCAATGATGGCAACCGCCTGATCCAGGGCATGATCGACAAGGACACCTTCGGTTTGAAAGATTTTAAACTGGTGGAATCCTCCGAGCAGGGGATGTTGGCGCAGGTCGAGCGTGCAACCAAACGCAATGAAGGGGTGATTTTCCTGGGTTGGGAGCCACACCCGATGAATGCCAAATTTCCATTGGCTTACCTGGAGGGGGGCGATGATGTATTTGGCCCGAATCTGGGGGGGGCAACCATTTACACCAACGTGCGTACCGGTTATGTTGGTGAATGCCCGAATGCGGGCAAGTTCATCAGCAACCTGAAATTCACCTTGGCAATGGAAAACGAAGTCATGGGCGCGATTCTGGATGACAAGAAAGAACCCAATGATGCGGCGGCGGCCTGGTTGAAAAAGAACCCCGATGTGTTGAAAGGCTGGCTGGATGGTGTGACCACCAAAGACGGCGGCGATGCGATGGAAGCCGTGAAGAAAGCACTGGAGCTGTAAGGTCATTCTTGCCCCCTCCCAACCCATCCTGGTGTTATTCCCCCCGCTACTGGCGGGGGCGGGTGAGGGAGGGGGTGCTCTAACCCCAAAGGCATCACATCAGGTATCACATCATGGATTGGCTCACCGAACACAAGCTCCCGATTGGCAAGTGGCTAGGACAGGGTGTTGACCTGCTTAACCAACATGCTTCCGGTTTTTTTGACTGGATGTCGATGGTGCTGGAAACACTCATTAATGGCACAACCGCCGGTTTGCTGTGGCTGCCCGCAGGATTGCTGATTGCAGCGGTGGTGGGCTTGGCCTGGTGGTTGCATCGCAGTTGGGGCTTGGTGGTGTTTTGCCTGCTGTCTTTGCTGTTGATTGTTAATCTCGGCTATTGGCAGGAAACCATCGAGACATTGGTGCTGGTTTTATATGCCACCCTGTTCTGTATGCTGATTGGCGTACCATTGGGGATTGCGGCAGCGCACCGGCCTTGGTTGTATGCCGTGTTGCGCCCTGTCCTTGATCTGATGCAGACCATCCCGACCTTCGTTTACCTGATCCCGACCCTGATCCTGTTTGGTCTTGGGGTGGTTCCGGGGCTGATTTCCACCATTATTTTTGCACTGGCAGCTCCGGTACGACTGACTTGGCTGGGGGTGTCCGGTGTGCCGAATACCTTGCTGGAGGCGGGCAAGTCGTTTGGCTGCTCGCCCTCACAGTTGCTGTGGCGGATTGAGTTGCCGTATGCCTTGCCGACCATTATGGCGGGCTTGACCCAATGCATCATGTTGTCACTGTCTATGGTGGTGATTGCGGCACTGGTGGGTGCGGATGGCTTGGGGAAGCCGGTGGTGCGAGCTTTGAATACGGTCAATATTGAAAAAGGTTTTGAGGCAGGTTTGGCGATTGTCATCCTTGCCATTTTGCTGGATCGCCTGTTCAAGCAGCCAGCCAAACAAGGCACAGGGGCACACTGATGGTTGCAGCCGTTGAATTCCGCCATGTCGATGTGATTTTCGGTAAGGCACAAAAACAGGCCTGCAAGCTGCTGGAGCAGGGGGCAGATCGGGCTACCATCCTCAAACAAACCGGATCGGTGTTGGGGGTGGCGGATGCCAGCCTCACCATTCAGGAAGGTGAGATTTGTGTGCTGATGGGCTTGTCCGGTTCAGGCAAGTCGTCGTTGCTGCGCTGTGTGAATGGCTTGAACAAAGTGACTCGTGGTGAGTTGCTGGTTGCGCATCAGGGTGGGCAGGTGGATATGGCGAAAGTTTCTGCCAGCCAGTTGCGGGAGTTGCGCAAACACCGTATCGCCATGGTATTCCAGCAGTTTGGCTTGTTGCCGTGGGCGACCGTGCGTGAGAACGTTGGCTTTGGTCTGGAAATCAAGGGCATGGCAGCCGACGAAATCCGCCGGATTGTTGATGGGAAGCTGGCCTTGGTACACCTGACTGATTGGGCAGAAAAGCAGGTGCATGAGTTGTCCGGTGGTATGCAGCAGCGTGTTGGCTTGGCGCGGGCTTTTGCCACGGATGCCGATATTTTATTGATGGATGAGCCGTTTTCAGCGCTCGACCCACTGATCCGTGACCATTTGCAGGATGAGCTGCTGGAGCTGCAAAAGACGCTGAAGCGCACCATCATTTTCGTTAGCCATGATCTGAATGAGGCGCTGAAGCTCGGCAACCAGATTGCGATTATGGAGGGTGGGCGGATTATCCAGGCGGGGACGGCGCGGGATATTATCTTTAAGCCCGCCAATGAATATGTCCGGCGGTTTGTTGCCAATATCAACCCATTGAATGTGCTGTATGCCGGGGTCTTGATGCAGCCTTTGGCGGCGGATGAGCCAGCACCTCCACTGAAGGAGGGGGCAGTAACTGTCGATTATGATACGTGGATGCGGGATGTCGTGGCACTGGCTCAACAAACGGATCAGCCCATCGGCGTGACGCAAGCCGGGAAGCTGGTGGGGCTGATTACACCGAAAGATATTTTGCAGGGGCTATTGCGGCAGGCGTGATGCCGTATTGGTTAAAAGAAGTAATATGATGATAAACCTGACTCGCCGTGATGTCTTGAAATCCTTGCTGGCTGCTTTGGCTGTACCGGTTGCCAGCCATTCTGCCTGGGCATTGGCTGATAACAGCTTGCCCCATCTCCCGGATCATCTGTATTTCTTGCACCCGCAAGATGCCGCATTTGCGGCGCACAAGCAGATTTTTAACCGGCGGATCACCCTGGTTCCGCGCCTGATTGCGGTGTGCTTGACAGCCAAGGGTATACAAACCGCCATGCAATATGCCGCTACCAAGGGTTTGCCGGTCAGCGTAAAAAGCGGTGGGCATAGCTTTGAGGGCTTCAGCCTCAACCAAGATGGTTTGCTGCTGGATTTGTCCCTGATGCGGGCGATCACGTATAACCCGTCGACCAAAAGCATGCTGGTCGAACCAGGGGCAAAGCTCGGTGATGTTTACGTTTACCTTGCCAAGTTCGGGCGTATGATCCCGGCGGGTTCTTGTGGCGGTGTTGGTGTGGCGGGTTTGACCTTGGGGGGCGGTTATGGGTTTTTCTCGCGCCGTTTGGGGCTGACCTGCGATAGCCTGACCGAAGTCCAGTTGGTGGATGGCAAAGGCAAGTTGCATGACTCTAAAAACAACCCGGAATTGCTATGGGCATGCAAAGGCGGCAATAACGGCAATTTTGGCATTGTCACCGCTTTGCGCTTCAACACGCACGCTGCCCCGCAGACCTTTACCCATTACCGTTTCAAGTTTCGGGGGCTGGATACCAAGAAAATGCTGGTGCTGGCAGAACGTTGGTTCCTGTCCATGCAAACCTTGCCGGATACCTGTTACTCCTCGTGGGTGTTGGGGCCAGCCCATTTGACGGTGCTGGTGACTGACACAGCCCCGAAGGCAACTGCCCCCTTGCAGGCCATCCTCAAGCGTCTGGCGGTGGATGCCACTGAGGTGCAACCTGCCAGGCAAGATGCTTTCCTGCGTGGCATACAACGGTTCCGGGGTGGGTTGGAGCCGATGTACTTCAAGAATGTCTCGACCGGTTATTATAAAAGCTTTGCCGATATTAAGGGCGTTTTGGCGACAATCCATCCGCTGATGGCAAAATCGAATTTGAAAACCAACCTGTTGCAGATCAATACACTCGGTGGCGCGATCCAGACCGGGGTTGACCCGAAAACCGCAGCCTATCCACACCGGCAGTATCCTTTCCTTGGTGAGTTTCAGGTTTATTATGACCGTGCCAGCCAAACCCCGGCGGCTGAAACCTTGGTAAACCAGGTGCAGCACAAGTTTACGCAAGCTGGTATCAAGGCGCATTACTGCAATTACCCGGATGTGGGTATTAAGGATTGGCAGCATGCCTATTACGCCGAGTCCTACCCCCGCTTGCAGGCATTGAAGCGGACGCTCGACCCGCAGAACCTGATCCGCCATCCGCAGAGTGTGCGTGGCTAAGACGCGATGGATTAATGTTTTGAAAAATACCTTGAATACCCCTATCACCCGTGCCACGGCGATTGGTTTTATCTCGATTGTGTTGTGGGGCATGCTGGCCTTATTGACTAGTCTGACCGAGGGGCGAATCCCGCCATTCCAGATGCTGGCGATGACGTTTGCCATTGCCTTCCTGCTGATGTTGGGCAACTGGTTGCGGCAGGGGCATATCGGCTGGCAGCATGCGCGGCAGCCGTGGGGGGCTTGGCTGTTGGGGGTGGGGGGCTTGTTTGGCTACCACTTTTTCTACTTTTTGGCGATGGCTCATGCCCCGGTGGTGGATGTCAGCCTGATTGCTTACCTGTGGCCTTTGCTGATTGTGCTGTTCGCGGCCTTGTTGCCCGGTGAGCACTTGTCGAAATACCACCTGTTCGGTTCAGTGCTGGCATTTGCAGGCTGCTGGCTCTTGGTGGGCGGTGGCAGTGGGGGCTTCAATGCCGATTATTTGCCCGGCTATTTGGCAGCGTTAACCTGTGCCGTCGGATGGGCGGTGTATTCGGTCGCCAGCCGTTTGGTTAAGGATGTGCCGACGGATGCGGTCGGCTGGTTCTGTGGTGTCACGGCCTTGTTGGGGCTGGTCTGCCATCTGTTGCTGGAGCAGACGGTTTGGCCTGCCAATGGCATGGCGTGGTTGGGTGTGATTGGCTTGGGGTTGGGGCCGGTCGGGATTGCATTCTTTACATGGGACTACGGCGTGAAACACGGCAACCTGCAACTGCTGGGCGTATTGTCCTATGCTGCACCCCTGATTTCGGTTGTCCTGCTGATCGCTGCTGGCAAGGCTGAACCGGAATGGTCAATCCTGCTGGCTTGTCTGGCGATTGTCGGCGGGGCTTGGGTGGCGAGTCGGGCGGGGCGGTGATGTCACGTATTTGCCTTGAGAATATTTTCAACCAGTCGGTAAACCGTGGTCATGCCCATTGCTCGTGGTCAGTCTGCACACGCTGGGTTATCACGTTGTTTGGCGCGTTCTATTGCAGCAGCAATGCGATCTGGCGAAATCCTGCGGGTATCAATCCCTTTGTCATAATCGGGTAAGTATTTCTGCAAACGATCAGAGCATTCACGGGAACTGGCCATCGCGTTGCCATCTTCAAAATGCAGTAGCAACCAGTATTCAAACTTTGGGTTGCTCAAGGCAAATCCGTAATTCTCGCGTTGTAATGACCACGCATGAAGCTGTTGCAACTGGCTATCTGTCCACTGATCTTTGTCAACGACCAACCATGCCTCATCCGATGATTGCAGGCTCTCTTTATTGAGATGGTCAGTCATCCGCTTTAACACTTGCGGTGGCGAACTATCGTGATTGCCTTTTATGCAATTGACCCTGATGACGGATTGCTTGTCATTGAATAAAGCAAAATATTGCGGCTCAGTCTTTGCACCCTCAACCGCAATCACAAATAGTTTGCGGTAACGCCGTTCACCAATAGCACGGGAAAATGATCGTCTTTTTGCCATCGTGGTTTACCGACCTTACAGGGCTGAACAAGGTGTAGGCAACGTTGCACTAGAAATACGTGGTACACCTCCCAGCCGTCCTTGCAAGTAGCTTTTGCGAATGTCCTTGTCGTAGCGGATGTCACGGTATTCGCTGAAGGAAACCAGTGTGGAACAGCCAGCGGCATCGCGTTCTGCCACCCACATTTCATCGCGCCGCAACAAGTCCTGCTCCATTAGCAGCACATCGTGGGTGGTAAACAGCAACTGCGCCCGGCTGTCAGTGGTGCAGTGGGCAAGGTAGTATTCTAGCAACTGCCGGGTCAGAAGGGTGTGTAGGCTGCGGTCAAGCTCGTCGATGATGTAAACCTTGCGGCTGGCAGGCGCGGACAAATCAAGAAAAGCAGGCAGCAAGTCAATGACGCGCTGGGATCCGTCTGATTCCTGGCTGATTTCAAAGCGGGCTTCGGTTTCACCTTGCCGCGTGTGGAATGTGACCAGCTTTTTGGCAGTCAGTTCGCCATCTTTCATGGAAATCAGGAAACGCTCATTGTCTGCCGCATCCAGCAGGCGCACGGTTTCGGTTTCTTTGACTTCTTCCAGTAGCTTGTTCCTTAATCGCTCGGGCAGGGAAAGGGTTTCAAACGGAATTTCCATTTCACCCAGCCGGGCAATGCCAGTATCCAGCTTGGGCAGCAAGGCATTCATGACGGCAAAATACGGGTGGCTTTCATCCAGATATTGCTCGAAGGCCGCGAAGCGCGTGTCGGGCGCAACCAGTTCCAGCGTGTCCTTGAACCAGTCATATACTGGGCGAAAGGTGTCTACTTTTTGCGATACAGCGTTGGTGAGGAAGAGCTGGTTATCCCGCGTACCCTGAAAGGCAAACTGGAGGAACGGGTCTTTCTTGAGTGATTCATCAAAGTGGGGTTTGCCATCGCGGCGGTCGTACAGCACTTTTTCGCTGCTGCTACTGATTTGTACCAGTTTTTCTTCCAGTACAGTTTTTCGGTTCACGGCAAAACTGAAGGCATAAATGGTTTCATCCACCAATAATTCAAACGCAAAGCGGGAGGGTTGGGTGGCTGCCGTTTTGTCCAGCCGGAACGGTTCGACTGGGATCTGGCTATCAGGTTGTGTGCCTTTGACTATCAGCCATTGGGCAAAGCGTAACGCTTTGAAGAAGTTGGTTTTACCGGACGCATTCCCGCCGTAGATAGCTGCTATAGGCAGAATGCGGGTCTGGTATTTGGCATGTTTCGGCACTCGTTCGCCGTGTTGGCGTTCACGGCTGGCAACCATCGAAAAGGTGGTGGGGTGACGGAAGGACATCCAGTTTTCGACTGTGGTGGTGATGATCATGGCTGCACCTTGCGTTGAAAAATCGTATTGCCTCAGGCAATCTTAGCAAGGTTAGTAATTTATTGCTTAGTTAAAGAGAAAAAATCTCTTTAACTAGTTTGATTGGGAATTCTACGTGGGAACCGTTTAGAATGCACGTTTGGCAGACTCTGGAGACTCATCCCATGAACTTCAACGAATTGATCGACCGCCGCCATACCCATTCCGAGAAGTGGGATTCGATGGAGCGGTTTTATGGAGTATCCCCCGATACCGGCTTGGCGATGTGGGTCGCGGATATGGATTTCCGTCCTCCTTCTGCGGTGACAGCGGCTTTGCAGGCAGAGGTGGCGCATGGGGTGCACGGCTATTTTGGTGATGAGTCGGATCACAAGGCGGCAGTTTGCGGTTGGATGCAAGCACGGCATGGCTGGGTAGTTGCACCCGAGTGTGTCAGTACTGTGCATGGCTTGGTAGCTGGCACGGCTTTAAGTGTGCAGGCATTCACCGAGCCGGGTGATGGCATTATCCTGTTTACGCCGGTCTATCATGCGTTTGCGCGGGTGATTAAGGCCAACCAGCGGGTGGTGGTCGAGTCGCCCTTGCTGCTGCGGGATGGGCGTTATGTCATGGACTTGGAAGGCTTGGCAGCACAACTGACCGGGCGCGAGAAGATGGTCATCCTCTGTTCGCCGCATAATCCCGGTGGGCGGGTTTGGTCGCTGGCTGAGTTGCAGGCAGTGGCGGCATTCTGTCTGGCGCACGATTTGCTGCTGGTTTCGGATGAAATCCATCATGATTTGGTGTTTGCCCCGCATCAACATACGGTGATGCCATTGGCAGCTCCTGCAATCCGGGAACGCTTGGTGATGCTGACGGCTGCTTCCAAAACCTTCAATATTGCGGGTGGTTTGACCGGCAATGTCATTATTGAAAATGCCGCTTTGCGCAAACGTTTCACGGCGGCAGTGATGGCGGCAGGCAGTTCGCCCAACCGTTTTGGTGTGCTGATGGCAACGGCGGCTTACCAACAGGGGGCAGGGTGGCTGGATGAGTTGCTGGTTTATCTGGAAGGCAACCGTCAGGTATTTGATGCCGGTATTGCCACGATTGCCGGATTGGAGCCGATGCGGTTGGAGGCGACCTATCTGGGCTGGGTCAATTTCGCCGCCACCGGTTTAAGCCCGCAGGATGTGATTGGGCGCGTGCAGCGTGATGCCAAGATTGCAGCCAGTCATGGCGCAAGTTTTGGTACAGGTGGCGAAAGCTATTTGCGCTTCAATCTGGCGACCCCGCGCAGCCGGGTGGAAGAGGCCGTGCGGCGTTTGCAGGCGGTGTTTGCTTAAGTTTTCCGCTGCAATAACCAATAGCGTGCCACCAGCCCGAAGACCAATCCCCAGAAGGCACTGCCCAATCCCAGCAGGGTAATGCCAGAGGCCGTCACCAGAAACACAATCAGGGCGGGTTCACGTTCTTGGCTGTCGTGCATAGCGGTATGCAGGCTGTTGGCAATCGTGCCGATCAGGGCAAATCCGGCGATTGCCAAGACCAAGGCTTGGGGGAAGGCGAGGAACAGGCTGGTAATGCTGGCTCCCAGTAAACCTGCGACCAGATAAAATAAACCGGCACTGACTGCTGCCCAGTAGCGGCGGTTTTTGTCGCTGTCCACTTCCTCGCTCATGCAGATGGCTGCGGTAATGGCGGCGAGGTTGAATGAATAGCCCCCCAAGGGTGCAAGCACCATGGATAACAACCCGGTCAGGCCAATAATGGGTGAGAGTGGCGGGTTGTAGCCATTGGCTTTTAGCACGGCGACCCCTGGAATGTTCTGTGAAGCCATGGTCACAACAAACAGGGGGATACCGACCCCGAGTAAGGCAGGCAGTGACCACTCCGGCATCATGAGGGTGGGGGTTGCCCATTTCAGCACCAGGTTGTCCAATGCCAGCAGGCCACTGAGCCATGCCACCACGATGCCTGTGACCAAGGTCAAGGGGATGGCGTAACGGGGCAGCAGCCGTTTCAGCAGCAGGAAGCTGGCAAACATGCTACCGACCAGCACGGGTTGGGCAGGCAAGGCAACAAAGGCATCCAGACCGAAGCGCAGCAAGACCCCTGCCAGCATGGCTGAAGCCAGTGGCAGCGGGATCATGTGCATGAAGCGCTCAAACCAACCGGCATAACCAATGATGGCAATCAATAGCCCCGAGAGGATGAATGCACCGATGGCTTCTGGCAGGGATACCCCCGCAAGGCTGGTAACGAGCAAGGCTGCACCGGGGGTTGACCAGGCGGTGAGGATGGGTATGCGGTAACGCAAGGATAGGGTGATGCTGGAAAAGGCCATCCCCAAACCGAGTGCCCACATCCACGAGGCAATCTGTGCCTCGCTTGCCCCGGCGCTATGTGCTGCTTGAAAGATAATCGCCGCTGAGCTGGTATAGCCAACCAGAACAGCCACGAACCCCGCGCTGAGGTGGGTGAGGGAATAGCCTTTGAACATAGCGGACTCCAGCGGGATAGCAAAGGGGCAGTTTACCCAAATGCTTTGGAAATGCAGCTATATTCTCGCGCTGCTGGTCACTTTAACAGCGTTTGTCCAGTGAGCAGGTTGACCATCCTGGCGATGGCCTGTACTTGTTTCCCGCGTTTGTCCGCGTAGTTTTCCCCGCTATAGCCCCACCAATCCCAGCAGCCTTTGGGGTTGCGCATCAGGTCGAGGAAAAAGCCACCTGTCCACGCTTTCGTCTGAGGATAGAGGATGACAAGGTGGTTGTTCTCTGCCCATTCGTTATAGCCACTACGGGTATAAAAGGCATCGCCGATAAAGTCTTCATTTTGTTGGCAGCCATGCAGGGCAATATGCAAGCCACAACGCTCCCCCTGCTGGCAACTGCTGGGGATGTAAATATGTCCATTCGCATGCAGGCTGGTACTGGCATCGCGTGTATCAAAGAAGGCTTGTTGGTCAAAGGTATGCAGGTGGTCTGGGCGGGCGGTGGTTTTCGGTTGCCCTGTTCCGGCCAGGTGTTGCAATAAGTCCCCGGCTGCATCAAGGTCGCAGTCATTGATATACGGTGGTTGGTTCAAGGCACAGGCACTACCGGACTGGTCGGTAATCATTGCATGGCTGGCTTGTGGGTGCTGGATATAGCGGATGTGTCCGGGGGGCATAAAGGTCTGGTAATAGGCGGCAACGGTATCCATGATCTGGGTAGGGACTGTGGTGTCATTTGCACCCGAGAATAACCAGACGTGGCTGCTGCTTAATTGCGCGGGGGAGTCGATATGACCTGCGGCTGCCAGCCGTTGGGTTTCAGCTAGCGAAAAATCCAGATTGGGGGGCAGGGTTTGCCATGCACTGGGGGCCGTGGTGGTGCAGATATGGGTGGCTGCATATAAGCCGCTGAAATCAAACCACGTACCGGGGTAGTTGCCTTCTGCGCACCGGTAGGGGCCACCAGCAATAATCCCTGCACCGTGGATGTGTGCGGCATGACTCACATGCAGTTGCAAGGCCATGTAAGCGCCGGAGGAAATGCCTGATACTGACAAACGGTCAGGGTCAATCTGCAAACCTTCTGCCAAGGTGGGCAGGGGCATGGCTGGAAGACCAGCCGGAATTAGCAGCAGTACGGCTAAGTAGCCAAGGAGGTGGCGGGGTCGGAGGGGCATGAGGCGTTACCTTAATATCGGGAGGGGGCAAGTTTACCGCACTCGCAGTGAATGTGTTATGGTGGCGAAAATTGCCAAAGGAGTTTACCAGATGAGTGATGCCGTCCAGACCTATCAAGGAAGCTGCCATTGTGGGGCGATCCGGTTTACATTTGTAGCGCCTGCGATGACGGGTGGCCTGCACTGCAATTGCTCGATTTGCCGCCGTAAAGGGGCGCTGATGAGCGAGTTTGTGGTCGCACCGGAGGCTATGCAGATCATGGTGCAAGGTGATGCATTGGCGACTTATACCTTTGGTGATGGGGTGGCGAAGCACCATTTCTGTAAACAGTGTGGGATTTATCCCTTCCATCAAACCATGCGCAAACCGGGACATTACCGGGTCAATATTGGTTGTGTGGATGGCGTGGATGCTTTGGCCTTGCCTTATGGGGTATTTGATGGAGCCTCGTTATGAGTGAAGTCCTGCCGCCATCCAGCCGTATGCTGTCGGTTGGGATTTTTGTTTTTGATGATGTTGAAGTCCTGGATTTCGCCGGGCCTTATGAGGTTTTCACCACGGCATCGCGTGTCCAGCAGCGCTTGCAGGCAGGAGCGGTTGCACCCTTTTCGGTGTTTACGGTCAGCAGCGCAGGGCAGGCCGTTCGCGCCCGTGCCGGTTTGTCGGTCAATCCTGATTATGCATTTGTCAGCCATCCCGCCATTGATGTGCTGGTGATTCCGGGTGGTGTGGTGACGCAAGTGCTGCGTATGCCTGAAGTGACCGACTGGATCAAGGCCATGTCTGCCCAGGCCGGGTTGACCGCTTCGGTTTGTACGGGTTCGTTCCTGTTGGGGCAGGCGGGTTTGTTGGATGGCAAAACCTGCACGACGCATTGGGAAGACATTGACGACATGCGCCAAATGTTCCCGACCGTGACGGTGGTGGACAATCGGCGTTGGGTGGACGAGGGTAGGTTTATCACGTCAGCCGGTATTTCGGCGGGGATTGATATGAGCTTGCATCTGGTCGAGCGCCTTGCTGGGCGCGGGTTGGCAGAGAAAACAGCCCGGCAGATGGATTTTGATTGGCAGGAAAATGTTTGATGGAAAGCGTGCGCAAGCTATTGGCAAAACTCCCCTTGCACCTGTTGGTGATTGCATCCCTGACCTTGGGGTTGGCTCCGTTTATGCCGGAGCCTCATGTGTGGGAAAAGCTGAAAATGCTGGCAAATGGCAGCCTCAGCAAGCCAGTCGACATTTTTGATTTATGCATGCATGGCTTGCCGTGGCTGTTATTGGGTTTGCGCCTGTTGTTGGTGCGTGGCAAGTAGTGTTTTAGGTGTTCATTTAGGCATCCAGCTTTTCCACCAATTGCCGCAGGGCGATCATTTCAGCGGCAAAATCGTGTTGTACCCGCTCCAACTCGGACAACAGATGCTGTTTGATCTCGTGTTGGTCATGCTTGCTTTGCACGATTGAATCCAGCTCAGTAATCGCTTTTGAGAGTGTCGCGGTGATTTCATACACCGTTTCAGTTTGCCCGGTTGCGCTGTCCACCAGTTGTATCCGTGGGGTACGCCCAAATGTATAGCTGCGGGTAACAGGCAGGAATGACCCTTTCGGGCGCTCGTATTTGATGCGCAGGATGTCGGTGTCCGGGCGTGGCTGGTAAATGGTGTAGCTGTTGATCTGCAAGGGGTGTTGTACCCCCATCGTGTTCAGGGTTGGGTAGTTGCTCATGCTTTGCTCCTGTGGGATGGTTTTTTTAAATGTTCTGGGATGCTGATGTTGTGTTGCTCCAGTATTGCCATTGGCTCAAATCTCCAACGCCAACAGCGTCCCTTGTTCAATTGCCCGTTTTGCGTCGAGTTCGGTTGCCACGTCTGCACCGCCAATCAGGTGTACCGGCTTACGGGTGATTCCGGCCTGTAATTCGCGGCGTGGTTCTTGTCCTGCACAAATGATCACGGTATCCACTGGCAGGAGCTGCGTTTGCCCATTGATGCTGAGATGCAGTCCGGCATCATCAATGCGCTGGTAGTCACAGCCGGATAGCATGTGTACGCCTTTGTTCTTCAGGTCGGTACGGTGGATCCAGCCGGTGGTTTTGCCCAGGCCATCCCCCACTTTGCTGGTTTTGCGCTGCAACAGGTAAACCGTGCGAGGGCTGCGGCTGGTTTGTGCGGTGGCGAGGCTGCCCCGTGCCTGCATGTCCATGTCCACCCCCCATTTCTGCATGAATTGGCTGATGTTTTGGCTGCTGTTGTCATGGTCATGGGTCAGCAACTCGGCTACGTCAAAACCAATCCCGCCCGCACCGATCACGGCAATGCTATTCCCGACCTCAGCACCCCGGATCACCTCAATATAACTGCGTACTTTCGCGTGTTCAATGCCAGGGATGGCTGGGGTGCGTGGCACAATGCCGGTGGCGAGGATAATGGCATCGGCATCACTGTCGTCCAGTTCGGCAGCGGTGACGAGCTTGCCCAGACGCAGGTTTACGTTGTGCTTTGCCAAGTGCACCTGGAAATAGCGCAAGGTTTCGTAAAACTCTTCCTTGCCCGGAATGCGCTTGGCAAGGTTGAATTGCCCGCCGATTTCAGCCGCTGCATCGTACAAGGTGACGCTATGCCCGCGTTGGGCAGCGGTGACAGCAAACGCCAAACCCGCTGGCCCCGCCCCGACCACGCTGAGCTTTTTCGGGGTGCTGGTGGGGGTGAGCTGCCATTCACTTTCCCGGCATGCCCGTGGGTTGACCAGACAGGAAGCGGTTTTGCCAACAAAGATATGATCAAGGCAGGCTTGGTTGCAGGCAATGCAGGTATTGATTTCTGCACTGTGGCCTTGTTCGGCTTTGCGTACAAACTCCGGGTCAGCCAAGAAGGGGCGTGCCATCGATACCATGTCGGCATCGCCCCGCGCCAAGATCGCTTCAGCCACTTCGGGGGTATTGATGCGGTTGGAGGTGATGACCGGAATACGCAAGGCTTGCCGGACTTTGGCGGTAGCCCAGGTAAAGGCCGCACGCGGAACCTTGGTGGCGATGGTCGGGATGCGGGCTTCATGCCAGCCGATGCCGGTATTGATCAGGCTTGCCCCGGCGGTTTCGATGGCTTTGCCGAGCGTGACAATCTCATCATAGGTGCTGCCTTGTTCGACCAGATCCAGCATCGACAGGCGGAAAATGATAATGAAGTTTTCCCCCACCGCCTCACGGATGCGCCGCACAATTTCAACCGGCAGGCGGATACGCTGTTCATAATCCCCACCCCATTCATCGGTACGGTGGTTGGTGCGGCTAACAATGAACTGGTTGAGGAAATAGCCTTCCGACCCCATCACTTCCACACCATCATAACCGGCTTGTTGGGCTAGGGTAGCGCAGCGCACAAAATCCTGGATTTGCCCTTCCACTTCTTCGCTGCTTAATGCCCGTGGGACAAAGCGGTTGATCGGGGCTTGCAGGGCAGAAGGGGCAACCAGCTTGGGGTTATAGGCGTAGCGCCCGGTATGCAGGATTTGCAGGCAGATTTTGCCGCCAGCCGTATGCACCGCCTCGGTGATCAGTTGGTGCTGCGGGATTTTGCTGGCTGAGTCCAGTGTCGCTGCATGGGCATGTATTGCACCTTCCTTATTCGGGCCAATCCCGCCTGTCACCATCAGTGCCACTCCCGCCCGCGCCCGTTCTGCATAGAATGCTGCCATGCACTCGAAGCCATCCGGCAGCTCTTCCAGCCCCAGGTGCATTGACCCCATCAGGATGCGGTTTTTCAGGGTAGTAAAGCCAAGGTCAAGCGGGGTGAACAGGTAGGGGTAATTGGGGTGTTGGGTGGTGGACATGGTTGGCTTCCTTGATGGTGGTGACTGTCTGCTCAGGATACCGCACCCAGATTGACGATGCCATCATGCACGAACTGCACCGCCAAGGCCGCGAGGATAACCCCCAGGAAACGGCGCAGGATTTCATCGCCGGTATGCCCAATCACGCGCTTCAGGGCAGGTGCAATCAGCATCAGCAGCAAGGTCAGGAACAGAACGCTGGCAATGGCAGCAACGACCGCCATATCACTGGCGAACGTCGGGGCTTTGGCAAACAGCAGGATCACCAATGTCAGGGAACCAGGGCCTGCCAGTAGCGGGATGGACAAAGGATAAACCGAAATGTCGGTTTTAGTGGCGGTGGTGGTGTATTCCGCGCCTTGGGTGATCATGCCAAAGGCCGTATAAAACAACAGCAAACCACCGGCTACCCGTAATGAGTCAATGTCAATCCCAAGGTAGGCCAGAAAGGGCGCACCATACAGGCCAAACACCAACAACAGAATGGTACTGATAATGCTGGCCTTGATTGCCATGTGCCTGCTGTGGTGGGGATCGTTGCTGGGAACCAGTGAGTGGAAAATGATGGCTGCGCCAATCGGGTCAACAATAACAAACAAGGCGGTAAATGCCGTTAGGAAGGTGGCGGTATCCATTATTTTTCATCCAGTCCAAGGTGCGATCAAGGTGCTTTCGTGAGCGTGGCCTCCTGCGGCAGCAAGGGTGCATAAGCAGTGGCACGCTTTTGTTGTTTGGCAGCAAGGCTTTCCTGCAAGTCGGTTGGCTGGAACATGCCTGCTTGCCAGGTCGCCATATACTCCAGGCTGTCGTTGACACTGTGGTCGCGGGCATAATTCAGCATGGTCTTGCAGCCAGTGACTGCCAGCGGTGATTGTGCTGCCATTTGTCGGGCAATGTCCAGCACGCCAGTCAGCAGGCTCTCTGAATCCGCAAAAACTCGGTTGACGAGGCCACACGCCTTGGCTTCAGCCGCATCCAGATTGCGCCCTGTGTAAGCCAGTTCGCGCACCAGTCCGGGGCTGATCAGGGTGGGCAGGCGTTGCAGTGTGCCAAGGTCGGCGGTGATGCCCAGCTCGGTTTCCTTGATGCAGAAAAAGGCATCGGTGCTGCAATAGCGGCAATCACAGGCACACACCATATCCAGTGCCCCACCAATGCAGCCGCCCTGCACCGCTGCCAGCACCGGGATGCGCAGCTTTTCGAGTGCATTGAAACAGGCTTGCAGCTCCAGCACCATGCGCCGCATAAACTCAGCCCGCCGCCCCGCTTCACCACCAAACATGCGCGGATCGGGCTGGCTGAAAACCTCCAAATCCATTCCGGCGCTGAAGTGTTTGCCGGTCGAGGAAATGACCAGTACCCGAATGTCGGCGCTAGAGTCGGCAATTTCACGCAAGGCTGCCGGGAACTCATGCCAGAACGCCCGGTTGAGGTTGTTCAAGGCTTGGGGGCGGTTGAGGGTCAGGTGGGCGATAGCGTCGTTGATGCTGAGTTGCAAGGTGTTGTAGGGCATGGGAATGGCTCGATTTGGTTTAGGTGGGATGCCTTCCCAGCGCCTCCCCCTTGGTCGGAGGAGGGCTTGGATACGAGCGGAAAGGCGTGTTAGCGGAAGGCCATCTTGAACGCCATGCCCAGCACGTCGTCAATGACTGAGCCATCGCGGTCAGAATCCAGCAGCGTTGTCAGCAGGCCACCGGATTGGGCAGGCGCGGGTGCAGCAGCGGCAGCACTGCCACCAAACATGCTCTTGCCAAGGTAGGCCATGACCATCGTGGCAACCATCGGCAGGGCTTTCTTGACCAGGGCGCTGGCAATGCCGGTTTCTTCACTGGCACGGGCAGCAACATTGCGGCTGACATCCTTGCTGCCAAAAATGTGTCCTAGGATGGAGTTGCCGTCGTCGATATTTTCCTGTGTGCCGATGGCTTCAGGTTGTTCAACATAACGCGAGTGGTTGCCGGTGCGCAGCGCTTCAATCAAGCCTTCCCGACCGTTGTCGGACTGGGTGTTGTGCTGCATACCACGGGTCAGGGCGGGCGTGACTTCTGCGATAACAGCGCGTGCCTGTTCTTCACTGATGCCAAGTTTTTGAGCCATTTGGCTGATGGCGCTGCTGTTCTGGTTGCCCAATAAAATATCGGTAATGTTCAAGAAGATTCCTCCTCTGTTTGAATCCTTGAATGGGGTTAATGCTTGCATTAACTATAGATATAAACGCGGTGGAGTGCCAGCGCTATCCACGGTTTGTCGGGCGGGGCAGTTGTATTCTTTTGTGTAGGCTAGCCATGTTCACGCCCCTGCTTTTGCCCTTGGAATAGGCAATTAAATTGCCAGTGCGTCGTTGCTTCCGTTACGCTGTGCCATTTAGGGCAGTTTCAGGAACGGTCACACATGAAAAGAAGTTTGGAGAACTTCCTCAAACAGGAGTCTAGCAGCGGGATATTGCTGGTCATTGCCGCCGTGCTGGCAATGCTTGCAGTAAACTCACCGCTCCAAGGTTGGTATAACGCCCTATTGGATACCCCGGTGGAAGTTAGGATCGGGGCTTTGAAAATTGCCAAGCCGCTGTTGCTGTGGGTAAATGATGGCTTGATGGCCTTGTTTTTCCTCTTGGTTGGCTTGGAGATCAAGCGCGAGGTGGTTCAGGGTGAGTTGTCTGACCCCGCCAAAGCCGCATTCCCCGTCATTGCCGCCATAGGCGGGATGGTTGCGCCAGCCCTGATTTACTCCGCCATCAATCATGATGACCCTTCCGCCATGCGTGGGTGGGCAATCCCTACCGCCACCGACATCGCGTTTGCCTTGGGTGTCCTTTCACTGCTGGGAAAACGTGTACCCCCGGCACTTAAGTTGTTCTTGCTGACACTGGCAATCGTCGACGACTTGGGAGCCATTGTGATCATTGCCTTATTTTATACGGTGGAGCTGTCTGCTGTTTCATTGCTGGTGGCGGCTGCCGCACTGGTGGTTTTGTTCCTGTTTAACCGTTATCGGGTGTTGTCCTTATCGCCTTATTTGCTGGTTGGCCTTGTGATGTGGGTGGCAGTGCTTAAATCAGGTGTCCATGCAACCTTGGCTGGGGTTTTGCTGGCCTTTTTTATCCCGCTACGTGCAGCCCCCAATGAAAGCCACACCGTGGCAGAGAGGATCGAGCATGATCTTCATGGTTCTGTTTCCTTCGTGATCCTCCCCTTGTTCGCGTTTATGAATACAGGGGTTTCATTGGCAGGTGTGTCGCTGGATTCGATTTTTAGCCCTGTGCCTTTGGGGATCGCAGTCGGTTTGCTGGTTGGGAAGCAAGCGGGGGTCATGTTTGCGTGTTGGCTGACAGTCCGGTTGGGCTTGGCAAAAATGCCCGAGGGGGTTAGGTGGTCAGAGTTGTATGGTGTGGCGATTTTGGCGGGTATTGGGTTTACCATGAGTTTATTTATTAGCTCGCTGGCTTTTTCTCAAGATGCGGGGCATTTTGTCGTGGATGACCGTCTGGGTATCCTGTTGGGGTCGATCCTTTCCGCCGTACTGGGATATGCCCTGCTTTACTGGAAACTGCCAAAAATTACGTAGACCGCATGGGATAATAAACTGATTACCGTCACTAGAAATGTGACTGATGTTGAGCCGTTTTACTCGACTTATTCCACGAGTTTTATGATTACCAGCAGCGTTGCCAAACTTAGAATCACAGCCCCCATTAACAGGACAAGGACAAACAAAACATCTTTATGGAAGTGAATGGGGCGCTTTCTGGCAAAACGATGATAAATTACTGAAAATACTACCATAATAGGCACTGCTAGCCATAAATAAAAACTTAGGCCGGTCAGCAGGTCAATAGAGCGGTCTAAAAAATTGGGTAGTGTAGGCGAATCTGGTTCAATCCCGTCAGGCTGATAGTTCAGATAAAAAGCGATACTGGTTGCTGTGCAAAGGCCGGTAATAGTGACAGGTAAATAGCAAATAGCCCAATAGGTTTGATGCTTCAATGAATACAGGAATAACCCAACAATAAGTGATAGTAAAATAACAATGTTTAATCCTGTATTTAAAAACCAAGGGACAGTATTGGATTCTAAAATAAATACGAGGATGCCATAAGGAGCTGGCGACAGACATAATAAAATTGACTGACTATTATTAAGACTCAATAGGGTCTTTTTCTTCAAAAGGGTATGTAATTCCCCTATCGTCAAAACCGTTAACAGCATTGCCCCTAAGATGTAGACCATTTGTCAAGACCTATGCATAAATTATCTAGGATTAAAAAATACAACTTATTGATTTTTAAAGAATATTTTTTATAAAAAACTTATGCATGAGTGCTTTATTTTGGTAATCTAAAATAAGTGACTCATAAAATTTATATGTTTTTTCGGATTTTTAGCATATAAAAAACTTGCATCAAAGTTGGTTGTATTAGCTATATTCAAGAAGCTCTGTGTGTAATGCTGACCACTATATGAAGTAAATCGACCGTTAATGTGTAATGAAAACCATTCATTTGCTGTTAGCTTGCATATTGCATCTTTACTTATATTTCTTTTCGGATTTCCGTGTTTAAAATAATCGTATTTAAAAAACACATCTAATGTATCATCTTTTTTTTCAAAAAATAAAGCCCAATATTTATTGATTTTTTTATGATTGTCGATTTTTATTTTCATCGACGACTCTGATAAATAAAAGCCATTACTCTCATAAGAAAAAACTTCATGGATCAACATTTCGTTTTGAGAGCAATCCAAGTATGGAATATCCATAATTCTTGGAATGCTGTTTCTTTTAATCGAACCAGGAATTCCTCTGCTTTTTTTGTCCAATCTGTTGTTATGCGCTGAATTATAATCATAATTTATATATAAAATATTAAAACTCTGTGAATGGCGAATAAAAATAAAAATTTAATTTCTTTGAACTTCAATTTGATAATAACCACCAATTTCTCTGCCGCCAACGTAAAACGTAAAAAGTAAGCAGCACGGAGGGGGGGCAACACGCGTAGTGGGTTGGCCGTCCGCTTGACCGATGGGTTAGGTTTTTTCACAGAAAGGGCTCAACTTTCTTCTTAAGGATTAATACTAGCTCTTCCTGCATGAATTCATAGTTATCAGGAATGCCAAGGCAAATTATTTTCTTCCCATTCAGAAAAGGGCTAAATTTCTGAGTAAGCCTCTTTTTGTGTACTTGCTCCATAACAAATATTACTGTAGCCCATTGAAGTTGCTCGGTTGACAAGGGAACGTTTGCATCGTTTCCTAAACCTGCGGAGTCGGTTTCTACACCTGGATAAGTGGAAAAAACTTGCTCTGCCGTCGGGCTACGCAGCTTATTTTGAGTGCAGATGAAAAGTAGTCTGGTCACCGCGTCCGTCGTCGAATGAGTTGTTAGAATTTTTAATCATCTACAGAAAATTTATGTTTTTCAGGTTTGTAACCAAAGACAAAACTTTCTTCAATTTCAATTGCTTGTAGATATGGGGAGAATAAATCTAGATAAACATCTTTTTTGTACGTAGGCATTCTCGGGTCAAAGCATATGCTCTCGATAAAATCACTTGCTATTGGAATTTTGATAATGTTTGGTAGCTTATCAGGAGTAGGATAATCACTCGTCGCAGTTCCAAAAATTGCAGACATATTATCTTGTAGAACTAATTCTTGATATTCCTCTCTAGTTATGTTGTTTCTTAAACAAACACTAAAAAAAGCTCTAACTTCTTTTTCGTGTGAATATGCCTTATCTTTTAGAAGTGTGCCAAAATTGTATTCTATAACTGTTTTTTTCATATGCTCTTGAATTTCAGCACTTGGCAAAAAGCTTCCTGATTTTTTAACATTATCTTCTATCATTTTATAATATTGGTTATATTTTTCTTTTATTGAATTTGAGATTTCTTCAAATGAAATATAATCAACATTATCTACGGTTGCAATATTGTCAAGCTGGATAGTGCCTTCTTTTGAGTCAATATGTTTAGTCCAGTGATTATTTTCCCAGAAATCATGTAAAGATTTTTTTAATTTTTTCTGCTTAGTTTTAATTCTGACGGCAGAACTGTCTTGAGAGTAAAGCAACCACATTGCCATAAGATCAGGTTCTGATGTCCAAGATGATATGTATGTTCTCCCTTTAACACCCTCATGAAACTCAATAAATTTTTCTTGCTTTCTAATATCCCAGCTATATGCAATGGATTCTTGAAATTTTAAAACATCACCTAATCCTTCATTTTTGTCACTCATTAAAGATAAGCGACTCATTTTGAGTTGGGATTTTGTTAGTAACTCATATAACTCAAAAAAACTAACAAAGCGATATAAATCACGTTCCATATGTGAATATTCTTTTATATGGTTTATGGGATTGGTTATTGGCGCATCAAACTCTAACAGTTTTTTATACAGCAACCCAGTCTAACAGACTATACAAACACAGCCCATCTCGATGGATAGCACGGTCAATTTCAGCATAAGCAGTTGCTGGCATGGGGTTCTCCAAGCAAGATGAATCATTGACCGTAACTATACTTCCAACAGGTAATTTCTGTCCATAGCCTATTGACCAGAATCAGATATTTACCCCTCCACAAACGCCCGTTCAATGACATAATCCCCGGCGATACCTTTTTTCGGGCTGGCGTGAAAACCCATACTGTCCAGTAAGGCACGCACGTCATGCAGCATCGAAGGACTACCACATAACATAACCCGGTCAGTTTCCCGGTTGAACGGCGCTAGGCCAAGGTCTTGGCAGAGTTTACCGCTTTTGAGCAAGTCAGTAATACGCCCTTGGTTGCGGAAGGGTTCGCGGGTGACGCACGGATAATACAGAAGCTGGTCACGGATTAATTCGCCGAGGTATTCATGTTGTGGCAGCCAATCGGATAGCCAGTCGTAATAGCCCAGTTCATTCTGATAGCGTACCCCGTGGAACAGGATCACCCGCTCGAAATCGGCATAAACTTCGGGGTCTTGGATAATACTCAGGAACGGTGCAAGCCCTGTACCGGTGGCAATCAGGAACAGGTTTTTGCCGGGTAATAAGTCCGTGGTGATGAGTGTGCCGGTTGGTTTGCTGCCAACCAAAATATGGTCGCCTGTTTGCAGATGTTGCAGGCGTGAGGTTAGCGCCCCGCCCGGTGCTTTAATGCTGTAAAACTCCAGAAAATCATCATGGTTGGCGCTGGCAATGCTGTAAGCCCGCATCAGGGGACGCGGCTCTGCTTCAAGGCCAATCATGATGAATTCGCCATTGCGGAAGCGCAGGCTGCGGTCACGGGTCGTGCGGAAGCTGAACAGTTTGTCATTCCAGTGGGTGACGCTCAGGACTTGTTCGGTGGCGTAGTTTGCCATAAATATTCTGATCCATTGTTAAGTGCTTGGCGGGGTGGGTGTACCCAGCCGATTAAAACCTTTGGCACGGCACGACCTCAACCCGCACCCCATCACTCAGCAGCAACCATGCACTGAGTTTTGGCAATGCAGCAATACCAGGCAATTGCAAATAGCCCTGTACTTGCTCAATACCCTCCTTGCGTTTGGCTTCCCAGCCCTTTTCCCCATCCCCTTGCTTGCTGTATTTCAGTTCGATCAAGTGTTGGTGTTGGACTATGAATGGGCTGCGTTCCAGCAACATAATGTCAGGGTATTTGCGGTTTATTTCACGTTCGCTTTCGATGAAATATACCGGAACTTGATATATGAGCGTCAATAGCAGTATTTTGATGTGCTTTTCATCCATTCCCATGGCATCACGGTTGGAGAGCAATTGTAAGGCTCTGACCATTTCATCCACGAGTGGCTGAATCGTGTTGCGCATTGCCAAGGCTTCCACTGCCAAGCGTAAAGTTTGGCTGGGGATGCTGATCTGGTTACGGCGTTCCAGTTCGACCTTGAAATAATGGAAATACAATTCGCGCATCACATGATTGGGAATTGCAAATACATCACCAAAGGGTGTTTCCCGTTGCAGCGATACAAACCCCATATAGGCCAGCAGGCTGATAAAGTCATCGCGGTCGAAGCCTTTTTCAAAGTCGAATTTGCGGCGTTGTTCCGCGTTTACTTCACCCATGCTGATCAGTTCATCCAGCACGGCAAAATTGGTGTCACGATTGCCGATGCTGAACAGGCCGAGAATTTTCCCATAATCAGAAGCGATATTGTCATCGAGCATGTGTCTGGGGTATTCGCCCCGGCGTGTGTCAAACCGATCAATGAAATACAGTACCATATCGGCGTTGTAGACCGTGCCCAATGCATTCGGATGGAAGCGGTAGCCATTATACCAGCGTGTCACATCCCCCAATAATGCCTCCGGGTCTAGTTGGCATTGGGTCGCCAATGGTTGTAACAGGTTGGCGGTTTCCTCTTTGGTAAAACCGACTGCTTCATTGAAGGTTTCATCAAGGGAGATGTTTTTGCCGATATTAAAGCCACTGGTCATGCTGTCGAGCATGATCGGGGTGACTCCGGTGATAAGGAGTCGGTCGAGTGTGCCGCGCTGGGTGGCAGTTTTGAGGGTTTCGTAAAAGCTGCGTACAAAGCCGCCTTTACCGACCACGGTTTGGAATAGACCCAAGTCTTGCGCCAAAATGGTATTGGCAAAATGGTCATATTCATCGATCAGGAGGAGGATTTTTTGTCCGTCTGTGACCCTGAAAAAATACTCCATTTTGCTTTGGGGGGAAGGCTCGCGCTCAACCCCATCGAGGGTGTTGTCAGGATAACCATAGCGGCTCAGGAATTTTTGCAGGGCATGGGCAATTTTACGGTCGAAATCCTGATATAACCGTTCAAAGCCCTGTTCGGTGGCAATTCCACTAAACTCCATGAACAGCACCTGGTAACTGCTTTTGAGCGCGGTTGGGTTTTTGCCGATGTAAAGCCCTGAAAAAATAGCTGCAAAGTCCGCTTCGTAGCCCACATCGTAGTAATACTCCAGCACGGACAACAACAGGCTTTTACCGAAGCGGCGTGGACGCAACAGGATGAGGTGGCTACCGGCAGCTTCCAGCTCGGTGATGTAATGCGTTTTGTCCACATAGGTATAGCCTTCGGTAATCACTTTCTTGAAATTGCTCAGACCATAGGGGATTTTCATGGGATCACTCGCCCGCTTGCCGCTGTTGATGGCGGCAAGTTTAGCATAATCCGGGCAGCAGCAATCAGCAGAAACAAGACCCGGCTAGCGCCACGGTTAACCCTCCTGCACGGGTGGTAATGCTACAATTGCCGTTTTCGGGTCTGTTGGGGTAGCTGATTTGTATTACTTTTTCCTGTTGCTGATCATTGTGGGGCTGACCGCGTACCGTGCCTGGGTATCCATGAGCCACGGCATGCCCTTGTATGTGGATGAAGCCCAATACTGGTACTGGGCACAGCATCTGGATTGGGGGTATTTTTCCAAGCCGCCGATGGTCGCGGGCGTGATTGCGGCAACCACCGCCGTCTGTGGGGATGGTGAGTTTTGTGTGCGGGCAGGCAGTCTGCTGTTTTACCCCTTATCGACCTTGCTCCTGTTTGCCTTGGTGAAGCGCTTGTTTGATGTGCGGGTGGCTTTTGCCAGTGCCGTCATGTTCATTACCCTGCCTGCGGTTGGCTTGTCCTCCTTGCTCATTTCCACGGATGTGGTGCTGTTTTTCTGCTGGACACTGGCTCTGTATGCCTTCGTGCGGGCGTTGGACAGCAATGCGTGGTTTGATTGGTTACTGCTTGGGGTAGCCTTGGGGCTGGGACTGCTGACCAAGTACACCATGGGCATTTTCTTTGTGTCGGCTTTGCTGTATTTGCTGTTTACCGGGCGGTGGCACTACCTGCTGAATGGGCGGGCATGGGTGGCAGTGTTGCTGGCAGGCGCTTTGTTTGCCCCTAATCTGTGGTGGAACTGGCAGCATGATTTCCCGACCTTCCAGCATACCGCTGAGATTTCCCATCTGGAGCAGGCCGGTTGGCACTGGGCTTCGCTGGGTGAGTTCCTGCTGGGGCAGATGGGGGTGTTTGGCTTGTTGTTTTTCCCGGTGCTGCTGATTGTATTGCTGCGGGTATATGCCTTGCAGCGCATCCCGCATGCGGGGTTATTGGTCAGTTTCACCCTGCCTTTTTTGCTGCTGATTTGCGTCCAGGCCTTGGTGGGCGTGGCGAATGCCAATTGGGCGGCTCCGGCGTATGTGGCGGGTACGGTGCTGTTGGCTGCTTGGCTGGTGCGTGGCGGGCATGTGCGCCTGTTGGCGGCAGGTTTGGCTTTGAATATTGCCCTGTTTGTGGCGCTCTACCATTACCCCACCCTGACGCGGTTGTTGGGGGTGGAGGTGACTGCCAAGACCGACGTATACAAACGCCTGAAAGGTTGGGATGTATTGGGTCAGCACTATTTGGCTTTGCAGCAGCAATACCCAACGGCAACCTTGTTGGCGGATGAGCGTGGTTTGCTGAGTGAGTTGGCCTATTATGCCCGTCCGCAGGGCGTGCAATTGGTGAGCTGGAACCCGGATGGCCTGTTGCGCCATCATTATGATTTGGTCACAAGTTTGGCAGGGCGCGAGGGGCAGGACTTTTTGTATGTCACCCAAGGAAATGTGCCGGAGGGGATGAGCCGTTACTTCACTGCCCTGACCCGTGTGGGTCAGTTATCTGTCCCTATCCATGCTGATTTTGGCTTGGATTACACGGTCTATCATGCGCAGGGTTTTAAAGGTCTGGCGGGGAAATAAGATGCAGAAAACATCTAGGCAAGCGCTTATTTGGCTGGGGTTGGTGGTTTTGACGACCGTGCCGTTCTGGTTGACCCCACTGGATGTGATCGTAACCGGCTGGTTTTATCAGCCTGCGTGTGGCGGTACGTGGCTGTTGGATTGCTATCCGCTATTCCGTACCCTGTTTTATGATTCTGTGCCGTGGCTGACAGGTTTGCTCTTGTTCGGCTCAGTGCTGTTGATAGTGGGAACCCTGTTTTATCAGCGCCAGCGCTGGGCAGGCTTGCGGCGGCAGGCGCTGTATGTGTTGCTGGTTCTGGTATTAGGTTCAGGGCTGGTGGTCAATGCAGTGTTCAAGGAGCATTGGGGGCGACCCCGCCCGGTACAAATCGAGGCTTTTGGCGGCGACAAGGCCTATGCACCGCCAGGGTATTATGTGGCGGGTAATCGCGGGCACTCCTTTCCGAGTGGGCATGTCTCGGTGGGGGTGGCTTGCTTGGCATTCTGGTTCCTGTGGCGGCGCGAACATCCACGCCGGGCACGGGTCGCCTTGTATGGCGCTTTGGCGCTGAGTAGTGCCATTGGCCTGACCCGCATGGCGGCAGGGGGGCACTTCCTGTCAGATGTGATCTGGGCAGGCTGGATGGTGGTGGGTGTTGCCCTGTTGCTGGATGCGGTCTGGTTCAGTCGTTCCCGCGCCGTACCCTGATGCGCTCCAGCTCGCCATCATCATTCAGGTGTATGGACAGCTCCATCGGTGCACAACAGACTTGGCAATCCTCATAATAGACCTGCGAACCGGCAGAGGCATCCACCGTCGTTTCACTTTTGGAAAAGCAATAGGGGCAGGTAACATGGGTGAAAATGAGTGCTTCAGGCATGGTGTTTACTCCTCCAGAAACATCTGGATGACGCTGTTGAGGAATTGCCAGCCGTGGTCAGTGGTTCGGATGCATTGCCGGTCAGGATGAATCAAACCACGGCGGGTCGCCAGTTCCAGTGCTGCGCTCAGGTCAGAAAATGCCAGCCCCGTCCGTTGGGTGAACAACTCGGCAGCAAAACCACGCCGCAGACGCAGGGCATTCAGCATGAACTCAAATTTCAGGTCAGCGGCTGACAGGGTTTGTTCATGGCTGCGTGCAGCACCTGCCTGGGTTTGCTGCATGTACTGTGCCGGTTGGCGGTGTTTTTGGTAGCGGGTGATGGAGCCGTCAGGATGTGTGACCTTACCGTGTGCCCCTGCGCCAATACCGATATAATCGCCAAACTCCCAGTAGTTCACATTGTGTCGGCATTCCCGCCCCGCTTGCGCATAGGCTGAAACTTCATATTGAGTGTAACACGAGTGTTTGATGAATTCCTGACCGGCTGTCTGCATATCAGCAATCAGGTCATCGTCTGGCAACGCGGGTGGCTGCTTGTAAAACAGTGTGTTTGGCTCCAGCGTCAGTTGATACCACGACAAATGCGTAGGAGCCAACCCCACTGCCACTTGCAGGTCGTGCAAGGCTTGTTCCAGGGTTTGCTGCGGCAGGCCAAACATCAAATCCAGGTTGAAATTGTCAAACCCCGCATGGCGGGCAATCTCGGCTGCCCGTAATGCCTCATCCCGGTTATGTACCCGCCCCAAGGCCTGCAAATGCTGTGCATTAAAACTCTGGATACCCACCGACAGGCGGTTTACCCCAGCCGCCCGGAACCCTTTGAACTTGTCCTGCTCAAACGTCCCAGGGTTTGCCTCCAGCGTGATCTCTGTGCCGGGGCGGAACGGCAGCAGCGCATGGATGCCACACAACAGGTCATCAATACTCCCGGCACTGAAGAGACTGGGCGTACCCCCACCGATAAAAATCGACTCCAGCCTGCGTCCCCAGATGTGCGGCAACTCGCTGGCAAGGTCAGCCAGCAGGGTTTGCACATACGCCTGCTCCGGCAAACCGGCGGGGGCTGCATGGGAATTGAAGTCACAATACGGGCACTTGCGGATGCACCACGGAATGTGGATGTAGAGGGATAGGGGGATGGGGGTCATGGAGTAAAGTCACATTTGAGCTGGGTTCATGCCCGTATATTATAGGTACTTCCTCCCCATTGCAGCCTTCTGGTAAAAATAGCCAGATCAGTCAGGTCTTTCTTGTGGGGCAGTGGCTCTGGTGCATCCTTATCGTAAGGCTTATATTATCCCCTACATTCACCGCTGCGGGAGTTTTGTATGCGTGCTATTGCCGAAATTGTCGACCTGAACCGTAACCCGATTGCTGATCCCGCGTTCCGTCAGCGTTGCAGGCAGCAACTGGATGAGCATGGCGTGTTGGTGTTGCCTGGGTTCTGCCTGCCAGCAGCCGTTGCCCGCATTCAGGCGGAAGGTGAGCAACAGCAGCATCTGGCATGGTTTTGCCAGCAGAACCACAATGTTTATCTGACCCCGCCTGATCCCGCCTTTGCCAGCGACCATCCCCGTAACCGGGAGGTGGTTTCCAGCAAAGGCTGCATTACGGATGACCAGATTCCCGCCGGTTCACCTTTGCATACCCTGTATGACTCCACTGAGCTGAAGGATTTTCTCTGCACCGTGTTGGGGGAGGAGGCTTTGTATGAGTACGCTGACCCGTTGTCCTCCATCAACCTGCATTACGCCAGTGCAGGCAAGGAGTTGGGTTGGCATTTCGATAACTCTTCGTTTGCCATTACCTTGTTGATCCAGAAGCCAGAGCAGGGCGGGGTGTTTGAGTACGTGCGTGATGTGCGCAATGCCGATCGGGGGGAAATGAATTTTGCAGCGGTCGCTGACATCCTCGATGGCAAAACGACTCCGGCACAATTGAGCATGGAGCCGGGGACATTGGTTTTGTTCCGGGGGCGCAATTCCATCCACCGTGTTACGCCCACCGTGGGGGATGTGACCCGCATGTTGGTGGTGTTGGCCTATAACTCCCAGCCGGGCATTGCCTTGTCGGAGTCTGCCCGGATGACGTTTTTTGGGCGCTTGGGTTAGGCGGGATTCAAGGCCAATACGTTTGCCACCTTGCGCCAATGTTGTTGCGGGCAGGCGTAGGGGGAGTTGATGATCAGGGATTTGGGGGCGGTCATTCGGCAAGCTCTTGGATTCTTTTCAGGGTGCGTGCAAGGCTGGGGGCAGACTCAGCCGCGACAAGCGGGTTCCACTTTTCACGGACATAACGGACAAGCTCCGTGTTATAACCAAGACCAACAGTATTATGTGATTTGTGTGCGGGCAAAACCATATCTTTCAGCTTGCGGTACTTGGAACGTTTGGTCAGATTCAACAATTCCCGTTTGGGATCAACAAGGCTTTCCGGTTCTTTGGGCAGAGTGGCTGGGTTAATCCCCAACCATTCTGCAAGTGCCAATCTGTCTGCCAATAACCATGCTTCAATTTCACGCACCACCACGCGGAATAATAGTCGTTCCGACAAATCCTCACCTTGTTTCCACTCCTGAATGAAATCCAGAATGCAGTCTGTCCTGTCTAAATCGGTCAGTAACAATACCGGCATGATATTGGTGGCAATTTGATTGAATTTTGGCAGGCTCTTTTTCAGGTAGCCAAAACCGCTATTGCCTAGCCGTTGGGTTATTAGGAATGGCTTGCCTGAAACTGTCAGGAGTTTTTCCGCAACTGCCTCAGACAAAGCATCCTCCGTCGCCAGCACAATGTGAGTCATCAGAACAGCCCTAATTGCTCAATATTTTGTGGCCTAACTTTAGGTAGTAGAACTTCTGCTGCGGAAAATCCCGCATCTACAATGGCGAGTTCTTCTGCACTGGGGGAACGCATATTTGTACCTTCTGCCCCCGGTTCCAGTACCAATACTGCTCGGCTATCAATGCCCGGATTGCTGAGCAGGGCTTCGCTGTGGGTGCTGATCAGTACTTGTCGCTTGTACTTGGCCTTGCGCTGGATGCGGTAAATGAGTTCGGGGATACGTTCGACAATGGCATTGTTGAGTGACAGTTCTGGTTCTTCCATCAGGAGTAGCGAGTCACCTTCCATCAGCATCCATAACAACCCCAAAAGGCGCAGCGTGCCGTCAGAAAATTGGTCTTCACGTTGCCAGCCAGCATTGGGGCGATGATGTCCATAGAGGGCTTCCAGATGTGGATGACCATTTTTCTCATCACGGACAAAGCGGATGGCTTCAAACCTGGGAACAGCAACCTTAAGGGCTTCTTCAATTTTATCCAGCCGTGCTTTGCGTGTCCTGTCGGTGGTATCGGCTATCCTCTCCAGAAACTTCTGCCCCAATGGGTCTTCTTCCAGCGGGTTGCCACCAATTTTGTCGCCATATTTCAGCAATTGCGGCACGATGTGCAAGTAAGTGGTGACAGCAAAAAACTCCACGATGTCGCGGAATGCCTTGTTGGAACTGATTTGCTCCAGATAAGTTTGGGTCAGGCGTTCACGGTCACTGTCATCATCATGGTCTGGGCGGCTAAGGATAGTCTTACCATCCTTGATGACCAATTCCTGAGTGACTTGGGTGCGTTGGCGGCCTACACCTTCGGCCTTGAAGCCCAATACATATTTCCAGACAGGTTCTGCATCCGGCGATAAAGCCAGATCAATTTCAATTTTGACCTCGGTATCCTTGCGGGCGTGCAAGCAGCGTAATTTACCGATACCGCCCCGGTCTTCTACCGCTTTTTGCAGGCCACCACCCGAATGTTTTGCTACATCACGCAGAAAGCGGAACACGTCCAGAAAATTGGATTTGCCGGAAGCATTTGGGCCGATCAGGTAGGTTTGTGGATAAAGGGGAACATCCGCTTCGCGGAAATTTTTCCAGTTTTTGAGTTTGATACGGGTTATAAACATTGCCTTGTCCTTACTCCAACTCGATCACTTTCAGCGATTCTATCCCACGGTCATCCACGATCTTGACGGCGATGCGTTTGTGGTCGCCTGCCGCAAATGGGCAAGGAAACCGTGCAGTGGAACGCATCCAGCCGCATTTCGTCGAGTTCAGTGTCTATAACTGATTTGCCAAGCGCACAAAATCCCCGACTGCCAAGGTTTCAGCACGGCGGATGGGGTCGATGCCGAGGCTTTCCATCTGCTCCGGCGTGACCATGCCTTTCAGCGTATTGCGCAGGGTTTTACGCCGCTGGGAAAACGCTTGTGCCACCAGGCGCGATAACTGCCCGACATCGTGGGCAGTATGCGGCAGGGTTGCCCACGGGCGCAAATAGACCACGGCTGAATCGACTTTAGGCGGCGGGTTAAATGCACCGGGGCCGACTTTCATCAGGTAATCCGTTTCACAAAAATACTGGATCATGACGGACAAGCGCCCGTAATCATTGCTGTCTGGGGTGGCGGTGATACGGTCAACCACCTCCTTTTGCAGCATAAACAGCATGTCACGGATATGCGCAGCACTTTCCAGCAGGTGGAATAGCAGGGGAGTGGAAATATTGTAAGGCAGGTTGCCGACGATGCGCAGTGGCTCGCCATCCCCGCGCAGGGCGGGGACATCGAATTTCAATGCATCTTGGGCATGGATGTGGAGCTTACCCGCTGCTTGCGGTTGCTGCTGCCACCACGCAATCACATCGCGGTCAATTTCTACAATATCAAGCCGGGGCAACAGTTGTAGCAGTGGAAAGGTCAACGCACCAGGGCCGGGGCCGATTTCGACTACCCGGTCTCTGGGTTTGAGTGCCAAGGAGCGCAGCATGCGCTCAATAACGCCTCGGTCATGCAGGAAATGCTGACCGAAGCGTTTTTTTGCCCGTTGATCGTAAGTATCCAAGTGCTTATTCCTGGATCTTCAATTCAACGCGGCGGTTTTTGGCACGGCCTGCCGGTGTGCCATTATCGGCGATGGGTTTGTCTTCCCCATAACCGTTGGCACTGAGGCTGGAAGCGACCCCTTTGCTGGTCAGGTACTTCTTCACCGTTTCTGCTCGTGCTTGGGACAGGGACTTGTTCGTACCATTGTCACCACTGGAGTCGGTATGACCGCCAATCTCGATTTTGAGGTCAGGGTACTTTTTCAGGGTGGCAGCGGCATCATCAAGAATGGGCAGGGAAGCAGCCGTCAAACGATCTGAACCAGTTTCAAAGTTGACACCTTGCAGGTTGATGTTCTCGGTTTTCGAGCAGCCAACCTGATTGACTTGAGTACCTGCTGTGGTATCAGCACACAGGTCGCTATCATCGGCAACCCCATCCTTGTCAGCATCCGCAACAGCATCGCAACCCGTCGCATCAATCTTTGTTCCCGCTGCGGTAGTTGGGCATTTGTCGTTGGGGTCAGCAACACCATCTTTGTCGCTGTCTGGTACGCAGCCTGTTTCATCAACAATATCGCTGGCGGCAGTATTCGGGCATTTGTCCGCCGTATCCACTACGCCATCTTTGTCAGCGTCCACCACGACATCACAGCCGGTTGCATCAACTTTAGCACCCGCAGCAGAGGCCGGGCATTTGTCAGCCGCATCAGCTACACCATCTTTATCAGCGTCAAGCACTTCATCGCAGCCGCTTGCATCGACTTTAGTACCTTCAGCGGTGGTTGGGCATTTGTCAGCCGCATCGACTACACCGTCTTTGTCTGAGTCAGGGTCACAACCCGCTGCATCAACCTTATTACCAACAGCGGTGGTTGGACATTTGTCAGCGGAATCGACAATGCCGTCTTTGTCAGCATCAGGTTCGCAGCCAGTTGCATCAACTTGAGTGCCTTCAGCCGTAGTTGGGCATTTGTCAGCGGAATCTACAATGCCGTCTTTGTCAGCATCAGGTTCGCAGCCAGTTGCGTCAACGGCTGTACCTTCAGCGGTGGTTGGGCATTTGTCAGCAGAATCAACTACGCCATCTTTATCGGCATCAGGTTCGCAGCCGGTTGCATCAACTTGAGTGCCTTCAGCGGTAGTTGGGCATTTGTCAGCAGAGTCGACAATGCCGTCTTTATCCGCATCAGGTTCACAGCCGGTTGCATCAACTTTGATGCCTTCGGCAGTGGTTGGGCATTTGTCAGCAGAATCGACAACGCCATCCTTATCGGCATCGGGTTCACAGCCGGTTGCATCAACTTGAGTGCCTTCAGCGGTGGTTGGGCATTTGTCGGCAGAATCGACAACGCCATCCTTATCGGTATCAGGTTCGCAGCCGGTTGCATCAACTTGAGTACCTTCAGCGGTGGTTGGGCATTTGTCAGCGGAATCGACAACGCCGTCTTTATCAGCATCGGGTTCACAGCCGGTTGCATCGACTTGAGTACCTTCAGTGGTGGTTGGGCATTTGTCAGCAGAATCGACTACGCCATCCTTATCAGCATCAGGTTCGCAGCCAGTTGCATCGATTTGAGTACCTTCAGCGGTGGTTGGGCATTTGTCAGCGGAATCGACAACACCATCCTTATCGGCATCGGGTTCGCAGCCCGTTGCATCAACGGCTGTACCTTCAGCGGTAGTTGGGCATTTGTCAGCAGAATCGACAATACCATCCTTATCGGCATCGGGTTCACAACCGGTTGCATCAACTTTGATGCCTTCGGTAGTGGTTGGGCATTTGTCAGCGGAATCGACAACGCCATCTTTATCGGCATCAGGTTCGCAGCCGGTTGCATCAACTTGAGTGCCTTCAGCGGTGGTTGGGCATTTGTCAGCGGAATCTACAACACCGTCTTTATCAGCATCAGGTTCACAGCCCGTTGCATCAACTTGAGTGCCTTCAGTCGTAGTTGGGCATTTGTCAGCAGAATCAACTACACCATCCTTATCGGCATCGGGTTCGCAGCCGCTTTCATCGACTTTAGTGCCTTCAGCGGTGGTTGGACATTTGTCAGCGGAATCTGCAACACCGTCTTTGTCTGCATCCAGCTCACAGCCATTGGCATCGACGACCGTATCATCTTTGGTAGTTGGGCATTTGTCTGCGCCATCTTTGATGCCATCTTTATCCGAGTCGAGTTCACAGCCTGTAAAGTCAACGGGGCTACCGGCTGGCGTGTCTTGGCACAAGTCGGTTTGATCCAGCACGCCGTCCGTATCGGAGTCTTTTTTCGCAGCTTCCAGGGCGGTTGCCAATTGCATTTTCTCAGTTTCCAATGAGCCATAGTTCTGGTTCATTAGGCTGAGTTGTTTGGCAATTTCCGGGATGGTGGCGACTTGTTGGTTCAGGCTACTGACCTGTTGCTCCATCGTTTTGCCACTCAGTTGACAGGATTCCAATTCAGCCTGTTTAGCCTGACCTGCCTCTACTTGGGTGATGAGTTCTGCCTGCTTGGTTTTTCCTGCTTCGACCTCGGCGGTGAGTTCTGCTTGCCTGGTTTTTCCTGCTTCGATTTCAGCAGTAAGCTCAGTTTGTTTAGCTTGGCTAGCTTCGAGCTGGGTGGTGAGTTCAGCTTGCTTGGCTTTCCCTGCCTCAACTTCAGCGGTGAGTTCTGCTTGCTTGGCTTTGCCTGCTTCGACTTCAGCAGTGAGTTCCGCTTGTTTCGCTTGGCTGGCCTCCAGTTGGGTGGTCAATTCATTTTGTTTGCCTTGATTTTCTTCAAGCAGCTTGGCGAGTTCATCCCGTTTGGCTTGTTGCTCTGCCAGTTGTTTGTTCAGCTCATCTTGGCTGTGTTGTGCGCCTTCCAGTTGCTGGGTGAGTGCTGTTTTTTGGGTTTCACTTTCTTGGAGCTTGCCATTCAGGTCAGTGAGCTGTGCTTCAGCCACAGGTGTCTGGGCAAGGTTCGCATCCAGTTGCTGTTGCAGGTTGGCAATTTTTTTCTCTTGCTCGGCGAGTGCCTGTTTGGCTTGCTCCAGTTCTGGATTCGGTTGTGGCTCACAGGCAACGGGAGCCGCTTGTGCATTTGTCATGGGTTGCGATTCCATCAGCATCATGGGCTGCTGCATGGGTTGCATCATGGCTTGTGGCGGTGGAAAGACTAACGGTGGTTCCGTCATTGGTGCAGCAGGCATCATTGGCATGACAGGGGCAGAGGGTACTGCTGATACCAGCATCGGTGGCGATAGCATCATGGAGCTGGGCATGCAGTACATGCTGGCGGGGGCTGCATAGTTGCCCATAGCACCCGCATTGGCATCATAGGGGTATTGCGGATAAGCGCCACCTGTATAGGGTGGGTAATAATACCCCCAGGCCTGCTGCTCTGCTGCTGCGCCATTAGCACCCGTATCGGTTGCTGGCGGGGGCGGGTTGGTCATTTCAGGGGCAAATGCGACCCCCATACTTTCGGTGGGAACAGGGCTGCCGTATAGGTTTCCAGAGGCTAAGTTCGGATCGGGCCATTGCGTTTCCGCTAAGGCATTCGCCGAGAGCAGGGTTGTCAACATCAAGCCCGTTGGTAGTTTCTGCATGCCATTGTCCTCAGTATAAAGTGTGTATCTTTTTCAGTTGTGGTTGTCTAGCGGGGCGAGCCTAACGAGAGATCACGCCGCGCCGCTGAAATGGTAATCGTGAAGCCTGCGATCACGTCCAAAAAGGACATGGCCGTCAGGATCAGAAAGACTGAGTTCCCTCCCCAAGGGTAAATCAGCCAGATCACCAAGTAGCCAATCAGCACGAAGGTCGACAGGAGGTGGTCAATAATGGTCACTTCCGAGGTACGTGTCGACTTGAACAGTTCAAAATATAAAGTAATGACCCCAGCCATCACCAGCACATCCCCCCACGTTGGCTTCCAGATTGCTCGGGAAGGGAGGCGCAGGGTAAACAGGACATCATTCAGGTGCAAGGGGAAAAAGTTGATCTTGACGAAGAACCAGTAGGTCAGCAGCAAAATTCCAAATAAGGGGATAAATTGCACGATACGGATCATAGACTGTTTCCATTGGCTCGGCTGAATGTGACTTGGTTAGGCATTTGGGGCCTTTCTTTCATGGGTCGCAATCGGTGGGGTGAGCGTTCATCTGCTACCTTGGCAGGCAAACGGCAAATCCATTAGTCTCCAATGGTAGCATTATAAAACAAGCTGTTGTTGCCGTCAGGCAGGTATGCGGTGCATTTTCCTGTAAATGGCTGTTTTTTGACCCTTACTTGACGTTCGTCGGCTGGATGTGGGGCATGGCAAACGTCTATCATATAATTTTATCCTATATAATTTCGATTTTCAGGCGCGACCGGAATAACAATAACAAGAGAGAATGGCTATGAGTAATAAAAAGGGAACGTCCTTCCAGTGGATTTTACTTCCCGTCCTGTTTTCTTCTGCTGCGGTGCTGGCTTCAGATCAGGGGGCTGCCGAAGACCCTTGCATGCAATGCCCAACGGTTGCTTCAGAAGCAGCAATGCCCCAAGGCCTTGTGCAGGAACCGCCGATGTCGGGTGATTACGTGCGCCGTGGCGGTGCTGCCGCTGCCGCCGTTGTTGACGCACCGGCTCCAGCGTCTGCCCAGGCTGAGGCTCTTTCCCAGGAGGCCGATGGCTTTGCGGATGATGCCCAGGAAGTGAGTACCGGCAATATGAATTTTGTCGGTGGCAATACCCGGATCGGTGTGGGGATTGATACTGAGTTCAAAGGGCGTGCCGATGTTAGCCATATCTTCTCTGAAAGCGAATCCAGTACCACGAGTGGTCAGGGTTGGGTTGGCATCAACCCGAAAGCGGATAAGGACAAGAATGAAGAAGTCCTGACAGGTGCAGGTGTCAAGCTGAACCATCATTGGGTGTCAACCGATGAGGGTGGGCAGCCTGCGCATGTCAATAAAGTATTCGGTGCTTATGACCAAAATGCCGCCAAGGATAAAAAAGCCACCTTTGGCTATGGTCAGGAAACCGAGGATTTATTCTGGTCGGGTCATGTCAGCAAAGGGTTGTCTGACAGGCGCGTCTCCGGGAAGACCGCCGATGGCAAGGATATTTACGAAAAGGCCTATGATTTCGGGGTCGGTGGTCGGGTGGGTACATTCATGGATGACCAACTGATGCGTGTGCAGGGTGGGTTGGATTATGAATGGGGGACGGAGAATGCCGCCTCTGAGAAAAAGCCATCCCAGTTGACGGTCACTGGCGGGGTTGAAAAGTTTTTTGCGGACTCACCCCACAGTGTCGGAGCCAATATTGAAGTCCTGAAAGAGCAGGGTGGCTATGTTGGTGATGAGCATAAGGCGGATGTGCGTGGCAATGTGAATTACCGCTATGACTTTGGCAGTGATGTGTTTGCGGCTGACCAGAAGTACCGCCGTGTCCGGGTTGAAATTCCGGGCAAGACCATTGTCACCAAGCAACCACCGAAAGTGGAGCGTAAGGTGGAGCGCAAGCTGGTCAAGCATACGATGGAGCTGGAATCAGATACCTTCTTCGAGGTTGGCAAGCATGTTCTGACCGGTGATGCCCAAAACCGTTTGCGTAGCGTGATGGCGCGTATCCGTGATTCGGGTCATGAAGGCAATATCCGTATTACCGGCAATACCTGCGACAAGGGTGCGACCGACTACAATCAGGCTTTGTCTGAGCGCCGTGCTGCGGCTGTGCGTAGCTTTATGGCAGCCAATGGCTTTGACCCGCAACACTTGTTGGCGCGTGGCTTGGGTGAGACCCATCCGAAATATCCGAATATCCCGGAAACCGCGCATAAAAACCGGCGGGTGGATATTGAGTATGTTGCCTATGAAACCAAATACAAAGATGAGTATAAAGACCAGGTGGTTCAACAGGGGCGTGAAATTCGTACCCAAACTGAGCCTCAGGTGGTTTGGCGCAAGGAGCTGATTCCTACCCCACCATCCTGGGTTGGGCAAGCGCTGCATAATAATATCCAGTACAAACAGACCATTGATACCTACCGCACGCTGGGAGCGGCAGGCGGCACGGGTGGTGCAGGCAATGGCGCACCCACTGCGGTTAACGATACGGATATTACGACAACGGTGGGCACAGCAGTTAACATCAATGTTACCGACCTGCTGGATAATGATACCGATCCGAATGGCGACACGCTCACGATCACATCCTTTACCCAGCCTGCCCACGGGACGCTGACATTGACCGGGGGGGTGTTCACCTATACGCCTGTTGCCGGTTATACCGGGCCTGATTCCTTCACCTATACCATCAGTGATGGTCATGGTGGGACTTCGACGGCGACTGTATCGCTGACAGTGAATGCTGGGGCAGTCAATACCGCGCCTGTTGCAGTCAATGATTATGACAGCACGACACCTGATACCAAAGTCACCATCAATGCACTGGCAAATGACCGTGACGCGGATGGCGATACACTCACCATCACCCGTGTTGATGACACCAGTGCAGAGGGTGGCACGATCACCTTGGTGGATGGGCAGTTCTCCTATACACCGGCTGCGGGTTTTGTCGGGACGGACACCTTCACCTATACCATTTCGGATGGGCGTGGGGGAGAGGCAACGGCTACCGTGACCGTTACGGTGACTGCTGATGGTGCAAACCACGAGCCGACCGTGCTGGATGATGAAAAGACCACACCACAAGATACCGCCGTCGTGGTGGATGCCCTGGCGAATGACTATGACCTGGATGGTGACACCCTGACGATTAGTAATTATCAGGCGACGAGTGACGAAGGCGGTACAGTGGCCTTGGTGGATGGTAAGCTGCGTTATACACCGGCTGCGGGTTTTGTCGGGACGGACACCTTCACCTATGAAGTTTCTGATGGCAATGGGGGTACAGCAACGGCAATGGTGACAGTGACGGTCAGTGCCGCCACGGGCAACCAGGCTCCGATTGCCGTGGATGACGCAAAGACTGCGGTCATGGATACGAAAGTGACCATTGCTGCATTGGCGAATGATAGCGATGCCGATGGCGATATGCTGACCATTACCAGCTTTGATGAGTCGAGTGCTGAAGGTGGGGTGGTGTCTGTGGTCGAGGGTAATTTCTCTTATACCCCTGCCAGTGGCTTTACCGGCACGGATACCTTCAACTATACCATCAGTGATGGTAATGGCGGGACAGCAACCGCCACTGTCACCATCACCGTTTCTGCCAGCAGTGGCGGCATGATACCGGATGATGACCACTTCAAGATTGGCACTGCCGATTTGGATAGCAATGGGAAAATCTCCCTGGATGTGCTGGATGGCGACCAATACAGCGATCCTGTAAGCATCAGAATCATTTCCTATCCTTCCAAAGGCTCAATCCTGAATGTGGATGCAGCCGGTAGTGTGTCGGGTGCAATGGTTTCCTATGAGCCAGACAGCACTACCGGCACAGACAGCTTTGTCTATGTACTGGTTGATGCCAGCGGCAATGTCAGCCCGGAAGCCACCGTTACCATTGAGTTGTCGAATGGTAGTTCCAGTGGTCTGGATGCAGTCGAGGATGGGGCAGATGGTAAGGATGCCGAGTATAACTTTACCTATGCCAACTTCTCTGGCATGACCACTGCTCGTACCTTGCATGTGCTGGGGAATGATATAGGTGAAGGTTTGAGCATTGTCTCCTTGACCCAGCCACGCTTTGGCTCAGCGAAAATCAGTGCAGATGGACAGAGCATCGTCTATATGCCACGCAGTGGTTACTGTGAAGACCATTCCTTCACTTACACCATCCGTGATAAAAATGGCAATGAGGAAACCACCACGGTATATATCAATATCAATTGATGTTGATTAATCCCTTGCTTCCTTCATAATCCCCATCAAGTCTCAAGCGGGGCGACAGCTTAAGGTTGTTGCCCCGGTTGCATTTATACTTCAGAAAAATAATTACGTTAGTCGGTAAACCTTGGGTTGCTACGGTTGGGTGCAACTATTATCGGCCTATCACGTCCTATGTAGGGATAGTCAAACAGGATAAAAACGGTCATGGGGAGACAGGTAAAACCTGCCAAAAAGCGACGTTGGTTGTTGTGGGGCATTGAGCTGCTGCTGTTGGTGGGCATTATTTTTGGTGTACGGGCATGGCAGCAACGCACCCTGATTGATGGGGAGGCTCCCGCTTTCGATGAAATCAGTCTGGCGGGCGAAGAGTTATCGTTAGCCTCTTATCGTGGCAAGCCGGTTCTGTTACATTTCTGGGCTTCCTGGTGTCCGATGTGTGAGATGGAGCAGGAAGGGATTAACAAGGTCGCTGCCGAAGGTTGGCAAGTGGTGACGGTGGCCTATGCCTCCGGTGAGTCTGATGAAGTGAAGCGCTATATGGAGCGCAAAGGCATCAATAATTGGCTGACGGTCGTCGATAACGATGGCGAACTGGCAAAGCAGTACGGTGTCGTTGGCGTGCCAACCAATTATATTGTTGACCCTGATGGCAACATCCGCTTCCGTGAGGTGGGTATTACCTCCAGTTGGGGTTTGCGCTTGCGGTTGTGGCTGGCGGATAAATTGGGGTGAGTGAGGGGCGAATTGTGACTGTTCAAACGCCGACCTTAAAGGCCGTCCCACCAGCGCCAGACCATGCCCAATCCCAGTATCACCACGACCAGCCCAGCCACCAGACGAACCTTTGGCTGGCGTGTCCAACGGGTCAGACGGTTGGCAGCAGCGCCCATCAGGAGCAGGTTAGGCAGTGTACCCAAACCAAAGGCCAACATGAGCAAGCCGCCTTTCAGCGCACTGCCTGCGGACAAGCTCCAGATCAGTACACTGTAAACAAGCCCACAGGGTAGCCAGCCCCATACCATGCCAAACGGGAAGGCTTGCAGTGGTGTATTGACAGGGATAAAGCGACGGCTGAAGGGCTCCAGATAGTGCCATAAACCTGTGCCTGCCCGTTCCAGATAGGCTGCCCCGCGCCATAATCCCGCCAAGTATAGCCCCAGAATGATCATGAAAGTGGCAGCCAACAGGTAAAGGATGCTTTGCGCCTGTTGCAGGCCGCTTAAGGAAAATGCGGCTGCCCCCAAGCCACCCGCCAATGCACCGGCTAGCGTATAGCTGCTGATGCGTCCGATATTGTAAGCCAGCAAGATGGGGAAGCGGGACGGGCTGTGTGCACCGGGTTGTTTTTGGCTAAAACCCAGGGCGCTGACAATGCCACCGCACATCCCAAGGCAATGCACACCACCCAAGAGGCCAATCAGCCAGGCAGCAGCATAAGGGGATTGGTTGAGGGATGGGTTAAGCCACGACAGATCCATGCGGGCGGCTTCAGTTCAGCATATGCCGTGATTGGTAATGACCGGATTTATAGCCAGTAAAGAAATTTTCCAGCAAAGGGTGTTCGACCGGATCGTCGGAATGGTCAGGTTCAAGGTTGCGTTGTGCCACATAAGCGACCCGCCCATCATTATCAATCAGGACGTGATACCACGGCTCATCTTTGGGCGGCGTGCCAGTTTTGGCATTTTTTTCATACCACTCCTCAGAGCCTTGGAAATCAGCATCCACATCAAAAATCACGCCACGGTAATTGAATAAGCGATGATGAATGATTTGGCCGATGGCAAAGTCTGCTTTTTTGTTCATGCTCGGATGTCCTTCATCAAAACGGGATGTGCTTCCAATATGGGGTTTCCTGCGACAGTAATCAAGATGTTGTGACCGAATGCTGGGCTATTTGCTGTTTGATGGCAGTGATCCGCTGTTCATGCAGTTGTGCGCGGATGGCTTCACCCTGAAAGCCAGCGGCAATAATGCTTTTTACATCAACCTGTTGGCAGCGGGTCAGCAATTCTGCAAACAAGGCGGCTTGTGGGTAAGGGCGTTGTTCAAAACCAGTCCGGCCTTGGCTATCCGCCATGCAGGCAATGAGCAGTTGCTGGAAGCGCTCAGGCTTACGGAAGGCATCGCAAGCATCCAGTACTTTCAGCAAGGTCTGGGGTTTTTGTGCCGCAGCACGGTGGATGTGCGTATGCCAGCCTGCGGTCAATTCAGCCAGTTGGCGGAAATGGTTGGGGATGCGGTAACGCCCACACAAGGCAGTGACCAGTTCCCGGCTTGTGTCCTCATGCCCGTAGTGGTGTGGCAGGATGTCCGCCGGAGTTAACCCTTTACCCAAATCATGTACGAGGGCGGCAAAACGTACCTCCGGGGCTGGGCTCAGTTCGGCTGCCCGCCGCAACACCATCAGGGTGTGGATGCCGGTATCAATTTCCGGGTGGTGCTGGGCGGGTTGCGGCACACCAAACAGGCGGTCAATTTCCGGGAACAAAACCTTTAATGCCCCGCAATCACGCAGTGTCTGGATATAGCACTCCGGGTTCGCTTCCCCCAGTGCCTTCTGGGTTTCCTGCCAGACCCGCTCGGGGACAAGGCTATCCACTTCGCCATTTGCCACCATCTGGCGCATCAGCGTCATGGTCTCGGCGGCAACCGTAAAGCCAAGATTGGCAAAGCGGGCATGGAAGCGTGCCACCCGCAGGATGCGTACCGGGTCTTCACCAAAGGCGGGGGAAACGTGCCGTAACAGGCGTTGTTGCAAATCCTGCTGTCCGCCGAAGGGGTCAATGATATTGCCGTGTTCGTCTTCCGCCAGCGCATTGATGGTCAGGTCGCGGCGCAACAGGTCTTCCTGCAAGCTCACCTCGGGTGCGGTATGGAACTGGAAACCGTGGTAGCCCTTGGCGGTTTTGCGCTCGGTGCGGGCGAGTGCATATTCCTCATGGGTGGTCGGGTGCAGGAATACCGGGAAGTCTTTTCCGACCGGACGGAAACCTTTTGCTTTCATGATCTCTGGGGTTGCGCCCGTCACCACCCAGTCCCGATCCTTGACAGGCTTCCCTAACAGGCGGTCGCGGACAGCGCCACCTACCAGATGGTATTGGATTGAACTCATCATCATTTTCTTCGTGATATTGGCATTATTTGCTTTGTGCCACACATCGCATTGACGCTGCAATCTATTTGTGGTCTTATCGGGATGCTTGGGAAAATTCAATGCTTATGATTGGTGGAGTCCAGTTACCTTGCTTTTGAGAGGGGCATGGTAACTGCGCAGTGTATTTTTAGGAGTTTTGTAAACATGGCTCATATAGTCGTACTGGGTGCAGGGACAGGTGGTATGCCTGCTGCGTATGAATTCAGGGATGCTCTTGGTAAGGAGCATGAAATTACCGTTATCAACGAGCGTGATTATTTCCAATTTGTTCCATCCAACCCTTGGTTGGCGGTCGGTTGGCGTACCCGCTCAGACATTACCTTTGATATTGCGACCTATTTGAGCCGTAAAAATATCAAGTTCATTGCTAGCCGCTGTGAGAAAATCGACCCAGCCAGTAACCAGTTGACATTGGCAGGTGGGCAGGTCGTGCAATACGACTATCTGTTGATTGCCACCGGCCCCAAGTTATTTTTTGAAGAAGTGGAAGGTGCAGGCCCCCACGGTGGGCATACCCATTCCATTTGTACCGTAGACCATGCTGAAAAGCTGTGGGCTGATTACCAGAAACTGCTGGAAAAGGGCAGTGGGCATATCATCGTTGGTGCGATGCCATTCGCCAGTTGTTTTGGCCCGGCGTATGAGTTTGCTTTCATTGTTGATGCTGACCTGCGCAAGCGTAAAATTCGCCACAAATTCAAGATGACCTATGTCTCTTCTGAGCCGTATGTCGGGCATCTGGGCTTGGGTGGGGTCGGTGATTCCAAGGGCATGCTGGAGCATGAGCTGCGTAACCACCACATTGACTGGATCGTGAATGCCAAGACCACCAAGGTCGAGGCAGGCAAGATGCATATTGAAGAATACAACGATGACAAGTCACTGAAGAAAACCCACGAGCTGAACTTCGATCTGTCGATGATGTTGCCTGCGTTCAAGGGTGTGGATGCAGTCGCTGCTGTTCCGGGTTTGTGCAACCCGCGCGGGTTTGTGTTTGTGGATGAGTTGCACCGCAACCCGACCTATAAAAACATCTACTCCGCAGGCGTTTGTATTGCCATTCCTCCGGTCGAAGTTACGCCTGTCCCCACAGGTGCACCGAAAACCGGTTATATGATTGAATCCATGGTCACTTCTGCGGTACATAATATCGCAGATGAACTGGCAGGCAAGCAGCCCCACACGACCGGCACCTGGAACACGATCTGCCTGGCAGATTTCGGTGATACCGGTGCAGCCTTCGTAGCCCTCCCACAGTTGCCACCGCGCAATGTGGCATGGTTCAAGAAGGGCAAGTGGGTGCACTTGGCGAAGATTGCCTTCGAGAAATACTTCATCCGCAAGATGAAGAAAGGCAGCTCCGAGCCGTTCTACGAGAAGTCGATCCTTAAGATGATGGGCATTACCCGCATCTAGGGCGCAAAGAATCCAGAATCAGGAGTCTGGGCTTTTATGACGGGAAATGGTGTATGCTGTTTCCCGTTTTTTATTTGGGCGTTATAAACGTAAAAATCCCCCATGATGAGACAACTTCCAGGGCAAATTGCCGAATCCGTCGCCGTTGCGCTGGCGGAAGATGTGGGTAGCGGTGATGTCACGGCTGATCTGATTGCCACCGATACCCTTTCCCGTGCCACGGTCATTACCCGCGAGGATGCGATCCTCTGCGGCACGGCCTGGTTTGATGAGGTCTTCCGGCAGGTGAATCCGGGGATTGAGGTCAAGTGGCATTTTCAGGATGGCGACAGCATCAAGGCCAATGATGTGCTGTGCCATATCCGGGGCAATGCACGCGGTATGCTCACCGCCGAGCGTAGCGCCCTGAACTTCCTGCAAACCCTGTCGGGGACAGCCACCGCCACCCGGCGTTATGTTGACCTGATTGCCCATACCGCCTGCCGGATTCTGGATACGCGCAAAACCCTGCCAGGGCTGCGCAATGCCCAGAAATACGCGGTGCTGTGTGGTGGGGGCGTGAACCACCGGATTGGTTTGTATGACCGTGTGCTGGTCAAGGAAAACCATATCGTGGCTGCCGGTTCGATTACGGCGGCGGTGCAACGCGCCCGCAGCCTGCATCCCGGCATCAAGGTGGAGGTGGAAACCGAGAATTTGCAGGAGTTTGCCGAAGCCAGTGCAGCACAGGCAGACATTATCATGCTGGATGATTATGATATGGCAACTATGCGCGAGGCGGTGCGCCTGAATGCCGGACGCATCCCGCTGGAGGCTTCCGGTGGGGTCAACCTTGATACCGTGCGCCTGATTGCGGAAACGGGTGTGGACTTTGTGTCGGTTGGCAGCATTACCAAGCATGTGCGTGCCCTGGATTTGTCGATGCGCTTTGAAATACAGGATTTCCGGGCATGAGCCGGGCGGTTGCCGTGGTGTGTGTGGCCTTGCTGCTGGTGGCATGTGGCAATAAGGGCGCATTGTATTTGCCGGATGACTCTGCCCCGAAGCCCACCACCCCATCCACTCAAGCCCCTGATCAACAGCAGGTAAAGAAACAGTAAATGGATCATTTCAATTATCGCAACGGGCAGTTGTTTGCTGAAGACGTTGCCGTGGCAGAGATTGCCCGCACTTATGGCACGCCGTGTTATGTCTATTCCCGCGCTACCCTGGAGCGCCATTGGCATGCGTTCAATGATGCCTTTGGGGAGCAGCCGCATTTGGTGTGTTATGCGGTCAAGGCCAACTCCAACCTGGCTATCCTCAACCTGTTTGCCCGTTTGGGTTCCGGGTTTGATATTGTCTCGCGCGGGGAGCTGGAGCGCGTGCTGCGTGCCGGGGGCGATCCGGGCAAGGTGGTGTTTTCCGGTGTCGGCAAGACCCAGGCTGAAATCCGCTATGCGCTGGACGTGGGCATCCGTTGCTTCAATGTCGAATCAGAGGCCGAACTGGAGCGCATCCAGCAGGTGGCTGCCGAAGCGGGTAAGGTTGCGCCCATTTCCTTGCGGGTCAACCCCGATGTGGATGCACAAACCCACCCCTATATTTCTACCGGGCTGAAAGAAAACAAGTTCGGCATCAGCATTGAGCGTGCCGAGCAGGTCTACCTGCATGCCGCCAGCCTGCCGAATATCCGCGTGCAAGGGATTGATTGCCATATCGGTTCGCAGTTGCTGACCCTTTCACCGTTTATGGATGCGCTGGATCGTCTCCTGTCGCTGGCAGAGCGCCTCGAAGCGCAAGGGGTGCAAGTACACCACCTGGATGTCGGCGGTGGCCTGGGGGTGCGTTATAACGAGGAAACGCCGCCATTACCCAGCGACTACATGGCGCAGTTGTTCCAGGATGCGCGTTTGCAGCGTTATGAAATCCTGATCGAACCGGGTAGGGCGATTGCCGCCAATGCCGGGATACTGGTCACGCAGGTTGAATACCTGAAACTGGCGGATTATAAAAACTTTGCGGTGGTGGATGCCGCCATGAACGACCTGATCCGCCCTGCGCTGTATTCGGCATGGCAAAAGATCATCCCGGTGCAACCGCGTACTGAAGGTCAGACCGAGACGTATGATATTGTCGGCCCCATCTGCGAAACCGGCGATTTCATTGGCAAAGGCCGTGACCTGAATATCGAGGCCGGGGATTTGTTGGTGGTGCGCTCATCCGGTGCGTATGGTTTCACCATGTCCTCCAACTACAACTCCCGCCCGCGCGTGCCGGAATTGATGGTGGATGGCGACAGTGTGCATGTGGTGCGCCAGCGCGAAACACTGGAAGACCTGTGGCGCGGTGAGGCTGTGCTGCCCTGATGTGGTAGGAAATCCCCTCTGTCTCCCCTTTTGCAAAGGGGAGTACCCTCCGATCTGATCCGGTGTTTGCTGGAGGGTTTCTGGCCTTGGGTCAGCAGGCTTGAGCCATGATGGCTGCCAATTCGGCATCGCGGCGGTGGTAGCCGGTTTCGTCGATCAGGCGGGCGGCTGCGGCGATGTGGAAAGAAATCCCCTCTGTCTCCCCTTTTGCAAAGGGGAGTACCTCCCGATCCGACCCAGTGCTTGCTGGAGGGTTTCCCCCTTTGCAAAAGGGGGAACAAGGGGGATTTTCTTCCAACAACACCCGCGCCATCTCCAAATGGTAATCCGTCAAATGCAGCCGCATCCCACTCGGTTCAGCAATCTCGAACACCTCCTGCAAATCAGCACGGGCGCGGGCGAAATCGTGCGTATGGCGGAACAAGGCAGCGCGGGCGAGTAGACCGCGTGGCAAATGATCTTGTGTTCCCGCTGCACGCAAATCCGCCACCGCCTGATCCAGCGATTCCCCTGCCTGTTGTAGGAGCTTGCCCTGCAAGCGATGCGCTTGGGAAGAATCGCCAGCAGGGCTGGCTCCTACAAATTGCTGCAAATGCGCCCGTCCGAGTGTGAGTTTTGGAAGCGAGAAAGCCAGTAAACTTCCATTGCTGAAATGATTTGTCCAGCAATCCAGATCATATTCCGCCCGATCCAACACAGCCTCCGTTTCTCCCTGCGCCAACAGCAGGTCGCAGTAGTGGAAACCTCGCAGCGAATACAAACGCGGGTGGTCAGGCTGGTGTTCCTGCTGCAAGGCTTCGGCGGCCTGAAACAGCTCACGGGCTTCTGCTACCTTTCCTTCCTGATGCAAGGCATCGGCGTGGGTGGCGCGGTTTACCATGCGGTAGAATATATCCCCGGACTTGTCCGCATACGCCACACCCTGCGCGGCACTGCTGACCGCCTGTGCTGTGTCGCCGAGGGTGCGTTGCAGTTCGCTGAGGTTGCTGGCTCCTTTCGCTGCTTCAATCCAGTTTTCCTGCTGAACCGACATTTCTACGTTTGCCTGCATCGGCTCCACCGCCTCACGCAGCCGTCCCAGTGCGCGTAAACCGAAGCCTGCCCAGTTCAGCACTCCGGCTTGCCAGATTTCACCCAAACCCGCTGCGGGTGTCTGCCAGGGTGTGGTGAAGAAATGTGCCACGGTGGCAAGGTCATCGCTGAATGCGCCGAGTTTGTGGACGATGTAAGCCTTACTTTTACGCAGGACACGAGGCCAGTAAACCTCATCCAATGCCTGTTGGTGCAACCCCGCCGCACAGCCATGCGCCACTGCGCTGAACAGCGGCTGCATTTCTTCCAGCGTGTCGGGAAACTCCTTCTCCGGCAGGGTTTGGTAGTAAGCGTAGAGTTCCTGATGGATAAGCTTTTTGATGCCCGCATAGCGGAACTGGAGTTCCTGGCGGAAAAAATCCCGTACCAGTGGGTGCATGTCCAGCCAGTCGAAGTTGTCACCCAACAGCAAGCCCTGTTTGCGCAAGCGCTGGAAGCAGTCCACCCAACGTTGTGGCTCGTCCAGACGGGTGAGCTTGAGTTTGTTCAGGGCTGTCTGGTAACGGGCTTTCAGGGCGCGGATCAGCTCAAGGATTAGCCCGCGTTCCACCCCTTGGTCAAACACCGATACCACGTACAGCAAGCCCAGCTCTTCCTTGCCTTCGAGGGCATCCGCATAACCTGCCAGCAGTTGTTGCGCCTGCCAGCCTTGCGGGTGGGTGTCATCGGTCAGCTTTGGCAGGGTATCGCGGCGGCGGAGGTCGCCTTGGCAATACTGCCGCAAGTAGTTTGCCAACAGGATGAGGCTGTAAGCGTGACCCTGGTATTCCGCTGCCACGGCTGCCAATGCCTCCGGTTTGCCTTTCACCCCGGCACGGAGCAATAACTGCACGGCGGCATCGCTTGGCAGGTTTTCCAGCCTTTGTTGGCGGACACTGCCATAGCGGGTCAGTTGTTCACCCAAGGCTTGGCGGCTGGTCAACAGGCATAGCCCGCTATTTGCCTTTGCCAATGTTTGCAGCAAAGCGAGTAGGGCGGGGTCGTTGAGTTGCCCTTGTAGCCCGGCGGTTTGGTAGGGCTGGAACACCTCCACGCCATCGAGGATCAACAAGGTGCGTTGCGTATTGATGAGTTTGGCGAGGTATGCACCTTTTTCATGTTCCGAGCCGAATTTGTCACGGTCGGATTTAAACCAGCGCAACGCATGGTTAAAGAACGCCCCCGATGAGGTTTGCACATTGGCGATACCCTGATTCTGGAATGACCACGCATAAATCCGCTGTGGTCGGAGTGCCTCATCCGCTGTGACTTTAATGGCTTCGCGCCAGAGGTTGACCAAAGCTGTTTTTCCGACACCTGCCCATGCAACCACTGCCAACACATGGAGGGTGTGGTCTTGCCACGCCTGGTTGAGTGTTGCCAGTAGTGGGTCACGTCCGACCATCGCGCTGTTGTCAGTGACGGGGAAGGTCAGGTCGTAGATTTCGCCTTCAAACACAGGCGGCTGATCGGTGATGCGCTGGTAAAGCTTACGCCCCAGCCAAATAAGCAAACCGAGAACAATACCCCCGTAGAAGGTCGACTCCCCATCTGAGAGGTTCTTCAGCCAAGATTCAAAACCATGCAAGCCATCGGGCAGCAGGTAGGGCGTTTCAGGGGTTTCCGGCATGACGACACTTCACTGTATTGATAACAGGATCATACCGTTTATCTGGTTATTTGTCCGGTTGGCTGAAGAGAAATCCCCTCTGTCTCCCCTTTTGCAAAGGGGAGTACCCTCCAGATAGTCCGTGGTTTTGCTGGAGGGCTTCCCCCTTTGCAAAAGGGGGAACAAGGAGGATTTTCTTACGGCTTGATCTGTCGGTTCAATTTTCTTTCTCCAAATTGACCACCCCATTGTTTGTTGCTATAAATGACAACATGAGTGCAATGCAACTTTATAAAGATCGCTTCGATTACAACGATGGCATGCTTATCGAAATTGTGGTTTGGCAAGTCCCCAAGCCTGTATTGGGTAGTCAGCACCATTACAAATATCGGCTTTTTTACGGTAATGCGGAGCATAAGCGTGTCGTTGGCTATGACAACGAGCGTCCGAAAGGCGACCACCGGCATTATGGCGAACATGAAGAGACCTATGTTTTCACAACGGTGGAGCAACTCATGGCTGATTTTTTCGCCGACGTGCAACGTATCAGGAGTCAAGCATGAAAACACTGACGATCCGAATTCTGGACGAAGATGCTGCCATACAGGATATGCAACAGCGTTTTATCCATACATGGAAAAGTGGCGAATATGCAGGTGAATTCCTGACATTTGAATCCCCCGCTGCGTTATTCCGCGCTATCACCCCCAAACGCTGGGAGCTGATCAGCAAGCTGCAACTACTGGGAAAGGTCAGCTTGCGTGAGCTGGCACGGCAGACCCAGCGTGATGTACATCGCGTTCATGATGATGTTAGTTCATTGAAAAAATTAGGCATTGTCGAGCAGGATGACAAGGGGGTTAGTATCCCTTACCAAAAAATTCATACCGACTTTACCTTGAGCAGCGTGGCGGCTTAAAGCGCTAATGGAGCCTGCTCAAGCAACAGGCAGACCAAACCCCACCCACCTCACCACCGTGACGGCAGTTTCTTGTTAATCACAATCCGTTTTTGCGTATCAATGCTGATATAGCCGCCGGTACGCAGGTCTTTGAGGATGCGGCTGACCATTTCCCGCGAGCAGCCGACCATTTCCGCGATGTCCTGATGGGTCATGCGCGGGGTGATGTACCCGGTATCCTGTTCCTGTGCCTCTTGCAGCAGTACCCGTGCCACCCGCCCGTAGACATCCAGTGTCGAGAGTGAGCAGATGGTTTCATCCAGCGCCCGCAGGCGTTTGGCGAGGATACGTAGCATCGGCAGCAGGTTTTGCGGGTAGGTATCGACAAAACGGTTGAACGATTCCTGGGTGAGCATCAGCGTGCGGGTTTTGGCGACTGCCAGCACCGAAGCTGAGCGGGGTTCATTGTCCAGCAGGCTCAATTCACCGACAAAATCACCGGGGCCGAGGAATGACAGCACCACTTGGCGGCCTTCCGAGCCATTCACGAAGACTTTCAGGCGACCCTCCATGATGATATGGAGTGAGTTGCTCATTTCCCCCTGGCTGGTGATGATGCTGCCACGCGGATAGGTGAACTCGTGCGTCAATTTCGACAAGTATGCCAGTTGGTCTTCCGGCAGGTCTTGGAATAAGGGTATGTCGGTCAGCATGGTTCGTGGGTGTACTCATGTCAAAGCGGTTGACCCAATTATGGCAGTTTTTAGGGGTGATTGTCGTGACAGAACACTGGAAAGCTGTTCTTTTTCTGTGCAAGTTATCCGCGTTTTGGCCTTTGAGCCTGTATTTATGCCGTTTCTGCTGGGGTAACTACTGTATCTGGTAAGGTTTGTTCTATGCTTAAATATCTGGAGACCATTGACAAAAAGGAGTTTGGTTATGGGTCAACAAGTGTTGGAAGTTGCACCGATTGGTGCGGTACTGTCGAAGCGCGGCAAGGTGACAGCCACACGCGGGGGGCAGGAGATGCGTATCCTCAAGCGTGGCGACCCTATCTATGTGGACGATGTGGTGAGCACTGTCCGGGGGGCAAACCTGCAATTGCGCATGAAAGACCGTAATATTGTTATGTTGCGTGGTGGTAGCTCTTTCCGGGTCGGGCAATATAAGCCTGATGCACAGTTGGGCGAAGCGAAGCGTTTTGATTATGCCGGGGGCGAACTCCGCCCAAGCAGACGGAACTTGTCCCCATGATTCTAGCCCCGAAGAGGTAGTACGAACAAAACGTCATCCAGGTGTCATTGTCTTATTGTGCATCGCACAAATGCATGTTAAAACACACAGCTACTGGCTTTATGCCAAAGTGGTCGTGATTGTTCAACCTTGAATTGATGGCGGTTTGTGATGGAAGTGACAGCAGTTTATCCGGGTACTTTTGATCCGCTGACCAATGGTCATCTGGACTTGATCAAGCGGGCACGTCGTCTGTGCAAGCATGTGGTGGTGGGCGTGGCAGCAAACCCGAGGAAGAAACCGCTGTTTTCCCTGGAGGAGCGGGTGGCGCTCATCCGGCAGGAAGTGGTCAACCATGGCTTGGACGACTCCGTTCAGGTCATTGGTTTTGAATGCCTGCTGGTGGATTTTGCCCGACAGTGCAATGCACGTGTCCTGATCCGGGGCATGCGGGCTGTTTCCGACTTTGAGTTTGAGTTCCAGTTGGCCAGCATGAACCGTGCATTGGCTCCTGATGTCGAATCTGTATTCCTGATGCCGGGCGAGAGTTTTTCCTTTGTGTCCTCAACACTGGTAAAAGAGGTGGGTAAGCTGGGCGGGGATATTTCGCGCTTTGTCTCACCGCATGTGTATGAGGCTTTGCAGAAAAAAATTACCGAGTGGAAAGCAGGGCAGGGTCAGCTAGCTGATCTGGGCTAATGTTTTTCCACGCCCGGCTTGCTAGAATGAGCCGCGATTTAATAGTAAGGTTAATAAACAGGAGCCAAAGTCATGGCATTGATGATAACTGACGAATGCATCAATTGTGATGTCTGTGAGCCGGAGTGCCCAAACAATGCAATTTCTCCGGGGGATGAGATTTACGTGATCAACCCTGACCGCTGCACCGAGTGCGTCGGGCATTATGACGAGCCACAATGTGTGGCGGTGTGTCCGGTTGACTGCATCCCTAAAGATCCAGACCGGGTTGAGTCCAAGCCACAGTTGCAACTCAAGTACGAACAATTGATGGCTGAATAAGCCAGCCTATGCTGTTCGGTTGCTGATAAAAATGCCCGCGTGATGCGGGCATTTTTATGTCTCAATGTTTGGCTGGGGTATAAACCAGTAGCGTTTTGCGGTTGGAGTCCATCAGGTTGAGTTGTCCCGGTGGCAGTGCATACATGCGGGTTTTATCCAGTTGCTCCAGCACTTGCCGCTCCAGCTCACCTGCTGCCCCCATGCAGGCCATTTTGGTCATGCCCAATGCACCCAAGGCCAGCGTGCCATCATGGCTGGCGACATAGCTACCAAACAGGCGGTTACAGCCACTGAAACCATTCAGGCGACCCCCCTCAAAGCTCAGGGTCGGTGTGGCTTTGCTGTCAGTAACCGGCTTGCCTTGGATAGAGGCCAACACCCATTCGGTTTTATCCAATGATTGTTGGGGTTCGGTTGATGCTTTAGTACCAATGCTACAGGCAGACATAACGGCTAACCCTACTAAAACGGCGAATAGTTGCCCGGTCATCGAGCCTAGTATTTTTTTAATCACGGTGCGCACCCTTTGATGTTATTCTTTTTATCTAGAACGGTGGTCTGCGGGAAAGTTGCAGCGCATATTATGAATTTTTCTTATTGCAATGACAAATTCAATTGATAATTGGTGAAACGGGGGACGTGCCACCCAATACGGCATGGGACTGGCAGCCAATCGGCTTTATTCATTCTTGTTACAAAGAAAAGTTTGGCATCCCGCGCCAGCCCGGTTTGGTGACGGCGGCACAAGCACAATTGCATGTTTTGCCTGCATTTTCCTCGCCGGAAGCTTTTCGTGGTCTGGAGCAGTTCAGTCATCTGTGGGTTATTTTTTGTTTCAATGCGACCCAGCAGGCAGGTTGGTCAGCGACCGTGCGTCCACCACGTTTGGGGGGGAACAAGCGTTTAGGGGTTTTTGCGACCCGCTCCATGTTCCGTCCGAACCCATTCGGCTTATCGGTGGTCAAATTGGAACGTGTGGAAGTGGCTGGGGCGGCGGTGGTTTTGCACCTGTCAGGCATTGATATGCTGGATGGTACACCCGTCATGGACATCAAGCCGTATATACCCTATGCCGATTGCCTGCCCGATGCCGTTGGTGGGTTTGCGGATGAGGCTCCGCCAGCGGCTTTATCGGTTGGTTTCACTGGGCTGGCTGCCATGCAGTGCAAGCAAAAATCATTGCAATGGCAGGTCGATATGGCGGTGCTGGTGCAGCAAATCCTTTCTCAGGATCCACGCCCCTCTTATCGGGTGGAGGGTGTAGATGTGCGCCGTTACGCCATGCGTTTATATGACTTCGATTTGCGCTGGCATTATGTCGGCGCGGGGATCGAGGTGTTGGAATTGGCAGATGTTTAAGAGTTGGCTGTTAGTCTGCCGTGTCGATGGGCTTGGTTTGGATTTATAAAAAACAACAATGTTTAACGTATCAATCAAAGCATTTTTTTATGCAGTCTGTGCTCCTTTTTTGCAGGGTAAGTTGTTCCGGGTAGTGCCCTTGGGCTTGTTGCTGGCCTGCTTGTGCTCTCCTGCGTGGGCTAGCCCCACGGATGAGGCGGAGGAGGGTAGCGAATCGGCAGATGTAAAAATCCCGGTCGTGCGCACACCACCACAACCGGCTGAGCAGCCGGTATTGCGCCAACAGATGACACAGGATTTGCCAGAAGAGCTGCTGGCCTTCATGGAAAAAAAGAAAATCCCCCTGGAGGACATCAGTGTTTTTGTGCAGGATGTGAGTGCCAACTCCCCCTTGCTGTTGCATGAGGCTGACTCGCCCCGTAATCCCGCCTCCACCATGAAAGTGTTGACTACCTGGACGGCCTTGAAGGTCTTGGGGCCTGCCTGGACGTGGGATACCGAGGCTTGGGTGCATGGTGAGGTGCGCGATGGTGTGCTGCACGGTGATTTGATCCTGAAAGGCTATGGCGACCCGTTCCTGGTGTATGAGTCTTTCTGGCAGTTTGTGCATGACTTGCGCCTGAAGGGTTTGCGCGAAATCACGGGTGATGTCGTGATCGACAATAGCTTCTTTTCCATCCCCGCCGTTGATCCGGCTGCTTTCGATGGTGAGTCTGACCGCGTGTATAATGCACCTCCATCCGCCTTGATGTTTAACTTCCAGGCGACACGGGTCTTGTTCGAACCGGATGCAGCCAAGGGGCAAATCAATGCAACTGCATTTCCGACACCCAAAGCCGGGTTGGATAATCAACTGAAATTGCTTGCTGGTGCATGTACCCGCCGTACCTACCGTCCTGAGGTTGAGGCGCAGGCCGATGGCTCCATCAAATTGACGGGGGATTATGCCGCTGAGTGTGGCCCGCAACTTTCCACCTTGGTGTTGTCCAAACCAGAGGAGCATGCCTTCAATGCGTTCCGTGATTTCTGGCAGATGTTGGGTGGCAAACTGGGCGGTGGTTTACGGATTGGGCAAGTCCAGCCCGGTGATCAGCGTTTTCATGTGCATACCTCGCCCTCTTTGGCAGAGCAGGTCAGGCTGATCAATAAGTGGAGCAATAACGTCATGACCCGCCAACTGTTGTTGACCGTGGGTGCAAAAATGTTCGATGCGCCTGCTACACTGGAGAAAGGGCGTTTGGCTGTGTTAAAAGTACTAACGGATCAAGGGGTTCCAACTGAAGGCGTTGTCATTGAAAATGGCTCCGGCTTATCACGCAACGAGCGTGTCAGTGCCCGCCAGTTCGGACAACTGCTGCAAGCCATCTGGCGCGATCCGTATATGCCGGAAATGTTGAGTTCCCTGCCGGTTCTGGGTGAGGATGGTACGCTGGCGCGGCGCTTCCGGCGTAGCGAGTTGCAAGGGCGTAGCCGCCTGAAAACGGGCACACTCAGTGATGTCAGCGCCATTGCCGGTTATATGCTGACCCGTAGTGGTAAGCGTATGATTATCGTGATGCAACAGAATGGGAAAAAGTCCAGCGGGTTTGGTCACTCCCTGCAAAATATGTTGTTGGAATGGGTATTTGAGCAGTAAAAGGATGTTGATATGAGGTTAGGGCTGGGTATCTGTAGTGGTGTGGTGTTGTTGGCAGGTATTTCAGCCAGTACCGGTCTTTTTGCTGCGGATGAAAAGCCGGAAGAAACCTCGCCCGTCAAGGTGAATGTCAACGGTGCGGATGAAGCCCTGTCCATCAATTTACGTGCCTACTTGCCCGCCCTGCGCCATTTGGAGTGCGATTCCCCTGCCGAGCGGATCGAGCGCTATATCGAGTCATCCCAGCCCAAGCTGACCCAGGGGGCGGAGGCAATGGGATATTTTTCAGCGCAGTTCAATATGACCTCCTCCCGCCTGTCCAACTGTTGGGTCTTGGATATTGCCGTCCAGCCGGGTTTGCCCGTCAAGGTGACGAAATCGACCATCCGTGTGACCGGCGAAGGTGCAAGTCTGGAAGGGTTCTCGGCACTGCTTGCGGAAAAGCCCTACCAAACGGGCGATGTGCTGGTGACGCAGAAGTACGAGGACTTGAAGACGCAACTGACCCGTACCGCTAGCCGGTTGGGGTTTTTTGATGCCGAGTTTGTTGAGCGTGAAATCCAGGTCGATATTGATAAGCAAGAGGCCGTGATCAACTTGCATTTCGATACAGGCAAGCGTTATCAGTTTGGCGATGTCAGTGTTGAGCAGGAGGTTCTGGATAAAAAACACCTGGATCGTTTCCTCCGGGTTGAGTCTGGCAAGCCCTATGATGCAGACGAGTTATTGCGCCAGCAGCGGGTGCTGGAAAGCAGTGGCTATTACAGTGATGTGCAGATCAGCAGCCGTTATCAAACGGCGGACAACGGCAAAGTGCCAGTGGAAATCAGTGCAGCCCGCAATAAACGTTACGCCTATACCGGCAAGCTCGGTTATGCAACCGGTGACGGCTTCATTGTTGAAACCGGGATGGAGGCGCGTTGGATCAACCAGAAAGGGCATAAGCTAAAAACGGCGCTGCGTTTTACCCAGTCGGGTTATCTGGAGGCGGGTTTCAAGTACATCGTGCCGCTGTGGAAGCCGGAGCATGAATATGCAGGCTTGGATGTGTCCTGGATTCGGGAGACGGACTCCCTCGATTTCAGTGGTTTAACGTTGAATACCCTGCTGGATGAGCGCAAACTGGAGCTGAACTATAACCGCCGTACCGACAGCAATTGGCAGCAGACTGCATTTGTCAGCTTCTTTGAAGAAAAGTACGAGTTGGATATAGAAGGCGATGTATTGGCTGATAACACCCGTTTGACCTTGTTGGGGGTGCGGGTGAACAAAACGGAAAGTGACAATGCCCTGTTCCCGACCGAAGGCTGGCGGCTCTCGGCGGAGGTCAAGGGTTCGCATAACCAGGTGCTGAGTGATGATACCTTGTTGCAGGCCAAGGTGGATGGCAAGTATTTGCAGGCTTTCGAGTCGGGCGGCAAGGTGATTGCACGCGGGGCGGTGGGTTTAACCTGGGAAGCCGACAACAGCAACATGCCGCGTTCCTTGGGCTTTAAGGCGGGTGGGCAGGACTCTGTTCGTGGTTATGATTCCGGGGCGATTGGTGAGCCGGACGAGTATGGGGACATCGATGGTGGCAAGAACCTGTTGCTGGCAAGCCTTGAATATGAATACCCGGTTGCAGAAAAAGTGAGTGTGGCTGCGTTTGCGGACAGCGGCAGTGCTTTTGATGATTGGCAAGATTATGCGTTCCAGACCGGTTGGGGTGTTGGCGTGCGTTATAAATCCCCGCTTGGGCCGGTGCGAGTCGATTTCGCTGTACCCAAGGACAACTCGGAGGATCTGCATTTTTATTTCAGTCTGGGGCCTGATTTGTGAGGGGCTGGCTTAAATACCTGATCATCCATCCACTGGTTGCTTTCCTGCTGGTGTTGGTATTGGTATTGCTGGGTGCTGTGGTGCTATCGGCGACCCGTATTGGAACCTCGCTGCTGGTACAAACCGCCCAACAGTTAGTGCCTGGCCTGCAAGTGGAAGGGGCTGATGGCACGTTACTGGAACAGTTGGTGCTTGAGCGCTTTGTTTGGCAAAACGATCTGGTCAAGGTGGAGGTGCAGGGTGCAAAGGTCGATGCTACTATCCGTGACCTCAGTTTGCCGCCGAAAATACAGGTTAAGCAGTTAACTGCCAAACGGTTGCTGATTATTTTGCCGCCGAGCAAGGACAAGCCCTTTACCCCTGCTACCATGCCTGATATTCCACTCCCCGTGGAGTTGAACCTCGACAATACCACCCTTGATGAGTTTGTCTTCCAGCACGGGGATTTTGCCCTGACCTTCCGCCAAATCCAGTTGAAAGCCTATAACCGCGATGGCGTGTTGCATTTGGATGAGCTGGTTGGACGTTGGTATAACGAGGCAGGGGAAGTGCTGATTACCGGTAAGGGGGAAATGGGTTTCCTCAAGCCGCATGTGACGCAAGTGAATGTCGTGCTGGAGTCGGCGGGTTCCAGTCTGGGCAGCGGCAAGCTCACGTTGGCGGGGCAAGGTAATTTGCCGGATTACCATGTGCAAGGTACAGGCGATTGGGCTTATGCGGGCTATCTTGAGCATGCCGTCAAGGTTGCAGCCTCGGGCAATTTTGATGAGATTCATTTTGATAGCCTCCAGTTGCAAGGAGAGGCCGGGGATGTGGCTGCCCAGGGCAAATTGCAGTGGGCTCCCACCCTGGCTTGGGATGCCACTGCCCAGGGTGCAAAGGTGCGGCCTGAGCAGTTTGTCCCGGACTATCCCGGTTTGTTGGATGTGGAGCTGGCTTCCCGTGGTTCGTATGTACACGGCGAGACGGTGATGCAGCTGGATGTCAGCAAGCTGCTTGGGACGCTGCGTGATTATCCGCTGGATGCCACCCTTAGGGCAGGACTGGACAAGGGGGCGTTGAAGCTGGAGGTTTTGAATGCCCAGGTCGGCGAGAACCATTTGCAGGCTAAGGGGCAAAGTACCGATGAGTTGCTGATTGAGTGGGCAGTCGATGCCCCGCAGTTGGCGCAATTGCACCCGGAGGTCACAGGGCGTTTGCAAGGGAATGGGCAATTATCTGGCAAGGTGGATGGTTCTGCTTTCAATTTGGCAGTTGAGCAGATGGAGGGGCAGGTATTCGGTTATCCGCTGAAGGCGCGTGGTGGCTTGAGCTTGGCCAATGACTTGCTGGCAGCCAATGATGTGCAAGTGGATGTCGGTGATAATCACCTGCAATTGAACGGTGTGGCGGATGAAAGTAAAGGCATTGATTGGCAGGTGGATGCCAAGGAGCTAGGCCAACTGTCCCCGAAGTTAAGTGGTCACTTGCAAGGGAAAGGGAATGCCCAGGGTTTGTTGGATGGCTCGCGGTTGGCGGTGCGGGTGGATAGCTTGCAGGGCAATGTGCTGGATCGCCCTATCAAGGCGATGGGGCAGGTATCGGTACGTGACCGCTTGTTGACGGCGAAGGCGGTGCAGTTGGAGGTGGGTGATAACCGCCTGCAAGTCGATGGGGTTGCGGATGAAGCACAGGGCTTGGTCTGGTCAGTGGATGCCAGGAATCTTAGCCAGTTGTCGCCACCCTTGCGCGGTAATGTGCAAGGCTCAGGGACTGCGCGGGGGCTGCTGGATGGTTCGCGCCTTGCCGTCCGTGTCGATAAGTTGCAGGGTGAGTGGGACGGTCGTCCGGTAAAGGCGGTTGGCGATGTGCGGATTGTTGATCAGTTGGTATCCGCCCACGGTGTGCAACTGGATCTGGGGGATAACCACTTGCAGATCGACGGGGTTGCCGATGAGCGGCAGGGGATCAATTGGTCATTGGATGCAAACAATGTTGCCCAGCTTGTGCCAGGAGTTGGGGGAAAGTTAAGCGGTAAGGGCAACTTGCAAGGTTTGCTGGATGGTTCGCGCTTGGCTATCCGTGTGGATAACTTGCAAGGGACGGTGAGGGATTTTCCGGTTAAGGTCGCGGGGCGGGTGCGGGTACGTGACCAGTTGCTGACGGCTGAAAACGTGCAGGTCGACATCGGCGATAACCGTTTGCAGCTTGATGGCGTGGCAGATGAGAGCCGTGGGCTGGATTGGGTGCTGGCAGCCAATAACCTGAGCCAATTGTCGCCGGAGTTGCAGGGCAAGCTGGCGGGTAAGGGGAATTTCCAGGGCTTACTGGATGGCTCGCGCTTTGCGGTGCGGGTGCGGGGCTTGGAGGGGACGGTGAAGGGATTTCCAGTAAATGTCACTGGTGAAGTCCGTATGAAAAATCAAGTGTTGTCTGCCAGGGATGTGACCGTGGCGGTCGGCAATAACCATTTGCGTTTGGATGGCGTGGCAGACGAAAGCCAAGGGCTTGCTTGGTCAATGGATGCCAATAACCTCAGCCAGTTGTCGCCTGCCCTGAAAGGCGATTTAAAGGGCACTGGCAAGGTGCGCGGTTTGCTGGATGGTTCACGGGCAGCCGTGACGATTGCTGCGTTAGAGGGCAATGTACAAGGCTATCCGTTAAAGGCCAGCGGTGAGGTACGGATCAGGGACAAGCAGTTCACTGCCCAGGGGTTGAAGTTGGCGGTTGGGCAAAACCAGATCCAGTTGGATGGGGTTGCCAATGACAAGCAGGGTGTAAACTGGAGTCTGGATGCAAAAAATCTCAGCCAGTTATCCCCGGAATTGCAAGGTGAGCTGAAAGGTAGCGGCAATGTGCAAGGTTTACTGGATGGTTCACGCCTGACGGTGCGGGTTGGAAACTTGCAAGGGCAGGTGCAGGGGTATCCTGTCACTGCCAGTGGCGAAATCAAGGTTAAGGATAAGTTGGTAACGGCGCATGGTTTGTTGGTTGATATTGGGCAGAACCGTCTCCGTTTGAATGGCAGTGCGGGCAATTCCCTGGGAGTGGATTGGGAGTTGGATGCGAAAAACCTCAGCCAGCTTCATCCGAAGCTCAAAGGTCTGATGCAGGGTAATGGGCGTTTGTCCGGCAAGCTGGATGGCTCGCAACTGGAGCTGGATATTGGGCGTTTGCAAGGGCAACTGGATGGGCGACCACTCCAGGCCGTTGGCAAGGTCAGGATTCAGGGCAAGCAGATCACTTTGCAGGGTGTGCGTGTTTTGGCGGGTGAGAACCAGCTAGAGGCGACTGGACGCGCCAGTGAGCCATTTGATGTGCAGTGGAAGATAAAAGCCCCGCAGTTGGCAAAGCTCTGGCCTGGATTGGCGGGCAGCCTGAAAGGGGAGGGTACGCTACGCGGGCGGGCGGCTCAGCCGGAGGTACAGGGCAGCTTGCAGGGGGCGCAGTTATCCTATCAGGCTATTCAGGTCGGGCGCTTGGATGTGCAGGCTAAGCAGGTTGGGGGGCAATATGACATCCGGGGTGTGCTGGATGGTTTGCGACAAGGCAATCAGGTGATCAAGCATGCTGAGTTTGCCGGACAAGGGCAGCTGGCACGCCATACCCTGACGCTCCAGTTGCAGCATCAGGATGGCAAGCTGGATGTGCGTGCCAGCGGTGGGCTGAACCAGCAGCAGTGGCATGGCACATTGGAGCGGCTGGCTTTGCGCGATACGGTTGCCGGGGATTGGCAGTTGACCAGCCCTGTTGGGCTAACAGCCTCTGCCCAAATGGTGAGTATGGGGAATGCCTGCCTCGCCAATACGCAAAATGCCAAGGTTTGTGCCAAGACCGATTGGTCAGCCCAGCGGGGGCTGATGGCGAATGGGGTTTTGCAGCAAGTGCCATTGGCTATGGCGCGTTCTTTCCTGCCAGAGACTATCCAGTTGCCAGGGGTGTTGAATGCCGATTACCAGATTGAGCAGCGTGGTGGGCGTTTCGGCGGGCGGATCAATGTGCAACTACCGGATAATGTGGTTGTTATCCGCACCAGTAACAAGAAAATCGAAACCCTGCCATATACCCAGACCAAAGCCAGCCTCACCCTGAATGACCGGACTGCCCTGGTGCAGGCGCAGGCTGACATTCGGGGGCGTGGGCAATTGCGTGCGGAAGGGCGTATTGATCTGGCAAAAGAAGGGGGGCAGCACCGGATTGATGTGCGGGCTAACTTAAATATGCCCGATATTGGCTGGATGCAAGCCTATTCCCCGCAAATTGATGAATTGAAAGGGCAGATCAATGGAGATGTCAGGGTACAGGGGCTGTTGGATAAGCCGCAAATAACCGGAACGGTACGTTTGCAGGAAGCCTCGCTGTATTTGCCAGAAACGGGGGCGCATATTCAGGATATTGGTCTGACCTTGCAGGCGAGTCGCCCGGAGCAGATGAGTATTAGCGGCTCTTTGCGTGCGGGTACGGGGCTGTTGACCGCCTCGGGAGCCTTGCATTTGGCGAGCCTGCCTGCCTGGAGTGCTGATTTGCGTTTGCAGGGCAGCAATCTGTTATTGATGGATACCTATGAGGTGCAGGCGCAGGTTTCCCCTGATTTGGTGATCAAGGCCGCCCCAAAATCGGTTGTGATTACGGGGGCGCTGCGTATCCCGGAAACCACCATCAACCTGAATGCCTTGCCCACTGGGGCTAGTGTGCGTTCTGACGATATTGTGATTGTTGGGCGCGGTCAGGCGGTACAGCCGCATCGGTTACGGCGCAAGCTGAAAGCCCAGCAGGATGGCCCGGCAATTGAGATCCAGCCGAATGTGCTGGTCGAGTTGGGTGAAAAGGTGAAGGTCAATGCCTTTGGCTTGAATGCCCGTTTAAGTGGCAAATTACGTCTGTTACGCAATCGGCAGGATATTGTGGCAGAGGGTGTGCTCAGTGTCGTGGATGGTGTCTATCAGGCGTATGGGCAGAATTTGAAGATAGAGCGTGGACGCTTGTTGTTCAATGGTCCGCCCGATAACCCCGGCTTGGATGTGCGGGCAGTTCGCCAGGTAGAGGATGAGATTACGGTGGGTATCAGCGTGGGTGGCTCGGTCAGGCAACCTGAGTCGACCTTGTTTTCAACACCACAACAAACACAAACCGATACCCTGAGTTACTTGCTGACCGGGCGTGCCCTGTCGGGGGTTAGTGGTGGGGAGTCAGCCATTCTCACGCAGGCGATTACGGGCTTGGGTCTGGCGGGTGGGGAAAGCTTGGCGCAAAGCCTGGGAGGCAGTTTGGGCCTGGATGATGTCGGGCTAAATTCAAGCGGGGGTGATTACAAACAAAGCGAGTTGTCTTTGGGCAAGCGTCTGGGGCCGAAGTTGTATGTCAAGTATATCGTCGGACTGTTTGACTCCTTGCAAAGAATTGCCGTGACTTACCAGATCAACAAGCGTTTGCAGCTTGAGGCAACGAGTGGCACGCAGCAAGGCATTGACTTGATTTATAAAATTGATACGGATAAAGGGCCGTTTGGCAAGTAGCCTGGAGTAGGGGACGTTGCCCTTTATAGGGTAAGGGAAAATATTGTAGAAAATCTTTGTTTTTCAGGTTGACATCTGCATGTGATTACATGAAAATGTGCGCCTTTCCAGTCGGAGGGGTTCCCGAGCGGTCAAAGGGGACAGACTGTAAATTTGTTGGCTCTGCCTTCGAAGGTTCGAATCCTTCCCCCTCCACCATTTTGATTTAGTTCGCACGTTTGGCATTGCGTGCATGTGATGCGGAATAGGAATAGGCGGGTGTAGTTCAATGGTAGAACCTCAGCCTTCCAAGCTGATTGCGTGGGTTCGATTCCCATCACCCGCTCCAGTTGTGTGGCTGAGTCGTTTAAAAATTTACGCTCTTGTAGCTCAGATGGTAGAGCGCATCCTTGGTAAGGATGAGGTCGGCAGTTCGATTCTGCCCAAGAGCACCAAGTTACTGATCCTTCTTAGGGGTTTTTTGAGATGGCAAAAAGTAAATTTGAACGCAATAAGCCGCACGTTAACGTAGGCACTATCGGTCACGTTGACCATGGCAAAACTACGCTGACCGCAGCATTGACCGTTGTCCAGTCCCGCAAGTTCGGTGGTGAAGCGAAAGCTTATGACCAGATCGACGCAGCGCCAGAAGAAAAAGCACGTGGTATCACCATTTCCACTGCGCACGTTGAATACGAGTCTGCCAACCGCCACTACGCCCACGTTGATTGCCCCGGTCACGCTGACTACGTAAAGAATATGATTACCGGTGCTGCCCAGATGGACGGCGCTATCCTGGTTTGCTCCGCTGCTGATGGCCCAATGCCACAGACCCGTGAGCACATCCTGTTGTCCCGTCAGGTTGGTGTCCCCTACATCGTTGTCTACATGAACAAGTGTGACCTGGTGGATGATGAGGAGCTGCTGGAACTGGTTGAGATGGAGTTGCGTGAACTGCTGTCCAGCTATGACTTCCCTGGCGATGACACTCCGATTATCAAGGGTTCTGCCCGTGCTGCCCTGGGCGGCGACCAGTCCCCGATTGGCGAGCCATCCATCGCTGCCCTGATTGATGCCCTGGATACCTATATCCCAGAGCCAGAGCGTGCCGTTGATGGTGCATTCCTGATGCCGGTGGAAGACGTGTTCTCCATTTCTGGTCGCGGTACGGTTGTGACCGGTCGTATTGAGCGCGGTATCATCAAAGTCGGTGACACCATCGAGATCGTTGGTATCCGTGCCACCCAGACCACCACCGTTACCGGTGTTGAGATGTTCCGCAAGCTGCTGGATCAAGGTCAGGCAGGTGACAATGTGGGCTTGCTGCTGCGTGGCACCAAGCGTGATGACGTTGAGCGTGGGCAAGTCCTGTGCAAGCCAAAGTCCATCAACCCACACAACAAGTTTGAGGCTGAAGTGTACGTCCTGTCCAAGGAAGAGGGTGGTCGCCATACCCCATTCTTCAATGGCTACCGTCCACAGTTCTATTTCCGTACCACCGACGTGACTGGCGCTTGCGAGTTGCCGTCTGGTGTTGAGATGGTTATGCCTGGCGATAACGTCAAGATGACCATCACGCTGATCTCTCCGATTGCGATGGAAGATGGTCTGCGTTTTGCTATCCGTGAAGGCGGCCGTACTGTCGGCGCTGGCGTTGTTGCCAAGATTATTACTGGGTAATAAATTACTCTAAACATTTGCAAAAATGGGCGGGAGTGCGTACACTCCCGTTCTCTCGTTTGTTAGGCCAATAGCTCAATTGGCAGAGCGGCGGTCTCCAAAACCGCAGGTTGGGGGTTCGATTCCCTCTTGGCCTGCCATCTTTTAGCAAGATGGCTTTATACAGAATCCAGTGTCTCTAAATATAGGGCTTTGTATAAAGTCATTTGGCTGTTTAGGTTGCATCAGAAAATCATGTCGTTAAAAGTTGAACAACAAACTTCTTCAATCGATACAGTCAAGCTGGTTTTATCTATCATCTTGTTGCTTGCAGGTATCACTGGTTTTTATTACTTCGAAACGCTAAACGGTCAACCTGTTTCCCTGTTGTTCAGGGTGTTGGGTTTATTGGCTGTCGTTGGTGTTGCTGTCTTTGTCGCGCTGACAACTGCCAATGGTCGTGGTCTGGTGTCTTTCATGAAAGACTCCCGGACTGAAGTGCGCAAGATGGTTTGGCCTACCCGTGCTGAAACGATGCAGACCACGTTGATGGTGATGGTCATTGTTCTGATCCTATCAATTTTTCTCTGGCTGGTGGATATGCTCCTTGGCTGGGGTGTTAAGTCCTTGCTGGGAGGTGGTTGATGGCTAAGCGTTGGTATGTCGTACAGGCTTTTTCTGGGTTTGAGTTACAGGTTCAGCGTTCTTTAAAAGAGCGTGTCATTCGTTTCGGTATGGAAGAAATGTTTGGCGAGATACTGGTTCCAACCGAAGAAGTTGTCGAGATGCGCGAAGGCCAGAAGCGCCGTAGTGAACGCAAGTTCTTCCCCGGCTATGTGCTGGTGGAAATGGAAATGAATGATGACACGTGGCACATGGTCAAAGATACCACTCGCGTGTTGGGTTTTATCGGTGGTTCTGGTGACAAGCCCGCCCCGATTACACAGAAAGAAGTTGATAATATCCTGCGCCGTGTTGAAGAAGGTGTCGATAAGCCGCGTCCAAAGGTTTTGTTTGATGCCGGTGAAGTGGTGCGTGTCTCTGATGGCCCCTTCAAGGATTTCAATGGTGTGGTTGAGGAAGTCAACTACGAAAAAAGCCGCCTCTTGGTAGCTGTGCAGATTTTTGGTCGCTCAACGCCGGTTGAGCTTGAGTTTTATCAGGTAGAAAAAACCTGATCACGGGGAGCCGCAAGGCGCTTGCACCCATTCAAAGGTAAATCGAAATGGCAAAGAAAGTAACTGGCTACGTCAAGCTGCAAGTTGCGGCTGGCAAAGCTAATCCTAGCCCTCCTGTTGGCCCGGCTTTGGGTCAAAAGGGCGTTAATATCATGGAATTCTGCAAAGCCTTCAATGCTGCTACCCAGGGCATGGAAGTCGGTATGCCGATTCCGGTTGTTATTACCGTATACAGTGACAAAAGTTTCACCTTCGTCACCAAGACACCTCCCGCCTCTGTCCTGCTGAAGAAAGCGGCTGGTCTGAAGTCGGGTAGCTCACGTCCAAATACTGAAAAAGTAGGCAAGATCAGCCGTGCGCAATTGGAAGACATTGCCAAGGCTAAAGAGCCGGACTTGACGGCTGCTAGCCTGGATGCCGCAGTGCGCACCATCGCGGGTACTGCCCGTAGTATGGGTCTTGATGTGGAGGGTGTGTAAATGGCCAAGTTGACCAAACGTCAAAAAGCAATTCGTGCAGCCGTTGATAGCAATAAGGCTTATGCCATCAGTGATGCATTTGAGTTGTTGAAATCATTGCCAGCGGCGAAGTTTGTTGAGAGCGTCGTTGTCAGTATTAACCTGGGCGTTGACCCACGGAAATCTGACCAGGTTGTGCGCGGCTCTACTGTGTTGCCAAATGGCAATGGCAAGACTGTCCGTGTGGCGGTCTTTACTCAAGGGCCAAATGTTGAAGCAGCAAAAGCGGCTGGTGCAGACATCGTTGGTATGGATGACCTCGCTGCTCAAATTAAAGGCGGCATGATGGATTTCGACGTGGTAATTGCCAGCCCTGATGCGATGCGTGTTGTCGGTCAGTTGGGTCAAATCCTCGGTCCGCGTGGTTTGATGCCAAACCCTAAAGTTGGCACGGTTACGCCAAACGTGGGTGAGGCTGTGCGTAATGCCAAGTCTGGTCAGGTGCGTTACCGTACTGATAAGGCAGGCATTATCCATTGCGCGATTGGCAATGTCAGTTTCGGGACAGAAGCCTTGGTGGGCAACTTGTCTGCATTGGTGGCTGACTTGGTTAAGGCCAAGCCGTCAACCTCTAAGGGTGTTTATCTGCGTGGTATTGCAGTTTCCACCACGATGGGTGCAGGCGTGAAGGTTGATCCAGCCAGCTTGTCCTATTAAAGAATTCTGGGTGTAAGCCCGAATCTCGACTCACAGGGATTGTGGGTCGCCGCAAGGCAAATAGATATACAGGATGTATGTCGTCAAAGACCGCAGGTGCTTTTTAGGAAGCTTAATGGTTCTGCCTGTCAATGTAGAGAACCTGCGCAGATGGCGTTACCCGAGTCAGTAAGATGGTTTGGGACGCTGTTTCCTTCGCAAGTGGGGTATATCCCTGCATGTGATAGATAAATGGTGGTTGTATCCGCCAAACCAGGAGTAGATAACGTGGCATTAACACTGCAAGAGAAAAAAGAGATTGTCTCTGAAGTGGCCGCAGTTGCTGCAAGAGCTCATTCCATGGTGGCTGCCGAGTACCGTGGATTGACCGTAGGCCAACTCACCACGCTGCGTAAAAACGCACGCAAAGGTGGGGTGTATCTGCGGGTCGTGAAGAACAATCTGGCGCGTATCGCTGTTAAGGGCACGGCTTTCGAGTGTGTCCAAGACGGTCTGGTCGGTCCGTTGGTTCTGGCGTTTTCTGAGGAAGACCCAGGTTCAGCGGCACGTTTGATTAAGGACTTCATGAAAGACAAAGCCAACGAGAAGATGGATGTCAAATTTGTCGCAATTGACGGCAAAATGCTTCCAGGCTCTGAGTTGGAGCGTCTGGCGAAATTGCCGACACGCGATCAGGCATTGGCTACTTTGGCCGCTGTCCTCCGCGCACCGCTCGACAAGTTTGCACGTACCCTTGCTGCATTGCGTGACCAAAAAGCTGAAGCTGCTGGCATTAGCTTGGATTGATTACTGACTAAGGTTTTTGGAGATTTAAAATGGCCTGTACTAAAGACGAATTGTTGGACACCTTTGCCAACATGACCGTAACTGAAATTGTTGACCTGATTGCAGCAATTGAAGAGAAGTTTGGTGTTACCGCAGCGGTTGCTGTTGCTGCTGGCCCTGCTGTTGAAGCAGCTGCCCCAGTGGAAGAGCAAACTGAATTCAACATCATCATGAAGAGCTTCGGCGCGAACAAGATCAACGTAATCAAAGCAATCCGTGCGATTACCGGTCTGGGTCTGAAAGAAGCAAAAGACATGGTTGAAGGCGTTCCTTCTGTTGTTAAAGAAGCCGCTTCTAAGGATGACGCTGCAAAGATTAAGAAAGAACTGGAAGATGCGGGTGCTGAGGTCGAACTCAAGTAATCTTGGGGATGCAATGATCTTACGCAACTTCTGATTGTTCGTAAAAGTCATGAGGCTGGCAGTGTTTTGCACTGTCGGCCTTTTGTCGCTTGTCAGACATTAAATGGCAAACTAGATTTTGATTCCAGTTGAGGAAGCACAATGGGACTAAGTTACACTGAAAAAAAACGGATCCGCAAAGATTTCGGCAAGCGCGAGCAGATTCTGGAAGTACCCGACCTGTTAACCATTCAGTTGGAATCCTACCGGCAATTCCTGCAACTGGACAGGCCCGTTCAAGAGCGTTCCCTCACTGGTTTGCATGCCGCTTTTTCATCGGTTTTTCCGATTGTAAGCTACAACAACTACATTACGCTTGAGTATGCCGACTATCGGCTGGCAGAGCCAGTGTTTGATGTGCATGAGTGCCAGTTGCGTGGTCTGACTTATGCGGCTTCCTTACGTGTGAAGTTGCGTTTGGTTATCCATGACAAGGAAGCGCCGGTTGAGGCTAAAGTAGTCAAGTCGATCAAAGAGCAGGATGTCTATTTGGGCGAACTGCCGCTGATGACTGACAAAGGCACTTTCATCATCAATGGGACTGAGCGGGTTATCGTCTCCCAATTGCACCGTTCACCGGGTGTATTCTTTGAACACGACAAGGGTAAATCCAATACCGCAGGCAAGTTGTTGCACAGTGCCCGCGTGATCCCTTACCGTGGCTCCTGGCTGGATTTTGAGTTCGATCCGAAAGACAGCATTTATGTCCGTATCGACCGTCGCCGCAAGTTGGCAGCCACGATTTTGCTGCGTGCCTTGGGGATGGAAAACGAAGGGATCCTTGAGGATTTCTTTGAGAATGTCCATGTCCATTTGCTGGACAAGGGTGTCGAGATTGAGCTGGTTCCTGAGCGTCTGCGTGGTGAGCTGGCATCCTTCGACATCATTCTCGATGGCAAAGTGCTGGTTGAGGCGGGTCGCCGTATTACTGCCAAGCATATCCGCCAACTGGAAAAAAGCGCCATCACGAAGCTGGCTGTGCCGGAAGACTACATGTACGGCAAGGTATTGGCACGCAACCTGATTGATACCTCCACTGGTGAGCTGGTTGCAGAGGCAAACGCTGAGCTGACCGAAGAGCTGGTCAATAAGCTGCGTGACAATGGTATCGGGAGTTTCGACATCCTCTATACCAACGAGCTGGATCGCGGGCCGTTCATGTCCAATACCCTGAATATTGATCCGACCCGTACCCGTTTGGAAGCGCAGATTGAGATTTACCGGATGATGCGTCCGGGTGAACCGCCAACCAAAGAGTCTGCTGAAAGCTTATTCAATAATCTGTTCTTCACGGAAGACCGCTATGACTTGTCAGCGGTAGGCCGGATGAAGTTCAACCGCCGTTTGGGGCGTGAGGAGTCAACCGGTAGCGGTGTGCTCAACCAGAAAGACATTGTGGATGTGCTGCGCAAGCTGATTGACATCCGTGATGGGCGTGACGATGTGGATGACATCGACCACCTTGGCAACCGCCGTATTCGTAGCGTTGGCGAGATGGCAGAGAATGCCTTCCGTGTTGGCTTGGTGCGTGTTGAGCGTGCGGTGAAAGAGCGTCTGACCATGGCAGAAAGCGAAGGCCTGATGCCACAAGAGTTGGTTAACTCCAAGCCGGTTTCGGCAGCTATTAAGGAGTTCTTCGGTTCCAGCCAGTTGTCCCAGTTTATGGATCAGAACAACCCGCTGTCTGAAGTGACCCACAAGCGCCGTATTTCTGCCCTCGGCCCCGGTGGTTTGACCCGTGAACGCGCAGGCTTTGAAGTCCGTGACGTACATCCAACCCACTACGGTCGTGTCTGCCCGATTGAAACGCCTGAAGGCCCGAATATCGGTTTGATCAACTCATTGTCTGTTTATGCACGCACCAATGAGTACGGTTTCCTGGAAACCCCTTACCGCCGTGTGGTGGATGGCAAAGTAACCCGCGAAATTGATTACCTGTCGGCAATCGAAGAGTCGCAGTATGCGATTGCCCAGGCCAATGCTGAGTTGCGTGAAGATGGCTCATTTATTGATGAGTTCGTCAATTGCCGTTACCGCAATGAATTTACCACCATGCAGTCCGACCGCATGCAGTACATGGATGTTTCGCCGAAGCAGATTGTATCGGTAGCAGCCTCCTTGATCCCGTTCCTGGAGCATGATGACGCGAACCGCGCCCTAATGGGTTCCAACATGCAACGTCAGGCTGTGCCTTGCTTGCGTGCGGAAACCGCGATTGTCGGTACGGGGATGGAGCGTGCAGTGGCAGTTGACTCCGGTTCAACCGTCGCTGCCAAGCGTGGTGGTGTGATTGACTCGGTGGACGCAGGCCGTGTGGTTGTGCGTGTTAACGACGACGAAGCCGATGAGCGCGGCGGTGTCGATATTTACAACCTGATTAAGTATACCCGTTCCAACCAGAACACCTGTATTAACCAGCGCCCGATTGTCAAAGTGGGTGATGTGGTTGCACGGGGTGATGTATTGGCGGACGGTTCTTCCACTGACCTGGGTGAGTTGGCGTTGGGACAGAACATGTTCATCGCCTTCATGCCGTGGAATGGTTACAACTTCGAAGACTCCATCCTCCTGTCTGAGCGTGTGGTTGATGAAGACCGTTACACCACTATTCACATTGAGGAAATGTCGTGCCTCGCCCGTGATACCAAGCTCGGGCCGGAAGAGATTACGGCGGACATCCCGAATGTGAGCGAAAGCTTGCTGGCTAAGCTGGACGAGTGCGGCATTATCCATGTCGGTGCGGAAGTGAAGCCCAATGACATTCTGGTCGGTAAGGTCACACCAAAAGGCGAAAGCCAGTTGACCCCGGAAGAGAAGTTGCTGCGGGCGATCTTCGGTGAAAAGGCTTCCGATGTGAAGGATAGCTCCTTGCGTGTGCCGACTGGCATGACCGGGACGGTTATCGACGTGCGTGTCTTTACCCGTGATGGGGTGGAGCGTGATGCACGCGCACTGGCTATCCAGGAAGAAGACCTGAAGAAAGTGCGTAAGGACTTGTTGGACGAGCTGCGTATCTATGAGGCGGACGTATTTGCCCGTGTTGCCAAGCTGGTGATCGGTCAGGTGGCGGATGGTGGCCTGAAGGGGCTGCGCTCTGGCACGGTGGTTACCCAGGATCATCTGAATGCTGCTGCCCGCCATGAGTGGTTCACGCTGCGCATGAACGATGAAGCCCTGAACATGCAACTGGAAGCATTGGCTACCCAGATGTCCGACAAGAAGAAGGAATACGAAATCCGTCTGCAAAAGCAGCGTGACAAGTTGACTGCCGGTGATGATCTGGCTCCGGGCGTGCTGAAAATGGTCAAGGTGTATGTGGCAGTCAAACGCCGTATGCAGCCGGGTGACAAGATGGCGGGTCGTCACGGTAACAAGGGTGTGGTTTCACGCATTGTGCCGGTGGAAGATATGCCGTATCTGGAAAATGGTCAGACTGTTGACATCGTGCTCAACCCGCTGGGCGTACCGTCACGGATGAACGTCGGGCAGGTTCTGGAAACCCATTTGGGCTGGGCTGCAAAAGGCTTGGGTCACAAAATCGGGCGTATGATTGATGCCAAGGCAAAAGTCGATGAAATCCGCAAGTTCCTGACAGAAATCTACGAAACGGGCGGTAATCCACGCCAGGGCGACCTGTCTGAAATGACAGATACCGAAGTGGTCGAAATGGCAGGTAATCTGCGTAAAGGCGTGCCGATGGCTACCCAGGTCTTTGACGGTGCGGATGAGGCTGAAATCAAGTCGATGCTGCGTCTGGCTGATTTGCCGGAGAGCGGTCAGACCCGTTTGTATGACGGGCGCACGGGCGATGCCTTCGAGCGTAAGGTCACGGTAGGTTATATGCACATGCTCAAGCTCAACCACTTGGTTGATGACAAGATGCATGCGCGTTCCACAGGCCCTTATAGCCTTGTTACCCAGCAGCCGTTGGGGGGTAAGGCGCAGTTTGGTGGTCAGCGTTTCGGGGAGATGGAGGTCTGGGCACTGGAAGCTTACGGTGCGGCCTATACCTTGCAGGAAATGCTCACTGTCAAGTCGGATGACGTGAACGGGCGTAACAAGATGTACAAGAATATCGTGGATGGCGACCACTTCATGGAAGCCAGCATGCCTGAGTCCTTCAATGTATTGATGAAGGAAATCCGTTCTCTCGGTTTGAATATCGAACTGGAAAGAGAGTAATTTGACCGAATACAGCAGGCGGAAACTATAGCGATGAAAGATTTATTAAACCTTTACAAGCAGCAGCAGGAAATCCAGGAGTTCGATGGCATCCGCATCGGGCTGGCCTCTCCTGAGGTGATCCGTTCATGGTCATACGGTGAAGTTAAAAAGCCGGAAACCATTAACTACCGTACTTTCAAGCCGGAGCGTGATGGCTTGTTCTGCGCGAAGATTTTTGGCCCGGTCAAGGATTTCGAGTGCCTGTGTGGTAAGTATAAGCGCCTCAAGCATCGGGGCGTGGTGTGTGAGAAGTGCGGTGTTGAAGTCACCCAGACCAAGGTTCGCCGTGAGCGCATGGGGCATATTGACCTTGCCAGCCCGGTTGCCCACATTTGGTTCCTGAAATCACTGCCATCCCGCATCGGCTTGATGTTGGATATGACCCTGCGTGATATTGAACGGATTCTCTATTTTGAGATTTTCGTGGTCACTGAGCCAGGTATGACAACGCTGGAGCGTGGCGCACTGCTGACGGATGAGGCTTATCTGGAAGCGGTTGAGGAGTTCGGTGATGAGTTTGAGGCAAAAATGGGTGCAGAAGCCATCCAGGATTTGCTGTCAAGCATCGACCTCAAGCATGAAATCAGCAAGATGCGTGAGGAAATCACGGAAACAGGTTCTGAAACCAAGCTGAAACGTTTGGGCAAGCGCCTGAAGGTCATGGAGTCTTTCGTCGCTTCGGGCAATAAGCCAGAATGGATGATCATGAACGTCCTGCCTGTGTTGCCACCGGATTTGCGTCCGCTGGTTCCCCTGGACGGTGGACGTTTTGCGACGTCTGACCTGAATGACCTGTACCGCCGCGTCATCAACCGTAACAACCGTTTGAAGCGCCTGTTGGAGCTGAATGCGCCTGACATTATCGTGCGCAATGAAAAGCGGATGTTGCAGGAGTCGGTGGATGCGTTGCTGGATAACGGTCGTCGCGGTCGTGCGATTACCGGCTCGAACAAGCGCCCACTCAAATCCTTGTCTGACATGATTAAGGGTAAGCAAGGCCGTTTCCGCCAGAACCTGCTAGGTAAGCGCGTTGACTACTCCGGGCGTTCCGTTATCGTGGTCGGGCCAACCTTGCGTCTGCACCAGTGCGGGTTGCCCAAGAAAATGGCATTGGAGCTGTTCAAGCCGTTCATTTTCGGTAAGCTGCAACGTCGTGGCCTGGCAACTACCATCAAGGCTGCCAAGAAGCTGGTTGAGCGCGAAACGGCAGAAGTCTGGGATATTCTCGCTGAGGTGATCCGCGAGCATCCGGTACTGCTGAACCGTGCACCAACCTTGCACCGTCTGGGTATCCAGGCGTTTGAGCCAGTCCTGATCGAAGGCAAGGCCATCCAGTTGCACCCCTTGGTCTGCTCGGCATTCAACGCGGACTTCGACGGCGACCAGATGGCGGTACACGTACCCCTGTCGCTGGAAGCGCAGCTCGAAGCACGCAGCCTGATGATGTCAACCAACAACGTTTTGTCGCCTGCCAACGGTGCGCCGATCATTGTGCCATCCCAGGACATCGTTCTGGGCTTGTACTATATGTCGCGTGAAGCCATTGGTGCAAAAGGCGAGGGCATGGTGTTTGCTGACCCGCAAGAAGCGCAACGTGCTTATGAAACCGGTCATGCTTCCCTGCATGCCAAGGTCAAGGTACGGATTACCGACTATGTGAAGGAAGAGAATGGCGAGTTCACCAAGCGTACCCGTTTGCTGGATACCACGGTAGGCCGTTCCATCCTGACCACGATCATGCCGAAAGGTTTGCCGTTTGAGATTTTCAATACCGTCCTGAAGAAAAAAGCCATTTCCCGGCTGTTGGATGAGTCTTACCGCCATGTGGGGATGAAAGAGGCCGTTATCTTCGCCGACCAGTTGATGTATACCGGCTACCGTTATGCGACCCGTTCCGGTGTTTCCTTCTGCGCGGATGACATGATTGTCCCGGAAAAGAAGGTCAAGTTGCTGGAAGAGGCTGAAAGTGCGGTCATGGAGATTGAACATCAGTTTGCCAGCGGTTTGGTAACGCAAGGTGAGCGTTATAACAAGGTTGTCGACATCTGGGCCAGCACCAATGAAAAGGTTGCCAAGGCGATGATGGAGAAGATCGGCAACCAGGAAGTCTATGACAGCGAAGGCAAAGTGGTGATGGATGACGCGGGTAAACCGGTTATGCAGCCATCCTTCAACTCCATCTTCATGATGGCAGATTCGGGTGCGCGGGGTTCTGCCGCCCAGATTCGTCAGTTGGCGGGGATGCGCGGCCTGATGGCGAAACCGGATGGCTCCATCATCGAAACGCCGATTACCTCCAACTTCCGTGAAGGTCTGACAGTTCTGCAATACTTTATTTCCACGCACGGTGCGCGGAAAGGTCTGGCAGATACCGCACTGAAAACAGCGAACTCCGGTTATCTGACCCGCCGTTTGGTTGACGTGGCGCAAGACATGGCGGTCATTATGGATGACTGTGGCACCACCAAGGGCATGCTGATGCGCCCCATCATCGAAGGTGGTGATGTGGTCGAGGGCTTGGCTGAGCGTGTGCTGGGTCGTGTGGTGGCGCAGGATGTCGAGCGTAGTGGTGAGGTCATCCTGCCAGCGGGTACGCTGATCGACGAAGAGTGGGTTGAGGTCATTGACCAGCGCGGTATTGACGAAATCCTGGTGCGTTCTGCGATTACGTGTGAGTCCCGTTATGGGGTTTGCCGCCAGTGCTACGGGCGCGACTTGGCGCGTGGTATTTTGGTGGGCAAAGGTGAGTCTGTCGGCGTTATTGCTGCCCAGTCCATCGGTGAACCGGGTACTCAGTTGACCATGCGTACTTTCCACATCGGTGGTGCAGCCAGCCGGGCAGCGGCAGAAAGCGGTATTGCCGTCAAGTCAGCCGGTAAAGTCCACCTGATCAACGTCAAGACAGTGCGCAATGAACAGGGCAACCTGGTCGCGGTGTCACGTTCGGGTGAGTTGGGTATCGTGGACGACAATGGTCGTGACAAGGAGCGTTACAAGCTGCCTTACGGTGCTACCTTGCGGGTACATGAGGGTCAGGAAGTTGTTGCAGGCCAATCCGTCGCACAATGGGATCCACATACCCACCCGATTATCTCCGAGGTATCGGGTCGGATCGACTTTATCGAGTTCCTTGACAATGTGACGGTGCAGACCAAGGTTGACGAGGTAACGGGCTTGTCCTCCATCGAAGTCATTGATCCAAAGAGCCGTCCAAATGCAGGCCGTGATTTGCGCCCGACTGTGCGTTTGCTCGACCAGAATGGCGACAGCATCTACTTTGAAGGGACGAAGATTCCGGTACAGTACCCACTGCCTGCCGGAGCGTTGGTGACAACCACCAATGGTGCTAGTGTGAAGGTCGGTGAGGTTGTGGCACGTCTGCCACAGGCTTCGTCCAAGACCCGTGACATCACCGGGGGCTTGCCGCGTGTTGCCGACTTGTTTGAAGCGCGTCGTCCCAAGGATGGTGCGATTTTGGCAGAGAAGACCGGTACGATTTCCTTCGGTAAGGAAACCAAGGGTAAGCAACGTATTATCATCACCGATGAGGATGGTGAGCAGTATGAAGAGCTGATCCCGAAATGGCGTACCCTGGATGTATTTGAAGGGGAAAAGGTAAAGCGTGGCGAGGTTATTGCTGACGGTGAACCTAACCCGCATGACATCCTGCGCTTGCTGGGGGCTACGGCTCTGGCTGAGTACCAGGTGAAGGAAATCCAGGACGTTTACCGCCTGCAAGGGGTAAAAATCAATGACAAGCACATTGAGGTTATCATCCGCCAGATGATGCGCAAGGTTGACATCATTGATGCGGGTGACAGTGACTTCTTGCGTGGTGAACAAACTGACTACTGGCGTGTCGTGGCAGCCAACAAGACGTTGGATGCTGAAGGCAAATTGCCAATCAAGTTTGATCGGGTACTGATGGGTATTACCAAAGCCTCTTTGGTGACTGACTCGTTTGTGTCGGCTGCATCCTTCCAGGAAACGACCCGCGTCCTGACCGATGCGGCAGTGCGTGGTGCACGTGATGAGCTGCGTGGCCTGAAGGAGAACGTCATTGTTGGGCGTTTGATCCCGGCAGGTACAGGGTTGGCTTACCATGAGCAGCGCCGTCGCCAGCGTGATCCGTTCGCGCTAGATGCCTTTGCTGTCCGTCAGGAAAGCTTCAGTGAGTTTTCCGAAGAGACATTTGAAACCGAGTAAAGCGGTTAGCAGTGAGTCCAGCCCCGCCGAGGTGGGGGCTGGATTATTAGTGTAGGGCGGCAATCATTCCTTGACATATGGTTGCACCATCCCTAGAATCTTGCGACCTTAGCAGACCGGAATAATCGGTCTGTTGTTTTTATGGGGTACGCAAGTAAAGCATATCCTCATGTAGGTTAGGAGAAACTTTTTTAATGGCAACGATTAACCAGTTGGTGCGCAAGCCGCGCAAAAGCCTAGTTGACAAAAGCAATGTGCCAGCCCTTGAGGCTTGCCCACAGCGCCGTGGTGTTTGCACGCGCGTTTACACAACAACACCGAAAAAACCAAACTCTGCACTGCGTAAAGTCGCCCGTGTGCGTCTGACCAACGGTTTTGAAGTGACCAGTTACATCGGCGGTGAAGGCCATAACCTGCAAGAGCACTCTGTTGTTCTGATTCGTGGTGGTCGTGTCAAGGACTTGCCGGGTGTGCGTTATCACACTGTGCGCGGTAGCTTGGATACCCAAGGCGTAAAAGACCGCAAGCAAGGCCGTTCCAAGTACGGCACCAAGCGTCCTAAGAAGTAATTGATACGAGATACCAGAAATGCCTAGAAGAAGAGAAGTCCCCAAACGTGAAGTGTTGCCAGATCCGAAGTTCGGAAGTGAAATGCTGAGCAAGTTCATGAATGCTGTCATGAAAGATGGCAAGAAAGCAGTTGCTGAGAAGATCATTTACGGTGCTTTGGCTGAAATCTCCCAGAAAAAGGGTGGTGACGGTCTGTCAGTGCTGAATGATGCACTGGATAATGCCCGCCCTGCGGTTGAGGTTAAGGCACGCCGTGTGGGTGGTGCGACCTATCAGGTTCCGGTTGAAGTCCGTCCTTCCCGCCAAAATGCCTTGGCAATGCGTTGGTTGATTGATGCTGCCCGTAAGCGCGGTGAAAAATCAATGGCTCGCAAGCTGGCTGGTGAGTTGATGGACGCTGCTGAAAAGCGCGGTTCTGCCGTTAAAAAACGTGAAGATACGCACCGTATGGCGGAAGCCAACAAAGCGTTTGCCCACTTCCGTTGGTAATGGTCAGGAAGTGAGTCGTGGCCCGCAAAACACCTATTGAGCGTTATCGTAATATCGGCATCATGGCACACATTGATGCAGGTAAAACAACGACGACAGAGCGTGTTTTGTTTTACACCGGCGTTTCGCACAAGATTGGCGAAGTGCATGATGGTGCGGCTACGATGGACTGGATGGAACAAGAGCAGGAGCGTGGTATTACCATCACGTCTGCTGCGACGACTTGTTTCTGGTCTGGGATGGATAAGCAGTTTGAACAGCATCGTATCAATATTATTGATACGCCAGGGCACGTCGACTTCACCATTGAGGTTGAGCGCTCTTTGCGGGTGCTGGATGGTGCTGTAACGGTGTTCTGTGCGGTGGGTGGTGTTGAGCCGCAATCAGAAACTGTTTGGCGGCAAGCCAATAAGTATCACGTTCCGCGCATGGCCTTCGTCAATAAAATGGACAGGGCAGGTGCAAATTTCCTGCGTGTAGTGGAGCAGATCAAGACACGCCTTGGCTCGACCGCTGTGCCGATTCAGTTGCCGATTGGTGCAGAAGAAGGGTTCAAAGGCGTTGTTGACCTGCTGCGTATGTCTGCCATCTACTGGACTGATGCTGATATGGGGATGACCTATACAGCAGCAGAGATTCCAGCCGATATGCTGGAGCAGTGTCAGGCGTGGCGTGAGAAGATGGTTGAAGCCGCTGCTGAAGCGGATGATGCCCTGATGGACAAGTATTTGGAAGGCGATGTCCTTTCCGATGATGAGATTCATCAGGGGCTGCGGAAGCGTACCTTGGCTGGCGAGATTGTGCCGGTGCTGTGTGGTTCTGCCTTCAAGAACAAGGGTGTACAGGCGGTGCTGGATGCAGTCATCCGCTATTTGCCTGCACCGGTTGATGTTCCGGCAATTCGCGGTGTGTTGAATGATGCGGCTGAAACCCCCGATGAGCGTCATGCTTCTGATGCTGAGCCATTTGCAGCGTTGGCATTCAAGATTGCGACCGACCCGTTTGTGGGTTCGCTGACATTTTTCCGTGTCTATTCCGGTGTCATGCAAACTGGCGATGTGGTTTTTAATCCCATCAAGGGCAAGCGTGAGCGCATCGGGCGCATTATGCAGATGCATGCCAACTCCCGTGAAGAAATCAAAGAGGTGTTGGCGGGTGACATCGCAGCGGCGGTTGGTTTGAAGGATGTGACAACAGGTGAGACCCTGTGTGATCCGAACCATATTATTATGCTGGAAAAGATGGATTTTCCAGAGCCGGTTATCTCGGTGGCAGTTGAGCCTAGATCCCAAGCTGACCAGGAAAAAATGGGGATGGCATTAAGCCGTCTGGCGCAGGAAGACCCTTCGTTCCGGGTGCATACCGATCAGGAGTCTGGTCAAACCATTATTTCCGGTATGGGTGAATTGCATCTTGATATTATCGTTGACCGTATGAAACGTGAGTTCAAGGTTGAGTGCAATGTGGGTGCACCCCAGGTCGCTTACCGCGAAACGATCCGGGAAGCGGTTAAAGTGGAAGGCAAGTTTGTACGCCAGTCCGGTGGGCGTGGGCAGTATGGACATGTCTGGTTACGCCTTGAGCCTCTGGGTGAGGGTGAAGGTTACAAGTTTGAAAACGCTATTGTCGGCGGTGTGGTTCCGAAAGAATTCATTCCTGCCATCGACAAGGGTGTGCGTGAGCAGATGGGTAACGGGGTGTTCCTTGGTTATCCATTGGTTGATATGAAAGTAACCGCATTTGATGGCTCCTTCCATGATGTGGATTCCAGCGAGTTGGCTTTCAAAATTGCAGCTTCCATCGGTTTGCGTGATGGCGTATTGAAAGCTAATCCAGCGCTGCTGGAGCCGATCATGAAGGTGGAAGTGGTTACGCCAGAAGATTACATGGGTGATGTCATGGGCGATTTGAATCGTCGGCGTGGCATCGTCCAGGGGATGGATGATTCACCATCCGGCAAGATTATACGTGCGGAAGTTCCGTTGAGTGAAATGTTCGGTTATGCCACTGATGTGCGGTCTGCGACTCAGGGGCGTGCCAGTTACTCGATGGAGTTCGCGAAATACGCAGAAGCGCCTGCCAGTGTTGTCCAGGCAGTGTTGAAAAAAAGGTGAGTAATATAAATGGCAAAAAGCAAATTTGAGCGTAACAAGCCGCACGTTAATGTGGGCACTATCGGTCACGTTGACCATGGCAAAACTACGCTGACCGCAGCATTGACCGTTGTCCAGTCCCGCAAGTTCGGTGGTGAAGCGAAAGCTTATGACCAGATCGACGCAGCGCCAGAAGAAAAAGCACGTGGTATCACCATTTCCACTGCGCACGTTGAATACGAGTCTGCCAACCGCCACTACGCCCACGTTGATTGCCCCGGTCACGCTGACTACGTAAAGAATATGATTACCGGTGCTGCCCAGATGGACGGCGCTATCCTGGTTTGCTCCGCTGCTGATGGCCCAATGCCACAGACCCGTGAGCACATCCTGTTGTCCCGTCAGGTTGGTGTCCCCTACATCGTTGTCTACATGAACAAGTGTGACCTGGTGGATGATGAGGAGCTGCTGGAACTGGTTGAGATGGAGTTGCGTGAACTGCTGTCCAGCTATGACTTCCCTGGCGATGACACTCCGATTATCAAGGGTTCTGCCCGTGCTGCCCTGGGCGGCGACCAGTCCCCGATTGGCGAGCCATCCATCGCTGCCCTGATTGATGCCCTGGATACCTATATCCCAGAGCCAGAGCGTGCCGTTGATGGTGCATTCCTGATGCCGGTGGAAGACGTGTTCTCCATTTCTGGTCGCGGTACGGTTGTGACCGGTCGTATTGAGCGCGGTATCATCAAAGTCGGTGACACCATCGAGATCGTTGGTATCCGTGCCACCCAGACCACCACCGTTACCGGTGTTGAGATGTTCCGCAAGCTGCTGGATCAAGGTCAGGCAGGTGACAATGTGGGCTTGCTGCTGCGTGGCACCAAGCGTGATGACGTTGAGCGTGGGCAAGTCCTGTGCAAGCCAAAGTCCATCAACCCACACAACAAGTTTGAGGCTGAAGTGTACGTCCTGTCCAAGGAAGAGGGTGGTCGCCATACCCCATTCTTCAATGGCTACCGTCCACAGTTCTATTTCCGTACCACCGACGTGACTGGCGCTTGCGAGTTGCCGTCTGGTGTTGAGATGGTTATGCCTGGCGATAACGTCAAGATGACCATCACGCTGATCTCTCCGATTGCGATGGAAGATGGTCTGCGTTTTGCTATCCGTGAAGGCGGCCGTACTGTCGGCGCTGGCGTTGTTGCCAAGATTATTACTGAGTAAATTTTATGTCTGACCAAAGAATCCGTATTCGTCTGAAAGCATTTGACCATCGCCTGATCGACCGTTCAGCGATGGAAATTGTTGAAACTGCCAAGCGTACTGGTGCGCGTGTCAAAGGGCCGATCCCATTGCCAACCCGCATTGAGCGCCATACCATCCTGATCTCCCCGCACGTCAACAAGGATGCGCGTGATCAGTATGAGATCCGCACTCACAAGCGCCTGATGGATATTATTGATCCTACTGATAAGACAGTTGATGCGCTGATGAAGCTGGATTTGGCAGCAGGCGTTGATGTTCAGATTAAATTGAACTGATTTGCAATAAACACTTAACGTGCGTTGATTTTCTGTATATAATGCGCGGCTTTCTTCGGCTCGACATCTTGTCGAGCCGAGTTTTTCTAAAGACAAGAAGTAGCAAATTTACTCGGTCAGAGTAGTAAAGAGGTTAAGCAGATGGCTATCAGTCTATTGGGTCGCAAGATAGGAATGACCCGTATTTTCGGTGAGGCTGGGGATGCGGTTCCTGTCACCGTTCTGGAGATTGCGCCAAACCGTGTGTCTCAGGTTAAAACCAAGGATACCGACGGCTATGAGGCCGTGCAGTTGTCTGTTGGCGAAAAGAAAGCTTCACGGGTAACGAAGGCTCAGGCTGGTCATTTTGCTAAGGCAGGCGTTCCTGTTGGCTCAATGGTTGCTGAGACGCGGGTTGATTCTGCTGCCGATTACGAAATGGGTGGTGAATTGACGGTTGCCATGTTTGAGGCAGGCCAATACGTGGATGTGGCAGGTACTAGCAAAGGTAAAGGTTTTGCCGGTACGATCAAACGCCATAATTTCCGTGGTCAGGATGCCACTCACGGTAACTCACGTTCCCACCGTGTGCCAGGTTCTACGGGTCAGAACCAGACCCCAGGCCGCGTTTTCCTAGGTAAGAAAATGTCTGGGCATATGGGTAATGTGCGGTCAAGCGTCCAAAATCTGGAAGTGATCCGCGTTGATGCCGAGCGTAACTTGTTATTGGTTAAGGGTGCAGTTCCAGGTGCTACCGGTGGTAGTGTCTTCGTGAAGCGCTCAGTGAAGGCATAAGGATTTAGGTATGGAATTGCAAGTAGCAAATGGCGGCACCGTTACTGTCAGTGAAGTGGTGTTTGATCGCGCTTTCAATGAAGGCTTGGTTCATCAGGCGGTTGTTGCCTATATGGCGGCTGCCCGTGCAGGTACCAAGGCTCAGAAAGGGCGTTCTGATGTAAGTGGCGGCGGTCAGAAGCCGTTTCGTCAAAAAGGCACAGGCCGTGCGCGTGCTGGTACTACCCGTGGCCCGTTGTGGCGTACCGGTGGTGTCACATTTGCTGCGCGTCCACGTAGCTTTGAGCAAAAGCTCAATAAGAAAATGTACCGTGCAGCCATTCGTGCAATTCTGTCTGAGCTGGTGCGTCAGGAGCGTTTCGTGGTGGTTGACTCCATCAGCCTCGATGATGCAAAAACCAAGCTGATGGTTGCAAAGCTGAAAGACTATGGTACCAACGATGTTTTGTTGGTGTCTGATGTTGCTGATGTCAATGTGTTGCTGGCTTCCCGTAATATCCCCTATTGCGAAGTTACTTCGGTCTCTGAACTGAATCCGGTTAGTTTGGTGGGGCATGAGAAGGTTGTAATGACCCGGTCAGCGGTAGAAAAGGTTCAGGAGTGGTTGGGATGAATCAGGATCATTTGTACAAGGTTCTGTTGGCTCCGCGCATGACCGAAAAAAGCGTCATGCTGTCAGAGTCATCAAATCAGTATGTGTTCAAAGTTGCGAAGACCGCGACCAAGAATGACATCAAAGAGGCAGTTCAGGTTTTGTTTGAAGTTCAGGTAGACCAAGTTCGGACTGTCAATGTAATGGGTAAGCAAAAGAACTTTGGCCGTCGCGCGGGTAAACGCAGCGACTGGAAAAAGGCGTATGTGCGCCTGGCTGAAGGTCAATCGCTTGATGCTTCGGCTGAGTAAGGTAAGGATAAGTCATGGCAGTCGTTAAGGCAAAACCAACATCCCCAGGACGTCGCTTCCAGGTTCATGTTGTTAATAAGGAATTGCACAAAGGTGCTCCCTGCAAAAGCCTACTGGAGCGCAAAAGCAAGACTGGTGGTCGTAATAACAATGGTCGCATTACCGTGCGCCACGTGGGTGGTGGTCATCGCCAGCATTACCGTCTGGTGGACTTCAAACGCCGTAAGGATGAAGTTCCTGCACGTGTAGAGCACCTTGAGTATGACCCGAACCGCAGTGCGAATATCGCCCTGTTGCTATATGCAGACGGTGAACGCCGTTACATCATTGCCCCTAAAGGTTTGTCGGCAGGCGACCCCGTTGTTTCTGGTCAGCATGCCCCGATTGCAACAGGCAACTCATTGCCTTTGCGTAATATTCCTGTTGGTACAGTCGTTCATTGCATTGAGATGAAGCCGGGCAAAGGTGCCCAGTTGGCTCGTAGTGCAGGGACTTCTGTGCAACTGGTTGCTAAAGAAGGCAGCTATGCAACCTTGCGTTTGCGCTCCGGTGAGATGCGTAAAGTGCTGAGCGAATGCCGTGCAACCATCGGTGAAGTAGGTAACTCTGAATACGGCCTGATTAAGTTGGGTAAAGCTGGTGCGAAGCGCTGGCGTGGTGTTCGCCCGACTGTCCGTGGTGTTGCGATGAACCCTGTTGACCATCCACATGGTGGTGGTGAAGGCCGTACCTCTGGTGGTCGTCATCCGGTAACACCGTGGGGCGTTCCAACCAAGGGTTACAAGACTCGTAGTAATAAGCGTACTGACAAGATGATTGTCCGTCGCCGCAACAAGAAGTAAGGGGATAGGTCGTGCCACGCTCATTAAAGAAAGGTCCTTTCATTGACCATCATCTGATGAATAAGGTTGAAGTTGCGGTTGCTAAAAATGACCGTAAACCAATCAAAACTTGGTCTCGCCGTTCCATGATTGTTCCTGACATGGTTGGTTTGACCATTGCTGTCCATAATGGCAAGCAACATGTGCCAGTGTTGGTCAATGAAAATATGGTAGGCCATAAGTTGGGTGAGTTTTCAGCTACCCGTTCTTATCGTGGTCATGCCGCCGACAAGAAATCGAAGAAGTAAGGGGTAGAAAATGGAAGTTGCAGCTCGCTTGCGCTTTGCGCGTATTTCTCCTCAGAAAGGTCGTTTGGTGGCAGACCAGATTCGTGGTCTTCCAGTCGGTAAGGCACTGGAGATCCTGACGTTCAGCCCCAAAAAAGGTGCTGAGCTCATGAAGAAGGTTCTGGAATCGGCGATTGCCAATGCTGAGCACAATGAAGGTGCTGACGTTGACGAACTTTCTGTAAAAACCGTATTTGTTGACCAAGGCCCGACGATGAAGCGTATTAGTCCTCGTGCCAAGGGTCGTGCAAACCGTATTCTGAAACGTACCAGTCATATCACTGTTGCGGTTGGTGATTGAGGTCTGAGGTTAACATGGGTCAAAAAGTACATCCAACTGGCATTCGTCTTGGCATCGCGGCTGACTGGCGTTCAAAGTGGTATGCCGAAGGCAAGGATTATGCTGAGTTCCTGCATAAGGATCTCGAAGTCCGTGCCTATTTGAAAAAGCGTCTGAAAGAAGCATCTGTCAGCCGTATCCAGATTGAGCGTCCGGCGAAGTCGGCCTTTATCACCATCCACACTGCCCGTCCAGGTATGGTTATCGGCAAGAAGGGTGAGGATATTGAGCGCCTCCGCGCTGAAGTTGCTGCGATCATGGGTTTGCACGTGAACAACGTCAAGCTGAACATTGAAGAGATCCGCAAGCCGGAGCTGGATGCCCAATTGGTAGCTGAGAGTATCACCAGCCAGTTGGAGCGCCGTATCATGTTCCGCCGTGCCATGAAGCGTGCAGTCAGCAATGCCATGCGTCTTGGCGCATTGGGTATTAAGGTGAGTGTCGCAGGCCGTTTGAATGGTGCAGAGATTGCGCGTACCGAATGGTATCGTGAAGGCCGTGTACCGTTGCATACCCTGCGTGCGGATATTGACTATGCCACTGCTGAAGCACTGACTACCTACGGTATCATCGGTGTGAAGGTTTGGATTTTTAAGGGCGAGGTCTTTGACCTTGAGCAGAAACAATCTAACCCGAATAGCCAGGGTAGAAAGAAGAAGTGATAGAGGTTTGAGATGTTACAGCCCAAAAGAACCAAATTCCGTAAAATGCATAAAGGCCGCAACCGTGGCCTGGCGCAAGCTGGTAATGCCGTCAGTTTCGGTGAATACGGACTGAAAGCGCTGGAGCGTGGTCGTATGACTGCCCGGCAAATTGAATCGGCACGTCGTGCAATTAATCGTCATGTCCGCCGTGGCGGTAAGCTGTGGATCCGTGTCTTCCCGGACAAACCAATCAGCAAAAAGCCATTGGAAGTCCGTATGGGTAAAGGTAAAGGTAACGTTGAATACTGGGTTGCCTTGGTGCAACCAGGCCTTGTCCTTTATGAAATGCAGGGTGTTACCGAAGAGATGGCGCGTGAAGCTTTCCGGCTTGCCGCTGCCAAATTGCCGTTTAAAACAGCATTCGTTTCCCGTCAGGTGATGTGATGAAAGCAGCCGAACTACGTCAAAAGTCCGTGGATGAATTGAAATCCGAACTGACTGAAAACTTGAAAGAGCAGTTTAAGTTGCGTATGCAACAGGCCGCAGGCCAATTGTCACGTCCTTCCGAGATGAAGCGTGTGCGCAGGGAAATTGCACGTATCAACACGATTCTGTCAGAAAAGAAAGTTGCAGGTAACTGATGATGAGCGAAGAAGTTAAAGCCGAACGCAGTTTGATGGGGCGCGTCATCAGCGACAAAATGGACAAATCCATCGTGGTTTTGTTGGAACGCCAAGTTAAGCACCCCATTTATGGGAAGTTTATCAAGCGCTCCAAGAAGTATCACGTCCATGACGAGAATAATGAGTGCAAGGTTGGCGACACTGTTAGTTTTAAGGAGTGCCGCCCTCTGTCAAAGACCAAGCACTGGACTTTGGTTAAGATTGTCGAGCATGCCGCCGGCTAATCCTGAAGACGGAGAGTAAACATGATCCAGATGCAGTCAATTCTGCAAATTGCAGATAACAGTGGTGCACGCCGAGTAATGTGCATCAAGGTTTTGGGTGGTTCCCACCGTCGTTATGCCAATATTGGCGATGTCATTAAGGTCAGCATCAAAGATGCAATCCCGCGTGGCAAGGTGAAAAAAGGCGATGTGTATAATGCAGTTATCGTCCGTACCGCTAAAGGTGTGCGCCGTACAGATGGTTCCGTAGTTCGTTTTGATGGCAATGCAGCCGTATTGCTGAATAATAAACTGGAACCAATCGGAACCCGTATTTTTGGGCCGGTGACACGCGAGTTGCGTGGCGACCGCTTTATGAAGATTATCTCGCTGGCACCTGAGGTGCTTTAAGACGGCTGAAGCAACAAGAGTAGGTGACGTAAATGCGTAAAATTCGTAAGAACGATCAGATTGTTGTCATTACCGGCAAAGACAAGGGTCGTCGTGGCACGGTCATGCAGGTTCTGGCGGATGGCAAAGTTCTGGTCAAAGGTGTTAATCTGGTAAAGAAACACCAAAAACCAAACCCGACATTGGGCGTACAGGGTGGCATTGTTGAAAAAGAAATGCCGATGGATGCCTCCAATGTCATGTTAGTCAACCCAGCCACTGGTTCGGGTGATCGGGTTGGATTCAAGCTCCTGGAAGATGGCAAGAAAATCCGTGTCTTCAAGTCCAACGGTGAGCGCGTAGACGCTTAATAGGTAAAGTATATTCATGGCAAGGTTACAGCAATATTACCGTGATACTCTCGTCAAGGAATTGGCGGAGAAACTCGGTACACAAAATGTGATGGAAATTCCACGTATCACCAAAATTACCCTGAACATGGGTCTTGGTGAGGCTGTTGGTGACAAGAAAGTCATTGAGCATGCCGTTAATGATATGACCAAAATTGCCGGTCAAAAACCGGTAGTCACCTTGAGCCGCAAGTCAATTGCGGGCTTCAAGATTCGTGACAACTGGCCAATTGGTTGCAAAGTAACCTTGCGTCGTGAGCGCATGTATGAGTTCTTGGATCGCCTGATTAGCGTATCCATTCCTCGTATCCGTGACTTCCGTGGTCTGAACCCAAAAGGGTTTGATGGTCGTGGTAATTACAACATGGGTGTCAAAGAGCAGATCATTTTCCCAGAAATTGATTATGACAAAATTGACGCATTACGTGGTATGAACATTACTATCACCACTACGGCAAAAACTGACGAAGAGGGACGGGCTCTGCTTGAAGCCTTCAAGTTCCCTTTCAAACAGTAAGAGGATACGAAACTCATGGCAAAAAAATCCATGATTGCACGTGAAGTCAAACGTGCTGAAACAGTTGAAAAGTACGTTGAAAAGCGTGCTGAGCTGAAAAAGATTATCGCCAGCCCTGCCAGCTCATTTGAAGATGTGATGGCGGCGAGTGAGCAGTTGCAGAAATTGCCACGTAACAGCAGCCCAGTCCGCAAACAGCGCCGTTGTAACCTGACCGGTCGTCCGCATGCGGTTTACCGCAAGTTTGGCTTGTGCCGTAACAAGTTGCGTGAGGCCGCCATGCGCGGTGATGTGCCTGGTTTGACCAAGGCTAGTTGGTAAGGGAGAGTTGAATCATGAGTATGAGTGATCCTATCGCCGATATGCTGACCCGCATCCGTAACGGTCAGGGCGCAAACAAGGCGAGTGTGTCTTTCCCTGCTTCCAAACAGAAGAAAGCTATTCTGGATGTGTTGTTGGCCGAAGGTTATATCCTTGGTTATGACGTGGATGACAATGGTGGCAAGCCAGTAACTACCGTTAAACTGAAGTATTTTCAGGGTAAACCGGTTATTAGCCGCATCGCACGTACCAGCCGTCCTGGCTTGCGCGTATTTCGCGGTAAAAGTGAGCTGCCTAAGGTAATGGGTGGTTACGGTGTCGCTATCGTCTCAACATCTTCGGGTGTTATGAGTGACCGTGCTGCCCGTGCAGCCGGACAAGGTGGCGAAGTCATCTGTGTTGTTGAGTAAGGTAGGCAGATTCCCATGTCACGTATCGCAAAAAGAGGGCTGACGCTTCCGCAAGGGGTCGAAGTCAAGATTGATGGGCAACATCTGAACGTCAAAGGCGGCAAAGGTACACTGGCTTTACAGGTACACGCAGATGTTGAGGTTTCCCAAGAAAACAATGTCCTGAAGTTCGTTCCACGTAATGAATCTGCTTGGGCACTGGCTGGTACAACCTGCGCTTTGACTAATAGTATGGTTAAGGGTGTCAGTGTCGGTTTTGAAAAGAAACTGCAATTGGTTGGTGTCGGCTACCGTGCGCAGGCACAAGGCAGCAAGCTGAATCTGTCGTTGGGTTTTTCTCATCCGGTTGTCTATGACGTTCCGGCTGGTATTACCGTAGAAACGCCTACCCAAACTGAAATTATCATCCGTGGTGTTGATAAGCAGAAAGTAGGTCAAGTTGCTGCGGAAGTCCGCGCATATCGTCCGCCTGAGCCTTACAAGGGTAAGGGTGTGAAATACGCAGATGAAACTATTCTGCGTAAAGAAGCGAAGAAGAAGTAAGGTGGCAGAGATGGACAAAAAATCAAGTCGTACCCGTCGTAGCAAGTCCGCCCGTAGCAAAATGCGCGAGCTGCGTGTTGTCCGTTTGTGTGTGCACCGTACACCGCGCCACATTTATGCACAGATTATTGCCCCTACCGGTGATAAGGTTCTGGCTTCTGCTTCTACAGTGGAAAAAGATGTGCGTGGCAGTATCGAGTACACCGGCAATGTGGATGCTGCGGTTGCAGTAGGCAAGCTGGTCGCCGAGCGTGCTAAGGCACAAGGCATCGAATCCGTGGCGTTTGACCGCTCCGGTTTTAAATATCATGGTCGTATCAAAGCGTTGGCTGATGCCGCGCGTGAAGCTGGCCTGCAATTCTAAGGGTTGAGTCTTATGGCAAAGGTAGAAAATACAACAGCGTCAACAGACGGCCTGCAAGAAAAACTGGTTCACGTTAATCGCGTATCCAAAGTAGTCAAGGGCGGTCGTATTTTTAGTTTCACTGCATTGACTGTTGTGGGTGATGGTAACGGTCGTGTTGGCTTCGGCTATGGCAAGGCTCGTGAAGTACCGGCTGCCATCCAGAAAGCAATGGAACAGGCTCGCAAGAGCATGGTGAACGTTGCGCTGGTTGATGGCACTCTGCAATATCCAATCAAGTATTCTTCTGGTGCGGCTACTGTTTTCATGCAGCCAGCGTCTGAAGGTACAGGGGTTATTGCGGGTGGTGCAATGCGTGCGGTGCTTGAAGTTGCTGGTGTGCGTAACGTGTTGTCCAAGTGTATTGGTACACGTAACGCAGGGAACGTAATCCGCGCTACCATCGGTGGTTTGGCTTCCATGCATTCTCCAGAAATGATTGCTGCCAAGCGTGGAAAAACCGTTGAAGAGATCAAGGGATAAGCCATGTCAGAAGCTAAAAAAGTTAAATTGACGTTGGTGCGCAGTTTAAGCGGTCGTTTGAAAAGCCATCAACAATGTGCCAGTGGTCTGGGTATTCGTCGCATGAACCGCACGGTTGAAGTGATCGATACACCGGAGAATCGCGGCATGATCAACAAGATTTCGTATCTGCTGAAAGTTGAGGAAGCCTGAGATGAAACTTAATACGTTACAACCAGCCAGCGGTAGCCGTCCGGCTCGTACCCGCGTAGGCCGTGGTATCGGTTCAGGCTTGGGTAAGACCGCAGGTCGTGGTCATAAAGGTCAGAAGTCGCGTGCAGGCGGTTTCCACAAGGTCGGCTTTGAAGGCGGTCAAATGCCGTTGCAACGCCGTTTGCCTAAAGTGGGTTTCGTTTCCCGTATTGGTCGCCGTACTGCGGAAGTCCGCCTGAGCGAAATGGCAAAAGTAGATGGCGATGTCATCACACTGGAGTCATTGAAAGCAGCTAATGTGATTGATGCACGTACCTTGCAGGCTAAAATCATTCTGTCTGGCAAAGTGGAAAAGGCATTCACCGTTAAAGGTGTAGGCGTGACCAAGGGAGCCAAAGAAGCGATTGAAGCCGCAGGCGGCAAAATCGAGGAATAATTAATACACATGGCAAAGTCACCGGCTTCAGCAGGCTCGCTTGCAGGTCTTGGAAACGTGGTTGAAGTACGTCAGCGGCTCGTGTTCGTGCTGCTGGCGTTGATCGTTTACCGGATTGGTACATTTATCCCTGTTCCGGGGGTTAACCCTCTGGCGATGACGCAATTCTTCGAGCAGAACAGTGGCACCATTCTTGGTGTTTTCAATATGTTTTCTGGCGGGGCGTTGGAGCGTTTAAGTGTATTTGCATTAGGGGTCATGCCCTATATTTCTGCTTCCATTATTGTGCAATTGATGGCAACGGTTGTTCCGGCTTTGGAACAATTGAAGAAGGAAGGCGAATCAGGTCGGCGTAAACTGACCCAATATACCCGTTACGGTACAGTTGCTTTGGCTTTGTTCCAAAGCTTTGGCGTTGCAGTTGCATTGGGTGGTCAGGATTTGGGTGGTGGGCAGACGATTGCCATCAATCCAGGCGCAGGTTTTATCCTGACAACAGTAATCACCTTGGTTACAGGGACATTATTCCTGATGTGGCTGGGTGAGCAGATTACCGAGCGCGGTATCGGCAATGGCATTTCCCTCATCATTTTTGCTGGGATTGTCGCGGGTTTGCCTGCTGCGGTGGGTGGTACACTGGAGTTGGTGAATACTGGTGAGTTGTCGCCTTTCTTCGTTATCCTGTTGCTGGCTTTGGTTTTGTTGGTGACTGCGTTCGTTATCTTTGTTGAGCGTGGGCAGCGGCGCATTACGGTGAACTATGCCAACCGCCAGCAAGGGCGCAAGATGTATGCAGGCCAATCCAGCCATTTGCCACTGAAGTTGAATATGGCAGGGGTTATCCCGCCGATTTTCGCTTCCAGTATCATTTTGTTCCCTGCAACATTGGGGCAATGGTTTGGTGGTGCTGACAGCTCAGGCATGGTTCAAGGTTTCTTTAATATGCTTCAGCCTGGGCAACCTTTGTATGTTATACTTTACGCCGTCGCGATTGTGTTCTTCTGCTTTTTCTACACTGCGTTGGTATTTAACTCACGTGAGACAGCCGATAACCTGAAAAAAGCAGGCGCTTTTGTCCCAGGTATCCGTCCAGGCGAGCAGACTGCAAAGTATATTGACGGTGTAATGACGCGCCTGACTGCGGTGGGTGCTATTTACATCACGTTGGTTTGCTTGCTGCCAGAGTTCCTGATTCTGGTTTGGAACGTCCCGTTCTATTTCGGCGGTACATCCTTGTTGATTATTGTGGTGGTTGTGATGGACTTCTTGTCCCAGTTGCAGGCACACATGATGTCCCATCAGTACGAAGGTCTGATGAAGAAAGCAAATTTCAAGACGCAAACACGTCCTGGCGCGTTGCGTTGATTGGGTAATAAAGAGGTCGTCATGAAGGTTAGAGCTTCAGTAAAGAAAATGTGCCGCAACTGCCGGATTATCCGTCGTAGCGGTGTTGTACGTGTAATCTGCTCTGATCCGCGCCACAAGCAGCGTCAGGGTTAATACAGATTGTTCTTCCCTTTGTTAGGGGAAGGACCTTGAATAACCTCTGCCTAGGCAGGGGTTATTTGTTGATAAACATTCAGGATTTCGGCATAATCGCCGATTTTCCCGAGAATCTGGAGAGTATTGTTAATGGCTCGTATTGCGGGTATTAATCTTCCTGTAAATAAGCATGCGGTCATCGGTCTGACCGCCATTTACGGAATTGGGCGTTCACGCTCCAAGGATATTTGTGCGGCGGCAGGTATTGCCCCCGAGACAAAGATTCGTGATCTGAACGAAGACCAATTGGAAAAAGTTCGTGCTGAAGTGGCCAAGTTCCTGGTTGAAGGTGACTTGCGTCGTGAAATTTCCATGAATATCAAACGTTTGATGGATATGGGCTGCTATCGCGGTGTCCGTCATAGACGTGGGCTTCCGGTTCGTGGTCAACGCAGCAAAACCAACGCACGTACCCGTAAAGGGCCGCGCCGTCCAATTCGTAAGTGATCAGGTTACAGGATAGGTAAGTTATGGCAAAACAGCCAAAAAAAGGCGGCGCAGCTAGCGTCCGCGCCAAGAAGGTCAAAAAGACGGTAACTGACGGCGTTGCTCATATCAATGCGTCGTTCAACAATACTATCGTGACTATTACTGACCGTCAGGGCAATGCGTTGTCTTGGGCAACTGCGGGTGGTTCCGGGTTCCGTGGTTCACGCAAAAGCACCCCGTTCGCTGCCCAGGTTGCAGCTGAGCGTGCAGGTAATGCTGCCAAAGAATATGGCCTGAAAAACCTTGATGTTGAAGTCAAGGGTCCAGGGCCAGGCCGCGAGTCTGCTGTGCGTGCATTGAACAATGTAGGCTACAAAATTACCAACATCACGGATGTAACACCGATTCCTCATAACGGTTGCCGTCCGCCTAAAAAGCGTCGCGTGTAACGGGAGCAGTTAACAATGGCAAGATATATTGGACCTACCTGTAAGCTGAGCAGACGCGAAGGTACAGATCTGTATCTCAAGAGCCGTGGTGTGTCTCTTGAGAAGAAGTGTAAACTGGACAAGAAACCAGGCCAACATGGTGAAGGCCGTGGTCGTTTGTCCGATTACGGCGTACAGTTGCGTGAAAAGCAAAAAGTTCGCCGTATTTACGGTATTCTGGAACGCCAGTTCAGTAATTACTTCAAGAAAGCAGCCCAACAGAAAGGCTCAACCGGTGAAAACCTGTTGCAATTGCTGGAAGGCCGTTTGGACAACGTAACCTATCGGATGGGTTTTGGTGCAACTCGCGCTGAAGCACGTCAGTTGGTTAGCCACAAGGCAATCATGGTGAATGGCAAGGTAGTCAATATCGCCTCTTACCAAGTGAAAGCCGGTGATGTGGTTGCTGTCCGTGAAAAGGCCAAGAAGCAAGTCCGTATCCAAGATTCGATCAAGGTGGCTGAGCAATTGGGTTTCCCGTCCTGGGTTGAAGTGGATGCGAAGAAGCTGGAAGGCACGTACAAATCCGTACCTGACCGTTCCGACTTACCAGCTGAAATTAATGAGTCTTTGATTGTTGAATTGTACTCCAAGTAATCAATCCAGATTAATCAATCTATTGACTCATCAACGATTACAGGGACTAGCATGACCTCAAAAACAATTGATTTGCTGAAACCGCGCAATGTCCAGGTTCAGGAGTTGGGGCTAAATACATCCCGGATCACCCTTGAGCCGCTGGAACGTGGTTTCGGGCACACGCTGGGCAATGCCCTGCGCCGTATCCTGTTGTCCTCGATTCCGGGCAGTGCGGTAACGGAAGTGCAGATTGCCGGTGTTGTACATGAGTACACCACCATCGAAGGGGTGCAGGAGGACGTTGTTGAAATCCTGCTCAACCTGAAAAAGCTGGCAGTCCGTTTGAATGCACGCGACGAAGCAACCCTGACGCTGAAGAAAAAAGGTAAGGGTGCGGTGACAGCGGCTGATATTGAGCTGGATCATGATGTCGAAATCATCAATCCAGAGCATGTGCTTGCCCATATCACCAAGGATGATGTTGAGCTGGAAATGAACCTGACCATCACCAGTGGTCGTGGTTATCAGCCTGCCTCTGTACGCCGTGGCCCAGACTCACCTGAGTTGCCACTGGGTACATTGGTACTGGATGCCAGTTACAGCCCGATCATCCGGGTCGCTTACAATGTTGATAGTGCGCGTGTTGAACAGCGTACCGACATGGACAAGCTGATTGTCGAGATTGAAACGGATGGCTCGATTGATGCCGAAAATGCCCTGAGCATGGCGGCGCAAATCCTGCAACAGCAACTGGCGGTGTTCTTTGACCTGCATATTGAAGAGCCGGTCAGGCACATTGACAACCAACCAGAGGTTGATCCTGTGTTGCTGCGTCCGGTGGATGATCTGGAGCTGACCGTCCGTTCTGCTAACTGCCTGAAGGCCGAGAACTTGTTCTATATCGGTGATTTGGTGCAGCGGACAGAAACTGAACTGTTGAAGACACCTAACCTTGGTAAGAAGTCTCTGACAGAAATCAAGGATGTACTTGCTTCCCACGGTTTGACACTGGGGACAAAGCTGGATAACTGGCCGCCTGCCGGTCTTGATCACAAAGACAGTAAAGTAGGATAACCCTTGGGTTATCTTGGCTCTTGAAGGATTTTTAACATGCGTCATCGTAATACTGGTCGTCAATTAAGCCGTAACAGCAGCCACCGCAAGGCGCTGTTGCAGAGCCTGACCAACTCACTGCTGCGCCACGAAGCGATCAAGACCACTTTGCCAAAGGCAAAGGAATTGCGCCGTGTGGCTGAGCCGCTCATTACCCGTGCCAAGGAAGACTCTGTGCACAACCGTCGTATCGTGTTTGCCCGTCTGCGCGATGATGCGGTAGTTGCCAAATTGTTCACTGAGCTGGGACCACGTTACCAACAACGTCCGGGTGGCTACTTGCGTATCACCAAGTGCGGCTTCCGCGCAGGTGACAATGCACCAATGGCTTACGTTTCTCTGGTTGATGGTGCGGGTGAAGCCCAGGCACAGGCTGCCGAGTAAACCAGCGTTTACCACTGTTGCCACTGTGGTTTGATAAAAAGCCGGTTTTATGACCGGCTTTTTTCTTGTGCCCAACTTGCCTTATGTCATTGACAGGGGTACAAACGCGGCTAGACTTTAGCGCTTTCTTAGAGTGGGTGTCGAAACCATGAGTACTGCTTCCGAAACGATTTCTGGTGCAAGCGCACGCAGCACGGCAAAAATTTTTTACTACGGCAATTTGCTGGCTGTGATTATCCCATTTCCGTTTTTTATCCTGTGGTTTGGTGCATCCATGTTGGTGTATGCCATGCATCGCCATCACCCTAATCCGCGTGTGGGGTATTATACCCAGATTGGTGCTTACCATTATTATGGGGTGGCTGGTTTGTTGGTTCCGGTGTTAACGTTTGCCCCCGGTGACTTTTTTGCCAAATATTGGCTGGTTTTGTGGATTCTTTGTGCGGCGGTTCTGATTCCTTTGTCCCTATGGCAAATTATCAAGATTAATAAAGAACCGTGGCAGGATGTTGAAATTCAGAAGTGAGGTCGTCCGTGACAGAATTGCGCCATGATTGGCAACTGAAAGAAATTCAGGCTTTATTTGCCCTGCCGTTCAACGACCTGATGTTTCAGGCACACCAAGTACATCGGCGGCATTTTACTGCCAATGAGGTGCAAATTAGTACCTTGCTGAGCATTAAGACCGGTGCTTGCCCCGAAGATTGCAGTTATTGTTCGCAAAGCTCCCGTTATGATACTGACCTGAAGTCCGAGCGCCTGTTGCCCTTGTCCGAGGTCATCGCCGCTGCCAAAACAGCCCAGGATAATGGTGCTACCCGTTTCTGTATGGGTGCGGCATGGCGCAACCCGACCGACAAAAACCTGGAGCGGGTGATCGAGATGGTCACTTCGGTCAAGGAACTGGGGATGGAAACCTGTGTCACACTGGGGATGCTGACTGATTTGCAGGCGCAGCGCCTCAAGCATGCAGGGCTGGATTATTACAACCATAATCTGGATACCTCACCCGAGTTTTATGGCAACGTGATTACCACCCGGACGTATCAAGACCGCCTGGATACCTTGCAGTACGTGCGTAATGCCGGGATTAATGTGTGTAGTGGCGGCATTCTTGGCATGGGGGAAAGTGAAACCGACCGTGCTCGCCTGTTGCAGCAATTGGCAAATATGGCGCAACATCCTGAGTCAGTGCCCATCAATGATTTGGTGCGGATTGAGGGCACGCCGTTGGCTGCCAATGCCAAGCTGGATGCTTTGGATTTCGTGCGCACGATTGCGGTGGCGCGGATTATGATGCCGAAGTCTTATGTGCGTTTGTCAGCGGGTCGGACGGAGATGAGCGATGAAACCCAGGCGTGGTGTTTTTTCGCAGGAGCCAATTCGATTTTCTACGGCGACCGCTTGTTGACGACCGATAACCCGGATGAAAATCACGATATGCAATTATTTGCCCGTTTGGGTATTCAGCCTGAGCGTGCGACCAAACCGGAGGCAGCAGAATCCTGCCGGACGTGTCATGCCTGATATGCTGTGTTGATTGGAGTGTGCCACCATGCATTATCCCCAAACCTTTGATGTGATTGTGATTGGCGGCGGTCATGCCGGGACAGAAGCTGCCTTGGCGGCTGCCCGCATGGGGCAGCGTACTTTGCTGCTGACACACAATATTGAAACCATCGGACAGATGAGTTGCAACCCGGCGATTGGCGGGATAGGCAAAGGCCATCTGGTCAAGGAAGTGGATGCACTCGGTGGGGCGATGGCGCATGCGGCTGACCGGGGGGGGATTCAGTTCCGTATCCTCAATTCCAGCAAGGGTGCAGCAGTGCGGGCAACCCGTGCGCAGGCTGACCGGGTGCGGTATAAGGCGGCTATCCGTCATATCGTTGAAAATCAGCCTAACCTGCAAGTTTTCCAACAAGCTGCCGATGATTTGCTGGTTGAAGGCGAGCGTGTTGTCGGTGTGCGTACCCAAATGGGGGTGAGTTTTACCGCCCGTGCGGTGGTGTTGACGACCGGCACATTCCTGGGTGGCAAAATCCATATTGGTCTGGAGAATCACGCGGGGGGCAGGGCAGGCGATCCGCCATCGATTGCCTTGGCGCAACGCTTGCGCGAGTTGCCGTTCCGGGTTGACCGCCTGAAAACCGGTACACCGCCGCGTATTGATGCCCGCAGCATTGACTTTAGCCAGCTTGAAGCCCAACCGGGTGATACACCGACCCCCGTTTTTTCTTTTCTGGGCTGTGTGGAAGAACACCCCCGGCAGGTGGCTTGCCATATTACTTACACCAATGCCCGGACGCATGAGATTATCCGGGGCGGGCTTGACCGTTCCCCCATGTATACCGGTGTGATTGAGGGCATTGGCCCGCGTTATTGCCCTTCGATTGAGGATAAGGTGGTGCGCTTTGCCGACAAGGAGCGCCATCAGATTTTCCTTGAGCCGGAAGGTTTGGATACGCATGAGGTTTACCCCAACGGCATTTCCACCAGCTTGCCGTTTGATGTGCAGTATGCGCTGGTACGCTCGATGGCTGGGATGGAGAATGCCCATATCGTTCGCCCCGGTTATGCGATTGAATACGATTTCTTTGATCCGCGTGACCTCAAGCCAACCCTGGAAACCAAGGCGATGCAAGGCCTGTTCTTTGCTGGGCAGATCAATGGCACGACCGGCTATGAGGAGGCTGCTGCCCAAGGCTTGCTGGCAGGCTTGAATGCTGCCCGTTATGCACAAGAAAAAGACGGTTGGTATCCCTTGCGTGATCAGGCTTACCTGGGTGTGCTGGTCGATGACCTGATTACCTTGGGGACGAAAGAACCCTACCGGATGTTTACCAGCCGTGCTGAACACCGCTTGCTGTTGCGTGAGGATAATGCCGATTTGCGCCTGACTGAACAAGGGCGGGCATTGGGGCTGGTTGATGATGCCCGCTGGGCAGCTTTCTGCACCAAGCGTGAGGCGATTGAGCTGGAGCAGCAGCGCTTGTGCTCTATGGTTTTGCATCCCGCCCAAGTGAGTGCTGAGGACAGCCTGCGTGTGTTTGGCGATGCTTTGGGGCGTGAATACCGCTTACATGATTTGTTGCGCCGCCCGAATGTGTCGTATGCCGCCTTGACCAGCTTGCCTGCGGTGGGTGGGGCAGTGGTGGATGGGAAGGTGGCGGAGCAAGTGGAAATCCAGTGCAAATATGCAGGTTACATTGAGCGCCAGCAGGATGAGATTGACCGTCAGCGTCGCCATGAGGAAACCCGCTTGTCCCCTGATTTTGATTATGCGGCAGTGAGTGGCCTATCAAATGAGGTGCGCCAGAAATTATTGGCACACCGTCCGGCGAGTCTCGGGCAGGCCGCGCGGATTCCTGGCATTACCCCGGCTGCCATTTCCTTGTTGCTGGTGCATTTGAAGAGGCAGCCGATGCCGGTGCTGCGGGCGAGTGTCTGATGGAAGCGCTTCTGTTGGGTGTGCCGCCGTCGGCAACCCCCGATCCGCAGCAACTGGGGCAGCTCCAGCAGTACCTGCAATTGCTGCAACGCTGGAATAAGGTTTACAACCTGACTGCCGTGCGTGACCCTGAGCAGATGTTACCGTTACACTTGTGGGATAGCTTGAGTGTTGTGCCATATATTGAGGCGGGACGTTGCCTCGATGTTGGCAGTGGTGCTGGGCTGCCAGGCATTCCACTGGCGATCATGCGTCCACAGCAGCAGTTCACGCTGCTGGATACCAATGGCAAAAAAACCCGTTTTATCCAGCAGGCTGCCTTGGAGCTGGGTCTGCGTAATGTGACGGTGGTACAGGCGCGGGTTGAGCAGTGGCGACCAGATGCCCCCTTTGCTGCGATTATCAGCCGTGCCTTTGCTTCGTTGGCAGATTTTGTTACGGTGACTGCCGCACATTTGCAGGAGCATGGGGTTTTGTATGCCATGAAGGGACGCTATCCACATACAGAAATCGCTGCGTTGCCAGCGGGTTGGCGTGTCGCCCGCACGCACCGTTTGGATGTGCCCGGTTTGGATGCGGAGCGTCATTTACTGGAACTTACCCGTACTGCCGTTTGAGGCAGTGCTTGCAAGCGAGAAGGCCATGAGCAAGGTTATAGCAGTTGCTAACCAGAAGGGCGGTGTCGGCAAGACGACAACCAGTGTTAATTTGGTTGCCTCACTGGCAGCGATGCAGCGTAATATCCTGCTGATTGATATGGATCCGCAAGGGAATGCCACCACGGGCATTGGTCTTGAAAAGCACAACCAGTCCATTTCCCTGAATGATGTGTTGCTTGGCAAGGCGCATGTCCATGACATCCTGCATAAAATCCCGAACAGCAAGGTGTCGGTTTTGCCCGGTACGCCTGACCTGACGGTGGCGGAAGTGGTGTTGATGCAACAGGAACAGCGCGAGTTCCGCTTGCGTGAGGCAATCCAGCCACTACGCGAAGATTATGACTTCATCTTTATTGACTGCCCCCCCTCCCTGAACATGCTGACCGTGAATGCCTTGGTAGCAGCTGATGGGGTGCTGATCCCGATGCAATGTGAGTATTTTGCCCTGGAAGGGTTGAGCGCTTTGGTCAATACCATTGAGGAAATTGCCAGTACCGCGAATCCCGGTTTACAGATCATGGGTTTGGTACGCACAATGTTTGACCCACGCAGTAATTTGTCGCGGGATGTTTCAGACCAGTTGCAGAGCCATTTCAAGGATAAGGTCTACAATACGTCAATTCCACGTAATGTGCGCTTGGCAGAGGCTCCCAGCCACGGTTTGCCCGTGCTGGATTATGATAAAAACTCCCGTGGGGCGCTGGCTTACTTGGCATTGGCTGCTGAAGTTTTGCGTAAAGATAGCAGCGCAGGGGTTGCGGCATGGTAAAAAAGCCAGGATTGGGGCGTGGACTGGATGTTTTGCTCAGTTCTGCCAAGGCTTCTACTGCCCCCACGGATGAAACTGTCCTGAAAAAGCTGCCCGTTGAGAAAATTCAGCCAGGGGTTTACCAGCCGCGTAGCCATATGGATCCCGATGCCCTGCAAGAGTTGGCGGATTCAATCAAGGCACAAGGCTTGGTGCAGCCGGTGGTGGTGCGCCGTTTGGTCATGGGCGGCTATGAGCTGATTGCCGGGGAACGCCGCTGGCGGGCGGCTCAGTTGGCAGGTTTGCATGAAATCCCGGCGGTTATCCGCGAAATCCCCGATCAGGCAGCGGCTGCCATGTCCCTGATTGAGAATATCCAGCGTGAGGATTTGAACTCCCTGGAAGAGGCGGTTGCCTTGCGGCGTTTGATTGACGAATTTGGCCTGACCCACCAGCAGACGGCGGAGGCAGTGGGGCGTTCACGGGCGGCTGTCACCAATTTGTTGCGTTTGCTGGAGCTGGAGCCGGAGGTCAAGGCGCTGGTGGAGCAACGGCAAATGGAAATGGGGCATGCCCGTGCCTTACTGGGGCTGACCCAGGCTGAGCTGCAATTGACAGCGGCCCGTAAGGTGGTGCAGCGTCAGCTCTCCGTGCGTGATACGGAGCGTATGGTCAGATCCCTGCTGGAGGGTACGCCTGCCCGTAAGCCGGTGGCGGTTGCCCCGGATGTCCAACGCCTTGAGCAACGGTTGGCTGACCAGTTGGGAGCCAAGGTGGAGATCCGTTATAACCAAAAGGGGCGGGGGAAAATGGTCATTGAGTACAATAGCCTGGATGAACTGGATGGAATCCTTAGCCACTTTGCCAAGCGCAGTAACGAGGATGGCCTGGACAGTTGACGGTTAGCCACTTATTTCCCCATTTGTCAGTTTTTTTCGGGCAATGCGGATAAAGTGTTGATGTGGGCGTTTATTATCTGCATAATACGCGCCTTAGTTTTGGATCGGTTTTGCGGAGAATACCCTTGCCTAACATAAAGTCTGCTAAAAAGCGCGTTCGCCAAGATGAAAAGCGCCGTATGGACAACAAACACTTGCGTTCACGCCTGCGTACTCATATCAAGGGTGTCTTGAATGCCATCGCTTCCGGTGATCGTGATGCTGCGGTTGCAGCGTACAAGATTGCAGTGCCAGTCATTGACTCAATCGCTGACAAAGGCATTATTCACAAGAATAAGGCTGCACGTCATAAGAGCCGTTTGAATGCCCATATCCGTGCACTTCAGCCTGCGGCTGCTGCCTAACTGATTCATTCAGTTCAGGTATAAAGGTTCCTAGGCCGGTTTGAGCACAAACCGGCCTTTTTCATTCGGAGCACGCATGCTGAAAGTCGGCCTGACCGGTGGTATTGGCTGTGGGAAGAGCAGTGCAGTGGCCTGTTTCCGGCGTTTGGGTGTGCCAATCGTTGATGCTGACCGTATTGCCCGTGATGCCGTGTTACCGGGTGAGCCAGTATTGCTGGAAATAGCACGGGTGTTTGGCGCTGAAGCATTGACGGCTGACGGTGCATTGGATCGTGTCTGGATGCGCAATAAGATTTTTGCCGAGCCATCTGCACGGCTGGCATTAGAGGCCTTATTGCATCCGGTTATCCGCCAGCGTATCCAGCAGGGTATGTCCGAGGCACACGATGCGGGTTCCGCTTATGTCGTCGTCGATATTCCTTTACTGGTCGAGCAGGGCTATCCATCAATGTTTGATCACGTTGTGGTTGTTGATTGCCTGCCGGAGCAGCAAATTCAGCGTGTGAGGGAACGCGATGGCAGTAGTGATGGTCAGATAGCCAGTATCATGTCTGCACAAGCCTCCCGGATGGAACGCTTACAGCATGCAACAGATGTGTTGGACAACACATCGTCAAAAGAGTGGCTGGAATTCCAGGTAAATAGACTGCATGATAAATTGCTAGGAATTTCCAATAGTTAATTTGATGTCTTGTCCGCTTTAACTTAAAATTTTGCAATAACCCCCGTCGAGTCTCACTTATGCTCATATATGAACAACCGCTGAATGAAAAGATCAGGCTTTTCCTGCGGCTTGAGTTGTTGGTTGAGCGTTTCAGGTATCACCTTGAGCGGGGCGAACAGGCAGACACCTTGGCTGCTTTGGCTGTGCTGATGGATTTGTATAACCTGTCCGCCCGCATTGACTTGAAAAGTGATGTGATCAAGGAAATTGACCGCATGAGTCAGGCCGTGCGGCGTGTCGTCGAAACGACCGGCAAACAGGATGAAACACTGGAAGCCCTCACGGATCATTCCAACCGGCTTTATCAGTTGCGCGGGGCATTGGGGCAGCATTTACGCTCACATATTTTTTTCAGTAACCTGCGCCAACGTGCATCCTTGCCCGGTGGTGTGAACGGTTTTGATATTCCGATCCTCAACCATTGGCTGGAACAAGAGGGTTCGGTGCGTGGCATCAACCTGACGGCGTGGGGCGAGCCTTTCATGGTGACTGCCGATGCCGTGGGTTATATCCTGGATTTGTTGCGCACTTACTGTGATGGTGAGGATTATGTTGCCCGTGATGGCTTTTTCCAGATGTCGTTGGGCTTAAACAAATCGTACCAGCTATTGCAGCTTGAATTGCCGGATGATAAAAGCATTTACCCGGAAATCAGCTCTGGCAAGCAGCGCTTTTCGTTGCGCTTTGTGGAAGTGGATATGCTGTCCGAGCGCGGCAAGCAATTGCATGAGGACATCCACTTCCGTCTCAAGCTGTGTACATTTTAGGTTTTAGCTAAAGGGTGAACAAGGATGGATGAGCAAACACGTCTTGAAGTCGAAGCCGCCGCCTGGCGGAAACTGGTCGCGCATTTCCAGAAGCGTACCGATGTCCAGAATATTGACCTGATGAACCTCGCCGGTTTTTGTCGTAACTGCATGTCCAAGTGGTATATGGGCGCTGCCAATGAGCGTGGTGCGACCCTGGATTATGAGCAAGCCCGTGAAGTCATCTATGGTATGAGCTATGCTGACTTCAAGGGCAAATACCAGCAGGACGCTTCTGCCGAGCAGATGGCTATTTATAACTCAATCCGTCCTGACCAAAAAACCGAATAAGATTGGCTATTACCCCGCTGAATGGGCTTGCTCCCGCCAACCAGTTGCGGTTTACTTGTTTCTTTGTCCACGTTTGATGGGGAATCCGCACAATGGCACGGAAAGAAGCTGCCTCCCGGCCTGACTTTGAGTCAGCGATGAGTGAACTCGAAGGGTTGGTGCTGCGCATGGAGGGCGGTGATTTGTCCCTGGAGGCCTCCCTGAAGGAATTCGAGCGCGGCGTGCAATTGGCGCGGTTATGCCAGGAGTCCTTGAAGGCTGCGGAGCAGCGGGTCAGGGTGTTGATGGCGGATGGTGAAGTCGCTGCCTTCCCACAGGAACCCTTGGCATGATGAATGTTAGTCCGGCGTTACAGGCTTATCAGGCACGTATTGAAGATGTGCTGGTGCGAATCCTCCCTTCTGATGATATTTTGCCTATGCGCCTGCATGAGGCAATGCGTTATTCAGTGCTGAATGGCGGTAAGCGTATGCGCCCTTTGTTGGTGTATGCCACGGGTGAAGCTCTGGGGGTTCCGCCTGCCGTGTTGGATGTACCGGCTGCTGCCATTGAGCTGATCCATGTTTACTCCTTGATCCACGATGATTTGCCCGCCATGGACGATGATGTGCTGCGCCGTGGCAAGCCGACCTGCCATTGTGCCTTTGATGAGGCAACCGCGATTCTGGCGGGGGATGCCTTACAAGCACTGGCATTCCAGTTGCTGGCAATGGCTCCGGGGCTGGAGGTGTCCGCCCCGCAGCGGTTACGGATGATTAACCAGTTGGCACAGGCTTCCGGTTCCCGTGGTATGGTGGGTGGGCAGGCGATTGATCTGGCGGCGGTGGGTAAGTCCCTGACTGAGCTGGAGCTGGAAAACATGCATATCCACAAAACCGGGGCTTTGATTCGCACCAGTGTCTTATTGGCGGCATACTGTTCTGCACAGTTGGATGCTGCGGTGGTTGCCCAGTTAGACCATTATGCCAAGTGCATTGGTTTGGCCTTCCAGGTGCAGGATGACATCCTTGACGTGGAAAGTGATACCCAAACCCTGGGGAAAACCCGTGGTGCAGATGCCGCAGCAGGCAAGCCCACTTACCCATCCATTATTGGCATGGGGGCTGCCAAGCAGAAGTTGCATGAGTTGTATCAGGAGGCTGTGTCATCGCTCGTTGGTTTGCATGCCCCCCTGTTGTTGGAAATTGCCGAGTTTACGGTCAAACGCTTGCGCTAGCGTTGGCAGTGGGTGGTATTAGGTATCTAATACAAATAGATCATTTGAATGAGAGGTGGCTGCATGCTTGAGACAATCCAATCCCCCGCAGATTTGCGCTGTCTGGATGCAGCATCACTGCCTGCCGTTTGTGAGGAAATCCGCGAATTTTTGCTGCGTAGTGTGTCAAAAGGTGGCGGGCATTTCTCGTCCAACCTCGGCACAGTCGAGCTGACCGTTGCCTTGCATTATGTGTTTGATACCCCGCGTGACCGTCTGGTCTGGGATGTCGGGCATCAGGCCTATGCCCACAAAATCCTGACCGGCAGGCGCGACCAGATGCACACCATCCGTCAGGCGGACGGCCTGGCTGGTTTCCCCAAACGCACTGAAAGTGCATACGACACCTTTGGGGTGGGGCATTCCAGTACGTCGATTGCAGCAGCCTTGGGGATGGCGCTGGCTGCCCGCCAGAAACAAGAGGATTGGCAAGCGATTGCCGTGATTGGTGATGGCGCAATGACTGCAGGCATGGCCTATGAAGCGCTTAACCATGCGGGTGATCTGGATGCTGACCTGTTGGTGGTGCTGAACGATAATGAAATGTCGATTTCACCGAATGTGGGTGCACTGCGCAAATACCTGACCCGTCTCTTGTCGGGGCGTATGTATTCCAGTATGCGCGAGAATGGCAAAAAAGTTTTATCCAATAGCAAATCCCTGTCCAAGCTTGCGAAGTTGACTGAAGAACACATGAAGGGCATGGTGTTGCCCGGTACGCTGTTTGAGGAAATGGGCTTCAAGTATTACGGGCCGATTGATGGGCACGATGTCAATGAGATGGTCAGTGTTCTCAGTAATTTGCGCCAGATCAAAGGGCCACGCCTGCTGCATGTGATTACCCAAAAGGGTAAAGGCTATGAACCGGCAGAAGATGACCCATGCACCTACCACGGTGTATCACCGTTCAATCTGAAAACAGGCTTGGTGGCAGGCAAGAAGGCGGCCACGCCGACCTATACGGAAGTGTTTGGTCAGTGGTTGTGTGATATGGCAGCACAGGATGGGCGTTTGGTTGGGATTACGCCTGCCATGCGCGAAGGCTCCGGTTTGGTGAAGTTTTCTGAGCAATACCCACAGCGTTACTTTGATGTGGGTATTGCTGAACAGCATGCAGTGACCCTGGCTGCCGGGTTTGCCTGTGAGGGCTTAAAACCGGTGGTGGCGATTTACTCTACCTTCTTGCAACGTGCTTATGACCAGCTCATCCATGATGTCGCCATCCAGAATCTGCCGGTGGTGTTTGCAATTGACCGCGCTGGTCTGGTCGGTGCGGATGGCCCCACCCATTCCGGCAATTATGACCTATCCTATTTGCGCTGCATCCCGAATATGATGGTGATGGTTCCTGCGCATGAAGATGAGTGCCGCCAAATGCTCTATACCGCTTTCCAGCAGGATTGTCCGGTGGCGGTGCGTTATCCGCGTGGCAAGGGTATTGGTATTGTGCCACAAGTGGCAATGCAAGCCATTGAGGTGGGCAAGGCAGAGGTATTGCGCCACGGTGATTCGGGGGTTGCCATCCTGCTGTTTGGTTCACTCTTGGCGGATGCGCAGCAGGCGGCTGATGTACTGGACGCGACCTTGGTCAATATGCGTTTTGTGAAGCCATTGGACGGGGAAATGTTACTTGAGTTGACGAAAACGCATGAACTGCTGGTCACTCTGGAGGATAATGCCGTGCAAGGTGGGGCGGGTAGTGCGGTGAATGAGTTCCTGCATGCCGAGGGTGCTCAGGTTGCGGTGATGAACCTGGGTATTCCTGACCATTATATAGATCATGGATTGCGCGAAGAGCAATTGCTTGCCTGCGGTTTGGATGCTGCCAGTCTGGTACGGCGTATTCGGGCTAACCAGGCTGTTTCGGGTAAAAACCGCCCGTATTTGCGTCCGGCATTGGCTTCTGCTGGCGGGCGTTAAACGGTAGGTGGAGTGTATTTTTGAGGCGTTTGCCAAGCAAGTGCACGGCAAATCACCGGATGTGTTCAGGGTCGATTGCGTGTAACAAGGCCGGACAGCCGTTGGATATATGTATATAATCCGGCGGGAGTGTAATTTTTAGTGGCCGTTATTGTGGGCTGCGGTTCATCACACGTTTGTGTTTTTAGGAGTTATCATGAAATTTCTTCTTGGTTTTTTCAGCTTGGAATGGCTACGTGTTTTTGACTTCCTCGCGCCCTTGGCGATCCGCTTGTTGCTGGCTCCCGTCTTTTGGGTAGATGGCGTGAAGCGTTTGGGTTTGTTCAGCAGTGCAGATTTTGTTTGGTTCAATCCCTTGACGTGGTGGAATCAGGATGCTTTTGTTGCCAATGCAGCCGCTTTAAGCAACTCAGTACTGTCCGGGATGGGGGCAGAAACCCTGTCGTTGCTCGTTGGTGGCATTGAGATTGCCGGTGCAATCCTGTTGATTTTTGGCTTTGCCGTGCGCTGGATGGTGTTGGCACTGATGTTTGTGGTGGTGGTTCTGGGTTTGACTGCGGTTGGTGCAAACGGCATGGTCGGCGAAGCCCAGAAGCTGGTGATGGAGCATGGCTTTGTCACGATGGAGCATAGCCAGCTGGAAGTGTACCTGACTTATTTGGTATTGCTGTTTGCCCTGTTCTTCATGGGGGCAGGCCGTTGGTTCAGCATGGACTGGTATATGTACCGCAGTTTTGCCCGCAAGATTGAAAACAAAGAGGCTGGTCGCCATGACCCATTTGAGGTTGATGCCTCGGATGAGCCAGGTATCCGCAAAGTATAAGCACGGCACTACGTTCAGAAAAAGGCTGCGGATGCAGCCTTTTTTATTTGTGCACTGTGAATTTATTTATTAATAATTTGTATTTATTTATGCCTTTTATCTTAGGAACCGGATCGTCAGGGGAGTAGTGGGTTGTCCGATTGGCCTTTGCGCTGGATGATCAATCCCAGGTGAGTGTGATTTCAAGGATAGATAAAAATGTCGAATCAAATTAATACAAGTTCCAATGTTTCATCCGCAGGGCGGAATAACTCAACATTCAATTTAGGCAGGCAGCCAACCAATCCGGGGTTTGGCAACCTGTTCCAGAATTCTCAAAGTGGTTTTAATGCAGGGTTTAACCAGATACTCCAGCAAGTGTTGGCTGTGGTACAGCAATTGCTGGACAAGATCAATAAACCTAACCCCCAGCCACAACCAGTACGCCCGCGTGAGTACCGCACGGCGGATGGCAGTAACAATAACAAGGCCAATCCAGACTGGGGCAAGGCGGGTAATGCACTGCTGCGCATGACCCCGAAAGACAGTAGCCGTGAGCCAGGAGGGTCGACAGAAACCAGCTTGCCGAGTGCACGGGCAGTGAGCAATGCGGTTTCCGCGCAAACCGATAACAATACCGTCAACCGCAAGGGTCTGAGCGACTTGTTTTGGGCGTGGGGGCAATTTCTTGACCATGACTTGACCCTGGTGAATGCCAATAGTGGTATCAGTGCCGATGTGGAAGTCCCTGCCGGGGATGCCTTTTTTGATCCGCAAGGAACCGGGACGGCTACCCTCAGCTTTACTCGTAGCAATAGCTCCCTGGATGCGCAGGGTGTAGCCCAGCAGCCGAATAGTTTGACGGCTTATGTTGATGGTTCAAATGTCTATGGCTCTGACCAAACAACCGCAAATGCCCTGCGCTCATTTGAAGGCGGTAAGTTGCGGGTGGGGGCGGGTGATCTGTTGCCTGCAATGGCAAGCGGTGGCTTTTTGGCGGGTGATGGGCGTGCTGCCGAAAATCCGGTGTTGGCTTCCATGCATACGATCTGGATGCGTGAGCATAACCGTATTGCCGATGATTTGGCTGCCCAGCATCCCAATTGGTCAGATCAAACCCTTTATCAGGAAGCGCGTAAAGTGGTGGTCGCTGAAATCCAGTCGATTACCTATAACGAATTTCTGCCGAATTTATTAGGTGAAGGGGCTTTGTCAAAATATCAGGGCTATGACCCAACCCAAAACCCCGGTGTTGCCAATGAGTTTTCGGCGGCTGCCTTCCGGTTTGGGCATACCATGTTATCCCCGACCTTATTGCGCCTTGATGAAAATGGGCAAACGATTACTGCCGGTAATTTGGCTTTGCGTGATGCTTTTATGAATCCGCAACAGGTAGTACAAACCGGGATTGATCCGTTTCTGCGCGGTGCTGCTTCACAAACTGCCCAGGATTTTGATCCAATGGTAATTGATGATGTGCGGAATTTCTTGTTTGGGCAGCCCGGAGCGGGTGGGCTTGATTTGGTGTCACTAAATCTCCAGCGGGGGCGTGACCACGGTTTGGCAGGGTATAACGATGTGCGTGAGTCGTTGGGCTTGTCGCGGATCACGAGTTTTGACGATCCGGTTTGGCAGGCTGGTTTCGGGCAAAAGTTGGCACAGGTTTATAATAGCCCGGATGAGGTCGATTTATGGGTAGGTGGTTTGGCGGAAAAGCATGTCGGTGATTCACTGGCAGGTGAAACCTTGACGACCATCCTGACCAACCAGTTTGAGGCACTGCGTGATGGTGATCGGTTCTGGTATGAAAACCAGTTCTCGGGTAAAGCGCTGCGGGAGATCAAGAATGTGACCTTGGCTGATATTATCGAGCGCAATAGCGGGGCAGATGTACAGGATAATGCCTTTATTGCCTCCAATATCCATCAAGCCCAACCCCAGGTGGGGGCAACCGGTGCGGCGGCTACTTCGCGGATGATGCTGGATGCAGCCCCAGTGGCAGCTCCAACCACACAGGCCGGTGCATTGGATACGGAGCGGTTGCGCTTGCTTCAGGAGGCCTTGGCTGACGGTAGCTTCGGTTAAGGTGATGATGGGGTAGATCAGGGTGTTTGGTTCAGGGCAGGCAAGTGCTGCCCTGTTTGGAGTGCAGAAGGCTTTTTGCCATTCAAGGTTGTTTTAGTGCATTTAATCCAGCGGTAATACCCATCAGTGAAAGCGGTAACTGAATGGGAGGCTGGTTTGGGGAGGGTGTGTAACTGACCGTTGCATCCCGCCCTTTCTGGAATTGCGCAACAATGCGTGGGTTCAGGTTGAAACCGGCATTACAGTTCTTTGGCGTGCATTTACCCTTGAAGCGTGTCAGTACCTGCCGCCCCATGCTGATGCTGAAACCCGCAGGCAGGTGGATTTTGGGCGGTAACTCAAACATCAGGGTGGGGGTTGTTTGTCCGGGTAGATAGCCAATCACGCTGACCATCACCTTTTTATTGCCATCATGCAGCACTTGCTCAAGGTAACACAGCTGACCAAGTTGTGGGTTGGCCTCACAGTTGCCGCCCCAATCCTGGAAGCGTTTGCCCTGGATAGTGCCAGCAGCCAAGGCTTGACTGCTGACCAATGCCAAGGTCAAAAAACCAGCCCCGGTGAATACTGCCCGATTGAAGTTCATGTTTTGTCTCCTGTTTTTATGATTACAGGAGACAAGTCTAACACGAATTAATTCAATATCGTGATGCCATCAAAGGCATCCATATAGCCCATGACATTACCTGCCCCATCGACTTGAGTGCCTGTCCCTACCGTGATTTGTACCCGTTTGTGCAGGAAGCTGGCGGGCATTTCGGCAATGTCATTCCACGGTTCACACACCGGAGCTGTGCATAGCCCCGTGTGTTGTTGGCCTTGTTCATCCTTGATGGTCAGATAGCAATTGTCGCCACAGTCATACGATTCAATCGTGCCGGTGAGGGTACGGGCGGGTGCGCTGCTGGTGCTGCTGGTATTCGTGGGGGGCGTTGATGGCAGGGATGCTTTAGCCGTGTCCTCAGGTGGGGTTGGGGGCGTAACGGCAGGTTGTGTGGCAGTGGCTGGCGCGGTATTCGTTGGCAATTTTTCGAGGAAGGCATCAAAGGCATAGCCTTCGCTGCTTCCTGACTGGACTTTGACCCATGTCCCTGAGCGCCCACCCACGATGCCGGTCTTGTCTGTTTTTGCCAGTACATTCACCGTACCACCGAAGGGGACAGTGCTGAGCTTCTCGCTGCCAATATCAGGGTTTTTGCGTACCACCAAGCTGGGTTGGGCTGTCACTTTATATGCACCTGTCCCGGCGGTTGGGGTGCTGGTGGAATTTGGGGGCGTTGGGGTATTCAGGGCGGCAATACGGCTTTGGTAGCTGGTTTTGAGGCAGGCGGCATCGGTGCAGACATTCCGCACAGATGTCAGCCACTGCATTTGTTTGGCCTTGAACGCATCCTTGTCACTGGTCGCTGCCAATGCTGCCTTGAATGCGGTTGCCAGGGTTTCATCCTGGCGGGATAACTCCGGGTCGGCACAAATGGTTTTTTCGGCAAATGTTTTGGCTTTGGTACAATCAAAACTGGCTGCCTGGGCAGGCAGGGGCAACAGCAACAGCGATGCCAGCAAGGGTAGGTAGGTATGGGCTTGCATGGGGATGATCCTTGTATTGTCCGCGTTTTCATTAGGCGAACGGATATGAGCATACCCGTTACGCCCCTCCCTCTTGAGCGTCACCCGCTGGAGTCTGGCTCCTGTTTTTTGGGGGTGATAGGATCAGGATAGCATACCTGTGGCGTTTCAGTTCAGCAGGGTGATGACTTCAAATGCAGCCATTTCCCCCATGATATTTTCGGCGGCATCCATTTGCACACCTGTCCCGACCGTAATTTTCACCCGTTTGTTGAGATAGCGGGCTGGCATTGTGGCCTTCTCATTCCATGCGGTGCACAAATTCGCAGTACACAAGCCGGTATGGTCTTGCCCTTGGGCATCCCGCACGGTCAGGTAGCAGTTATCGCCGCATTCGTAGAGTTTGATTTTGCCGGTCAGTGTCCATTCGGGGTTGGCAACGAGTGCAATCAGGCTGGTCAGGCGGGCTTTATAAGCGGCTTTCAGGCAGGGGATGTCTTTTGCGCACAGGTTGCGTTCACTGAGCCAAGCCCGTTGCTGGGTCGTCAAAGCCGGTTTGTTGGTCGCACTTGTCAGTGCTTTATTAAAGGTAATTGCCAGCAACTCATCAAGGCTGGACAGGTTCTTGTCCTTACAAATGGTTTTTTCGGAGGGTTGTTTGGCTTTGGTACAATCAAAGCTGGTGGCTTGGGCAGCCTGTAGTGGCAACAGCAAGGCAGCGAGCACAGCCAGTCGAGCAAGCAGTTTCATGGGGTATCCTTTGGGTTGTTTGCGGAAGTGATGTTTTATTAATGACCCGCACCGGGGCGCTGAGTTCCCGCAAGGAATGGGCAAGCTGGATTTATTCCAGCTTGCCAAGGTGATTGGTCTGCGCAGGGATTATTGGGCGAGCTTGACCATGTGCTCAACAATCGCCGCCAAGGGTGTCAAATCGGCAGAGGCTTTGGTTGCGGCTGCCCGCCAGCTTTCTGGCATCGGTTGGCCTGCTTGCCATGTGCCTTTTGCCAAGGCCTCATAACGGCTGACTGCCCGTGCATCTTTCGGTGGAACCCAGAGGAAGTCAGGGTGGGCATTATTATACCATTCCCCGCCGATAATTTTGCCCGCTGCATCCAGCTCCAGGTCATAGTAGTAATCAACCGAGATGACTTGATCTTGCTCAGGCGTGTCGGTGTCGATTTGCTCGTTGCTGTTTTCCCCCATGTACTGGACGCGCATGACAATTCCTACAAAGGCGACTGCTTTGGGGCTGCGGTATTTCTTGAAAATATCGCGTGTGAAGGCTGCTTGGGAGGTGGTCGCTTCGGCAAGCTGTTCGGTTTGCTGGAGGGTTTGCGGGTTGAAATAAGTGTAGCGGTAGCCCAGCAAGGGTTGGTTCCATACCGAGGAATCAAAGCTGGCATCCATGACCATGCTACGCCGGGAAACACCAATCTGGTTGACGATAGCCATGTGCCATGCGCCAGGGTTGCTGTCAAAGCATTCGCTGGCAGTGGGTCGCCCACCTGTGCGGGACTCTTCGCCAGTCTCTTCATTCCAGGCGGGTGTGCCGAGCGAGACTTCCGTCTCACCGGGGCGGGGCATCCCCGGTTCGGGTGCAGGTTGTTCTGCCCCACCCATGTCTTCCACCAAATAGGGGTTATACAGGGTTACAACCCGCCCTGTATCAGGGTCAAACGCTGGGGTTTCCGTGTTGCAACGTCCGCCAATAAAGCGGGTGGCTGGCATGGAGCTGGCATACAGGAGAGAGGCCAGTGCCTTGATTTCACAAGGGTAAAAGGTAATGGTTTGCTTGATCGGGGTCAGCAGTTTAATGCTTTTTGCGGGGCGTGGCAGCATGATGGCTGCCCCTGACCAGCCGTGGCAAATGCCAAACCAGCCGGGGACTTCCTTGTGGGCATCGAAGTATTTTTTGCCGCTCAGCCAAGAGGCTTTGGTCAGGGTTTCGTTGGCATCGCCGACCAGGGCATCGTATTTTTCTGCGGGGGATAATTCATTGACCCAAACTGTGCTACCACTGTTGAGGATGGCCTTGGCGGGATGGTTACGCGCATATTCGTAACTTTTTTCCCAGTCCTCTTTTGTACTGCTGTAGTCGACATAACGGTGAGCCAAGCCGCCGTTGGTGGTCGCCCAATAATCACCGCTCCACGGTTGCATGGCGAGTTTTGCCGTGCGTAACCCAGCCTGCTCCATCGCGGGCAGGTTGTCATGGCGGAAGGTATCCACCAATTTGCGCGGGTCGTCGTTTGCACCGATGGCGGCACGGCTTTCACCTTGCTCCAGCAGCGCAGAACGCAATTGGCTACGCCCGGCATGATAGGCCGTGGTGGCGGGGTCATCGGTACTGAATGGGCCGGTGGCAGGAGCCTCTTGCCCATCCCCGACCAGCTTGGGTAGCGGTTCACGCATGGCATCAATCGGGTTGGCGTGGAAAGCCTGTAAGCGGGACTGGATTTGTTGGGGATCGAAGTTAGGCATTGGGTGTCTCCTGTGCGGTGGTATCGGCTGACTTTAGCGCAGTGGGCAATGGTTTGCCATAGTCCCGCTCCCCGGTCTGCAAACGCCACAAGGCGGCATACGTGCCATTGCGTTGCAGTAAGGCCGCATGCGTGCCTGACTCGGTGATACGCCCGTGTTCCAGTACGTGAATGCAATGTGCATGGCGCACAGTCGAGAGGCGATGGGCAATGATCAGGCTGGTGCGCCCCACGACCAGACGGTCTAAAGAGCGTTGGATGGCGGCTTCCGTTTCATTGTCCACGGCGGAGGTGGCTTCATCGAGTATCAGGATGGGCGGGTTTTTGAGGATGGCGCGTGCCAGTGCCAGTCGTTGGCGTTGCCCGCCGGACAGTTTCATGCCCCGCTCCCCGACCTGGGTATCGTAGCCTTGTGGTAAGGCACTGATAAAGCCATGCGCTTCAGCAGCCTGGGCAGCGGCAATCACGGCTTCCCGTGAGGGGGCGTGGCTGCCATAGGCGATGTTTTCCGCCACACTGGCATCGGCAAGGAATGTGTCTTGTGCAACGTAACCAATGGTGCGTCGCAAATCCTGTAGTTGCAGGCCTGTAATGGCTTGCCCATCCAGCGTGATGCTGCCTTGTTGCGGGTCATGGAAGCGCAGCAGCAATTTGATCAGCGTGCTTTTGCCGCCGCCGGTGCTGCCAACAAAGGCTACGGTTTCTCCCGCTGCAATGCTCAGGTTCAGGTCACTGAGGGCAGGTTGGTGTTGGGCGGGATAGGTGAAGCTGACCCCGGTAAATGTCAACTCACCTTTGACCGTGCGGGAGTCCAGGGCTTGTCCGGCATAGTTGATTTCAATCGGGGTATCCAGCAAGTCCAACACCCGTTGGATGGAGGCCATTGAACGCTGATACAGGTCGGTCATCTCCGCCAGACGGGTCAAAGGCCAGAGGAGGCGCTGGGTCAGGTAAACCAGTACCGAATAACTGCCGACCCCAATTTCCCCATTTAATGCCATGAAGCCCCCGTATAGGAGGGTGACGAGAAATCCAGCCAGAATCGCCACGCGGATGACAGGGGTGATGGCTGATGACCAGCGGATGGCTTCGGTATTGCGGGCGCGGTAATGCTCAGAGCCTTGCCGAATCTGTTCAGCCTCGAAATCTTCCGCCGTGTACGCCTTGACCGTGGCAATGCCGTTCAGGTTATTGTTGAGACGGGTCGCTAGTCCCCCGGCAGCTTCACGCATGGCGGTATAACGGGGGGCGAGCCGTTTCTGGAACCAGAATGCGCCATATAAAATAAACGGGATCGGCAAGAGGGCAAGGGCAGCCAGACTGCTGGTCAGGGCAAAAAACACCCCACTGACCATTAGTGTGCCGACGAATACCTGGATCAGGTCATTCGCCCCGCCATTGAGGAAGCGTTCCATCTGGTTAATGTCCTCATTCAGGACAGAAAGCAGATTGCCGCTGCGGTTACGTTCAAACCATGCCATATCCAGTTGTTGCACATGGCGGTAGGCATCCATGCGCAGGTCATGTTGCAGGTTTTGCGCCAGATTACGCCACTTGAGGTTATACAGGTACTCAAACAATGATTCGGACAGCCAAACGATGGCAGTCAGGATCGCCAATGCCACAATCTGCTGTTTGGGGTCAACAAGACCTAGCTTGGCAAGGAAAGAAGCCTGCTGGTTGACCACCACATCGACAGCCACCCCAATCAATACCTCCGGCAAGACATCGAAAAACTTATTGAGGACGGAGTAAATGCTGGCCTTGATGACATCGGGGCGATACTGGCGGGCGTAATTGAACAGGCGTTGCAAGGGATGGATGGGGGTGGGCATGTGGGTGTTACCGTTCTAACGGGGGCTGGATAGGATTATGGGGGGCATCTTCACCCTCCAGAACAATTTTGCCATCTTTCCAGATAACCGCGTAATGTCCCAAGCGGCGTTTTCTTTCCAAGGTGGCAGCGGCTGTTTTGCGCAGGCTTTCCAGCATCAATTGGGTTTTTGAGCTTGGTGTTTTTGTAACGGTTTTCATAGCCCAGCCTCCTCTAACAAAAGCTGATAGTAAGTCGGCTCAATGATATTACGCTCATCACCGTGTTGCTCGAAACGCCATTCAATATCTTTTACCGGAATATTATGCCCGCCGTGGGCGACCCGGATGATGGTGCAGACGGGTTGAGTCATGCAGCTACCTCGTTATCGGCTGTAACAGGCTCTTCCTGTAGTGGGGTAATGGCAGGAGTAATGCGTTTGGTGCAAATATCACATTCGGTTAAATCATGATCGTTCATACAGATTGCTTTTACCCAAAAAATTACAAAACCATAAGGCTAGCGTAACCTCATGTTTAACCATCAAGACTACACCAACGCATGGGTGGCAATAGCCTTCATAAAGCCCTGCTTTGGATGGATTTGGTAACTGCCTGATCCATTTCTTCAATGCTTACTGGACGGAGTTTCTTGTATTTGCTGAGTAGTCCTGTGACTTCTGCGACTTTGCGGGTAACGGGCTTGATGGGTAGCTCACCCCGATTATTCAGGACAAACTCAACTTTACCCAGATTGTCCCTCACACGCTTAGGGATGGTGACTTGGTTTTTTGGTGTGACAGAGGATGTGAAAATGCCCATGCTGCCTCTTTTGGGGATTACTTTTGCATGGTCATTATTGCCGAAAGTAATGCCAAGGGAAAGCGCTTAAGGCTCTGTCCCCTGTAAAACGGTTCGCGGCATATCCACCGGATGAGGGAATTGATGGATTCCGCTATACTGAATGCTATCTGGTTAGCATGTGGGGTACACAGCATGGAATGGGCAGAGGTTGTCGACAACCTCTTACTAAAAAATCTACCGTTCAAGATCGAGTTGGACAAATTTGGCAAATTGCTGATGAGTCCTGCATCGAATAGTCATGGCAGGTTTCAGGGGCGAATTGCCGGGGCATTGTGGCAACGCCAACCGGAAGGTGAGGTGATTACCGAATGCTCCATCCAAACATCTGAAGGTGTGAAAGTCGCGGATGTGGCATGGGCTTCTGCGTCATTTATTGCCGAGTTTGGCTATGCCACGCCTTATCCGAAAGCGCCTGAGCTATGTGTTGAGATCGTTCCCCCATCGAACTCCAAGCAGGAAATTACCGAGAAAGTGGATTTGTATCTGGCAAAGGGGGCGCAAGAGGTGTGGGTGGTTTATGAGGACAAGCGTTTGGAGGTGTTCACCCATATTGGGCAGATAGCAGAAAGCCAGTTTGATCCGGGGATTCGGGGGAAGATTTTTCGGTGAGCAGACACCCTCCACCCCTTGCAGGAGGAGGGTTAGGCCAAGGGTAGTGGGGGAGGCTTACTCCATTTCCACGACCAGATCCCCTTGTTCAACCAGTTCACCGACATGCAGGTGAATTTGTTTGACCTTGCCTGCAAACGGGGCGGTGATGGTGGTTTCCATTTTCATCGCTTCGATCACAAACAGCGGGGTATTCTGTTCAACTTCAGCGCCCGGTTTAACCATAATCGCGGAGAGTTTGCCCTGTAGGGATGTGCCAATTTCCTTGTCACCGACCGCTTTGCGGTTGCTGGCCTTGGTCGGTTTCACTGAAAGGTCACGCACTTGCACCGCCCGGATTTGCCCGTTGAAGTCGAAGGTGACGGTACACATGCCGTTTTCATCCGCAGGGGAGCGGTAGAGCAGGCGGATAATCAGGACTTGGCCTTTGCCGAGTTGTACCAACACTTCTTCGTTGAGCTTCAGGCCGTAGAAGAAGAGCGGGGTGGGCAAATGGCTCACATTGCCGTATTCCTGCTGGTGTTTGTAAAACTCGCGGAAGACTGCCGGGTACATTTTGAAAGACAGGAAGTCGAGGAAGGTTTGTTCCGGGTCAAACTCCTGTTTGAAGGCAGCAAATTCTGCATCCAGATCAACCGGCTTCAGGTGATCATTCGGGCGGCCTGAGTAGGGCTGCTCACCTTTGAGCACAATCGTGCTGAGTTGTTGCGGGAAACCGCCTGGTACTTGTCCCAAGCCACCTTTGAACAGGTCGATGACCGAATCCGGGAAGGCGAGGGTTGCGCCACGCTCCATCACATCCTGTTCAGTCAGGCCGTTGGAGGTCATGTAAATCGCCATATCGCCGACCACTTTTGAAGACGGCGTGACCTTCACAATGTCGCCAAACATGCGGTTGACCACCGCGTAGTTTTCCTTCACATCCTCAAACTTGTGTTCCAACCCAAGGGCAATCGCTTGTGGGCGCAAGTTGGAGTATTGACCGCCGGGGATTTCGTGGTTGTATACCTCCGCCGTGCCTGCTTTCAAGCCAGACTCAAACGGGTAGTACATTTCGCGCACGTCTTCCCAGTAGTTCGCATAGTCATTCAGTGAGCGCAGGTTGAAAGGCTGCTCACGCGGTTGGCCTTCCATGGCGGCAATCAGTGAGTTCAAATTGACTTGGGAGGTCAGGCCAGACATGGAGCTCATGCAGCCATCGACCACATCCACCCCGGATTCAATCGCTTTCAGCAGGGTAGCTGCCTGGATGGAGGCCGTATCGTGGGTATGCAGATGGATCGGGATGCTGACAGCCTCTTTCAAGGCCGGGATCAGCAGCTCAGCCGCATAAGGCTTCAGCAAGCCAGCCATGTCCTTCACTGCCAGCATGTGCGCCCCCGCATCTTCCAGTTGCTTGGCAAGGTCGAGGTAGTATTGCAGGTTGTACTTGTAGCCAGGGTCTTTGCGCAGCACATCGCCGGTATAGCAGATCGTGCCTTCCGCAATACCGCCGGTGTGTTCGCGTACCACCTGGATGGATTTGCGCATGCCTTCGATCCAGTTCAGCGAGTCGAAGATGCGGAACACATCAATGCCGTTTTCCCATGACTTTTCGATGAACGCCTGCACCACATTGTCTGGGTAAGCGGTGTAACCCACCGCATTCGAGCCACGGAACAGCATCTGGAACAGGATGTTCGGTACGGCCTCACGCAGCAGCTTGAGGCGATCCCACGGGCATTCGTGCAGGAAGCGCATGGAGACATCGAAGGTCGCACCGCCCCACATTTCCAGCGAGAACAATTGCGGGTGGTTCTTTGCCAGGCCTTCTGCCACTTTCAGCATGTCATCGGTACGCACACGGGTTGCCAGCAATGACTGATGGGCATCACGCAGGGTGGTATCGGTGTAGAAAATGTTGGGTTGTTCCTTCACCCATTGGCAGAACTTCTCTGCACCCATCTCGGTCAGCCGGTTTTTCGTGCCTTTTGGATAGTCACCGACTTGGGCAAAGTCCGGGATAATGGGTTTGCGGAAATGCTTTTTCGGGTCAACCGTTTTTACATCCGGGTTGCCATTGACGGTGACATTGGCAATGAACTTGAGTGTTTTCGTGCCACGGTCAAAGCGCTGGGTGGTGTGGAACAGCTCAGGGTGCTGGTCGATAAAGGTGACGGTACATTTCCCGGCGGCAAAGACCGGGTGTGCCAGGACGTTTTCGAGAAAGCCAATGTTGGTTTTGACCCCCCGGATACGGAATTCTTGCAAGCCACGCAGGTTACGGCTGATTGCACCTTCCAGCGTGCGCCCCCACGATGTGACCTTGACCAGCATCGAGTCAAAGAAGGGGGAGATTTTTGCCCCTGGGTAAGCTGCACCCGCATCCAGACGGATACCAAAGCCACCCGTGGAGCGGTAAGCGATAATTGTGCCGTAGTCTGGCTTGAAGCCATTTTCCGGGTCTTCGGTGGTGATGCGGCATTGCACGGCAAAACCATTGCAGCGGATTTCATCCTGCGAGTGGATATTGATGCCGTTATCGCTCAGTTTACGCCCGTCTGCAACCAGGATTTGGCTACGCACGATGTCGATGCCGGTAATCTGTTCGGTAATGGTGTGCTCAACCTGCACCCGTGGGTTGACCTCGATGAAGTAAATGTTCTCATCGTGATCGACCAGAAACTCGACTGTTCCGGCGCAGGAGTAGTCGACATAGCGGGTAATCGCCAAGGCGTACTCATACAGCTTGTGGCGGGTTTCTGCCTTGAGGTCAATACTGGGTGCAACTTCCACCACCTTCTGGAAGCGGCGTTGCACCGAGCAGTCACGCTCGTACAGGTGGATCAGGTTGCCGTGGGTATCACCCAGGATTTGCACCTCAATGTGCTTGGGTGAGTCGATGTATTTTTCCAGGAAAACGGTATTGTCACCAAAGGCTTTCAAGGCTTCGCTGCGTGCGTCGTTGTAGGCCTTTTCCAGCTCATCTGGCTTGCGCAAGACGCGCATACCACGCCCGCCACCACCGGCGGCGGCTTTCATCATCAGTGGGTAGCCGATGCGTTCTGCTTCTTTGCGGGCAATCTCCAGCGTGGTGAGTGGCTCACGGCTATCCTGGATAATCGGCAAACCGGCAGCAATGGCAATTTCTTTGGCGGCAACCTTGTCGCCCAGTTTTTCCATCGCTTCAGGGGACGGCCCAACGAACACGATGCCTTCTTCCCGGCAGCGGCGGGCAAAGCGCACATTCTCGGAGAGGAAGCCGTAACCGGGGTGGATAGCCGACACGCCATGCCGTTTGGCAATTTGGATAATGCCTTCAATATCGAGGTAGGGTTTCAGTGGTTCGTCATCGGCACCAATCTGGTAGGCTTCATCGGCCTTGTAACGGTGTGGGGAAAAGCGGTCTTCGTAGGTATAGATGGAGACCGTCTTTAAACCGAGTTCGGCAGCAGCACGCAGGATACGGATAGCGATTTCGCCCCGGTTGGCGACCAACAGCTTTTTAATCTTCAAACCCATGAAACATAAACCTCGTAAGTTAAGACAGGAACCAACCAACAGGGTACGGTTGTGATTTGGTCGGCATTATAGCGGTTCTGTTATCTTGAAGGCAGGATTCGTGCCAGCTTTTTGTGTTTCAGGTGCTTGAGGCTACGATTTCAGGTAGCCTTTGTGCTTAAAGGTTGATCCCGGAGCAGGTCAGGATGAAAGCAGGGTTTGCTGCTGAGCGGCAGTTGAATAGGTGTTGTGGTGATGTTTCCGTATTGGGGTTGGGGGCGATCCAGTGATGGCTACTTCAGCTCCTGTCCATTTCATGGGCTTTTGGCCTGATTATGAAGTGGCATTTTTTACTGCATCCGCACAGGCGGGGCGGGATGTCGCTGTTTTCAATCCGGCGCAGCTTAGCCAGCATTTTTATGGATTTGCCCGTTTTCCGCGTTTTATCCGTAATGCTATCCAGCGGGCAGCGATTACCCGTTATGTCCAGCAGCATCCCGACGGTTTTTTTGTGGTTCACGAGCACCGTTTAATTCTGGAAGCTCTGGCACGTTTACCCAAGCTCCCTAGGCTTGCAATCCTGATGCGCAACCCTGTTGACCCGAACGGCAAGGCTTTGCCAATTATCCAGCGGTTGGCGGCAGCTGGTTGCCAGGTTTGGTCGTTTGATCCGCAGGATGTCGGGCGCTATGGCTGGCATTTTTACCGGCAGTTTATTGCTGCTTTGCCAGCAGTGGCAGAGGTTGCGCCGGTCTATGATTTTGCCTTCATTGGCAGGAACAAGGGGCGCGAAGCGCTGCTGCAAGCATTGCAGGCACGTCTGGCTGGGCTTGGTTTCCGGGTATTGTTTGATGTCCGCAGTGACAGTATGAAAGGTGCTCGTGCCAATGTCCCTTATGTGGACTACCTGCGTCAGTGTTTGGCGGCAAAATGCATTGTCGATATAACCCAGCGTGGGCAGTCGGGTTTGACCTTGCGCCCCTTGGAGGCGATGGCCTACCAACGTAAGCTGCTGACCAACAACCCCCTCGTTGCAGAAGAGGCGTTCTACCACCCGGATAATGTGTTTGTCATGGATGATGCCTTGGAGCTTAACGGCATCCATGCTTTTATGGATAGCCCGGTGGCTGTGGTCGGGGCGGAGGTGCAGGAACTGTATTCAGTGCAGGGCTTGCTGCAATTGTTGCGGGCGGGATAGGCGCGGTTAGGTAAAGTCCTCTGGGCGCAAGGCAATCACACGCCGTTTTCCCCTGCCCAATACCTGAATTTGCCGCATACCCATCCGCCATTGGGAGGCTATCCGGCGGGCGCGGAAGCGCATGTTTTCCAGTGTGGTGGTATAGGTGGGGTCAGGTTTGCGTTCCGACAAGATGGACGAAACGGTTTTAAACCAATTGTTCACGCCATAAATGGCACATTGGTCAATCTGGATGGCGGCGGCGGGTTCTACCTGGTAAGAGCGTAGTTTATAAGCACTGGAAATGAACGCATCCGCCAAGCCCGGATGGGTGCTCTGTGCCTTATCGAGCAGGATTTGTGCACCACTCGGCCAGAGGATGTAGGCGGCAGCTCCCGTGCGATCCTGATACAGGGGCAATAGGGAAAAGTCATCCACCAAGGGCTGACCTTCGCCAACTGTTTTCTGCCGGTTGCGCACTTCCAGTGTTACCAGGTCGCAATCGTCACGCTGTTCCAGCATCGCCAGCAAGACCGGTACATAACGCGAGAGCAGGGCATCATCTTCCAGGATCAACAGGGGCTGCTTGCGCTTGATGACGATTTGCCAGGCTTTGTGGTGGCTGAGGAAGCAAGCCAACTCTGCCTTACGCATCGGGCGTTCCCAGCCCATTGCCAGTTGGTAATGGGTTGTTTCATTGATGTGCTGGGTGGAGACTGCCCGCATGACCTCGTAATCCAGCCCCAAGCGCAGCATCTGCTTTTGTTGGAAGGCCAGACGGTCAGTGGATTCGGCGAGGTTGATAATTAATACATGCATCGTGTTATTTACCACCAGGCAGTTTTTGGGCGGGTATGCAGCAGGCGTATACGCCGGTACACCGTATCGTGTTCTTGCAAGCGTTGGAATATTTCCCTGAGGATAGCCCCACACGGGTGCAGGGTGCTGATTTCATCCATCCGCCAGCGCATATTGCGCAAGGTATCATCGGTTCCGACGGCAAAGGCCGACATGCCATCAAACAACGGAACCCGCCCTGATTGCAGCAGGTGCAAGCGTTCAGGCTGGTTGTTGAGAGTGTCTGCCTGTTGCAGGTAACGTTCGGTTTCCTGCATTTTGATGGTGTTTGCCAAGAGTGAGGCATTCAGGGCTAGGGCGCGTGCCAGGGGTGCAGTGGCATGGTCAGCAAAGGTATCTGCTGCCGATACCAGCCAACGGGTATTGAGCTGCTGGCAGAGAAAGTCGCTTTCTTCTTCCCACAGGTGCTCGAATTGACGGAAGTGATCTGCTGCCCGGTATTCACGCCGGATCATCACGATCAATTGGGCATGGAAATACAGCAATTCAGACTGACTGGCAAATTCAGCCCGCAGGTTAAGCAGGTGTTGGCTGATGTCCTTGTCCGCACCATGTGTATAATCCGGTGCATCACCCGTGATCATGCGCTCTTTTAGTGCAGTAAAATTGGCTTCCTGCAAGCTGGTAGCCGCTTTGCCCGCCCCGAAGCGTTTACGGTGCTGGTTGAAGGAAAGCCAGCGTTCCAGCCGTGATTTCTTCCGTGCCGCCATTACACTGACCTCATGCCCAATGTTCCGCCACCCAGGCTGTCGGGCGTACCGGGCGATACCACTTGTGGGTGATTCCGGCAATGGCTTCGTGGGGTTCGGGGTGTCCGTGGAAAATAATGATTTTTGCCCCGGCAGGGATGCTGGCATCCTGGAAATAACCCAACGGCCACGGTTGCAGGCAATGGTATTTGAAACTCGGACACCAGCTATCCGGCCAGAAGCTCAATTCGCCCAAGGCATGGATTTCTGCCGAGAGGTAGGCCTGCTCATTTCGGTAAGTTTGTTGGATACGGGCGAATTCTTGGCGGAATTTTTGCAGGATGGCGGCATATTTGCCAATTTTGAAGCGGTAAACCGAGGAGTTACCAATCAGGCGGCGGCGTAGTTTGGCATCACGGATAATTGAAAATTCAGCCGGGTAGGTGAAAAACTCATCCAGTGAACCAACAATCACCACGTCCAGATCAAGGAATAAGGCCTCCCCACTCAAGCCACCGAGGTTGGGTTGCAAGGTGGTGAGTTTGTTCCAGCCCCGCTCCGGCGCACCTGCTGGCAAATCCAGGGGCGGGAGTTCACGGATTTGGATACGGGGATCCAGCCCTGCGGCATTGTCAGTGAAGCAGACCAACTGGAAGGGCAGGCTGAGGTGGCGGGCAACCATCTTATAAAGCGTGTTGACGTACTCAGCGCCGTATTTCGTGCCCCATTTCATGCAAATGATGTTGACCGGCAATTCCATTGCTGTGCGCCCCACCGAACCTGTTCTGACTGAGAAGTTATCGCCCATAAAATTGGCAAGAAGCATACACTGCTGATTGGTTGAAAACCAGCATGACGGTTGCGTTTGGCGCACTCGGCTACCTGACAAGTTCTGGGACAAGCGGTGCTGGAATGTTTGGCAAGCATCGGGTAAGGTGTAACAGCAACTTTGATATTATCTTCTATAATTATTGTAAATAACCACCAAAGGAGTTTGAAATGTCGGAAGTCAGGACTGTTGGCGCAGGCCGTGCTATTGAATGGTTTAAGGGCGGCTGGAAGATTTTCTCTGCCAGTATGGCAAATTGGGTATTGATGGCACTGGCGTTTGGGGTCATTGCTATTGTACTAAGCTTTATACCTTTTCTGGGGATGATCGTCCTTTACTTGCTGATGCCTATCTTGCTGGGTGGCATGCTGTTGGCAGCCCAAAAAGCGGATCAAGGGCGTGAGGTGGAGATTCCTGACCTGTTTGCCTTATTCAAGGATGCCAGCAAACGTACCCCCTTACTGATTTTGGGTTTGATCATGTTGGCAGGTGCTTTCCTCAGCATGATCGTGTTGGGTGGAACCATGATGGGTTCCATGTCGGCGGAAAGCCCCATGCCATCGTTTGGCGCAACCGCGTTGATACTGGGCTTGTTGTTGGCGGTTGTGATGGGGATGTTGTTCCTGTATGCAACTCCTTTGGTCGTTTTCAAGAACGCTTCAGCGGTTGATGCCATTAAAGGCAGTTTTGATGCCTGTATGAAAAATTTTGCACCGTTCATTATTTTCATGTTGATCTACATGGTGTTGTCAATCATTGCCGCCATACCCTTTGGCCTGGGCTTCCTGGTCTTGTTGCCGGTGGTTGTAGGCGCGATCTATGTTGGCTATAAGGATTTGTTGGCCTGATTTTGCTGGCAGATCATGTAGAATCCGCCCGTATGGATAATAAGCAGCGGGCGGATCGTTCTTGATGAGTTGGCGGCGGAGTATTTATTCGGCACTGCTGTATGGCTTGCTGCCGGTCTTGTTTTTACGCCTGCTGTGGCGTAGCCGGGGTAATCCCGCTTACCGGCAACGTTGGCGTGAGCGGCTTGGCATCTTGCCACTGTCCTTTTCCCCTTCATCCCCTGTCATCTGTCTGCATGCAGTTTCGGTGGGTGAAACGATGGCAGCGCGGCCTTTGGTTGAGCGTTTGCTACAGGCCTATCCAGAACACTGCTTGTGGATAACATCCACAACCCCGACAGGCTCTGATACGGTGCGCCGCTTGTTTGCCGGACGGGTACAGCATTCCTATTTGCCGTATGACACGCCAGGGGCGGTGCAGCGGTTTCTGACGCAGCTTCGCCCCAGTCTGTTGCTGGTGATGGAAACCGAGTTATGGCCTAACCTGTATGCGGCTTGTGCCCAACAATCCATTCCTTTGGTCGTGGCGAATGCCCGTTTGTCGGAGCGTTCAGCGCGGGGATATGCCCGTTTTGTGGGGCTGGTGCAGGAAACATTGGCTTGTATCCATACTATTGCTGCCCGTGAGCAACAGGATGCCGCCCGGTTTTTGGCATTGGGGGCAGAAACCGGTCAGGTGCAGGTCGTGGGGAATATCAAGTTTGATTTGCCGCCTGAGATGGGCTTGGCGGAGCAGGGGATGGCGTTGCGCAGGCAATGGGGTTCCCGTCCTGTTTGGGTAGCTGCCAGCACGCATGCCGGGGAGGAAGAGCTGGTCTTGCAGGCACACCAGCACTTGCTTGGGCAATTCCCTGAGCTGCTATTGGTGTTGGTTCCCCGGCATCCTGAACGTTTTGCTGCGGTTGCCGGGGTTTGCACCCAACAGGGTTTGCCATTTGTACGCCGCAGTCAGGGTGGAGCCGTCACAGCGGCTACCCGTGTGCTGCTGGGTGATAGCATGGGCGAGTTGCGGTTGTGGTATGCGGCTGCGGATGTGGCTTTCATTGGCGGCAGTTTGGTCGATGTCGGTGGGCATAACCCGCTGGAAGCCCTGGATTTTTCGGTTCCGGTGATGACAGGCGCACATATCCATAATTTTGCTGATATTTATCCCGCACTCGTTGCAGCGGGAGGGGCTGTGGTGGTTGATTCACCCGCAGATTTGGCACATCATCTGGCTTTCTGGCTGGGCGATAGGGACAAACGGCGGGCAGCGGGGCAGTCTGGCAAGCAGTTTTTGCAGAGTCAGCAAGGTGTCGTTGAGCGTCTGTTAGGTATTATCAGCAGCGTGATTAAAAAATCATGATTAAATAATAATTTGATTCAAAAAGAGGCTTTCATGAGACAAACCATTTCTTTAACTTCTGTAACCGCTTGCCTGATGGTCGTGGGTTTATTGGCAGGATGTGGTGAAAAGCAGCCGGAACAGGCAAAAGAGGCTGCCCCGGCAACGGCAGAAACGACGGTAGCGGCAGGGGCTGCTGCTGATCCAGCCGCCAAGCCGATGGATGTCCATCCGGGCAAAGTATTGCATGATGCCAATTGCATCAGTTGCCATGATTCCGGTGTGTATACCCGCGCAGACCGCAAGATCAAGGACTTCACCCAACTGGCTGCGCAAGTGCGCCGTTGTGATGCCAATCTGGGGACGCGCTTGTTCGATGAAGAGTTGGAGCAGGTTGCCGAGTACCTGAATCAAGCGTATTACCAATATCCCAAGTAAGCAGATGGGTAGCATGGCATTCACTGTCCGCCTCCTCAATACGCCTTACCACTTCAACGCCGAGCCGACCGAAACCGTGCTGGAAGCGGCTTTGCGGCAGAATGTCCCGATGCCGTGGGGCTGTGGGGGCGGTATTTGTGGGGTATGCATGGGGCAAGTCGTGGCGGGTGAGATGGTTTATACCCACCCGCCGCTGGCCTTGTTTGAAGAGGATGAGGCAGAGGGCAAAGGCTTGTTTTGTTGCGGTTATGCCCGGAGTGACTTGGTGTTGGATGTGCCTGAGTTGAACAGCAACACAGCAGCGGTTTAGTCCTTAACTGCCTCTTTCCAGGTTTTGCCGCCGATTAGCAAGTCTACAATGGCGGCATTGCCGTGCCGGTCAATGGATACACTCAATTCACCTTGCTTGTCACGGATTTGCCCTTCCAGTTTGAGGGCGTGTTCCTGCGGGACGTAAAAGCGTTCCAGTCCGGCATTGAAGGTGGAGCTGCCATCACAGTCGCCTTGCAAATAGAGGGTGCAGCTTTCTGGCAATTCATCATCCGGGTAGACACGCCGTTCCGGGCGCAGGCAGAGCAGGGCAGCAATATCCCCCGCAGGGCAGCCATTGGTTTCCGTGATGCCGTAATCAACCTGATAAAACAGGTAGTGCCCAGAGAGCAGGTCGCGGGGATCAAACCCCTGGATCGGGAACGTGACTTCTTCCCCTGCACTGCGCTGTTGCTGGTACATCCACGCATTGCCTGCCAAGACCACGATTGGGAAGATCAGGGCGGCAACCAGCCGTAACCGTGGGCTTTTCATTGTGTCAGCTCCTTGCTCCAGCTTTTCAGCCGGTCGCGGCTGCTATACCAGAACCAGGCAATACCGATAATCATCAGGCCGGACAGGATCAGGCCGACCCCGGTTGCCGCCAAACCGCCCATCGCCTGGAAATACAGCACAACAAAGCGCAAGCCAATCAGGAATGTCATCAGGTTGAAGGTGCGGTGGTAGCCCCGGTTCCCGGCATGTACCGCATACAGGAACAGGATCAGGATGGTCATGGCAGGTGCACGGATGTCATCGGCCTGCCAGAGGCTGGCACGGCTGGCATTATCCAGTGCGGAAAAGGTATAGCGGGTGACACCGGTAAACAGGATCGTCGGGTGGTAATAGAGTAGCAGCAGGGCAATCGCGCCAATTAGCAGGCTCTTGTTCAATACGCCATAACCGGGGCGGGTAAGGATCAGTCCGGTCAAGATGGCGGCAGCTATCCAGGCAGGCCAATACCAAGTGGTCTGGAACTGCTGGACATCCCCACCAGAACGTATCAGGTCGATTGCCACCAGTGCCAATAGGCTGGAAATCTGGAACCAGAAGAAGAAACTGTTGCTGGTTTTATGCAGCACACGTACCCGACGGGCAAGCAGGTATAAGGTGGCTGCCAGCAGGGGGGCGAGCAACAGGATGGCGGGAACTTCGCGGAAGACATAGCGCAAGTTGCCTGCTGCCAAATCCACACAACTCCAGACGGCTGCATGCAGGAACACACTGACCCAAAAAAAGTGTACAAACAGATGCCGTGCAAAAATGACCAAGGGCAGGGTAATGATCGACCAAAGCAGGAGGGCGTGATACCAATGCCCATTGATGTGGTAAAGCTGGGCGATCAGGCCAATGGTAGCGAGGCAGAGGATAATGAAGCCCGTGATCAGTGCATCAAACCCGTAGCTATTGGGCTTTTCCCGTTGCCAGAGGATGGCAACTGCCAAGGAGCCGAGCAAACCAAAATCAGCCCCCAGTTTGATGTGGTCGGGGATTTGTGCCCAGTTTGCGGCGATTAGCGAGATGATGCCCAAGCCAATAATGGCAGCCCCCAGGATCAACAGGCTATACAGCCACCAATGGGTCGCTGAGCCATCACCCCGCTCAAAAGCAAGGATGGCATCACGTTGGTCGCCACTGATCAGCCCTTGCTGTTCCCAGTTTGTCAGTTTTTTTTCAATGAGTGCCATGGCCCTGCGATTGCTCTTGTGTCTGTCTGTGGTCAATCATGGTGGATGATAACTTAACATATTTGAACTCCGGCTGTCTCAAGCTTACTTGTTTGGATGGGATAAGGGCTTTTTATTTGGATAAAATCCAGTCGACCAATATCTCGGCATCTTTGGTGCTCAATGCCGGATTCGGTGGCATGAAACGCATGTTCACATCCGGCCATTTCTTGTCCTTATCCACTGTGCCGTTGATGATGGAGTCCACCAAGGTTTTCTTGGCATCAGCACTGCCTTTATAGCGTTCTGCAATGGTATGGAAGGCCGGGGCAAGGGGGATATAATGGCTATCAGCCTGCTGGGTAACACCATGGCAAGCAATACAACCGTTTTGTGCTGCCAGTGTCAGCATCCCTTCGTGGGTGATGACTTCTTCACTGATCTCGCCTTTTTTGATACTGAGAATCCATTCAGCCAGCTTGGTGGCTTCTTCAGGGGTAACATTCACATTGGGGGGCATAAAGCGCATATTGACCTTGCCTTCCCAGTCCTGTTTGGCATTGACTGTGCCTTGTACAATACGTTGCGACAGATAACTGACAGCATCTGTTTGGTCTTTGAAGCGCTCAGCGATGTCGGCATACGCTGGGGCAAGGGGGATGGCGGGCCCTGTTTTAGGTTGTACTGAGTGGCAAACGAAGCAGCCCTGCCGGGTTGCTGTTTCGAGCATTGAGCCATCCGCATAGGCTGTGCTACCCATGCCTGACAGGATTGCCAATAGTAGGATTGTTGATTTTTTCATCGTAGTTCTCGCATAACACCAATAAATTCTCGCCGAAACCCCGCCGCAACGGGGTTAACAATTAGTCCTTACAGTTTAGCGGGTATTGGGTTGGTAAAAGGTAGGAGTGGCGGCTTCAGGGGGAGGTTCTTAGCCCCACTTGTCTCTCATCGTTCACCTCAATGAGCGAGTGCTTGGTTTTGCTCGCTTTAGGATGTGCACATGCTAGGCGAGTTCAGGCTAGCTGCTACAAGATTGAACGGATGCCAATGTTGGAAGAAATAAAAACTAATCAATATACATCTCTAGTTTTTCACATAAAGAAGTATCATCAAGAACAGCCCAACGGATAAATGCAGAGTACTCTTGCTCTTTTTTCATCATTTGCTTCAAGTGTTCAAATGCATATTGTCTCTCAGTCTCCAATTTATCTGGATCTATATAAGTGTTTATGTGCTTGAAAAGCAAAGAATATCTTTTGTAAAGCCTCATCTTGAGTGAAATCAGGCTAATTTTCTTATTTGCAGTATTTTGATCATTAAATACCTTTTCTATGAGTTTAGCCGTCTCTACTGTTTTTGGATAATTATTGGTTGGCTGAATAACAATCCTGTTTGGATTCGGTGTAATTGGGGCTATATGTTTTATGCTACGCAAAGCATCAATTGCAGAATCCGTGCAATCAATAAGCGAATTAAAACTATCTCTTTTAATATTATTACAACGAGCACAACAGAAGAAAAGATTATTCCAATCAAATTTCTTGTCAATATCGCCTTGATGTGCTTCAAAATGCTCAACATTCAATGATAGTGGATCTTTCGTTTCACAAATATAGCATTTTCCTAAAAACATGGCATTTAGAGCATATAAAACATCTGGCTCTGTATATGATCGCTTGGCTGCTAAGGAAGAAGGAGTCTGATCTGGTCTTGTAACATTAAACATTTACACATCCTTTTGATTCTTTAGCTGAAGAAGAAAGTAAACTGCCTTTTGATAAATCATTTGTGAATGAGCATCAAGATTATCTTCGTGAGGGTGAATTTTGTTCACAATGATCTGTACTTCATTCTTGTTTTTAGCACCTTGATCAATCAAATTAGCTAGTTTATTCATTTCATCTTCCATTTCTTTCGAGATCGGGGGAACACCTAAAAGACCTTCAACGATAGCATCATATGAATACATGGATAAATCATCAGATACTTGTTCTTGAGTCTTAATATCGTAAATAACGGTATCACTAACAGATGTGATAACAAAGGGAGAGTGTGTTGTAACGATGAACTGTAATTTTGGAAATGATTTTATCAAGAAAGGGAGTATTTTCCTTTGTAAAGAGACATGAAGGTGTGCATCAATTTCATCAATAAGTGCAATTCCTGTTAGTTCGCTTGGTGGTACTTCAAAAAATTCCGTTCTAATTATAAGATCGGCTAATATGTCAAATATAGCTGAATAACCAGAGGATAATGATTGAAAGGTATATGGCTTCTTGTTATTTTGACTTATATAAAATTTAAATTCGTTGGGTTTAAAAACTAGCTTTGTTGATTCATCTTCCATTAAGTATTTTAAATTTTTCTCAAAATCAGAAAACCACTTTGTTATTTTTTGATGAAGGGCATTGTTTTTATCTTCTGTGATGGCAAATGAACTTCTAGTGCGAAGGTTAACCAAATGTTGCTCAAATTTCGCTCCTGCATTTTCTGTTTGCTGTAATGTTTTATTATCTAATGCTGTAGCTCCCACCGATGGTTGTATTTTTGAATTTCGCTGAGCCTCAAAAAAGCGTATGATGGATTTTTTGGCATCAAAATCAATAGAAAAATCAAGGTAGTTTGGTATATCTAGTTGCAGTCCTCCTTCAATTTTTTTAATCTGGGTTTTTAGAGATGTAACCATATTGTCTTGACTAGTATACTGACTTGTTCCTTTAACAGCTCCCAATAATACTCTTTCATGTGTTTCTAATTGTTTTTTGATTTTTTCAAGGTCGGCAAGTTTCTTTTCTTTTATTAAAATATTTATTTTTTCATTAATGGCAGTGATTAATGATGTTTTTCCAGATCCATTGCCTCCAGTGATAATTAAATTCTTGCCATCTAATTTTATATCAACATTCTGAAGCGTATTCGGGATCTCTCCTGAAACTTTTTTTAAGTAACCCATTTCGTATATGCCTCTTCCGAAAATATATTAAATTTCAGTCGTTGAAAAATGGTAGTTATGCATTAAGAAAAACCGGGTGATGCTATTTTTTTCAAAAATTGCTACCTTCTCCAAATAATCCAAACCCTGTCTATATGTGTCTAACGCAGCATGCTCTTGCCGCTGTCGGTGAAACTTATCGTATTCCTGCTCCACCAGTTGCTTCGCCATTTGGTGTGACACCTTGCCCGCATGGTTAAGTATGTCATGGTCATTCAGTTGTAAGAAGCCGTCCAACTCCAGTTTGGTGCTACCTTCTTCGGTCTGGTAGATGACTAGTTGAGAAGTGTTTTCTTGTGTTCCCATCAATGCTCTCCTTTCCACCACATGGACAACGGCACGGCAAAAAGCTTTTCCCCAAACGGCACAAGCTCACGCCCGCTGTACAGCACAATTCCGCGCTGGAACAGCGTCGGTTCAGTCTCCTGCAAATGCCGCAAGCCTTTGAAGGCTTTGCTGTCCAGCGTCGCACTGGCTTTGACTTCGATGCCTGTGATATTGCCCGCGCGGTCTTCGAGGATGAAATCAACTTCTATATTGTTTTGGGTGCGGTAGTGCCATAAGGTCAGGCGTTGTTGGGAAAAGGCCAGGTGTTTAAGCAGTTCACCGAGTACGAAGGTTTCGACCAAGCCACCCGGCAAGCCGCTTTCAATCCCCATGCGTCCCTCCGTCCAGTTGGCGAGGTGGGTAAGCAGGCCTGTGTCAGGAGCGAATACCTTAGGGGCTTTGACCAGCCGCTTGCCCGGATTGCGCTCCCATGACGGCAGGCGATACACCAGGAACAGCATTTCCAGCAAGGTGAAATAACGTTTGAGCGTGGTTTGCGTCAGGTTGCTGGTGCGTGACAGTTCTGCAAAATTCAACAGGTTGGCACTGCGGTTTGCCAGTAATTGCAACAGGTTGGGGATTTCAGTGAGCTGCTCCACCCGTGCCAGCTCACGCACATCGCGGTAGAGGATGGCTTGCAGGTAGTTGTCGAACCATGCAGTCCGCCGCCGTGCACTGCTGCGTGTCACCGCTTCGGGGAAACCGCCCGCCACCAGTTTGTCGATCAGTGGGGCGCGTTCACACGGCGGGATCGGCATTGCATCCAGCTCGCCATTAAACAACCAGTCCGCCAGATTAGTGACGGCATCACCTGCCAGTTCAGCGCTCGACAAAGGCCACAGCGACAACACTTCCATGCGCCCTGCCAGTGAGTCGGCAATATCCGGCAACAGCATCACGTTTGCCGAACCAGTCAGCAGGAACCGCCCCGGTTTGCGGTCACGGTCAACGGCTGCCTTGATGGCAAGGAACAAGGCCGGTGCGCGTTGTACTTCATCAAGTGCTACTGCGCCATTGATACCTGCAATAAATCCGGCAGGGTCGCCCGTGGCTGCGGCAAGTGTGGCGTGGTCATCCAGTGTGAAATAGCGGCGGCCTTCGCTGGCAGCCAAGGCTTGTACCAGTGTGCTTTTGCCCGTCTGACGTGCGCCATTGAGTAACACAACGGGGGTGTCAGCGAGTGCTTCTTGTAGCAAAGGGGTGATATGACGTGTATACATGCCACTATTCTAGGGTATGTATATCAGTCATTCAATAGCTGAAAATCGTCCACTTGATGGACGATTTTACACTGACTTTAGGGGGCTGGTATCAATTGCAATCATGCAGCGTATCCTGTACGCAAATAAAGAAACCCCACCCCGACCCTCCCCTTGTCAGGGAAGGGTGCAAGAAGACGGTGCTACCCTCTTGTTCCTCCCTTGATAAGGGGAGGTTAGGAGGGGTTTCTTTTGGCGGTGCAGAAAACCCAGTTTTCATTTACTGTGGGTATAAAACCAAGTGGTTCAGTATGCCAATGAAATTGGGGCATGTTCTCCGCAGGTATTATAAATGCCGCTCAGGAGCCTGTTCCAGGCGGGCATAGCTCAGGGTGTAGGGTTGCGGTTCGCGCCCGAAACAAACACCCAGCGATTCGTACCAAATCACCTGATCCAAATCGACGGGGCGTTGGCGGATGGCCTGTGCGGTGTCCATGTACTGGATGGTATTGCCTTGGATACCTGCCACGGTCACGCCACTGATGCCCGCCGTCAGGAGGTGGAGGGCGGCAGCACCGGCTTCCAGCCCGAAGTTGACATCAAAAGCCGATGATTGCCCACAGCGTACCAAATGCCCCGGATTGACTGCCCGCACTTCCGGGATTTCGTATTGGCTGGGGACATACATGCCCATCGCCTGCATGAGTTGCGGGATTTCCGGGTCGGAGCGCAGCCGCTGGCTGAGTTCAGCGACGACGTAGTTGCCTGCACCACTGAGTTTTTTATGCCCAAAGGGGTCGATCCCCGCTTTGGCATCCACGACCTCGGAGCCTTGGGCATCGTGCATGCCTTCAGCGACGATGATCAGATAGGTTCCGGCACGGACATCGCTGTTGGCAATCCGCTGGAAATAGCGGGCTTTCATGTGTTGGTAGAGCAGGTCGAAATTCACACTGATTTCCGGGATAAGGATGGCATCAGCTTCTGCGCCGACCCCACCCCGGAATGCCGTATGCCCAGCATTGCGCCCAAACACTTCCACCACCATGATGCGGTTGTGGGTACGTCCGGTGGTGCTCAGGTCGCGGGCAAAGCTGGCAATGCGGCTGATGGTCGAGTCTGCCCCAACCGAATAGGTTTGCAGGTCAAGATCCATGGTTTTTGGCACATGCACACAGTTGATGCCATGTTCTGCCAAATCGACCATGACACTGCCGGTGTCATCGCCCCCACTGATGACCAAACCATCGAGGGCAAATTTTTCCAACCCGCTACGGATACGCTGGTATTTGTCCGGGTCTTGCAGCTTGCGGACATTCACACGGGAATGACCTGCCTCTGAGCCTGCCAAGGCCGACTCAAAACCCTCCAGGCGGGCAGGGGTCAATTCAACCAGTGAGTCGAAATGCAGCAGGTTATACAGACCGGCATAGCCGTTTGGGATAATGTAGCAGGCAATGCCTTTTTGTTGGGCGGCAAGGGTTGCACCTTTGATGACGGCATTCAGGCCGCCACAGTCACCACCACTGGTAATAATGCCTATTTTTTTCATTGGGTGTTCTCCTGGGAAATAGCTGGTGTTCTCATCATAGGCTGCTGGTCTTGGGCTGCCAACAGTACCCGCGTATTGGTATATACCGCCATGCCTAAATAGTGCTCAGTGCCGATGGGCATGGATAGGAAGTGCCAATCATGCCCTGCATCCTGAAGGGCAGGGCTGCAATGCAGTTGCCAACCACCGTTTCTCGTTGCCTGAAAAGCAAATTGCTGCAAGGCCGGTATACCTAAGCCCCGTGCTTTGATGTAGGCCTCTTTCAATGTCCAGTAGGTGAAAAAGCGCTGTTCCCGCTCGTGCTGGGTGCATGCTGCAAGCACCGCTTGAGTTTCCAGCGGGGCGAAAACGCTGCTGCAAAGGGCTTCCAAATCGTCAAGCGGATGTAAACGTTCTACATCAACCCCAATCACCTGCCCTTCACTGACTGCACAGGCGACTAATCCTGGCGTATGGGACAAGTTGAATTGTAGCCATTCATAGCCAGGGTTAGTGATGAAGGGTTTGCCATAAGGGTTGGTATTGAATTGCCATGCGCTTGGGGGGAGAGGGGCATGCAAACTTAAGGTCTGGCGCAGGAAGGTACGTGCCGCCCCATATAGCCAACGGTCGTTTGCAAATTTGAAGTGCTGCATGCGTTGCCGCTCCAGTGGGTGCAGTGTGAGCGGGAAGGGTGAGTTCGGGTCGGGGCGGGCTAAATGGATATGTACGGTTCCATGGTGGGTTTGTCCGATTCTGCGGACACGAGTTTGACACGCTAGTTTCATTGTATTTATTTATGTATTTTTATGCTTGGGTTTAAATTCAATATAATTTTCTTATTATCAAAGCAGGGTCTGTCACTGGAGAAATTTTTTATTTTCTTTGTTGTTTTTCTACTATAGTAAATACTGACGGTATTTATTTGGTATTATGTTATTAATAAAAAACAGTTTTATTTATATCTGAACGACCCACAGGGTTTTCTTGGTTTTTAACCAGAGCGACTTTGTTTTCGGGTCAATGGTGGTTGATTATTAAGCTTTTTGCGAGGAAGCTTATTATTGATAAAGTAGTTGTATCATTATTTTGATTGCCTGTTGATAAATTGCCATTTTAGATGGTGTTGGTGTCTCTTTTTGTTTTTTATATGGGATTTTTAAATAATAGGAGGTGTATCACTTAGAGTGCTTTAATCATGAGGAAGTAGGTGTTAGTCGTAATTAATTAAATAAACTTTCAATGCGAGAAAACTAACGATGGACGTAAGTAAAACTATGTTTGACCAGTATGAGTCAGCAGCACGTGGCTATTGCCGCCGCTTTGACCCGATATTTGCTTCTGCCAGCGGCAGCCTGATGACGGATGTGGCGGGTAAGCAATATATTGACTTTCTGGCGGGCTGCGGCTCGCTTAACTACGGGCATAATGACCCGAATATGAGTTGTGCCTTGGTGCGCCACATCCAGAATAATGGCCTGTCGGCAGGGCTGGATTTGTTCAGTGTTGCCAAGGGGCGGTTTCTGGAAGCGTTTAACCGTCTGATCCTTGCACCGCGTGGTCTGGATTACCGCGTGCAGTTTACCGGCCCCACCGGTACGAATGCGGTCGAGGCTGCCATGAAGCTGGCACGTAAAGTGACAGGGCGCAGCACGATTGTGTCGTTCACCAATGGTTTTCACGGCGTGTCCTTGGGGGCTTTGGCTGCTACCGGTAACAAGTACAACCGCATGGGGATGAACCTGCCCGGTATTGCGCGTGCGCCCTACGATGGCTATTGGGGTGGCTCGTTTGATACGGCGGGCTATCTGGAGCAGTTGATTACAGACCCCTCCAGTGGCATTGAGCCACCGGCTGCCATTTTGCTGGAAACCGTGCAGGGTGAGGGGGGCCTGAATGTGGCCTCACCGCTCTGGGTACAGCGGGTTGCGGCGATTGCCAAACGGCATGGGGCTTTGCTGATCGTTGATGATGTGCAGGCAGGGTGTGGGCGTACTGGCTCGTTCTTTAGCTTTGAGCCGCTGGGCATTGTCCCGGATATGGTGGTGATGTCCAAGTCGATTTCCGGTTATGGCTTGCCGATGGCGATTGTGTTGATCAAACCTGAGTATGACCAATGGTCGCCTGCTGAGCATAACGGCACATTCCGGGGCAATAATCACGCCTTCGTCACCGCCAGTGTCACCTTGGAGAAGTTCTGGGCAGACCGGAGTTTTGTCAAGGAAATCGCCAATAAAGCCAGTCTGGTGACAAGCCGTTTGCGCAGTATCATGGAGCTTGCCCCCGGTTCACGCTTGAAGGGACGTGGCATGATGCAGGGGATTGCGATGGCTAATGGTGAGCTGGCTGACCAGATTTGCCGCCATGCGTTTGGCAACGGCTTGATTGTGGAAACGTCTGGCCCTTACGACGAGGTAATCAAAATCCTTGCCCCCCTGACCACACCAGAAGACATTCTCCAGCAAGGTCTGGATATTCTGGAAAGTGCCACCCGTGAAGTGATGGCTGCCCAACCGGGGTCGAATGTCATACCGATGCGCCGGAAAGAAGTTGAGCCTTCATCGGAGTTGGCGACTAGTCGTTTTTCTGGTGATAGCTTGGCGGGATAATAACAACCATGAGCAAAATGCTAGCGGAGGTGCGCCCAGTACAGCCTGGGCGCATGGATTCATTGATGCCGGTTGTCTTGCCGGATTTGCTGGAGCCTGCCAATCAACCCCTGCCCATCTTGATGGGGGAGGGGAGTAATGCTGTGCGCTGGCAGCCCGGTGAGCGTTTGCATCACCTGTTTGAACAGCGTTGCCTGCAATTTTTGCAGGCAGGCGACTTGCGCCATTTGGCGGTCGACAGTGCCCAGGGGCGTTGGACTTATCCGCAGCTTGATTTACGTGCCAACCAGTTGGCACGTTATCTGTTGGGACAGGGTTATCAGTCCGGTGATGTGATTGGCCTCTTGTTTGATAAAAGTGCCAACAGTTATTTGGCGATGTTGGCTGTCCTGAAAATCAATGCAGCTTACGTCCCGCTGGATCCGGGCTTCCCGGATGACCGCATTGCCTATATTGCTGAAGATGCCGAGTTGAAAACGATCCTGACCTTGAGCGGTTATCAGCCGCTCACCTCGGCAGCGGGGTTGCCCGTCATTTGTTTGGATCAGGTCATGGCAGCGGTGATGGCGCAACCCTGCCCACCCTTGCGTGCCGGGGAGGTGGGTGAGCCAAGCAGTGAGTTGTGTTACATCATTTATACCTCCGGTTCGACAGGCCGCCCCAAGGGGGTTCCCATTGAACAGGCCAGCATTTGCAATTTCGTGCGGGTCGCGGCGGAGGTCTATGGTTATACAGCGTCAGACCGGGTTTATCAGGGGCTGACCATTGCCTTTGACTTTGCCGTTGAGGAAATCTGGGTTCCCTTGGTGGTGGGTGCAACCCTGTTGCCGAACCAAACCGGCAGTAGCCTATTGGGTGCGGATTTGGCGGAGTTCCTGTTGGCACATCAGGCAACCGCCCTGTGCTGTGTGCCGACCTTATTGGCAACGATGGATCAGGAACTGCCTGATTTACGCTTGCTGATTGTTTCGGGTGAGGCCTGCCCGCAGGATTTGATTGCCCGTTGGTATCAGGCGGGGCGTACCATCCTGAATGCCTATGGGCCGACTGAAATCACGGTCACGGCAACCTTGGCGCGTTCCAGACCCGATGGCCCAGGCAGTATTGGTAAGCCCTTGCCCACCTATTCGGTCATTATCCTTGAACCGGGTACGGAAAATTTCCTGCCATTTGGCGAGGAGGGGGAGATTGTGATTGGTGGGGTCGGGGTTGCCAATGGCTACCTGAACCGCGAAGAGCAGACCCGTAAGGTTTTTATCAAGGATTTTCTGCCACTGCCAAATAACCCTTCTGGACGTTTGTACCGCACGGGGGATTTGGGGTTGGTGAATGCCGCTGGTGAAGTGGAGTATCGGGGGCGTATTGATTTACAGGTCAAGATTCGTGGCTACCGGATTGAACTGACTGAAGTTGAGTCGGTTTTGCTCCAGGTTCCACAGGTGGCGCAAGCCGTGGTGGAAACCTTTGAACCAACACCCGGTGTGAAGGAGTTGGTGGCCTATTACACACTCAAGGATAAGGCTGATCCAGTGACGACCGATGTGCTGGTGCAAGCCCTGCGTGAAAAGCTGCCTGCCTATATGGTTCCAGCTTATTACGAACCACTGGATAACATGCCCATGTTGGCAAGCAACAAGGCTGACCGTAAGGCACTGCCTAAACCGCATTCAGTGCGGATGAATCTGGGCAGCACCGAGATGGTAGAGCCACAAACCCAAATGGAAACGCAGATTGCCAGGGTATTGGCGACTTTGCTGGGGGTAGGTCAGGTTTCGGTGGAGGATCATTTCTTTGATGACTTGGGTGCAAGCTCCTTGCTGATGGCAAAATTCACATCGGCACTGCGTAAACAGGAGGGGATAATCGGCATTGCCATGCGTGACATTTATGCCTTCCCAACGGTTGCATCTTTGGCGGCTTATCTGGAGGGGCAATGCAAAAATACGGATGCCACAAAAGAAGTAGAGACACAATGTGAGCCAGTCCGAATTCCTTCTGATTTTGAGTACTACCGTTGTGGGTTTTTGCAGCTTGGATTCTATTTGACATTTATGTTGGGTGGACTTTGGGGGGCAATCCAAGTTATCCCTTGGGTAGTTGATGTGAGTAGTGGATTAGATTTTTATATGAGAGTCTCGCTCGTCACGCTTATACTGTTTATGTTGTGGCTAATTACACCTATCGCAGTTAAATGGGCGATCATTGGTCGGTGGCACGCTGAAAAAATACCAATTTGGAGTTTGGCTTATTTTAAGTTTTGGGTCGTGAAGCAGTTTATCTATTTTAGCCCACTGATGGCACTCAAGGGATCACCCTTCTATAATGTTTACTTGCGTTTATTAGGTGCAAAAATTGGACATAATGTCATTATTGAGTGTGAGCATGTTCCTGTTTGTACGGATATGCTGGTCATTGGGGATGACTCTGTTATCAGTGACCGTTCTATGTTAGTCACGTATAAGGCCAGATCAAACTATATTTATACGGGGTCAATTTTCATTGGAAATAATGTACTGATTGGTGAAGGTAGTACCGTTGATATTAATACAATCATGGAGGATAACTCACAATTGGCTCATGCATCCTCCTTACATGAGGGGCAGCGTGCCTACGCAGGGAAAAGCTATCATGGTGTGCCTGCTAGGGAAACACCCACTGACTTCAGGTTGCATGCAGCTTACTCGGTCAGTAAGTTTAGGAAGATGGCTTATTTTCTTATACAATTTTTGACCGGGTTTCTGGTTGTCACACCTGTAGTCCTGCTTGCCCTGTATAATTTGGTGTATATATTTGGACTACCAACACATGAAGCACTGACCCTTTTATGGTGGGTTGATATACTCATTGATGCCAGTGTTTTCTTCGTTGTTGCTTTTGGTCTTGGTTTGTTGTTCATCGGTCTAGTTCCCCGCCTGGTTAATGCTCTTCTGAGTACTGGGCATGTGTATATACGATATGGGTTTCACTTTTTCATTGCTGGATGGATAAAGTCCGTGACAAACTCAAAATCGCTTAACTTGATTTTTGGTGATAGCTCTTATATAACATCTTACTTAAAATGGATAGGTTATAAATTTCAGCATATCATTCAGACTGGTTCAAATTTTGGTGTTGCACATGAGCATGTAAACCCTTTTATGTGTCATATTGGAACAAGGACGATGGTTTCTGATGGTTTGGTCATGGTAAATACAAAACAATCCAGTACTGCTTTTGAATTATCTCATATTCATATCGGTGCCGATAATTTTCTTGGCAATCATTTGTTTTTTATTCCTAATGCTATGGTGGGTAATAACTGCCTAATTGCAACTAAGGCAATGATTCCAATTGATGGAGTACTTCGTGAAAACACAGGAATACTAGGCTCGCCAAGTTTTGAAATACCTCGTGCAACAGGAAAGGATAAGGATTTTGACCCATTCGCAAGAAATGATTTTATATGTAAAGGTATAAAAAGAAAGAATGGTTATAACTTGAGAACAATATTGTTGTTCCTGATGGCTGGGTTTTTACCGTTTCTGCTGTTTGTGACAGCCATATACGCTCTTGTTGCATATCATCCTGTGTGGGGTTTTTGGGGATGGCTCCTTGCAAGTATTGTTGGTTTTTTGTTTTCAGTTGCCTACCTTGTGGCTTTGGAGTGGTGGGCATTAGGGTTTTGTAGGATGAGGCCGGTTGAAAGCAGTATTTATGATCCGATATACTGGAAAACAGAAAGATATTGGAAGTTTTCTGAAACATTTTTAAATAACTTTATGGTAGGCACTCCATTTAGGGCAGTAATAAACAGGATGATGGGGGTGCGTCAGGGCAAGAAAGTATTTGACGATGGTCTGCATATCTCGGAGAAAACCTTGGTAGAGATTGGTGACTACTGTAACTTTAATGCAAGCTCTGTCTTGCAATCCCATTCCTTGGAGCAGGGGAGGTTCAAGTGCGACTACATTAAGGTGGGTGATTATTGCTCGGTAGAAAGCAATGCCTTTATTCATTATGGTACAACAATCGGTGATCATGCGGTGATTGGGATGGATTCATTTGTCATGAAAGGTGAAGTGGTTGAGTCTGGGAGTGTATGGCGAGGTAATCCGGCACAGGCAGTATAAATTAATTTAAATAAATTGGTTTAAATTATTTTGGAGATTCCCCAAGCCGGTTTTTCTGGGAAACGGCTTGGGGGCTTGGAGTGGGCGATTAGGCTCTAAAACTCGTAACCAACATTCAACATGAACTGACGGTCTTTTTCACCTTGATAGCTTTTGGATTCGCCAATTTCAACTCCACCATAAATGCTTTTATAAATGGGCTGTTTATAGGCAATGCCGACATAGCGCTTGGATAAACCCAATGCTTCAGCATTGCGAGTGGTATTCCACGCAGCCGCAATCTTGCGCTCATTCTGGAGGTCGTATTCGATTTCAATCTGGTGGGCTGATGGTTTGCGTTCACGGGTAACAGCACCATCCATATCCCCGACTTTGGGTGATTTGAGGGCAAACGTACTTTCTCCACGCAGGGTTACAGGCCCCCACTGAGTGGACTTATGCAGGCTGACGGCAGGAATCTTGCGGCTGACACGCCCGTCTGCGAAGCCATCTGCTTCTGCCAGATTGGAGATGAAGTCAATCCCCACCTGGGTTGGTCTTCCGGCAAACTCACCGTCATAGGCTAAACGTGCACCATAGCCTGTACCGAACCGCTTGTTTTTACTGCCATCGATGGCAGTTCCATCAAAAATATAGGCATAGCCAGAAAACTTGTTTTGGGTGGTGGACAATTCCAGTACCCGGTTTTTACTGGCACTACCCAGGCTCTTGGGGAGTGGGTCGGAGAGCATGGCAGACTCATGTTTGCCAAAGGGAACAGATTTGCGCCCGGCGTGTAGGGTTAGTTTATCGTCGGGTTGGATATGCCAACTGAGGTAGGCCTCATCGACATCGGCATCAGCGCTTGTATCAGGGGCATCCTCGATTTTAAAGCTGGCAGTGGCAGACACTGCATCAGAGAAGTGATAAATCGTTTCCACGTCAGCAGAGAATGTTGTGCCATATGAATGACCAGAATCACCCCGGATGGCATTATATTGTAACTCGACCGATCCTGACAGTTCAAACGGCCCGGTATCTTCTTCATCCTCTTCTTCAGCCATCACGTTTGGGCTAAGCAGGCAGGCCATCAATAATAAGCTTGTTGGATAGGCCAGCTCGCCTTTTATATAGGTTTTCATTATGAGTCTCCATCGGCATGCAAATATGTTTTATGATTCATTGACGATTTGGATATGCGCAGATGTTTCGGTTATTTCGCTAAATATTTAACCAATAACAAGCAATAATCACCCTCGGTTCTCTGAATATAGTTCATGCCCGATAGGTTTATACAATAAATCATCCTGTTATAGGGGTGGGGCAGATATTTATGCGCATTTGCCCGATGAGTTGTATAAGTGCTGATAATTTTGGCAAACAGGTTCGGCCTGCGGGATAAGTCAGTGCAGAATAAAAGTGATAAGGGGTTTGCTGTACAGACTGTTGTCTGAGAGTACCCTGTGACAGCTCTTCGGCAACCACACATTTGGGTAATAAGCCGATACCCATGTTGGCTAATAAACAACGTTTGATGACTTCAACATTGGCAAAGGATTGACGGGGTTTTAGCAGCAGACCCTGTGTGCGGAAGTGTTCCTCTGCCCGTACCCGGTATGTGCAGCCCGGTTCAGTGGTAATGATCGGCTGCTGGTTGAGTTCGGTCAGGCTCAAGGCCTGGGGTTGGTAACGTTCTGGATGGCAGACATAAATCACATCCTCATCATGCAGGGGGTGATAAACCCAGCCTTCCTGTTGTGTCTGGCTGACGAGGATGGCGGCATCAATCTCGCCGTTGTGCAGTGCTTGCCGATGATCAAATGGCTCGTGGGTCAGCATGATTTCAACTTGTGGCGCGGTGATTTGCAGCGCCTCAATCAGCGGTGGCAAGCGGTAAATGCACATGGAGCTGGGCGCAAACAGCTTCAGGACTCCACTGGGTTCATGTGAAATGCTGTGTGCCAATTGGCTGATTTCCGTGGCGAGTGTCTGGAATGCCTGTAGGCTGGCTTGTAATTGGCGGGTCGCGGCACTGGGGATAATGCCCCGCCCAGCTTGTTCAAACAGGGTAACGCCCAGTTCGGCGGATAACTCCCGGATTTGGGCCGATACGCTGGAGGGAGCCAAGTGCAGTTCTTCTGCTGCCCGGTTGACGCTGCCGGTTTCGATTACTTTCAGGACGCTACGTACTTGCCGTGGTGTCATTGTGCAAGATCTCCGAATGGTTTGGCTAAAAATATTCGCTTTTTATGTGTTTGTCATCCAGTTATGGTGTGTGGATTGCAACAACTGTATAAACCGTCATCATTCAGGAGATCAGCATGCATCTGTACATTGCTTACAAAAACTATTCATCATGGTCGTTACGCCCTTGGATTGCCCTGAAGGTGGCAGGCATCCCCTTCACAGAAACCATCCTGCCCTTTGCCCACGGCGATGCATTGGACAAACTGGGGGACAAGTACGGTATTCCAGCCCAAGTGCCGGTCTTGGATGACAATGGCCTGATCATCTGGGACAGCCTGGCGATTCTGGAGTATTTGCATGAGCAATACCCTGACCGTGGTTTGTGGCCTGCCGACAAAAACCTGCGGGCATTGGCGCGGAGTGCATCCGCACAGATGCACAGTGGCTTCAATGCCCTGCGCTCAGCTTGCCCGATGAATTGCCGCCGGAGCAACAAACCGATTGTGCCATCCGTCGAGGTGCAGGCTGATTTGCAGCGTCTTGCACAGATTTGGGCGCATTTTGAGGCGGCTAAAAAACCGGCAGGTGAGTTCTTGTGTGGGGCATTCAGCAACGTCGATGCCATGTTTGCCCCGGTGATGTGGCGGGCTGTTGGCTATGGCTTGCAGGTATCCCCGGCATTTGCCCGCTGGGTGGAAGCGATGCAGGCGTTACCTGCCATGCAGGAGTGGCAGGCGGCTGCCCAAGAAGAGCAGGCCGCTTGGTCGATTGCGCATTATGAGACGGTTTGAACAAGCCTAATGTTTCTGGGGGATGTGTTGCTGAATCACTCTTCCGTATCGGTCAGGCCGTATTTTTTCAGCTTGCGCCATAAGGACACGCGGTCAATACCCAGTATTTGTGCCGCCCGTGTGCGGTTGCCTGCATAGTGTTCCAGCACATAACGGATGTATTCCTCTTCCCGTTCTGCCAGCGATGGCAATTCACCATCGCTGTCCGGGAGGGTATGGATGGCTTGTTCAAGCAGGGCAGGGGGCAATTCGGCAATAGTCAGTTCTTTGCCCCGTGCCAATGCCACACCCCGCTCGATCAGGTTTTCCAGTTCGCGCACATTGCCAGGATAAGCATAGGTGAGCAGCCGCGACATGGCAGCCGGGGCAATATTTTCCACATCCCGCCCCATGCGTAAGGCGTGTTTGCGCAGGAAATAAAAAGCCAGCAAGGGAATATCCTCATGCCGTTCTGCCAAGGGCGGCAAGTGCAGGCGTACCACATCAAGCCGGAAATACAGGTCATGGCGGAAACGTCCTGCGGCAACCTCTGCCTTCAGATCCCGGTGGGTGGCGGTAATCAGGCGCACATCGACCGGAAGCACGGTTTGGGAACCCAGCCGTTGGATTTCCCGCTCTTGTACAACCCGCAAGAGTTTGACTTGCATGCTGGGCGGCATTTCGCCGATTTCATCCAGAAACAAGGTTCCGCCATTGGCTGCTTCAATTAACCCGATCCGGCTTTCGGTTGCACCGGTATAAGCTCCTTTCGCATGCCCGAATAATTCATTAGCCAGCAAGTCCTCCTGAAAACCACCGCAATTCACGCCAATAAATGCACCTTGCTGGCGTTTGCTATGGTTGTGTATGTAACGTGCCAGTAGCTCCTTGCCTGTACCGCTTGCGCCACTGATCATAATGGAGGTATCGGTTGGGGCGACTTGCCGTGCCGTCTCCAGCAACTGGTTCATGGTCTGGTTTTGGGTAATCAGCCCACTATGGGTGTGTAAGCCATTGTTGACTTGCTGGCGCAGTTTCCGGTTCTCACGTTTCAGCCCAACCAATTGCAGGGCATTGGCAACAATACTGCGCACCTCATCCAGCCGGAACGGTTTGGCAATGTAATGGAAAGCCCCTGCTTTCATGGCATCCACAACCGAGTCGAGTGTGCCATGTGCGGTGATGAGGATGACCGCCCTATCGGGATCAATTTCCAGGGCGCGTTTCAGGATTGCCATGCCATCGACCCGCTCCATCCGCAAATCTGTGAGAACGAGGTCAAACGCTTGGCTCTGGAGTGCTTCCAGACCACCCGCACCACTTTCGCGTGTGGTGATGGTATACCCCTGTTTTTGCAGGGCATAAGCCAAATTCCTGACGGCAATGGGTTCATCATCAATAATCAGTATATTGGCGCTCATGCCTTTGCCCCTCCATACGGTAGGCGGATGACAACCTGTGTCCCCTGTCCGGGCTGGCTGGTAATGGCAATGCAGCCCTCATGTTCCTGGATGATTTCCTGGACAATGTACAAGCCAAGCCCCATGCCGTGACCGGGTTCACGGGTGGTATAAAAGGGTTCAAAAATGCGCGGCAGGATGTCAGCGGGGATACCTGCACCGTTGTCAGTCAGTGTGATTTCGATAATATTTTGCCCTTTTTGCCGGTTGTAGCCCAGTTCGCCGACGACGGTGGCCTGGGCGGGTAATGCGGAGCCGGAGGGCTTGCACAGGGCATCGATGTGCAAGGTCAGGTGCTCACCACTATCAGCCGCATTGCGCAACAGGTTGATGAAGACTTGTTGTAGGCGGTGGGGGTCTGCATGCAGGGTCAAATCAAGTGGTACATGGTTTTCAACAAGCGCCCCGGTTTTGCGTAATTGCCCGCGTAGTAACAGCAGGGTGCGTTCAATCAGGTCTGACAAATTGACCGGTTCCGTGTGGGGTTCTTTCCTACGTCCGAAGTCCTGTAAAGCATCGACTGTCCGTCTTGCCCGTTCCGTTTCATGGTCGATGTTGCGTGCCCAGTCCCTTAGCATGGCAGGGTCAGCGCTATCCAGTTCTTCCAATAACAATTGGCTGGATGAGGAGATATTGGAAAGCGGGTTATTCAGCTCATGCGCAACCCCGGACACCAATACACCGAGTGCAGCCAGTTTTTCAGATTGGATAAGGCGGCGGCGGCGGGTTTCCAGCTCATCCAGCATGCGGTTAAAAGCTTTGCGCAAGGTAATCATTTCAGCATTACGCGATTCGATGGTCAGGCGGTCAAAACGCCCTTCCGCAATAGGGGTCAGGTCGTCAATCAGGCGTTTCATGGGGGTAATCACTGAGTTCACCAGCAAGCGGCTAATCAGGAACAGCAGGATGCCCAGGATGGCTACCCCAATGACCTGTGCCCATTTTGCATGGATCAGGGTTTCTTGCAGCAAGGCGCGTTGGTTGGTGTGCAGGGTTCCAATAAGGCGCGAGGCCGTGTGGCCTTGTTCGCGTATTTGGCTTTCCAGGGTTTGATCGTCTGTGGCAAGGGGGACATACGTTGCCCACAATGCCCGGTAGCTGCTGAGTGCAGTTGACAGCTCCTTGATTTGCAGGGAGTTTGCCGCGTTTTTGAGTGCTTCAGGTGTGTCCGTGAGCAGCAGATTAGCTTGTGCAGCCAACTGGTCAGCCGCTTGCCCCGCTGCGATGTCCTGATACAAAAACAGGTTCTTTTCTTCCCGCCGCATGTCCTGGATGGTGGTTTCGAGGTTATTGACCGTTTGTTGTTGCTCAATCCGGCTTTCCAGAAACAGTAAGTCCAGAAAGGCAAGCGTCACCAGCACAGCAGTCAGTGAGGCTGAGGCAGCAAAAGCCAAGCTAATTTTCCGGTGCAGGCTGGTCATGGGAGTGTGCTCATGGGAGGTGTTTCAAGTTGAAATGACGTGTTTCATTTTGTAACGCTGGATGCGAGGACATGCAATACCCCTCATGGTCAGGGCGCTGGGGTGATGGTTTGTAAAGGTGTTGTATATTGCAACGTCGGTGTAGTTCTTACCCGCATACTTTATTTGTGAAATATCATTAATAAACAAAATGTTATCTTGTTTTCCTGGTTTGGCATGGCGCTTGCGATAAGGAGTTACGATCTATCGTTTTACCAAGAGAACAACATGAGTTATTTAACTAAACCTCTCCGGCACATCCTCAATGGGCTAGCCATGCAATATGCACCAGACTATCTGAGCGATAGTGAGAAACAGGCAAACCTCAAACAGGCATTGGAAAAAATTGAGCTGGAAAAACAGCAGGCTAAAGAAGCTAGCCCCAACCCTGCGATTAAACCTGTTATTAAGCCAGCCACTAACCATTCGGTTCATGTGCCTTTATAAAAGAAGAATAAAGATGAATACACACGTTATTTCTTCCCCTTGGAGTTGGTTGTTGCCTTTTTTGAACTGGCTTCCGCAAGTCAATGGGCGGGATTTGCGGGCAGATCTGCTTGCGGGTCTGACGGGGGCTATTGTTGTGCTACCACAAGGTGTTGCCTTTGCCACCATTGCCGGGATGCCACCCCAATATGGACTGTATGCAGGCATGATTCCGGCAGTGATTGCTGCTTTGTTCGGGTCTTCACGCCACCTTGTTTCCGGGCCAACAACTGCTGCATCCGTGGTGCTGTTTTCTGCCCTCTCCGTACATGCACTACCCGGTTCGCCGGATTATGTGGCCTTGGCTTTGACCTTAACCTTTATGGTCGGGGTGTTTGAGCTGGTATTGGGGTTGGCACGCATGGGGGCGTTGGTTAATTTCATTTCCCATTCGGTTATTGTCGGGTTTACGGCAGGGGCTGCCATTTTGATTGCTGCGAAGCAATTGAAGTATTTTTTCGGGGTGGAAATGGAAAATGCCGGGGGGCTGACAGATATTTTGCTGCATTTTGGGCAGCATATTACTGAAATCAACCCTTATGCCACGCTGGTTGCGTTGATGACCTTATTGTCTGGCATTGTGGTCAAACGTTGGTTTAAGCGCATCCCATACATGATTGTTGCCATTCTGGTCGGGAGTTTGACCAGCATTGGCTTGAAATTGTGGTTGGGGGAGGTGGTGACACACATTGAGACGGTGGGGGCGTTGCCAGACTCTTTCCCGCCTTTGTCCATGCCGGTGCTAACACTGGAAAACATTAAGGAGTTGGCTCCAGCAGCCTTGGCAGTCACCTTGTTTGCCTTGACAGAGGCAGTATCCATCGGGCGTTCGATGGCTGCACGCGGCGGATATAGCATCAATGGCAATCAGGAGTTTATTGGGCAAGGCTTGTCCAATATCGCGGGGGCTTTTTTCTCCGGTTACGTTTCTACAGGTTCATTCAACCGGACTGGGGTTAATTATGAGGCTGGGGCGCGTACTCCAATGGCGGCGGTGTTTGCTGGTTTGCTGCTGATGTTTGTGGTGGTTCTGGTTGCCCCGTATGCTGTTTACTTACCGAAAGCAGCGATGGCTGGGGTATTGTTTCTGGTTGCATGGGGGCTGGTTGATTGGCATGAAATCCGGGCGATTATCCAGTTCTCCACACGGGAGACGGCGGTATTGGCGGTCACTTTCTTTGGGGCATTATTCCTGAATCTGGAGTTTGCCATCTTTATGGGGGTTATGCTGTCGCTGGTTTTATATCTGGAAAAGGTTTCCAAGCCCCGCATTGTAACCCGTACCCCGGATCCCAGTCTGCCTAACCGCTCGTTTTCCAGTGAGCCTACTTTGCTGCAATGCCCGCAGTTACGCTTCTTACGGATTGATGGCTCCTTGTTTTTTGGCTCGGTCAGCCATTTGGAAGAAAAGTTTGGGCGTATCCGTGCGGAGTCCCCCAAGCAAAACCATCTTGCCCTGATTTGCGATGGCATCAACTTTGCTGACCTGCAAGGCAGCCATATCTTGTACAAAGAATCCAGAATCCGGCAGAAACTGGGGGGCAACCTATACCTGATCAATGTTAAAGAGGGGCTATGGGATGCCTTGGATGCCTGTGCCTGTTTTGATGAGGACGGTGCGCGGAATATTTTCCAATCCAAATCAGCGGCTGTGCACGCGATTTACCAAAAGCTGGATAAAGACCAGTGTAAAAACTGTACTGCACGGGTCTTTAAGGAGTGTTCCGCCCTATAAAGGCGGAAGCGCCTTGGGTATTTAACCGGGTGACAACCCCCGCAAACGCTCCGACCTGCGCCGCAGTAGCTCCAGTGTCACCAGCAGGATCACGGAGAGTGTGACCAGGACGGTGGCAACCGCCAGAATCGTCGGGCTGATCTGTTCACGCAGGCCAGTAAACATCTGCCAAGGCAAGGTCTTGTTCTTGGCAGAGCCGACAAACATGACCACCACCACTTCATCAAACGAGGTGATAAAGGCAAACAGGCCGCCTGAAATCACCCCTGGCATAATCAGCGGCATTTGTACCTTAAAGAAGGTACGGATTGGACCTGCCCCCAGGGAAGCTGCTGCGCGGGTCAGGCTGCGGTCAAAGCTGACCAGGGTTGCAGTCACGGTGATGATGACAAAGGGTGTGCCGAGGGCGGCATGTGCCAGCACAATCTTGATGTATTCAACCGCATCGGCATTCATTCCCAGATCATTCACCATGTAATTGCCAAAACGGGAATAGAAGAAATACATGCCAGTGGCGGAAATGATCAGCGGTACGATCATCGGTGAAATCAGGGTTGCCATAATCGCCCGGCGGAAAGGCACGTGGCTTTGGCTCAGGCCAATGGCTGCCACTGTCCCAAGCACCACCGCAATCAGGGTGGCGACTGGGGCGATTTTCAGCGAGTTATGCAGCGCGTGTTGCCAGTCCGGGTTATTGAAAAAATCCATGTAATGCTTGGTTGAATACCCATCTGGGCTAAGTCGTAGCATTTCCGGGGTGAAGGTAAAGAAATCCGTCGCATTGAAACTGAGCGGGATAATGATCAGGATCGGTGCGATCAGGAAGAAAAAGATCAGGCCACAAATCAGCCGGAAGCTGTAATACCAGACCCGTTGTCCCGTGCTTGCATAAATCGGCAGGCTCATGATGGTTTACCCCAGCTTCACGTTATCAATACCGACAATTCTGTCGTATATCCAGTACAACACCAACACCAAGCCCAGCAGGATAGCCCCCAGTGCAGCTGCCAAGCCCCAATTGAGGGAGCTGGAAATATGGTAGGCAATCCGGTTGGAAATGAAGGTGCCTTGTGTACCGCCCACCAGTTCCGGCGTAATGTAATAGCCAATCGCCAGAATGAAGACCAGGATGGAGCCTGCACCAATCCCGGCAATTGTCTGCGGGAAATAAACCCGCCAGAAAGCTGTCCAGTCGGTCGCCCCCAGTGATTTGGCAGCCCGCAAATAAGTGGGCGGGATGGTACGCATCACCGAATACAGCGGCAGAATCATGAAAGGCAGCAGGATATGGGTCATGGCAACCATTGTGCCGAATTGGTTATTAATCAACTCCAGCCGCGAGGCATCATCAATCAGTCCGCTCGACACCAGCATATTGTTAATTACCCCTTGTTGTTGCAACAGCACTTTCCATGCTGAAGTCCGCACCAATAGGGAAGTCCAGAACGGTAACAGGACGAGGATCATCAGCATATTGGAGGTGCGCATCGGCAGGTTTGCCAACAGCCATGCCACCGGATAGCCCAATAACAAGCACAAGCCGGTAATGGCAATACTCATAATGATGGTGCGCCCGAACAGCATCAGGTAAACACTATCCGAGCTTTCGCGCCATTCAGTGCCATCCACCGTTTTTTTCTGGTCAAGGGCAGACAGGAAATAGCCATCGGTATAGGCAGGGGAGTAGAGCTTGATCAGCGTCCAGGTGTTTATATCACCCCATGCCTTATCCGCAGTAATGAATTGTTCCTTGTAATTGCCTTCCTGCATTTTTTTCAAGTCCCGCGCCACTTTGCGGAACAGGGAGGATGCGCCCCCCTCTTCATAATTCAAGCGTGAGCCGAGTTTGGTATGGTTCTTTTCTTCGACGGCTTTGATCAAGTCACGGTAAAGCGCAGCAAAGGCAGCCTCATCCGGCAACTGTCCGGTTTTTGCATCCCAGCTTTGCAGGATTTCAGTAGTTTCTGGCAGGGTATTGCCGACGATGCTGTTATCGACTGAACGCAACAACATATCCGCAATGGGAATGACAAAAGAAAACAGGATAAAAATAAGCAGGGGGGCAATCAGTAACAGCGCCCGGATTTTCTGTTTGAACAGGGCTTGGGCAATTTTCTTTTTCAGTGGAATGCCATCGGCTGTCTGGATGGTTGGCTCCTGCATCATCTGTTTTTCCCGTCTATGGTGGTAGGGAGCAAATCCCTCCCCTTCATGAAGGGGAGGAATAGGGGAGGGTGTTTCAGGTACGCTTACTTCGCCAACCAAGCCGTGAACTTGGCTTCCAGGTCGTCCTGATGGTCAGCCCACCATTCGATGTTGTTGACGAGGAAACGCTTGGCGTTGTCTGGGTTGCTTGGCATGTGTGGAGCCATTTCGATACCCAATGTGGCATGCTTGCCAACCAATGGCTGGGAAGATGCACGCGCAGGGCCATAGGAAATGTATTTGGCTTGGTCTGCCAGACGTTGGGTGTCTGTGCCGAACTTCAGGAAGTCCATGACACGTGCCTTGCGGTCTTCTGGCAGGTTGGCAGGGACAATCCAGCCGTCAAAGTCAAATACCTGATAGTCCCACAGCATGGCGACCGGCTGCTTTTTCTCTTCGATGACATCGAACAGGCGACCGTTGTAGGTAGAGCCCATCACCACTTCCTTGTCAGCCAGCAGTTGTGGGGTTTCTGCACCCGCCGACCACCAGACCACATCTTTTTTGATGGTGTCGAGTTTTGCCAATGCCTTGTCCACGCCTTCTGGGGTAGAGAGGACTTCATAGAGCTTGTCTTTTTCTACGCCATCACACAACAGTGCCCATTCCATGTTTTTCTTTGGGCGCTTTTCCAGGCTGCGCTTGCCAGGGAAGGTTTTGGTATCGAATACGGCACACAAATCTTCTGGCTTTTTACCATTCCAGTCTGCCACGTCTGTGCGGTAGCCGAAGGTGGTGGAGAAAACGATTTGGGGGATAAAGCATTTGTTGATGATGGAATCGCCAAAGTCCTTGGTCGGAGTGGAGCCATCTGTACCGGGCAGCAAGTCTTTGTCAAAGTCGATTTCCATTGCCAGGCCTTCATCGCACAGGCGTTGGGAGTCAGGGCCTTCTACGTCAACCAAGTCCCATGTGATGTTTTTGGCTTCTGCCATGGCACGCAATTTGGCAACCGCCTCGTTGGAGCTTTCATCATTGATGATCTTGAAGCCTGCATTGTTTGCCATGTAAGGCTCGTGATAAGCCTTCAGTTGTGAATTGGAATACGCACCACCCCATGATACAACAGTCATTTCTTTTGCCATGTCAGCCGCAAATACGCCTGCTGACAAGGTTGCAGCACCCATGGCGACAACCAGCGATTTCAATTTCATATTGCTCTCCTCTTCATTTTGATGTTCATGTCGTTAATCTGATACCTAAAATCTACATCATGTGCCCTAGGCATCCAAGGCACGGCAATCGTTTTTGTCCCATCCCACTTTAATGGTTTGCCCGACGGATAGCATACTGCCATCGCCTGCATTGGGAACTTTAACAATAAATTCATCACTTCCATAGACCGACATGCGGCAACGGATATGATCCCCCAAATAAATCAGCTCCAGTACCTTGCCTTCTGCCTGGCTCATCCCGGCATTGACCCCCAACCGTACCCGCTCTGGGCGGATGGAGCACAAGGTTTTTTGTCCAACACCCGCACAATTGACTGCCAAGGCCTCAGCCTGTTGCCCATTGGCAAACTCGACCAGGGCGATACCATTCTGGATGGATTTGACCATGCCCGGCAGCTTATTGTTTTCACCAATAAATTGGGCGACAAAGGCATTTTCCGGGCGCTCGTACAAATCAGCCGGAGCTGCCAGTTGCTGGACAATGCCATCATTGAAAACGGCAATGCGGTCAGACATGGTGAGTGCTTCTGACTGGTCATGTGTGACATAGACCACCGTGATGCCGAGCTTGTCGTGCAGGTGCTTGATCTCAAATTGCATGTGTTCACGCAATTGCTTATCCAGCGCACCGAGGGGTTCATCCATCAAGACCAATGCAGGTTCAAACACCAAGGCACGCGCCAAGGCAATCCGTTGTTGCTGCCCACCGGATAACTGTGACGGGCGACGACCCCCGAATTGCCCCATTTGCACCATATCCAAAGCTTTTTTGACTTTTTGTTCGCGCTCAGATTTGCTGATGCCACGCACTTCCAGCGGAAATGCCAGGTTTTCGGCAACCGTCATGTGTGGGAACAGGGCATAATTTTGGAAAACCATCCCGATACCGCGCTTATGGGGGGGGATGTTATTGATAGGGCGACTGTCCAGATAAATATCGCCGTGGGTAGCCGTCTCGAAGCCTGCCAGCATCATCAGGCAGGTCGTTTTACCAGAACCTGAGGGGCCGAGGAGGGTAATGAATTCACCTTTCTCAATCCCAAGGTTGAAACTTTTGACGACCAATATAACGCCATCATAACTTTTCTGTACATTATCAAACAGTACAAAAGGCTTGTCGCCTGGTTGAGCGTATGGTGGTGACATGTTTCCCCTTTTTGTGTTTGCAGGACACAGCAGATTGCCTAAGCAACTGCCCCTAAGCCTTGAACTAACTCCTCCTCCGTCAGTCATGTTTATAACAGAATCATTTCATGGATGGCAAGTGAAGTTATCGGCAAGCTCGTGCTGGATATTTCCTCCACTTCACTATTTTTTGCAGCAATAGCACTGGCGCTTCAGAGGTTTCCACTTCACTGAACGGACGCTGCTTACCGACAACTGATGCTCTCGGTTGGATCAGGGTCTTCAGTGTGTATGCTGATGATGGACATCTGGGAAGTGGGCATGTTCATGACGCTGGGGTGCGTGTCTATGCCAATGGGAATGAGGCTTGTCATCAGTGACTGGAAAATCATGATCATGCTGGTGGTGGTTATCGTGCGTATGAGTGTGTTCATGCTCCAGCTCATCATGCTGGTGTTCGTGGGCATGGTGTTCTGTCAGGTGTAGCCACAGACCAATAGCCATCAGCAAGCCTGCAACCAGCAATGGTAACGTGACCGTTTCACCCAACAACAGAATCGCCAACACCGCCCCGAAAAAAGGTGCAATCGAGAAATAAGCTCCTGTACGGGCAGTACCAAGATGCCGCAAACTAACCACAAATAACGCTAAACTTACTCCGTAAGCCAACAAGCCCAGCAACATCGCACCTACCACCAAGGGTAGGGGCGGCACAGGGCTACTTATCGCAAATGCCAGTGTCAGGTTGGCAGCCCCCGACACAAGCCCCTTGATGGCAGCAATCCAGGTAGCGTCATTGAGCGATACTTTGCGGGTCAGATTATTGTCGAGCCCCCAAGCGAAACATGCACCCAATACTGCGAGGGCAGGCCATAAGCTGCTGAAGTGGGCTTCTCCCTGCCAATTCAATGTCAGTGCACCTGCCACGATGGCAAACATGCCAAGCGCAATCCGTCGGTCGACATTTTCGCGGAAGGCAAACCATGCCAGCAGTGCAGTGAAGACCCCTTCCGCATTCAGCAGCAAGGATGCACCGGATGCAGGCATGCCTGCTAGCCCCATCATCAGCAGGACGGGGGCAATGATTCCACCCGCGAGGATAGCACCGGCGAACCACCATCTTTCTTCTCTGGGTAACTTGACGGCGGTGGCTCGGCTTAAATGGCGGTAAAGCATCAGGCCAAGCCCGGAACCCAGATAGAGCAATCCTGCTAGCATCCACGGGCTGATGTCTACCAGCAACAGCTTGGCAAGGGGAGTGCTTGCCCCAAACAAAGCAGCCGCGGCTAAAGCTGCTGGAATGCCGGTCTGGAAAAAGTGCTGTGTGGATGGCATGGTCACTTCCTTATACTCTATGCGCTGTGTCTAGGGGAGGAAGTGTTTATATTATCACACGCTTGCCAGTTCTAGCCGTGCATGGGTGAGCACTTGCCATGCTGCTGTCAACGCCAGCACTGCCATGATGGAGGCTACTGCAAGGTCAGGCCAGTTTCCCCCAGTACCGAATACCCCTAATGCCGCTAGCATGACCGCCACATTGCCAATTGCATCATTGCGGGTGCATAGCCAGACACTGCGCATATTGCTGTCACCGTTACGCCAAGTGTAGAGCATCACTGCGACCGTCAGGTTGGCCAGTAGTGCCAGTGCCCCGACCATTCCCATCGTAGTGGCTTCCGGCAAACTGTTATTGAACAATCCCCACAGTGCATCACCCAATACCCAGATGCCGAAAGTTGCCATAGAAACAGCTTTGAGCAAGGAAGCTCGCGCCCGTGCCACGATACCCATCGCCAGTACCCACAGGCTTATACCATAGTTAGCGGCATCCCCCAGAAAATCCAGCGCATCTGCCAGCAAGGCCGAGGAGTTGGCTTTCAGGCCAAAACCAATTTCCACCATAAACATGACGGCATTGATCAACAAGGCTAGCATCAATACCTTACGGTAACGCCCATCTGGTTGTTGTCCCTGTCCGTTGCTACATCCATGATTACAATCGCAATGTACATCCATAATACTTCTCCAATTGGTTCAATGGGGTTATCCTAAACCCTGTAGTAGCTAGAGGGTCAAGTCATGTTAGAGCGTTATACCATCGGTGTTTTAAGCCGGGAATCGGGGGTGAAGGTAGAAACTATCCGCTATTACGAGCACAGCGGTTTGCTATCTGCTCCTGCCCGTTCTGCCAGTGGTTATCGGTATTACGGCAGGGAAGACATTAAGCGCTTGCGCTTCATTCGGCGTGGGCGTGAGCTGGGCTTTGGTATGGGTGAGGTCAAGGCCTTGCTGCAACTGGTTGACCAGCCGCACCATCCCTGTCACACGGCTGACCAGATGGTGCAGGTACACTTGCAGGATGTGGAGGCCAAAATCCGCGATTTACAGGCTATCCATGCAGTACTGGCGCAACTTGTCGGCTGTGAGAGTCAGATAGCGAAGCATTGCCGTTTGTTGGAAGCGCTGGATCAGCGGGAGTGTTGCCTAACTGGCGGTATTGGGGCAGTAAATGAAGGCTCAATCAAATAGTTTGTATTGATGTGATTGAAAAGGACTTTAATGCGATTGCCTTAGCTTGGGAAGTGTCAGTGTTTTGTCAACAGCCAACAGGTATGCCGTCAGATTGTGACAGTGACCAAGGGATGTGCCAGCTATACGCGAGTCTTATTTTTTGAAAAGTGTTTATTATCAATCAGTTGTTTTGTTGGCATGGTGCTTGCTATATATCAGGCAAGAATAACAAAAAACAGAAGAACAATAACCACAACCCCTGTTTTCTCTCGATGTTGTTAGCCCTTACCAACCCTGTAGCCCTTTCAGGGTTGGTTTTTTCTGTTGGCTTCCGCTATCAGCCCCTGCATTGCCACTATCGCCTCTTTTGCCCGTTGCAAGGCGGATACCGTTTTGGCACGTTCCCGCTGCGGGATCTCCAAACTGAGTACCGTATCACGCGGGATTGCCTGCAATAAGCCCCGCACATCAATGTCTCCCTCACCGGGCAACAAGCGTTCCGCCCGTGCCGTATGGATCAGTTGCTCGGTGGTTGGGTTGGCAATAAATGGTGCATCGCAAAACTGCACATAATTGACCCGTCTGGAATCCAATGCGGCCACTTCTGCCAAGGTGGTGGCAGAGCGCCCAAAATGCAGCGCATCAATCAGGATAAAGCCATTCGGGTGGGCGGCTAGGTCAAGTACCGTTTGGGCATCACGCAGGTTTTTTACCTCCGTCCACGGCATGAACTCCAGATCAGCCGTCAGTTGGTATTGTGCTGCCAACTCGCAAAAGGCGGCAAAGTTATCCGCGCAACGCTGCAAATCGGCATCATCACCGGCTACTAGAATGTGCTTTGCCCCGAGTTCTGCCCCACGCTCCAGAAACGCCTGGAACGTGTGCGGATCAAAGTTTGCCCCGATGCGTACAATCTCAATATCCGCCACTGTCACCCCGGTATCTGCCAACGCTTGCTGGGTTTCCCGCAGCATGGCCTTATCGCCCATGATCGGGAAGGGGGCTTCGGTTCCGGCAGGCAGCAGGCGCAGGCCGACGTGTTGGTAGCCACATGCGGCAGCGATACGTACCGCTTCCGGTGGTTGCACCTCCATCACGGTCAAATAGGCAAGGGAAAAACGGTAGGGCATGGTCAAGTCCTGTCTCTATTCAATCTATTTCAACGGTGAAAAGGCCAGCGGAATAGCCAGTGTCGAGGTCATGTCTGAACTCAACCAAGCAGGCCCACCTTGTGGCGGCCATATTCCATCTGCAACCGATTTGGCACGGATTGCGGCGCGTTCATTGGCGGAAGCATACGGCCAGATTTGGGTAAAGCGCGGGCTACCATCCAGGGCATACATGGCAATATTCATGGCGGACAATTCAGTACGGGCTGGAATCGCTGCACGCCATTTTTCAATCGTCGGGGCAAGGCCATTGAGCTTGGTGTGGTAAGTGCGGATTTCATATACTGCACCGTACTCACCTGCTTGCACGGGTGGGACAAAATCAAAGGGCAAGTAGGTATCGGTATGGTAATTCACCAGATATTCCAAACAGCCAAACGGGTTATCCGCCAGCAATACCCGCTGCCGTTCGGCAAGCAGAGCCTCAAAGCTGCTAAAGCCACGCAATAAATACACTTCATTGAGTGAGCCAATGTCGGCTGCCCATGCGCCCAATAAAGTGCCTTGGGCTGTGGGGTCATTCAGGAAGGCTTGAATGCCCGGAGCCGCTTTGCCTGCACCGAACAGGATGGTTTTCAGGGTGGTGAGTTCGTAATACTTCATGCTATGTCCTTGTCGATAACAGTCGGGGTGTCAGTGGATGCGGTAGCGTGGGCAGCTTTTTTTGCAGCCGCAGCATGACGGGCAGCAATATAAGCAAACGTCATGGCAGGCCCCAAGGTAATGCCGCCGCTGGGGTAGTGTCCGGCAAAAATGCTGCTCATATCATTGCCGATGGCATACAGTCCGGCAATCGGTTGCTGCTCGGCATCCAGTGCTTGTGCCTGGGCATTGGTCGGGATACCGGCAAACGTGCCAAGGCTACCGGCGACCAGTTTAATGGCATAAAACGGGGCTTGGGTCAGAGCAGCCAAGGATGGGTTGGGTTGCTGTTCGGGGTCGCCTTGTACCGCATTGTAAGGAGATTCGCCGCGCTGGAATTGGCTGTCTTTACCCCGTTTCGCATCTGCATTAAAGCGGGTGACGGTGTTTTCCAGTGCCTGCACCGGAATGTCACAGGCTGCCGCCAACTCTGCCAGTGTATTGCCACGCTTCAGGTAGCCGCAGTGCAAATAGGGTTGCAGCGGGAACGGGAACGGTTTTGCCCAGCCCAACCCCCAGCGCCGTTGTGCTTTGTGGTCGGCAATCAGCCATGCTTCCGGTTCTTGTCCGTGAGGTGTCACGGCAAACAAGGCTTGTACAAAATCATGGTAAGAATCAGCCTCACTGACAAAGCGTTCCCCTTGTGGGGTGACGGCAATAATGCCCGGTTTGGCGCGTTCAATCAGGTGCGGGAAGTGGATAAAGTCGCCCTTGCCGTCAGGGACTAACGATACCGGCGACCAGGCCATCGGATCAGCCAGTGTGTCGGTAATTTTGCAGCCTATGCTTTCGGCTAAGCGCAAACCATCGCCGGTATTGGTTTTCGGGGCAGCGGAGTAATGGCGTTTGCCCTGGTGCGGCTTGAATAATTGTGCCTGCCGTGCCGGATCGTGCGGAAAGCCACCGCTTGCCAACACGACACCCTGCGTGGCGTATAACTGGACAGTTTGTCCAGCCTGTAAGCTTTCCACCCCGATCACCCGCCCATGATGATCTTTGAGGAGCTGGGTGACTGGGGCAGAGGTACGGATGTCGACCTGCTTATCCAATGCTGAGCGCAACAGGCGTGCCACCAACGCATTGCCATTCACCAGTTGCATACTGCGCTGGTAACGTAGCAGATCAAGCGCATGTCTGCCCAAGCGCTTCAGCACATACCATGCCGATGCCGGAACGCGGCTGGCATTAAAGAAATGGCGTAAATCCTGCCCGCTGGCAATGCCCATCCCAGCCAAGGAGATGACGCTTAAGGGTGGGCGCAGGTGTTGTATCCAGTCGCCCAAGTTGCGCCCATCAAATGGGGCAGCACACACTGAACGCCCGCCGGTAGCTGCACCGGGCAATACATGGAAGTCAGGGATTTTATTGCCATCAATAAATTTAACCGCTGTCTGCTGCTCGAAGAAGTCGAGCATATGCGGGCCATTCTCCAGAAATGCCGTGATGCGCGGATCGTTAGCAGCATCCCCCATTTTGCTGTGCAGGTAGTGTAAGGGTTCACTGGGCGCTTCCTGTATGCCCGCCCGTAGTGCGAGTGGGTTACGTGGAATCCATAACCAGCCACCCGACCAAGCCGTTGTGCCACCCAATACAGCTTCCTTTTCCAGAACGAGGGTTTTTAAGCCGTGATGGGCAGCCGTGACCGCAGCGGCAAGGCCACCCGCACCAGAGCCCACCACAATGAAGTCATAGGCTGTGCTGGGGGTACTCATGCAGCAATGCCCAAACTTGTCGTGTGACGGGCAAAATAACCGGCGGCACGGCTGGCTTCCGCCAACTCCTGTGCGGCTTGCAGCAAGTCAGCGGCAAAGCCCTGCATGGTGTCTGGGGTCAGACGTACCGCAGGCCCGGCAATACTCACCGTGCCAATTGGCTGTTGTGTGTCGGGGTGGCGGATCACGGTTGCCATTGCCGCCATACCTTCAAGGAAGCTATTGGCATTCATGCTATAACCGCGCTCACGCACGCTGTGCAAGGTTGCCAACAGGCTGGCGACGGTTGGCGGGGATGCTGTGCCGGGGGCATGGGCTTTACGCAAGCCTTGTTGCATCACCGCCGCCAATGCCTGATCATCATCCATTGCCGCGAGCCACGCTTGCCCACCAGCAGAGGAGGCCAAATGCACCACTTGCCCCTGTTCGCTGCCCGGATCGTAACGCAAGCCGCTGGTTGCCCCTTGTGCCACACCGACCCAGATCAATTGACCAGCATCAGCCAGAGCCAAGCGCACCAGTTCTTTGCTGCGTTGGGCGAGGGCATCCAGAATCGGTTGGCTGACATCAACAATGCCGCTTTGCCCGAGGTAAGACAAACCAAGTGCTGCCAGTTTGATGGTCAGTTGATAGTCACCCATGCCGCGTATTTGCCGCACATAGCCGATGCTTTCGAGTTCTTTTAACAGGCGGTGTACACCACTGACCGGCATTTCCAAGCGGTTGGCAATGTCACTCACCGCGCAACCCTGCGGGCGTTGCACCATGAACTCCAGAACGGATAAGGCTTTGGCGAGCGCACTGCTCATAGGGGACTCCTGAAAAATGACGGTATTCGTTGGCTGAGCCTAATGGGGATGATGTTATCAGAAATTAATTCAAAAGTTGAAACAATTTCACAAATATGTAAGGATGCCAGCCTTCATATCCAGAAATGTTTACCATCATGACCAAGATGCCTGCTGCCCATCATTTCATTGCCACTTTGCCGGATACGGCGACTTACGATGTGGTGGTATTGGGGGCGGGGGCGGCTGGTATGGCGGCGGCTATTTTTGCCAAGTTGGCGGGCTGTCAGCGTGTGTTATTGCTGGAAAGCACCGAATATGTCGGTGGTACATCGGCCTTGTCCGGCGGGACGACGTGGGTTCCCTTGACCCGTTTCCTCAAGGATACCGAGACGCAAGACAGCGCCGAAACCGTGCTGGGGTTTCTGGATGCGGCGGTCGGTGAACGTTCGCCGCGTGCCATGCGTGAAGCCTTTATCAAGCACGGGGCTGAGGCCATCCACACCCTTGTCGACCAAACAGATGTGAAATTCAAGGCATGTGCCTTCCACCCCGATTATCTTGCGGAGTTGCCCGGTTCAACGGTGAATGGGCGGGCATTGGAGCCTTTGCCTTATCAGGCTGGGCATTTGGGGCAGAACCTCAGATTGCTGCGCCCTCCGATTCCAGAGTTTACTGTCCTTGGCGGCATGATGGTCAACCGTGCCGACATCAATCAATTGCTCAGCCGTTACCAATCACCACAAGCTTTCCTCTACAGCGCCAAACTGGTACTGGGCTATTGGCGTGACAAATTGCTGCATGGGCAAGCTGCCCGCAGTGTGATGGGACATGCCCTGATTGCCCGCTTGTTGTCATCGTTACTGAAGCTGGAGGTTGATCTGGCAGTGAATACGGATGTGGAGCAGTTGGCGACTGATGACCAAGGTGTCACCCGTTTGACGGTTAAGCAGGGTGCTCAACAGCGCACGCTTGTTGCCAAGGGCGGCGTGATCTTGGCTAGTGGTGGTTTTGGGCGCGACCCAGACAAACGCCATCATCTCTTTCCTGCCAATACCTCACCCTATAGCCCGACCGCACCCGGTCATAGCGGACGCTTGCATGGGCAAGTGATGGCGTTGGGCGCTTATTACGGTGAGGCCGAAGACCAACCTGCTTTCTGGGCTCCGGTGTCGATCCGCACGCGCAAGGATGGCTCGACGGCGGTTTATCCGCATTTTGTGTTTGATCGCAGCAAACCGGGGACGGTGTGTGTGGCGCAGGATGGCAAGCGTTTTGTCAATGAAAGCCGATCCTATCATGAGTTTGGCAAAGCGATGTTGGCGGGTGGGGTCAATACCCAAACGGTTTGGATTATTACCGACGCAGTGGCGATCCAGAAATATGGTCTGGGGATGGTGCGCTTAGGTGGCGATGATGTGCGCCCTTATCTGGCAGATGGTTATCTGGTCGCGGGCAATACCCTGGATGAGTTGGCAGGCAAACTGGGCATACCGGCAGATAATCTTAAAGCTACTGTGACACAAATGAATGCAGCGGCGGCTAGCGGTGAAGATAGCCTGTTCCGGCGTGGCTCGACCGTTTACGAGCGTGTGAATGGCGACCCCAAGCATCCGGGCAAGAACCCCACCCTGGGGGCAATCAGCACCGCACCATTTTATGCCGTCAAGCTCTATGCGGGCGATATTGGCACTTCCAAAGGCTTGATGGGCAACGAAAACGCTGAGCTGGTGCGGCGTGATGGCAGCGCCATAACCGGCTTATATGCGTGCGGCAATGACCTGAACTCGATGATGGGCGGCACATATCCAGCGCCGGGGATTACCTTAGGGCCGGGGATTGTGTTTGCGTATTTGGCTGCACGCCATGCCAGCGGGCGGGTGAAGCAAGATTAAACAGGAAAAAATCATGGCATTGAATGGTGAAACCCGCTTATTCCCGATTATTGGCGACCCGATTGCCCAAGTGCGCTCGCCGCAGTTTTTAAGTGCGATTTTGGCGCAGCGGGGGGTGAATGCACTGGTTCCGCCCTTGCATGTCAAACCGGCTGATTTACCTGCCCTGATGGCAGTCTTGGCAAGCACACAGAATGTCGATGGCATTGTGGTGACGATCCCGCACAAAGTCAGTGCGTTGGCGTATTGCACCCAGGTATCGGAGCGGGCGGTATTTGTCGGCTCGGTGAATATCATGCGCAAGTTGCCTGACGGTGGCTTTGTCGGCGATAACGTTGATGGCATTGGTTATCTGGATGGCATGGCAAAAGAGGGTTTCAATGTTACGGGCAAACGTGCTTTATTGGTTGGGGTCGGTGGGGCTGGCTCGGCGGTGGCATTTGAAATCCTGCAACGTGGCGCAAGTTATTTGGCTATCCATGACCTCGATGTGTCCCGCCGCGATGCCATTATCCAGCGTTTGGCGGCGAAGTTTCCGGGTAAGGTAGGGGTGGGCAGCCCTGATCCCAGCGGCTTTGATCTGGTGGCGAATGTCACACCGGTTGGGATGAAGGCAGGCGACCCCTATCCGGTCGATGTGCACAAACTCGATAAGGGGCAGTTTGTGGCGGATGCGATTACCCGCCCGGAGGTGTCACCGCTGGTGGCTTTTGCCCGCACGGTGGGCTGTAACACCATGATTGGGGCAGGGATGTTTAATGCCGAAGCGGATATTTTGGTGGATTTTATGCTGGGCTTGGGAAAGGCATCGGTTTAAGTGGAAAAGTAGTGGCGTGATAGAAAAGTACAATTAAACGCTGATTTTATGCATCAAGTTTGTATTGTGTGGCGATATAAAAAACACAACAATACAGGCAGATAGGTAGGAGAATAGTAGCTTTTGCTACCGCAGTTTGGGTTTATGCAAGCAACCACTCTATTGGAGGAGTTTATGAAGAAGACCTTATTGGCCCTGAGTCTGGCCGCGTTGACCAGTTTTGCCAGCTTTGGTGCTGTTGCCGGTTATCCTGAGAAGGAAATCCAGGGCATCATCGCTTGGGGCGCAGGTGGTAGTACTGATACCGTGGTGCGTGCAGTGACCCCACATGCCGAGAAAGTTCTCGGTGGTTCAGTGGTTATGTCCAACAAGACTGGCGGTGTGGGTGTTATTGCCAGCAAGTTTGTGCAATCACAGCCTGCTGACGGTTATACCTTGCTGATGAATGCTGAAAACCCACAGCTCTACAAAGTCATGGGTTTGGCTGATTTCGACTACAGCGATTTCAAAACTGTGAGCCTGCTGGCACGCGGTACACCGGTGATCGTTGCCCGTAAGGATGCCCCTTTCAATACCTTCAAAGAGTTCGTTGACTACGCCCAAGCCCATCCCAAAGAAGTGAAAGTCGGCTCTACCGGCCCTGGCGGTTTGACTTCCGTTGTGTTGGCAATGGTTAATTCTGAAAACAAAATGGAATTGACCAATGTCCCGTATGACGGCGACGGCCCTGCATTGACGGCGGTACAAGGTGGTGCGATTGATGTGATGCCTTCGGTGTTGGGCGCAGCACTGGAGCATGTGAAGGCAGGCCGTTTGAAGGTGCTGGGTGTGGTTGACAAGGAAGCCCATCCCTTGCTGCCGGATGCGAAACCCATTACGGCTGATTACCCAGCGTATGAAAAATACCTGCCTTGGGGGCCGTTCTTTGGGGTATTTGTCCACAAGGACACCCCGGATGATGTAGTGGCAAAGCTGGTCGATGCCTACAAACAAGGTGGCGAAGCCGAAGAGTTCAAGAAGTTGCTGGCTGACCGTGGTTTTATCCAGTTGGGTCTGAGTGGTGAAGAGGCGGGCGCTTTCCTGAAGCGTTGGCAGTCGATTACATCCTGGTTGGTACACGATGCCGGTGCGTCCAAGAAATCCCCAGAAGAGTTTGGCATCGCCAAGCCTTGATCTAAAGTTCCTCCGTTAGTCTCCTCGCACCACAAGTAGGGGGGATGGACACACTTAACCTTCCCTTGGCAAGCAAGGGGAGGTTACTTACCTATTTTGCCAAGAGGAGGGCACTAAATGGATACCCCCCCAATCCAAACCATCCAACCCAGAAAGCCGGGTGAAACGGGCTTTAATATCATTCTGTTATTACTCAGTATCTTTTTATTTTACCAGGCTTACCGGATTGCCGGTTTTTCAGCCCTGAGTTCCCCCGGTGCATTACCGATGGCAGCTACTGCCATTATGGTGATTACCACCTGCATCATTGTCATCAAGGATTTTGCCCGCCCTGCGGCTGAAGGCGGCATGAAGGCTTTTTTTGTGCAGATTGTGCCTTTCACGATTGCGGTCATGTGTGCACTCATCATCCTGTTTGCGGTTGTGCTGCAAACGGTCGGTTTTATCATCACGGCGTTGCTGTTCCTGTGGGCATCCATTTGGTTTTTGCAAAAACGCGGGGCAGTCCCTGCGGCGTTGTTGGCCTTGCTGACCGTGGTGGTGATTTATGTGCTGTTCCGCCTGATTTTCCAGGTGATTTTGCCGGAAGGCATTATCCCCGAGCGCGACATTATTGCGGCGGTTAAAAACTTCTTCAAAGGGGGACAATGATCATGCCAGAAGGGTTACAGTATTTTCTGATGGCGTGGGTGCAGCCGGAGCTGTTGTTCCTGACCGCCATCGGCACATTCGCCGGGATTTATATCGGTGCAATCCCCGGCTTGTCGGTGACGATGGCGGTGTCCATCCTCATTTCCTTCACCTTCAGTTGGGAGGTGAACAATGCACTGGCACTGATGGCGGGCATTTACATGGGCGGGGTCTATGGCGGGTCGCGTACTGCGATCCTGTTGAATATCCCCGGTGCGCCCGCCGCGATTGCCACTGCCCTGGATGGTTATCCGCTAGCTAAAAAGGGCTTGGCGGGTGAGGCGATTGGTCTGTCGACCACCGTTTCCACACTGGGCGGCTTTTTCGGTATCTTGATTTTGGCAATTGCTGCACCGTTTGTCAGCGAGTTTGCGATTGGGTTCCAGCCGCGTGATTACCTGCTGTTGGCGCTGATGGGCTTGTTGCTGGTTGGGTCTTTGTCAGGTGATAGCCTTGCCAAAGGCGTGTTTGCCGGAGCCTTGGGGGTCTTGTTGGGAACAGTCGGGCTGGATCCCTTGACAGCGGAAGAGCGTTTCACCTTTGGCATTACCGACTTATGGTCAGGCATTTCAGCCGTAGCCATTATGATTGGTATGTTTGGCGTATCCGAAGCCCTTGATCAGATGCATTACCTGCACATGGCGGGCATCAAGCAGCGTTTGGAGCGTATCGTACCCTCATGGAGTGATGTGAAAAAGCATTTGCCTCTGGGCTTGCGTTGCTCTGCCTTGGGGACGTTCATCGGTGCATTGCCCGGAACAGGTGGCGATATTGCTGCTTTGATGGCGTATGATCATGCCAAGCGCTCAACCAAAAACCCGGAAGTCCCGTTTGGTGAAGGGGCAAAAGAGGGGATTGTTGCCCCCGAATCTGCCAATAATGCGGCTGTCGGCGGGGCGTATATCCCGATGTTGACCTTGGGTATCCCCGGTGATGCGGTGACAGCGGTGATTGTCGGTGCGATGTTTGTGCATGGGTTGAATCCCGGCCCCTTGCTGATGGTCGAGCGCCCGGAGATTTTCTGGTTCACGGTCGGCAATTTGACCTTGGCTACCATTTTCATGTTCTTCTTCGGTCTGACCGGTATCAAAATTTTCACCAAAATCGTCGAATGGCCGAAAGCCGTGTTGCTGCCTGTCATCCTGTTGCTGAGTATTGTCGGCTGTTATGCCATCAATGGTTCTGTCACCGATGTGTGGTGGATGCTGGGCTTTGGGATTCTGGGCTATTTCATGAAAACCTATGGTTATCAGCTTGGCCCGGTAATACTCGGTCTGATCCTGTCACGCTTGATTGATGATAACTGGCGGCGTGCCATTATCTCTGAGCAAGAAAGCTTGACAGGTTTGCTGGGTGGGATTCTGACCAGCCCCTTGTCGCTGTTCCTGTTTTTGGTCATCGCCTTCCTATTGTTCAGTCAAACTGCATTGTGGGGTAAACTGAAGGCTCGTTTATTGGGGCATTGAGTCCATAGAAGGAATCCTTATGAAATTAGCCATCGCATCATCGACCTTATCTGGTGATTTGCCTGAAAAATTGCAGGCGGCTGCCAAGGCGGGCTTTGCTGCGGTGGAGGTTTTTGAAAAGGATTTGCTGTATGCCGACCTGTCCCCGGCAGACCTCCGGGGGTTGGCGGATAGCCTTGGCCTGGAGCTGATCACCTTGCAATCGCTTGGTGATTTTGAGGGCTTGCCGGAGGCGGCGCGTGATAAGGCCTTGGGGCGGGCAGGGCGCAAATTCCACCTGATGCAGGGGCTGGGGGCAGGCATTCTGCTTGTCACCAGCAATACTTTGCCGGATGCGGTGGGCGATCCGGCGGTATTGGCGGCTGATCTGGCGGCGTTGGCAGATGCGGCAGCCGGACAGGGCTTGCGGATTGCCTATGAACCCTTGCCGTGGGCGCAGCATGTGCGTGACATCGAGACGGCCTTTACGGTGGTCTCTTTGGCAGGGCGGGATAATTTGGGGCTGGTTCTGGACAGTTTCACCTTTTTTGCGGTGGGCAGCGCACTGGAGTGCCTGACCCCAGCCTTGCTCAGTAAGGTGATGCTGGTGCAACTGGCGGATTCCCCGGATATTAATATTGATGTGCAACAGCTCGACCGCCATTTCCGCTGCTATGCGGGGCAGGGGGTGTTGCCGCTGGTTGATTTCGTGGCACGGCTGCGGGCTGCGGGGTATGACGGCATCATTTCGCAGGAAGTACCGTGCGAAGAGTTTCGTGCCAACCGTCCGCAGCAGATTGCACGCGATGGCTACCGCTCCTTGCTGTGGATTCTGGAAAAAACTGACCCTGCCCGTGCAAGCGATGCCTTGTCTGGCTCCTTGTTGGGTGGGGTTGAGTTTGTTGAGTTGGCAAGCCAGGGTGGGGAGGCTGTCTGGCTGGAGCAATTGCTGGTTGCACTCGGTTTCCGCAAAACCCATGCCCATAAAAGCAAGCAGGTTGTCCTGTACCGGCAAGGCCAGATCAATTTCGTTGTCAACCGTGAGCCGGACAGTTTTGCCAATGCCCATTATGAAATGCATGGCACGTCGGTATGTGCGCTCGGTTTGGCCTGCCCCCAATTGGCGCGGGTGCTGGAGCGTTGCCAGCGTTACCGCTGTGATTTTGTGCAATCGGCTATTTTGCCGGATGAGATGCCGATCCCGGCTATCCGCACGGTGGGCGAAGGCTTGTTGTATCTGGTGGATACGGCTGCCGGTAGCCGTCGTTTCTTTGAGGTCGACTTTGTGCCATTGGCAGGCGTGCCGGATGACAGGTCAATGGAAGTGGCGGGTATTGGCCTGACGCACATCGATCATATTACCCAAGCAGTGGCTTCAGCAGAGTTCCTGTCGATTATCCAGTTCCACAACATCCTGTTTGGGCTGGAGGCCAATCCCGAATACGACCTGATTGACCGCAACGGCATTGTGCATAGCCGTTCATTGGTGAATGCTGACCATTCCGTGCAATTCCCGATCAATACCTCGCATGCCCGCGAATCCTCGACGGAGCGTTTCCGGGCACGGTTTTCGGGGTCGGGTATCCAGCATATTGCCTTGCGCTGCGCGGATATTTTTGCGGTTGCGCCTTTGCTCAACCCCAGCCATATCCTGCCGATTACCCCGAATTATTATGAAGAAGCCCAGGCCGAATTTCTCCTGGATGATGCCTTGATTGAGCGCATGCGCCCTTACCATATCCTTTATGATGCCAATGAGCAGGGCAGTTTCTTCCATATTTATACCCGGCATATCAATGGCCTGTTTTTCGAGATCGTCCAGCGGGATGGTTATAATGGCTTTGGTGAACGCAATGCCACTGCCCGGTTAGCCGCACAAGCCCGTGAATACCAGAAAATGCAGGATTTGTTGTTGGTGGGGTAGTGGGGCGCTTGAACTGTCTGCTTAGAGCACTGGCCGGAGTGCTTTAGACTACATCAGGATAAAAACCTTTTTCTCGAATGCTCTGACGGTATCATGCAATGGTCGCGCTTGCCAAACCAACGGTATCGCCGACGGGCGACGAATAAATAAAGCCGATCGCGCAGTTTTTTCGGGACAAACTTAAACACGCCGAAAATCTGCCAAAGCCCCCCAAACTGTACAACAATCTGGAGAGCTGCATCGCTATGCGTGAAAGTCTGACCTGCTGTGATCAGTGCAAAAGACTGGATGTCGTCTGGATCGAGACCCGCAGCGCGGTAGATTTCCCGTCCTAAATCCGACTGAACAGAGACAAATTTGAATATCTCCTTCTGATCATGCCGGATGATGAACTGGACGGACTTCGTGCATAGATTACATACGCCATCGAACAGGATGAGGTTGTCATATGGTAGCATCATAGCTTTTTCCATTACCCAGAGTTATGTGACCGGATTTGTTGCTGGTGGTGTAGTCTACATGACAGGTGAATGGATGCAGTGTGCTGTGCTTATTCATAAATAACTTCGTAGTCGATACTCCTGCTGTAGGTTCTGATAATTCCCTTAAAGCCAATTATCTTTCCAGTCTCGTCAATCTCGAAGCAATCAATGTTTTTTGTGCTGATGAAGTCCGCTGCGATTGTCTGATTCAGGCAGAGGTCTGCGGTTGCAGCTGAATGGGTGGTCAGGCTCCATTCCAGGCTTACCCTGTGTGTCAGCCCGATGTCACTGGTGCTGAGTCCATTATCCTGGATATATTGGGTTCCAAACATCATGATTGAACTATTGCCAAGGGAAGCGGACACCGGCAAGGGTATCAATTGGGAAATATCGACAGGATTGAGGGCTTGGTCAATCCACCCTGTAACCCGGAATGGTTGGCTTAGATAATCGATGGTAGATGTCTTGGTGCTCGCTGCACTACCCTGTGTCAGGATTTCCTGCCGGGTAAATTGTCCAAGGGATGCCGGTAGGTAATTGACAGAAAGGGTCTCGCGGACTCCGGTTGCATCCAGGCGGGTTCCATTAAATCGCCCTCCGGTCATTGCAAGCTCGGTGATAACACGGTCAACTGGAAAAACAGTGACGGTTGGGTTTGAATCAGAACCACCACCACAGCCATGCAGGATGCTGGTAAGCCCCATCATGAGAGCAATAAGTGCGTTTTTTCGATCTGACAGCATGTATTGATCCCCTAACAGTTAATGAATAAACTTCCATTAATCTGGAAGGTCTTTGCTATAAACCTTGCGGAATACACTTTGGCAGCTTTGAAATGAGAAGCGCGTTACCTTTTTCTTTTCGTCTTTCTTAGTGCATTCTTTTAATAGATGTTTGTTGACAATGTTTGGATTCTGTTTATATTTATTTTCTATGATGGCTGTCGCTATATAACTCAGTACTTCTTTATTGAAAATGTCATTATGGCCTTTCATAAAAGACTTATCGACATAAATGATGGAGACTGGTTCAAAAGGGGCAACTGGGAAGTTTTCCCCATAGGTTTTCCGTTCTTCATCGCTAATGCAGTTTCCTTTTCCTTCGCAAGGTTCATAGCCATTTATGCCGGTAGACCTTCCGGTTCTGAAGACCGGATAGTTGCCAATGGTAAAGGTGTCCAGTTCGTGCTCATCAAGATAAATGTCCTTTTTTTGCAAGGAGTCACCAATAAATATCCTGCGTTTCAGTAATGCCTCCTGATCCGTCAATGAGACACCAATGAACTGTCCAATACTAAAAGCGTAACGGGTGGGTATATCCGTATCTGAGCTAAGGATGTGCATGAGTTTGGGCTGGTCGCGTTTATAGCAACGTTGCTCACTCAGGTATTCTTTGATTTGTACCAATGCATTGGCCTCCACAGCGGGGTTGACCAGAAAAATCCCATCACCAAAAGAGCGGGCTTTATAACAACCTGCACTGCAAATACCTCTGAAATGGCGGACTGTCCCACATTGTCCAGGTTTAACATATTGTGCGCTGATTAAACGTTCCAGCAAGGCATCTTTCATGGCAGTAAGGATTAAGGCCGCGCCTAGGCTATGCCCGGTAATAACAAAAATGTTTTTATTATGCTCTTCACCACGGGCAGCGATTTGATTTAGGCGCAACAGTAATTCTGATACACTGCCACCCCCTACTTGTCGGGCTGTGTTTTTCCGTCCCCAGTAAGTCACTAGATTAAGGTGGTCAATGCCTAATGACTCTCCACGCCAACCAATATAAACCCCAATGACCTTCCGCTTGTCAAAACGGTTTTTGCTGGTGATGCGCAAAGTATTCCTGAAATCATTGACATCGCCGTTTTCTTGGTTTTTTGCGTTGTGATGCCAGCCGTGGGCATAGACAAGTAGCATAATTCCATCACGCGAGTTTTTTTCCTGGTTATTGATATATTGGATGACCTCATTCATCCTCTCCCGGTCAAAAACATTGCCGCGCTCTGAAAACTCAACAAAGGCAAGGTCATAGCCTTCATCTGGGTGGTTATGGTGTTCAATGAGTGCAGATTCGCAGTTGTTCTGGTAACAAAAAGCGGGTGCTTTGGTGCGGTATGCTGCGTTTTGCACACAGCCACTATTGAATGTCACTAATGTCAGTAACAGTAACCAGAGTTTTGGGAGCCGTTGCCACCGGATAATCATGATGCCACCACCTGCTGTTGTCTAGCTTGCTAAGCCAGTGTTTGGTTGGGATCGAAAAGTGATTCATTGGGTGATTTATATCATATTACGGAAGGGTATTTTGCGTTTTTTGTGGGTATCACTGCCAAGTTACTTCGGCAAATGTAGCATGGCTGTTATAGTGTCCCAATCTTTTGCCGTTGTACACTCAGCAGTTTTTGGCAGTTGAGTTCGGGCAGTTTGAATTTGTTTTGGAGTATGTCCTGCATCCTGATAAACAGGTGTGAGGTGGCTTCTGCATCCGCCAATGCCCGGTGGAATTGCCCGGTGTTGGGCAGGTTGAGGAAGTTGACCAGCGTCCCGAGCTTGTGGTTGGGGGCATGGGGGAAGACGCGCCGCGATAGCAGCAGGGTGCAGAGAAAATGCTGTTGCCGCTGTTTGTGTTGGCGAGCCAAGGCCGCATCCCAGAACTTGCTGTCGAAGGCGGCATTGTGCGCCACCAAGGGGTAATCACCTGCAAACTCAATCGCTTCCCCCATGACCTGCTGCATCGGTGGGGCTTTGCGTATCATGGCATTGGTAATGCCGGCCAGGGATTCAATGAAGGCTGGAATGCGCGTATTGCTGTTCATCAGGCTTTGGTAACGGTCGGTTATTTGCCCATGACGCACCAGCACAATGGCGATTTCTGTCGGGTATGCCCCGCTGTCGGGGGACATACCGGTCGTTTCAAAGTCGAGGATAGCAAAAGTGTCCGTCATATCAGCCGTCTTTTCAGGTCAGGAAAGCACCGGGTCGTTTCCACACAGCGTGCGTTACGTGTATGTTAGCAGTCCTTGGGTAGTATAAGAAGGCAACACAGATGGGACTTGAACACGATATTGAACGCATTGGCCTGCAAGAGCAGCGTTTGCAATTCCAGCAGTTTGATGCAAACACGGCATGGCATCTGGGGGCACGTTTACGGCAGTTGGCACTGGGGCGCGATTTGGCGATTGCCATTGATATTCGCGTGAATGGGCATTTGTTGTTCCACCATGCCATGCCCGGTGCAACCCCGGATAATGCGGACTGGATACGCCGCAAATGCAACCTGGTGCAACGTTACCAATGCAGCTCCTATTTGATGAAGCTGCGTCTGGAGCAGAAGCAAACCACACTGGAAGAGCGGGGCATGAGTACGGCTGATTTTGCGGCGGCGGGTGGTTGTTTCCCTATCCTGCTGCGCGGGACAGGGTGTGTCGGTACGGTGACGGTTTCCGGTTTGCCGCAGCGCGAAGACCATGCCTTGGTGGTGGAGGCGCTGGCGGAAATGCTCGACCAACCGCTGGCAGGGTTGGCCTTGGCGGATTGAACGAGCCTGTTTAGGGAGCACCTGTTTTAAGGCAGGTGCATATCAAAAACCATAATGCCCTGCACCCCCTGTTGTGCTGCTGCCACCAATTGCTGGCTGAGTTGCTGGTGGAGCGGGTGTTGCTGGTAGGCATTGAGGGCGGCTTCGTCGGCAAAGTCGATGATGAAACCGCCATCATAACCTTTGTCCATACCCTGTTCCGGGGTGTCATTTGCCCCGGCAGCAAAGCCCAGCCAACCGTTGAGATGGGCTTGCAACCCTGCCAAGGCCTGATAAAGCGCTTGGCGTTCGGGCTGGCTGATTTCTGGGCGGAATTGGATGAATACGCAGTGCTTGATCATGGTGTGTTTCCTCAAGGGTGTGTTTTTCAATCCCACTCAGGAGCCCAGCGGGAGATGTCTTTGGTGACGATGCGGTAGCCGTTGGTTGCCAGCTTGTCCATCTGTGCCATATCCACGGAGGACAGGGTGAAATCCATCACGTCAAAATTGGCGCGGATATTGTCTGGCTTGGTGGACATGGTGTTGATGGGTACGCCTTTCTGCAAGATCCAGCGCAGGACAATCTGTGCCGGACTGCGCCCATACGCTTGGGCGAGGGTTTGCACCAGAGGCTGTTTCAGTGCCTCACCACGAGCCACTGAGCAGTAGGAAGTCAGCGGGATGCCGGTTTCATTGGCGGCTTGCAGCAGGCGACTTTGGTCAAGCAGGGGGTGGAACTCGACCTGGTTGGCAACCAGTGGCGTATCCAGTAGGCTGGCCGCTTGCCGCAGCATGGTGCTGTTGTAATTGCTGACCCCGATGTGTCGGGTCAGGCCGCGTTGTTGCGCCTCTGCCAGCCCATGTAAACCGGGTTCAATGTCACCGCCCAAGGCAGGCCAATGCAACAGCAGGACATCGACCTGCTCCAGTTGCAGGTCACGCAAGCTTTGCTCCACCGAGGGGATGAACTGCTGTGGGTTGAAGTGGTCAGGATGCACCTTGGTGGTGATACAAAGCTCATCACGGTCAATCCCGCAACCCCGCAATACTTTGCCAACATCCGCTTCGTTGTTATACATCTGTGCGGTATCAACCGCCCGGTAGCCGACGGCAAAAGCACTGGATAAGGCATGGTCAAGCTCAGCACCATGCAGGGGATACGTGCCAAAAGCGCGTTGCCAGGTATTCTGGAAATAAATCGAGGACATGGTTCACCTTAAAAGCTGTAATCAATTGACCAAGTAACCGCTTGACCGGGGGCAAGCATCCGCTCAAAAAACGGCTCCCACGAGAATGTGTGCAGGTTACCCCAAATCGGGAAGAAACTGGGGACATAACTGCAATGGGCACTCACCAAGCCCAGTTTGGGATGGCGTTGACTGATGACCAGCGGATTTTGTGCCTGATGATCCAGGGGCAGATAGAAGCCCGCTTGTCCGGGCATTTGGCGGCGGTGGATATAACCATTCTCTGCCAGCCAGTAACCAGGATTGTCTGCTAACTGGAGGGGGATATTCAGGCGGCATAACTCATCGGTTGCCGGTTGTGGGTAAAAGGGGTGCGGGAACCAGCATAGGGGAATAAAGCTATCCCCCTGATTGCTGATATGGGTATGTGAGCGCACAGTCCGCCCCAACAGACTAACCGTGCGCTCCAATTGCAAGGCATGCCCATGAAACTGTTGGCGGGTTTGCAGGCGGAGGGCGGTGGTGTTGGCCTCAACCTCCCATTGGCAAAAAGCTTTGACCTGTTTTTGCTCCAAGTCACAAAGGCCAATACCCACCAATAAGACTTCGCGATCAGAACCACCCGGAGCGCGTAAGGGGGCAAGGTTAAACGCATCAGGAATACCTTGCCCATCAAACCAATTGAAACTGTCCGGGTAGGTCGGGCCACTCAATAAGTCGCCATGTACCGGGTCAACCACTTGATAGATATAGCCACCCGTACAATAACGCACCCCAAAGTGTGCTTGGTTGGCAATGGGGTCAAGGATTTGTACCTCTAAAAAGTTATTGCTCAAGCTATACATGGTTTACTCCCTGTTTTATCAGTAGCCCGCTACCACGGCAGCAGCCCCATTTGCTTTTTCCCCAGCTCAGTCAGGTCAGCTTCGGTAGCCCGTCCCTGATAATCCAGTTCGTAATGTTCTGGTGCAAAATCCGGGGCACTTTCCCCAGCCTTGAAAGCAGCGGCCTGACGTGGCAAGTAAGCGGCATTCTTTTCGCAATAGGGGGCTGCGCCAATGTAGATCACATTACTGTAGCCAGAACCATTATGTTGGTCTTCCACGGAGTGCACCAGGTCGGGATGCCACCACACGGTATCGCCCGGTTGCATCAGCGGGATGCTGCATAAACCTTCCAAGGCCAGCGCATGCCAGGTTGGGCCGCAGAGCAGGGCGCGTCCGGGGGCAGCCCCGCACAACTCATCATCCGCCACATCATCCTGCAAGGCACGCAGGAACATCCATGCCACGACACGGGGGCTGGGGATCAGTTGCAGCGTGCCATCACCGGGGCCTTGTTGGGTGAGCGCTGTCCAGCCTTGGAAGGTACGGAACATGCTGCACACCGCCGGGGAGGGGATTTCACGGGTTTGGGTGCGGTAGGCGGCATCATAAGGGTCATAAGCCTGCCAATTGCCGCTGATCAAATGCCGGTAAACCTGATGGAAGCCACCCCTATCCAGCCAACGCTCCACCGAACCGCCATCAATGTGCGGCTTTAAACCAAAGGAGTGGTCGCCCGGCTCACGGCGGCGGGTCCGGTCGGCGTAGGTGCATTCACGGTCAGGGTCGAAAACCGTAGTGCCATCATCCTGTTGATACGCCCATAAGCGGTTCAGGAAACGCCGTGCTTGTGCAATGTTTTCATGCTGGCGGGCTTCCATCTGCGGTTTTGACCAATAGATGCTAAAAATTTGTGGTTTGCCTTGTTGCAGGGAGGAGAAGTAGCGGTCTAGCCCTTTGTCCGGGGTTTCGTAATAGCCATTGTTCTGCACATACGCCCCGATTTGTTCATTCCACCCTGCCACCTGCGCTGGGGGGAACGTGCCGCGTATCACCACGCAACCGCGTTTTTTGACTAAGGCCTTTTGCGCATCAGTGATGTTTCCCTGGCGGATGTCTGCAAACTCAAGCTCAGGGATGACGGGTTGCCCTGCGTCGCGCAAGGCACGGATTTCAGCCATTTCTTCCTGTAGGGCGGCACTCATTTCCCTGAAGGCTTGCTTGAGGTCAGCCCCTTGTGAAAGCAGGTGGTTTTTTGCCTGACGGATGGCATCAGGCATATGGTCAAGATCAACATTCAGGTGCATGGCAGGCTTCTCCATCGGGTAACGGCTTCAGATAAGCTTAAAATAAAATTGGAACGATCCAATTTGTTCTCCAAAAATCATCATCCAAATATGGCATATTTCAATGAGTTTTAGCAACAAACAATAAAATACTTTACAACAACAGTCAGGATAGGATAGCTTATCGGCATTAGATCAGAGGAGAGAGCAGTCTTGGCGGTCGATGCAAAATGGAACGTTCCAAAAACAAAACGTGAACGTGTGACCTTGTATGATGTCGCTGAGCATGTGGGTGTTTCCAAATCCACCGTCTCCCTTGTCCTGCAAAATAGCCCCAGTGTGAGTGAAAAAACCCGCGATTTGGTGTTGCGTGGGATTGACGAGGTGGGCTATGTCTATAACCGCCGTGCCGCCGCCTTACGTCAAGAACAGCAGGCAGATTTGGTGGGGGTGATTGTTCATGGCCTCAATGTCCCTTATAGCAGCGAAATTCTTAGCCACGTTGAGCGTATCACCCTGGAGCAGGACATCCTGTCCATGTTTGCCAGCAGTGGCGAAAACCTCAAGCAGCAAGAGAAGCTGGTACAGCTCTATATGGAGCACCATGTCGGTGGCTTTATCCTTTGCCCCGCCCCGTCCACCAGCAGCTCCTGGTTGGACAAGCTTTGGCGTAGCGGTTTTCCGTTTGTGCAGATTATGCGCGAAGTACCGTTCAGCCATTTCCCGGCGGTGGTCGCCGAAAACCGGCTGGGGATGTATCAGGCTACCCGCCATCTGATCGGTCTGGGGCATCAGCGCATCGCTTTTGTCGGCGGTACAGAAGACATTTCTGATTACCACGAGCGGCTGGCAGGCTATCTGGATGCGATGGCGGAAGCCAGTTTGCGTGTGCCGTCCGGTTATATTTACCCCATCCCGCAAGGCCGGGCAGCAGGCCGCCAAGCCCTGCAAGCCATCCTTGCCTATGACCCGAAAATTACCGCTGTCATCTGCTTTTCTGACCTGATGGCTTACGGGGTGTTGAGCATGTCGCGGGAAATGGGTATCCGCGTGGGGGTGGATTTGGCGGTGGTTGGGTTTGACGATCTGGCTGATTCCAGCCTGACTTATCCTGCCCTGACCACGGTTCGGGTTGAGGCGAGTGAGTTTGCCCGCTCATCCCTGGAGTTATTGCAAATCTATATGCGGGATCAGCATGCGCCGGTTGAGCGCCGGGTGATCCCTGCCCAATTAATGGTTCGGGAGTCCTGCGGAGCACCGCAGTCTATAAACCAAGTAGGAGGAGCATCGTAATGTTACGTATATTTAAACCAACCTTTAAATCAACCCTGATGGCATCTGCCTTGGCGGTGGCTTTGGTCGGTACTGCACAGGCCGCCGAGGTGGAGGTATTGCACTGGTGGACTTCGGGTGGCGAGGCTAAGGCACTGAACGTATTGAAAGAGGACTTGGAGTCGCAAAAAATCACCTGGAAGGATATGCCGGTTGCGGGTGGCGGTGGCGGTAATGCCATGACGGTGCTGCGTTCACGGGTACAGGCAGGGAATGCACCGACGGCAGTGCAGATGCTGGGCTTTGACATCCAGGATTGGGGGGCAGAAGGGGCAACGGCTGACTTGAATGAGCTGGCTGCGGCTGAGGGCTGGGACAAGGTAGTACCTGCGGCCTTGCAGCGCTTCTCCAAATACGATGGCAAATGGATTGCCGCCCCGGTCAATGTCCACTCCACCAACTGGGTCTGGGCGAACAAGAAGGTCATGGCTGATCTGGGTGTCACTGAGCCACCAGCCGACTGGGATGGGTTTGTTGCCCTGCTCGACAAGGCCAAAGCCAAGGGTCTGACAGCGTTGGCACATGGTGGGCAGCCTTGGCAGGATGCGACCATTTTTGATGGGGTGGTGCTGACTACCGGTGGGGTGGATTTCTATAAGAAGGCCATGATTGACCTGGATAAGGAAGCATTGGGTTCCGATACCATGAAAAAGGTCTTTGACCGCATGCGCCAACTGCGGGGTTATGTGGATGATAACTTCTCTGGGCGTGACTGGAACCTGGCTTCCGCGATGGTGATTGAAGGCAAGGCTGCCGTACAAATCATGGGTGACTGGGCAAAAGGTGAATTCCTGAATGCAGGCAAGAAGCCGAATGAGGATTTCCTGTGCTTCCGTGTGCCCGGTACACAAGGCATGGTTACATTCAACTCTGACCAGTTTGCCATGTTCAAGGTCGGGGATGCAGGCAAGGAAGCACAGACCGCGATGGCAAAAGCCGTCATGTCACCCAAGTTCCAGTCAGCCTTTAACGTGGTCAAAGGTTCTGTTCCGGCACGCACGGATGTCCCAGATACCGATTTCGATGCCTGCGGCAAAAAAGGCATGAAGGATTTGGCAGAGGCGGCGGAAAAAGGCGCTTTGCTTGGCTCGATGGCGCATGGGCATGCGGCTCCTGCGGCGGTCAAAAATGCCTTGTATGACGTTGTGACCAAGCATTTCAACGGTACAGACTCTTCTGAGGATGCTGTTAAACAATTGGTTGCTGCCATAGACGGGGCGAAGTAAACCCCTGCTTTTTTCCTCCCCATCCCCAGCCCTTCCCTTAACACGGGGGAAGGGAATGATCGGGATTGGTTTCCTCCCCCTGTGTGGGGGAGGTTTTGTCGGGTGGGGGGCTTGACGAATCACTATCCAGTCCAAGGGAGCCTTACATGTCTGCCACTACCCGCACCGGGGCTGATTGGTTACGGGATTATTTGCCACGGCTAGTCTTGTCGCCATCCATTGCGATTACTTTGTTTTTTGTTTACGGCTTTATTTTGTTTACCGCCTATATTTCGGTGAGCCGCTCCAAAATGTTACCCAATATGGATTTCATTGGTTTGGAGAATTATGTCAAGCTGTGGAAAACACTCAATTGGCAGGTGGCACTCGATAATCTTGCCATCTTCGGCATTTTATACATCCTGACTTGCGGTGTGCTGGGCTTGGCATTGGCGATTTTGCTCGACCAAAAAATCCGGGCGGAAGGTTTCTTGCGTACCATTTACCTTTACCCGATGGCGCTATCCTTTATTGTCACCGGCACGGCTTGGAAATGGTTCCTGAACCCTGGCTTGGGGCTGGAAAAGTCCATGCGTGAGTGGGGATTTGAAAGCTTTACCTTTGATTGGCTGGTTAACCCGGAAATGGCTATTTATACCGTGGTCATTGCCGGGATTTGGCAGTCTTCCGGTTTCGTGATGGCCATGTTTCTGGCAGGTTTGCGCGGTGTCGACAGCGAGCAGGTGAAGGCTGCCCAATTGGATGGTGCATCTGCTTTCCAGATGTATTGGCGGATTATCATTCCCCAACTGCATGCGGTGTTCCTGAGTGCTTTTGTCGTGTTGGCGCATATGGCAATCAAGTCCTATGACCTTGTGGTGGCCTTAACCGGGGGCGGGCCTGGGAATGCAACGGAAGTCCCGGCAACCTTCATGTATTCCTACACCTTTACCCGTAACCAAATGGGGGTGGGGGCGGCTTCTGCCATGATCATGTTGATGACCATTGCGGCGATTGTTGTCCCTTATTTGTATGCCGAAACACGGGGGAAGCGTCATGGCTGAATATGCAGGCCAACATCAGGGTGGGCGTTTTTGGCGGGTCGTGATTTATACTACCTTGCTGGTATTTGCCGTTTTTTACCTGTTGCCGCTGTTTGTGATGCTGGTGACAAGCTTTAAAACCCTGGATGAAATCCGCCAAGGCAATATGCTGGCCTTGCCGTTGCAATGGACATTGGAACCGTGGCGGCAGGCGTGGGGCAGTGCCTGCGTGGGCTTGACGTGTGAAGGTATCCACGGCTATTTCATCAACTCCATCAAAATGGTGGTTCCCGCCGTTCTGATCTCAACCATTTTGGGGGCATTGAATGGCTATGTCCTGACGAAATGGCGTTTCCCCGGACACCAGTGGGTATTTGGGCTGATGCTGTTTGGCTGTTTCATCCCCTTCCAGATTGTATTGATCCCGATGTCGCAAGTGCTGGGTAGCTTAGGGTTGGCGGGGTCAACCACCGGCTTGGTACTGGTGCATGTCACTTACGGGATTGGTTTTTCCACCCTGTTTTTCCGCAATTACTACGAGGCTTTTCCGAATGAGCTGGTGCGGGCTGCCATGATTGATGGAGCCAGTTTCCTTGGTATTTTCTGGCGCATCCTGTTGCCGAGTTCGGGGCCGATTATTGTCGTTACGGTTATTTGGCAGTTTACCAATATCTGGAATGACTTCCTGTTTGGTGCATCGTTTGCCGCCGGGGAGGGTGCACCGATGACGGTTGCCCTGAATAATCTGGTCAACAGCTCCACCGGGGTCAAGGAATATAACGTACACATGGCAGCCGCGATGATTGCCGCTTTGCCAACCCTGCTGGTGTATGTGGTGGCAGGCCGTTATTTTATTCGTGGATTGATGGCTGGCTCAGTCAAAGGGTGAGGGATTTAAGATGTCTTCGTTAGAAATTCGTGAAGTGCGTAAATCATTTGGTGCAGCCGACATCCTCAAGGGTATTAATATCCGTATTGACAGCGGCGATTTTCTGGTCTTGGTTGGCCCTTCCGGGTGTGGTAAATCGACCTTGCTGAACATGATTGCCGGGTTGGACAGCATCACCTCCGGCGAAATGGTCATTGATGGGCAGGTCGTTAATGCAGTGCACCCTTCCCAGCGTGATATTGCCATGGTGTTTCAGTCGTATGCGCTTTATCCCAACATGACGGTGGAAAAGAATATTTCTTTCGGCCTGGAAATGCGCAAGATGCCTAAACCGGAACGTGACCGCCGGGTGCAAGGTGTGGCGCAGATGTTGCAGATCGAGCCATTGCTGAAGCGGAAGCCCTCGCAGTTATCTGGTGGGCAACGGCAGCGGGTGGCGATGGGGCGTGCCTTGGTGCGTGAACCCAAAATATTTTTGTTTGATGAGCCATTATCCAACCTCGATGCCAAGTTGCGGGTCGATATGCGCACTGAAATCAAAAAGCTGCACCAGCGTTTGGGGTCAACCATTGTTTATGTCACCCATGACCAGATTGAGGCGATGACTTTGGCAACCAAAATCGCCGTCATGAAAGCCGGGGTGTTGCAACAATTGGGTACGCCAGAGGAGGTTTATACCCAACCTGCCAATATATTTGTCGCCAGCTTCATGGGGTCGCCTTCGATGAACCTGATTCAGGTAAAGTTGTCGGTCGGCAGCAGCGGCGTGGTGGCAGAGGTCAGGCATAAATCGGGTGAACCCCTATTATTGCCATTGGCCGATAATCCGGGGTATCGGGAGTGGATTGGCAAAGAGGTTATTTTGGGGTTGCGCCCAGAAGCGATTACCGACCCTGGCAGTGCGGAAAGCCGTAGCCATTTGCTGGCAGAAGCCAACTGCCTGATTGAAGTGACGGAGCCGACCGGTGCGGATACCTTTGCGATTATCGAGCTGAATGGCAAAGAGGTCTTGGCAAGGATGCGGGCAAATTGTGGGGTAAAAGCCGGGCAACCATCGCCTGTGACATTCAATATGCAGCATGCCGTCTTGTTTAACCCGGCAACAGAACAAAGGATTAGTTAATGACGATTGGATTTGGACTGATTGGCGCGAGTGATATTGCCAAGCATAAAATGATAGCTGCGATCCGCAACCAACCCGGTTGTGAAGTGGTATCGGTTTATAGCAGTAACTTAAGCCGTGGGCAGGTTTTTGCGGAAGAAAAACAAATTCCCCATGCCGCCGCTTCCCTGGATGATTTGTTGGCTAATCCGGCGGTGCATGCAGTTTATGTCAGTACCACCAATGAGCTGCACCATTCCCAGGTCTTGGCAGCAGCACGGGCAGGCAAGCATGTCTTGTGTGAAAAACCGCTGGCAATGAGCCTGCAACAGGCACGGGAAATGGTGCAAGCCTGCCAGGAGGCGGGTGTTGTCTTGGCGACCAACCATCATTTGCGCAATGCGGCGACCTTCCAGTCCATCCGCACTTTGATTGCAGAAGGTGCGATTGGCAAGCCGATTGCGGCACGGGTTTTTCATGCGGTTTACTTGCGTGAAGCCTTGCAAGGCTGGCGTTTGGACAAGCCTGCTGCGGGTGGCGGGGTGGTGTTGGATATTGTCGTGCATGGCATTGATACCCTGCGCTTTGTGTTGCAAGCTGAACCCACCGAGGTGGTGAGCCTGTCCCAGCATTTCGGCATGGGCACGGAGCAGGTCGAGGATGGCTCGATGGCGGTATTCCGTTTTGATAATGGCCTGATTGCCCAAGTGCATACGGCCTTTACGGTCAAATATGCAGGGAATGGTTTTGAAGTGCACGGCACGGAAGGCTCTTTGGTGGCGCGTCATGTCATGGGGCCAAGCACCCAGCCTGAACTGCTGCTACGCAATGCTGCTGGTGAGCATCTCCTGCCTGCGGACAATACCCGGCTTTATGACATCGGTGTTGCCCGTTTTGTCAGTGCAATACAAGGTGAGGGGACTCCCGCCGCCAGTGGCGAGGATGGCTTGAAGTCACTGGCAGCGGCCTTGGGGTGTTTGGAGTCGGCACGGACAGGGCAGAAAGTCGCGATATGATGGGGGTGTGTTATAGTGAAGGATATTACTAACCTTATACCCTATGCCCAACATGATAACGACTGATGCCATCCAGCAATTGCTTGCCCAGGGCGAGAATGCACAGGTTGAGTTCAAATCAGGTGATGTCCGCCCAGAGTCTGTTGCCCGTGAAATTGTTTCGTTTGCCAATACACTCGGTGGCATTTTGCTGCTGGGGGTTGAGGATGACGGCAGCATATCAGGGCTGGCTGATGCCAATCTTGATACGTGGGTTGCCAATATTTGCCGTAACAATATTATTCCCGCGTTTGCTGCCCACTTCTCCCAAGCGGTGGTAAATGGTAAGCAAGTTGGTGTTGTGACCGTTCCGAAGGGTAAGGATAAGCCTTATCAGACGCTGGATGGAAAATACTGGTTACGGGTTGGCTCGACTAACAGGACTGCAACCAAGGAAGAGTTGAGCCGCTTGTTCCAACAGGCAGGCTTGGTTCATTTTGATACAGCCCCTGTTGCAGATACGGGAATTGAAGGTATTGATTTCCGGTTAGTAGATGATTATTACAGCCGTTACTATGAGGTGGCTTTTCTGGGGTTGACTCCCGATGAGCAACTGAATCTATTAAAAAATGCTGATATTCTGACCGAGTTTGAATCAAAGCAAGTGGCGACCGTTGGTGGCCTCTTGATGTTTGGCAAGCAGCCACAACGTCGTCTACCCCATAGCGCAGTTGTGTTTGCAGTTTTTCGGGGTACAGACATCACCGATGATTTGGTAGATAAAAAAGAGCTGGTTGGGACATTACCGGAGTTGATCGATAAAACGGTTGCCTTGTTGCAACTATTCCTGCCGATGGCCTCGACGATTGAAGGCACGCAACGGCAGGAGAAAATCTTGGTTCCCCTGAAAGTCTTACGTGAGGCGGTGGTAAATGCGGTCGCACACCGTGACTACTCGTTGGGGCAACGAAAAATACAAGTCTATGTGTTTCAGGATCGGGTAGAGATTACTTCGCCTGGGCGGTTGGCAAACTCCCTGACACTCGACAAAATCCGTTATGGAAACTCTGCACCACGCAATATCTTCTTGATGAAGTACTTGGATAATATGCGCTATTTTGACGGGTTAGGGCGTGGTATCCCCATGATGCTCAAGCTGATGCAAGAGCGGATAGTATTTGAGGAAATAGGGGAGTTGTTTCGGGTTGTGTTGAGGTTTGGGGAAAGATCCATAGACTAATTTCTCAATTACTGGCCTGCTATAGCGCATGGTGGGTGTGGTTACTGTATCGGGGTATTATAATGTCACAGCCTGATTTCCTTTCCAGCTCTTTCCTTGAGCAACATATCCGTACCACCTTGGCTTTTTACCAGCCGAATGTGTATGACCCGGCGGGTGGGTTCCAGCATTTCTTTCGGGATAATGGCAGTGTATTCAATACCCATACCCGCCATTTGGTCAGCAGTACCCGTTATGTTTTCAATTATGCAATGGCAAGCCTGCATTTCCCTGATCTGGATTACCGCCATTGGGTACGGCATGGTTTGGCTTATTTGGAGAGTGTCCATCGGCAGCCTGCAACCGGCGGATATGCCTGGTTATTGGAGGATGGTAAACCCAGTGATGCCACGAACCATGCCTATGGTTTGGCTTTTGTGGTTGTTGCTGGGGCAACTGCCTTATTGTCGGGTGTGGAAGAGGGGCGCAAGACGCTGGAAAATGGTTGGGATTTATTGGAGCGTTATTTTTGGGATGCTGAATACGGTTTGTACCGCGACGAAGCGAGTGCAGATTTCAGTGTAGTTGCCCCTTACCGGGGGCAGAATGCGAATATGCATGCTTGTGAGGCGATGCTGTGGGCTTATGAGGCGACAGGGGAGCAGCGTTTCCTGAATCGGGCAGCATTATTGGCAGAAAATATTACCCAACGGCAGGCCAGTAAAGCCGGTGGCCTGGTTTGGGAGCACTATACCCCACAATGGGAAGTTGATTGGGATTATAACCGCGACAACCCCAAGCATTTGTTCCGGCCTTGGGGATTCCAACCGGGGCATCAGGCTGAATGGGCAAAGCTGTTATTGATTCTGCACCGCCACCAACCGCAGGATTGGCATATCCCGTGTGCGCAGGCATTGTTTGACCGTGCTTTGGCACATGCGTGGGATGAGGAGTACGGTGGCATTTGTTATGGCTTTGCTCCAGATGGTTCGGTATGTGATGGCGACAAATATTTCTGGGTACAAGCCGAAAGTTTTGCCGCCGCTGCGTTATTGGCTCAGGCGACTGATGAGCAGGTTTACCGTGACTGGTATCAGCGTATTTGGGAATACAGTTGGGCGAATATGGTTGACCAGCAGTATGGAGCATGGTTTCGTATCCTGACCCGCGATAACCAAAAATATGACGATGAAAAATCCCCAGCAGGTAAAACGGATTACCACACGATGGGCGCGTGTTATGAGGTATTGCGCTCTGGGTTGCTGTGAGCTGAGATGCAGAGGGGAAGGTTGATGTAATAACGGGCATAACGTAATTCCCCAGTTTTGTGCAGAACCCCCAATTCCACCAGTTCCTGCAAATCGCGGGTAGCGGTAGCACGGGAGGTTTTGGTTAGGCTGAGGTAGTTTTTTGCGCTCATGCCGCCGTGAAAGCCCTTGATGCCTTCCGCAAACAGCCGTGCCACGACCTTTTCCTGCCGAGGATTCAATTTGCCGCGTACTGTGTCGTAAAGACGGGTTTTTCCGATCAGGAATTCGACTTGCTGGCGCGAATAACGCACCGCTGCCAACACAGTTTCCGCGAAATACACCAGCCATCGTTGAATGTCATTATCCTTGTTCGCCCATTCGAGTTCGGTGTAATAGGCCTTTTTGTGCTGTTCGATGGTATGGGAAAGCGCAATCAGTGTCGGTTGACCTAAGCCTTGCGCGAGGGCTTTTTCTGCCAAGGCACGGGCAATACGTCCGTTGCCGTCTTCAAATGGGTGGATACTGACAAAATAGAGGTGGCTAATGCCAGCACGGGTCAGGGGTGGCAATGCATCCGTTGCATTGGCTTGGGTGCGGTTGAACCAGCCGACAAAAGCAGCCATTTCTTCAGCAACCTGCCCGGAAGGGGGAGCCTCAAAATGCACCTTTGGATTGTCCAAGCGTCCCGAGACAACCTGCATGGCTTCAGCATGTGTGCGGTATGCGCCGATCTTGTGCAAGTCCCGCCGACCGTTCAGCAGCATTGAATGCCAGTCGAATAGTGTTTGATGGCTAAGCGGTTGTTGAAAGTGGGTGTACAAATTCACCATCATTTCCGCAATGCCGTACTCCGCAGGGGATACCTGCCGTCGGTCTGTTTGCAAGCCGAACTGCCGCCGAATGGACGATTGCACACTGTCACGGTTGAGGTATTCACCTTCAATTGCTGAGGTTTGCATGGCTTCGTTGCTGACCATTTCCACTTTAAGCTGCGTGCGGTCATCTTCTGTCAAATGCATGAATGCGCCCAACAGCAAGCCGGATTCATGCGCGAAAGCCGTTTCCAACGGCAGCAGTTCCAGCGGGTCGAAGCTAAAGTCAGGCCAGTCGGGTTGTTGCCAGTTCCATGTCATGAGTCATACACCATGATTCTATAGCTCACTTATAGCTTATTTTGTGAGGCATAGGAATATTAGGCACAGTTTTAGTTTAAGATGACGGCTTTGCAGCAAAAAAACGCTTTGTGTGCGGTGATGCAAGCCGATCATGCCGCGTTATTGGTGATGGTGTTTACCGAGCCTGCCCACCGCGAATTTATCTGATTGGCACGCAATAAATCCGCCTTCCAGAACCGACTCAATGCAGCAGAAGGTTTGGGTGAAAAACTCCCGATTACCCTTGATCATGAAACTGATGCGCAGGGCGAATTTTACTTGTCGTATGCGACGAAGGTGGTGGAGCGTTTGAAAGCAGCGGTGGCATGAGGGTCACTCCCAAGGGTTCAGAACGGCAATGCCGGTGGGTTTGAAATCGTCCACATTTCGGGTAACGACCGTCATTCCGTGAACTAAAGCAGTGGCGGCAATCAACGCATCACGCTCTGAGCAAGGGTCGGGAACATGCAAGCGGGCGCATTGCCGCGCAACGGCGGTATCAACCACCAGAATCCTCTCTTCAAACGTTGGTAATACTTGGTTTTCAAGCCAGTTTCGTAACATTTTCGCCTGCTCCTGATCGCGGCGTTCAATCAGGAGGATACCCATTTCCAGTTCCAAAATACTGATGGCGGACAGAAACAAGCTGGCAGGCAGGACACTGTTTGCCCATGCGACAACATTTGCGTCCGCCTTGCCCGTGTTGGCTTTGCGCAATTCGGAAACTACGTTGGTGTCCAGCACAAACATTACGACAAATCCGCAGGCTGGTAGAATTTCCCGCGCAGGCGCGGCGGCTCGAATTCAATCTCAGTCACTGAGGGCATGGCTAACAATTCGACTATGCTCGTCGATTTGCCGGTGATGCGTTGGTATTCGCTGATAGTCAGCAACACGTGTGCAGGCCGCCCACGGTCAGTGATGAAAACCGGACCATTCATGGCGGCTTTCTTGGCGCGGCCTGCATCTTGGTTGAACGCACGACTGGAAAGGGTGGTGATCATGGTGTGTACCTCGCTGATCTTGTGCTGATGTAGATACATTACTACAATTATGGATGTGCCTCAAGTTAGCATTCGTGTCTATAATCGATAGAATTGACTGAGCAAAAACCATGAAACTGCCCGAACGGGAACATTACCGCTATCAGCCCAGCTATTGCGAAGAAAACATCTGGCATCTGTGTCAGCAGCCAGAATTTCAGCACAGCGATGTGATTGTGATGGCATCAAAAGGCAGGTTTTTCCCCATCCGCTGCCAGCGCAAAGCGAATACGCCAACTGAACCCCTGCTGTGGGATTACCACGTCGTATTGCTGTGGCACGCCGCGCCGGATGCGCGTTACATTCTCGATTTCGACACCACCTTGGCATTTTGCACGCCTATCGCGGATTATTTTCGCCAAGCGTTTTTGGATGAATCCCTGTTAAAACCGAGGTTTGCGCCGCTATTCCGGGTCATGCCCAGCAAGGAATATGCCGAAAAACTGTTGAGCGACCGGCGACACATGCGTGATGAATATGGCTGGTTGGCGGAACCACCGCCTTGGCCTTCGACCAGCGTTACCGAAAGTAATTTGCACAAATTTACCGATATGAGCGACGTGGACTATGGGCAAATTCTGACGGCAGCGCAGCTTCTATGACATAAACCCTTGATTGGACGCAACACCATGCAAAAATTCGGCTACAAAATCATGAAAAGAACCTCGTGGACGAAGCACCCGTGGTTCACGCCGCCATTGCCCAGCCAGGTTAATCAAGAAAATATTTCCCGGCTGGAAAAACGCTCCGACATGAAAATTTCGACCCTGCAAGTCTATATCGAAGCATTGGGCGGCAAGTTGAATTTGACCGTAGATTTTCCCGGTCGTGCGCCTATCCGCTTGCAGGATATTGGCATGGGGCATACGCCATAACTGCCCAACAGCAAACTTCATGAGTTATAGAAAGTATGCCAGTCCCTCAAGCCCCGGATGTACCATGCAGGTGCAAGGTACATGCTTGTTATGAGGGCTGGCTTGGGTTCAAGGCTGTTTTAGCTTTTGGTCATTAATGCTATTGGCTTGCTGGTAGGCTGGGCGGGCATAAAGCCGTGCCACATACGTTTCAAACACCGGGCGTTTTTCAATCGTGCCGAACAGCATTCCCCAGCCAAGATGTGAGCCGACATACACATCCGCAGCGGTGAATTGTTCGCCGCAAAGATAGGTCGTGGCAGTCAGAGCCTGTTCCAGCGTGTTAATGGTTTTTTCATAACTGCCGAAGCCGATGAAACCCTCTTTGCCTTCCGGGACTTGCCAGCTCATGGATTTGGCAGTGACAGCCTGTTCCAGTGGTCCTGCGGCAAAGAACAGCCAGCGGAAATACGCTGCCCGTGCCGGGTCATTAACGGGTGGGATCAGGTTTTTTTCTGGGAAGCGGTCGGCAAGGTAAGCGCAAATCGCCGCAGTTTCTGTCACCACAGCCGTGCCGTGTTGCAAGGCGGGTACTTTGCCCATCGGGTTGAGCGCTAGGTATTCCGGTGTTTGCATGGTGGTGGCGTAATCCAGCCATACGGTTTCATAGGGTTCAGCGATTTCTTCCAGCATCCAGTGGGCGATGCGTCCGCGTGATTGCGGGTTGGTGTAAAAGACCAGTGTTGTCATGGTGGTAGGCTCCGTTGTTAGGATTCGGAGCTAGTATAGCTTTTCCCCCGTTGCTGTACTCCTGTTACTTATCTGAGCCTCACCCAGCAGCAATGGGGCAAGTATTTCAAACTGATACGGATTGCGGCTTTGGCGGCGAATGTGTATTGCGGGGGGATTGGGTATACTCACCATCCCTGTTGCTGGATGCTTGATCGGAGGTAAACGCTATGACCCAACTTAAACTCTACAGCCACCCCATTTCGGGCAATGCCTACAAAGTGCGCTTGTTGCTTGCCCTGCTGGGACTGGATTACGAACTGGTGAACGTCGACCTGAAAGCAGGCGAAAACCTGACACCGGCATTCAAACGGCTCAACCCACGCGGTCAAGTTCCGGTGCTGGTGGATGGCGACACCGTGATTTGGGATTCGATGGCGATTCTGGTCTACCTTGCCCGCTGCTACGGTAATGGTGATTGGCTACCGACGGATGTGGTGGCAGAAGCGCAGGTGATGCAATGGTTGGCGGTTTCTGAAAATGAATTGTTGTACGGGCTGGCACGGGCACGGGCGACATTGTTGTTGAAACGTCCGTTTAATCTGGAACAGTGCCAAACCGAAGGCAAGGCTGGGCTGGCGGTGATGGAGCAGCAGCTTGCCGGGCATGAATGGCTGGTGGCGGGCAAACCGACCATTGCCGATATTGCCTGTTACCCGTATGTGTTGCTGGCTCCCGCTGGTGAAATTAGCCTTGAGGATTATCCTCATGTGCAGCAGTGGTTGGTGCGGGTGGAGGCGTTGCCGGGGTGGGTGGCGATGACAGCCTGACAAAACCAAACCCTATGACGATCCAGTACCAGATAAACACACCCATTTCGGCAGACCAATTCATTGACCTGCTGCGCTGTTCCACCTTGGGCGAACGCGACCGCGAATGCATGGAAGGCATGGTCAACAACAGCAACTTGCTGGGTTGCGGCAGGGCGTGAAGGCTGATGCCGCGCCCTGATATGATCAACCGCTATGGATGCTCATCCACAGGAATAAACCACTCCAACTTCAACCCATCCCGCTCAAGTGATGCCCCGTCAATGATGGGATCGAAAGGAACAACGCCGTTACTCTGCAATGTCTGGCATTGCGCCTCTGCGTAGCGGTGGGCGAAATCTTCTTTCACTGTACTGGTTTTGCCATCCCATTCTTCATAACTGCAACGGTTAAAATCAATGTGATGCCCGATTTCATGCAGCAGTGTGCGGAACAATACGGTATTGCGTACTGACGTGACAGTGGGGGATATTATTAAGCGTCGTCGATCTGCCTTGATGTGATGCCCATCCCCCTTAAGGCGTTTGAGTTCCCGCTCCAGTTCAGGATCAAGTGATTTACGCTATGTGTAGGGGGTTAAGGATAACGACTCAATGATGATGGCACTACCCTCATGATGCTTACTGATGCTTGCCCAGAATCGTGCACGTCCCCAAACGGAGGAAAGGACTTTTTGTTTGCGGGTCGGTTGTCTCATAATGATGAGATCAAAACTTTCAAGGTCGGCTTGGGTGCAGTGCTGGAGTAACATTGTCATATCATCTATCGTACAGGGATAGAACCATCCTTTGTTGGTTGGTTCCACGATAAATACCTGCTCTTTCTCACCTATTTTTCGTTTGACCGTGACATACGAACTGAGGTCTTCCCAATAGGATTGCAGGTTGTGCCATGAAGATGGGATAACCAGCCGATTATCAAGCCCATGCCCTTGGGCTTTAGTGCCAATTTTGCGGTTACGGCGAGTAGGATTCCAACCTTGACGCATATACGACGCTCCTTTATTCAGTTAGGATTCGGAAACATTATAGCTTTTCCCCTGTTGCTGTACTCCTGTTAGTTATCTGATCTCGTGGTTGACTGTGACTATGAGCGGTAGGGCATCAGCAAGCAATTGCAACGCCTCACCCAGCAGCAATTGGGCAGGTATTTCAAACTGATACGGATTGCGGCTTTGGCGGCGAATGTGTATTGCGGGGGGATTGGGTATACTCACCATCCATGTTGCTGGATACTTGATCGGAGGTAAACGCTATGACCCAACTTAAACTCTACAGCTATGCCATTTATCCTTACCAACAACAATTAGGTCAATATGGGAATCTCAAACAAAACTAGGAAAGTCTTATGGGGACGATCAGGCAATCGGTGCGCGATGTGTCGGAAGGAGCTTGTAGCGGACGCGACCGTTGCTGACAATGAATCCGTTGTTGGAGACGAATGTCATATTGTTTCGGGACAAGTGAATGGGCCGAGGCACGACATTGAGTTTCCAGTTGATCAAATCGACGCTATCGACAACCTCATTTTACTGTGCAAAGTCCATCACAAGATCATTGATGATCAGTGCGAAACTTATGCAGTCGGATTGCTTCTTTCGCTCAAGTCAAATCATGAGGAATGGGTTAGAACAGCATTGGATCAATCGACACCTGAGGGAATAAAAATTCGCCAAATCAAAGAAAACATACCCAACCATCTGGTTCGGTTGTTGACTGGTCGCGATTTGTTAACTATTTTATCCGATGCACATGGCTACCAATTTGAACATGATGAGCCGAAGTCGGAGGCAGAAGCCAACCTTCTCGCTTCGTTTCTGCAAGACGCTCAAGATTATGGAGAGTTATCAGCAGACCTTGATGCCGGAGATAGAGTTCAAACTGCTTATCGGCTTTCGTTTTTGCTCAATGAGCTTGAAGAAGGCGGATTTTGGGTATTCGGTAATCGTGAGGTGCGAAGACTTGAAGGTGGAGTCGGAGCACCTTCTGACTTCACCATATCAATTCTCCATATAGTTAGGTCGAGCAATTCAGGCATTATGAAAGTAGATTTGGAGATTTCAGATGAAAATATCTAGCGCCTGAATTCTATGAGTCTGTTAAATTACGGTCTATTAACCTACCCAATTTTCTAGCTTCAGCCTCTCAACCCACTAAAATTCATACAGACTTGATGTGCGTTGCTGTTTCGGCATACGCAGCCACCACCCGTCGGCATTCCCCCGCCAAATACAGCGGCAACGACAGCAACACGTAGTTTTTCGTTTGCCCATTCTCCAGCGGATGCACACCTTCCAGCACACTGGGCAAATCAGCGTTGAAACGCACCGCCAGCGGGCTGGGCTTTTCTTTCAGGAACAGATGCAGGGATTTCAGTGAACCACTTTTCCCCGCTTTAACCTCGACGGGGACAACGTGGCGTTCACAAGCAATCACAAAGTCCACTTCTGCCGAACTCGAACGCTGTTCCCGCGCCCAATAGTGGATGTAGGGGTGTTCGTGCGCCTCCAGGCTATTCAGCAGGGCTTGCCCAACGTATTGCTCGGCAAGCGCCCCGGCATTCACCAGCATCAGGTCTTCCGCCTGCAATGCCTGATAACTCAGGTTCAGCACGCTGGAAACCAGCCCGGTGTCCAGAAACAATAGCTTGAAAAACGCTGGGTTTTCTTCCGCACTCAGCGGCAAGCCGTTGGCGGCGGTCTGGATGACTTTGGTGATGACCCGCGCTTGGCACAATTGCCCGATGACCTGCGCCACATCAGTCGCTTTGCGTTCGCGGTGCATGTCCACGTATTTGATCTTCTGCCCCAGCATCGCAGGCACTTTGCGGAATGCGGTGCGAATCAGTTCCTGATCACCGGCTTTGGCATATTTGGCGAAATCATCGGTAAAGGTTGCCAGCAAATCCTGTTTGATTTCCTCACACGCCTGATAACTGCCGGACTGGGCAAAGGCTGCCACCACTTCCGGCATCCCTCCGACTGCCATGTGACGGCGTAGCCATTGCATCAGTTCGGCATGCAGGACGGGCGGAATTTCTGTGCCCACTTGCCACGTTTTGACAAACTGGGTAAGTTTGTCCTTGCCCACGGCTGCCAGAAATTCGGTGAAATTCATCGCGCCCATGTGCAGGTAACTGATGCGTCCGACCGGCATGGAAAAACTGGGCGAGGCCAGTTCAAAATCCAGCAACGAACCCGCAGCAATAATGTGCAGGTCGGGCATTTCCTCGTAAAAATAACGCAATGCACCCAGCACGGCGGGTTGTGCCTGTATTTCGTCAAGGAACAACAGTGACTTGACGGGTGTAATGCTCTGATTGAACAGCAATGCCAGCATGTTGACGGTCTGCACTGGGTCTTTGCTGGTAAAGACTTGGGCATATTCGGGATTGCGCTCGAAGTTGAGCAACACCAATTCCAACCCACTTTGTTGGGCGAACAGGTTGACCAAAGTACTTTTACCGACTTGGCGTGCACCGCGAATGATCAGTGGTTTACGTTTGGGGCGTTGCGCCCAATTTTGCAACCACGCGAGTTGTTCCCTATGCATATCTGTAAAATCATCCGTTAAAGTACAAAACACAAGGTTGTTTTAGTCTGAAAATAGATAAAAGACAAGGGTATTTTTGTATTTGGCAATAGATCAGCCTGCCAGCAGGTGTTTTCTGCTACCGGGATACCCATCATCTCTCTTGTAAAAGAGCCGTAATTCAACCGGGCATTGTGGGCATGATGACAGGCATGATATTCTTACTTGGTATTACTTCGGAGCTAACGTCATGGAAACCACCTCTGTTACCAGTAAGGGCCAAGTCACTATCCCACTAAAAATCCGCCAACGTTTAGGGATTCGTAAGGGAAGCCGCGTGTCGTTTGTGCTGTCAGGCAACCGTGTCGAACTATGTGTCAGCAAAACGCCTGAAACCGTTGTCTCCAGTGGTTTTGGGATGCTGAAAAGCAGACGCAAAGCTGTTCCAGCTGATTTTGATGTCGCCAGCTTGTTGGGCAAGCCATGATTGGGCTGGATACCAATATTCTGGCTCGCTATTACGTTGATGATGAGGATGACGACGAAGCCCAGAAACAACAAGTTGCCGCCAAGCAACTGTTTGAATCCGGTCAGGCGTTGAAAGTCAGCAAGACGGTCATGCTGGAGCTTGAGTGGGTGCTGCGCGGCTATTACCGCTTCGAGGTGAATGAGATTATCCCTGTTTTTCGTCATCTGTTGGGGCAACCGCATATCCAGATTGAGGCGCGTGAAGAGGTAGAGCAGGCCATTGCTGGTCTGGAGGATGGGCTGGATTTTGCGGATGCCCTGCACCATGCCAGCTATCAGGACTGCGAAGCGATGGCCTCTTTCGATGATCGCAAGTTCGCCAGACGGGTGAAGCGGCTTGGCCTTGCCCCGCGTGTCATCATCCCCAAATAACTTTCATACCAAGGCTCCCATGAACACCCAAGACCTCGTTGCCAAACTCTGGAACCTGTGCAATTTACTGCGTGATGACGGCGTGACCTATCACGAGTACATCAACGAACTGACCTATCTGGTGTTCCTGAAAATGGTGCAGGAAACCGGGCAGGAAGAACACATTCCGCAAGGCTACCGCTGGGCTGATCTGGAAGGCTACAACGCCGCTTCCCGGTTGGAGGAATACAAGAAGCTGCTGATCCATCTGGGTTCGCACGGCTCGCTGATTACCCGCTCGATTTTCAACAATGCCAGTACCGTGATCCGCAAGCCTGCCACGCTCGACAAGCTGGTGACGGAAATCGACAAGATGGACTGGTACAGCGCCAAGGCCGAAGGCTTGGGCGATATGTACGAGGGCTTGCTGGAAATCAATGCGACCGAGAAGAAATCCGGCGCGGGGCAGTATTTCACGCCACGGGTGCTGATCAATGCGATGGTCGGGCTGATGAAACCGACGCTGGATGACGTGATCGTTGACCCGACGGCGGGGACAGGCGGCTTCCTGATCAGTGCGCACCACTATATCAAGCAGCACAATGACGTGGCGTCGCTGGATGCAAGGGCGTATGACCAGTACCAGCACGATACCTTTTTCGGCATGGAATTAGTGCCGGATACGCGCCGTCTGGCGATGATGAATCTGATGCTGCACGATCTGGCGGTAGATGATGACAACACCGGGATCATGTTTGGCGATACGCTTTCCAACGAGGGCAAAGCATTGCCGCTGGCGACGCTGATTCTGGCGAATCCGCCGTTTGGCACGGGTGGCGGTGTGCCGACCCGCGACGATCTGGTGCATTACACTTCCAACAAGCAACTGGCGTTCCTGCACCTGATGTATTTACGGATGCTGAAACCTGGTGGGCGGGCGGCGGTGGTGCTGCCGGATAATGTGCTGTTTGAAAGCGGGGTTGGGCGCACCATCCGCAAGGATTTGATGGAAAAGTGCAACCTGCATACGGTTTTGCGGCTGCCGACCGGGATTTTTTACGCGGCGGGGGTGAAAACCAACGTGCTGTTTTTCTCCAAGCCTGTGGAAGTGCGCAAGGACAAGGGCAATACGCAGAATGTGTGGGTGTATGACTTACGCGCCAATATGCCGCAGTTTGGCAAGCGCACCGTGTTCAGTGCCAGCCATCTGGCGGAGTTCCGTGCGGCGGTGGGTGATGACCTGACCCGCGTGGATGAAACCGCCCGCCAAGCCTTTATCGACCAGCACGGCAACCCTGATACTTGCCGCTTGCGCTGCTTTACCCGCGCCGAGATTGCCGCCAAGGATGACTCGCTGGATTTGTCGTGGATTCGTGACGACAGCAGTGAAGACAGCGCCAACCTGCCCGAGCCCGACGTGCTGATCTCCGAAGCATTAGAGAAATGGCAGGCGCGATGAGCGAATTGCAAGCGATCCTCGTTGAGCTGGGTGTGGCGGAAGAAGTGGCAACCGATTCAGGATTGGGAATTTAGCACTGCCCACAGTTCTTGCGGGGAGTAGACAGGGTATTCAGCCTGTTTGAAATCCTGTTGGTTGCGTGTCACTAGCGCATCAATGCCTGCCATTTTGCCAGCAAAATGCTGCACGGCATCTTCAAAATCCCGAAAGCCGGAATCGACGGCAAGTTGCAGTACCGTTTTGTTGACTTCCGCCACCTGAAACAGCGTTAGCAGGGTTTTGAGGGCAACCTTTGCTTGGGCGGCGGGCAGTGATTTATTGAGCAAGTAATCAATCGTGGTGAGGGTGGTGGCACACAAATAGCCCTCGATTTGCCGTTGCTCCACCTGACTGACCAAGGCTGCTGATAGTTCTGCGAAGGGTTGGCGGGCGAGCAGCACATCTAGAATGATGTTGGTGTCAAATAACACTTTCACAGGTACTTTGCCTCTAGGTGTTTTTTGTAGTCGGTTTCATCGAGCGGGGCATGTTGCAGGATGCCTAACAGGGATTGCGTCGCCGGGGCAAGTGCTGGTGGAGCAATCGGGCGGCTAAACAATGCGAAATAGTCCGCAACCATTTGCGAGAGGGATTTGCCATGTTGTTGGGCGTAGGCTTTGGCCTGCTCGATCAGTTCGGCCTCCAGACGCAAGGTGAGTTTTGTTTGCATGGTACAGTCCAGACGTATAGTATTAGGGTCAATATACGTCTGGAAAGATGAGGTGTAAACCATGACACTGGAGAAAGTTCATTATCTGCACGGTAGGATCAGCCTTGAGCTTCAGTGAGCAACTGACGCTGATTCAGCGTTTGCTGGATAGTTTACGGAAAACATCTCAACCTTTGGTAAGCACTGCTGGCTTATCGGTACAACAGCGTCTGCAACAAGTGCTGGCAAAACCTGCACGGCGCAAGTTGAAATCGCTGGAGCTGGACACTCGTGGTTTCCGGTTTAATCGGGAAGAAACCAATGAGCGATAAGCCATTCTTTCTCGATACCAATAGTTATTTGTTGAGTTTTTACGCTCTGTACACGACAAAAATGTAACCAATTGATTTTATAGGGTTCAATGTCAGGG
>CAXYXW010000003.1:0-254513 GCA_964293005.1 uncultured Thiothrix sp.
GGCAAAACCTCCTTTATGCATCTTTTGCAACCAAGTGTTCAAGCGATTGCCCTGACTCTGCGATCACTACACAAGACAAACCTGTTTTTGCCGCAATCGTTTCATCATCAAGCACATCCAGCAGATTGCGGGCAATCTCCAGCTTGCCTTTCTCCATGCCCTTCTCGATACCTTTTTCCAAACCCTCTTGCAGACCCTTCTCCATGCCCTTTTCCATACCCTCTTGCAGCCCCTCCAACCTTCCACGCATTTCCCCTTCCAGCCGTGCCGTCTCCTCGGAGTTTTTCAGGTCACGCAGGTATTTGAGGCTGTCCTCGTAACGTTGGCGGTCTTTTGGGTCAAACTGCGCCAGTTCTGCCAGGGCAAACAAACGGCGGAAGATGCGCTCGCTGAAGACATGGGGTTGATCCCGAAGTTCCGCTAGGTGACGCAAGGTGTAGAGCCATTTGTCCTGCAAGGTGCTAAGTTCATCCAGCCCTTTGCCGAAGCGGGGCAATACCACGTAGATGAAGTGCAGTTTGTCGAAGAACGGGCGGTTGTGCTGGTCTTTCATCCCGACATAGTGGAACACCTCCTGTTCCTGTTCGTCGATCAGAAAATCGAGGATGGCAATAGTATAGACCGTGGAAAGTTTGTAATCCCAGTCGCCCTGTTTGGCCTGCTCTTGGATGGCAAAGGTGGAGTAGTAGACGCTCCTGTCCTTGAAGTAACGCTGTTTGGCCTTTTGCAGCTCGATGATGAAACGTTCGCCAGTGGTACTGACACAATTAAGGTCAAAGATGGCGCGGCGGTCGAGTGCACCCACGCCCTGATATTCGTTTTTGGTGTACTGCAAATCAGCGATCTGGTGGCGTTCGGGCAGCAGGGTATTCAGCAGACTGATGAGCAAGTCCTTGTTCGGTTCCTCACCAAACAGCTTCTTGAAGCCAAAGTCGGTCAGCGGGTTGATGTAGGTGTTGGGCATGGCCTGTGGCCTCCTTCCGGTGATGGTGGGGTGAGTATAGTCGGTCGGGCTTCAGTCCGACAATCCTGTCCCAGCGGCTGGGTGGATTGAACAGACGGGACATTTGACATGGCTACCAGCCACGAAAACCCACGTTGTTGCTCCGGTTCGTGGGTGTGTTGTTGTTGCGGCAGATCATATTGGACGAGCAGTAAAGTCCGCAAGCGATGTTTCCAGTAAACGCTGCACACCATTTTGTTTGCCCAACTTGCGGTCAAATGTCCATAGCACTAACTGCTCTTCTTTGCTTTCGACCGCAATGATTGCATCTGCAAAACCAGCGTTACCGCTGCGAAACCTCTCCAATGCCTCCACAAAATGGGATTCATGTTGCAACTGGTAAGTGGAGTCATCTCGCAATACTTGCAATGCACTTAGAACGTCAGCTTTTTCAAGCTCATAGGCTTGCTCAAGCACCCAAACAAACTCAATTTGTACCACTTGAGGCACAAATACACGCCTCGCTGCGTTTACCAACGCACGCGCTTGCCGAGTTTGCTCCGGCGAGTCCTCATCATCTGTTAGCGCCCTCACCAATATATTGGTATCAATCGCTATCACAGTGTACCGCCCCGTTGGCGAATGGCTTCATCCATTTGTTCAAGGCTTACATGCTTTTTGACTTTGATCACGCCAAAAGATTTTTCGGTATTAGACTTGCTCAACTTATCTTTTCCCATTTGGTAGCGTGACTTTATAAAAGCTATGAAATCAATTACCTGTTGTTGCGCATCAGGTGGCAACGTTTCAAAATCTTGCAGAACAGCATTCGGTATCATGGTATGTTACCTGTTAATTTCTGTTGGTTAATTTTAGCACAACGTCTATTTACACGGTCATTGCGGTGGGTATTCACGGGGTATCCGCCCCATTGTTTCACGAGCCGCTGCGAACGACGCGCTTAACGCCTGCTTTCAATCTGTCACTCAGCAGATTATAGCGATACGGGTGGGTAACAACGCAAGTTTTCCTGTCACCCGTAGGTCGGACTTCAGTCCGACAATCCCGTATCCAGCACCGGCAACAATAGGGTAAACACAGCCCCACCCTGGGGGGCATTGCCTGCCGTCAAGTCACCTTGCATATCCTTTGCCAGCCGATAAGAAATCGACAAGCCCAGCCCCAAACCCTTACCGACGCTTTTGGTGGTGAAAAACGCCTCGAAAATATGCGGCATATCATCCGCGCTAATCCCCACCCCATTATCCCGTACCCGGATGCAGGCTTGCCCATGCTCCAGGGCGGTGGTCAACCATACCTGCCCATCGGCTTGCTCGGCAACCGCTTCCACCGCATTACTCAGCAGGTTAACCAGAATCTGCTCCAGCCACACCAGATCAGCCTGCACTTCCTGCAAGGCAGGCAAACGCTCCTGATGCAGCACCACCTTGGTTTGCACCAGTTTCGGATGGATGATCAGCAAGGCGGAGTCCAGTGCCACTGCCAACTGGCAGGTTTCCACCTTGCCTGCACTCTTGCGGGAAAAGGTCTTCAACTGGCGGGTAATGGTCGCCATCCGCTCGGTCAGGGCGGAAATTTCCTGCAAATTGGCGCTGGTCATATCCGTGCGCCCCATCGCCAAGAATTGGCGGGCATTGTCAGCATACGCCCGGATTGCGCCCAAGGGGTTGTTCAACTCATGGTTAATGGCAGCAGATAATTGCCCCAGAGCGGCCATTTTCGCTGCCTGCACCAACTCTTCCTGCATCAGGCGCAATTCACGGGTGCGCTCCTCGACCTTGATTTCCAGCGCCCCTTTCACAGCCAATTCATAGCGCCGCCGTTGCGACTGGTATTTCCACAACACCAGCAGCAGCAGGCCAGTCAATGCCAGCAGCAGCAAGGCCAGCCCCATTGCCACATGCACCGCCCGGTCAATCGTTTGCCAATCCAGCAAGATGTACACATCCCAGTCCTCGGCAACCATCTCGCGGTGGGCAACCAGATATTCCTTACCCTGCATAGCCGCCCACCAATACCCTGCCCCCAAAGGAATACGCTGAAAGTCCGGTAATGGCTGCAAGGGGTAGCTGTCATAACGCTTGCTCTCGCGGATCGCCTGCCGCCGCTTCTCCTTGAGTGGCTCGACAGTCTTGAACAGCCAAGCAGACTGGCTGGCAAGAAACAGGATGCCATCCCGGTCTGTCACCATAAAACCCACTGGCTCACGCTGCCATTGCGCCTCCACTTCACGCACATCAATCTTGACCGCCATCACCCCCAAAGGATTGCCCTGCGCATCCTGTACCGCAGAAGCGAAATAATAGCCACGCTCACTGGAGGTTGTACCCAAGGCATAATAGCGTCCCAGCTTGCCCGCCAACGCTTGCTGGAAATAGGGACGGAAAGCAAAGTTACGGTTGATGAAACTGTAAGGCTTTTGCCAGTTGCTGGATGCAACCGTCGTCCCGACCGCATTCATCAGATAAATGTCGAGCGTGCCTGCCAAACTATTGGTGCGCTCCAGATACTCATTCAGTTGCAACACACTCATCGAACCATCTGCACCTTGCAGGAAAGCCTTGATGGATGCTTCCTCAGCCAACATCCGCGCAAGGTAGCTATGCCGCGCCAAAGCCGCCTCCAACGAGCTTTCCAAACGGGTCAGGTAGTATTGGGAGGTTTCCTGCAAACGGCTTTGGCTCGATTGCCGCACCGAATAATAAACGGTGAGCAATGCCATTGACGCAACCAATATCACCACCCAAAACACAACCGCACCACCCGGCGGCAAACCGGGCAGCCAGGCAGTCAAATGGCTACGCTTTAAGCGGGATAACATCAGCTCATGAAGCCTTGAGCGTCCTCAACTCACGCCGCAGGATTTTCCCGACATTACTCTTCGGCAGCTCTTTCACGAACACAATCTGCTTGGGACGCTTGTAGCCCGTCAGTTGCTCCTTGCACCAGGCACGCAGCTCCTCTTCGGTCAGGCTTTGGTCTTTTTTCACTACGAAGGCTTTGACCGCTTCACCCGCTGCTTCATCCGGCACACCAATCACCCCAGCCTCCAAAACTTTCGGGTTGGCGACCAGCACATCCTCAACTTCATTCGGGTAGACATTAAAACCAGACACCAACACCATGTCCTTAAGACGGTCAACCAGCTTCACATACCCTTGCCGGTTGATGTAAGCCATATCCCCCGTGCGTAGCCAACCCGCCTGATCCATCACCTTGGCGGTTTCATCGGGGCGTTTCCAATAGCCTTTCATCACTTGCGGCCCCTGCACCCACAACTCGCCGGTTTCGCCGATTTCAACCTCATTGCCATCCAGATCGCGGATCATCACCGAGGTTGAGGGCAGCGGCAAACCGATCATGCCGTTGTAATCCTCCATATCCACCGGATTGATAGAGACCGCTGGGGAGGTTTCAGTCAGACCGTATGCTTCCAATAACACCACCCCTGTCACTGCTTTCCAACGGTCAGCGACAGCCTTTTGCACTGCCATCCCGCCCCCCAGAGCAATCTTTAGCCCGGAAAAGTCCACCTGATCAAACCCAGGGGCATTCAGCAAGGCATTGAAGAGTGTATTTACGCCAGTAATGAAGGAAAACTTTACCTTCTTTAACTCCTTGACGAAGGCCGGAAAATCACGCGGGTTGGTGATCAGGATGTTTTTCGCACCAATCTTGCAGGCAAACAAGGCATTGGCAGTGAGGGCAAACACATGGTAGAGCGGCAAGGCGGTGATGAAAATCTCCTTGCCCAACTCCAAATCCCGCGCTGTCCATGCTTCTGCCTGCAATACATTGGCAATCATATTGCGGTGGGTGAGCATCGCCCCCTTGGATACGCCGGTTGTGCCGCCGGTATATTGCAGGAATGCAACATCCTCATGCCCGACTTTCTCATCCTGGAACGGATGGTTAGCCCCAAGCCGCAACGCCTGATTGAAGCTGACCGCTCCGGGTAGTGAGAACGGCGGAACCATTTTCTTCACATGCTGCACCACCAGATTGACAATCAGCCCTTTCAAGCCCCCGATCATGTCACCGATTTTGGTGGTGATGACGGTTTTGACCTGTGTATCCGGCAATACCGCCTGCAAGGTATGGGCAAAATTTTCCAGAATCACGATGGCAACCGCCCCGGAATCCTGCAACTGATGGCGTAGCTCCCGGTCGGTATACAGCGGATTGGTATTGACCACCACCAAACCGGCGCGGAACGCAGCAAACAGCACCACCGGGTACTGCAACAGGTTGGGCATCATGATGGCAATCCGGTCGCCCGGTTGCAAACCAGCCTCATGCCGCAAATAGGCCGCGAACTGCCGGGTCAGGCGTTCCATCTCAGCATAGGTAACGCTTTTGCCCATATTGACAAAAGCGGGCAAATCGGCGAATTGCCGGGTACTTTGCAAAAATACATCTTGTAGGGATGTGTAGACGTGCGTATCAATATCCACAGGCACATGCTGCGGATAGTGCTCCAACCAGATTTTCTCCATGTCTCCTCCTGCCCTGAGGTGTTTGAAATTATGTATCGACTCAGGATACATGGATTGTAAGTTGTCCAGCCACAAAGGACAATTTGCAGTGCAGTAAAGCGCTTCGTCAAACGCAGGGTGCTTGTACCGGTTATCCGTGGCAACCCGCCGGATTGCTGATTTATCATTCAATTCCCAGCAAGCCTGCAATGCTATGATAGCCGTTTCCATTGGTTATTCAGGCAGGCATGGGCATGCCAAAGGGCTATGAGATATGACACAGGATGTACGCCGGGAACAACTGGCTGTATGGGTACACTCCCTTGCGGGTTGGGGCAATGCCACCTTGGAACTGGCTACCGATGATGCCAGCTTCCGCCGCTATTTCCGGGCCAGCCAAGATGGGCGCACCGCCATTGTCATGGACTCCCCACCCGACAAAGAACCCGTCGCCCCATTCATCGACATGACCGCCCGCCTATATGAAGCCGGGGTGCATGTGCCAGAAATTTTTGCCCAAAATCCCCTGGATGGTTTCCTGCTGCTGGAAGACTTCGGCAATACCCTGCTGTTGAATGCCATCCATCCGGGCAATGCCGACCACCTTTACGCAGATGCCATGCAAGCCCTGCTCAAGGTACAGCAGGCGGATGTCGAACACTTGCCCGACTATCATGAAGAAATGCTGTACCGGGAGTTGAACATCATGCCGGAGTGGTTCCTGGGGCAGCATTTGGGATTTGCCCCCCATGACATCCCGCAAGGCTTGATTGAAGATACCTTCGGCTTTATCGTCGAAGAACTCCTGGAGCAACCCGTTGCCTTTACCCACCGGGATTTCCATTCACGCAACCTGATGTTGACCGCCACGGACAGCCCCGGTGTGATTGACCATCAAGGCGCAGTACTTGGCCCTGTCACATACGACCTGGTATCCCTGCTACGTGATTGCTACATCGCCTGGCCTCAGCAACGGGTAGACTATTGGTCTTGCCAGTTCCGCAAAATGGCGATTGCCGCCGGAACCATCCCCCCAGTGGATGAGCCAACCTTCAAGCGCTGGTTTGACCTGACCGGCCTGCAACGGCATATCAAGGTGTTGGGCATTTTTGCCCGCCTCAATCACCGTGACGGTAAAAGCGGCTACCTGAAAGACTTACCGCTGACCCTTTCCTATGTGATGCAGATAGGCTCGCGCTATCAGGAAACTGCCCGGCTGGTCGAATGGATGCGGCAAGCAGGCATCCCGGAACGGGTTGGCACAGTCGTTATCCCCCATTAGGCCGCAACAGGAGCCAACCATGAAAGCCATGATCCTCGCTGCCGGACTCGGTACACGCATGCGCCCCCTCACCGACCATACCCCCAAGCCGCTCCTGCTTGCCGGGGGTAAACCGCTGATTGTTTGGCACATTGAAAAGCTGGCACAGGCAGGCTACCGTGACATCATCATCAACCTCGCCTGGTTGGGCTGGCAAATCCCGGAAGCCCTGGGGGATGGTTCACGCTGGGGGGTGCACCTGCATTACTCGGATGAGCAACAGGAAGGTGCACTCGAAACCGCCGGTGGCATTGTCAAAGCCTTGCCCTTACTGGGTGAAGCGCCGTTTCTGGTCATCAACGGGGATGTCTGGTGTGATTACCCGTGCTTGCCCAAGCACTTGCAGGCGGGCGACTGGGCACACTTGGTCTTGGTGGATAACCCAACACACCACCCCAACGGTGACTTTACCCTCCAGCAAGGGCGGGTAGAGCGCGATGGGGGACAAACCGGACGCTTGACCTTCAGTGGTATTGGCTACTACCACCCCGAACTGTTCGCTAGTCTGGAATACGGCAAACGCCCCCTGCTACCCGTGCTGTTGGCAGCCATGCAAGCTGGAAAAATCAGTGGGGAACACCACACAGGCGCATGGTTGGATATTGGCACACCCGAACGCTTGCAGGCATTGGACAGGCAGTTAGCTACCTAACGCCACGTCATACGAAACATGACCGATAGATTTTTGCCGCAGGCAATATCTGCGATGTTAAGCCTATCAGGAAACCGGCAAGGAGATGACCATCATGTTGGCTGCACAAAAAACACTGTTGTCACCGGAAGAGTACCTCGCAGGCGAAGCCCAGGCTGAACTCCGCCGTGAGTATGTGGCAGGCGAAGTGTACGCAATGGCGGGGGCGAGTTGCGCTGGTAGGGTAATGTCAACCACTTAATCAATTTTATTGATTAATGTAAAATTAAGTTAATCACAAGCATACTACGCCAAAAATCCAGCAATGCGCTGTGTTTTACCTTGCTGTGCCTACAAAAACCAAAAAACATCGGGTAGCCATAATGATGACAATAATGCCCCTTACAATGACACTTCGGCTCCCTCTTTTCAGTTATAACAACTTTATAGCCAATCTCGTGAGAAGGGGCATATCCGAACCTTGCTGATGCCAACGTTTGCTTTGCAAACCAGACACCCGCAGGGTTTGGGTATATTCCCATGCAGCCAACCATCATAAAAGAAGAACAATTATGCCAAAGACTGCCGCCACCCAATGGATACGCCTCGCGTTAGGGTCATTTCTTATCTTGCTCACCCTATTCGGTCAGGCTGCTTGGGCCGCCTTGAATGTGCGCTACCAAGACAATATCCAGGGCGGTGCAACGCTGTTTGGTAACTCGTTCTACCTACAGACCAATGACTGGGATGGTGCATATCCCATTTTGCGGGCTGATGTCGATGGCGATCCAAGCACCAGCATTTCATCCTCCTCTGATCTAGTTTTGCCACCCGGTGCAACTGTCGTCAAAGCATTCCTCAGTGTCGAAACCATGTATGGGATCGTAGTGGGCAGTGCCGATTTTGATAGTGTCAAGTTCAAAACACCGGGGGGAAGCTATACCACCCTCAATACAGCGTCAGCCGGTTATTTGACCCGCAATATCTTCAACGACGCGCCCGGAACCGGCTCTGACCGCTATTACCGGCAAATGGTATTTGATGTCACCAGCCTATTACCAACTACCCCAACGGGAACTTATACGGTTGCCGACCCTTCGCCCCGAAATGACAATACGGCTGATGTTTATAACCAAATGGGCGGCTGGGCATTGACGGTTGTTTACCGCAACCCTTCCGCCACCGCCCAATTCCGCAATATCACGGTAGCCGACAACTGGAACTTCTTTAATACTGCCGGTGAGTTTGTCAATGTCGACATCCCTAATGTCATCGTCCCTTCCGCCGGGACAGTAAATGCGGTGGTAGGGATGACCGGAACCTATGGCGACCCCTTATTAACTGACTATGTGCGGGTGGGTAATGCTGCCGGAGTTTTGACTGTCCTGACTGACCCAACGACCGGGCGCAATAATGATGCCTTGGACGGATCGATAGGTTGGGCAGCCAACAACAACGTCTCTGCGGATGGCGGCCCCATCATTTCCGGCAACTATACGGCTCGTAACCCGAATACAGGCTTCTCCACCAACTACAGCGCCTATTATGCAACAACGGTCACTTCCGCCATGTATGATGCGGACATTTTCAATGCCACCGGAGCTATCCCTGCCAACGCCACCCCCATTACCGTGCGGGTGCAGCAGAATTCCGATGGCGGTGACTGGCTGATCAGCGGAACCTATTTCGTGTCGGTTGACTTACCTGCTGCAACCTTAACCAAAACCATGTCCCCCGTGACCGTCTCAGCCGGAACCAAGACCACCTATACCTTCACCATCGCCAATACCGCCCCTGGCAATGTTAACCTGACCGGCCTTGGCTTTACCGACTCACTGCCCAGCGCCCTGATCGTTGCATCCCCAAACGGCGTAACCCTGAATAACTGCATCGGTGCAAGCGTTACCGCCGTCCCCGGAACTGGCTCGATTAGTGTGAGTGGCCTTAGTTTGGCAGCCGGACAATCCTGTAGTGTTTCTGTAGATGCCATCAATAAAGATGGTTTTTCCAACGAAGACTGTGCCAGCAATCCAGCGGCCTTTACCAATGGCTCCAGCAATATCACCACAACCAGCGGCCTGCTGCGTGTCGGTGTCACCGCCCAATGCCTGCTGGTAACACCGGTTGACCGCAGCGATGCACCTGCTGGCTATGGTGCTCCCACCCACACGATTGTTGCAGGCACTCGCTTGGGGGCAACCGTAACAACGGAAAACGCTGCCTACAACAGTGCCAACGCCGATGGGGATGTGGATGATGGCATCACCCTCCCGCCCCTCACCCAAAGCCAAACCTCAACCATCACCGCGACCGTCGCCGGTGCGGGTGGCTACTTGCAAGGCTGGATCGACTTCAACGGCGATGGTGATTTCGCGGATGCAGGCGAACAGGTTGCCACCAACCTGCAAGACGGCGGTGCGCTGGACACCAATGCCACGGCAGGGACGATTGCCTTTACCGTCACCGTACCAGCCGGTGCAGTGACCACACCGACCTATGCCCGTTTCCGTTGGTCAACCACCACAGGGTTAGGTGCAACCGCAGCAGCAAGTGACGGCGAAGTTGAAGATTACACCCTGACGGTGGCAGCAGCAGCCACCATTCCCAACACCCTTACCCCTGTCCCCGGAGCACCTGCCCTGACCTGCCCCGGTTTGGTCAGCAATGGTGACTTTGAAAATGCCACGGTCGGTGATTACTGGACACCCAACCGCAGTGGGGCGGTTGCCATCGCAAACTGGAGCACGGCGGGGGGTGGTACGGACTCGTATGGGCAAATCATCACGGGAGCCACCGCTGTTGTCGGCAAGTCGCTCTATTTCGGCAATGGCGGGGTCAAATCCGTTTCGCCCGCCATTCCGGGGGGCTTCACCTATGATGCCAACCTGCTGGCAACCAATACGCCAGGAGCCATCACGATCCGTGACCTCACCGATGATGTGGTGGGGGTGACAGGCTCCAGCCCCGGCACAACCACACAATGTTGTGATTATGCCGGGCAACCGGTTTCGGTCTCGCAAACCGTTGCCACCACAGCGGGGCAAACCTACCGCCTGCACTTCAGCACCAAGGGTGAGGGGGGGAGCGGTGCAACCGGCATCATGAAAGTGGAAGCCCCTGGCGGGATAGCGCATGTGCGTGTCCCGGCGGTCAACCAACCTGCCGATGACTATACCTTTGAATTTACGGCGACGGCTGCCACCTCAACCATCACCTTCACCAACTACGGGCATTTCTACCAAGACAACGGCGGGTTCTGCAACCCGGCAACATCGGGTTACTGCACCGTGAATGGCCTGTCCGGCGGGCAGCAATCTTCGGAAGCCGTGTTGGACAATGTGGAAGTTGCCCCGGTCAGTTGCAGCAGCGACCGGTCGGATGCCAACGCCAGCTACGGTGAACCGACCCATATCCTGGTATCCGGCATCCAGTTGGGTGCAGCCATTGACGCAGATGCCACCAGCATCGCCAGTACCAACGCGGATGGCGACGGTACGGATGACGATGGCATCAGCAGCTTCCCAACCCTGACCGCAGGCGCGTCCAGCTACAGCATCCCGGCAGCAGGCATCACCGCCAGCGGCACAGGTACGTTGCATGCATGGGTCGACTTTGACAAGGATGGCGCATTCTCCGCCAGCGAATATGCCAGCACCACCGTCACTGCGGGGGCATTGGCAGGCAACCTGAGCTGGACGGGCATCACCGTCGGGGCAGCAGGCACTACCCATGCCCGCTTCCGCCTGACCTCAACCACCTTGGCGGACTTGGCTCCGACCCCCGCTGTGGATGAGCGGGCAACCGCTGCCGCCAATGATGGCGAGGTAGAAGATTATGCGCTGACGATTGCCGGTGGGCTGCAACCCTTCGCCTGCACCAGCGACCTGTATCAGGTATACAGCACGAGCGGGCAACTGGCGCATATTGACCTCGTTAACGGGGCACTCATCAATGCCCCCAACAATGCCGGGCACAACATCAACGCGGCAGGTTATCGCCCCAGCGACAACCTGGCCTACGGGATACGCCCCAGCGCACGGGAGCTGATTGTCATTGGCGCGGACGGCAAGGTCAGCAACCGGGGCGTGATTACCGGCCTGCCCGGTGCGGTGGTGGCGAATACGGGGGATTTTGGCCCCGATGGCTACCTGCATATCCGTGACCAAGGCTCGGCGACGGTTTATCGGGTCAATGTGGATACCGTGGCGGTTGCCAGCAGTTACACGCTCAGCCCGAACCCGCCAAACCTGACCGACATTGCGTATAGCCAAGCCACTGGGTTGTTTTATGGGGTCGGTGCAACCGGCAATAACCGCCTTTATTCCATCAACCCAAGCACGGGGGCAACCACCAATATCGGCCCCTCCGGTGTTGGCGAAACGGATGGCTGGGGCGCGGCCTTTGCCGATGCATTGGGTCGGGTATTTGCCGCCCGCAACACCAATGGGTGGGTTTACTCCCTTAACCTCAGCACCGGCAAGGCAACTAAGGTGGGCAATGGTGCAGCCGCCACCGTCAATGATGGTTTCTTCTGCCCCTCAGCCACCCTGCTGGTGGGCGACCGCTCGGATGCCCCACTGACCGGAACCAGTTATGGGGAAGCCACCCATACCACGGTGGATGGCTTTTCCTTGGGGGCAACCCTTGATGCCGATATTGCCAGCATCGCCAATGCCGATGCCAGTGGTGACGGTGCGGATGATGACGGCATCACCCTTCCCGCCCTCACCCAAGTCCAAACCTCAACCATCACCGCGACCGTCGCCGGTGCAGGTGGCTACCTGCAAGGCTGGATCGACTTCAACGGTGATGGTGACTTTGCCGATGCGGGTGAACAGGTTGCGACCAACCTGCAAGACGGCGGGGCGCTGGACACGAATGCCACTGCCGGGACTGTTGCCTTTACCGTGAATGTGCCTGCAACTGCGGTCACTACCCAGACCTTCGCCCGTTTCCGCTGGGCAAGCACGGCTGGTTTGGACAGCACCGCTGCCGCCAATGATGGTGAGGTGGAGGATTATGCGTTGACCATCAGCCCACCGAACGCAGATGACCAAGCCATCGCCACCTGTCCGGTTGGAACAGTTGCTGTACCCGTCAACCTCATCCAGAACCCCAGCTTTGAAAGCTACTCAACCTGCCCTGGCTTATCGTCGGGCTTGACCATCCCCTATGCAAACAATTGGTATGATACAGGCATTACAGGGGGACAACTGATGGTCAATACCCCCTCCTGTGTGTCACCACGCCCCTCATCAAGCTGGTCAACCACGCAGAATATGGCATCAGGTGCTGAGGGTGTTGCATGGCTGGGTATGCATTCGCTCAGTGCAACGCAAGGCGAAGGTGCAACCAATTCGCTCTCATCCCCCCTGTTGCCAGGTAATACCTATGTTGGACACTTTGCCACCACGCGCGTCACCCAACCCCCCTTTACGGCTGATGGCAAAATAGCCTTTTACGGCATAGCCAGTACGGATATGGGTACATACAGTTCGGCAGGCATGCCTGCGGGGCAATTTGAACCTCTGTATACGACCAACACCATTTCCAATATCCTGAACTGGGGAACCCGCAGCCTCTTCTCACTCAACCCAACCCAACAATGGAACTACCTGCGCGTGGAGGCTCGTGCTGATGCGGGAGTCGCTTACCTGTATTTTGATGACTTCCACATGTTTGAATGCAAAGCCCCCCGCGACTATGGCGATGCCCCTGTCAGTTACGGCTCTGCCAGCCATGCATTCCCGGCAACGGCAGGCATGTACCTGGGGACAGCGCCCGGTGATGCGGAAACAACCGCTCAGGCTGACGATGGCACAGATGAGGATGGCATTACCCTGCCAACCCTGATGCCGGGTCAAACGGCCACGATCACCGCCAAAGTGACCGGTGCGGGCGGCTACCTGCAAGGCTGGGTCGACTTCAATGGTGATGGCGACTTTGCCGATGCGGGTGAACAAGTTGCCACCAATATCCAGGACAATCTGGTGGGCGATACCGACAATACAGCAGGGACAATCAAGTTCAATATGGCTGTCCCAGCCACCGCCGTCACCACCCCAACGTATGCCCGTTTCCGCTGGGCAAGCACTGCCGGGTTGACCAGCATCGCAGCCGCCAGCAATGGTGAGGTGGAGGATTACCCAGTGAGCGTGTACGCCTTGCCACCCATATCACCCAAGACTTGCCGGGTGCTGTATATCGGCTCCAGTGCGTTGGCCTTCCCGAACAATTGGAAGCTGCGCGGTTTCACCGTCGACCGCCCCAATCTTACCTTGGCAAATGTGGACTCCTATCTACAAACCGCGCCACTGGACAATTATGATGTGGTCTGGCTGAACGCCCAGCCAAGCAGCTATTCGATTGCAGGCACAGCGGCCTTGCAAGATTTCCTCGACCGGGATAAGGGTCTGTATTTGGTCGGCGAACCATTCACGGCATCGCAAATCAACCCGGTGCTGGGGCTGATGAACACCTTTGTCGACCCCGCTGCGGGGGGTGGCAGCATCGCGTTGGCTGGGACAACGATCGGGGTGGCGAACCATACGCTCAACCCCAGTGTCGGCGGTAACATTGCCACTTACCCGAACCTGCTGACCCCGAATATAACCACCAGTGGGGCAGGTCGGTTCTCCGGCATTGCCAACAGCCAGCACACCATCGCAACCTACGCTTCCACCCCAGCCGGGGTGGCATTCGGCAGCACGGCGATGGCTCATGGGCGTGGGCGGTTGTCTGTCTATCTGGATTCAAATGTGTTCAATGATTTCGCCACACCCGGTTCCAATAACCGTGACCTGAACATCAACCTGTTTGAGTTCCTGGCGGATGATGCCGCAAACGATTGTACCGGGCTGGATCGTTCTGATGCCCCAGCAAGCTATACCCCCACCACACACGGGACAGGCTCCTCCTTGGTACTCGGTTCACTGATCGATGCCGACCCATCCCCCATCGACAGCAGCAATGCCAGCGGCGACAGTTCTGATGATGACGGCATCACCCTACCCGTGTTGACCCAAGGCCAAGCAGCGACCCTGAGTGCCAACGTGATTGGTGCGGGCGGCTACCTGCAAGGCTGGGTCGATTTCAACGGCGATGGTGACTTTGCCGACGCGGGTGAACAGGTTGCCACCAACCTGCAAGACGGAGGAGCATTGGACACGAATGCGGCAGCAGGGATAATCGCCTTTGCAGTGAATGTACCCACCACTGCCAGCACCAGCCCAACCTTTGCCCGCTTCCGCTGGGCAAGCACAACAGGCTTAAACAGTACAGCCGCCGCCAATGATGGCGAGGTGGAAGACTATGCCCTAACCATCCTACCGGGTGGATACACCGTCAGTGGCAAGCTGTTCCGCGACACTAATGTGGATGGGGTTGCCAATGGCACAGAAAAAGGCATCAAGGATGTGACTATTGTCTTGTATGACAGCGCCAATGGCACTTGCCGCAGCACCCATACCGGGGCGGATGGCAGCTACCGGTTCATGGGGGTCGAACCAGCCACTGCCAACAATTATGTGGTGTATGAGGCCGCCGGGGAGAAAATCCAGACCCCGACCACCTGCCCACCCGCCGCCAATGACCCCAGTGGCTTCCTGTCCACTACTGCCAACAGCCAAACACTGACCGTCACTAATGCCGATGTCGGCGGGGTGAACTTCGGTGATGTGCAGCAGCCCCTGTTTGAGCTGGACAACCAGAAAACCATCCTGCCCGGAACCACCGTGGCCTACCCGCACCTATTCCGCACCCCAGCCGATGGGGTGGTGGATTTCAGCTTGGCAACCGCTGCTGACCCCAGCCAACTGGCCTGGGGCACGCAACTGTATCTGGACAACAACTGTGATGCCAAACTGGGTAGCGGGGATACGGTTGTCGATAGCCCACTGGCTCTGCTGGCAGGTGACAAGCTCTGCCTGCTGGTGAAGGTGTTGGCTCCCACCAATGCCAGTGCGGGCGCAACCCATACCGTGGAGATCAGCAGCACCTTCAGCTTTGGTGATGGTTCCAGCGGCTTGGCGGATGTGGTGCAAACCCATACCGACATCACCACTACATCGTCAGGCACATCACCGGAACCGGTGGGGGGAGAAGGCAAACTGTCCCTCACCAAATCAGTCTGGAACGTGACCCGCAATATCGACGGGGCGGTTGCCCTACCGGGTGAAACCCTGCGCTATACCATTGCCTATGAAAATGTCGGCAATGGCACGCTGTATGAATTGGTGGTCAATGACAGTGTACCGGAGTTTACCCAACTGGTTCCGGGCAGCCTGCTTTGCACCGACCGACCTGCTGGCCTGCCTGCTTGTACCGCCAATAGTAGCGCCGATGGTAGCCTGGACTGGACATGGGCAGCGGGGGACAAGCTCGCACCGGGTGCGCATGGCAGTGTGTCTTATCAGGTGGTAGTGGAATAACATCCCAGGGGTGTGGGGCACTGCTTCCACACTCCAGACCTCACACGATACGCCCTACCCGTCCGGCAAATGCCATCAACACGCCGCCCAACAGGGTGATCAACGCACCCAACACCAGTGGCAGGTCAAAATTACCCTGCTGCTCTGCCATCCAGCCAGCCACGGCTGGGCCAAGGATTTGGGCAATGCCAAAGCACGCGGTCAACAGCCCCATCAATTGGGTTGGGCGCGAACCACCCAGCCGCCCACCATAGACCAAAACCATCGACACAATGCCCATGAACGTGCCACCAAACAGCACTGCACCGATCATGGTTGCCACCTCGGAGGTACTAATCAGGGGGAAGATAATGCCGATGGCCTGTATCAAATAGGCAGACACCAATGCTGGAAATTCGCCAACCCGCTTTGCCACAGTTGCCCATAGCCAGCAGGAAGGGGCTGCCGTCAGGCCGACCACCACCCACGCATAATCGCCCAAATGCGGGATACTGGCACTGTGCTGCAAGATCGACACCAGGAAAGTGGCACTGACCACGTAGCCAATCCCTTCACAAAAATAGGCCAGGGCAACCAAGGTAATCAGGCGTTTGAATGCCTGCTGTGGCACGGCTGAATCAATCGCCGCTTTCTTATGTGGATTCAAATGCCATTGCCGGAACAGGATGCAGGGCAAGCCCAGCACAAAAATCAGCACCCCACTGCTGACCCACAAACCTTGCCAGCCTTGGGCATCCTTAAACAACAACACCCACACAGCCCCCAGTGCCAACCCCAGACCCACCCCAGCGAAATGGGTACCCAGTGCTGTCGCGGTATGGCGGGGTGAAATCGCCAGCATCATCAAACCTGACCCGATCACCATCCCACCGGCACTTGCCAGCCCACTGAAAAACCGCAGCAACAGCCAAACCGCATCGTGCTGGATCAAGCCCATACTGATATTGGTGATCGCCGCCACCACAATACTGAGCTTGAACAAGGTGCGCTTGGTGGCAATCGAATGCACAAAAATCGCCCCCAATGCACCGCATAAGTAGCCGATGTAATTCACCGAGGCCAGGATACCAGCCCAGTCCTCACCGAAGCCCAGATCGGCCTGCATCAACGGCAACAAGGGGGTATAAATGAAACGCGGGATACCAAAGGCGGTAATCAGCCCCAGCATACCAACCGCCACCGACCAGCGTTCCTGGGATGAGAGCGGGTTAGTTTGCATAATCGAATACCTTCCTGAAACTGAAGGCATCCACGGTTTCCCCTTGCATCCGCAGCAGGTCGAGCTTGGCCTTAGCCTCCACCAGGGTTGGCTGATGCCCTACCGGAACCCACCACAGCACGTAATAAACCTCCATGTGGTCAAACCACTCCCGCCGCCGCCGCACAAAATCCACATGATGGCTTTTATAGGTAAAGGCTTTCAAGGCATCAACCGACTCCCAAACAGACATATTGGTAATGACCATTGGATCGTCAAACGCACTGATGCCGGTTGCATTCCCGGAATCATCCTGCAAGCGCCAGACAAAGCCTGCACTACCTTCCGCCAATTGGTTGATGGTATCAAGGTTGTCCTTAAAATCCTTAATGGCAGGATGGTCAATCGGGTATTTCAGTTTGGCGATATTCAATTGCGCAAGGTGTTGCATCTTAGCCCCCATCGTCTGCTGCCCAAAAGTACAAGGTGTAACACAGGTGGGGGGTAGGATGCCAGCAATGCCATTTGCATCCACCCAACGGCATTGCTACAGTCAGCATGCATACAACAGGATTCCATTATGCCATTAGCCCAATCCATCACCCCAATCAGCATCGAGGATTTCCTTGCCGGTGAAGCGCACAGTGAAGTCCGGCATGAATATGAAGATGGTTTGGTTTATGCCATGGCAGGGGCAAGCGTCAACCATAACCTCATCACCGGCAACGTCCACCGCTTGCTCGGCAATCACCTGCAAGACCACGACTGCACCCCATTCATGTCGGATATGCTGATCAAAACCATGCAAACCCGCTTCCGCTACCCGGATGTGGTGGTGTTTTGCGATAATCTGACAGGCGATGAAACCCTCTTGGCAAACCCCGTCCTGATTGTCGAAGTGCTATCCCGCAGTACCCGCCAAAAAGACAAAGGCATCAAACTCACCGAATACCTTGCCCTGCCCAGTTTGCAGGAGTATGTCCTGATTGAGCAGGATTTTGTGCAGGTGGAAGTATTGCGTAGGCGCAGCGGCTGGAGGCCTGCCAACCACTACCTCGGCGATGAAGTGGTATTTGAATCAGTCGATGCACGTTTGACCGTCGAGGCCATTTACCACAAGGTCAATAATAACGACATGCGTGAATGGCTGGCACAAAAACTGCCAACACAACCCTAAGCACTGACAGGGATCAGTCAGGTGGCTCATAACCCTGGCAAAAAATGCCCCCGTCCCAGCATGACGGTGTAAGGCGCTCCACCCCGCAGCAAGGTGATATGCGCAACATCCTTACCATCCAATATCCGCCAGATGGTGTGCGAGCTGGAATTCGCTGTATTGTTGCCATCAACCGCGACAATGTGGTCGCCCACCTGCACACCATTACCCGCCGCCGAACTATCCGGCAACACCACCTCCACGCGGTTGCCTGCTGCCAGCATAAAACCAAAACCACCGGGCAAGGTACTTGCGCCATTGGGGGCAGAAATAAGCAAGTGCCGGTTGGGAAAATCAAAGGTTACGGTTTGCCCGCTAAACATGGCATTGCCGATGCTGCCCGCCAACCCGGAAAAACCGTGGGAGCGCATCGGCAACGACACCGGAACATGCTGCGCCTGCCAATCACCCAGTTGCAGGAACGGCAAGCGGGCAAGCTGGGTCGGCATCCGCCCGCCCAAATCCTCCACCTCAATAAAGGCAGAACCCGGACGGGGTTGTGGGCGCTGGGCATAGGTCGGCAGGATAACCAAACCACCGGAATTGCCGGTATCGAGGATAAAATCCCCTTGCCGCCCCGCCAAAACAGGCAAGCTTGCCACCGGCACACCCCCAGCCAACCGGAATGGGATCACGCTATGGGGGGTATGGGCATAGATATGCTGGGCAAAACGGGCTTGATGGTGACGGAAATCGAGCGTCACCACCAGATGGTTCAAGGCACGCACACCGAGGATACCATCAACCTGCACCGTATCATTGGCGGATACCAGCGACAAATCCAGCCCAGCGGCACTTTGCTTTTCCAGCACCACATCGCCGATACGCATATCCGGGAGGCGGTAATAAGGCGTTTCGCGCTTGCCACCAATGGTTGCCACCTCACTGCTGGCAACTGTCCCCAACTTGAGTGCCTGCACCAGGCGGGGTGAAACCAAATTGTGCGATGAACCGGTATCCACCACCCACCACGTCTGCTGCCCGCCCATCTGCACCGGAACCAACGGCAAGCCACCAATATCACCGGTATGCAGCAGTTGCATCGGCACAACCGTGCTATCACCCGCCTGAAATTCAGGCGCTTTCGGGGTCGGCAAACGGTTGCATGCCGCCAACAGCAATGCCAGCGAAACCATCATGAGGAGCGGACGCATCTGGATTTCCTTTTATATTATTCAGACGCGCCCATGTTAAAGCATTTTGCGGTCAGGTAAACAGCTCCCCTGCAAACAAGCCCCCAACACTTCAGCAGCAGCGCTCCACCAGATAGGCAATCGACCGGTATTGCCGCCCCGCATGCAACGACAGACCAATCTCGCAAGTGCGGCTATTGCTGACCCCCTCGGTGCAATCCTCCGGCAATTGCTGCTTCAGACGCTGCAAGGCAGCCGCATTCAATTCCGGCACAGAAAAACCCTTATCCCCGGCAAAGCCACAGCAGCCCTCCTCTTCGGGTTCAATCACCTGCTCAGCACACAAGCCCGCCAATTTGCGCAGGCTGGCATCCAGCCCCATCTTGCGGGCGCTACAGGTAATGTGCAAGGCAACGGACTTTTCCTTGCGCACCAGTTGCAAATGCGGCAACAGGAACTGGTCAATGAAACCAGCCGTTTCATAAACCTGCATCGGTCGGGTAAATTGCTCCAGCATCCGCAGTGTACAAGGACTGGTATCACACAGGATCGGGTATTTGCCATGCTCGCTGGCTTCCCACAAAGCGGCCTCAAGCTGGCGCACGGCCTCATTGCCTGCATCTGGCAAACCTTTGCTGGCAAACGGCATGCCGCAACACAAACCATCCACCCTGGCTGGAAGCACAGCAGCAAATCCCGCTTTCTGCAATAAGGCATCCAGCACCTGACGCAAGTCACGCGGCTCACTGTCATTGACAGCGGTTCCCATGCTGCGGGTCACACACGCGGGGAAATAAACAACCTTGCCATTCACACCATCCGCCTGCGGGGTAAAAGCACCTGCCGCACGCGGCAAATAGGCATGCCATTGGGGGATACTGCCTGCACTGAGCTTATGCATACCGGTACTGACCGAACCCAGTGCCGATTCACCCAATAGCTTGTAAGCCAGCCCTGCTGTCTTCAAGCCGGTGCGGGTAAGTGCGGTTACGGGAGCCATTTGTTGCTGGAGGGTAGCCGCAACCTTGCCTGCCCATTCGCCCCGCTGTTCGGTACGCAAAGCACGCACCAAATCACCGGTATTGATCCCGACCGGGCAACGGCTGGCACACAAACCATCCGCCGCACACGTATCAATGGCAGGGTAATCCAGCCCCTTGGCCCAAACAGCCGCCTGCTCAGCGTCCCCAGCCGCCCGTAGCCGCGCCTGCTCACGCACTGCCACAATCCGCTGGCGCGGAGTCAGGGTCAGGTTGCGGGAAGGACAAACCGGCTCACAAAAACCGCACTCAATGCAACGATCCACCAAGGCATGGGCGGCTGGCATCGGCTTGAGGTTCTGCAAATGGACATGCGGGTCAGCATTCAAGACCACACCGGGGTTCAGCACATGATGCGGGTCGAACAAACGCTTGATTGACCACATGAGCTGATAAGCATCCTTGCCCCATTCCAGCTCCACAAACGGAGCCATATTGCGGCCTGTACCGTGCTCTGCCTTCAACGAGCCACCGTATTTGACGGCCACCAACTCAGCCACTGCCTGCATGAAGCCTGCATAACGCTCGACTTCTGCAGGGGTGCTGAAGTCTTGGGTAAACACAAAATGCAGGTTGCCTTCCAGTGCATGCCCGAAAATGATGGCCTCGTGATAGGCATATTCAACAAACAGGGCTTGCAGCTCACGGGTTCCCTGCGCCAGTGATTCAATCGGGAACGCGACATCCTCAATAATCACCGTCGTCCCGACCGGGCGTACTGCCCCCACCGCCGGGAACAGCCCCTTGCGCACATTCCACAAACGCGCATATTCGGCTTTGTCGGTGGTAAACTCGGCGGGAAATAACAGCGATTGGCCTGCCAAAGTCGCCTGTACACGGGCGATTTTCTCAGCCAACCCAGCCGGGGTTGCCCCACGCACGTCAATTAGCAAGGCTGCCGCATCTGCCCCCAAGGTCGCCAAGCGGTCAGGCATACCCGGTTTATCCTGCACCGAGCGCAAACCGGCACGATCCACCAACTCAACCGCATCAACCGGCTGGGGCTTGAGCGCCATCACTGCCAAGCAAGCCGCCTCCACATCCGGGAACAGCACCAGCGCGGTGGCTTTATGCGGATCATCCGGGACGGTACAGTAGCTAATATCCGCAATGAAGCCCAATGTACCTTCCGAGCCAATCAGCAAGTGCTGGATAATGTCGATGGGGTCGGTGAAATCCACCAAGGCATTCAGGCTGTAACCCGTGGTATTTTTCAGGCGGAATTTATGGCGGATTTTATCCCGTAGCGCGGGGCTGGCCTGCACCTGGGCTGCCAACGCAGCAATGCCCTGTACCAATTCCGCATGGCTTTGCTGGAAAGCAGCGCGGCTGGCGGGGTCACGGGTATCGAGCACACTGCCATCTGCCAGCACAATACGCATGCCTGCCAAGGTGTGGTAACTGTTTTGTGCCGTACCGCAGCACATGCCACTGGCGTTATTGGCAGCAATCCCACCAATCTTGCAGGTATTGATCGAAGCAGGATCAGGGCCAAGCTTACGCCCCAATGGAGCCAGATACTGGTTGGCTTGCGCACCGATAATGCCGGGTTGCAGGCGAATTTCTGCCCCGCCCTGCAAAATCTCATACCCACGCCAGCTATTCCCGTCCAGCACGACCAAAACCGCATCCGTCACTGCCTGCCCAGACAAGCTAGTCCCCGCTGCCCGGAAAGTGACAGGAACCCGGTGCGTCTGTGCCAAGCCCAGAATGCCAATCACCTCCGCCTCACTGACCACCTTCACCACCACGTCCGGGATTAAGCGGTAAAAACTGGCATCCGTACCATAGGCCAGACGCTGCAAAGGGTCACGGAAAATGCGCGAAGCCGGGATCAGGTTAGCGAGATCAGCATAAAAAGGCAGGCAAACAGTTGTCATGCGAATCCTTAAATTGGTCATACCAATTAAAATTAACCCACAATGGGCTGATGGATTGATTTTCAGTGCACTGCCACTGCATGTCAATGAAAATGTCACTTTAACTGTATTATTCAGGGCAAAAACGCTGCTTGCGGTTTAGACAGTAAATCACTAAAATCACTGAAATTGGTAAGACCAAAAGGCCAGCCGTGAAAAAAATCCGTATTTCCGAACAAATCGCCACCCAACTGGAACAGATGATCAGCAGTGGGCGCTTCAAACCGGGCGACCGCCTGCCTGCGGAGCGCACCCTGGCAGAACAGTTGGCGGTATCGCGCCCCTCCCTGCGTGAAGCCATCCAGACCCTGACCAGCAAAGGCCTGTTATATGCGCGGCAAGGCGGAGGGACGTATGTGAAAAGTGATATGGCACTGGCCTTCAATGACCCGATGCTGTCACTGTTCCGCGAAAACCCCGAATACCGTTTTGATGTGCTGGAAATCCGCCATGCCCTGGAAGCCAATGCCGCCTTCTATGCCGCCTTGCGGGCAACCGATGAGGACAAACAGCGTATCCAGGCCTGCTTTGAACGCATGATTGCCATGCATGGCAATGAAGACCCGATGGATGAGGCGCGGGCGGATGCCGCCTTTCATTTGTCGATTGTTGAGGCTTCCCATAATTTGGTGTTGCTGCATGTCATGCGCGGCCTGTTTGAACTGTTGCAGAACAGCATTTCCCACAACCTCGACAAACTCTACACCATCCCGCGTGTCTTCGAGCCACTGAGCAGCCAGCATCATGCCCTGATGGAGGCTGTCATTCTGGGGCAACCGGAACAAGCCCGCGCAGCCGCCCAGTTACACCTGACTTTTGTGGAAGAATCCATCAAAGACATCGACGCTGACGAAGCCCGCAAAGCCCGCTCCACGCGCCGCCTGAACCTCTTTGGAGTATAAGCCCCGATGAAAACCACCCGCCCCGAATCCGTGTATTTTTTTGGTACGTGCCTGATTGACCTCATGTACCCGCAAGCCGGTATTTCTGCCGTGCAACTGCTCCAGCGTGAAGGCATCCGCGTGATCTTCCCGCAAGGCCAGACCTGCTGCGGACAACCCGCCTGGAATTCCGGCTACCGCGATGAAGCCCGTCAAGTGGCACGAGCGCAGATCAAGCTATTCCCCAAACCGATCCCGATTGTCATCCCGTCCGGCTCCTGTGCAGGCATGATGAAAACCCATTACCCAGAGTTATTTGCCGGACAACCCGATGAGGCAGAAGCCTTGAAGGTTGCCGGGCGCGTGTTTGAGCTGACTGAGTTTCTGGTTGATGTGCTGGCAATAAAACTGGCGGATTTGGGGGAACCGGTTGAAGTTGCGGTACATACCTCCTGCTCTGCCCGCCGTGAAATGGGTGTGGCTGAAAAAATTGAAAGCCTGCTGGGGCAATTACAACACGTTACGGTACGTGAACAGGCGTACAAAACCGAATGCTGCGGTTTTGGCGGCACATTTGCCATCAAGCAACCCGAAATCTCAGCCGCGATGGTGGCAGATAAAACCCAGCATATCCGTGCCACTGGAGCCACGCAACTGCTTAGCCAGGATTGCGGCTGCCTGATGAACATCAGTGGGGCATTTGCCTACCAAGCCCAACATGAGGGCAAAAGCGCACCCAAAGCCCAACATATTGCAGAGTTTTTGTGGGCAAGGACAGGAGCAAGCGCATGACCAGCGAATTCCGTATCAACGTGGCAACTGCCCTTGGCAAACACGATGTCCGCGCCCACTTCCGCAAGGCGATGGATACCCTGATGACCAACCGCCGCAACCAGTTCCCGGATGAGGCTGAATTGCAAAGCCTGCGCACACAAGCGCAAGCCATCCGCGCCAATGCCCTGAGCAAGCTGCCCGAATTGCTGGAGCAACTGGAAACCAACCTGACCCGTAATGGCATCCAGGTGCATTGGGCAGAAACGACCGATCAGGCCAACCAGATTGTGCTCAGCATTATGCAAAAACATAATGCCACTTCCATCATCAAGGGTAAGTCGATGGTGTCAGAGGAAATGGGATTGAACCATTTTCTGGAAGCACAAGGGATTGAGGCACTGGAATCCGATTTGGGTGAGTTTATTATCCAACTCGATGGGGAAACGCCCTCCCATATCATTATGCCCGCCATCCATAAGAGCAAAGAACAGATTTCCAAGTTGTTCAATAGCAAATTCCCGGACATCCCCTATACCGACGACGTGGATGAATTGACCCGTACCGCCCGCAAAATCCTGCGTGATAAATTTTATAATGCGCCCGTCGGCTTATCCGGGGTGAATTTTGCGGTGGCAGAAACCGGCACACTGTGCCTGGTGGAAAATGAAGGCAATGGGCGCATGTCCACCACGGTTCCGCCCGTGCATATTGCCGTGACCGGCATTGAAAAGGTGGTGGAAAAGCTCAGTGACATCCCGCCGCTATTGAGCATCCTGCCGCGCTCTGCAACCGGGCAGGCAATCACCACCTATTTCAATATGATCAGTTCGCCACGCAAACCGGGGGAAAAAGACGGCCCCCAAGAGGTGCATTTGGTACTGTTGGATAATGGGCGCTCGAATATCTACAGTGACCCGGAACTGTTGGCAACCCTGCGTTGTATCCGTTGCGGGGCATGCATCAACCATTGCCCCGTGTATGTGCGCATCGGTGGGCATAGCTATGGCACGGTTTACCCCGGCCCGATTGGGACAATTCTGGAGCCACAAAAGGAAGGCTTGAGCGTACACGGTGAACTGGTGCAAGCCTCCAGCCTGTGTGGGGCGTGTGGTGAGGTCTGCCCGGTACGCATCCCCATCCCCAGCCTGATCAACCGTTTGCGCCATGAGGGTGTGCGCCAAGACCATGCCAGCAACACAACCGATGCCGGGACACTGCGCAAACCGCTCGAAGCCGCCACCTGGAAAGGCTGGGCGTGGGCAGCCTCGCACCCGCTGATTTACAACACCGGCAGCACCGTGGCAACACGCTTACGCGGCTTGGTTCCCGCCAAGGCAGGCGCATGGACGAGCGTGCGTACTGCCCCTGCGCTGGCAGAAAAAACCCTGCACGAACAACTGAAAACCTTGGGGGTCGATCATGAGTAATGCAACCCGCACCACCATTTTGCAACGCTTGCGGGCAGGCCGGAACACCCATTTGGCAGGCTTGGAGCACACAGCCCCTTCCACGGCAACACCGACTGTTTTGGCACATGCCTGGGACAGGGACGAGCGGGTGCGGCGCTTTACCGAACGCATGAACGCGGTACGGGCAGAAGTACATGCCGCAACCCCAGAAACCTGGCTGGATGTACTGAGCCAACTCTGTGCAGACAAAGGCCTGAATAACCTGCTGCTCTCCCCACAGACACAGTGGGGGCAAGCCATCCATGCCCAGGCAGCACGCTTCCCCACCCTGCGGGCTTATGAGCAACCGATTGAGGCGTGGAAACAGGAAATGTTCTACGGCATTGATGCCAGCTTGACCAGCACCTTGGGCGGTATTGCTGAAACCGGCTCCTTGATCTTGTGGCCTGATAACCATGAACCACGCCAGATGTCACTGGTTCCGCCGGTGCATTTTGCCATTCTGGAGCGGGACAAACTCTACACCACCTTTGCCGAAGCCGTGCAAGCCCAAGACTGGGCAGGCCAAGGCATGCCGACCAACGCCCTGCTGATCTCCGGCCCCTCGAAATCAGCAGACATCGCACAAGTGCTGGCCTATGGTGTGCATGGGCCAAAGGAACTGGTGGTGATTTTGGTGTGATCCACGTACCCTAAGCCGCAGTAAAACCACCCACCACACCACCAGAAGGACTTGAAAACATGAGCCATAACACAACCCCTATTCGTCTCGGCATGGTCGGTGGCGGGCAAGGTGCATTCATTGGTGCAGTGCACCGCATGGCAGCGCGTTTGGATGGGCATTATCAACTGGTGGCGGGTGCATTATCCTCCGACCCGACCCGCGCCCATGCCTCCGCGATGGAAATCGGCCTTGACCCTGCGCGTTCCTATACCTCCTATCAAGCGATGGCAGAGCAGGAGGCGGCACGCCCGGACGGGATTGAAGCGGTGGCGATCGTCACGCCCAACCACCTGCATTACCCTGCTGCAAAAGCCTTTCTGGAGGCAGGTATTCATGTGATTTGTGATAAGCCACTGACTTCAACGCTTGCGGATGCCGAAGCCTTGGTGGAGTTAGTGGCACAGAGCGGCAAGCTGTTTGTGCTGACCCATAACTACAGCGGCTATCCGATGATCCGCCACGCGCAAAGCATGGTTGCCAATGGCGAACTGGGAGCCATCCAGTTGGTGCAAGTCGAGTATCCACAAGACTGGCTCGCCAAACCGATTGAGCAGGAAGGACAAAAACAAGCAGAATGGCGCACTGACCCCGCACGCACCGGGGTCGGTGGTTGTGTCGGGGATATTGGGACGCACGCTTGGCATCTGGCAAGTTTTGTCAGTGGCCTGGAAACCGCAAGCCTGGCAGCCGATTTGGATACCTTCGTCGAGGGGCGGCGTGTGGATGACAATGTGCATGTGCTGCTGCGCTTCAAGGCGGTCAATGGCGAGCATCCCGCCAAGGGTTTGCTGTGGGCAAGCCAAGTCGCGGCTGGGCATGAAAATGGCTTGAAACTGCGCGTATACGGCACAAAAGGTAGCATCGAATGGGTACAGGCTGACCCGAACTACCTCTGGCACGCCCCCTTGGGTGATGCACGCCGTTTGATTACCCGTGGCGGGGTCGCGGCGAATGCAGCAGCGGCACGGGTAACACGCATACCCGGTGGGCATCCTGAAGGCTACCTGGAAGGCTTTGCCACCCTTTACACCGAAGCAGCCTTGGCAATCAAGGCACTGCGCAACGGTCAGCCCATTCCGGTGGAGGTCAGCTTCCCAACAGTACAGGATGGGCTGTTGGGCATGCGCTTTATTGATGCCTGTGTCCGGTCTTCACGGGCAAATGCAGGCTGGGTGAACCTGTAACAATCGGGCTTGCCCAATCACCCCCTGCCCCAAGGACAACCCACCGTCGTTGGTTGGGACGCGTGAATGACTAAGCACTGGTTTGCCCACCTGCTCCAGACGGGCAAGCAGTTCGCTATATAACCAGACATTCTGGAAAACGCCACCCGACAAGGCAATGGCCTGAATGCCAGGGTGTTCGGCACACACTGCCGACACTGCCGTTACCAGTGCATCCAGCAAACCATGATGGAAACGTGCTGCGACCCTGCCGCGCCCAGTACCGTCCTGCAAATCCTGTAACAAGACAAACCACATCGGGGCAGGATCAATTTCCACGCACCCGCCCTGCTTGCGTTGTACGGCGAATGGGTAGCCTGCCCTATTGTCTGGCACATCGTCGGGCAATAAGGCTTCCAGCTCAATCGCCGCTTGCCCCTCGTAACTGATGCCTTCCCGACAACAGCCAAGTGCGGCGGCAACTGCATCAAACAAGCGTCCGCAAGAGCTGGTCAGGGGGGAATTCAGTTGGCGTGCCAACATGGTTTCAAGCGTTGCCAATGGCTGGGCTTGCAGGTATTGGATCAGCTCCAAACCGGCGAATTGTGTTGCAACATCCGCCCAGCCCAATGCCTGCAATTGTGCCCACGTATTGCGCCACGGTTGCAAAATCGCTTGCGTGCCCCCCGGTAGCGGAACCTGCTTGAAATGCCCGACCCGCGTGTAAGCGGCATAATCTGCCAGCAAAAACTCCCCACCCCAGATCGTGCCATCATCGCCATAACCCAAGCCATCCAGCACAATACCCAACACCTTACCCCCGTGCAGAGGCCACCCATTTTCTGCCAAGCACGCCGCTATATGGGCATGATGATGCTGCACTTCAATCAGCGCCAAACCCTGCACTTGCGCCCATTGTTGCCCCCATTGGCTGGAGCGGTAGCCAGGATGCAGGTCAACCACCACCGCTTGCGGTTGATGGGCAAACAACTGCTGGTAAAGCTGCACAGTGTGCAGGTATTCGCGCCATGTACGGGCATCCTCCAAATCCCCCAAATGCTGGGACAAAATGGCTTGCCCGTCCCGCAACAGGGCAATGGTACTCTTCAGCTCCCCACCCAAGGCCAATACCGGGGCTGCCGCTGCAAACCCTTCTGGCAATAATAAGGGTGCAGGGGCATAGCCACGGGCGCGGCGCAACAGGCGCGGTTTGCCCGCCACCACCCGCAACACCGAATCATCCACCCGGTTCAGGATCGGGCGGTCATGCAGCAACAGATAGTCAGCCATCCCCTGCATGCGCAGGCGGGTTTCCTCCACACTGATACATTGCGGCTCTTCGCTCAGGTTGGCGCTGGTCATCACCAAAGGCGTATCCCAGCCTGACAACAGCAAGGCATGCAAAGGCGTATAAGGCAACATGAAACCAAGCGCAGGCTGGGCAGACACCCCCACCAGCACCTCTGTTGCGCCCTGTATTCTGGGCAGCAACACAATCCCGGCTTCTTTCGCCTGCAATAAACCAGCCTCCTGCTTGCTGATCTGAGCATACTGCCGCACCACCTCCAGATCCCGCGCCATCAACGCCAAAGGCTTCTGGTAACGGCGTTTACGCTGGCGCAACCTGGCAACCACTGCCGGGTTACTGGCATCACACACCAGATGCACCCCACCCAAACCCATCAAAGCCAGAATTGCCCCATCGCGTAATAAACGGCTAGCGGTATCCACACAATCCTGCTCCCCAACCGACGGCAACACAGCCTGCCCCTGTGCATCCTCCAGCCAGACCTGCGGGCCACAGGCCGGGCAAGCATTCGGCTGGGCATGAAAACGCCGGTCAGCGGGGTTGCCGTATTCTTGCAGGCAAGCAGGGCACTGCGGGAAAGCGTGCATGCTGGTATTGGCGCGGTCATAGGGGATACGCTGCACAATACTCAGGCGGGGGCCGCAGTGGGTACAGTTGGTGAAGGGGTAACGGTAACGGCGGTTAGTCGGGTCAAACATATCATCCCGACAGGCTGCACAAAGCGCCGCATCCGGCACAACCCCCGTCTGGATAAGCCCGGACTCACTGGCAAGAATGCGGAAATCAGCCGATGGACAAGGCAAGTCCAAGACTGAAACCTGCACACTATCAATACGCGCCAAGGGAGGCAGGTCGGCAAGCAGTTGCTGTTGGAACTGCTGCAAGGCCGCAGCACCTCCCCACACCTCGACCAGCACCCCCTGCCCATCATTGCGCACCGTCCCGGTAAGCTGGGCAGCCTGCGCCAAACGCCAGATATAAGGGCGGAACCCCACACCTTGTACAAGACCGCTAACCCGCAAACGTAAGGCCATAACCAGTCAACTCATTGGCAATCATTTCTGCTTGCTTTAACACGATTATCGTTCAATCAACAAATCCTCGGCAACTGCTCCCCTGGCAACATATCGACAATGCGCTCACCACCGAAGGCAGTTTGCAGGATCACATGCCCATCCCCGGCACTCACCTTGCCGACCTTGCACGCATCGTAACCTGTCGGTACGCTGCGCATCGCGGCTAGCACTGCGTCTGCCTGTGCAGCGGGAACCACGGCAACCAGCTTGCCCTCATTGGCGAGGTATAAAGGATCAAGCCCCAGGATTTCACACAGGCCACGTACTGGGGTACGGATCGGTAACGCCACTTCATGCAGGACAATATCCACCCCGGAACGCTCGGCAAACTCATTCAACACGGTTGCCAGCCCACCACGGGTCGCATCGCGCAGGCAGTGAATATCCGGGCATGCGGCAAACATCGCCGCGACCAGTGCATTCAAAGGCGCACAGTCACTGGCAATATCAGCATCCAAGGCCAAATCACCCCGCGCATTCAAAATCGCTGCGCCGTGATCACCCAGCCAGCCGTTAACAATCACCACATCCCCCGCTTGCGCCCGCCCAGCCGCAGGCTGATAGGCTGCTGGAATCACCCCGACCCCGGAGGTATTGATAAACAATTTATCTGCCCCGCCGCGCTGCACGACCTTGGTATCACCCGTGACAATACACACCCCCGCCGCATCCGCCGCCACCCGCATGGATTGCAAAATGCGGGCAAACATTGCCAAGGGCAAACCTTCTTCAATGATGAAGCCACAGCTCAGGTATAGCGGGATTGCCCCACCCACTGCCAAATCGTTCACCGTGCCATTGATCGCCAATGTGCCAATGTTACCACCGGGGAACTCCAACGGAGTCACCACATACGAATCAGTGGTAAATGCCAGCCGATCCCCTTGTTGGCTGAGGTGTGCCAACGGGATACGGGCTTGGTCTTCCCCCTCATCCAGCAGCGGATTGTGGAAAGTCTGGCGGATCAATCCGTCGACCAACTGATGCATGGCACGCCCGCCACTGCCATGAGCCAAGGTAATGGAGCCAGTCAGGTTCATACAGCGTCCTTCCTGCGTTTATCCAGTTTCCCATAAGCATAATACGCCGCACAGGAGCCTTCCGGTGAAACCATCAGCGCCCCCAACGGGGTCTGCGGATTACAGCTTGTGCCGAAGGCCGGGCATTCGGAAGGCTTCAGGACACCCCGCAACACCGCTGCACATTTCAAGTGTGCTGGGTCATGCTGGCTAGGGGCAGGCTGAAACTGAAATTTTTTCTCGGCATCATAAGCTGCATAGGATTCACAGATTTGTACCCCGGCATCACCAATCGTCCCCAAACCCCGGAATTCGCTATGGCTACGGGTCATGTACACGGTCTGCATGGCCTGTAACCCGGCTGGATTGCCTGCGGCGGGCACAATGCGGGCATACTGGTTTTCCACCTCACAGCGGCCTTCTGCCAATTGCTTAACCAACATCCAGAGCGCCTGCAAGATGTCGAGCGGCTCAAAGCCGGTAATCACCAGTGGCTTATGGTAATCACGGGTAACAAAGGCATAAGGCTGTGCGCCAATCACCATGCTGACATGACCGGGCGCAAGGAAACCATCCAGTTGCAAGTCCGGGTCAGTGAGGATGGCACGCAGGGTCGCCGGGGTGGTGATGTGATTGCAAAACACAGAAAAATTTTTCACCCCTTCACGGGCGGCTTGCAACACCGTCAACGCCGTACTGGGCATGGTCGTCTCAAAGCCCAGCGCAAAAAACACCACTTCACGCTGGGGGTTCTGGCGGGCAAGATTCAGGGCATCCAGGGGTGAATACACCATACGCACATCGCAGCCATCGGCCTTGGCCTGCAATAAGCTCTTGCGCGTACCGGGAACCCGCATGGCATCGCCAAAGGTGGTGAAAATCACCCCTGCTTGTTCAGCAATCGCCACACAATCATCAACCCGCGCCATCGGCAACACACAGACCGGGCAACCGGGGCCATGCACCATTTCAATATCCGGGGGCAACATCGCCTCAATGCCATACTTAAACAGGGTATGGGTATGCCCCCCGCAGAACTCCATGATTTGCAAGGGCATGGCCCGCTGCTGACGGGCAATAGGGGCTAAGCGGTTAATTTCATCGACGAGCTTTTTGGCTTTGACGGGATCGCGGAATTCATCAACGTATTTCATAGCCTCCCCTCCCCGGCCTGATCCATCTGCCGCATCAGATCCAGTTCAGCCTGCATATCACCCAACTCTGCCAACAAAGCGAGTGTACGGGCGGCCTCTGCCTCATCCAAACGGCTCATGGCAAAGCCAACATGCACCAACACCCAATCGCCCACGCAACTGGCGACGGGATGCTCATCATCGACAATGCAGGCAATATTGACTTCTCGCTTTACCCCCCCGACATCCACCTTGGCAATCAAGTTGTCGGCATCAGTAATGGCGGTGATTTGACCAGGAATGCCAAGGCACATAGGTTCCCTCCGGGTTGCTGGGTTGGGCTGGGTTTATCGGGATGCGCGTTTGCCACGCAGAAAATCCCGCCGGGACATGACAGGCGCTGCGGGTGACTCCAGTATAGCCTGCATTACATGCTGCGCAGTTAAAACAGCGCTAGCTTGGTCTGCAAACTCCAGTACCGGCGAAAACAGCGAACAGGAATAAAAATACCCCAATATAGCTGCCTGGTTCGCATGGCACTCATAATCGCCTGCGGGCAATTGCAATACAAGAGAATTAGATGCAGGCGTAAAGGCCGCTTCCACATCCGGCAGCCAGACCAGGTTCATGAACCACGGGGTCAACAAGACCCCCAAACTCCCCTGCTGCCATGCCCGGAAGCCAATGGCAGCCACTTGTAAGCGCGGATTCAATATCGGCACATCACGCATACTGGTGCGTTCGACTTCCTGAAAATGCGCGACCAACTGGGCAATGCGCGGGTCAGTCATGACAGCAACATGAACTGGTTCTTGTCGCCATCACACTCCGGGCAACGCCAATGCTCCGGCAAGGCATTGAACGGTGTACCCGCCGGGATTTGCCAATAATCATCGCCTTCTGCCGGGTCATAGACATGCCAGCAGATTTTACACTCTAACCGGGCATCCGCTGGAATGCGGTTGGCATGCCCCAGATAGGAGCCTTCAAATGTCTGCAACAGGCTCATTGCAAAGCCTCCTGAATTTCCGCGAGGCGCACAGCACTGTCTTCCAGATCTTCGATAGAGGCCGATGCCACCAAAGGGACATCCACCACTTCCAAGGTATTCAGGATCAGCGTGTCTGTGGAGTTGTAATACTGCACCCACCACACCCCATCAACGGCGGTAGCAGTAATGCGGCAATTGCCATACCCACGTGACAGGATAGCCGTTTTACCCACACCCAGTTGCTGGTTGATAAACTGCAAATCCTCTTCCGACAAGGGCAACAGGGTCAAATTGCTCACATGCCCTTGTGCCCCTTGCTGAAGCTGCTCCTGCAACTCAGCCAGCAACCACGGTGCATTCACGACCCCGGCAGGTAATGTGTTGTTATCCGGCACACATACCGACCGGTTCGCCCCGCTAAAAGTCTGCTCCAGCACCAGCACTGGAATCAAACCGGCCTCAAGCTGCTCATCGCAACACTGCCCGGCAGCATCCAGGGTGCGCTGCCACCATAAACCGGGCAAACTGGTTTCCTGTATTTCAATATGCCCACCGTTGCCGGTATCGAACAGGATACTGACCTCACCTTCAGCCAGTATCTGACTGAGCAGGCGCTTTTCTGCCACCTGCGCCCCGGACAGATCAAACACCCCCGCACCACGCTCCAGCAGGATTTGTAATTGCTGCAAATACGTCAGAACCTGCGGATAATCTGCCAAGTCATCCTGCTCGGGCAACACCGCAGGACGGTAAGTTGCCATGTCTTTCGGCATCGGCAGGTAGTTGAGGGTATCCTCTTCTTCAGGCTGCGAGCCTGCCCCAATACCAACGACCGGAATTCCCCGCAAGTGCATATTCATCATGTTCATTTATGTACTCTCCTGCTCTGGAAGACTGGGGTTCAAGCACTCACCACCGGAATGCCGATACCACGCATCCCACTGGGTTGAGCCATTAACAAGGCATTGATTTTGTGCAAATACACATCCCAATCCCGCATCCGGGCAATGCTGCCCACATGCGCACCGTGGCGCAAGAACAGCAGGGCAGGCCATTCGGTAATGACATACTGTGCCGCCAGCTCGCGGGCAAAATCAGGCTCAGCCACCCCCGCATGCAGCCTGCCCTTGAAAACCTTCATGAGCTCTGGCAATACCACCGCCACATCGAGTGTTTCCGGGTAATGCTGGGGGTTGGCAGGCAAAAAAATGACGGTGTGTAGCTGCGGCTTGGCGAATGCTTCCAGACTGGCCTTATCCACCAACAGGGGATAGCCCAACTCGGTCGTCAAGCGGTTAATCAGGTGCATAATGCTTACTCCGTAGATGGGCGGGCAGTTCCGGGGGGCGGTTAATCAGGTCAGCAAAAAGGTGTTCAAAATCATCCCCACGCTGTACCGCAGCCAATGCCTGCACTGCCTGGGTGATCACGATGGCACGCTCTGCCGACAAGACTTCCCGTGCCGTACCCAGATGTACCAAGAGCCAATCCCCGACCGCTACCCTCCCCACCAAGGAGGTATCAACTGACTCCGGGGGACAGCCTGCCTGCCCGCAGGTTGCGGTATAACCGTAAGTTGCCGTGACTTGCATCGGGATACCAATACACATAATCAGACCACCCACCTTGCCAAAAAGCGCTCATCCCCAACCCGACAGGCTTCATCAGCACTGGGGCGCTGCGCCTCATAGCCGTGGAGATGCAAGGCGGCAGGCCCAAGCAGGGCATCCTTGACCGGTGTCACTCGTGGGCTAGGATAAACGCCGAATTTCGCCAAATAAGTCAGCACAATCGCAATCGCCGGTTCAATCTGGGCTTTGACCTCAGGGCGCAAACTCCCGCCAAAATCATCCAGCTCGACTGGCTGCACCCCAACCAGCAACAAATGTTCAGGATAGCGCCCCAACAGTTGTGCCATCGCCAGCACTTCCTGAAAGCCCGTCTGGTGCAGGCTCATTTTCTTCACACCCATGAAGTGCGGGACTTCCTCATCACGCACCTCCTTGAGTGTTCCGGGCGGCAAGCCATAATCAACCGCATCAAACACCACCAGAATATCCGCAGCCTCAACATGCTGCACCAGATAAATGCCCTGTGTCCCGCCATCCAGCAATTGCACATTCGGCGGAAAAGCATAATGGGCATGCAGGTGCTCCAGCGCCCGCACCCCAAAACCTTCATCCGCCCAAAGCAAATTGCCAATGCCAAGGATCAATACCGCCGGATTTGCCTGAGCATCCAGCGTATCCAGTGTATCCTCCCTTGCACTCATGGGCGCTCATCCTTGAACATCCGCCAGCCACTGACCATGGTACTGATCAGGCTTTGCCGGGACATGATGTCCTCCCGGATTGCCACATAGATGTGGATCATGACGAAGGTCAGGATGTACCACATACCCAGGTGATGCCAGGTATGCACATCCTGGCTTTGCCCAAACAGCGGGATGACCCAACCAAACAGGGTATCCATCCAACCACCTTGGCCTTGACCTTCGCTGTATAGGGCAAACCCTGTCATGATCATGAACAGGCTGCCCAACATTAGCATCAGGAACATGAAAATCTGTGCCAAGGGGTTGTGCCCGACGTACTTGTGTGGCTCCTTTTCCAGAAACAGATACCAGCGCAGCTCAAACAAGGCATCTTTCCAGAATTCGGCATTGAACAAGGGCAAACGGAATAGCTGCCGGGCATGGTGGTTGCCAACAAACGACCAGTAAAAGCGCCCGACAAAACCAATGGCAAACACAAAGGCCGCCGCAAAATGGGCAAAACGGATATACCCCATCAGGTAGTTGGCACTGGCCTCCCCTGGCATCGTCGGCAAGGGGCTACCGATGAAGTAGCCCGTCACTGCCAACACCATGATCGACAGCGCATTGACCCAATGCCACAAACGCACGGGTGCTTCGTAGACATAAACCGCCTGTTGCGTTGCCATGATTACCTCCTGCGCAAAGCGCCCCAGATAACAGCCGCCGCCACTGCCAATGCCGCACCTAACAGAATGCCAAGATGGTTAGGCTGGGTCATGAAATGCATAACACCTTCCCAGCCCTGCATACCACCGTGCTCCCCCACATGAGCCATCACCGGGGTCGACACCAGCACGACGGGTAGTGCTACCGAATATTTTGCTACTGATTTCCACATAATCATTTCCTCCTTAGCGCACTTTCACGGTTGCCATTTCTTGCCCATCCGGGCTCATGACGTGGGTTGAACACGCCAAGCAGGGGTCAAAGCTGTGCAAGGTGCGCAGGATTTCCAACGGCTGGTCAGCCACCTCCACCTTGGTATTCATCAAGGAAGCCTCGAATGCACCGATATTGCCTGCCGGGTCACGCGGCGAGCCATTCCAGGTGGTGGGGACTACGCACTGATAATTCTTGATCTTGGTATCCTCAATCACAATCCAATGCCCCAACGCCCCACGCGGTGCTTCTGTAAAACCCACCCCTTTGGCAGATTTAGGCCATGAGCTTGGCTCCCACTTGTCTATATTGGCTGTCGCACTATCCCCTGCCTTGATATTGGCAATGAGCTTGTTCTGGAAGTAACGCATCTTGTCCGCCGCCCATGAGGCTTCCAAGGCACGCGCTGCTGTGCGCCCCAAGGTCGAGAACAATGCCGTCAGTGGCAAACCAAGGCTTGAGAGCAGCTTGTCGACCGGCTCCTTAAATTCCGGTTTATTCTGCGCATAACCGACGATGTAACGGGATAAGGGGCCGACTTCCATTGCATGGCCTTTCCAGCGTGGAGCCTTGATCCATGAGTACTTGGCAGCCTCATCCAGTGACTCAATGGCAGTGCGTGTACCTTTGGTATTCGCCCCCAGCTCATAATTGGGTTCCGTCACACCATCCCAAGGGTGCAGCCCTTTGCTTTCATCCGCATACTTGTACCAGGAGTGTGTCACGAACTCCTGAATCTCATCCGGGTTACGCAAATCAATTTCATGCACTTCATTCAGGTTGCCATTGATAATCGCACCACGCGGCATCAGCAGGTTGGGAGCCGTATAATCATTGGCCTTGTCGGGGATGTCACCATACGACATGACCGATTGGGAGGAGAGGCCACCCCCATATAACCAGTCCTTATAGAACGAACCAATCGCCACCACATCGGGGATGTAGACCTGATCCACAAACTCAATGGTCTGGTCGATGATGCTGGAAATCAGGTTGAGGCGCTCGATATTGATCGCCCCGACCGCGCCCGTATCATGCACATTGATCGCACAGGGCATACCGCCCACCAGCCAGTTAGGATGCGGATTCTTGCCGCCGTAAATGGTGTGGATTTTGACAATTTCCTTTTGGAAATCGAGTGCTTCCAAATAATGGGTCACTGCCATCAGATTGGCTTCCGGTGGCAACTTGTAGGCTGGATTACCCCAATAGCCATTCATGAATGGCCCCAACTGCCCGGACTCGACGAATTTTTTAATCCGGTTCTGGATGTCACGGAAATAGCCCGGCGACGAACGCGGCCAACTGGAGATGCTTTGTGCCAGTGCGGAAGTGGCTTTCGGGTCAGCTTGCAGGGCAGAAACCACATCGACCCAATCCAAGGCGTGCAAATGGTAGAAATGCACCAGATGGTCGTGTACCTGCAAACATAATTGCATGATATTGCGGATGGAGTTGGCATTTTCCGGGATTTGGATACCCAAGGCATCCTCCACCGCCCGACAGGAAGTCAGCGCATGCGTGCCGGTACACACCCCACAAATCCGCTCAGTGAATGCCCATGCATCACGCGGGTCACGCCCACGCAGGATAACCTCCAACCCACGCCACATTGTGCCCGTTGAGACGGCATTGCGGATCATATTATTTTCGTCGAGGTTAACCTCACAGCGCATATGGCCTTCGATACGTGTTACCGGGTCAACGACCACCCGCCGCCCACTATTGTCCAGATTAAAACCGTTCGGGGTATTGATTGCGCCCATTACTCTGCTCCTCCCGTTTCTTGCTTGGCGGCATCCTGATTGCGTTTGGCATGTTTGACGGCACTGACCGCAGCATGTGCAGCAACAGCAGCCCCGACCACCCCGGCAACCCCCATCCCAATCTGGTCGGCATTGGCCTCAATCCCGAACTGATGAATATCCGTCAAGCGGTTATAGAAGCCGCCCTTATCCCAGAAACCATCCTCCGAGCAACCAATACAGCCATGCCCTGACTGGATCGGGAATGAAACCCCGCCATTCCACCGCACGGTAGAGCAGGCATTGTAGGTGGTGGGGCCTTTGCAACCGACTTTGTAGAGGCAATAGCCCTTGCGTGCGCCTTCATCATCCCATTGCTCAACAAATTGGCCTGCATCGAAATGGGGGCGGCGGTAGCATTTGTCATGGATACGCTGCCCATAAAACATCTTTGGGCGGCCTTGACGATCCAGCTCCGGGATACGGTCAAAGGTCAGCATGTAGGCAATCACGCCGGTCATGACTTCGGCAATCGGCGGGCAACCGGGAACTTTAATAATGGGTTTATCGGTAATGACCTTATGCACCGGTGTGGCACGGGTAGGGTTCGGTGCAGCCGCCTGCACACAGCCCCAAGAAGCACAAGAACCCCAGGAAATAATCGCTTTGCAATCCTTGGCAGCCCGCTTCAACTGCTCAACAAACGGCTTGCCACCAATGATGCAGGACATGCCATCCTGATTCAGTGGCGGATTGCCCTCCACCGCCAGAATATAATTGCCTTTGTACTTTTCAATGATCTCATCCAGGATCGCCTCAGCCTGATGCCCAGCAGAAGCCATCAAGGTGTCATCATAATCGAGGGAAATCATCGACAACACCACATCTTTTGCCAATGGGTGCGCGGAGCGGATAAAGGATTCGGAACAGCAGGTGCATTCCAGTCCATGCAACCACAATACCGGGGTACGCGGCTTGGTTTCCATGGCTTCAGCAATTTTCGGTGCGAAGGCTGGCCCCAACCCCAAAGCAGCGGCGGTCAGGCTACAGAATTTCAGGAAGCTACGACGGGTAATGCCCTGACGGCGCATCACATCGTAAAAGGTTTCTAGTTCAGGCATTACTCTCCTCCTACCTGCATCAGTGCATACGGATGGGAGTATTCAGCAAAAAGCATGCCAATATTCAATTAACTGATTTAAAACAATTTTTTAAATGATGTTTAACTGGATGGTAAGTGAATTTACAGGAGAGTGGTCAGCGTGTTTGCACTTCCAGTGCTGACTGCATACAGAGGGCACAGAGGGGTCAATGTGCTGTACACACCATACAGGGATCAAACGAGCGCACAATATGTTGCACACTCACCGGCTCGGTTTCACCGGGGCGGATCGGTGCATTCACCAAAGCCTGTTCCAAAGCACCTGGCGTGCCATGCTGGTCACGTGGGGAAAAATTCCAACTGGTCGGGGCAATGATCTGGTAATTAAGGATATGCTGCTTACGTACCGTCACCCAATGCCCAAGGCTCCCCCGTGCTGCCTCCACAAGGCCAACACCTTGCGCCTCAGCAGGCAACGGTGCGGTTTGATAAAAGGCTGCACCCGGCTGGATGGACTTAACCCACTGCTCCATCTGTGGAACCAGCAAGGCCAACTCCAACAAACGGGCAATCATGCGGTTTTGCACATTGCCGCCTGATTGGGCAAACAACGCCCGGATCAGAGGATGCCCAGCCACCATCTGCCGTGCCAATGCACCAGTTTCGACCACCTCACCCGCCAAACGCGGTGCTTTGTTCCAACTATACGCCCCTGCCTTGCCGTAATCGGGCAAGGTCATACCTTCCCGGGGGTGGAATACCCCGCCATCACTCGCAAACCAACTGGCGTACAAATCTTCCTGGATTTCCCCAAACGGGACAGGCTGCACAGACTGACTGACCGGATGCCAAACCCCTTGAGCAAACTGATAACCCACCGCATCCACCTGCCGGTATGCGCCATAACTCAACAAGCGGTCTGTGCCACGCCCCAGCTTATCCAATTGCAAAGCCGCTGCCAGATGCAAAAAATGCCGGAAATCGCTGCTGACCGGCGATGCCTGGTGTCGCCAGTTTTCCAAGGCAGCTACCGAATCCAAGGCAGCAACTGTCTCCAGCCCATCACCAAACAGCACGGTTTCCAGAAAACGCCGGAACTGCTGCACCATCACCAACAAACGCACTTGTTCACTACGGTCAATACTCTTGCTTACCCCTCCCACTTGCAGACCCAAGGTATGCGGCCAATGCCCGCCCAATGTGCCCATCAGGTGCATAAATGCAGCACGGGCTGGCAACACCTCGCGGGTAGCACTGCCTTTGATGGCGGTGAAGCGCTCCGCACCCGCCTGATACCACGGCTCACCCGCATAAGTGCTGCGGGCAAAATCGGACATGAAAAACAAATAAAAATGCGTCAGGTGATCCGCCAAATTCTCACAGGCCAGTAAAAGGTTCAGGCAATGCTGACCATTCGCCGGGGGTGTAACACCCGCCATATCCGCCAAAGCATAAGCTGCCGCCACCGACTGGGCTACCGAACAAATACCGCAAATGCGTGGGGTAATCACCAAGGCATCATCCGGTGCTTTGCCTTGCAGGATTTGCTCGAAACCACGGTACATCGGCACACGCACCCAAGCTTCCCGTACATGGTCAGGGGCAAGGTCAAGCTGGAGTTCAAGGTCGCCTTCAACGCGGTTGAAAGGGCCGAGGAGGGTGCGGGTCATATCATCAATTCCCGCAACTTTGTTTTTAATTCATCAAAATAAGGATGCTTTAAATCAAACGGAGCATTCGGATAAGCAATTCTATAGATTTGATTGAGAATAGCCTTGTGGTTTTCTTTTGATTTGAAGTCAGAACAATCCAAAAATATCTGGATGCAAGCCACCTTTTCATCATCCAGTGTCGAAAAGAGCAAGGACTCAAGATAGCCATCACGAGTACGAGGATCACAGGTAATGTATAAGCGACTGATTTGCTCAAAACCTAATGTTGCAGTAAGCTGTTGCCATGACTGCAAGGTATTATCGTAGCCACCGTACTGTTCATCATTTTTAGCATAATCCGCATCTATTACAAAGAATAGCTTACTTATTTGTCCGTCTTTGACTAACTTTTGCAACTCTGCATAAAACCACATTTCTGGTTTATAAAAATTACTTTTACTGCCAACGCCATAAAACTGGAAGTGATATTCGCTTAAACCGAGCTCTGACATTAAACTTTTGATCAACCAATTATCTTCAGATTTTTTAGCGTGCCCTTCATGTAATATTGCAACCTTTACCATCCACGCACCTCATGACCTTGGTCGATGCTGTTAGTGAAAACCTCATAATCACGCACGATAGCCTTGATCTGACTCTCTTTATTCCTTACTAGGGTGGTAAAACTAATATCCTGCTCATTGAGTGACTTTGCCACACGGCAATAAGATTCAATACACTCACGCGAATGGGTCGTAGCAAAAACCTGTACATTCATCTCTTTAGACAATGTGAGTATTGTTTTCCATAGATCGTCTAATAAAGAATAATGCACTCCATTTTCTACTTCATCAATTAATAGATAGCCGTCAGCACATGAAAACAAGGCTGCTGCTATAGACACATAATGTCTTAGCCCATCCCCAAACTCATTAATGTCACGATAGTATGACTCACCACCTTGGAGCAATACTTTACATTGAACCTTATCACCGATAACTTTTATACTTAAAATATTATCATCAAACGCATGAATAATTTTATTAAAAAAATCTTCACTATCTTTTAGTTGAACACCAATAAATGCATTTTTTATTTGCGATTGAGAAAATCCAACCTTACCAATCATTTCAACATTCTTAATTTCAGCACTAAATATATCACGATAATCCACATTAACATCATTCAAAGAAAAAACTTCATTCTTATCACCAAAATTAACTTCATACTTTCCTGATAGCTTTTCTTCAAGTCCTTTACATGAAACAGTCCATTGATTGCTTTTCAGGGTAATCAGGCTATCCTTCATAAAATAAGACAATATATCTCTAACTGGTGGAAGTGGTTTTCCAAAAGGATGATCAATCTGCTGACGAAAGAAATAAACATGAAAAAAAGCAGTTAACAACGAAAATAAATTTCTGCTATGCGTATTAATAGAAATTGCTTCCATCAGTGCTGTTTTTCCAATATTATTTTTACCGGAAACAAGATTAACTCGCTTGAAACCTTTTGCAGAAAAGCTCTGGAAGCACTTGTAGCTTTCTATATCAATGTATCTTATAAAGTGTTCGCTCATCTCACCTGCTCCTTACTTGTGGCATGAATCCTTCAACTCATGGCGCGATTATGGCGCATATCCGCAACCCGCGCCATGCACCATCCAACCGCTCATTTCTTCCGCCCCGGCTGTACTACGATATGGTCAGCTTGTGAATTTTCCCGCACCCGTTTGGGTGTGGCGGCTTTTGATAGTGAAGCCAAGGCCACAAACCATGCTTTCGGCATATCAGTCGGCAGGCCAACCGGTATCCCGGCAATATTGGGGGTATGCAGGAAAGGATGTCCCGGTTCTTCAAACTCGGGGGCAGTGCAGTTGATACAGGCATACCCAGAGCGGGTACAAGAGCCTTGCCCATTCCACAAACGCAGGTTGCAGTCGGCATGTGCTTGCGTGCCAAGGCAGCCCAGGTGCTCCATCATACAACCGAGGTCAGAGGGCTTTTCTGCACTCGCCTTGTACTCGTAATACTCATTGCGTGAGCAACCATGATGTGCCAAGTGGTCACTATAAAAACGGGGGCGGGCAACGCTATCCAAATCCGTGGCCTGTATGCCTTGCGCTGCCAACAACAACAGCGTTTCCGTAACCCAACCGGGGTGGGTCGGGCATCCGGCAACATTAATTACGGGCAAGCCAGAACGGGCGCGGTAATCCTTGCCCAATGCACCACCGGGCAAATGCCCATCGTATTGCAAGCCACACGCATCCGTTGGGTTACAACCAGCCGCCGTAATCCCGCCAAATGCCGCACAAGAACCAATCGCCAACGTGTATTCTGCCTGCCCTGCCAAGCGTTGCACCCAATGCAGCATGGCAGTATCCGTCCCTGCCAAACGGTGGAATGCCCCTGTACCCTTTGGGCCACGCAGGATGGAGCCTTCCACGCACAACACATCCAATCTTTGCGTGCCATCCACCACCCGCTCCAGCAGATCAACCACTGCTGCACCACTGGCCTCACTCAAGGAGGGATGCCAAAGCAGCTCGATCCCAGCATAGGCAAACGTATCCAACAAACCGGGATTTTCTGCACACAGCAGCGACATCGTACAACCGCCGCAGCCACCTGATTGCAGCCATAGTATATTCATGTTGGTTCCCTGTCAGTACGCCGTACCACCTGCGTCAGTTCTGGATGCTTCGGCAAACACAGGGTGAACTCGGCTCCGCCATCGGGGTGGTTACGTACCCGCAGTTGCCCACCATGATCGGCGACAATACCGTAGCTGATCGACAAGCCCAGACCTGTACCCTGCCCAATCGGTTTGGTTGTAAAAAACGGGTCGAACACCCGCACCAGATTTCCCGGTGCAATACCAACCCCGGTATCACGGATACCCAACACCGCCTCATCAGCCGTTTGGGTGACACGGATAAACAGGCGCGGTTTTGGCTGACCACGCATGGCATCCAGACCATTTTGTGCCAGATTGATAATTACCTGCTGGATTTGCCCCGGAATCCCATCCAGCCAGACATGATCCGGCAGGTCATAAACCACATCCACTTCCATCCGGCTGCCTTTCACCACCCAACGCACGGAAGTCTCCAGCACATGCACCAGATCAAAATTAACCGACTTGTCGGTTTGCCCAGAAGAAAAACGCCGCAAATCACGCACAATCTCGCTCACCCGCTCAGCGCCCTCTACCGTCCCGCTGACCAGCGAATCCATATCTTGCAGAATGTGGTCAATGCGTAACTGCTGGCGCTGTGCCTGCACCTGCTCTGGTGCAAGCCCGGCGTGGATGCCCGCCAAATACTCACGGATACGGTTGGCATAGCGCTGCATGGCATGCATATTGGCATACACAAAGCTGATTGGATTATTCAGCTCATGGGCAACACCCGCCACCAAACGCCCCAAGGCTGCCATTTTTTCTGAATTGACCAACTGCTGCTGGGCAAGCTGTAACTCCTGATGGGCTTGATGCAATGCACTAAATGCCTTATGCAACTCCCCAACCGGTCGACCAATCAAAACCATCCCTTCAATCCGCCCGCGTGCATCCGTGCGGGAGGTGCAATTCATTGCCAACGGCACAGGTTCCAGCACCCCGCGCAGGGTAATTTCACAATCATGGATCGCGGTTGCCCGGATTTTTTGCTGGAAACTATTCACCAATGGCAAGCATTCCTGGGTAAACAAGGATTGGAATGGCTCGTTCAGCAACTCCGCTGACGTTTTGCCGACAATCCGCTCCAAGGCGGCATTGACCCGCTGGATGCGCCCTTGGAAATCACACACGATCAGCACATCCGTCATTGCCGCCTCAATGCTGGTGATGAATTGTTGCGCCTCCTCCAAAGCAGCATTCTTGCTTTCCAGCTCCACCTGATAATGCAACAGGTCGGTATAGGTCTGATCCATCTTGTGGATGACATCAATCCAGGCCTGCTCTTGGCTGGCGGAGAGGTTGATACTTGGATTATCGTCAACAGTAGGCAGTAACATGGCAAACCATCGGCTTAGGTTTCAAACCAATTTTCAATGTGGATGTCTTTAAACCCAACAAAGTCATCCACATTACGTGTCACCAAAATCAAATCATGGACAATCGCAGTCGCTGCAATCATGCCATCAACAAAGGCTGGAGTTTGTCCCAGTTGAGTTAGTCGAATACGCTCGGATGCATGCCACTCTGCCGCTGCCTGTGTATAAGGCAATATAACCAGACCAGATAACAGCAAATCCTGATAATGGTGCTCCAGTTGTGTACGTTTGCGTGACATGGGCAACCGTTGGCAACCAAATAACAACTCATGCCAAACCACACTGGCTGTTGTCAGTTGATTGGAATAGCGCTGTAAGTGCCACATCACGGTTGGGCTGGGTGTCAGCTTGGTTGGTTCTGACAGGATGTTCGTATCCAGCAGATAGCGCTCTGTCAAAATACGACCTCCCGCCCCGCACCACGGTCACGCACATCGGCAAACAGGTCTTCATCCTCAGAAAAATCAGCCGGATTCATCACCTGACGAAAACGCTCGATAGCTTGCCAAACATTGTTGGATTCATGTGCCGATACGGGCTCAACCTCACGCACCGCGATTTCAATCACTTTGCCTGCAAAGAGAAGTTTGAGCGATGCGAGGAAGTTCTCATTCAGGTCAGCCGAATCGAGTTTGTATAATGTGTACATGGCTGCATCTCCTATGCTGTGGAATACAAGCATACTACCAACCCAAGTGATGCGGTGTAAAACCCGCCTTACTCACCTATACCATACCGCTCCAACTTATTCCTCAAGCCGACGCGGGATAAACCCAGCTCATCCGCCGCTCGGCTTTTATTGCCATGATGACGGGCAATGGCGGCACGGACAATCTGTATTTCCAGGGTTTCGACCCGCTCCTTGAGTGTACCCGAAATATCCGTATCGGGCAGTGGGCGGGATAAGCTTGCCACCCCACACAGGGCGGACGCTTGTGTTGCCAAATGGATGTGCGGGCTGAGGCTATCCCCATCCAACAACTGCCCCGCCGCCATCACCAGCATACGCTGCACTTCGTTATGCAACTCGCGCACATTGCCCGGCCAGTCATAACGTTGCAAGGCTTGCAAAACCTCCGGGCTGAAACCGCGTGCCAGTTTACCCATTTGCTGGCTTACCCGTTGCAGGAGGTGGTGTGCCAATGGGCTAATATCCATACGCCGCTCCCGTAAGGGTGGCAATTGGATGGTCATCCCGGCAAGCCGGTAGTACAAATCCTCGCGGAAACGCCCGGCACGCACTTCTTCCTGCAAGTTGCGGTTGGTTGCCGCCAGTACACGTATATTGGCATAACGGCGCTGGCTGCTACCCACCGGGCGGAAACTCCCATCCTGCAAAACCCGTAATAGCTTGATCTGGAACGCTGGGCTGGTTTCGCCAATTTCATCGAGAAAAATGGTTCCCTGATGCGCCTGCTCAAATAAACCCAGATGATCGGCAATCGCGCCCGTAAAAGCCCCGCGCTTATGGCCAAACAACTCGCTTTCCAACAGAGGGTCGGGCAATGCCCCGCAGTTTTCAACCACAAAAGCCTTGTCTGCCCGGTGACTATTGTAATGCAGGGCACGGGCAAACAGTTCCTTGCCAGTCCCGGATTCACCCGTAATCAGCACCGACACATCATAGGGCGCAACCTTTTCCACCAACTGCAAGGCAGTATTCAAACCGCTGTCAGGGGCACGGATAATATTGTCGAGGTGGAAAGTGCTTTGCAGGCGACGGCGCTGGTGCTGGTTGTGCTCCTGCAAACTTTGCCCACTGATTTTCAGCTCCAGTGACAGTAGCTCATTCTCACGCTGCAATTGATAAAGGCGGGCAGCGTTACGCACAGTCAGCAGCAGGTTATCAGGATGCCACGGTTTGGAAATGTACTGGTAAATCCCGGCAGTATTCACCCCGGCAATGATGTCCTCGGCATCGGTATAGCCGGAGATAATCATGCGCACAATATCCGGGTAAGCCGCCCGGACTAGCGTCAGGAACTCCACACCAGTCATTTCCGGCATGCGCTGGTCGGCCAGAATGATTTGCACAGGCTCGGCCTTCAATACCTCAAAAGCCTGGGTAGCGCTGGACGCAGTACGGACTTCAAACTCCTCGCTCAGTATCCGTGCCATGCTTTCAATGGAGCGTATCTCATCATCCAGCAATAAAACGGAGGGGCGATGGCTGTTCATACCGAAAATGACAAGCTGTTGCGCAGGGCTTGCATTTTATCCTGCAAACGCTGCATGTGCCGCCCAATCACATCAGTACGCTGCTGCCCCAACCAGGCAAGCCATGCATCCATCCCCTCCCCACTGGTAGCAGACAGGTGCAAGATTTGGATATTCGGGTTCACACGGCGGGCATAGGCTTCGCACTGGGCAACATCAAACGTCAGATAGGGCAGCAAGTCAATCTTGTTAAGGATCATCAGATCGGCTGCATGGAACATATCCGGGTATTTGAGCGGTTTATCCTCGCCCTCGGTAACGGACAAAATCGCAACCTTATGCGCCTCCCCCAAATCAAAAGCCGCAGGGCATACCAAATTACCCACATTTTCAATGAACAGGATTCCACCCTCTTCCAAAGGCAGCGACTCCAGCGCATGCCCGACCATGTGTGCATCCAGATGGCAACCTTTGCCGGTATTGATTTGCAGGGCAGGCACGCCGGTTGCGCGGATACGGTCAGCATCATGGCTGGTCTGCTGATCACCCTCAATCACGGCTAGCGGCAACTTGCCCTGCAAGCGGGTCAAGGTTTCGGTAAGCAGGGTTGTCTTGCCGGAACCGGGGCTGGAAACCAGATTCAACGCGAGGATGGCACGTTCAGCAAAATACTGGCGGTTGTGGGTGGCGTACTGGTTATTTTTGCCCAGGATGTCCTGCTCAATTTGCACCATGCGGGCTTGGCTCATGCCCGGTGCATGGGCTCGGGCTGCACCTTGACCGTAATCGTGGGTATGTGTGCCGTGGGTATGATCATGATCATGATCGTGGTTATGGTCACTGCCATGATGGTGGTGTCCATGCGTGTGGGCATGGTCAGGCTGACCAGCAGCAAGGATGCCGACATGGGCAAGCGGCTCCAGCAATGGCTTGAAAACCTTATCTTGCCCCTCGATGCGTAACTCGCCCGCTGCACAACCGCATACTGTACACATTATTCCACCTCCAATTCTTTAATGCGCATTTCATCCCCGCTGGTGACTTGCACCTGATAACTGCCACAATGGGGGCAAGCATCATAACGCTGTTTGATTGTGACCGTTTGGGCACACCCCAAACACCAGCCCGCCGCAGGGACTTGGATAATTTCCAGTTTAGCGCCATCTGCCAATGAATGACGCATCACTACGTCAAAACAAAAGCGCATGGCTTCCACTTCCACCCCAGCCATACTGCCAATCTCCAACCAGACCACCTTAACCCGGCTGAACTGTTGCCGTCGGGCTTCGCTTTCCAGCACCTGCAACACACCCTCACATAACGACATTTCATGCATCAGGGATCATCTCCAAATGATAAGCCACACACGGGTCAAGTGCTGCCACCAAGGATTGGGTCTTGGCTCGCAGTTCGGCCTCATTCCGCCCAACCAGACCATGCAGCATATGATACAAAGAACCTTGTGGATGAAAATTCCACTCAGTGGGGGCAACCATTTGATAGGTATTGATCAAGCCACCCTGCTGGGTGACACGGTGCACCAACAAGCCACGCGCCGTGGGGAGCAAGGCCACGGCAGAAGTGATCATCGCCCCCGCCCCCTCTTCGCAGGCATGCGCTGCGCCAACAGGCTCACCCACACTGCCATCTCCAGCAGCACCTTCACTACAACGGTTCAATGCCTCCCAACAGGCCAGCATATCCAGCACCCGCGCCAGCAGACGGGTCATTAAACCACTGCCATAACGCACGCGCCAACACGCCAAAGCGGGGTGATGCCATTGGCGGCTCAGGCTGGAGGTTTCACAGGCCAGCCCATCGACATCCGGGCAAGCCATGAAGGTTTCTGCATCCGTCGCCCGCAAGCGCATGTCCCACCAATCAGGAGCCAAATCAGGCAGTGCCTGCCAAGGGGCATTACCGATGCTTTCCCAACCCTGCATCCGCAAAACGCCAATCAAGTTACCAACAATGCCAAAAACGGAAAGTTTATTTGCATCCCCTTGCGCACAATAATTTAGCCAGCGCTCTGCTGGTAAACCCAACAAATGGGTGGTAAACCAGTGCTGGATACCCGCCAACGTCGATGCAGGATCGGTAGCCTGTTGCAGTTCACGCTTTAGCTTGAACAGTGCCTGTAACTTGAAAGCCGGTGGTGAGGTGTTGGCAAGGGCAACGCTCCAATCCTTTGCCAACCGCAATAAATGCTCAAACAAAGCTTCAGCATAAACCTGAAACATCTGCTGGCTTTCAGCCTCCGCCGAAGGGGTATGCCCAACCGCCTGCGCACAAGCCCGCTGTGCCGCGATGGAATGTGCTGTCCCACAGAGGCTAAACAACATGCCTGTCAGTTTCGGCGCAACCTCCAAGGGCTTACCCTGTAAAAAAGGGGAACCCAAACGCAAACGGTTGGAGCCGATAGATACGCGGTTTACACGATAGATGCCCTGATCCCGCGCAAGATACAGGACTAACTGCAACTGACCTGCCAAATTTTCCAGATTTTGCATCAAGTGGATACTTCATTTTCACTGCCTAGGTTAAGAGACTATGAAGCATATAACATGCCAAGGCTAGCCGCTCATGCAGCGATGCTGCCAGAGGCAAAAACAGCATTTGCATCACACCCTACCGGAACAGGGCTACCTTATGCTATTTTCTAAACTATTATTTGTCATTCTGGGCAAGCATGTGGCGACCATTAAAAAAACAAATTAAGAGTAATGCGATCATGATAAAAACCTATGACTTCATGAAAACCATTTTTGACCACTTGCCAGAGCATGTTGTGGTGATTGACCAGACAGGCTCGATCCAACTGACCAACCGTAGCTGGGGTAATTTTGGTGTTGAAAATGGCTATCAACAGGGCAATAACTGGACACAGCTCAATTATTTGGATGTGTGCGATGCCTCTGCCCGAGTTGGTGATGAGTTCGGCCTGCAAGCGGCACAGGGCATACGCAAGGTTATTGCAGGCCAGCAAAACCTTTTTTATTTTGAATATCCCTGCCACAGCCCCGATGAAAAACGTTGGTATATGATGCGTACTGTCCCCTTGCATTTTTATAAGGAAAATTTTTTTGTTATTTCCCATTACAATATTACCGAACGCAAACTGGCTGAAGAGGCCGTATTGAACCTTGCCAGAATGGACGGATTGACCGGCATTGCCAATCGCCGGTATTACGACACCTTTTTGCACGAGGAATGGCAGCGCTGTGCCCGACTCAATTTGCCGCTGTCACTGGCCTTGATGGACATTGACCACTTCAAACTCCTCAACGACACCCTTGGACACCCAACAGGCGACCATTACCTGATAGAAGTAGCCCATATCCTCAGCCGCTACACCAAAAGACCCGGTGACTTGTGTGCACGTTACGGAGGAGAGGAGTTTTCTTTAATCTTATCCGGTACAGCCTTGAATGATGCGTATGCCACCCTGACAGCGATACAGGAAGACATCCGCGCCTTGCAGCTACCCAACCCGCAAGCACCGACTGCCCCCACCCTGACCACCAGCATTGGTCTGGTAACGGTCTACCCTAGCAAGGACAGTTGTGAAACCAGTCTCCTGTACCAAGCTGACCAACTGCTCTATCAGGCAAAGCATAAGGGCAGGAACCGGATTGAGTGCGATTGCGAACTGGCAGCGGATGCAACCCGGCATTAACCGCTGCCCCAAACAAGGTTGAGCCAGAAGCAAAGCTTATTTCATCGTCACTAATTCTTCCGCACTAACCGGGTGGATGGCGATGGTATCGTCAAAATCTTGCTTGGTCGCCCCCATGCGGATCGCCACGGCAAAACCTTGCATCATTTCATCTGCACCCAAGCCAATGACATGGCAACCAACGATCTTTTCCTCTGCACCGACCACCACCAATTTCATGGCTGTTTTAGCCTTATGTTTGGTGAAAGCGTAATACATCGGCGTAAACTCGGTGGTATATACCTTCACCGCATCGCCATATTGCTCACGCGCTGCTGCCTCTGAAATACCAATCGTGCCAATAGGAGGATGGGTAAACATCACTGTTGGAATCAGGCTGTAATCAAGCTTGCGCCCCGCCATACCCCCAAACAGGCGATCTGCCAAACGCCGTCCTGCCGCAATCGCCACCGGGGTCAATTGCACACCCCGCTTATTGATAATGTCGCCAATGGCATAAACGCCCGGTACGCCAGTTTCCTGATAATCATCAACCGGGATAAAACCACCGGGGGCTGGCACAATGCCCACATTTTCCAAACCGATGCCATCCGTATTCGGCACACGCCCAATCGCCCACAGCAATTGGTCAAGACCCGTCAGCTGGCTTCCATCCGCAAATTGCACCGTCAAGCTGCCATCGGCTTGCTTCTCAATGCTGGCGATTTTGGCAGTATCATTGAACTGGATACCGTCGGTTTCCATTTGCGCCCGCAAGGTTTTCTGCATCAGCTCATCGAAACCCAGCAACACCGGAAAGCCCTGATGCAACACATGCGTTTCTGAACCCAGTGCATTCAATACACCTGCCAATTCCAGCGCAATATAACCACCACCAACCACCGCCACCTTTTTCGGCTGCGCTTCCAATGCAAAGAAACCATCGGAAGAAATGCCATATTCCGCACCGGGAATAGCCGTCGGCACAACTGGGCGGCTACCGGTGGAAATCACGATATGCTTGGCGGTATAACGTACCCCACCCACCTCCAGGGTATGGGCATCAACCAGTTGCGCCTTGCCTTCGATCAAATCAATTCCGGCAGAAGCCAAAAAATCATCCCGATACCAGTCGGTAATACCGCCAATCATGTTGTCACGTTTGGCAACCAGCTTTCCCCAACTGAAACCGTTAACATCGACATCAAAGCCATAATCCTTGGCATGATGCAGGGCATGAGCCAGATTTGCGCCAAACCACATGACTTTCTTCGGCACACACCCCCGGTTTACGCAGGTTCCACCGAGGTCGTCATTGATCTCAACAATTGCACAGGTTGCACCGTATTTGGCAGCACGCTCAGCTACCGACAACCCACCACTTCCTGCACCAATGGCAATCAAATCATAATGTTGGCTCATACCCTACTCCTATTATCCTTATCTAGCCTGCAACCACGCTTCCAACTTGTCGGAACCGCCAATCAGCTCACCATTCACGAACACTTGCGGAACCCTATCAACGCCTGCAATCGCACGCAAACTGCGGTTGCTATAATCACGGTTCAATACCAGCTCGTCAAAATCAATTTCCGCATCTTTCAGCATACCCTTGGCACGCGCACAGAATGGGCAGCCTTGGCGGGTAAACACCGTAACATCCAGCGGCTTGGCTGCGTTTGGCGCGATATAGTTGAGCATGGTATCGGCATCGGAGACTTCAAATGGGTCGCCCGGCTTGTTTGGCTCAACAAACATTTTCTCAACCACGCCGTCTTTCACCAGCATGGAATAACGCCAGGAACGCTTACCGAAACCAAGGTCGTTCTTGTCAACCAACAACCCCATGCCTTCAGTGAACTCACCATTGCCATCGGGAATGAACGTGATCTTGTCGGCCTTCTGGTCAACCTTCCACTCATTCATAACAAAGGTATCGTTGACCGACATGCAGACGACTTCATCCACACCATATTTCTTAAACGTATCAACCAGTTGGTTGTAACGCGGTACGTGGGTGGAAGAACAGGTCGGAGTGAATGCACCGGGCAAGGAGAACACAATCACCGTCTTGCCTTTGAACAGGTCATTACTGCTGACATCAACCCACTCACTGTTCTGGCGGGTATGGAACACCACATTAGGGATGTGCTGGCCTTCTTTGTTCGGGAACATGTTATTTCTCCTTTATAGTTCAAACTTCAAAAAACATATTATTTAACAGATCGTATGCTGTGCAGTGTACGCAGCTTCTCAACCAAAGGGAAATGGAATGTTTGAAAGATAACGATCTAATAAAAAGATCAATGACGACGACTATACGATGAATAATTGGGATAACACTTCACTGGAATACAATAATGGCCTCTACCGCTAAACACGAATATACCGCAGAAACCGTTTGGTTACGCGGCAACCAGCCATTCCTTGATAACCGCTACAGCCGAAAGCACCTCATCCGCTTTGATGGCGGAGTTGAAATTTCAGGCTCCTCATCCCCACATGTTGTGCGGATACCGTTATCTGATGCAACGGCTGTCGATCCTGAAGAACTTCTGGTTGCCTCCCTCTCAAGCTGCCACATGCTGTGGTTCTTGTCTATCGCAGCCGAACACCATTTCTGCGTTGATCGCTATGAGGACAACGCAACCGGAATCATGGAAAAAACCGCAAACGGCAAACTGGCAATGACTGTTGTTACCTTACGGCCTATCGTCTCTTTCTCGGGCACATTGCCATCTGAAGACGAATTCAACCACCTGCACCACCTTGCTCATGAGGAGTGCTTCATCGCAAACTCAGTTCGCTGCGAAGTACGCTGCCAACCGTTGCAAAAAACCAGTTGAAACAACGCGGTCTGTATCGTTAATACAATCAGGACGAACGCCTACAACACCCGCAAGCCCACCACAAACTCAGCCCCTGGTTGCGCATCCCCCAGCCGGATGTTGCCGCCGTAAGCCTTCAGCAGGGAGGCTACAATTTCCAGCCCCAACCCTGTGCCACCATGATTACGCCGGGTCGTGAAAAACGGGGTGAAAATGCGCTCCCGGTTCGCGGGTGAGATGCCTTCGCCATTGTCATGCAACAATACAACTGGATCACCAGTTCTGCGAAGAAAAACCGTCAGGCTTATCGGCTCAGACAAGCCATTAGTCGGCTAGCCATGCCACGCAACTAAACAAGCCAGCAATAGCTTAAAAACAGGACTAGCCTCTATGACAAAGTACTCACAACATCAAGGGATGTCGAATAGGAACACCGTTCTGGATTGACTACCGGGGTATACCGAATGTTCAGTAGAAATACCCTCTATTTTTTAGGGGTGGGAGTTTTGTTGGCCGTATGCTTGCTGGCAGGAAAAGCCGTGTATCCAAGGGACTTCCCTGGCGGATACCACTTGCTTGAGTCAGAAAACTTCTGGGATGCTGAGTTACTTCAACACATCGAGTGCCGACAGAAACAACTTGCGGGTAAGAGTGCCAATATTTGCAACAAACAAGTGATACCCCCCACCATTGTCGACTACGCCCTGCGGAAGGAGTATTTGCTGGTGCTTAAAGCTGATCGGGATGCACACTTTTCCAATGCCTTATGTGGCAGTTGTTTGCAACAGGCTGCACCTTGCGTTGTTTACTGGATCGTCAATACACAATCGCACGAATTGACTGGGCCACTAAACAAGGATAGCTTCGGGGCATTTTTGTTGGAAAAAAGCATTCGACCTGTCCTATTGGAATATAAACTTCCAGATGCCGCCAAGCAGTTCTGCATGTCTTAATTTGCCTTCCAGATTTCAGAGCTCCTACAACACCCGCAAGCCCACCACAAACTCAGCCCCCGGTTGCGCATCCCCCAGCCGGATGTTGCCGCCGTAAGCCTTCAGCAGGGAGGCTACAATTTCCAGCCCCAACCCTGTACCACCATGATTACGCCGGGTCGTGAAAAACGGGGTGAAAATGCGCTCCCGGTTAGCCGGTGAGATACCTTCGCCATTGTCATGCAAGGACAGGGACAGCCTTTTATCCTGAACGGCTGCACCCAGCGTAACCGTATCCGCACCGTGATATAAGCTGTTATCCAGCAAATTACTGAGCACCGTTTCCAGTGCATCCGGGGCAATAGCCAACCCCACCTCCGGCAAGTCTGCTGCCAACAGCGTCAAGCCGCGCTCTTGGTAGCGGTTAAACAGCGGTTTCAATACCTCCGGCAAGGTACTGGTCTGGGTGCTTGGCTCCAGCGCATCCGCCCGCGCCAACTCCAGCAAACGGTTGACCAGGCTTTTCAGGCGTTGCGTATCACTCAACAAATTATCCATAAAGCGCTGGCGGCGCTCAGCAGGCATGGTGTCGATATGCTCCTGCAACAGCTCCAGCGCCCCCTGCATGGAGGTCAACGGGGTTTTAAACTCATGCGAGACATGCGAGGCAAACCGGCGGATATAGTCGGAGCGTTCTGCCAGCGCTTTCGACATCCCGGCAAAGCTTGCTGACAACTGCGCAACTTCATGCGTCACCGGATTTTTCAGTGGTTCGACTTGTGCCTGCTCACCCTGCCGTACCCGCTCGGTTTGGCGGATCAGTTCACGGATCGGGCGCGAAATGCTGGAAGAAATGAACAGCACCAGTAAGACCGCGACCACCAACAAAATGGCTGCCGCCAGATACAACTTGTCCTGCACCAGATACAAATGCTTGAGGATGTTTTTCGGGGTACGCGACAGGTAAACCACCCCTTGCAGGCGGTTGCCCTCAATGATCGGGAAAGCAGCAAACACGCGGATATTGGTTCCACGGCTGATCGAGTACAGGGGCGGTGGCGGCTCATCCGACAAACGCTGGCGGATCACACTGGCATAACGCCCGTGCAAGGCTTCCTTCACTTCCAGCACATGCGCCAAGGACATCCCCAGCTCCTCACGCCCAGCAATCACCACGCCATTCATATCCAGCAAACGCATGCCCGCCAACGTGACTTGCTGGGTATCCTGCATAATACGCTGCATCGCCTGACCTACCTGCTGGGCAGCCCCATCAGCGACCACACCCGCTGCCCGTGCCTCCGGGCGTGGCACATGCACGGGCTTGACCAAATCCAACACCGGCGTAACCGGGGTGTAATACGAGTCTGGCTGCTCACCGCGCAGATAGCTTTGGCGCACATTGATGGGTTGGCTCTGCCCGCTGATCAAGGGCGAATGGCTGAGAACATACCCATATTCAGCATAAGCCGGATTCAAAACCCGCATCACCTGCCGGTAACTGGCTGCCAGGGTAGCGGCTTGGGAAATCAGTTCCAGCTCAGTCTGGCGCAGCAGTTCATTTTCATAAATACGGAAAAAATACAGGGTCGCCAACGGCAACAGCAGCAAGGTCAGCATCATCACCAACAGAATGGTGCGTAGGCTAAAGCGTACCTGTGTGGGCAGGGGCAAGCGGGCATTGATCAGCATGGTGCAAGTTTGTAACCCACCCCATGTACCGTCTCGATAATAGCCGGGCAACCGGCATCAGCAAATTTCTGGCGGATGTGGCGGATATGGCTGTCGATGGTACGGTCACTGACATAGACATTATTGTCATAGGCTTGCTGCATGATATGGTCACGGTTACAGACGCGGGTGGGGTGCTTTGCCAATAACCACAAAATACCGAACTCCGTCGCGGTCAGGCTAATGGCAACCTCACCCCAGCAAGCCAGATGCTGCACGGCACTGATACGCAGCTTGCCACGTTGCAGGTCGTCCAGCGGGGGGGCAGCTTCCTGTCGGGCAACTTGTGTGCGCTTGAGGATGGCATTGATCCGTGCCACCAGTTCGCGCGGGCTGAAAGGCTTGGTAACGTAATCATCGCCACCAATTTCCAGGCCAAGGATACGGTCAATCTCATCATCCCGTGACGACAGGAAAAGGATGGGCACAGCCGAAGTCTTGCGCAACTCCCGGCAAACCTCCAGACCATCCATTTCCGGCATATTGATGTCGAGCACAATCAGGTCAGCCGCCTGCTGACGGAAACTGTCCACCGCCTCACGCCCATCCCCGACCATCCGCACCGTCATACCTGCCTTCTCCAAAGCAAAACTGATCACTTCACGGATATGCAGGTCATCATCGGCGACCAGAATGTGTTTGCTCATATTCTCCCCTGCTGGGTCAAAAAGGTATGCGGGTTAATATAAAACATTTTGTTCCAGCCTTGGGGTGCTTTGCTGTCATAAAGCCACCACTGGGGGAACACACTGCGGATGGCATAGTGCAAATGTGCTGGTTTGCCTTTGGCATTGCCGGAATCGCCCACTGTACCGATGGCATCACCCGCCTTTACCCACTGGAACCCGGTCGTGTTGATACCCTGCAAATGGGCATAATAATGCAGCCGCCATTTCGCCCCCACCACCAGCACGATATTGCCACCCATGCTATCCCAGCCGGTGTGCAGCACCAACCCGTCACTGGCAGCCAACACCGGCGTACCCAGGCGGGCAAAAATGTCGATACCTTTGTGTGTACCGGAACGCCCCCACGGATAGTACCAGAAAGATTGGGGGTTCCAGTCCGAGGCTGTTGCCCCCCGCACCGGAACCCGCACAGTTTCTGGGATGATCCATCCCACCAAGAAAACGGACAGTAATAGGAGAATCATTATTTTCTTCATCGTCACGTATCTTGGTATGACTCGGTAGTGTGTTGTCAAGTGTTAAGAGTACCCCTGTCGTGTGCAAGTTCTGTCGGGGAAATGTGAAAAATTACCGGAGGGGTTTTGCAGAAGGTGTGCAGGGATACACTGGGCTAAAGCGGCTTACAACTCAAAATGCAGCGGGTCGCGGATAAAACAGGGTGTCCAAATCCGGTCGGGCATAAAGCTGTCCTCGCTCTTGCGGTGACGGGGGCTGGACATGCTGCCTGCAGTGGTCTGGCGCGTACCCTTGCCCACGTCCACTCGCGTTTCATTGAACATGCCAGTATTGGGATTGACCCTGTACTGGTTAAAGACATCCAGGACAAAACGCTTGCCCTCACGCTTGAAGGTATAGGTCAAATGCGAACGCCCTGCCCCGGCAGGCACAAACTTGACCTCCAGCAGACCATCATGGATACCGATATAGGATAAGGGGTCAGGCGCATCGGCTGCATCCGGGGACGGGATAAAATGCCAATACTGGTTAGTAACCCGCAAACCACCTTCAGCATCCGGGTCACTCAAGATGGTCAGCAAACGGCGGGGGTTCGACTTGCCCAAATCAGGCTGGGTTGCCTGCACGACAACGGCATAGTCATCCTTGCCATCCGCGTTCAACTCGCCCTTCGCCAATGCAATCACCTGCATGTGCTTCGGCACAAACGGCTGGATAACATCGACCGCAGCCGTATCCAGTACACCATACGGCTCACTGAACTCGGTTGCCAACAACAGGCCAGGCAAGAGGACAAGGACAGCTAACATTTTCATAAGCAGAATATAGCACAAGCCCAATGAGGGCAGACAGGCAACCGAACTCGCATCACCTAGGTCGCCTGCCGATAGTAATTCACGCCAGCGGCATCCTGCTCCACGACCAAACGCCCTGCCTCCAGCAAATAGTTCATGTGCGCCCGCGCTTCACCGGCAGCGAACATCAGGGTCTTTTTTGTCACGGGATTGCGGAACAACACCCCAAATACATCAACAATGCGGCGTGGCACTGAACAAAACTCATACAGTGCTTGTAAAGCGGCCTCATGCTCCCGCAACAACTGTACCAGCCGTACTTGCGCCCCCACAAAAGGCTTGCCGTGAGCCGGTAACACCAACACATCGTCGGGCAAACGGGTTTGTAACATCCGGCAGGAATCCAGCCAATCACGTAGCGGGTTGGCGTGTGGCTCAATAGGCCACACCCCGACATTGGAGGAAATGGTCGGCAACAACTGATCGCCGGAAATCAGCAGCTTTTTCTCGGCACAATACAGGCAAACATGCTCCGGGCTATGCCCCTGCCCAATGATCACCTGCCAATCACAACCATCAATACTGAGCTGCATGCCATCCGTGAGCCGGGAATAGGCATCCGGCAATGCCCCGACAAATTTACCAAAACCACCAAAATGGGCACGGTAAATGCCGATAGCATCTTCATCAAACCCTGCCTGCCGGTAAAAACGGATGGCCTCATCGGGTACATCCTTGTGGCTATCCGACAGCAAGGTACGGCAAAGCAGGTATTCGGTACGCGACATGTGCAGCGTTGCATCCCACTGCCGCGCCAGCCAACCCGCCAAGCCGACATGATCAGGGTGCAAATGGGTGACAATCAGGCGCTTGACCGGTGCAGAACCGATATGACGCTGCATAATTTCGCGCCAATACTCGATCACATTATCTGCAACTAAGCCGGTATCGACTTGCACCCAACCCTCACCATCCCGCAGCAACCACAAATTGATATGGTCAAGTGCAAACGGCAACGGCATGCGTATCCAGAAAATACCATCAGCCACCTCGATGGCCTGCCCCCCTTCCGGGACTGGAAACACCGGATACGTAATGCTGTCACTTGCCGTAGCTTCTGTTGGAAGCATCATGCTACCCCCCTCAAACTGGAAAGACTTTACATTACACGCTGTTCAACGGAACTGTTGGGTTATTGCAGCTCCCGTGCAATCGCACGATGCCCAATATCCGTGCGGTAATACACCTGATCCCACGATACCTTCCCAACCAATGCATAAGCTTGTTGCTGCGCTTCAGTGACGCTATAACCCAAGCCAACGGCACATAACACACGCCCTCCCTGGGTCACTACCTTGCCATCTTGCATACCCGTTCCGGCATGGAAAACCTTACCCTCCAAATGGGCAGCCTGTTCCAAACCGTGGATCACATCCCCTTTCCGGTAATTGTCCGGGTAGCCACCCGCAGCCAGCACAACCCCCAACGCAGCACGGGTATCCCAGTGGGCACTGACCTCGTGCAGACGCTTATCCAAGGCCGCCTCAACCAGCCCGACCAAATCCGAATGCAGGCGCATCATGATCGGCTGGGTTTCCGGGTCGCCAAAGCGACAATTAAACTCCAGCACTTTCGGCACACCATCCGGTGTCACCATCACACCCGCATAGAGAAAGCCGGTATAAGGGATACCATCCGCCGCCATCCCACGCACGGTCGGCCAAATCACTTCCTGCATAATGCGCTCATGCATGGCTGGGGTCACAACCGGAGCCGGTGAGTAAGCCCCCATCCCGCCGGTATTGGGCCCTTGGTCGCCATTGTCCCGCGCCTTATGATCCTGCGAGCTTGCCATCGGCAGCACATGCTCACCGTCGACCATGACAATAAAGCTAGCCTCTTCACCCACCAGAAACTCTTCAATCACCACCCGGCTGCCCGCCTCACCAAAGGCATTACCCGCCAGCATATCCTGCACAGCAGCAATGGCTTCATCGTCGGTTTGTGCCAGAATCACGCCCTTGCCTGCTGCCAAACCATCCGCTTTCACCACTATCGGTGCACCCTGCTGGCGGATATAGGCAATCGCTTGCCCAACATCGGTGAATGAGGCATACGCGGCGGTCGGAATGTGATGCCGTGCCAGAAAATCCTTGGCAAAAGCCTTGGAGCCTTCCAGTTGTGCCGCCTGCTGGCGGGGGCCAAAACAACGCAGGCCAGCCGCTGTGAATGCATCGACCACCCCCTTAACCAAAGGGGCTTCCGGGCCAATCACCGTCAGGCCAACGCCTTCACGCTGCGCCATTGCCAGTAAGCCTTGCACATCATCTGCTGCGACTGCCACATTACGCATGTTCGGTTCCAACGCGGTTCCAGCGTTGCCCGGAGCAACCAATACCTCACTGACCCGCCCAGACTGAGCCAATTTCCACGCCAGTGCATGCTCACGCCCACCGCCACCAACAACCAACACTTTCATAAATACTCCTGCTGTATGACACCCGCCATCAAGACCGCCCATTAAATCCAGAATGCTGCACGCTTTCAACCCAGAACGACCGATCAGGAGGAAAAACCCTACGCTCAGTCCGAATGCGGTTGCCGAAATGGGGGTTTGCGTCCACATAAGAGTGAGAAAAATACAGGAGCTGCCATACCCCGATGGCAGAAAACAGGGATGTTGCAAACAAAAACCGCCGACCCAACGAGGAAGAACATGTACCACTGTGGAGTTTTATTCGCCCTATTCATGGGTGGATGCCAGGAGCATGCGCAGCCGGTACTGTTTGCCGCACTTGCCAACCGCCCAGTGGCGACCATTTACCGGGTTAATGTCTCCCCAGACAGTACGCTCGTACCTTGCCACCGCACACCCAGTAACAACGCCCCTTACCGGACGCTATTGCACGATGGGCAATTGGTCGGATTGGTCTCCATCGAAGAAGGCATGCTGCAACGTGGCGACGATTACTGGCTGCATGTTTACCCGCCCCTCTCGCACCGCCCTGCCTGTTATGTGAATGTACGGTATTTAATCCCACATGCCTGACGCACCTGCTGTTACAGCCCCGAACATCCCCCATTGAGCCTGCTGGAAGTCCAGCCGCATTTCCCGTAAAGTGCCAGAATCTTACTGGCTTCCCCCACACAGGCATTATGACAGAGACCATCCGCATCGCCACCCGTACCAGCCCACTTGCCATGTGGCAAGCTGAACACGTTGCCCGCCGCCTGACTGAACTGCACAGCGGCCTCCGGGTGGAGCTGGTCGGCATGACCACACGCGGTGATAAAATCCTCGATAGCCCCCTGTCCCGTATTGGTGGCAAAGGTTTATTCGTCAAAGAGCTGGAAGTCGGCATGCTGGAAGGCAGTGCAGACATTGCCGTCCATTCCATGAAAGATGTACCGATGGAGTTCCCGGAAGGCTTACATCTGGCCGTGATCATGGAGCGGGAAGACCCGCGCGATGCCTTTGTTTCCAACACCTATGCATCGCTGGAGGCGCTACCGGAAGGGGCAGTCATCGGTACATGCAGCCTGCGCCGCCAAATGCAATTGTTGGCACGTTATCCGACCCTGAAAACCAAGGACTTGCGCGGCAATATCAATACCCGCCTCGCCAAGCTGGATGCCGGTGAATACGATGCCATCATTCTGGCGGCAGCCGGATTGATCCGCATGGACTTCCAGCCACGCATTACCCACTACCTGTCACCTGAACAAAGCTTGCCTGCGGTAGGGCAAGGAGCCATTGGCATTGAATGCCGCCAAGGGGATACACGGGTTGAACAACTGCTCGCCCCCTTGGTTGATGCGGATACCTTCATCCGGGTACGTGCCGAGCGCGCCATGAACCAGCGCCTCAACGGGGGCTGCCAAGTCCCGATTGCCGGATTTGCTGAACTGGATGGCGATACCCTGCGGATGCGTGGACTATTGGGCTACCCGGATGGTTCTGCCCTGTTCACCGCCGAACAGTTAGGCTCACGCCATGCACCAGAAGCATTGGGCATTGCCATTGCAGATAGCCTCCTGCAACAAGGGGGCGAAAAAATCCTGCATACACTGGGCATCCACCCAAACTAATGGCCTGCCATGAAACCACTGCATGGCTTGCATGTTGTTGTTACGCGCCCTGAAGCACAGGCTGGGCGCTTCTGTGAGCTGCTGGAACAGGCGGGAGCCATCGCACACCGCTACCCCGTCATGGCGATTAAAGCCGCCCCTTTGCCACCTGCCAACTTGCAACGCCTCCACCAAACGGCGTATTACCAGTGGGCGATCTTTATCAGCGCAAATGCCGTTGAGCATGGGCTTGCCTTGCTGGGGAATACAGCAGCCTTTTCCCACACCCGAATCGGGGCGATTGGCAAACAGACCGCCGCCGCTTTGCAATCCCACGGCCTCAAAGCCGATCTCGTCCCGAAGGCCGGTTTCACCAGTGAAGACTTCCTTGCCCTGCCTGCCATGCAAGCACTGGCTGGACAACGGATACTGATTGTCCGGGGCGGGGATGGGCGCGAAGTGCTGGCAGATACCCTGCGGCAACGGGGGGCAAATGTCGATTATGCGGATGTGTATTGGCGTATTTGTCCGCCAAATCCCCCGCAACGGCTGAAACAGCTCCACGATTCCGGGCAGCTTGATATAATCAGCCTGACCAGCAGCGAGAGCCTGCGTAACTTGCTGGGCTTGCTGCACCCCTCCGACTGGGTAAAGGCCATCCCTTTGCTGGTAGGCAGTGGGCGCATTGCTGCGGATGCCACACAGGCAGGCTTCACCAACACGATAATTGTCGCACCCAACCCAGCCGATGACAGCATGCTGACCGCTTTACGGGAGTGGCGACAGGACAAAGAGACATGATAGATAAGCCGGAACATAACGAGACAAACACCGACTACAAACTGCCGGAACCAGCCACCGCACCCAAAAAGCCGAAAGGCACAGGGTTTGCCCTGTTTATTGCCTTTTTGGCACTGTTTTTCACAGCGGCTGGGATTGCTGCCGGTTACAAGCACTGGCAGCGCATGAACATCAAGGCCAAAGACAATGCCGCGCATATTTCCCAATTGGCGGAAGTGGTCAGCACCAAAGCAGATACGGCGGCACTGGATAGCCTGCGGAAAGACATGGGCGATACCGTTGCCGCATTGACCGAAAAAACCGGGCAAGACCTGCAAAAAGTCACGCAGATGCATAACCAGACACAGCAATTTGCAGAAACGGTGACAGCACAAGTTGAGCAAGTGACCCGGTTGCAGGCACGCTTGCAGCAAAGCGCCACCCCCACCACCGCCAAAGAGTGGCAAGTGGAGGAAGTTGCCTTCCTGTTGCGCCTAGCCAACCAGGAGCTGCACCTGACTGGTAGCAAAGAGGTTGCACTCCGTGCCCTTAAGGAGGCGGATAACCTGTTGGGTAAGAGTGGCTCAGTCACATATTTGCCAGTACGCCAGCAAATCATCCGCGACATTGCCACCCTGGAGGCTTTCGCTGCCCCTGATGTGACGGGCATTTCCCAAAAAATTACTGCCTTGATGTTATCCCTGTCGGCAAGCCCCAGCATGGAACTGCCCAAGACAGCCAACAACCCTGCCACCACGGATGAACCTGCCAAAGCAGAAAGCAGTGGCGATACATCAATTTGGGAACAATACAAACAAAAAGCCCTGGATACCCTCAATCAGGCGGTCGTTGTCCACCAATTGGATCAACCCATCGTTATGGAATTGGATACTGAGGCACGTCAAAGCGTGTACCAGCTTTTGCAATTACGGCTCGAAAATTTGCGCCTGATGGCATTGCAGCGCCAAAACAGCAATTACCATCAGCAACTCGGCCTGATCAGTGAAACCTTGCAAACCTATTACCCGGAAAGCAAGGCCGCCCCGCTGCTGGCACAGCTCCAGGAATTGGCCAATATTGACCTGGAACCCACCATACCCGACATTTCCGCCAGCCTCACCCAACTGGAAAAGGCACGCCAAACCGACTTGGCAGGAGAACAAAAACCATGATCAGAGCCATCCTGTTTTTTACCTTATTGGGCGTTGGTGTTTTCTGGCTGATACAAACAGTGCTGGCAAACCCCGGTACTACTGCCATCACCTGGGGTACGCAAGGCTATGAAATGAAAACCGCTACGCTGGTTTTTGCAATTCTGGCTACCTGCGTACTGTTTTACCTTGGCATTACCCTCTTGCGTGAGTTGTTTGGCCTGCGCAAACGCCTCTACCGGCTACGCGACTCACGCCTGAACAGCAAGGCCAACCGCAGCCTCAACCAAGGCCTGATCCAATTAACCGAAGGTCACTGGGACAAGGCCGAAAAACTCCTGACCGAACACGCCAACCGCAGCGAAACCCCCTTGTTGAACTATCTGGCGGCTGCCCGTGCCGCCCACATGCGTGATGCACCGGAACGCCGGGATGAATTGCTGAAAAAAGCCATTGAAAGTGACAGCAAGGCACAGGTTGCGGTGGGGGTTTCCCAAGCGGAAATGCAACTGGCGGGAGAGCAACTGGAACAGGCGCATGCTACTTTGCTGAACCTGCGCATCCTTGCACCGAAAAATGCTTATGTCCTGAAGCTGCTGGCAAAAGTCCTGCACAAACAACAGAACTGGGAAGCGCTGCTGGATTTGCTGCCTGAGTTACAAAAACAGAACCTGTTGAACTCGGATAATATGGGCAAAGTCCAGGCCGCGACACTGACTGGATTATTTGGCAAATACGCCGACCAAAAACAAGCCGACAAGCTGCAAGCCTTGTGGAAAAAACTGCCCGCTCCGATCCGCGACCAAGCGGATGCAATGCTAGTCTATGCCAAAGCCCTGCATACCGCAGGTGCAGATGCCTTGTGTGAGCAGTTCATCAACGGTATCCACAGCAAATCATGGCAACCCAAGTTAGCTGACCTCTATGGGCGCATTGAGCACCAGAGCTTGCCGAGTGCTGTCCAGCATGCGGAAAAATGGTTAGCCCAACAACCGGATAACCCCACCAGCCTATTGCTGCTGGCACGCCTGCACCGCCAGCAACGCCTGTGGGGGGTTGCCAAATCCTACTACGAAACCAGCCTGAACCAGTCACCCGATCCAGAGGGCTATCTGGAACTGGCAGAGTTGTTGGAAATCATGGGGGAAACCGGCAATGCCGAACATTGCTACCGGGTAGGGCTGCGCTACTGCATCCGCCAACAGGGTGAGCGCCTGATGCTGGCGGCTTCACAACGCCCGAAAAAGACCGCTGAGGCAAGCTACCAGCCTGCCCCAACGTTTTGACCAGTTGGCTGTTTTGACCACAACCCCCTTGTACAAAGGGGATTGTGTAAAAAGCGAGTCAAATCAGGGCAAGGGCAAACGTGCAACCCCAGCCGCAATCGCAGCACGCGAAACAGCAACCGGCACACGGTCACGCAGGCGCGGGTCAAGTGGCTTCGGAATGAAGTAATCCTTGCCAAACTCCAGGCTAGTCAGCTTATAAGCATCCAACACCACCTGGGGTACAGGCTCACGTGCCAACGTTGCCAAGGCCTTCACGGTAGCCATCAGCATCTCGGTGGTAATACGGCGGGCGCGGACATCCAAAGCACCCCGGAACAAGTAGGGAAAGCCCAATACATTATTCACCTGGTTTGGATAATCACTACGCCCCGTCGCCAGAATCAGGTCATCACGGGTCTGCAAAGCCAAAGCCGGGGCAATTTCAGGATCGGGGTTGGACAAGGCAAACACCACCGGCTTGGCAGCCATGGATTTCAACATGTCGGCGGTAAACAAATTGGGGCCAGACAAACCAATGAACACATCGGCTCCGGCACAGGCATCCGCCAAAGTACGCTTGTCGGTATCAACTGCATAAGCCTGCTTGTATTCATTCAGGTCAGTACGCCCGGTATGCAGGATGCCCTGGCGGTCAACCATGTACAGGTTTTCCTTCTTCGCTCCCAATGCACACAACAGGTTCATGGAGGCAATCGCTGCCGCACCTGCACCGAGGCACACGATCCGGGCAGTATCCAAGGCCTTGCCTTGCAACTCCAGTGCATTCATCAGGCCAGCAGAAATAATCACGGCTGTACCGTGTTGGTCATCATGGAATACCGGAATATCCAGCATCTCCTGCAAACGGCGCTCAATTTCGAAGCAACGGGGCGCGGCAATATCTTCCAGATTAATGCCACCAAATGTACCGGCAATATTTTTGACAACCGTAATAAACTCTTCGGTATCCTGGGTGGCGACTTCGATGTCAAATACATCAACCCCCGCAAACTGCTTGAACAGCACGCCCTTGCCTTCCATCACCGGCTTACCCGCCAATGCCCCCACATTCCCCAAACCCAGCACCGCAGACCCATCGGTAATCACCGCAACCAGATTGCCCTTGCTTGTGTATAAATAAGCATTGTCCGCGTCCTTATGGATTTCCTTGACTGGCTCGGCAACACCAGGGGTATACGCCAATGAGAGGTCGGCCTGGGTGGCGGTTGGCTTGGTAATCTGGATAGCAACCTTGCCCGGAGTGGGTTCGGCGTGATACTTCAAGGCATTTTCGCGCAGCGTGGTCATCGTCATTATCCTATAGCTTGGTTTTTAGGGTAAAACGCCATCATACTTCGCAAAAAACAAAAAAGCGCCCCTTGGGGCGCTTTTTCTATCGCTTTCAGCTTGCCAATATCCACATAGATAGATATGGAAAACCCGAACGGTTACTTGCCGCCGCGTGAGAAACGACGGTTGAACTTGTCGATCTGGCCTGCGGTATTCTTGACGGCTTGTTTGCCAGTGTAGAACGGGTGGGACTGGCTAGAAATTTCCACTTTCAGCAGCGGGTAAGTCGCGCCTTCGTAAGTGGTGGTTTCTTTAGTCTCAACGGTTGAACGGGTCAGGAACGTGAAGCCGCTGGCGAGATCATGGAATACGACTTCTTTGTAGTTTGGATGAATACCAGGCTTCATGCCGAATGTCCTCAAAAATATAATCGGTTGGTACGAAAAGGGCGCTATGGTAACAAACACCACGCCCAAACCGCAAACACTATTTATCAGCGGCTTACATGAATCCCCGCCAAGGCAGCACCCCGCCTCTGGTCTAATTCAGTGATAGCTCAATTTCAGCCGCAATATTCACCCGTACTTTCTGCTTCCCGGCATCCAGCGTAGGCGCAGCCGGAGCGGATGCATAGGAGGCATCCATTGCCATGCGCATCTGCGGCTGCGGAAAATCAGCAGCCGTCTGAATGTCCAGACGCACCACCCGATAGTCAGCCCGACCCATATTTTGCTGCACCTGCCCTGCCCGCTGCTTGAAGGTTGCCAGCGCTTCGGTAATCAGTTGCTCTTCCAGACCCTTGCGCACTTCTGTAGAAATGCTGTAATCCACCGCCTCAATACGCAGCTTGGCTTGCAAAGTCCCCAGCAGACCGCTCAACACCTTGCTGTCCTTGCTTTTCAATTCGATGCTTTGGCTCACTTGCCAGCCATTCACACGACCATCTTGGTACACTGGCTGGGTGGTGTAGCTCAAGGTACGGCTTTCGACCGCCGTTTCCTTCTTGGCTATCTCCATTGCCCAAGCCACCGCCTGGTTAACCTCATCCGCCAGTTTTGCCGTATCCTGCCCCGTCTGGCTCGCAGACATGACAGCGGTCAGCACATCGTTTTCCACATCCTTTTCTGCACTGACTGTGAAACCAACACGGTCATAAGGCAGCGTCCCTTCAGCCTGCACGGGCAAAGCCAATGTGCTGAACAGGGCAAATGTGAGCCAAGGCCATTTTTTCATGATTAAAAGTTATCCGTAGAGGTAAACAAACCTACCCGCAAGTCCTTGGCTGTATAAATTTCACGCCCATCGACTTCCAGGCTACCGTCCGCGATCCCCATGACCAATTTGCGGGTGATCACCCGTTTCAGATGGATTTTGTACGTGACGGTTTTTGCTTTCGGCAAGACTTGCCCGAAAAACTTGACCTCACCCACCCCCAAGGCACGCCCATGCCCCGGATTACCCAGCCATGCCAAGTAAAAACCAACCATCTGCCACATGGCATCCAGCCCCAAGCACCCTGGCATCACCGGGTCGCCAGGAAAATGGCAATCAAAAAACCACAGGTCAGGTGTCACATCCAGCTCTGCCAGAATCTCACCTTTACCATGCAGGCCACCCTCATCGCTGATACGCAAGATACGATCCATCATCAGCATGTTAGGGGTTGGCAATTGCGCATTACCAGGGCCGAACATCTCACCACGACCGCATTGCAAGAGTTCTTCGCGGGTAAAACTGGATTGTCTGGACATAGGCTTATCAGTTCCGAAATTGAAAAAATGAATTGTAGCGGAATTCACCTTCCGCAGAAAACATCAGGCTAGCCAATAGTCCAGCACAATCCCACCGAATATGACCATCCCGACCCAGTTATTGTTCAAAAATGCCCGCAAACTCAGCCAACGGTCACGACCACGGATAAGATAGTGCTGGTAGGCAAAAAAGCCGCCAGCCACCAACAGACTAACCCCATACCATCCGCCCAAGCCCGCCAACAACCCTGCCCACACCAGCAGCAGGAGCGTCAGGCCTTGCAGGATTGCCACCATCAGACGGTCATGTTGCCCAAACAACACCGCCGTTGATTTCACGCCAATCTTGAGGTCATCTTCCCGGTCGCACATCGCATACATCGTGTCATAGGCCGTCGTCCAGACCAGATTTGCCGCCAGCAAGACCCATGCCACCAAGGGGGGCCATTCGCCCGTCACGGCGGTGAAGGCCATCGGAATACCCCACGAAAACGCCACACCCAGATAAGCCTGCGGCCAATGGTGGTAACGCTTCATGAAGGGGTAGCTGGCAGCCAGGAATACCGCCACCGCAGACAGGACAATCGTCCGGTCATTCAACTGCAAGACCAGCAGCAGCGCCAGCAGTAGCAAAGCAACAAAGACCCCCAGGGCTTCCTTGACCGAAATGACACCCGTTGCCAGAGGCCGTTGGCGGGTACGCTCAACATGTGCATCGACCTTACGGTCGGCGATGTCATTGATGGCACACCCTGCCGAACGCATCACAAAGACACCCAAGCCAAAAATCAGCACATACTGCCAATCAGGGAAACCTTCAGCCGCTATCCACAAAGCCCAAAACGTTGGCCACAGCAGCAGCAAAGAACCAATCGGGCGTTCAAAACGGATCAGGCGACCATAGTGATGCAAGCGTTCCAACATGATCAATCCAGCATCAGGCGTTCAACCGGCTTGCCATTCACCAAGTGGCTGTCAATGATTTCATCCATATCCGCCTGATCGACCCACGTGTACCAAATGGCTTCCGGGTAGACCACCATGACCGGCCCCAACTCACAACGGTTCAGGCAACCTGCATTATTGATCCGAACCTGCCCATCCTTGTGCAGCCCCAGCGCCTTGCAACGTTGCTTGGCATAATCACGCATCGCCTGGGATTGAAAATCCTCACAGCAAGCCTCGCCGTTGGCACGCTGGTTGGTACAGAAAAAAACATGGTGTTTGTAGTAAGACATGAAAACAATCCCGTGGATAGAAACAGGGATATTATGCCAGAACGAAGGGATTTCCATCCCACAAAAATGCAAACAGGGCGGAAAGCCGCCCTGTTTGACTAGAGTAAAGCGTGAGCCTTACTGTGGCTTTGCTGGAGCTTGCTCAGCTGGAGCAGCAGCAGGTGCTGCGGCGGCTGGTGCAGCTTGCTCAGCGGCTGGTGCAGCGGCGGCTGGAGCAGCAGCAGGTGCGGCAGCTTCAGTTTTCGGTGCTTCTTTACCACCACAAGCAGACAATACAAAAGCAGCCAACAAAGCAGCAAACGCAACGCGATAAGTCATCATTTTAATCTCCACAAAACAAGAAAAATTGCCGTCAAGAATTGGCTTGACGCAGTGCAACATCATAACCACTTTTAACCGGTAATGCACGTTTTCCTGAGTATCCAATACTTTCCAGCTAGAAGGCTAGCACTATTTTAGGCAAACTTTTAAGAATTTTAATGGCATCTTATATATTTTCTTCAAGCTGACCCAGTGAAACCAAGGTTCCATTGATGCTCGCACCTTGCTCCACCAATATCTCCGAATAGTGGATATTTCCCACTACGTCAGCTGTGGATTTTAGCGTGATGCGCCGCGTGGAAAAAATATCCCCAGAGACCTTGCCGGACACCACCAGCATCGGTGCACGGATTTCACCAATGACCTCGCTATGCTCTTGTAAGAACAACGAAGCTGATGACTCCCCCGGTGCGGTAATGTTGCCATTCACGCGACCCTGTAGGTACAACTCGCCGGCAAACGAGACATCCCCAACAATCTCGATGTCTGCTTCAAACAATGAAGCTGCACCGGCTCCCTTTCTTGCCATAAAATTCTCCTCATCCTTTATTTCGTGGTGAATATTGTCTTATTGGGCACGTAATTGCCCTAACTCCCGCCCAAGCCCTGCAATCGTATCATCCCGTACCTGCAAATCATCCAGCAATGCCTGGATACGCGCATCGGCTGCCTGAAGCCTCCCTGCGATGTCGCCATCCTGGGCAAGGCTATCTGCCTGCTTCCATTGCTCAAGCTGCTCTTGTGCCTCGCGCAGGTCACGCCGCAGGTTGGCATTGTCACGATGGCACTGTTCCAAGCGGGAACGCGCACCAAAGGGGTCACTTTGCTCCTCTTTGTGCTGAACCTCATCCCGCAAGTCCGCCATCAAACCGCGTGACCACCAGCCCAACCCCAAACCCACAAAGGTGGCCAGCAGCACGATTATCAATATTTGTCCAGTCAGGTAAAACACATCCCTACTCCGCCCTTGCTCTGGTGTCGACTGTAATGCTGACGCAATCAAGCCTCAACATCAAGCCGTCCGACCATACCACTGATCCAAAAAACTTCTCAGCAATATTTTATAGGCTATCATTAAAAAACCTGTGTCGTCTTTATAGTTATACACTATAAAATATTAGAATTTTTTAGCTGCCATCGGCCTCGATATGCTTGGAAAACTGTTTTCGGGAGGAAGCACTGCAACCTCCGTAGCGATACCTTTAGCGTTCAGAATGCCGGAAGAAAGGGCATTGCGCCTGTCATCGGCCTATGAGCCATTGCAGGCTTGGCGCTTCCTGTCACACCATATCCGGCGTTATCCGCTGGATTTGCGGGCACACGTCCAGCGTATTTTGCTGGCGGGTAGCGAACACCTGCATGACCGGCTGGAAGGCAGCCTCATGGATTTGCACCTTGCCTTGGGCAATGGGGTCGGCGGCATGCTCAAAGAGCGTATGCTGGCACAATCAGCCCCTCACCTATCCGAGGAAGCTCACCAGTTCTTCCTGGAGTGGCAGCAAAATGGCCCGCAGGGTGGCATGGAGAAGGAGTGGCGGCTTGGCTCTGTCCTCGCAACCGGGGAAACCAATGTCCACCACCCCCTGATCACGGTGGAACGTCCGGTTGAAAACAGCCGTTATGCATCCGTTCTGGAGGAAGTCCAGGCATGTCTGGAATACGGGCAAATTGATATTGCACAGGAATTACTGGAACAAGAAGTACTGTCAGGTCGGGCTGACGGAGACATAGAACAAGAACTGCTAAACATTTACCAATATACCCGCAATAAGGATAAACTTGCCGAGCTTGCAGCAGAAATGAGCGCAGCAGGCAGGGAACCCTCCGATGTATGGAAAGGCTACCAACGCGAGGCGGAGAATTGGTGAGGAATAATCATAACGGGCAGGATGTATGCTGAATTCATCGGGTAGTCCCTTACGGGTCGCATTGCTTAGTATTAGCCCGCACAACCGTGCAATACTGGAATTTTTCTTTGCCGGAGCAGGCAAACAGCTATTTAGGGTGACATCACTCCAGGAAGCGGAAATCCTGATCATTGATTTCGATCATCCGGGCGCTGAAAACGAATGGCTGCAACGGGCTGACAAAACCAAACCGGGCATTGTGTTATCTGTGCGTGAGATGCAGGTCAACAATGCCATCTGGATTCCCAAACCCCTGACATCGCAGGCCTTGGTACGTGCAGCCGTACAAATCCGTGCCTTATTGCCCCAGGGAGCAAGCACAGCACCCGCCAACGAACCCCAACCCGTGCGCCAAACAATGGCTACCCATATGGCAGGAGCGACCAGCGCCCATCCATTCGGAGTTGGGCAAGCACGCAAGGTACGCCCCTCGTTAATCCTCGATTTTGATGAAGACGAGCCTGCCACCTTAACCAAACCCGTGACCGCCCCACCCGTGGAGCGACCCACAGAACCACAGCCCCCCTTGCGCCCCAAGGTGGCTGAACCAACCGCCCCCCAAGAGGCGTTCCTTACTTTTGACGAGATCAGCACACCGGAAAAAAACCAAGAACAAACCGAACGCCGCTCCAAATTGTTGTGTGGTGAACGTGAGGACATCAACCCCTCCAATCCCCAGGACAACATGCAACGCTTTACGCCGGACAATTACCTGTTGAAGCACCTGCTGGATGCCATGCAACAGTCACGCCCCTCTGGCCAACCGATTCAGATCAAATTTGACTCACACGAACAGCTTTTGTTGCTGCCTGCACTCAACCTCGCTTACAGTAGCATCGACATCAGTTCGGATGCCTTCGCGGAGCTGTGCAACACCCCCATGCAGTCGGGTCGGGTGCACTTGCACATGCCCAATACTGCTGAAATGGCAGCCTTGGAATCCACTATGCAGGCAGATGCCGAACACACGCACGACCTTGAGGCGGTGATTTGGACTGTTACCCTGCTGACCTCACATGGGCGGTTAAACCGGGATACCGACACCAGCCAGCGCTTGCTGTTGAAGCATTGGCCTAACCTGACCCGCCTGGAAGAAATCCCGCATGTCATGCGCATTGCGGCAACGTGGCATCAACGCCCTGGTACGGTCTTTGATATTGCCAGATGGCTGGACATACCCCAGCGGTATGTGTTTGCCTTTTATACAGCAGCCAACACCTTGGGTCTGATGACGGTTGATCAGGGAAAAGTGGAATACCAAGAGAAAGAAGCTCCGAAGAAAAATCGTGGGCTATTCTCCCGGCTGTTAAAACGCTTACTTGGAGGGGGCGCGAAATAGGCTTTATGACTATCACCAACAAAAAGATCATCTTCACCGGCCCGGTTGGCGCAGGCAAAACCACCGCCATCGCCTCGATCAGTGATATAGCCATCGTCACGACCGACGAGTATGCGTCAGACATGACCAAAAGCCGCAAGCCACAGACGACCGTGGCAATGGATTACGGACTGATCCATCTGGGCGAAAAGGAACGGGTACATCTGTACGGAACGCCGGGGCAGGAGCGTTTTGACTTCATGTGGGACATTCTGACCAAAGGCGGGATCGGCTTGATCATGCTGCTGGACAATACCCGCAAAGACCCTTTCCAGGATATGAAGTTTTACACGAATGCCTTCCGTGGCTTTATCGAAAAACAGCAGCTGGTGGTCGGTGTGACGCGCATGGATTTGCAACGCACGCCCAGTTTGCACAACTATCGCCAATGGCTGGATCAACTGTCCCTGAAAGCCCCCGTGTTTGAGGTGGATGCCCGCAGCCGTGCGGATGTGACAGCTCTTGTCCAAGCCCTCCTGTACTCACTCGACCCCGGGGTAACAACCTGATGAGCGAATACATCCTCAATGAAGACCTGTATCTGGGGGTGACACCGGGCGGCGTTTATTACGCTGTCCAGGACAACGCCCCGGAAGCAGGGCGGGATTTCCTGCACAAACTATTACAGCGACAACAAACGCCCCTGTTCAATACCGATGTTGCTTGCGAACTCAGCAGCCTGAAAAAAAAGCGGGCGCTGGAGTTTGTCCACTGGCTACAGGAAGCTGGCTTGGTCATTGGCCTGGAACACAGCGAACAAGCCCCCCAGGAAACACTGGAGCGGCTTTTGCCCCAACTGCTGCGCACCTTGTCTGATGAGGGCAAGGCGGTCTTGGCAGAAAGCCGTGGCCTGTACTTGGGTAGCGCGGGTTTCCCGCATGAGGCCGCTGAAGAGTTGGCGGCGCTCAGTGCCAACCTGACCGCTGTCTACGCCCGGCACAAGGAGCTGTTGCAAGGCAACTTGGGCTATCGCCAGCGGGCATGGGGATTGATTGATGCCAGCGGTAACAGCGAGGTCGGTTTCTGGCCTATTTATATTGGTAAAAACCGCTTTACCCTGATTGTTGGCGGAATACCACAGCTCAACCAACCTGCCTTCAAGCAGCTGGTATGGGCTTTGGAAATGCGGTATGGCTCAACTGAGCTTGGTTCATTATAAGAAACCTAGAAATAGCAAAATAAACGCACAAAATATTACGTTTGTTTGCATATACTATCAAATAATTACACTACTGGAGACTCGCCCCATGCGCTCTGAAATGTTGAACTCGATCCTGAGTGACCTGAATGGCTCATCTGCTGACATTGAGGCATCTGCTGTCTTATCAACTGATGGCCTGATGATGGCCTCCATGCTTCCTGCGGGTATGGATGAAGACCGGGTAGGCGCGATGAGTGCCGCCATGTTGTCCCTAGGCGACCGGACTGCCGAAGAGTTGGCGCGGGGAGGGCTTGAGCAGGTATTGATCAAAGGGGGTCATGGTTATATTCTAATGACCCATGCTGGCAAGGATGCAGTAGTGACTGTGTTGGCAAAGCCGAATGCTCGGCTGGGGCTGATTTTCCTGGATGTCAAACGCGCAGCGGAAAACATCGCCAAAATCATCTGATAGCCCAGCCTTCGGACACCCCATAACCCCCCGAAGGAATTTGCGATGGAACACATGAGAGAAGTCGATGTACAGATGCCCTGTACAGGTATGGAGCTGCATTACCATGATGGCAGCTGTCGGTTTATTCTGGTCAGAAACGATGAAGTCCCCTTTCCTGATGGGAAGCTGATTGTTTCCCGTACTGACCTACAAGGCATCATTACGCATTGCAACCCCTCATTCGTTGATATGTCTGGTTATGCACGCGAGGAACTGATTGGACAACCACACCATATTTTGCGCCACCCCGATATGCCCAGTGCTGCCTTCAAGGATTTATGGGATACCGTGTGTGCAGGCAATATTTGGCACGGTTACGTCAAGAACCTGCGCAAAGACGGTTGCTATTACTGGGTGTATGCAACGGTGATACCGAATGTCCGGCAAGGGCAAATCACCGGCTACACCTCAGTACGGCGCAAACCATCACGTACCCGGATTGAGGAGTGCATCCAGCTCTACGCAGACATGAAAAGTCACGAGGGAAAGTAACATGCGGCATGTCATGAGTGTCAGCCCCGATATTGGCCCTGATCAACTGGCGGGTTGGTTTATTTTCAATACCTGGATGCAACGCCAATGGGGACGCACGGTTCATTTGGAGCTTTATTCCAGCTTTCAGGCACAACGGGACGCTATCCGGCGCGATGAAATCAACCTGATTTACGCCAACCCGTTTGATGCTGCCATGCTGGTGCGGGAAAAAGGCTTTACCGCACTGGCTGCCCCCTTGGGCAAATCCGACGAGGTGGTGATTGCGGTCAATGCCGACTCCCCCATCCAACGGGTGGAGGATTTACCCGTACATTGCCGTGTGGCACTAACCGATGCCCCTGATGTCAACACCATTAGCAGTATCATGCTGGAGCCTGCCAATATCAGCCCCCAAACCCAACAACGTACCGTAGCGGATACCTATGTGGTGGTCGCCAAACTGCTGCTACAGGAAAAAGTGGATGTCGGTTTTTTCCTCGCTGATGCATACGACAATCTGTCCCGTATCGTGCGTTCGCGCCTGCGCGTGTTACTTCGTAGCCAAATTCATGACATTCGCCACGTTTTGCTTGCAGAACCGGGGCTAGAAACGCAGCATGAACGCCTAAAGGAAATGCTTTCAGGTATGCACGCAGATGCCAAAGGCAAGGATGCACTCCAAAACTTGGGTTTTACAGACTGGGAAATGCTCCAGCAGGAAGACACCGAGTTCATGATTGATCTAATGGATACGTTGGTTAACTGAATGAATAGTTTACTTCGCTTACGCGCCTTAACACTCGCATCCGGTCTGGCAATTTCCTGTCACCTTCCGCTCGTGCAAGCAGAAACCGTGACAGTTGAAGTTAAATCAGGTGACACCCTGAGCGTCATCATTGCGAAACAGTATCCTGGCTACAAAAACAAGCCTGCCATTATGCAGGCCATTCTGGAGCGCAACCCGGAATCCTTTACCGGCAAGAACATTAACCGCCTGATTGTTGGCAAAAGCCTGGAGTTGCCCGACCCCAGCACCATTCCAGCCCTGGAGCCGCCCGCCCCCCCAACCCCGGCGGATAGCGGGGCTAATGCCGCACGCGCCCAACAAGCTGAAAAAGAACGGGATGAACTCCGCAGCCGCTTGCAAACACTGGAAACAGATAAAAAACAGTTTGAAACCCGCCTGACCCAGGAGCGGGACGCGCTCAATGCCCGTCTGCAAACCCTTGAGGCCGACAAAAAGCAGCTCGAAACCAAAATCACGGAGTTATCCAGCGCCACTGCCGCAGCCAGCACACCTGCACCCGCTGCGGCTCCTGCCGGTGAAGAGCAGCCTGACCCCACCATCCTCATGCAGCAACTGGATGAAATCGAAAGTGCCAATGAGCAATTGCTGACTGACAAAACCAAGATCGAAAAGGAGCGTGACGAACTAAACACGCGCCTACAAACCTTGGAGGCTGACAAAAAGCAGCTTGAAACCAAAATCACAGAGTTATCCAGCGCCGCCGCCAGCACACCCGCACCCTCTGCCCCTGCCGGAGAAGAGCAACCTGATCCAGCCATCCTGATGCAGCAACTGGATGAGATCGAAAGTGCCAATGAGCAATTGCTGGCTGACAAAACCAAGATCGAAAAGGAACGTGACGAACTAAACACGCGCCTACAAACCTTGGAAGCCGACAAAAAGCAGCTCGAAACCAAAATCACGGAGTTATCTAGCGCCGCCAGCACACCCGCAACCGCCGCCCCTGCTGGTGAGGAGCAACCCGACCCAGCCATCCTGATGCAGCAACTGGATGAAATCGAAAGCGCCAACGAGCAAATCCGTACAGAAAAAGAAACCCTGCAAAAAGAGCTGGAAACTGTCCAGAAACAATTGCAAGAACGTAGCGCGGAAAACAGCACACTGACAGGACAAGTCACCGGCTTGACGACGCAAGAAGCTGAGCTGAAAGGTCAACTGGAAACCGCCCAGAAAGACTTGCAACTGGCACATGCTGCCTATGCCAATGCCGAGTTGACCAAAGCCAACATTGAAAAGAACAACCACGCCCCGGTATGGCCTTGGCTATTGGCCTTGCTGCTCTTGCCTACCGCCTGGTGGCTCGGGCGTAAAAGCCAAACTCCGGCTACGGTCAAGCCAACTGTACCAACGGCTCCTGCGGCAACGGCAGCCACACTCCCGGTTGTGTCCGCAGAACAGGGGAAAAGCCAAGGTTTGCCGACCCTGCAAACTGATCTGGACATTGAGGCCGAAGCAGATACCGTACTGGCTACGACTTATCCGACGACAGCGGCCAACGATGACGACCTGGATGTCGCCATCAAATTGGATATTGTGCGGGCTTATCTTGATTTGCGGGATCCAGAATCAGCCCAGCCAATCCTGAAAGAAGTGCTGCGTGAAGGCGGTCGCCAACAACGCCAAGAAGCACGGGAAATCCTGTCATTCATTTCCTGACCATTTCCACAGACACCGTGGGCGTACTGCGTGCGCCCTGCATGCCCCCAACACGTTTATCCCCCCTTTGCCATTCATTAGCACTTTTCCCCCATTCATACTGTTAATCTGACCCGCCGTTGCGTATATCGCCACATGGCTGGTCGCCCCCCCTGTCCCCATCTACACTGAAAACATTACCAAACATTTTGATTGTGTGGATTGATGTTTCTTATTTGCTCTAATAAGTGCTTTCATGTTCTATATTCAGGAAATAAATCACAACCACTCCTGGAGTTAGCTATGCCTGTCTTAAAAACACACCAGCAACAAATCTACCTGCGCTTATCCATCCTCGCCCTCATTATTGCGATGGGACTGACCGCAGTGGCTGTCCTGTGGAAACGGAACCCGATTGAAACATCCCTTGCTTATCAGGCACGTACTGCACTAACAGAAGCAGGTTTACCGTTGGTCAATGTCCATTTCCAGGGACGCGATGGTATTCTCAGTGGCATCCTGCCCAATGAAGCCGCGCTTGAGCAGATTATTGAAACGGTCAGCCAAATCTATGGCGTGCGTACTGTCAAGAACCAATTGACCATTTCCGCAGGCTCAGAAACACCCGCAGAAACCAGCCCAGAAGCAAAACTGATTAATGGCTTATATGTCCCACCCCGGCAACATGCGCTGGAACAGCTCGACCTGAGCCAAGTGCAATTCGTTCAGCATCAAGCGATCCTCACTGAGGAATCACTGCCAACCCTCAACAAACTGGCTGAATTGCTGAACCAACACCCACAAACCGTGGTTGAGATTTCTGCGCATACCGATAACCGGGGAACCGTACTCGGGCAAACCGCCAGCACCCAGGCCAAAGCAGAAGCCGTTTTGCAATACTTGTTGGAAAAAGGCATCCATATCAACCGCTTGACTGCCAAGGGGTATGGTGCAACCCGTCCGATTGCCAGCAATGAGGACGATACAGGCCGCGCCCAGAACCGCAGGGTGGAAATCACCGTGCTAAAGGAGTAACCATGATTCCGCTTGCCATCCAGATTGCTGCCGTCGTCTTCGTATTTTGCATCGGCTTAGGCATCGGTTGGTATGTGGTAAGCCTATTCCGCAATGCAGCGGAAGAAGCCTGCCAGAATGAGCTTGCCAGTCTCCGGCATGCCCATGAGCGGGTACAACGGGAGACCCGCGATTTACAGGCAGCCATCCAGCAGGCGGAAACAGAAAAGAAACAGGCACTGCAAAGCCTGAAAACATCAACCGACCATACGGATTTCCAAAAGCTGCGCAAACAACTGGAAAAGGCACGCAAACACATTGATGCCTTGTCTGCCGAACTGAAACACCGTGAGCAGCAGGTACAAAAACTGGCAGACCTTGCCCTGACCATGAAAAAACAATTGCTGGCACAGCAGGAAAATACCCCCAGACCCTTGCTACCCCCCCAGCGTCTGCCGCCCCTGACCAAGATGGAAGATGACCTGCAACAAATTGAGGGGGTGACAGCCGACATCGCCCACAAACTGCGTAGCTTTGGGATCATCAATTACCGGCAATTGGCAGAATGCAGCCCGGAACAATTGCGCACGATCCAACGGCTGATCGGGCAAGATACCATCCTGCCACTCAGCCGCTGGGTGAAAACCGCACAATACCTATTCCGTACCAAGTATGCACATTTACTGGAGCCCAATCACGGGCAGCAGCAGCCTCCGCAATCGAATACGGCCTAACACAGCAGCTCATGCTACCGTCAGCACGTTTGTATCAGGGTTTGACAGGTTGTGTCGTGGTTTTTACCAGCAGGAAACCTTGCTGCTTATCCGCATTGTAGACCAGCGCCAAATCCTGCCCAGTGCCAGACTTGCCAGAAAACCAGGTTTCCCGCCCCAGGCTTGCAGGCTGCCACCACTCAACGGGAGGGACAACCGCCATAAAAACCTGTTGCATCGACTCCGTACTCAAGGCCTGCTGCTGCAAGCGGGCATCCACCACAAACTGGGCAACCGGCTCACGGGGCAAGGCGAATACAAACCATGCACGGATTCCCTCAGGGGTACGCTGGCGAATGGCTTGGGCATCCGTAACGGACGCGGGTGCAACATTAAACCACTCTGCCACCGCTTTACGGGCATCGTCAGGTTTGGCCTTTTGGTAACTACTGGCTGGAAGTGGGTATAGCCACTCGGCAAGGTAAGGGGTCACAGTCAAGGCAAGGCCGAACAGGATCACTACCGCCATCAAAACAGGGAAAAAATACTTCATCAATCGATTCCAAACAAACAACAGGCATTTGCAGTCGTGGTTGCTGCAAGCTGCGCTATTGTAACACCACGCAGCTCCGCCACCACAGCAGCCACTACGGGTAAACGGCAAGGATCGTTGCGCTGCCCACGCCAGGCACTATCAGGTTGATCAGGGGCATCCGTCTCCAGCAGGATAGCCTCCGCCGGTACAGCAGCCACAACCCGCCGTAAGCGCTGTGCCCGCTCATAGGTGACAGTACCACCCACGCCCAGACAAAAACCCTGTGCAATCAGCATCTCGGCCTGTTGTTGGCTACCAGCAAAACTATGCACTACCCCACGCAAACCACCGACCCGGCGTACTTCCCGAATGACCTGATCCACCGAACGACGGGCATGGATAACCACGGGCAAATCGAAATCCCGTGCCAGCCGCAACTGTGCTACAAACAAGGCCGTTTGCCGGTCAACATCCAATCCTGGCAGAAAAAAATCCAGGCCACACTCACCCACCGCCACAGCCTGCCCTGTGCCCAGCCAAGCTGCCAACTCCCGCAGATGCGGGTCATGGTGCTCAGCCAAATAGATCGGATGCAGGCCATAACTGGCGTGCAAATAAGGGGCAGAGGCACATAAGTCAGATAACCCTTGCCAACTGGCAGCCGTCACCGCAGGCAACACCAAATCGCTGACCCCCAGTGCTTGCATCTGTTGAACCAGTTGCGCCCGATCCGGGTCGAATGAAATATCATCAAAATGACAGTGGGTATCAATCAAACGCATGGTTTTGTACCTATTCACAGCCTTTCGCGCTTTTGTTACCTGGAGACACATAGCATAATGAAACCCATACGCCCAAACGGAGCCTCGTATATGTCACGCAAAATCATTAAAATAACCAGCACCTTCAGCATCGTGTTAGGGTTGGCATTGCCCACCTTAGTCCATGCCGCCATTCAAGCTGACTCGACCATCACCCAAGTTACCGTCTATCCAGACAGTGCCCGCATTACCCGCACCGCGACCCTGAGCTTACCTGCCGGGGAAAACAAACTCATCCTCCCCGGCTTGCCCCTAGAGCTGGATGCCGCCTCGCTGCGTGTCTCTGGAACCAGCAATGGCAATGTCCTGTTGGGCAGTGTACAACTGGCAGAGCAATTGGCAAATGATGTTGTGCAGGAACGGGAACGCCAGTTGCAGGATGAAATCCGCCGCTGGCAAGAAAAACGGCAGGAAGTAGCGGATGCCAAAACCCGTGCAGAACAACAACTGAGCTTTATCCGCGCCACTGGCCTCCAGCAAAAAGATAAGGATGCGCCAGCCCAAGGCCAGACCTTGCCACTGGAGCAATGGCAGCAGGCTTGGCAAGTGTTGGAGGCCGCCACCGCTGATGCACAAAGCAAGGTACGGACTGCGGATAAAACGCTGCAAGAATTTGATCAGGGCTTGGCACAGCTCCAACAACAGCTAGAACAAATCGCCACCGGCGAAACCAGCAACCGCACCGCAACCCTGCATGTGAATGCGGAAAAAGCCACCCAATTGAACCTCACCCTGCATTACCAAATTCCGGCTGCCAGTTGGACTCCGGTTTATGAGGCAGAACTGGACAGCAGCAGTGGCAAACTCAACCTGAAGACCCAAGCACAAATCCAGCAACTCACCGGGGAAGACTGGAGCAATGTCAAAGTCAACCTATCCACACTCCGCCCCAGCCACCATGCCAACCTGCCCGAACTGAACAGTTGGGTGGTGTCTTTAGACGGCCCACTGGTATTCCACGCAGCATCGGCGGGTATGGAAAATTATGCGGCAGATGCAGCCGTCATGGCAGAGGCTGCACCGCAAGCAGCCCCGGCTGCCCCTGCCCCCATGCCGATGGCAAAAGCGATAGCCATCCAGACCAGTACCCTGGTCAGCAGTGATTACAACGCTGAATATCAAGTTCCGGGCGACCTGACACTGGCCTCGGGCAGTGATAGCCGCCGGGTCACGCTGGAAACCCGCACCCTTGATAGCGAATTGACCCTGCGCAGCTTCCCACGCCAAGACCCACGCGCCATCCTCACCGCTGAAACCACTTATGCAGGTGCAGCCCCCCTCATCCCAGGCTCCGTTGCCTTGTACCGGGATGGTAACTTTATTGGCAACAGCCAGTTGGAAGCCTTACAAACCGGGGAGCAACTTAAATTGTCCTTCGGTGAAGATGACCGGGTAAAAATCACCTTCCAGCCCACCCCGGAAAAAACCAGCCAACCCGGTTTGCTCAGCAGCCGCAAACGACTGGATCACAGCTACACTGTGACCGTTGCCAACCAGCACGAGGCAGTACGCAGCATCACCTTGTATGACACCATCCCGGTGGGGGACACCAGCGACATTAGCGTCAGCCTGACCGGGGACACTGCCAGCCTGCACGACATCGATGACAAGAAGGGCGTGATGGCATGGATACGCGACATCCCGGCAGCAGGCTCAGTCAAACTGAACTATGGCTATACCATCAGCTATCCCCAAGACAAACAACTATCTGGGCTATAAACCACCATGAACCAACCTCAGACCCTTCCGCTACGCCTGCTGCAAATCAGCGATACCCACTGCCATGCCAGCGACGACACCGCCTTGTGTTGGTCGAGCCTGCCGGTATGGTCGAACCGCTCCTTGCAAACCTTGTTGGCGCATTTGGCAAGGCAGGAAGGATTTGAGGCATTGGTGCTCAGTGGCGATGTGGTACAGGAAGAAACAGCCGCCAGCTACCAGCGGGTGCGGGAAATTTTGACAGGTTTCCCCCTGCCCGTTTATACCTTGCCGGGCAACCATGATGTCCCTGAACTAATGCAGGAACACCTGCAACTGGATGGGCAAATCCATCTGCAACCGCACCTGACGCTTGGCAACTGGCGGGTTCTGTTTCTCGATACCAGCCTGCCAGAACGGAATGACGGACATCTGAACCCAGCACAGTTAGCCGCCATAGCACAACAACTCATGAGCCTATCGGCTGACCAACATGCACTGATCTTCATGCACCATCACCCCGTCCCGATTGGCAGCCCCTGGATGGATGGTATGGGCTTGCAACAAACCGAGGCCTTCTGGGGATTGCTCTCGCGCTTCCCAGCGGTGAAGGCCGTTGCTTTCGGGCATATCCATCATGAGTTCAGCGGCAGCTTCCATACCGAAAATGGCAATACCATCAGCATTTACGGTACACCCGCCACCTGCGTGCAGTTAAAGCATGTCGATGTCAGGCTGGAGTTCGACCATATCCGTCCTGGCTGGCGGGAATTTACCTTACATGCCGATGGACGGCTGGAAACAACCGTGCACTATCTGGAGATATGAGCTGGACACCTGATCTGGAGAGGTAAGGCAATCTTACCTCGGTTCCAGCACAAACACCTGATCCTCAATTTTGGGTACACCCTTGTTGCGCAGGCCGGACATTTCACTGGTGACATCCAGCGTCCGTACATGCGTCACCGTATAATGGGCTTCATAGAGGGCACGCACTTCATCCTCCCGCACCGCAAATGGTGGCCCCCCTGCCAATGTCTGGTCATATTCCAGTGTCACCAACAGGGTTTTGGCATGCCGGGGGGCAATGCGGAGCATCTGTGCCGCATATTGCTCACGCATATCCGGCGGTAAGGCAATCAGGGAAGCACGGTCATAAATCGCACTACAGCCTGCCAAGTCATCTGTGGTCAACTGGAAAAAATCCCCCAACAGGATCGCCAGACCATCCACCTCCCAGCGCTCGAATGCCCCTTGCTGGCTAATTACTGGCTTCAATTGGTTCTCACTGAAGAAATCCCTTACTGCAATCGGGCTAAGCTCAATCCCCAGCACCGGATGCCCTTGGGCACGCAACCACAGCATATCGCTGCTTTTGCCACATAAGGGCACAAACACCAGCCCCTCTGCCGGAGCCGCCAATTGCCCCCAAAACTGCTGCAAATGCACATTGATTTCCGTTTGGTGGAAACCAATCTGATCCTGTTGCCAGCGCTCATGCCAAAATCTTGCCCGCATACCTTCTTCCTGTCAGCTATCCAGTTAAACACTATGGTGCAGTATAATGGAAGATTTACCCCAACCTGGAGAGTCCCCATTGGATAGACCGGCTTTCAACGACTGGATACAATCACTATGCCATTATCCTGGCCTCTTCATGACCGGGACAGATACTGGGGTGGGTAAAACCTGGGTAGGAACGCAGCTCTTACAGCTATTGCGGCAACAGGGTTTACAGGTAGCCCCGCGCAAGCCGGTAGAATCCGGTTGGATTGCCGAACAACTGACCGAAACCGATAGCTGGAAATTGGCAATCCAGGCTCATGGCTTTCAGACAGTACGCCATGTCTGCCCGAATCCGTTGCGGCTCCCCCTCTCCCCGCCCCGTGCCGCTGAGCTAGAAGGAAAAACCCTGCGTATCGCTGAGCTGGTGGCACAATGCCAAGAGCGGCTCCGGGATGAGCAATTTTTGTATGTCGAAGGAGCTGGTGGCTTTTATTCGCCACTGGCACATGATGGCTTGAATGCGGATTTGGCAGTTGCCTTGCAATTGCCGGTCTTGCTGGTCAGTGCAGACCGGGTCGGTTGCATCAACCATATTCTGTTAACCGCCGCCGCCATCCGGCAATGCGGCTTGACGCTGGCTGGTGTGATCCTCAATCCCATCCATCCAGCCCCCGCCGGAATGGATAACCTGCAAGACCTGCGCCCCTTGCTGGATGCACCGGTCTTGCGCTGGCCTGCCCTGACCTAAGCCAAAGCAGGTAATGGTTTGCCTTTGGTCGCCTCGACGATCTTTTCATACACAGTCGGCTCACTGGCCTTATAGGGGTCAGGCACAAAACTGCCATTGCCGAAATTGATCTGCCATTCGAGGTTATTGCGTGAAGTGGCATATTCCAGTGCACTGTGTCTGCTGATCTTTTTCTCGCGCAGCAAACGGTAAAGTGACTGGTCAAAGCTGACCATGCCATCTGATGTGCCTTTCTCAATGACCTCCGGTAAGTCATTGAAATGGCCTTTACGGATCAGCTCCGACACATACGGGGTATTCACCAGCAACTCGGCAGCCAGATGCAGCTCATTACCGTTTTCTGAAGGGACGAGGCGCTGGGCAACAATCCCACGCAGGTTCAGGGACAAATCCATCAGCACCCGGTTCTTATCTTCTGCACCAAACAGGTACAAGATACGCTCCAAAGCCTGCACCACATTGATCGCATGCAGGGTAGACAGCACCAGATGCCCCGTATCCGCAAAACCCAGCACCGCCCCCATCGTTGACGCATCGCGTGCCTCACCGACCATGATCATATCCGGGGCTTCGCGCATCGCCTCACGCATCGCATTGGCATAGCTCAAGGTATCAAAACCAACCTCACGTTGCCCAATAATCGACTGCCCGTGGCGGAAGGTATATTCAATCGGATCTTCAATGGTCAGGATATGCCCGCAGTGACGCTCATTACGGTACTGGATCAGCGAAGCCATCGAAGTCGATTTGCCGGAGCCGGTTGACCCGACAAACAGGATCAGACCATCACGGCGCATGACCAATTCTTTCAATACCGCTGGCAACGCCAAATCATCGGGTGACGCAATATTGCTACGGATATGCCGGATCACCATCGACACTTCGCCACGCTGGAAATACAAATTCATACGGAAGCGCCCAATACCTTTCAGGGCGACCCCCTTATTAAACTCACGGGTCGTAAAAAAAGCTTCCATTTCCCCCGAGGTCAGCACCTCTTCGGCTAGCTGGCGGATGTTGCCAGGGCGCATGGGATCCTTGCTGATCTTGCGCAGGCTGCCACGTACCTTAATGGAAGCATGTGCCCCTGTCGTCAGATAAATGTCCGAAGCCTGTTGCTTGACCATCATGTGCAGCAGGGGGGAAAGGCGCATGTCCTCGTCAATCAAATTACTCATCGTTCGCTTACCTTCTTACCTGCTCAACAGGTTCTATTGCCAATTGTTCCGTACCCCGGAAGAAATCATTATCTTTTGCAAAACGGCTTTCCAACTTCAGGCGCAGGCGCAGGTCGTTGACAGAATCCGCATTACGCAAGCCTTCATGTACCGTAATCTTGCGCTTTTCGATCAGGTCAAACAGCGCCTGGTCAAACGTACACATACCGTATTCGCGGGACTTGGCAGCCAAGGTTTTCATGCCGCTGACATCACCTTTCTGGATCAGGTCAGCCATCAACGGGGTATTAATAATCACTTCAACCGCAGGGGCACGCCCCTTCTCATCCGGCATGCGTACCAAGCGCTGGGAAATCACCGCCTTCAGGTTCAAGGACAAATCCATCAACAGTTGGGGATGGCGCTCTTCCGAGAAAAAGTTAAGAATGCGCTCAATCGCCTGGTTGGCACTGTTGGCGTGCAGGGTGGTCAGACACAAATGCCCGGTTTCAGCATAAGCAATGGCATATTCCATCGTTTGCTTGTCGCGCACCTCCCCCATCAGGATCACATCCGGGGCTTGCCGCAAGGTGTTTTTCAGGGCAACTTCGTAACTGCTGGTATCCAGCCCCACCTCCCGCTGGGTCACAAGACACCCTTTGTGCTGATGCAGAAACTCAATCGGGTCTTCAATCGTGACGATATGCCCCCGTGAGTTTTCATTGCGGTAATCCAGCATGGCAGCCAGTGAGGTTGATTTACCGGAGCCGGTTGCACCAACGAAAATAATCAGGCCGCGCTTGGTCATCGACAAGTCACGCAACACAGGGGGCAGATCCAAATCAGCCAGCTTCGGAATATTGGTGGGGATATGGCGCAGCACCATGCCCGCACAACCGCGCTGGGTGAAGGCATTCACCCGGAAGCGTGCCGTACCGGGCAAACTCACCGAGAAGTTACACTCCATGCTTGATTCAAACTGCTGCAATTGGTAGTCATTCATGATCGAACGCACCAGCATGCGGGCATTCATTTCATTCAGTACGGTTTGGGTGAGCGCTACCAACTCACCATTCACCTTCACCGAAGGCGCGGCATCTGCCGTGATAAACAAGTCAGAACTGCCCCGCTCCAGCATCCCACGCAGCAGTTTCTGCACATAACCCATTGCACTATCACGATCCATAGCCTGCTACCCTTATAATAAATTTATTGCTGAAAATCAGATGGAATCCGGGCTATCCGCCTTGCGGCGGGCGGTTTCCTTGTCGATCACCCCTTTCATCACCAATGCCTGCAAGGATTGATCCAGGGTCTGCATGCCATCGCCCTGCCCGGTCTGCATGGAGGAGCGCATCTGGGCAATCTTGTTTTCACGGATCAGGTTGCGGACGGCACGGGTTCCAATCAGGATTTCATGGGCAGCGACCCGCCCACCGTTTTTCTTGCGCAACAAGGTCTGCGAAATGACGGCTTGCAAGGACTCGGAAAGCATGGAGCGCACCATTTCCTTCTCAGCCGCCGGGAATACGTCAACAATACGGTCAATGGTTTTCGGTGCACTGGTGGTATGCAGCGTCCCGAACACCAGATGCCCGGTTTCAGCAGCCGTCAGTGCCAAACGGATGGTTTCAAGGTCACGCATCTCGCCGACCAGAATGGTATCGGGGTCTTCACGCAAGGCTGAACGCAGGGCAGCCTCAAAATTACGGGTATCGCGGTGTACTTCACGCTGGTTCACCAGACTCTTTTTGCTTTGGTGGACAAATTCAATCGGGTCTTCAATGGTCAGGATATGCCCGTACTCATTTTCATTTTTATAATCGACCATTGCCGCCAAGGTGGTTGATTTGCCCGAGCCGGTTGGCCCTGTAACCAAGACCAACCCACGCGGGTTTTCTGAAATTTTGCGGAAAATACCCGGTGCATTGAGCTGCTCCAGCGTCAACACTTTGCTGGGAATGGTACGGAATACCGCGCCTGCACCGCGTCCCTGGTTAAAGGCGTTCACACGGAAGCGGGCAATGCCAGGAATTTCAAAGGAGAAGTCGCACTCCCAACGATCCTCGTAGGTTTTCCGCTGGTTATCATTCATGATGTCATACACCATGCCATGCACCTGTTTGTGCTCCAATACCGGCAGGTTAATGCGGCGCATTTCCCCGTCCACCCGGATCATGGGCGGCAAACCCGCAGACAAGTGCAGGTCAGACGCATTATTCTTTACGCCAAAGGCAAGGAGTTGGGTAATATCCATCGTGTTATTTGTTTAAGCCGTTATAATTTTAGGTTTTTAAAAATAGACTTCCAAAAAAAGTTAACACAAACCATGACTATCCGGGACAATCTTCAGACAATCGGACAACGCATCCGCGCTGCCGAGCAGCGTTATGGCAGGCCAGCAGGCAGTGTCCAATTACTCGCCGTCAGCAAGCATCACCCCACTGGGGCGCTTCAGGAGGCCTATGCCGCTGGGCAACGTTTATTCGGCGAGAACTATGCGCAGGAAATGGCAGAGAAAGCGCTTGAACTGGCGGTAGGCAATCGTGACATTGAATGGCATTTCATCGGCCCCATCCAGTCCAATAAAACCAAACAAATTGCCAGCATTGCCACTTGGGTGCATTCAGTCGACCGTTTCAAAATCGCCCAGCGCCTGAGCGAGCAAAAACCTGCCGATGCCCCCCCGATCCAGATTTGCCTGCAAGTGAATATCAGCCGCGAAGCCAGCAAATCCGGGGTACTACCAGAAGCGTTGCCAGAACTGGCAGCACAAATCACTGCCTTGCAGGGAGTCCGGTTACGGGGTTTGATGGCGATTCCCGCACCCGACATGGACAGCAGGCAGCAACGGGCAACCTTTGCGCAAGTACGCCAGCTTCAAGAACAGTTGAACACCCAAGGGTTTGCCCTGGACAGCTTGTCGATGGGGATGACTGATGATATGGAAGCAGCCATTGCCGAAGGCGCAACGCTGGTACGAATCGGCACAGCGATTTTTGGGGCACGGCACTACTAATGCACTACAGATCGTGCGTCAACGCATGACGGATGCTTTCACCATCGTAAAATTGACGGCCTCTGAGTTGCCCAGCACGGTTTTGTCTTGGTTGTGAACCAGTGCGAAAACACTGTGTTCCCCACGCTCAACACCACTGACGGGAATAGACATGGAGTTGCCTTTCGCCACCTGCTTGCCATCCAGATAAATCACCAGACCGTGCCCCTCTTTCAAGGCAGGCTTCAGCTCGACACGCACCGTAATGTCGCCAGTATTGGAACGAACGACCTCATCAATATCCGGTGCGACCACCACGAAACGCTGGTAGCCTTGTTTAGAGGCATCGTCCCCCTCTTCCGGGGTATAGGCCTTGGCATCATCTGGATTGCTTGTGCTTGCATCAGCAGAGGCAGCGGGCTTTTTCTTGTCCTCTTTCAGGAAGCTATCAGCCACTGTCAGGGTGGGCAGCTCAACCTCCTTAGCCTTAACCGATTCCGGTGGGTTGTCCCCATACACGGTATTACCGTTTGCATCCGTCCAACGGTATACCTCGGCACTCAGGGCAGTAGCAATCAGACATAAAGCGGTAAAAATTAAGGCACGCACGGCTGACACATCAATGAGTTAACACACTACCCATTCTAGTGCCAGCCGCAAATGCGTGCCTAAAGACATCAGATAAGCGGCGAAATCAGGGGGCTTTACGCGTGAAGGAGCCACACCCCCTGACTTGCCTAAAACGCTTCTGCATTAAAAGCCATCATGCTGCCACAGCCCGACATGATCATGCTCATCAACGCCCCGGTCTGCGGCAGGATACGCTCATAGTAAAACCGTGCTGTATCCAGCTTGGCCTGATAAAACACAGCCTCATCACCCGCCCGTTTTTCCAAGGCAATTTCTGCCGCACGCGCCCACAAATAAGCCAGTGCAGTCAAGGCAAACAGGCGCAAGTAATCGGTGGCTGCCCCTGCACCTTCCTCGGGATTGGACAAGCCTTTCTCTGCCATCCAGCCAGTCACTGTCTGCAAACGCCCAAAGGCCTTCGCCAAGCCCATGATCAGGGGTTGCATCTCATCGCGGGTGTCAGACGACTTCTGCTCAAGGTAAGCCGCCACCTCATGGAAGAAAGGCCGCAGGTTACGCCCCACATGAGCTGACATCTTCCGCCCCACCAAGTCGAGCGCCTGGATGCCATTCGTGCCTTCGTAGATTTGTGTAATCCGGGCATCACGCACAAACTGCTCCATACCCCACTCACGAATATAGCCATGCCCACCGTAGATCTGCACACCCAGATTGGCAATTTCTGAACCGCAATCGGTCAAAAAGGCTTTCATGATCGGGGTCATCAAGGCAACAAAATCTTCAGCCTGTTGCCCCTGCACCGGGTTACTGGCATGCATGGACATATCCAGCTTGCGTGCCACCCACAAGGCCAACATGCGGTTGCCTTCGGTATATGCCCGCATGGTCAACAGCATACGCCGCACATCAGGATGCACCCACAACGGATCGGCAGGCTTGTCCGGTTGCACCGCCCCTTTCAGGGAACGCCCCTGCAAACGGTCACGCGCATAAGTCACTGCATTTTGGTAAGCCACTTCCGACAGCCCCAAACCCTGCATGCCAACCCCCATCCGGGCAGCATTCATCATGACGAACATGGCCTGCATACCCTTGTGCAGGGTTCCAACCAAATAACCGGTCGCCGCATCAAAGTTCATCACGCAGGTCGCAGAAGCCTTGATCCCCATTTTGTGCTCAATCGAGCCGCAGGCCACACCGTTACGCACACCTGCCTCACCTTGGGCATCCGGTAAGAACTTGGGAACCAGGAACAAACTAATGCCCTTGATACCCACAGGTGCATCCGGGGTACGCGCCAACACCAAATGGATAATATTTTCGGTCAGGTCGTGCTCACCAGAACTGATGAAAATCTTCGTACCGGTCACACGGTATGAGCCATCGGCCTGCGGCTCCGCCTTGGTGCGTAACAAACCCAGATCAGTGCCACAATGCGCCTCCGTCAGGCACATTGCCCCACTCCATTGGCCTGTCGCCATTTTCGGCAAATAAACCTGCTTGATTGCATCCGAGGCATGGCGCAGCAAAGCGTTATAGGCTCCCGTCGTCAAACCGGGGTACAGGCCAAACGACATATTGGCCGCACAAATGATCTCTTCGATCATCGCCCCGATAATCTTGGGCAAGCCCTGCCCACCGTGTTCCGGGGCAGCGGTAATGGCACTCCAGCCGTTTTCACAATAGGCCTGATAAGCCGCCTTGAAACCCGGTGGCGTTATCACCTGACCACCCTCAAACTGGCAGCCCGCCTCATCACCTGAGCGGTTAAGCGGCTGCAACTCACTTTCGCAGAACTTGCCCGCCTCTTCGAGGATGGTTTCCACCAGCTCGCTACTGACTTCCTCAAAACCGGGCAGTGCCTGCAATTCGGCGGGGTCAAACAACTCACTGTAAACAAAGCGCATATCGCGCAAAGGGGTTTTATATCCGGGCATGGCTTAATTCCTCAGTGGCTTGCCGGTTTCCAGCATGTGTTCCATGCGTGCCAGCGTGTCATTATTTTTAACCAGCGACATGAACGCTGCCCGCTCCAATGTCAGCAAGTCATCTTCGGTCAGCTTATCCAACATGTCGGTATCACCCCCGCTCAACACCCCAGCCAAGGCCAGTGACACCACCACATCATGTGGGGTTGCCTTGCCCATGGCGCGGAAGTCACGTACCGCCATCTCCATCGCCACCTGTGCCGTTGCACCGGGCAGGTTGATTTCAGCCGGTACAGGCGGCTGATAACCCTCGACCATGCTCAAGGCACGCGCTTTCGCATCCGCCAGCAAACGGTCACGGTTCATGCTGATGCCGTCTTGTGGGCGCAGGAACAGGAACTCTTGTGCTTCTTGTGCCGACTTGGCGACGGTTGCCGTGCTGATCATTTCAAAGCACTTAATCACAGGGGGCAGCAAACCGCCCGGACGCTTCTTGTTCAGTACCCAGCGTTGCAGCATTTCCTTGCACCCGCCCCAACCGGGAACTACACCCACACCGACCTCAACCAGGCCCATATAGGTTTCCGCATGGGCTTGCAGGGCTGAACAATGCAACAAAACCTCACAACCACCGCCCAAAGCCATGCCCGCAGGTGCACCTACCACCGGGAAAGGCGCATACTTCAAGGCTTTATAGGCATCCTGCCCACCCTTGACCATGCTCTCGATCTGATCCCAGGCGGCGATATTGGCAGCAAATAACAGCAGGCCGAGATTTGCGCCTACCGAGAAATTTTCGCTCTCATTATAAATGACGAGTGCCTTGTACTGCCGTGAGACAATACCAATCGCCTGCCCAATCATGGCGAGGATTTGCGGATCCATCGCATTCATCTTGCTGGTGAATTCCAGGCACAGCACCCCATCACCAATATCCCACAAGCTGGCAGATGCATTCTTTGCCACAGGTTTGCTGTGGCGCTTAATATCCTCCAGCAGCAAAACACCCTCAGGGCGCTGCACAGGCTGGTAATCACCGTTTGTCCGCAGGTATTCGGCCTGCCCCGCTACCACCCGGTAAAAGCCACCGCTATCCGCCGCCTGTTGCAACAATACCGGCACAGCCATGCCTTCCGCCTGCAAGCGTGCAACAAAGGCTTTTGCACCCAAACGGTCAATTAACTCAAACGGGCCGTATTTCCAGTTGTAGCCCAAACGCATGGCGATATCGACGGACTGGACATCATCCGCAATCGCAGGAACCAGGGAAGCCGCATAGCTCAAGACTTGCGACAACACCTTCCAGGCATATTGCCCGCCCTTGTCGGGATGGCTAACCAGAACGGGCAAACCTTGCCGTGCCGCCTCGACACTCTCCAGCCGTGCTTCCCGCGACGGGCTATACAGCCCCGTTGCCAAGTTGACCGATTCCTTAACCTTATCCCCACCAGCACGGTTAATGCGGTAAAAACCACCCTTGCCTTTGCGCCCGGTATAGCCTTCCTTGATCATATTGCTGATCACCTCCGGGATAATGGCTTTCGCATGGAAGGCATCTTCCGCAGGCAAGGTGCGCTTCATGCTTTCCATCAGGTGAGGCATCAGGTCAATCCCGACCAGATCAGACAGGCCAAACACGCCTGTTTTCGGAATCCCCACTGGCTTACCGATGACGGCATCCGCCTCTTCAACCGTCAGCCCCAGATCAATGGCCTCCAGAATGGCGGTTTGAATCCAGTAAATACCAATCCGGTTGGCGATAAAGCCAGGGGAGTCCTTACAGGTGACAACCCCTTTGCCGAGTTTCAAGTCACAGAAACGGCTGATGGCTGCCACCACCTCCGGCTTGGTCTGCACACCGGCAGTCACTTCCAGCAGGCGCATATAACGCGGTGGGTTAAAGAAATGGGTGATCATAAAGTGTTGGGCAAAACCTTCCGGTAAGCCCGCCACCAAATCGCCCAAAGGAATGGTTGAAGTATTGGATGACACCACCGCATCCGCACGGCGCACCGCATCAATCTTGCGGTAAAGGTTTTGCTTCAGATCCAGGCGCTCAATAATCGCTTCGACGATCCAGTCACAATCTGCCAGCCAATCAAGGTGATCCTCAATATTGCCGGTCGTGACCAACTTGGCATTACGCTTGTGCATAAAGGCCGCCGGGTCAGACTTGAGCAGCTTTTCCACTGCACCTTCCGCCACCGCATTCCGGTTACTGGCTCCCGGTGGGACAATATCCAGCAAGACCACCGGAATACCGGCATTGGCAATATGGGCGGCAATGCCAGCACCCATCACCCCGGCTCCGATGACAGCAACTTTACGGATGTCCATCACACAGCCTCCAGAATGGTTGCGATCCCCTGCCCACCGCCAATGCATTGCGAGGCTAGGGCAAACTGCTTGCCCTCACGCTTGAGGAGGCTGGCAGCCTTACCCGTAATGCGTGCACCGGTTGCACCCAGCGGATGCCCCAAGGCAATGGCTCCCCCATCCAGGTTAATTTTTGCCATATCCAGACCCAAATCCCGGATACAAGCCAAGGATTGGGCGGCAAAGGCCTCATTCAACTCAATAATGTCAAGGTCAGCCACGGTCAGACCGGCACGCTGCAAGGCTTTCTGGCTGGACAAGACCGGGCCAATACCCATGATTTCGGGTGCGCAGCCGGAAATGGCAATGCTACGGATACGGGCAAGGATTGGCAGGCCGTGGGCTTTGGCGAAGTCTTCGCTACACACCAGCGTGGCAGAAGCGCCATCCGTCAGCGGTGAGGATGTGCCCGCCGTCACCGTACCGTTTTCATCAAACGCCAGACGCAGGCTTGCCAACGTTGCTGCGGTGGTATCCGGGCGGATGCAACCATCCTGCTTGACCGCACCAACCGGCACGATTTCATCAGCCAACTTGCCTGCCTGTTGTGCAGCCGCCGCTTTTTGGTGACTGGCTACGGCAAAAGCTTCTTGCTCCTGCCGGGAAAGCTGGTATTTCTTTGCCAGATTTTCAGCAGTCACCCCCATGCTGATATAAGCGGAAGGCATGGATTCATATAATTTGGGATTGGGGGAAGGGTTGAAGCCTGCCATCGGTACACGGGTCATTGACTCAACGCCCGCACAAATAAAGGCATGTCCGGCATTCATCTGGATTGCACCGGCTGCCTGGTGGATAGCCTGCATGGAAGAGCCACAGAAACGGTTGAGGGTGACACCGCCCACCGATGTTGGCAAACCTGCCATCAGCACCACCAGACGGGCAATATTAAAGCCCTGCTCACCTTCCGGAAAAGCACAGCCCATGATCAGGTCTTCGACTTCGTTGCCATCCACGCCCGTTCTGGCGACTAGCCCAGCGACAGCGGTAGCAGCCAAGTCATCCGGGCGGACACGGGTCAGTTCACCCTTGTTCGCCACGGCAAACGGGGTACGGGCATACCCGGCAATCACAACATGCTTCATGTTCATCCTCCAATGTCATTATAGATGTAACCCACCCCTCAGGAGGTGCGATCACCCAAGCGGGTCAGGCATTCATGTTCAATTTTGACCAGTTCATCCAAGGTGGTAGCCAGGTCAAGCTGTTGCTGACGCAACACCCGGACTTTTTCGCGGACGCTTTTCAACAGGTAAGACAACTGCCCAGACTGGTCAGGATCCAGCCCCGTGTTGTACAGGGCAATGAACTCTTTGACTTCTTCCAGGGAGAACCCCAAACGCTTGCCGCGCAAGACCAACTTCAAACGGGCGCGATCCTTATAGTTATAGACACGATTTGCACCAACCCGCTGTGGCTCCAGCAAGCCCTTATCCTCATAAAAACGGATAGTCCGGGCACTGATACCGTGCTCATCTGCCAATTCAGAAATAGTCCAAAGTTCCTGCTGCATAAACACCTCTTAACCAATACTAGAACTACTTAACGTATACGTCAAGCAGTGATAAAAAAATATCTAGTTCACGAAAAAAATGCACAATTTTCAGCAGCCATACAGCTTCATCAACGCTGTTGTTTGTGCTACATAGTGGTAAGATGGGTACTGCGGAGGCGGGAAGCACGGTGGCATGCCGCTGCCGCGCAGGGGAAACCTTGGATTGTGTGAAATTCGGGGATTTTTCTTGGCATTGTTGCCGAATCAAAAAAACTATCCGCATAACAATTGTGTCTGGATAGTGTTGGCTTTATAATACAGTTCGCTGCGTTTATGCAACGGTGGAATGGGAAATTACTATGAAATTGAAAAATCTGACAATCGCCATCGCGATGGCATCTCTGGGTATGACTTCTTTCGCTGCACAAGCTGAAGATGGTACTTCTTTCTACGGTAGTGTTCGTATCGGTATCGAAAACCTCGAAACTGCTGATATCACCAAGCTCCGTAACTTCAACTCCCGTATGGGTTTCAAAGCTGAAACTGAAGTTGCTGATGGCCTGAAAGGTTTCGGTCACTACGAGTTTGGCGTTGGCACTGATACTGACGAAGCCACTGTTTCTACCCGTAAGGCCTATGTAGGCCTGAAAGGTGGTTTCGGTCGCGTCCGTTTGGGTACTGATTACCACACCTTCTACAACACCGTTATCGCCCCAGCTGATGTTGCTTGGGTTGGTAGTGCTGTTGGTACATCTGCAAACAAAACTTACACCGGTCGTACTGGCGAAGCACTGACTTATGACACCACCATGGGTGCTGTTGGCGTTGGCGCAACTGTTTACTCTGGTGATGACAAGTTGGGTGACGGCTACGAAGTCGGTGCTACTTTCAATGCAGGCCCAGTCAAGTTGGGTATCGGTGCACAAGACACTGACGGCAACAGCGGCACTGCATACGGTGTTTCTGCTGGCGGCGAAATGGGCCCGGCAAAATACGGTATTGCTTTCACTGACCACGACAAAACAGGTTCAGCGGTAGACGTACACTTGGGCTTTGGCGGTGCTTATGTTGCATTCGGTCAAGCTGACCTGGATGCAGGCACAAAGCCAACTGGCGTTACTCTGGGTTACACCCACAACATCGGCAAGAAGACTCTGGCTTGGTTTGAAGCCCAGAAGACTGACGACGATGCTGGTAAAGAAGAAACTGCACTGCGTGCTGCTCTGAAATACGACTTCTAATCCATTTTAGAACGTATCAAGAAATAAAAAAGGATGCCTTTGGCATCCTTTTTTACGTTCTGCCCGAGCAAATGGGCTTAAACCAGACCCCGCGCCAAGTCGCGCTGGATGTCCGACACATTTTCCAGGCCAACCGAGACACGCACCAAACCGTCCGCAATCCCAACCTCTGCCCGCTGCTCAGCCGTCAAACGGCTATGGGTCGTTGTCCCCGGATGGGTGATCGTACTTTTTGCATCACCCAGATTGGCGGTGATCGACAATAACTGGGTACGATCAATCAACTGCCAAGCCGCCGCTTGCCCGCCCTTAACCACAAACGACACTACCCCCCCAAAACCGGTTTGTTGTTTTTTTGCCAAATCATGTTGGGGATGGGAACGCAATCCAGGATAATACACCCGCTCAATTGCCGGTTGTGCAGATAACCATTCTGCCAACTGTAGGGCATTGTCGCAGTGGGCACGCATACGCAAGCTCAAGGTTTCCAAACCTTTCAAGAAAATCCAGGCATTGAATGGGCTCATGGCAACACCCCCAGAGCGCAACACCCCAAACACATCCTTGCCCACCCGCTCGGCATCACCAACGACCGCCCCACCCATGGCACGCCCCTGACCATCAATGTATTTGGTTGCCGAATGCACAATAATGTCTGCCCCCAACTCCAAGGGACGCTGCAAGGCAGGTGTACAAAAACAATTGTCGATCACCAACAAACTGTCATGCCGATGAGCCAGCTCTGCCAACTCGCGAATATCAACAATTTCTGTCAGTGGATTCGAGGGGGTTTCGGCGAATAATAAACGGGTATTAGGCCGGAAGGCTTGCTCCCATGCCGATAAATCAGTCAACGCCACGAAGCTGACCTCTACCCCAAACTTCTGGATGTAGTTCTGCAATAAGACGGTCGTCGTACCAAATACCGAACTGGAACAAATGATATGGTCGCCCGTCTTCAGCAGCCCCAACATCACCGCCAAAACCGCCGCCATCCCGGTTGAAGTTGCCACACAGCTTTCCCCACCCTCCAGCGCTGCCAGACGCTCCTGGAAGTAACGGACGGTCGGGTTCGTCATGCGTGTGTAGATATTACCCGGCTCAGTCCCTGCAAAGCGGGCAGCGGCCTGTGCGGCACTGGAGAATACAAAACTGGACGTTGGGAAAATCGCCTCGGCATGCTCAGACTCATTCGTGCGCTCATGTCCGGCACGCACTGCCAAGGTTTCAAACCCCCATAAAGGATCGTGGTGCATTTGGTTATACCCTCATCAAAAAAGGCGGGCATAAAAAAACCCGCTGATAGCAAAGCTAAAGCAGGTGCAACTCTTTAGCTGAACTTGTTAAGCGCCCGCAAGCTGAACTCAAATCGGCGCATCCGTATCATGGTAAAAATAAAACACAGGCTCTGTCAAATAAAAAGCCGGGAAAAATAACCCGGCCTTACACTGTGCAATACCAACTCAAGCCCGCTTCCGGGCAATCACCACCAAGGCATCCTTCCCGACACGCTCATATAAATCAATCACATCCTGGTTACGCATCCGAATGCAACCATGTGAGGCCGGAGCACCCAAGCGCCCTTCCTCGTCTGTGCCGTGGATATAAATAAAGCGCTGGTAAGAATCAACATCGCCCCCCTTATTCAGACCTGGCTCCAAACCATCGAGCCAGAGGATACGGGTGGTAACATTATCGGCATTACTCCGCGCACCAGGGGCGGTCAGGATATTCGCAACCTTGCCAGTATTCTGGCGTGCCTTGAAAATCGTCCCCAACAGCGCATCATCACCAAACTTTTGCGCAACCCGATGCACACCCAACGGGGTCTGGTTGCTTCCCTTGCGGCTACCCAGGCCAGCTTCGGCGGTAGAAATAATCCAGCGTCCCGTCACTTGCCCTTGCTCAAGCAGCAATAGCTCCTGGCTGGTGGCATCAATCAGCACAACCGTCTGGGTTGAGTATTGCGGGAAACGTTGCTGCAAATCCTGTAAAAGTGGGGCAAAACCTGCATCAGCCGCTGCCTGCTGTTGGGCAGGTATCGGCAAATTCATCACTTGGGTTTCAGCCTGCCCTGCCATACTGGACAGGCTAATCGCTATCGCGCAGGTCAATGGCAGCAGCCCGACGTTCAGCTTTTTCTTTTTGTTGGTCATTACGTTGTGCCTCTAATTCAGTAAAATAATCGCCTGACTCGCCCGTGATGTACTCGCCGGTGAATACCGAGCAATCAAATGTCCGCAAGCGTGAATTGCCTTTCTGGATGGATGCAATCAAATCCTCCAGCGACAAGTAAAACAACCGGTCAACCCCAATCGCATGTGCCACTTCCTTTTCAGTACGTCCATGGGCAATCAGTTCCTTGGCGGCGGGCATATCAATCCCGTAAATGTTCGGGTAACGGATGGGTGGCGATGCGGATGCAAAGTACACACTTTTCGCCCCTGAATCCCGCGCCATCTGCACGATTTCCTGGGAAGTTGTACCGCGCACAATGGAGTCATCCACCAACAACACATTCTTGTCACGGAACTCGATATGCAGTGGGTTGAGCTTCTGCCGCACCGACTTCTTGCGTTGCTGCTGACCGGGCATAATGAAGGTGCGCCCGATATAGCGGTTTTTCATGAAACCTTCCCGGTATGGGACACCCAGCGTATACGCAAGTTCCAATGCTGAAGTGCGGCTGGTATCCGGGATCGGCATCACCACATCGATATTATGCTCAGGCCAAACCCGCTTGATGTGTTCAGCCAGCTTGTGCCCCATCCGCATGCGGGTCTTGTGCACAAACACATTGTCAATAATGGAATCCGGGCGGGCAAAATAAACATATTCAAAAATACAGGTATTGTAGCGCGGGTTGTCGCTGCATTGCCGGGTGAACACCTTACCTTCATGGGTAATAAAAATGGCCTCGCCCGGCTCTATATCCCGCACCAAACGATACCCCTGGGCATCGAGTGCGACACTTTCTGAAGCCAGCATATACTCATTGCCATTCCCGCTATCGCGCACACCATAGACTAACGGACGGATACCATTCGGGTCACGGAAACCAACCAAGCCATCGCGGGTCAGCATGGTAATGACCGCATAAGCCCCCTTGCAACGGCGATGCACACCCTCTACGGCAGAAAATACATCATCCGGGGTGACATGATAGGCATCTTGCTTGAGCAGCTCCTGGGCAAACACATTCAGCAGGATTTCCGAATCCGAATTGGTATTGATCTGGCGGCGATCCTGCATATACAGCTCTTTACGCAACACCCCGGCATTGGTCAAATTGCCATTATGCGCCAGTGAAATACCGTAGGGGCTATTCACATAAAAGGGTTGTGCTTCAGCAGAAGACGAAGAGCCTGCGGTTGGATAACGGACATGCCCAATCCCCATATTTCCAAGCAGGCTGCGCATGTGCTGCTCAAGGAAAACCTCCTTGACCAAGCCATTATCACGCCGCAGGTAGAGCCTGCGTCCATCACTGGTTACAATACCGGCAGCATCCTGCCCACGGTGCTGCAACACTGTCAGGCCATCATAGAGCGCCTGATTAACCGGCTCCCGCCCAACAATCCCGATAATTCCACACATACAGCCTGTCCAACTACAGAGTAAAACGGCATTTTACCCTTCTGAAAAAGAAAAGCCATGCACAGGCTTGTGCATGGCTGGAATAGATTCACGAGAATGTAATCTGGCCTTACTGGGGTGGTGTTTGTGGTGCAGCGGGGGGAATGGCGGGTGTTGATGGCAACAACCCTTCCTTATCCAGAAAGCTGGAAAAATCATCCGGGATAAGCCCCTTGATCCATTCAGCGCTCTGCGTAAACCACGGCAGCAACCGGGACTCTTTCCACCATGCATTGGCAGGCAACGCCGTCAACCCCAACAGGATAACCACCAAGGTCACAATCAGGCCTCCACGCAATGCACCAAAAATACCACCAAAGAAATGGTCAACCCCTCCCAAACCGATGGAGGATATGGCTGCATTGAACAGATAGTTGATAATCGCCCCTGCGACCAATACGCCAAAGAAGATGATGGCAAATGCAACCCCTAACCGCGCCACCTCACTTTGCAAAGCAAAAGGCAGCTGAGCCGCCAATGGCTTCACATAAAACAGCGCAAAGGCAAAGGCAGCTACCCAGGTTGCCAAGGAAACAGCTTCCCTGACAAACCCCCGGATCAGGCCAATCACTGCGGATAAGGCAATCAGTATAACGATACCTAAGTCCAATAAGTCAGCGGTCGGTTGCATTGTCACCTTCAGTCTTTAAAAAGTATCAGTTCTTGGTCACAAAACTGTTCTGGACATACTGGTTCTGTGCATAACGGGCTTTCATTCTAGCCTGTACAGCAGCCGCATCACCCTTGCCCGGATAAGTGCCCACACGCACCCGATAAACTGTCTTGCCATCCACTTTTGCAGAAGTCACAAACGCGGGGTAGCCATCAACAGAAATCGTTTGCTTAATACCATCGGCCTTGCCCTTGTCAGAGGTCGCCAAGACCTGGATCACATAACCCGCACTGCCTGCTGCCTCACCCGCAGCTGAACCTGCACCAGCAGCACTGGCTGTTTTGGCCTTGTCCTCATCCTTCTTTGCAGCCGCTGCACGGGCAGCAGCACGCTCCGCTTCAACGCGGGCAGCCGCTTGGCGCTCACGATCAGCAGCAGCCTGACGGGAAGCAGCAGCGACTTGGGCAGCAGGCGGGGGAACCGGACGCTCATTGACCAAACGTGGGTTATTCGCTGGCTTCAATTCACCACCGGCAATTGCAGGGCGATCCTTGTTAGCCGCCACCGCCGCAGGAACAGGCTTGGCTTTCTCACCGGCTTGAGCCGCAGTACCAGCCGCAGCCGCTTGTTGGGTTGCAGCACCTGCTGCTGGCTGTGTGGCAGCACCGGCAGCAGCCTGAGCCTGCTTGGTCGCTTCAGCGCCAGCCCCAGCAGCCGCTTGATTGGCGGCATCAGCCCCAGCGCCCGCTGCTTGTTTGCCATTGGCAGCAACATCTGTTGCACCCATGCTGCCAACCCCCGGTTCAACCTTGCCATCGGCAACAACCTGACGGACTTCACCGTTGGAATCACGCACCTGGAAACCGGTCGTATCTGGCTTCAACTGGGAGGCCAAACCTTGTACCGCTTCCTTACCGGCTTCGACTGCACCACTCACAGCACCTGTAACCGCCGCACCAATGCCTGCTGCACCTGCACCCGCAGCAGCCGCTGCACTGCCATCTGCTGTACCAATCGGGGTGGAACCATCAGCTGCTTGCCCATTCAGGACATTTTGCGCTTGCTGTTGTGCAGCAGCGTCTGTCGCAGCACCTGTGCCAGCCACCTGACCCAAGGCATATTCCTGGGTAGCACCACCTTGTAAAGCCGCTTGCTGTGCGGCCGGGTCAAGTTGCTGACCATCAACCAAGGCTTGCCCATCCTTATTGACCCCTGGGAAACCAAGAATCGGGGAGGCATCCTGCGCCTGCTCAGCAATCAGGTCTTTCTGCTCAACCGTCCTGTTCTTGCCTTTCAGCAACCAGGCCAGCAACAAAGCTGCGATCAAAACCAGCACGACTGCGCCGATCATACGTTTGGTTGTAGACTTGTTGTCCATTGTCCCGATACTCCTTATAAAAACACTCAAAATGCGAGGGGTTACGACTCAATACAGTTAAAAAATACCGTCCAACATCTTGGATACTACCAGAAAAGAGCCAAATATCACCACCCTATCCTCAGCCTGCAAATGACCAGCAAGCTGAGCCCATGCATGCTGGAGATCAGGGCTAGAAACAGGGTGTTGCACATGGCATGCATCCAAGGCCGCCTGTATGACAGGCAAAGATGCTGCACGCGGGGAAACCAGCGGAAAGAAATGCCATTCATCCACGTGGGGTAACAGTGGTTTTATGACACCTGTTATATCCTTGTCAGCTAGTATAGAAAAAATCACGTATGTTTTTCCTGCAACCGGGCTTTTTTGCAACCATTCTGCCAGATTTTCTGCTGCATGCGGATTATGCGCCACATCAACCCAAACATCCGGTCGACTTTGTATTTTTTGTAACCGCCCTGGCAAGGTCGCCAGACGGATACCATCCTCCAATGCCTGTCGCCCTGAAAGGGGTAAACGGTTCACCAACTGTTGCACCGCCAACACTGCACAGGCGGCATTGTTCATCTGCACATCACCCTGCAACACCGGGCGTGGCAAACCCAACCAAGCCAGCCCCTCCCGCCCAAATGCAGGCTGAAGGTGAATGGAGAAACGCCCTTCCGGCAAGGGCTCAACCCGAAAATCTACGCCATTCTGTAGGAGTTGTGCGCCAATCAATGCCGCTGTTGCTGCAATGCTGGCAGGTGGATGCGGATCGCCACAGATTAACGCCTTACCCGCACGGGCAATCCCCGCCTTTTCTCGCCCGATGTCTTCACGGTTATCACCCAGCCACTCGACATGATCAATGCCGATTGCCGTAATCACCGCCACATCCGCATCCCACAGGTTGCTGGCATCCAAACGTCCACCCAACCCAACCTCCAGCACCGCCACATCGACCTGATGCTGGGTAAACACCCACATCGCCGCCAGCGTGCCAAACTCGAAGTAGGTCAGGGAAACATCAAGGCGAGCTGCATCAATCGCGGTAAAAGCAGCACACAATAATTCATCAGCGACAGGCTGCCCATCGAGGGCAACCCGTTCGTTATAACGCAAAATATGGGGGGAGGTGTATGTGCCGACCCGATAACCGGAGGTGTGCAGGATGGAGGTCAGCAAGGCGGTGGTGGAACCTTTGCCATTGGTTCCAGCCACTGTAATAACCGGAAACGCAGGAGCCAATAAGCCCATGCGCCCAGCGACCACTGCAATCCGATCCAGCCCAAGATCGATCGCCGACAAGTGCAGGGACTCCTGCCAGCTCAACCAGTCCTGTAACGTCCGGGCAGCAGGGTCAGACATGCTCAAACCGCAGCCGCATCCCGCAAGGTCGGGTTGGGGCGGTGTTGTAGGATAGCCACCAAGTCGGCAATGGTTTCACGCATACGGTTACGGTGGACAATCAGGTCAATCGCCCCCTTTTCTTGCAGGAACTCACTGCGCTGGAAACCATCCGGCAGCTTTTCACGCACCGTCTGCTCAATGACACGCGGCCCCGCAAAGCCAATCAGCGCTTTTGGTTCAGCAATCTGGATGTCACCCAACATCGCAAAACTGGCAGACACCCCGCCCATCGTCGGGTCAGTCATGACGGAAATGAACGGCACACCCTTATCCGCCATGCGCGTCAACACGGCACTGGTCTTGGACATTTGCATCAAGGAAAACAGGGCCTCCTGCATCCGCGCGCCCCCACTGGCAGCAAAGCAAACAAAGGCTGATTTGGCATCCATTGCCGCTTGCGCACCCCGCACAAAACGCTCACCTACCACCGACCCCATGGAGCCGCCCATAAAGCGGAAGTCAAACGCAGCGGCAACCATCGGCACGCCGCACACGGTTCCCTTCATCACAATCAGGGCATCTTTCTCATCGGTTTCCTTTTGTGCCGCCACCAAACGGTCTTTATATTTTTTGGTGTCCCGGAACTTGAGCATATCCAAGGGGCCAACAGAAGCCGCGATTTCCTCACGTCCTTCCTTGTCAAAAAACACATCCAGCCGCTTACGCCCATAGATGCGCATGTGATGCTCGCACTTGGGGCAAACCTCGTTATTGCGCTCCAACTCAGCACGGTACAATACCGACTGGCATTCCGGGCATTGCCGCCACAAGCCCTCGGGAATGGATTTTTTCTCGGTTGCCCCCGTCTCGGTACGAATCCGTGACGGCAGCAATTTTTCAAACCAACTCATTTATTTTTTTACCTTTACAAAAATCACACATCCATCGCCTGACGCATGGATGACAGCAAGTCACTGATACGGTTCATAATAACAGCATGGTCATCGGGTGTCGCTTCAACCTGGTTGATAATGGCACTACCCACCACCACCGCATCCGCCACACCCGCAACGGCTGCTGCGGTCGCCGCATCCTTGATACCAAAGCCAACACCCAACGGCAGGCTGGTAAACGCCCGGATTTGCCCAATGCGGTCAGCAACCTGCCCGACATCCAGCGTATTCGCACCCGTCACACCTTTTAGCGAGACGTAGTAAATAAACCCACTGGCAGCGGCTGCAATTGACTGCATACGCACCGAAGGTGTGGTGGGGGATACCAGGAAAATCGGATCCAAACCATGCTCACGGAACAAGGGCAATACGTCACCACCCTCTTCCGGCGGCAAATCGACGGTCAAGACACCATCAACACCCGCTGTTTGTGCGGCCTTGGCAAAAGCGGCATACCCCATGATCTCGATTGGGTTGAGGTAGCCCATCAGCACGACCGGAGTCGTTTGGTCAGTCTGGCGGAACGCTGCCACCATACCGAGAATGTCCGTCAGGCTGGTATTGTGCAGCAAGGCACGCTCATGCGCCTTCTGGATGGTTGGGCCATCTGCCATCGGGTCAGAAAACGGCACACCCAACTCGATAATATTCGCACCGGCTGCCACCATGCGGTGCATGAGCGGTACGGTAATACTGGGGTGTGGGTCGCCTGCGGTGACATAAGGGATCAGGGCGCTCTTGCCCTGGGCTTTCAGGGCAGCAAAACACGCAGCAATGCGGCTCATAGGGTAATCCCCTCCAGACGGGCGATGGTATTGATGTCCTTGTCACCACGACCGGACAAGCACACGATCATGCTTTGCTCCTGACTCATGGTCGGAGCCAACTTCATGGCATACGCAAGGGCATGGCTGCTTTCCAGTGCCGGAATGATGCCTTCTTTACGGGTCAGAGCATGGAAACCTTGCATGGCTTCGGTATCCGTCACCGACACATAATGGGCACGACCAATGTCTTTCAACCATGAATGCTCAGGGCCAACCCCCGGATAATCCAGCCCGGCAGAAATGGAATGGGTTTCAATAATTTGCCCGTTCGGGTCTTCCATCAGGTAGGTACGGTTGCCATGCAACACACCCGGCTTGCCTGCACTCAACGGGGCGGCATGCTTACCGGTATCAATCCCGCTACCACCGGCCTCAACACCGTAGATGGCAACCGATTCATCCGCCAAAAACGGGTGGAACAGACCAATCGCATTTGAGCCACCGCCGACACAAGCCACCAAGGCATCCGGCAAACGGCCTGCCTGTGCCAGAATCTGCTGGCGTGCCTCGCGCCCGATGACTGACTGGAAATCACGTACCATCGCCGGATAAGGATGGGGGCCTGCCACCGTGCCAATGATATAAAACGTGTCATCCACATTCGTCACCCAATCACGCATGGCTTCATTGAGCGCATCCTTGAGGGTTTTCGAGCCAGACGTAACCGGCACAACCGTTGCACCCAATAATTTCATGCGGAACACATTCGGGGCTTGGCGCTGCACGTCTTCTGCGCCCATGTAAACCACACATTCCAAACCCAGACGGGCAGCGATGGTGGCTGAAGCAACCCCATGCTGGCCTGCGCCGGTTTCGGCAATGATGCGCGTCTTGCCCATGTGTTTGGCCAGCAAGGCTTGACCAATCGTATTGTTGATCTTGTGAGCGCCGGTATGGTTGAGGTCTTCACGCTTCAGGTAGATTTTTGCCCCCCCCAACTCGCGTGTCCAACGCTCTGCCAAATACAACGGGCTGGGACGACCAACGTAATGCTGCAAATCACGGTCAAACTCAGCCTGAAACGCCGGGTCATTTTTGAGTGACGCATAAGCCTGTTCGAGTTGGTAAATCGGCTCCATCAGCGTTTCCGCGACAAAGCGACCACCGTATGCGCCAAAATGACCGTATTGATCCGGCATTGCGCCCCAGTTGAATTCGCTGAATTTCACAGACCTGTTCTCCTGCACGTTATCGGCTGTAAAACCCGATAAGTTACCACAAGCCTGATAAGCTATCTATGCTGCAATCGGGCAATCCGGGGGAAGATTTGGTAAGGCCAAGGCCACAAACCCCGCGAACCCAAACAACTTAACGCCACAGCCAGTTGATTGGCACGGCAAAACAATTTTTGTGCGCCAGTGGCAAACAATTATTGCCACAATAAAACAGCACACCCCCCTGAAAATCCGCGCCACAGTGCGCCGCCAAATGTGCGAGGCCAAGGCCATCCTTGGCTTGGATACTGGCAGCCTTTTTGACCTCAATCCCCCACACATTCCTCCCCTGCTCTATCACCAGATCAACCTCAACCTGATCCTTGTCACGATAATGGCTAAAACGTAGCTCATCATCCAACCAACTGCCTTGGGCAACCAACTGCTGCACTACAAAGCTCTCCAGAACTGCGCCAAAATTAACAGCATGACTCCACCAGTCAGCGACTTTCAGGCCATTCAGCGTTGCAGCCAAACCGCTATCCACCCAATGGATTTTAGGGGTTTTGATCAGGCGTTTCACTTCATTGCGATGCCAAACAGGCAGCCGCCTCACCAAAAAAAGGCGTTCCAACACGCCAATATACTTATCAACTGTTTCACGCCCCATATCCAACTCATTCGATAGGCTGCTCACATTCAACAGTGTGGAGGTACGGTAAGCCAGTACTCTTGCCAACCGGAACATCTCATCCTCATCGCGGACAGCAGCGATGTCCTTGACATCCCGTTGAATAATCGCCTGCAAATACTGCTGATGCCATTGCCGGGCACGCGCCTCCGTCCGGGTATTCGGCTCAGGATAACCACCCGAACACACGGCATCAGCAACCCCATCGAGCGCGGCTTGCTCACCAACAATATTGGCAGCTAAGGGGCAATCCAGGAGCCGTGCTAAAAAGCTATCGGAGCGCCCTTGTTTTTCCTGCTCAGTCAGTGGATACAGGTTCAGGACTTCCACCCTGCCTGCCAAGGACTCTTGCACACGGGGCAGTAACAGCAAATTGGCTGAGCCGGTCAGCAGGAAACGTCCGGGTGAACGTTGCCTATCAACGCTGGCCTTAATGGCTGGCATCAACTCAGGGACGCGCTGGATTTCATCCAGAATCACTTGGTCTGGCAAGCCTTGCACAAAGCCGGTCGGGTCATAGCGGGCAGCTGATTGCATGGCATTATCATCAAAACTGATATAGGTACGCCCCCCACCCAATTGCTGAGCCAAGGTTGTTTTACCACATTGGCGAGCACCCAAGAGGCAAACCACGGGCGTATCACTAAGGGCAACCTGTAACTTGGATTGCAGGTAGCGGGGATAGAGTTGAGCAGACATAGGCAACCTCTTGCCGACCAATGACGGTCAATTGTAGGCTTTCATGTCGTCCAATTGCAAGCTCCAAGTCCGTCCAATTGTAGGCTAGAGCGTCGTCCAAAGTGGGGTTACAAGGCCGACCAAGCCTGCTGGACAAGGCTCAGCCACTAACCTCCCGCATAAACGCTTCCACTAGTGCAGCATCCTTTACACCAGGACTACTTTCCACGCCGCTGCTGACATCGACAGCATAGACACGGCTGGCACGGATCGCTGCTGCAACATTATCTGGATTCAGGCCACCGGCAAGAATAATCGGCTTGGGGTAATCTTGTGGGACTTGTGTCCAATCAAACGTTTCGCCTGTCCCGCCAGCTGCACCGGGGGCATGGCTATCGACCAGAAAGCCTTGGGCATCGGGGTAGCGGTCAGCATAGGCGGCAAAACCACCACTATCTGCCAAGCCTTTCATGCCAACGGCTTTCATATACGGGCGTGGGAACTGGCGGCAATAGGTGGGTGACTCCGAACCGTGGAACTGCAAAACATCCAGAGGAACGGCTGCCAAGACCGCATTCACAAAATCAGCATCTGCATCCAGAAACAGGCCAACACGGGTCACGAACGGGGGTAATGCCCGACAAATCTCCGCTGCCTGTGGGATCGCCAGATTGCGTTTGCTTTTTGGGTAAAATACCAACCCCACCGCATCCACACCGGCTGCCGACACCCTAAGGGCATCGGCAACCGAGGTGATGCCGCACACTTTTACGCGGCAACGCATGCTTATTGACCCAGCAGCGCGTTTTTCAGATTGGCTTGTACTGGACTTGCCCCCAGCCAAATACCGAAAAAGGCCTGTTTGAAATCAGCGCCAGCAATCGTTCCCGCATTTGCGCCGTTTTTGACGATAATGACATTCTGTGGGCGATAAACAAAATCATAGACATCGCCTTCCTTGATTGGCTGCTTGAACACGCCAATCAATTGCTCCATCTTTGGCTTCAAAGCCTCCAGCTTATCACCAGCTGACTTTTGGAAGCCCTCACGGACAGCCTCTTCCATGTTTGCACTGGTAATCATGCTGGAAGTGATCTCCATGCGCAGCGCCAAGGGTTGGGCAGGGGCGAGGATGGCAGCCGCATCCTTACTGGGGGCTGGCAGATACAAACCAGCGGTATACAGGTTAAAAAACAGCTTGGTACGGATGCCTTTGCCATTCAGGGTCAAAGCCTGCCCGGCAAAGTTCTGTTTGGCAGGGAAAGTGTCTGCGGCATGGCTGGCCAAGGGCAACACCAGCAACAAAACCAGTACTGTATTCAGCAGCTTACGGACAACAACGTTCATGATTTTCTCCTCCTGTGGGTATATCACCCGCTATCTATAACACGATTCCAAATAGCTTGACCAGCCTGCCAACCAACGCCTCCCACCCCATGAGCACTTTATCTGGAAAACCCGACCCAAAATAATATTTTCTGTGGATAAAATTGCCGAATGGGAGTGAAATAAAATTATGATGAAGTTATCCACACTAACCCGATTCGTCCTAAACTCAGAGAGCAAAGGAATGAAATCCTCAACCCCGACGGTTGCGGAGACTAAAGCTCAAGAAAAAGGGACCAAGAACGTGATCAATTTTGAAGAATTGCATGCTTATGCACGCACATTTACCTGCTTGGATAATGAAAAAATCGAAGCCTTACACGCGATCCAAGCGGACATCGCCCCCCTGCTACCCCATGTGACTGAGCAGTTTTATGCCCACTTGCTGAGTATTCCGAAAGTCCAGCCGTTCCTGGAGGGTAGGGTTGACAGCCTGAAACAGACCCATCTGGAATGGATGCAGGAGCTGTTCAACAGCCACTTCAATGTAGGCTACACAGAAAAGATGTACCATGTTGGGCATGTCCATGTACGGGTCAAACTGCCCGTCGAATTCATGGCGGGTGCAATGAGCATCCTGCAAGGGCATCTCACCCAAACGGTATTAAAGCTTTACTCCGGGCAACCCGAACGTATCCCGCCCTCGTTGGCAGCCATCAATGCGGCTATCGGCTTTTCATTGCTGGTGATGCAAGAATCCTATCAGGCCTCCTCATTGGCACATGAATTGGAAAAATTCTTATCCATCACAGGTATGAGCCGCAAGCTGTTTGACAACCTTGCCAGGGCTTATCGGGATTAGGGGCAGACTTCGGGTTCCGCACAGCCTGCGGGCTGCCCTATGTTTCGCCTTCCACTTCAGGCAGGCATCCAGTGACGCAAGCGGGCAACCACCGCGATGGCACGCTGTTGCATGGAATAGGCGGGCTGGGGCTGTAACTCCAATGCAGGATGTTCAGGAATGGCTTCCAGCAAACGCCCCAGTTCGGTTGCCAACTCATGGTGTTGTTGCCGGGCAGACTGTAACAGGTCAACCAGTTTAACCAACTGCCCGGTTTGGCTTTCCCCATCGCCATCAGCGCCCCCTTTGACTGCCTGCAACATCTGGCGACCTGATTCCAAACGCCCCCCACATTGGCGGATATGTGTAATCAGCCGCAGTTCATAGTCGTGCAGACGGTCGTATTGCCTTTGCAGAACGGAATCGTGGGCATAAGCCTGCCAGGAAAAATGGCTCCGCAAATAGAGTTTCCGGGCAACAACCAAGGTCAGGTTGTGCTTGCTGGCATGCACGTTGACCTCAAACTCACCCAACTGGCGGGCAATCGCATGCACGCTGCGGGCATAGGCAAAACGCCCAAGGCCTGCGTAGGTGCGTTCACGCATCTGGCATCCAACATTTTGCACGAAGCTCATGGTCACGGGCAGTGGCAGATATCGACTGATGGCATTCATAGCGGTTTCTCCGTTTTATAATTCAGCTATGTTTCTTCTTGGATCAAACTAACACCCCTAACAACAAAAGCCGAGAGTACGCCGGATAATGCGCCATAACGTATTGACAAACGCAACCGGCACGCCTCATTCCCAAGGTTTAATCTACTCACAGGCAAGGGGCTTTAAGCTGAATGTCCTTTAATACACAGACAAGCGGTCAGTGGATTAGTGCAACCAAAAAGTTAAGTGTGAGCTGGATTAACCATCAACAGGATGGGCAGGCGTATCCAGCAACAACTGATAGAAAGCCAAATCAAGCCAGCGACCAAACTTGAAGCCAACCTGGGGTAGCGTCCCGACATGCTTGAAGCCCAGTTGCCCATGCAGTGCAATACTGCCTGCGTTGGTCGCATCGATACCGCCCACCAGCGCATGCACACCATTCTGCCGGGCTAACGCAATCAGCTCCCGCATTACCACCCGCCCAAGCCCTTGACCACGGTGATCCTTGTGCACATACACAGAGTGCTCCACCGTGTACTTGTAAGCAGGCCATGCCCGAAACGTGCCATAACTGCCAAAGCCCAACAGCACCCCATCACCATCCTCAACACCGATCACGGGAAAACCACCGACCCGCTTGGCATCAAACCAAGCCACCATGTTCTCGGCTGTCCGGGGCTTATAGTCGTATAGTGCCGTTGAATTCAGGATTGCATCATTGAAAATAGCCAGAATCGCGGCGGCATGCCGCTCAAAGGAGCAATGCACAAGGGTATGTTGGGTGGTATATTGACTCATTACGATTACGGCCTCCTTAAAACAGCCATTGGCTGAAAAACGATAAGCCTAATTTAAACGGTCGGCAGGTTGGTGCAACCCTATAGACAAAAAAATGCCACCCGGAGGTGGCACAATGTAGGACAACTCAGGGAGCTGTTTGAGGATCATGCGTCACGATCACTGCTCATGATCGCCCGTCAGATATATGACACATTATCCACATGGGGTACATAAAACCGAGTACATAAGTCACCCCACCCCTGTGATGAATGTACAATATGATTAAAAAATAACCACTCTGGAAAAATCAAAGCCAATCCCCATGGTTTGGGATAAGATCAAGCGTTTTTTGAGTGAACCGATCAGGACCTACCCGAATGAGACCCGTATTTCCCTTCCGTGCCATCAGCAGCCATTTCTTGCTGTGGTGTCTATGGATAATCATCAGCCTGTTACCCGCCTCCGTGCAAGCGGCTGACCCCTTGCAGGTCTTTGTCAGCGTATTACCGCAGAAACACTTCGCAGAACGGGTGGGTGGGGATCAGGTTACGGTGGTGGCGATGGTGCAACCTGGCTTTAGCCCAGAAATGTATGAACCGACCGCACAGCAGGTGGCTGCCTTGGCAAAAGCCAGTGTTTATATCCGCGTTGGCATGCCATTTGAAGATGCCTGGATGCAGCGGATTCAGGCAGTCAACCCGAGCATGCTGGTATTGGATGCGCGGGATGGTTTGGCCTTGCGCACCCTCGAAGGGCATGAGCATGCGGAGGGGGATGACCACGCTGACCACGACCATGCTCAAGCTGAGAAGGCTGGGCAAACAGGGAATGACCCTCATATCTGGGTTAGTCCGCGTATGGCAAAGCAAATGTCTGCTCAGCTACGCGATACCTTCAGCAAACTGCGCCCCGAACAGTCCAGCACGTTTGCCGCCAACTACGAACACTTTGCCCAGGAACTGGATGCCTTGGATGCTGAACTCACCGCCCTGTTTGCTGACAAAAAACATCCTTCGTTTATGGTTTACCACCCGGCCTGGGGTTATCTGGCGGATGCGTATGGCCTCAAGCAAATTCCCATTGAAGTAGATGGCAAGGAACCAGGGGCAAAGGCGCTGGCAGAAATGATCGGGCATGCCAAAGAAAATCAGGTCAAAACCATCTTTGTGCAACCCCAATTTAGCCAGCGGGCTGCCATGCAGGTTGCCGAAGCGATTGAGGGGAAAGTCGTTTCTGTGGATAATTTGGCAGAGGATTATATCCCCAACCTACGGAAAACAGCCCGCCTGATTGCCGGAGTCGGTGATGAGTGATGTGATCGAACTGCATGATGTCAGCTTTTCTTATGGTATTGTGCCGGTATTGCAGGGTATCCATTTGCATGTGCAGGCCGGGGAGTTTCTGGGGATTGTCGGGCCCAATGCGGGTGGCAAAAGCACCTTGCTCAAACTGATTCTCGGTTTGATCAGCCCGCAAGCCGGGACTATCCGTATCCTTGGCAAAAAGCCCAGCCAGCAACGCAAACAGATTGGCTATGTCCCGCAGTATCCGGGCTTTACCCGCGACTTTCCGATCACAGTCGAACAGACCGTGTTACTCGGGCGTTTGGGGGCAGGTAGCCTGTTTGGGCGCTATAGCCGTGCTGATTATCAAGCCGCACAACAGGCCTTACAGGAAGTGGAAGCGGATGATCTGGCTCAGCGCCCCATCAGTGCCTTGTCCGGGGGGCAGTTGCAACGGGTCTTGTTGGCTCGCGCTCTGGTGAGCGACCCGCAAATCCTGATCCTGGACGAACCCACCGCGAATATTGACATGCGGCTGGAAAGTGACATCTTTGACCGGCTGCGCGAATTGAACAAGCGGATGACCATTTTGGTGGTATCGCACGATGTTGCCTTTATTTCCGATTACGTTAGCCGGGTTGCCTGCCTGAACCGCACACTGGTTTGCCATCACACGGATGCGATTGATGGGCAAGTTATCCAGCATTTATATGGCGAACATGTGCGCATGGTGGCACACAAGCATTGACCAGATGGGACACATAGAACACAGATGAACGAATTCCTGAATGCCTTGGCTGAACAACAATTCCTGCAAATGGCAGTGGTGGCGGGACTGCTGGCCAGCCTCGGTTGTGGGCTGATTGGTACGTTTGTGGTGGTCAAACGCATTACGTTCCTTGCTGGTGGTATTGCCCATTCGGTGCTGGCAGGTATGGGGGCAGCCGCTTATTTCGATTTTGATCCCTTATTGGGGGCGTTATTGGCGGCGATTGCCTCAGCCCTCCTGATCGGCTGGATACGCCTTAACTGGAAAACCCAGGAAGACACCCTGATTGGGGCGATCTGGGCGATGGGTATGGCGATTGGCCTGTTATTCATTTCCCAGACCCCCGGTTACACCACCAGCCTGACCAGCTACCTGTTCGGCAATATCCTGCTGGTTCCCGAGCAGGATGTTTGGCTGATGGCGATATTGGATGGCTTGCTGCTGCTACTGGTTGGCCTCTTTTACCGCCAATTCCTGGCTGTCATTTTTGATGAGGAATTTGCCCGCCTGCGCGGTGTACCCGTCAGTTTCTTCTACCTGCTGCTGTTATGCCTGATTGCTGTCACCGTGGTACTGCTGATCCATGTCGTGGGGCTGATTCTGGTGATTGCCTTACTGACCTTGCCTGCGGCGATTGCGGGGCATCATGTGCACTCCATGGGCAGTATGATGCTGATTGCCACCCTGCTGGGCAGTGCCTTCACGACCGGCGGGCTGGCCTTGTCCTATGCCCCCAACCTGCCTGCCGGGCCGACCATTATCCTGCTGGCAGGGTTAGTCTATGTCCTGTCGGTGCTGTATAGCCGTTACCGCACCCAGCAGCAAGCCAAGCAAAGTCTGGATATATAAAAGCCTGAATATATAAAGGTAGGTATATCAGCCACCTGCCAAGCCAGCCTATACTCAGGCGGCATGGATTGGCATAGGGAGGATAAACAGATGGCGATAGACTACCCGTTGGCTAAAGTACTTGAGCGGATTGGTAATGCAGCCGTTGAGGCATTCCACATCCTTGGCCTGTTTGTGATTGGCGGGACGATTGTCTGGACAGCCGTGCATACTTACCTGTATGACATCATGAGCAAGCCTTATGCCACCCTTGATGACATCCTCTTATTATTCATCTATTTGGAGCTAGGCGCGATGGTCGGCATCTTCTTCCGCACCCACCGCTTGCCCGTCATCTTCCTGTTGTTCATTTCCATGACTGCCCTGACCCGCTATCTGGCTATCGACCTGAAAATGCTGAGTGATGCAAAAATCATTACCATCGTCGCTGCCATCCTATTGCTGTCATTGGCAGCCTTGATCTTGCGCTACAGCGAAAGCCGCCTTACGCCCCCCGATGAAGCACTCAGCAGCCGCCCCGACCTGAGCGACAGCCAGAAAACCCATATTTCCTGAGCAATATTTCCTGAGTCGGGCAAACTGCTTAGGGGCAGGCCTTCACCTCGGCACACTGCCCTGCCTGAAAACTTGCCAGCACTGCTTGCATTTCTGCGGCATACATGGACAGATCAACATCCGGCGAACACAAATAAAGTGCATGCGCTTCCATTGCCGATGCAATGGATTTTTCCCATTGCGGATCCATTTCGATAACCTGCTCACCGGTATAGAGCAGGTACTCAACATAGGCCTGATAAGCAGGTAACTCGGCTGTTTTCTTCAGGGCGCAATAATCCGGGGTGTAAAAATTTGGCTTCTGGATCGACAGGTTCAGGTACTCACGGTAAATCTCTTTCGCTGACTGCTCTTTTTGGATCGCGGAAGAGGCATCAATCTGTATCTTCACCCCAATCAATGCTGCCAACGCCAATACAGCCGTCAGCAAGGCAGACAACGCGCTGATGGCATTGGCATGCCGGTTGAACCACCCCATCATGCAGCCACCACCTCCACCAAACAGTCATAAAAAGTCGCGGCCTGCCCCATATCCGTCAAGGCTTGGCTGGCAACCTCATTGCAGTTCTTGCCATCCGCCGACAATTTTTTCCACCAAATCGAGTAAGCCAATACCACACCCTGCCGAATACGCTCAGTCACAACCGCTTGCACGGTAAACTCACCCCGGTCATTGAAAATCCGCACGGCTTGGCCTTCCGCAATACCACGGGTAGCGGCATCCAGTGGATGGATTTCCAGCGTTGGCTCTGGGGTTTTACTGCGCAAACTGTCAACATTCACAAAGCTGCTATTCAGGAAATGCCGCTCAGGCGGGGAGATCAACATCAAGGGGAAACGGGCAGCCAGCTCCGGGTTACTCTGTGGCGACTCATACGGCGGGATAAAATCAGGCAAGGGATCCAGCCCCTGGGCAGCCAGCTCAGACGATGCGAACTCGCAACGCCCAGAAGGGGTCGGGAAACCACCGTGGGCAAACGGTGCATCTGCCACTGCCAGCTTTTGCCAGCCTTGGGTTTGCAGGGTATCCCAACTCATGTCACGGGTGCTGGGCTGTGTCCAGTCAAAGGCTTGCCGGGCAATGTCCCAATCCGATTCCTGCAAGCAAGCATCCGCCAGCCCCATCCGCGCAGCCAACAAGCGGAAAATTTCCGCATTCGGCTTGCACTCACCCAAAGGGGCAATGGCAGGCTGGCTCAACAGGATATAACGGTGTCCGTAGGATTTATGGATGTCGCCATGCTCAAGCTGGGTGGTGGCAGGCAGGATAATATCCGCATAATCCGCCGTATCGGTCTGGAAATGTTCCAATACCACCGTAAACAAATCTTCACGCGCAAAGCCTTGTGCGACTTTGCTGCTTTCCGGGGCAACCGCCACCGGATTGCTGTTATAAACCACCACCGCTTCAATTTTCGGGCCAAACACGGCATCCCCCGGATGCAACAAGTCATCACCCACGGTGCTCATGTTCAGCATGCGGGGTGTACCCTGCGGGCACAAATCCGGGCGATCCAAACCTTGGCGGTTGACGGGGAAAAATCCCGAACTGGACAGCAGCAAACCACCCGCCGGATGCCGCCATGCCCCCAACAAAGACGGCAAGCAAGCCACCGCCCGCACTGCATTCCCGCCGCCCCGCGCCCGTTGGATACCGTATCCAAGGCGGAAGGCAACCGGCTGCTTGTCTTCAATCGCCGTCTTACCCAGCAAAGCAGCAAAGCCTTCAATTTCTGCCACACTGACACCGCAAATGGCTGCCACACGCTCAGGGGAATAAGACCCGGCACGCTCTGCCAATGCCTCAAACCCCACGGTATAGGCATGGATGTAGTCATGGTCAAGCAGGCCATCACGCATGAGGATATGCATCACACCCAGTGCAAAAGCGGCATCCGTACCGGGCAAGAGGGCAATATGCTGCTGGCATTTTTGGGCTGCCAGAGAGCGGTGGGGGTCAATGGCAATCAGGATTGCACCGTTGCGCTGTGCTTCCTGTGCCCTACGCCAGAAATGCACACTGGTGGTGATCGGGTTACTGCCCCAAATCACGATCACCCGCGCATTGCCAAACTGATCCATATCCATGCCAACGCCTGCACCGTAGGTCGTGCGCATGGCAACCGAACCAGCCGTTGCACAGATGGTACGGTCTAGCCGTGAAGCACCCAGCTTATTGAAAAACCGGGCAGCCATGCCTTCGCTTTGCACCAGCCCCATCGTCCCACCGTAGCTGTAGGGCATAATGGCTTCAGGATTACGCTGGGCAATCTCCCCCAAGCGCTGGGCGATTTCATCCAGTGCCGCATCCCAGGAAATCGGCTCGAACAAGCCTGCACCCTTCGCCCCCACCCGCCGTAACGGGGTTAACAGCCGGTCTGGATGGTAAGTACGTTCAGCATAACGGGTGACTTTGGTACACAGCACACCATCCGTTGCCGGGTGGGTGGGGTCGCCTTCAACCTTGATGGCTCGCCCGGCCTCATTGACCGTGACCAACATGGCACAAGTATCAGGGCAATCATGGGGACAAGCGACATGGATGGTTTGCATGGGGAAGAACCTGCTGCTAAGGATAAATTGGGCTGAACATGGGCTGGCCTATTGCCAACCCCGCCTAGCATAAACAATCAGGGGAACAGCCGCAAACCCAAGCCTACTTCGTTGGACATGCCTTAAATGATGGTATTTAATAGCTAACAGAAATGCCGACGGAGCGGGAGGAATCGTGCATGACAGAACTTGTCTTTTACCACCAATGCATTGTGCCATGTCCGGCTTTTGAGCTGCTGGACGCAACCATCAAGGCACACGGCATGCACCGGGTCGAATCCCACTTTGACGAATTCCGCATTGATGTCTATGCGCTGTCAGACTCACCCTCATCGCGCTTGGTGGCGATTGATTATGACAACACCATCACCGCCGACCCTGACTTTTATCAGCACCTGATCCGGGTCTTCAGGGAAAACGGCTGGGAACCGATTGTTTGCACCATGCGTTGCCCCGACGCAGAAAATTTTGCAGAAATCTGGGGGCAACTGCGTGATAGCACCGTACCCATCTACACCACCGATGGGCAAACCAAACGGCCTTACATGCTGGAGCGAGGCATACAAATCGGCTTGTGGCTGGATGACATGTTTCCCGCCATTGCCTGTCCGGGCGCATGGGTATTGCAGGTAAACGGCATCAACTATTAAAGACCCGTTCAACCAAACCGTGCTACTATGACTTACTACATTAGTATATTATCACATACAAAATCATGGACAGCAGCGACATTCTGGAATCCTTCCTGGCAGGCAAATACCAACGCATGGAGTGCCCGCAGTGTGAGAATACCTTCCTCACCAAAGTCTACATGATGGGGGCAGATACCCCTCCTCTCGGTTGCCCCCGATCCAAGACAGACAGCACCACCGATAAAGAAACAGGCAGGGAATTTGTCATCCTGGAAAAATACGCCCTAGGGCTGGAATACTTCTGCGATGCCATCCAAACCTATGGTTTGACACAAATCCCGCTTATCCGCCGGATTGGTATCCTCAATGACGATGATGAACCCCTTGATCCTGCCCGAATCCAGTTGTTCTCGCATGAAGAGCCAGATTACCGCCTGATTTACGTCATGGAACGGCTTGAGCACCTGAATGCGGAGGACACCGCATTCTTTACCGATCATGTGCATGACATCGACTGGATGGAAGAGCACGACCGCCAACGGGTATGGCAGTGGGTGGCAGATCGCTATGGGCAGCCCTTGGCAGAAGACATCCGCAAACTCTGCCGTTACTATCGGGTGCATGATGAGTATGTCAGTTGGGATTTGCACGGCGACAACCTGATGCGCCGTACCCGCAATGGTGAAATTGTCGTGATGGATCCGTTCACACTGAAGTTCGGCTAAGTCTTTTCGCTCATAAAAAAGCGGGCAACTTGTGCCCGCTAGCGTAGAGAGGAGAGAATTGGCTCAGGAAAACTGTTTAGATTGAATAAGCACGCTCGCCGTGGGATACCGTATCCAGACCTTCGCGCTCTTCGTCGTGGCTGACACGCAGACCCATGGTGTGCTTCAGCAAGGTAAACAGGATAAAGCTCACTACCCCTGACCAAACCACGGCTACACCAACACCCCACAACTGGTTTATCACTTGGGCACTGCTGTATTCAGCCACTGCACCAGTCGCGTAATCAAACACGCCTGTGCCACCCAAGGCAGGGTTGACCAGAATGCCTGTACCAATTGCGCCGATGATGCCACCAATACCATGCACACCAAATACGTCCAGCGAGTCATCATAGCCCAGCATGTGCTTGAGGCCAGTGACACCCCACAGGCAGGCAGCTCCTGTCACCAGACCGAGGACAATCGCCCCCATCGGGCCTGCAAAACCCGCAGCCGGTGTTATGGCAACCAAGCCAGCCACTGCACCGGATACCACGCCCAGCAAGGAAGGCTTGCCACGCAGCATCCACTCGGCAAACATCCACGATAAGCCCGCTGCTGCCGTCGCCACAATCGTGTTCAACATTGCCAGCACGGCTGTACCGGTTGCCTCCAGATTGGAGCCTGCATTGAAACCAAACCAGCCAACCCACAACAAGGAGCCGCCGATCATGGTCATCACCAGATTATGCGGAGCCATCGAGTCACGCCCATAACCGACGCGCTTACCGACAACAATTGACCCAACCAGAGCCGCCATTGCTGCATTGATGTGGACAACCGTACCACCGGCAAAGTCCAGTGCGCCATGTGCAAACAGGAAACCAGCCGGAGCGTCATACGCTGAAGGGCCACCCCAGAACCAGACCATGTGCGCCATCGGCAGGTAGGAGAAGGTGAACCACAGCACACAGAACACCAGCAGTGCAGAGAATTTGATACGCTCAGCAAAACCACCCACAATCAGCGCAACCGTGATCGCCGCAAAGGTTAACTGGAAAATCACGAACACCATTTCGTGGATCACCACACCCTTGCTGAACGTTTCAACAGTCACTGCCGGATCGACACCCGCCAGGAACAGTTTAGCCGTGCCACCGATGAAACTGTTCAGGCTGCCACCATCCGTAAAGGCCAAGCTATAACCATATACCACCCACAAGATGGCAATCAGGCAGAAAATCGTGAAGACCTGTGCCAGCACGGACAGCATGTTCTTTGCCCGTACCAAGCCACCGTAGAATAAGGCAATCCCAGGAATAATCATCAGGATAACCAACAGGGTGGATACCATCATCCATGCTGTATCACCTTTATCAGGGACAGGGGCTTCATCAGCCATCGCCAAGCCAGACAACCCCAGCAGCAAGCCCAAACAGGTAAAGATCAAACGGAAACTCATTGGATACCCCCTTATAGTGCTTCAGAACCGGTTTCACCCGTGCGGATACGGATGACTTGTTCCAGTGCAGAGACAAAAATCTTACCGTCACCAATCTTGCCGGTATTGGCGGCCTTGGTGATGGTCTCAACCACCTGATCAACCAAAGTGCTATCGACAGCGACCTCAACCTTAATCTTTGGCAGAAAATCGACCACATACTCTGCACCACGGTATAGCTCAGTGTGGCCTTTTTGTCGCCCAAAACCCTTCACTTCTGTCGCGGTAATGCCCTTTACACCAATGTCACCCAAAGCATCGCGTACATCGTCGAGCTTGAATGGCTTGATAATGGCTGTAATCATTTTCATTGCTAGCACTCCTTTCTTAAAATGCCGTCAAAATTCAGGAATTAAAATGCATGTATGGATATTGCATAGCAATTGGTGTGCCAACCGGGGAAAATTAGACAGGTGGGGAGCTTTGGATAAGCAGACTGAAGAAAAGTCCCCAGATAGAAGCATAAATGCACCAGTTTAGTGCATTAATAAACCCTGATGCACCAATCCCCACAGAGCTGCTACCATACGCGCATTTCCATCTGCAACAAGGAGTACCCCTATGGCAAACCCATTGGACGACATGATGAAGAAGTTTTCAGACCTGATACCGGAGCCGGTACGCGCCATGCAAGAGGACATGGAAAAGAACATGCGCAGCATCATGGAAGGTGGCCTGCAAAAGATGAATCTGGTAACACGCGAAGAGTTCGACATCCAGACAGCGGTATTGCAGCGTACCCGTGAGAAACTGGAAGCCATGGAAGCCCGCATCCGTGAACTGGAGGCGGGCAAGCAAGCAGCTGCCGCAGCCCCCTTCACTTCAGACGCGAACTGAACCGGGCAGCATCAGTCATCATGAGCCTCATGCCCATCCCCCAGACGGGATGAGGCAGAACGGTTATTGTCCCTGCTGTCTTTTGGGGTTGGCTTGTTGCTGGTAATCTGGTCACGGATAAAATCCGTCAGGCCGCTGCTGGAATCACCCTTCAAGTCAACCTCACGCAAGAGGCTGTCAATCAGCGGTACTTGCGCCCGGTAACGCAAGGCACTGTCGACAATCTGGTCGGCAAGACCCGAGCCATTGCCCCCATTACCCCCCTTGCTGGCAGACGATGCGCCTCCACTGCCAGTAGCTGCACCGAAACCATCAATGTGCATGATCTTGATGCCGTCGATATTCTCAATTGGCTTGACACTTTCACGGATGATCTGCGGCAACTGGCGGACAATCTCCATCTTCACCTGCATATCAATCTGGCTTTGGCCTAACAGGTTAGCGGCCTCGTTCATGGTACGCCTGCCAACTGCCTCCACCTGATAACGGATTTCCGCAGCCTTGGCAGCCAAGCGCTCAACCTCGGCATTCGCCTCAGCAATGATGGTCTGGCGTTGCCCCTCCTTCTGCGCACTGATGATTTCCAGCAACTTTTCCCGTTCAGCCTCAGCACGCTCACGGGCAGTGCTGATCTCTTCCGTCAGGCGGGCGGCCTCAGCCTTGATCTTGTCTGTCACCATCCACGCCTCGGATACGCCCCGCTCGAACTCGGCACGCGACACTTCCATATCGCGCCGTGCCATTTCAATGGCAACCTCTTTAGCGATACGGATTTCCTCAATCTCGCGGTCACGAGTCAACTGGATTTCTTCAATGTCCTTGGCGGTTTGTGCCTGCAACTCCGCCAGATATTTTTCCTGCTGCTTTTGAGCCTCGATTTCTTGTTGTTGGATATGCAAGCGACGCTGTTCGGATTCCTTGTTCTTTTCCTGGATTTTGATTTTGTTTTCCTGTTCGATGTCATTACGGCGTTTTTTACTTTCTTCCGTAATCTCATCCAACTTGATCAGGCCGCGTGCGTCGAAGGCATTATTTTCATCAAAATACTCGCGGGCGGTTTGGTCAAGGCGCTTCAGGGAAACTGACACCAGTTCCAAACCGTTTTTCTTGAATTCGGTATTGAGGTTGTTTTCCACATTGCGTTCAAAATCAGTACGTTTGACGTGCAACTCATCCAGGGTCATGCTGGATGCCACCGAGCGCAAGGCTGCCACGCACTGCGCCTCGACGATTTCCTTCATGCGCTCCTGGCTCATTGTCCGATCACCCAAGGTACGGGCAGCAGTGGAAACCGCCTCATTATCTTGTGCCACCCGCAGGAAAAACTCTGCCACCACATCAACCCGTAGCGGGTCGTGGGTAATCAGTGCGGCATTGTTTGAGTGGGAAATTTCAACACGCATGGTCTGCATATTGATCGTCATCATGTCATGCAGCACCGGCAACACCAGCGCCCCACTGTTCATAACGACCAACTCCCCCCCAAAGCCCGTCCGCACAAACGCACGGTCTTTGGTTGAACGCCGGTAAAATGCCGAAAAGAGTGCCACCACCATCAGTATCACACCGATGAGGGCAACCACAGCAATCAATATATAACTATCCATAGGTAGCAACGCCTTTAAAACCAAGCGAAAACCGAACTGAATCAAGTATAAACCGTATGGGGGCAGTATGCCTATTCAGACACTTTTTTGGCTCTTTGAAGATCCCCGTGGAAGCCCGCACAGGTAGTGTTTGTCGCATTACTCAAAAGTATACTTACCAAAAGTGTAAATTCCACCTAAACTACCCTTTATGAAAAACCAATACCGCGCTGTGATCCGGCAAAAAATCGTTGATAGCATTGCCACGCTGCCCCCCACCTTGACGCGCCGGGATGTGTGGCTGCCCAAGGTTTCGGGCAAAGCCACCGCCGTCATCGGGATGCGCCGTGCCGGTAAAACCAGCTTATTGTGGCAAATACTGGGTGAGCGGCTTGCCAGCGGCACAGCCCGCGAAGGCTTGTTGTATTTCAGCTTTGAGGATGAACGCCTCGCCGGTCTGCAAACCAGCGATCTTGATTTGCTGGTAGAAACGTATTACCACCTTTACCCTGAATGGCGCGACCAACGCCGTGCGGTGTTTTTCCTTGACGAAATACAACTGGTTCCGGGGTGGGAGCTGTTTGCGCGACGCTTGCTGGACAGTGAGAACATTGAGCTGCTCCTGTCTGGCTCTTCGGCACGCTTGTTGTCCCGCGAAGTGGCGACCAGTATGCGTGGGCGGGCGATGGAAGCTGTGGTGCTACCCTTCAGTTTCCGCGAAAGCTTGCGGCACCAAGGGGCAGAACCCAAGCCCAGACCCGGTCATTTACCCAAAGCTACCCGCTCGAAGCTGGATAAACACCTGCTGACCTATTTGCAGGAAGGGGGGTTCCCCGAAGCGCAAGGTCTGGATGTACGCAACCGGGTTGAATTGCTCAAAGGTTATGTGGATCTGGTGCTGTTGCGGGATGTCATCGAACGCCATGCCATTTCCCAACCGCTGGTATTACGCTGGATGGTGCGGCAATTATTGGGCAATGCGGGTAGACCATTCAGCATCAACAAATTCCATGCTGATCTTAAATCCCAAGGCATGGCAGTGGGAAAAGACACGCTGTACAGCTATCTGGATCATCTGGAAGACGCTTTTTTGATACGGGCAGTCAATCTTGCTTGCGACTCTGAAGCGCGTCGTCGCGTTAATCCGCGCAAAATATACCCCATCGACACCGGGTTGATTCCCATTTTTGACCGTTCTGGTAAAGCCAATCTGGGGCACGCACTGGAAACCGTGGTCTTGCACGAGCTTGATCGACGCGGTGCAGAAGTGGGCTATGTGCGTACCGTTGCCGGGTTTGAGGTGGATTTCTTCGCCCGTTGTCCCGATGGTCACACTGAGCTAATCCAGGTCTGTGCCAATCTGGATGCGCCAGAAACGGTATTGCGGGAAATCAGGGCATTGCAGGATGCTGCTGGTGAATACCCGGCGGCGCAACAGCTATTGCTGACGCTGGATAAGCCTGCGGTGCTGGATGTGCCAACTGGGATTGAACTGGCGGCAATCAGGGACTGGTTGTTATAGCTGTTGGTTATAAATCGCCAGAAGCTTTGCGTATACTAAGCCCCCCAAGGACAAACATTTGCACACCCATGGATAATGCACTGCTTAACCGGACGATTGAATTCCTGCTATTGCCCCCTGGCAATTTCTTGTTATTGCTGTTACCCGCCTTCTTCTGGAGAAAACGCAAGATGCTGCTTTGCACCCTGCTTGGCTTTGCCGTTTTCCAAATCCTGATCCTGAGCTTACCCGTCACCGCCTCATGGCTGCTGGGCAAACTGGAACAACAAAACCCACCACAAGCTGATCTATGGAAACAACAGGCTTTACCACAAGCCATCGTGGTATTGGGGGCAGGTCGTAACCGCAATGTGCCAGAATATGGGGGTGAAAGCACCTCATTGGCAGGCATCGAGCGCCTCCGCTATGCCGCCCTGTTACACCGGCAAACCGGCTTGCCGATTCTGGTCACAGGCGGTCGTCCGCTCAAGGATGCCCGTAGCGAAGCCGAACTGATGCGGGATGTCTTGCAGAATGAATATAACGTCCCGGTGCGCTGGCTGGAAACAGAAAGCCATACGACATGGCAAAATGCTGAATTCAGCGACCAGATGTTGGCAAAAGACGGGATCAAATCGGCATGGCTAGTCACACAAGCCTGGCACATGCCACGCAGCTTATATGCCTTCAAAGACAGACAGCTTGAATATCTGCCTGCATCAACCTCTTATGGTGGCGTAATCCCGTGGACAGATTTATACATGAACTGGGTTCCACAGCCCACCGCCTTGTCACGCAGCCTGATTGCCCTGCACGAATGGATTGGGCTGGCCTGGTATTGGTTACGGGAGATGCTCTAAAGGCAAGGGATGTGTCGCAGATACCGGACACATCCCTTTGTCCGCTTACTTCGGCTTATACTCCAGCGTCATCAGCCCGTTGATGCCATCCTGGTTGTAACCACGGCTCATTTTGTAGTCTTTATCGAGTACATTCGCCAGTTTTACCCCCACAGCAACATCACGGCTCAGGGCATATTTTGCCCGTAGATCCAGTGTGCCATAACCTGCCAACTGCCCACTATTAAACGCATCGGTATAGCGTTGGCTTTCTGCATGCACCGATGCACCGACAGAGAACTTGCCAAACGAGCGGTCAAGATCAATATTCAGGATACGCTCCGGGCGATAGGCCAAGCGATTCCCTTGGTTACTGCCGGAGGCAATTTCTGGTTTTTGCAGGGTGATATTGCCCCCCACCTGCCACTCCCCAATGCCTTGGCTGGCTGACAACTCCAAGCCTTTAATGTTGGCAGTATCCACGTTCATGGGCAGCCACACACCGTTGCCGGTATCTTGCCACTCGATCAGGTCATCAATCTTGTTGTGGAAAGCATTGACCGCCCACTCCCCGCTACTCAAACGCCCTGCCACCCCCAGTTCCAGATGACGGCTATTTTCAGGAGTGAGTTGCGGATTACCACCAAACGGGTAATACAGGTCATTAAAAGTCGGTGCGTTAAAAGCCGTACCGTAGGAGGCTGTCACCCGGATGCCATCGCCCAATTCACGGGCAACCGCAACCCCACCCGTGGTTTTCTTGCCAAACTGCTGGTTATCATCCTGCCGGGCAGACACATCCAGCTTATTATCGCCCAAGCCGATTTGGTAATTGGCAAACAAGCCATCATTCTTGCGTGAATTGACCGTATATTGGGTATTGCTTTCCACACTGTCCCGCTGATGGTCAAAGCCTGCGGTCAGGTTGCCTGCTGCACCCAAGCCAACATCCGCCTGCACCGTCGCCGTTGTGCGCCGGGTATTGAACGTGCTGCTGTAGACACCATCCTTGTAACTGTCCTGCTCATCTCGGGATTGCCCGATATGGGCACTCAGAACCGTGCTATTACCAAGCGGCATCGACACCTTGCCATTCAACACCTGTTGCTTGAAGTCGGTCTTGTTCTGCAAAGCGCCATCATATTCGCTATAACCCTCGGCATGCAGCACACCTACTTCGGCCTGAGCACCATTGGCAAAACGCTGCCCGGCACGCACAGAAAGATTGTTGTTCTGATAACCATCCTGATCTGGCTCAGCCACGTCTGTCGGTGCAAAGTCAGGGGGCGGATAAGCGATGTAAGAATCCTGCACGTTAATGCCATCGGTGCGCTCGGTGGCTACCCCGACATTAAACCAGCCGCCCGCCCCGGTTCCGGCGGACAGGTTAGCCGTGGCCTTGCCGGTATTATGGCTGCCATAGCTGACGCTTGCCTCTGGGCGCAAGCCCTTGCCACCACTGCCTTTGCGGGTAAAAATCTGGACAACACCGCCAATCGCTTCCGAGCCATACAAGCTGGAACGGGGGCCACGCACCACTTCAATACGCTCGACCTGATCCAGTGGCAGGTATTCAAATGCCGTCGTGCCGAGGGTGGCAGAACCGATTTTCACGCCATCGATCAACACAAGGACGTGCTTATCATTTGTACCCCGCACATGCAGGGAGCTTTGCTTGCCGACCCCGCCACTGTTGGTGATGCTAATACCGGTCGATTGCCGCAAGACCTCCATGATGCTGCTGGCTTGAGAGGCCTCAATCTCCTTGCGGGTAATAATGCTCACCGGCGCAAGGGTTTCATCAGCCGTTTGCGCCTTGCGCCCGGCTGTAATGATGATTTCGATTTCATTGCTGGCTGTAGGTTCAGCCCAAGCAATCTGTGGAACTGAGAACAACGCCATCAGGCTGGAGCAGCAGGCTGCTAGACGGAAAGGGTTGGAATGCTTGACGAAAAGGGGGTTCATGATTCATGTCCTGATCACTGCGCCCACCGCGCAGGTTGGGGAAACATGGCACGCAGGTTTTGACGGCCACACAAGCGCCCAGGCCGGTATCCGGGCTTGTGAGTGGCCTGATGGAGCCGCATCTGCACCTTCCCATGCAGATCGCTGCACAGTGGTACATTGCAGATTTTCTCACTTACCGTTGCGGGGGCAGCGCTGGCCTCACCTGACAAAGCAGGTTCACCAGCTTCCCGTTTAACGCCCAAAAGGATGGGCGCACCTGAACAGGGCGGGACGTTACGCCATTGGGGTTAGCGTGTCAAACATTCAACAAAACAGGGGTTTGGACTGTATAATCTTTGCCGCCTTTGGGGTTCATACCGTTGAACCGCTGTAGCACCACACGGTCAAAGCCCGTAGTAGAACAACACTCACCTGAAACAGGAAAAAACGATCATGTCCATTTCCATCCGCCACCTTGCCCTGTCTGCCATGCTGGTCGTATCCACTGCCCCAGTTGGCGTACAGGCAGCCCCCCCTGCATTCCAGGCCAGCTATTCCGTGGTCAAATCGGGGCTATCACTGGGGGAAATGCAATTGAGCCTCGCTTATAGCAATGCAGGTTACACCTACCAAAAAATCACCAAAGCCAATGGCCTTGCCGCCATGATCAGCGGTGATGTCCTGACTGAGCGCAGCAACGGTCTTAAGCAGGGTATGCAATTGCGTCCGCAAACCTACTTGCACCACCACAAAAACCGGCGCAAAGACCGCCGTGACCAATACAGTTTTACCACCCCAACCCAGGTCAGCGGCGCTTATGACAATAAGCCCTATACACTGAACCTCCCGGCTGGCACGATTGACCCCGCCCTGCTGGAGTTGCGCCTGATGGAGGATGTGGCTGCCAACCGCCCGCTGAAATATAACGTCACGGAAAAAGGCAAAGTCAAAAACTACCAGTTCCAACGCTTGGGCAAGGAAACCATCAATGTTCCAGCGGGGGAGTTTAGCTGTGAAAAAATCCAAATGACCCGCGATGGCGGCGAGCGCCAAACCACCTTGTGGCTAGCACCTGAATTGGGCTATGCGCCTGCGCAAATACGGCATAATGAGGAGGGGGATATTATTGAGGCACGGCTGACCAAACATCAGTGAGGCTTGCGGGCAGGACAGGAACGCATGCCTGCCCTGACCCCGCAACGTATTAACAGAATGGCTCAGCGTGGTACTGTCCGCACATAACAATTACCCGTTACCGAGCAATTGGTGGCGGCAGTCAGCCGGTTCAGGCTATTCATCTGCATATTCGCATTCCGTTGGTACATCCCACCCAGCAAATTGGCGGCAGCCTGCTGTTGCTGAAGCTGCATCGCCATAATGATTTGTTGCTCACGCGGTGTCATTCCCGCGTAATTGATGCCACCGGTTTGGTGTGCCTGCTGGACAGCTTGCTGACGCGCCGGTTGCTTGGGTGCGGGGCGGACAAACGGTTTGGCATACGCATTGGCAGCGACACGGGTATGACCGGCGGCACGTTGCCGCGCCAACGCAGCAGCGCGGCGGGCTTTCTGCGCAGCCACTGCCCTGGCATGGGCTGCCTTGGCACGCTTGCGCATTTCAGCCAGCTTTTTGGCTTTCACTGCCCGCTGTTGGGCATAATAGCCCGCTTGTGGGCTGGCTTGCGGAGAGGGGGCATAACCTTGTACAGGTTGCATCTGGGGCATACAACCATAGGCCTCCACGGACGAACTTACCAGTAAACCGACACCGGCTACCATGACACACTGCTTGATCATACGGACTCCTTCTGTTGGGTCTGTGTTGTTTTATTCCAACACTTATAGGCCAAAACAGAAGACAATTAGCCGGTTAAGAGAATCAAGTGTAGGTATTTAACGATGAGTGGTGTCTTTTAAAACAAGTACCAGAAAACAAATCACCACGTTACCGTGGTGATCCGTCTTTTCCTCTTCAGCTCAGAGTGGCTATGCACAAAACCTATATTAGGCTTCAGCCTTGATTAGCTCATTAACAGGCGCAGCGGGTGCAATCGTTATTTTTTCCCGTCCTAAAGAAACCCGGTTCCAAACCCGCTCATGGGCATAATATAAAAACATTTTGGTCAGGACTTCAGTCAAGCCAATCGACAAGGCTGTGCCAATACTGCCGGTAAAGAACCATGACAACAAAATGGTATCCACTGTCCCGGTGATCCGCCACGAGATGGCCTTGACCAAACTGCGGATAGGCCGGTCGGCTCCGGTATGTAATACCTTTTCGGCAGCCTCGTCAGTTTTCAAAAAACGGTCTATAAACATAAACGTCCCTGCTTTCTTAAGATTTGTGGATCATACCCGCGCCGACGGTATTATTGGTGCTCTCATCAATAATGATAAAAGCCCCTGTCCCACGGTTATCAACATAAGCATCCGTCAATACCGGCTGTGCCAGCTTGAAGGTCACTTGGGCAATATCATTCATGTTCAAGCGTTCAACCGGCTGTTTTTCCAAGGTATTCACATCGACCCGGTAAGCAATATTGGCAACTTTGGCCTTGCTTTCACGGGTGGTATGCCGGATAAGGTAAGTCCGCGCCCGATCCAGTGGTATTTCTGACAACCAACAAACCGTCGCATCCAGTTGCTTGGTCTGAAGTGGTAAGGCTTCTGACTTCACAATCATATCGCCACGGGAAATATCAATCTCATCCGCCAGCAGCAAAGTCACTGACTGCTCAGTAATCGCTTCCCGCAGCGTTTCGCCACCCAGCTCAATCGACTTGACGATACTGGTACGACCTGAAGGCAATACAGTCACCGCATCACCCACGGCTATGCTGCCAGACTCGACACGCCCCATGAAACCACGGTAATCGTGCAGCTCCGGGTTAGTCGAATCCTGCGGGCGGCACACAAACTGTACCGGAAAACGGAACGGTTCATCGTGTTCAGTATGGGCAGGTGGAGCCGTTTCCAAAATCTCCATCAAGGTTTCACCCTGATACCAATCGAGATTAGAACCCCGGTCGACCACCATATCACCTTTCAGGGCAGACAGCGGGATAAAGCGCACATCCTGAATTCCCAATTGCTCAGCAAATGCCAAATACTGGTCACGGATTTCTTCAAAACGCGCTTGGCTATACCCGACCAAATCCATCTTATTCACAGCGACCAGCAAATGCGGGATACCAACCAAATGCGCAATATACGAATGGCGGCGGGTTTGCGGTTGCACACCTTTCCGCGCATCAATCAGGATAATTGCCAAGTTTGCCGTAGATGCTGCCGTCACCATATTACGGGTGTACTGCTCATGCCCCGGTGCATCGGCAATAATGTATTTGCGTGTGCCGGTCGTAAAATAACGATAAGCCACATCAATGGTAATACCCTGCTCACGCTCGGCCTGCAAACCATCAGTCAGCAGCGACAAATCAACATCCTGCATGCCGCGTTTTTGCGAGGTGCGCTCAATCGCACTCAGGGTATCTGCCAAAATCGCCTTGGAGTCAAACAATAAACGCCCGATCAGGGTACTTTTGCCATCATCCACACTGCCGCAGGTCAGAAAACGCAGCAGGCCATGATCTTCAATCAATGTCATTTTAGAAGTACCCTTCCTTTTTACGTTGTTCCATCGCTGCCTCACTCGCCTGGTCATCCAGGCGGGTTGCCCCACGCTCTGTCACTGTGGTCGTCGCGGTTTCAGCAATGATTTTTGCGACCGTATCCGCATCGGACTCAACGGGAGCCGTGCAGGTAATATCGCCCACCGTGCGGAAACGCACCTGCAAATCAACCACCGTTTCACCCTCACGCGCCGGGGTAATGGGTGTGACGGGCACAATCGAACCTTGGCGGTACACAATCGGGCGCTGGTGGGCAAAATAAATGCTTGGCAGCTCCAGACCCTCGCGCTGGATGTATTGCCACACGTCCAACTCTGTCCAGTTGGAAATCGGGAAGGCGCGGATGTTTTCACCCTTATGGCTACGGGCGTTATACAAATCCCACAATTCTGGACGCTGGTTTTTCGGATCCCACTGCCCAAACTCATCACGGAAACTCATGATGCGCTCTTTAGCACGCGCCTTTTCCTCATCCCGGCGAGCACCACCGATGCAGGCATCAAAACCAAACTCCTCAATCGCCTCCAGCAAGGTGACAGATTGGTGCTTGTTGCGTGACTCATGGGCATTTTTCAGCACAACCGTGCCACGCTGCATCGAATCCTCCACTGAGCGCACAATCAGGCGCTCGCCCAACTCAGCCGCACGTTTATCACGGAAATCAGTTACTTCCTGATAATTATGCCCGGTATCAATGTGCATTAAGGGGAACGGGAAACGCCCCGGACGGAACGCCTTTTCAGCAATCCGCAACAAGCAGATGGAGTCCTTGCCACCGGAAAACAGCAGTACCGGATTGGCACATTGCCCTGCCACTTCGCGCATGATGTGGATTGCCTCTGCCTCCAGCCAATCAAGATGCGGTAATGTTTTAAGTTGTGTTTGTTGGCGATTGAACAGCATGTCGCTAATCCTTCAAATCTCTAAGATGGTGTGTAGTATCCGCTAAAATCTAAAGCGAAAAAAACGATAAGATTCGATATGAATATTCCTAAAAAACATATTCATCCTGTGTCACCCGACACAGCGAACCGAAACATCAATTATGGATTGCTGCAATGCAACATGGAAGAGTAAACCTTGGGAATGTGCAGATTTCATGATGGAAGCGAAAAAATGTCCCACCTGACCGACAATTTACGCAAAAACCAAGCACTTGAGGAATGCCGTGCAACTGAACGACATTGCCAAGATTGAAAGCCTCCTACACTAGGAAGACACAGCCGCGAACAGATGCAAGGCCGCATATTGGAGCAGCATAATGGTTTTTCCATCTTGAATAGCGCCACTACCAATCATCTCTAAAGCAGCTTGAAATGGTAACTCCAACACCTCAATGTCTTCCCCTTCCTGAGCTAGCCCGCCGCCCGCACCGACCTGCTGATGGGGTGTGTATGCACCAACATAGAAATAAAGCTTTTCAGTGACAGAACCAGGGCTCATATACGCCTCAAATACTTTGTGCACGTCTTGCACGCGGTAGCCGGTTTCTTCCTCAGCCTCCATGCGGATGCGCTCTTCGGGGCTAGCCTCATCCAGCAAACCGGCAGCGGTTTCAATCAACAACCCATCCGCCGAACCATTGCTGTATGCGGGAAAACGGAATTGCCGCGTCAGGATGACCGTTTGTTGCACGAGGTTATAAAGCAGGATGGTCGCCCCATTACCACGGTCATATACCTCACGGCTTTGGGTTTGCCATTCACCATTGTTGCGCAAGTAGTCAAAGGTGGCTTTGCGCAGGACATACCAGTTGCTGGAAAGGACTTCGATCTTATGTATTTTTACACGATTATTCATGTTAGTGCAGTAATCTCTAGTATATTGATAATTTTTTCAGTGTACTTTGCATTATTTCATGCAAAAATGTATTTTTTCAAGAAAATTCGTGCAGAGTAATGATCTATGCTGACGCAACAACGCAAGCAATATATTTTGGAGGCATTGGCAACCGAGGGACAGGTCATTGCCAAAACGTTGGCTCAACGCTGGGAAGTATCGGAAGATACAATCCGGCGTGACTTGCGAGAGCTTGCCAAAGAGGGGCTATTGCAGCGTGTACATGGTGGTGCGTTGCCTGCATCAGCGGCTATTAGCAATTTCGGCAACCGCCAACACATTGCAATGGAAGAGAAAAGCCTGATTGCTAAAAGTGCTATTGACCTGATACAGCCGGGGCAAACCATATTTTTGGATGGTGGTACAACGACCTTACAACTCGCCCACCAATTGCCTACTGATTTAAATATTACCGTGGTCACACACAGCCCAACGATTGCGGTTGAGCTAGTTGCCCATCCGCAGGTTGAGGTCGTGCTATTAGGTGGGCGGCTGTTTAAACACTCGGTCGTAACTGTGGGTGCTGTCGCTATGGAAGCAGTAGCACAACGACGCACTGACCTTTATTTCATGGGTGTAACAGGCATACACCCTACTTTTGGTTTTACAACTGGCGATATGGAGGAAGCCTGCATGAAACGCGCAATCAGTCGACAGGCCGCCGAAACGGTCGTGATGGCCTCATCGGAAAAAATTGGGGTAGTATCACCCTGCTTGATTATGTCATTAAACGAGGCCAGCAGTATTATACTGGGGGCTGAGGTGGCTGACGAAGTGCTTGAACCTTATTCCACGATGGGGGTTAATTTGATTCGTATTTCAGCTAAGTGAGTATTAAGCAATCCGGTAGTGGAAATGACCGCCAATGCATATAACGTTAAGGCCGCATCTTCCCACCCAGCAAAATGCACACTATACTTATCATTTATTGAAGCTACGATTATTTTAGTATTCTTTTATGGATGAGCAAACCGATAAACGCCGCGCCGTCATCTTCCCCCGGCAGCAGAAGATTCTGAAAACTTTGGGTGAAAACATCAAACTTGCCCGCAAACGCCGTGAATTGACCCAGCAACTGATCAGCGAACGCACGGGCATTAGCCGCGTTACCTTACGCAAAATCGAAAGCGGCGATGCCGGTGTTTCCATCGGTCATTACCTCACGGTACTGGCAGCCCTGAATCTGGCAGAAGACTTGGCAAGTGTCGCACAAGATGATGAATTCGGGCGCAAATTGCAGGATGCCAAGCTCTTAGGGCGCAACCGGTAGGGGAGTCATGGATACCAAAATTCAGGTCTATGCGGACTGGGTAATGCCGGATGGCAGAGGCTTACCTGCACCACAACGGGTCGGCGAACTGACATCCACCATGGTCAGGAACAAGGAATTGTTTAGCTTCAACTATGCCCCTGAATGGCTGAACTCAGCTTACGCCTTGCCCATTGACCCGGATTTGCAACTGTTCGGTGGTCGTCAGTTCAGCGGCGATAATAATTTTCGGGTGTTTCTGGATTCCTGCCCGGACCGTTGGGGACGCTTGCTGATGAAACGCCGCGAAGCTGCACTTGCCCGACTGGAACAACGCCGTGCCAAAGTATTGCTGGAAGTGGATTACCTGTTGGGTGTGCATAATCAGTACCGCATGGGGGGTTACGTTTCAAGCGTGAACCGGATGGGGCATTCCTGGACAATAACGACAAACAGGCTGCTCCACCCATCAGCTCATTACGCGAACTGGAATATGCCGTTACCCAAGTGGAGGAAGATCGTCAGACTGACGACCCGGATTACCTGAAATGGCTGTTTATGCTGATTTCACCCGGCTCATCATTGGGTGGGGCAAGACCGAAAGCCTGTGTGATCGATCACGACCAGTCGCTGTGGATTGCCAAATTTCCCAGCCGCTACGATGACCACGATATGGGTGGCTGGGAATTCGTGGTTCACCAATTGGCAATCGCCGCCGGTATTGAAATGGCGGAGTGCCGCATCCAGCGTTTCAACAGCCCCTACCACACCTTCCTGACCAAGCGTTTTGACCGAATAGGCATAAAACGCCTGCACTTCACCTCAGCCATGACCCAACTGGGTTATTACGATGGGGATTACGAAGCCAGCTATCTGGAATTGGCAGAGTTCATCACCTTCCACGGTTCGCAGGCACAAGCCGATACGGAATCTGACAATCGACTTGATGTAGAATTGGCAATGGAAGTGATCGATTACTTCAGGGTCAAGCCCGCCCGTGCCAAAACCATACGTCAAGAAGTTAGCCAAAGTGTCAGCTGCTGGGCAGAGAAAGCTAAAACCATAGGTCTCAGCCGTTCAGAACAGGAGCAGATGGCGCAGGCATTTCAGTCACCGATTTGACGGTATCCGTGCTAAATGCCCGCAGCCAACATCCCCACACTACTTAACCAACCCCACCCGCCACACAAAATCCCCAAAGCTTTCGCCTTGCCGCCGTTGTGCGGCATAATCGGCAAATACACCATCCAGCACCGCCAGAATCGCGGCTTCGTCCAGATTTTCGCGGTAGAGGCTATTCAAGCGGTCGCCGTTGAAGCTTGCGCCCAAATAGAGGTTATAACGCCCCGGTGATTTCCCGATGAGGCCAACTTCACCCAACACCGAGCGTCCGCAACCATTTGGGCAGCCGGTCATACGGATTTTAATATCGGCATCGCGCAGTTGGTATTTGTCCAGCGAGACTTCCAGTTTGCTGATCAACTCGGGCAAATAACGTTCTGCTTCCGCCATGGCTTGCGGGCAGGTATTCAAGGCAACACAGGCAATCGAATTGCGCCGCAAGCCAGACAAATGGCTGGCATCTGCCGCATAACCATGCGCCGTCAGCAGGCGCTCGACGCTGGGCTTATCAGCCTCATTGACCGCCACCAATACCAGATTTTGATTGCCCGTCATGCGGAAGGTGCAGAGGTTTTCTTTGGCAATCGCCACCAATGCCGACTTCAAACGGTGTGTGGCGTTATCTTCCACCCGCCCATATTCCAGACGCAAACCCAAATGCCACAAGCCATCAGCGGTTTGGCTCCAGCCAAAACGGTCGCCCGTCGTCGTGAATTCAAAGGGGCGCACTGCCTGCAAGCCAAACCCCAAACGCCCAGCCAACTCCTGCTTGAACCAATCGAGGCCGTGGGCATCAATCGTGTATTTGAAGCGGGACAACTTCCGATCCTGCCGGTTGCCGAAATCACGCTGGATAGCCACGATGTGGTAGCACACATCCAGCACCTGTTCCGGTGTACAGAAGCCAATCACAGAAGCCAACCGGGGATAAGTATCATCACGCCCGAAGGTCAGGCCAAGACCGCCACCCACCGCGACATTAAAACCCAGCAACTTGCCCTGCTCCGCCACTGCAATCAGGCCGATGTCATTGGCATATACATCCATATCGTTGTAAGGTGGAAGCGCAATCGCAATCTTGAACTTACGTGGCAAGTAATGCTTGCCATACAATGGCTCCACCTCTTCCGCCTCCCCGCCTGCCACCAGCGCTTTACCCTGTGGCTCATCCAGCCAGATTTCATGGTAGGCACGCGAACGCGGCAACAAGTGGTCGCTGATCTTTTGCGCCCACGGGAAAACCTCTGCATGCAGCGGCGACAAGGAAGGATCAGGCGTACACATCACATTGCGGTTCACATCGCCACAACCAGAAATGCTGTCGAGTGCGGCTGCATCCATCGCCTGGATGGTCTTTTTCATCTCAAACTTGATGATGCCGTGGAACTGTAAGGCCTGGCGCGTGGTAATACGCATGGTCTGGTTGCCGTAAGTGTTGGCAATCGCATCCATTTTCAGCCATTGCGCTGCACTCAACTCGCCCCCTGGCACACGCAACCGGATCATGAAGGAATAGGCAGGCTCCAACTTCTTGTCTTGGCGGTGCAAGCGCACATCACGGTCATCTTGTTGGTAAAAACCGTGGAACTTCACCAACTGCACATTATCTTCCGTGACCGCAGCCGTGATCGGATTCTGGAAATCCTCCACCAGATTGCCACGCAGGTAATCGCTGCGATCCTTAATATGCTCAACAGCTGAACCATTCGGCACAACCACATTCCACATTTTGGCGACAGGCTTAGTCATTAAGCGGCACTCCGCAAAGGGTTGGTCAGGGAAGACGACAAGGAGGAAGACAATTTGCTGGTTCCGTCATGTAACCCGCACTCCTGGTTGTGGCTCTCCCACCACCAACGCCCGGCACGCTCATCCTCACCGACTGCCACCGCACGGGTGCACGGTGCGCAGCCTATGCTGGGGAAATGGCGGTCATGCAGTGCGTTATAAGGCACACCATGCTCATGCACATACGCCCACAGATCTTTGCTCTTCCATGCCAGCAAGGGATTGAATTTCAACAATTGGCGCTGCTCATCCCACTCAAATAGCTGCATATTTGCCCGGAAATCCGATTGTGCTGCCCGTACACCACTAATCCAGACCTCTGCCCCTGCCAATGCACGATTCAATGGCTCAATCTTGCGGATATAGCAGCACGACTTACGGTTTTCGACCGACTCGTAAAAGGCATTGATACCCTTGACGGATACATACTGCTCAATCGCCTCAGTCTGCGGATAGACCGCCCGGATGGGCTTGCCATAATGCTGTACCGTCGCAGCGAGGGTATCGTAGGTTTCCTTGAAGTTGCGCCCGGTATCGAGCGTGAACACATCCACATCCAAATCCTGGCGGAAAATGGCATCCGTGATCACTTGGTCTTCCAAACCCAAACTCGTGGAAAAGGCAATCCTGCCGGTAAAATGCGCCCGTAACGCCTGCAATGCCCCTGCCAGCGGCAAGCCAGCAAAAGCGGCCTCCAGTGCCGGTAACTGCCCAGAAAGTGGGGTAGTCATGTTCTACTGCCTCATTAAAATCAGATGGTGGCAGTATCGCTGAAAGATGAAATCTAAAAAAGTGATTTAATTTGATATTAATATCTTAATAAAAGATATAAATCGACTACATCCTTGTAAATTATCAATCTGGATGATAATTTACAAGGATGATAGAACGTACCCTGACCCAAACCTTGATAGAAGCCCTCAGACACCAACCCGCCGTGGTGTTATTGGGTGCACGCCAAGTGGGTAAAACCACCTTGGCACAGCAACTGCTTAGCTCACATAAAGCCATTTATATTGACCTTGAAGACTACATCGAGCGGGCGGGTGTCATGCAGAACCCGAAACTATTCTGTGAGCAGCATAAAGATGAGCTGATTATTTTTGATGAAATCCAGAATACGCCAGAGCTGTTCCCTGTGCTGCGGGGCATCATTGACCGCAGGCGGCGTGAAGGGCGCGATTCTGGGCAATTCCTATTGCTGGGGTCAGCTTCGGTGGAGCTTATGAAGCAAGCGGGCGAAAGCCTTGCTGGGCGGGTCGCCTATCTCGACATGACCACCCTGCACACAATCGAGGTGGGGAGAGATAATGTTGAGAAGCTATGGAACCGGGGTGGTTTCCCACAAAGCTATTTGAGCCTGTCGGACGAGGACAGTTTCCGCAAACGGAAGTACCTCATCCGCAGCTATCTGGAAAAAGACATCCCCTTTTTTGACCGTTCTGTACCACAAGAAACCATGCAGCGCTTATGGCTGATGTTGGCACACCTGCAAGGCCAACCCTTTAATGCCAGCGCTATTGCGGAAAATTTGGGTATTGATTACCGCAAAGTGATTGCCTATACCGATTTGCTGGTCGATTTACTGCTGATACGCCGCTTACAACCCTTTCATGTGAACATTGGCAAGCGCTTAGTCAAAACACCGATCCTGTATATCCGTGACAGCGGCCTACTGCATGCCCTGTTGACCATCCCAAGCTGGGATACCTTAATCACCCACCCAATCGCAGGTGCAAGCTGGGAAGGATTTGTTATCGAAAACCTGATGGCTGTTGCCCCTGATTTCGTGATTCCCTATTTTTACCGCACCAGTGCTGGAGCGGAAATTGATTTGGTTCTACTATTCCCAGACCAAAGCAAATGGGCGATTGAGATCAAACGCAACCCCCGCCCCAAGCTGAGCAAGGGCTTCTATAGCTCACGGGAAGACATCAGCCCTACACACAGCTATGTGGTCACACCCGAAGAAAAGGCGTTTCCAATCGACGGGGAGACAACACAAATAGGTCTGTACGGGCTAATGGAACGCTTGCGGGGAATGGCAACCCAGTAAAAAGTTACACCCAACCATCTGGTCAATACACATCCCGCTGATAACGCTTGTCGGCAATCAATTGCTCCAGCCACTCGGTGGCCTGCTCAAGCGTCTTGCCACCCTGCTGGGTTGCAATCTCCAGTAAAGCCTGATGCACATCCTTTGCCATTCCGTGCATATCCCCACAGACATACAGGTGCGCCCCTTCCTGTAACCATTGGTAGACATCCACCGCAGCCTCCAACAAACGGTGCTGCACATAGACTTTGCCTGCCTGGTCGCGCGAGAACGCAACGCTCATGCGCTCAAGGACACCGGTTTTCAGGAAGTTTTGCCATTCGGTTTGATAGAGGAAATCAGTACGGAAATGCTGCTCACCGAAGAATAACCAGCTATTCCCTTTCAGGCCTTGTGCCTCACGCTCGAACAGGAAGCCACGGAACGGGGCAACACCTGTCCCTGCACCGATCATAATCACCTTGGTATTCGGGTCTGATGGCAACTTGAAATTCGGGTTGGCCTTAACGTGAATGCCGACCGTTTCACCTTCCAGCAAACGTGCCAAGCCATTCGAGGCAATGCCCAAATGCTTGCGCCCCAAATAATCGTACTCCACCCGCTTAACCAGCAAATGCACCTCATCGGGGTGTGCTGCTGGGCTGGAAGCAATCGAGTACTGACGGGGCTGCAAAGGGCGCAACAGTTCGACCAAAGCCTGTGCAGTTATCGTACCGGGGTATTCACGCAAGACATCCGCCCAATCAGCCGCCCACAGGAAATCCTTCAGCGCCCCGTTATCATCAGCGGCAGCTTGCAAGCCTGCCTGTTGAACCTGTGCAGCATAGGCTTTCAATTGGCGGCGGGTAACGGTGGACAACTCCCGCTGGTGGGTCAGCACCGTGGCAAGATCAAACTCAACCCCATCCACTTGCACCCGTGTCTGGCCTTCCAAACCGGCAAATGCCAGCACATCAGCCACCAATGCGGCATCATTGGCAACATTCACCGCCAAAATATCACCCGGTTGGTAAGCAATTCCTGAACCTTCCAGTGACAACTCCAGGTGCAGCACATCTTTTGCAGAACCTGTATCTGTCAGGAGAATCCGGTTCAACAACTCGGACACAAACGGATTTTCAGCCGAGTATTCAACGGCATCCGCCACGCTAGCCGCCAAGGGGTTCAGGGCAAACTGACCATTCGCGGCCTCTTCTGCGGGTTTGGCCTTGTCCACGACCTGTTGTTGCCATGCTGCCGCCAATTTAGCGAAATCGACATCGCAATCCACCCGCTCCAGCCAGCGGTTTGCCCCCAACTCAGCCAAACGCTGGTCAAGCAGCAAACCTGCCTGACAGAACTCGTCATAACTGGAATCACCCAACGCCAACACAGCATATTCAAGCTTTTCCAAACGCGGTGCACGCGCACCTTGCAGGAAGGTAAAGAAAGCGCGGGCATCATCGGGCGGCTCACCATTACCATGCGTACTGACCACCACCAGCAACCGCTGCTCTTGCTTCAGTTGCTGCGGGCGGTAATCCTTCATGCTGGCAAGCATCACTTCTCCTCCCTGCGCTTGCAGGCGGGCTTTGAGTTGCTCGGCGATTTTCTTGCCATTCCCGGTCTGGCTACCAAACAGGATGGTCGTCTTGATCGTGGCCTGTAGGCTGGGTTGGAGGTTGGCAGGACGCTGCGGGAAGGGGATCACATTGTCCCGCCCCAGCGAGAGGCCGGACAAATACCCGCCGACCCAAGCAAGCTGGGCAGGAGTCAAATCAGTGACAGCGGAAGAAATCCGCTCCAGTTGTTGTGCGCTTAGCAGTGTCATCGCTGCCGGTTCCGTATAGTCCGTTGATGTTGCGCATCAGTATGCGGCAAAGCAGCATTTCTTTTAAAACGATATAAAAAGATTAAAATATCACTTTAATCGATAAATAAATTATTTATACCTCCCACCACGCCGTGCCAGCTCCCGATACAAAGCCTCTGGAGAAACGCCCAACTGCCCTGCCAAACCTTTCCATTCCCCCTTCGCGGGCAACCCCTCCCCTTGCCAGTTCAACCAGGCATCCAGCTTGGCAGCGACTGTCTTCAGTGACAGCACCTCGCTACGGAAACGGGCTTGCTGTACCTCATGCGCCAAATAAGCCAACCAACCTTGGGCAAATGCCGTATCCGTCTGCAAGCGGGCAAGTACGATGGATTTGGAAAAGACCAACAGTCGCACTACCTTGCTGGCAACAGCATCACAATGGTAACAACCCGAAAACAGTGAAGCCTCTGCCAACACCGCCCCCACCCGCGCCCGTTGCAGGGTGATATGGCTGCCATCGGTTTGGTGGCGGATCAAATGCACCTCCCCCTCCAGCAGCAGGAACATTGACTCGACCGTATCCCCTTGGTGGAACAGGAACTCACCCGCCATCAGGCTGCGCACCTTGCCACCGGGGATGTCCTGTAATGGCGTGATCATGAATACCCCATCCTTATCCCAACATGATTGCAATCATGTCACCCTGCCCAGACATCTGGCAAGCTACCCCCCATTCCAAACATCAGGAGAACAGCATTGAAAACGATCCGCACCACCTTACTGGCAGCCCTGCTGTGCAGCACCACACTTACCACCGCACTGATTACACCCAAAAGCTTTGCCGCCGATGATGCCCGCGAATTGGTCAACTTCCCGGATATGATGCGCAACCACATGCTTACCAATATGCGTGACCATTTGTTGGCCTTGCAGGAAATCCAGCAATTCATGGCAGCAGCCGAATACGAAAAAGCCGCCGATGTCGCAGAAAACCGCTTGGGCATGTCCTCACTCAAAGCCCACGGCGCTGAGCACATGGCGCAAATGATGCCACCAGCCATGCAGGAAATTGGCACTGGCATGCACCACGCTGCCAGCCAATTTGCGATTACCCTACGGGATACGGCAGTCGATGACGGCGACCTGAAACCGGCGATGGCAGGCATGGCAAAAATCATGCAGCAATGCGTGGCTTGCCATACAGCGTATCGGGTACATTAAAAGACTTAAGGAGCGTGTACAAAACATCGTCTGAGGAGCTTGCCCTGCAAGCGAATCGCCAGCAGGGCTGGCTCCTACTGCGGCTATTTCCCGCTTAAACCCGCCTCATACCACCCACGGCTGCGGTTAACAATCGCCACCACCGACAGCATCACCGGCACTTCCACCAGCACACCCACCACAGTTGCCAATGCAGCCCCAGAGTTGAAGCCGAACAAGGCAATCGCCGTCGCCACGGCCAGCTCAAAGAAATTGCTTGCACCAATCAATGCCGAGGGTGCTGCCACACAATGCGCGACCCCAAACTGGCGGTTCAGCCAATAGGCCAACATCGAATTGAAATAGACCTGGATCAGGATCGGGATAGCCAGTAACAGGATAACCAACGGTTGTGCCAGCACCTGTTGCCCCTGAAAACCGAACAGCAACACCAGTGTTGCCAACAATGCAGCCAATGACCAGGGTTGTAAGGTCTTGAGTGTTGCCTCTAGGCTGCCCGCAGCCAGCAGCATCTTGCGCAACACTTGGCTGACTAGCACCGGGATAAGAATATAAATCAGGACAGACAGCAGCAGCGTATCCCACGGCACGGTAATGGCAGCAATACCCAACAGCAGCCCGACCAAGGGCGCAAACGCAAATACCATAATGGCATCGTTCAAGGCCACCTGTGACAAGGTGAAATGCGGCTCACCATCTGACAGGTTGCTCCACACGAACACCATTGCCGTGCAAGGTGCGGCTGCCAACAAAATCAGCCCCGCGATATAACTGTCCAATTGCTCAGCAGGCAACAAATCGGCAAACAGCACGCGGATAAACAGCCACCCCAGCAAGGCCATCGAGAAAGGCTTGACCAACCAATTGATAAACAGCGTAACGCCAATCCCTTTCCAGTGTTGCCCGACTTCGCGCAAGGCGTGGAAATCAATCTTCAGCAGCATCGGGATCACCATCAGCCAGATCAACACCGCCACCGGCAGATTGACCTGTGCCACCTCCCAGCGACCAACCGCCTGGAATGCCCCCGGAAACAGGCTCCCCAAACCAATCCCCGCCACGATGCAAAGCAGCACCCACACCGTCAGATAACGTTCAAATAGCCCCATCGCAGCCTTGCCGGAAGGCTTGGCAGTCGCTTCACAGGATACTGACATTTTACACCCCCAAACCTAATGCCACTTGCACCGCCGGAACCAAGCGGGTACGGATGTCATCACGCACTGCCATGAAGCTTTCAAGCGGCTCACCATGCGGATCGTGGAACGGCAAATGGATCGTGTGCACCGGGCGCGGGAAGAGCGGGCAGCTTTCCTTGGCGTTATCACACACCGTCACCACCAAATTCACTGGCTCTTGCAGGAACACATCAACGTTTTTTGGGTAAAGCCCCACGGTGGGCAAGCCTGCCTGCTGCAAGGCTGCAATTGCACCTTCCGCCACCTTGGGTTGTGGGTATGTCCCGGCAGACAAGGCACGGACTTGTCCGGCGAGGTCATGGTTGAGGATGGCTTCCGCCATTTGTGAACGGCAAGAGTTGCCGGTACACAAAATCAAAACGGTGAACATGGTCTATGCCTCATGTTAATGAAAATGAGGCCTTACTATATACGACAAAACGAATATATTAAATAACAGCTTGATGACAAATGACGGGCTTATGGGCAGCCTGTGCGATGGGTCAGACTGACCAGCCGTTGCCCATCGTCCTGATACAAAGCCTCAGCCGCAGTACCCGCTTGCAAGCCGGACAATACCTGCATGACCCAAACAGGCAAGCCAGGATGCAACTGATAATGCACCCACAAACCCGCTTTGCGATCCAACAACAGCCCTGCCTCCCGCAACACCGCCAAGTGTCTGGAAATCTTGGGCTGGGACAAATCCAGCGCCGCTGTCAGGTCACACACGCATAACTCCCCCCGCCCCAGCAACAACATTAAGATGCGCAGGCGGGTTTGGTCAGCCAAGGCTTTGGTGAAAGTTTCCAGTTGCATACTTACTCAAGCACCCCGCAGGGACTCCAACCAGGCAAACCCTTCCGCCCAGTCACCCAAGCCGCTGTCTGCATTGATATGCCCACGCGCCCCGATAGTCATCAACTGCGCCCCCCATGCTGTGGCACAACGCTCAGCATGTGCCAGTGAACCATACGGGTCATCCGTACTGGCAACCACAATCACAGGGAAATCAAATGGCTGCATCGGCACACCGGCAAAACCCTGTGCTTCTACAGGGAAGTTCACCCCCGTGGGGTCAGGTACAGCCACCAGCAAAGCTGCCCGGATGGGAGCATGGGCTTGTGCAGCCCAATGCGCAACCGTCAGGCAACCCAGGCTGTGCGCAACAATCACCACCTCCTGCCCAGCCTGCTGCACCGCTGCTTCCAGGGTGGCAACCCATTCGGCACAGACCGGGCGATCCCAATCACGCTGCGGTACACGCCGGAACTCAAGATGGGCGGCTTCCCAACGGGTTTGCCAATGCCCTGCCCCGGAGTTGAAAATTCCAGGCTGGATCAAAACCGGCTTGCTCATTCCCCATCCTCCTGCAAAATAGCCAATACCTTGTCAATGCGGGTTCCATCCATGTCCACCACCTCCAGCTTCCAGCCTTCCCAGGTACAATGGTCAGCCTCTTGTGGCAAGCGCCCCAGAATCAGCATCAACATGCCACTGAGGGTATGGTAACGGCCTTTATCCTCTTCCGGCACGGTGCGCAAACCGAGACGGTCTTTCAATTCCGGGATGGGGATCAAGCCATCCAGCAACCAACTGCCATCGTCCCGTTGTACCGCCCACGCATCATCCTGATGCTGTGGTTTAAATTCGCCGGTAATCGCTTCCATCATGTCATGCAGGGTGACAATACCCTGGATTTCGCCGTATTCGTCGATAATGAACACCAATTGCCCGCCGGAGTCCTTCAGGTTTTCCAGCAGTTCCATCCCGGTCAATGACTCAGGGACAAACACCGCAGGCTTCAGGTTTGCCGTCAGGTCAATCTGCTCACCGCGCAACACCTGGTTCAACAAACGGCTGGTACTGACCACCCCCAAGACCTCACTCCAATTACCCCGCACCACCGGAAAACGTGAATAACGGTTGGCCTGAATTTGCGCGAGGTTTTCCTCCAGCGGCTTATCCAAATCCAGATAGGCAACATCACTGCGCGGAACCATGAAGGAGGCAATCTGCCGGTCATCCAAGCGGAACACATTACGCACCATCTGATGCTCCTGCTCCTCAATCACCCCGGCATCGGAACCTTCACTCAGCATCAGGTGAATATCCTCTTCCGTGACCCCGTTGCTGCCATCATCCTTTGCCCCTAACAGGCTCAATAATAAGCGCGTGGAGCCTGACAGCAACTTGACAAAAGGCTTGGTGACAATCGCCAGCAGCCACATCGGGCGGGCAACGGCACGGGCAATGGCTTCGGGGTTCATTTGCCCCAAGCGTTTTGGAACCAATTCGCCCAACACAATCGAGAAATAGGTAATGCTGACCACCACCAGGACAGTAGCCAAGGGACTGGCAATGCTTTCATCCATGCCGAGGCTTTGTAGCCAAGTACTAAAAGGTGGGCTGAGGGCGGCCTCCCCGACGATACCGTTCAAAACCCCAATCGAGGTGATACCAATCTGCACAGCCGAGAGGAAGAACGTGGGGTCTTCCCCCAGACGCAAAGCGGTTGCTGCGGCAGCATCCCCTTGCTGGGCGAGGCTTTGGAGGCGTGCCTTGCGAGCAGCGACCAGGGCAATTTCTGACATAGCAAAAAAGCCATTAAGCAAAATCAAGCCAAACAATATGGCAATGTCCACAGTGTAAAAATCCCCGTTATCAAAATAATAGCAGGGATTATAACACTCTTATGCTGTGACGCAGAATGTCATACAAACCTTATTCAGCTTTCAAAAAAGCGGGTAAACCCTGCGACCGGCTCACGCTCAGTGCGGTAACTGTTGACAGCAGCGGTGGTATCCTCATACCCCAAGGCCATCCCGCATACCAACACCTGATCCGCCCCATAACCCAGGAACTCACGCACCAAATCAGGGTACTCCCCCAACGCTGCCTGAGGGCAAGTTGCCAAACCATTATCCACGGCTGCCAACATCACGGATTGCAGGAACATGCCATAATCAAGGTAAGAGCCGGTATCCATGATCCGGTCAATAAAAAACAGCAGCATCACCGGAGCATCAAATGCACGGTAATTGGCAATCCACTGGTCTGCACGACGCTCCTTATCTTCCTTGCCAATCTTCAGGGCGCTATAAAGCTGCAAACCGCAGACCTTGCGCCGTGCCAAAAAGGGGTCTTTCCATTGGTCTGGATAATAGGCGTAATCCATCTTGCCCTTCACCCCCGCCCGGAAACTGTCTTCCAGCGTTTGCTGTAATGCCCGCTTCTTGTCACCCGTCAACACCGCCACTTGCCACGGCTGGGTATTGGTTCCTGAGGGAGCCCAGCGAGCTGCATCCAACACCTTTTCCACCACGTCCCGACTAACGGGCGTATCCAGAAAAGCCCGCACCGACTTACGGGCTTGCAGTGCTTCAGTTACATTCATACGATTGCGTCCTTCCTAGCAGAAAACCAACACTGTACCGGATCACCCGGTTAGCCTCCAGTGCTGGTGGTATCACACACCCAAAGTCCTGCGTATGTCTGCCATTGTCATGAACAAAGAATCAGGCTCATCAAGAAAAGGGGTAAAACCCATTTTCTTATAGAACATAGCCACTCCTTGTTTGGCATCTACCACGACCAAAGGAAAAGCCACCACTTCACTCGCTTGCCGTAGTTTTGACAGTGCATCAACCAACAGGAATTCGCCATAGCCCTTTCCCACATAGCGCCTATCAACAGCCAAACGGGCAATTAAACCCGCAGAATGATTACTTTGATGCTTCTTTTGCAGGTGTACAGGCAAGCGCACCAGATCCAGTTGTATCATGGTCAAGGTGTAGTAACCGATAACCATGCCTGACTGTTCAGCATCTTCCAGCACAAATGTCCGGGTATTATCCTTGCTGGCTTGTTGGCTCGCCATCATCCGCAGATAGTTGTCCAAAGCCACCACGCCACAGTCAAAACGGGTACGGTCATGCCGCTGTTTATCCAGCAAAACAGTCATCATTGGGCAGAAAGCTCCCGATGACGTTTAGCTGCCTGTTGCAGGCGAGTATGTAATTTAGCAGGCTCATCCAGAACCTCTGCCAGCAAAACGGCATCACGCTCACTGAGCTTCAAGACCTGCTCACGCTCAATCAGTTGTTTTGCCTTCTCAATGGCGGCATTCAAGACGAACGAATTGATGCTCGATACCCCTGCCAAAGCAGCCGCACGGCTCAATAATGCTTGTGTACCCACATCAACACGGGCAGTGATACGCGGTAAGGTTTGGGCAGTTGCCATGACAATCTCCATTTAAATACGTGCCAATCTGGCACATCACGGAGTATCTCATACACCCGCCCAACCCTCAACAGATTGCCGACCCAGCAGCCCCTACCCACGCCCCAGCATATAAAACTCATCATTCGGGCGCATCGACAGCATATTAGCCATGCGGTTGCTCATGCCGAAGAACGCAGCCACCGCCCCTATGTCCCAGATGTCCTCATCGCTGAAACCATGTTCGTGCAGGATGGCATAGTCATCTTCCGTCACTTCATGGGCGTACTGTGACACCATCATGGCGAAATCGAGCATGGCTTGCTGGCGCGGGGTAATATCAGCTTTGCGGTAGTTGATCGCCACCTGGTCTGCCAGCAAGGGGTTTTTCGAGCGGATGCGCAGAATCGCGCCGTGGGCAATCACACAGTAGTGGCATTGGTTGGCATTCGATGTCGCCACCACGATCATTTCACGTTCGGCTTTACTCAGGCCACTGGGCTTTTCCATCAAGGCATCGTGGTAAGCAAAAAAGGCACGGAACTCATCAGGGCGATGAGCCAATGCCAAAAAAACATTCGGAATAAAACCGGACTTCTCTTGTACTGCCAGAATACGGGCACGGATGTCCTCTGGCATTTCCTCCCATGTTGGGACGGGAAAACGACTAATCGGAAAATCACTCATACGCCCACCTCGACAGGAAAAAACCCATAAGACAAAAAAGCCGAGCCACACAAGCTAAACAAGCAGGGCGCACGAAGTGAGGAGGAGGAGCCCGCCCAAGCTGGCAATGTGCCCCACCCAACAAACTAGGCAGGATTGCACCTGCATGGTCGGCTAAACCGTAAAACTTATTCCACCTAGTCGTACTTGCGAATATCGCTGATCACCACACCATCATTCGGCAGGCTACCCAGCCCTACAAACACCACCTCACCACGAACCTTACAAATATCCCGGATGCTGGCAGCCACTGCCTGAGTCAAGGCATCACTGCCTGCTGCCACTTCACAGTGCAAACTCAATTGATCCGCCTGGTCACGCCACTCAACCACCAGCCGCGCTTTGGCAATATCCGGGTGGCGCTTGATCACCTTATCGATCTGTGAAGGATGGATAAACATACCGCGTACCTTGGCAGTCTGGTCAGCACGCCCCATCCAACCCCGGATACGCTTGTTGGTTCGCCCGCAAGGGCTGGTTCCGGGCATAATGGCTGACAAATCCCCGGTCGCAAAGCGGATCAATGGATAATCAGGGTTCAGGCTGGTCACAACCACTTCGCCCACTTCGCCCTCTGCCACCGGATCACCTGTACCGGGGCGGACAATCTCCAAATAAATGCCCTCATCCACCACCAAGCCTTGCGCCTCTTTGGTTTCATAGGCAATCAGGCCGAGATCAGCCGTGGCATAGCATTGCAATACATGGATACCACGTTCGGCAAATTTCTTGCGGAAAGCAGGCGGGTAAGCCTCACCACTGACAAGACCGTGTGTGAAGGAAGTCACGGGTGCACCCAACTCATCAGCCTTGTCGAGGATAATATTCAAGAATGAAGGCGTACCAACATAGGCATTCGGCTGCAAATCAGCAATGGTTTGCACCTGCAACTCAGTCTGCCCCACACCTGCCGGGATCACGGCACAATCCAGCGCGTGTGCGCCACTTTCCAACATCATACCGGCGGGCGTGAGGTGGTAAGAAAAGGTGTTATGCACCAAATCCCCGGCACGGAACCCGGCACAGTATAAAGCACGCGCCAGCCGCCAGAAATCGGGGCGACGGATCGAACCCGGCTCATAAATCGGCCCAGGGGAGGCAAACACATGGGTCAGGGCATGACCTCGGGCAGCAGCCAAACCGCCAAAGGGTGGGCGGGACTTCTGCATGCCCAGCAAGTCAGACTTGCGGGTCAGCGGTAAGGCAGCAATCGCTGCGGCTGAAGTCAGGCTCACGGGGTCAACCGCCGCCAACGACTCAGCATAGGCTGGAGCATTCGCTTTGGCATGGGCAACCTGTGCAGCGACCGCAGCAATCAGGGCGGCTTCACGCCCTGCGGGGTCACGTGTTTCCAGATTGTCGTAATATTGACTCACGGTTTGCTCCTTTATCCGTATCATTTCCCTGAAACTTACGCCAACCAGCGCTTGCGCCGCCGATAATGCTTCACATCGCGGAAGCTCTTCTTGTCCCCCCCGCTGAGGCCAAGATAGAACTCTTTCACATCTTCATTTTCAGCAAGGGCTTTACCCTCACCATCCATCACGACCCGTCCATTTTCAAGGATGTAACCATAGGTGGCATAGCGCAGGGCAATTGCTGCATTCTGCTCAGCCAGCAGGAAGGTCACGCCCTCTTTCTGGTTCAGGGTTCTGACGATCTCAAAAATCTCTTCCACCAATTGGGGAGCCAAGCCCATCGAAGGCTCATCCAGCAGGATCAACTTCGGACGGGACATCATGGCACGTCCAACCGCCACCATCTGCTGCTCACCACCGGAGGTGTAACCGGCCTGGCTTTTACGCCGCACTTTCAAACGGGGGAAATAGCTGTAAACCATTTCCAAATCATCGGCGACGGCCTTACGCCCATCAGTACGGGTATAAGCCCCTGTCAGCAGATTTTCCTCTACTGTCAAATGCTCAAAACAATGGCGGCCTTCCATCACCTGCACCACACCACGCCGCACCAATTCGTTGGGTGACAGGTTTTCCACCCGCGCTCCTTCGAACTCAATCGACCCTTTGGTGACTTCACCGCGCTCGGTCTTAAGGATGTTGGAAATGGACTTGATCGTCGTGGTCTTACCCGCACCATTCGCACCCAGCAAGGCCACAATCCCACCTTTTGGCACTTCCAGCGAAATGCCTTTAAGCACCAAAATGACGTGATCGTAAATCACCTCAATATTTTTGATACTGAGCATCGAGTTTTCTGTCGTCATGGCTGTCCGTTCTTTAGCAAAGACTTGAAAGAAACGCCCCCCAACCTCCCCAAATCAGGGGAGGGATGGGAGGAGTTCAGGCCGCAAGGCCACACAACTTACTTACACTCACGCGCCGTAATCTTGTTCTCTGCGGCAAAAGCTTCAGAGTCAGCCGCAATCAGCGGGTCAATGACTTCACGGTCAGACTGGATAAAGTCGGAAACCAGCTTCCAAGCGCCAGCTTTGGCATCCCATTGCTGGACGGCAACCAAACCTGCGCCACCGTGATTAGCACAAGAAACCGTGATTTCTGGCGCAAAACCAGGCAAGCCCAAGGCTTCCAAGCGGGCTTTGTCCAACTTCAGCGCTTCTAAACCATCACGCATTTGGACGGCATTGATGTTCGGCGTATTGTGTATTTTCTGTGCAGCAGCCGCACCTTCGGCTGCCAACATGGCAAAATACAAACCCCGGTTATACAAGGCAGTCCCGATGTTCTTGCCGCCATTGGAGGCTTTGCCCTTGGCAACCAGATGGGTTTCAATGTCCTTGAAGATCGGGAAGTCTTTACCCACACCGTGGAAAGTCAGCGCCTTATAGCCATTTGCACCTTCACCGGCAGGCTTCACGTCGTTCTCAGAACCTGCCCACCAGATACCGATGAACTTGTCCATTGGGAAGCCCATTTTGGAAGCCTCACCGATAGCGACCTGGTTCATGACCCCCCAGCCCCACATCAGCACGTAGTCTGGCTTGTCACGACGAATTTCCAGCCATTGTGATTTTTGCTCTTGACCGGGTGAGTCAACCGGAATGGTCTTCAGGATGAAACCATGCTTCTTGGACAGCTCTTCCAAAGTACGGATCGGCTCTTTACCGTAAGCAGAGTTGTGATAGACCAGCGTGATCTTCTTGCCTTTCAGATCGCCTTTTTCCTGGTCAAGGATGTACTTGACACCAACGGAAGCACCATCCCAATAGTTTGCCGGGAAGTTGAAGATATACTCAAATACCTTGCCATTGGCGGATGAGGTACGCCCATAACCCGGAGTCAGCATCGGAATCTTGTCAGCCGTGACCTTAGGGATCAACTGATAGGTAATACCGGTTGACAGCGGTTGGTACACCAGTGCGCCACCACCCTTGGTGGATTCGTAGCACTCGACACCTTTCTCTGCCTTGTACTCGGTTTCACACTCCGGTGTCTGCACCTTCACGCCACCGATACCACCATCGCGCTCATTGATGAGTGCAAAATAATCAAGGTAGCCATCCGCATTTTCCGCCCCGTTTGCCCCAAACGGCCCAGTGCGGTAGCTCAGTACCGGAAACACCAGGTCAGCCATGACAGGGACAGACGTTACCATGACACCGGCTGCAATCAGTGCTGCGCCTAACTTTTTCAATTTCATAAGTTCTCCTCCAGATAAAAACAGAATTAATGCGGGAATGGCCACAACCTTAATTTTTCCTTGGTCACACGCCAGAGCTGCGCCAATCCGTGCGGCTCCACAATCAAAAAGAACATAATCAAGCCACCAATCAGCATCAGCTCAATATGGGCAGCCAAATCAGCAGGCCAGCCAAACATACCAACCATGATATTTTTCAGTAATACCGGAACCAGTGTCAGGAAAGCCGCCCCCAGGAAGGAACCCAGGATACTGCCCAGACCGCCAATAATGACCATGAACAACACCAGGAATGACTTGGTGATACCAAAGGTTTCAGTCGGCTCGGCTGTCCCCAAATAAACGGCAAACAGCATCGCCCCCGACATACCGATATAAAACGAACTGACTGCAAACGCGGATAACTTGGCGCGCAACGGCGGCACACCAATAATCTCCGCCGCAATATCCATATCCCGGATTGCCATCCACGAGCGTCCAATCCGCCCCCGCACCAAATTATGTGCAATAAAGGCAAACACCACGACCAAGGTCAGGCAGAACAGGTAAGTCATCCATGACGGTGCTTCTGCACCGGTCAAAGGGATGCCAAACAAGGTGCGCTCAGGGGCAACAATCATCCCGGAAGCCGAGTCGTTATAAAACCACGGCACTTTATTAAACAACCACACCAGGAAGAATTGTGATGCCAGTGTCGCCACTGCCAAATAGAAGCCCTTAATACGCAAGCTTGGCAGACCAAACAGCACACCCACCGCTGCCGTAATAAAGCCCGCCAAAATGACGACCATGAACATATTCATCCACGGAAAGGCAACCATCAGCTTGTAGCAGGCATACGCCCCCACCGCCATAAAGCCACCGGTTCCCAAACTCACCTGCCCACAAAACCCCGTCAGGATATTCAACCCCAACGCAGCCATCGCCCAAACCAGAAACGGCAACAGGACAGACTTTTCCCAATAATCGTTAATCAGGAAAGGCACAATCAGGAAGGCAACTGCCAGCACACCCCAGACGAAATGACGATCCAGACTAATCGGGAACGATTGCTGATCCGCCGCATAAGAGGTCTTAAAATCTCCCGCCTCGCGATAAAACATCGTTTATACCCTCTCAATAATCCGTTCGCCAAACAAACCTTGTGGGCGGAACATCAGGAAAGCCAAGGCCAACACATAGGCAAACCAGTTTTCTGTTGCACCACCAATCATGCTGCCAATCGAGTACTCAAACAGCTTTTCACCCACACCAATAATCAACCCACCGACAATTGCCCCTGGAATCGAGGTAAAACCGCCCAGAATCAAGACGGGCAACGCTTTCAGGGCAATCAAGGACAAGGAAAACTGCACCCCGGACTTCGCACCCCACATAATCCCCGCGACCAAAGCCACAAACCCGGCAATCGACCAGACAATGACCCAAATCGTGCGCAAGGAAATCCCGACCGTCAATGCAGCCTGATGGTCATCAGCCACAGCACGCAACGCCCGCCCGGTTTTGGTGTATTGCGAGAACAAGGTCAGCACCACCACCAGCAGGATCGCAATCCCCGCCGCCGCCACATCCAGCACGTCAATATACATGCCTTGGTAGCCGGAACCTTCCGCTGCCCAGCCTGCTGTCACCTGCTCCAGCCACACGGAACCACCGGATGGCAAACCCACATCCATCGTCTTGATGTCCGCACCCCACATCAGGTCGCCGAAGCCTTCCATGAAATAGGCCAAACCGATGGTGGTCATGAACAGGATAATCGGGGCTTGGTTAACCATGTGCTTGAGGACAATCCGCTCCACCAGATAGGCAAACAGGATCATCATCCCCAAGGTCAAGAGGATGGCGAGGAAGGTATTCATGCCACTGCCCCAGAACTCCAGATGCGTACCCAACATGGCATTCAGCAGATGGGAAAAGGGTATTTGCCCGGTCTGGAAACCAACCAGCGTCAGGGCGGCAAACAGTGCCATGACCCCTTGCGCATAGTTGAAAATCCCGGAAGCCTTGTAAATCAGCACGAAGCCCAAAGCGACCAGCGAATACATGATGCCCGCCATCAGGCCATTGAGGATGACTTCCAGTATATTCAGGATTTCTGGACTCATAACACACTCCCTTTATCCATGCCCCACCCCCAAATACGCTTCAATCACCGCCGGATCGGTACGCACCTGCTCAGGTGTGCCATCCGCCAGTTTTTTGCCGTAATCCAACACCACCACCCGATCAGACAAATCCATCACAACGCCCATATCATGTTCAATCAGGGCGATGGTTGTACCGAACTCATCATTCACATCAAGGATGAAGCGGCACATATCCTCTTTCTCTTCCAGGTTCATCCCTGCCATTGGCTCATCCAGCAGCAGCAATTTGGCTTCGGCGGCCAAGGCACGCCCCAGCTCCACCCGCTTTTGCAAGCCATATGGCAAACGCCCTACCGGTGTTTTGCGGATGGCCTGAATGCCAAGGAAATCAATAATGCGTTCGACCCGCTCACGGTGGGCAATCTCCTCCCGCTCTGCCGGGCCTTTCCAGATTGCCTGCCAAAACAGGTTGGTATGCATTTGCGTAATCCGCCCGGTCATCAGGTTATCGAGCGTGGACATACCCTTGAACAAGGCAATGTTCTGGAAGGTACGCGCAATCCCCTGCCGGGCAACCTCGTAAGGACGCATCGGGCCGCGCTTCTGCCCCCGGAACCAGACCTCGCCCTGCTGCGGATGATAAAAGCCACTGATAACATTCAGCATCGAGCTTTTACCCGCCCCATTTGGGCCGATAATGGCGCGGATTTCGCCTTCCTTAATATCAAAACTGATATTGGTCAGCGCCTTCACCCCACCAAACGACAAGGTGATATTTTTTACTTCCAGCAGCGTATCACCAATCTTTCTGCCGGAGGGTTGTTGGTTCTGCTCGCCCATCAGGTCGCCTCCTTCACAGGTGCAAAGGTCTGCACATCCTTAATGCCCAAGGTGGCCTCAATCGCACCCTTACGCCCATCTTCAAAGGTCACTTCAGTACGGATGAAGCAGTCTTTGGCTCCGTTATAGAGTGCATCAATCAACACCCCATACTTTTCGGCAATAATGCGGCGACGCACCTTGCGGGTACGGGTCAATTCGCCATCATCCGGGTCAAGCTCCTTATGCAGGATCAAGAAACGGCGCACCTGTGAATTGAACAGCAACTTATCGGAAGCAAGGCTACGGTTCACTTCCTCAATGCTTTGCAACATCATGGCGTAAACCTGTGGATGACCTGCCAGCTCTTGGTAACTGGCATAGGCAACATTATTGCGCTCAGCCCAATTACCGACAGCTTCCAGATCAATATTGATAAAGGCCGTGCAGTAATCCTTCTCGTGCCCAAAGGCAACCACTTCCTTGATATGCGGGAAGAACTTGAGCTTATTCTCAATATACTTCGGCGCAAACATCGAGCCATCGTTGAACTTGCCCACGTCCTTGATACGGTCAATGATTTTCAAATGCCCGTTATCGGCAAAATAGCCTGCATCGCCGGTAAATACCCAGCCTTCAGGATTTTTGGTTTCGTGGGTAGACTGCTCGTTTTTGTAATAACTGTGGAAAACACCAGGGCCACGGTAAATGACCTCGCCATTTTCAGCGATTTTCACTTCCACACCGGGGGCAGGCACACCGACGGTATCTGCAAAAATCTGCCCATCCGGTTGCATGGTGATGAAAACAGCCGCTTCCGTTTGCCCATACAATTGCTTGATATTAATGCCCAACGAGCGGAAGAAATCGAAAATCTCCGGGCCAATCGCTTCCCCGGCGGTATACGCCAAACGGATACGGCTGAAGCCCATGGTATTTTTCAGGGGGGCATAGATCAGGATATTACCCAGCGCATACAGTGCCTTATCCTTGAAGCTGACCTGCTCGCCATTCAACAAGGCCAAGCCTGTCTTACGGGCAATCCCCATGAAATAGTTGAATGCCTGCTGCTTGAACTTGCCCGCATCATGCATACGGATCGTCACGGTGGTCAGGATATTCTCAAACACACGCGGTGGGGCAAAGTAGTAGGTCGGGCCGATTTCACGCAAATCGGTGGAAACGGTTGCTTCACTTTCCGCACAGTTGATGCAGAAGCCCGCCACATACGCTTGCCCGTAAGAGAAAATATGGTCACCTACCCATGCCATCGGCAGATAGGAAAGCACTTCCTCTTTCTCGGTGAGCTTATCGAAGATGACACTGTTGCGGGCGGTAATGATGATATTGTCATAGGTCATCACCACACCCTTGGGCTTACCGGTCGTACCGGAGGTATACAGGAAAATGCTGATGTCGCTGCCTTTGCCCTCTTGGATGACCCTGGACAGGTACTCAGGATTATCCTTGGCAAAAGCACGCCCGCGATCCTGGAGGGCAGCGAAGTCATGCAACATGTCATCGTTGTAGCTGCGCATCCCACGTGGGTCGTCATAAACGATATGCCGCATCGCCGGGCAACGATCCTGGATTTCCAGCATCTTGTCGACCTGCTCCTGGTCTTCAGCCAAGACAAAGCTTGCCTCGGCATGCTCCAGCACGTACTGCATTTCATTCGCCACCGAGTCCTGATAGACCGGAACCGGAATGCCACCCAAGCACTGTGCGGCGCAAATGCCCCAATACAGGCGCGGACGGTTGGAACCGACAATGGCCAGCTTGTCGCCACGTTTGAACCCCAATGCTGCCAAGCCGTTAGCAAACGCGAAAATTTCATCCCGCATCTGCGCCCACGTCCACGACTGCCAAATGCCGTAATCCTTTTCCCGCATGGCGACGCGCTCAGCGAAGCGTTGCGAGTTCTCGATTAGTAGCTTGGGGAAAGTATCACTGTTGTGATCCACGCGATGTCTCCTCCTCCGCATGACTCCATGCTTTTTATCCTAATCGGAATCGGGGGCGCGTGTCCAAGGCTTACCCAAGAAGATTTGTAAAGCGGGTGTAAAAGGCATGTTTGGAGGTTAGTGAGCCTGCACTGCATGCATCCGCAGCGACCACCACACCATCACGATTGCCACGACACACATCCCCATGTTAAACAGAAAAGCCAATGAGCCCACTTGCTCCAGCCAGTAGCCAAATACCATCAGGCTGATAATGGACAAGAGCTGCTGAACCACTGCAAACAAGGATTGGGCTTCTGCCGTGAAATCTTCAGGGACACGGTTAGTGACAAAATACAAACACCCCAAATAGGAGAATGCAAACGTAACTGCATGTGTCAGCTGCAATAAGAACAGCAACCACAGTGGTGGATCAAAGCTCATAGCACCCCACCGCAAGGCAGTTGCCAAGGCTGCAATCAGGATAATCACACGGGCGGAGAAATACTGCTGAATTGACTTGAAATAAAACATGCAAATCGCTTCCGCGAGTGCACCAACTGCGATCAACGAACCAATGGTTACTTCATTAAGGCCTTGTCCTTTCCAAATCAAGGCAACAAATGCACCCAATGCCACATGGCTTGCCAACACAGCCGCACCCGCAATCAATGGCAGGATCACCCACAAGGGTAAACTTGCCAGCAGTTCCCGTGAGACAAACAAACCAGGCTTACGGATAGATTGCGTCACACTATCCCGCAATGGGGGCAAACCAACAGCAGCTATCGCCCTGACGACACCCAGCGCAAAAAATAGCGGTAAAAACGCATCCGCGCCCCAGTAATTCAAGCAAGCTCCGGCAACAAAGCACATGATCACATGCCCAATGGTTGCCCATGCCCGTACCGTCCCAAAACTGAAACCACCATTGCTGGCCTTACGCATGGTCGCCGCATCCGCAATTGGGATACTCAAAGCAATTGGCAAGCTTGCCAGAATCCAGATGATAAAAATCCAAGTCTTGTGGTCAGAGACAAACAGCAAACCACCCAACACGGCGGATAAACCACTGCCCGCAATGACAGCCGTCCTCCAATCCGGTAAACGGTCAGCCCAACGACCTGCTGTGGTGGAAAACAACAAAATCCCCACCAAGACAAGCGCATTCAAACTGGCGATGTCGGTTTGGTCAAAACCATGCAAATCCAACCAGACAGAAAAATAGCTCACCGCCACCGCAGGAGCCAAATAAATGGTAAAAAAATACCGAGTCACCGCGAACTGAACGTGGTTCATACATCAATCTCATCAAGTTGCCACGCTGTGGCAGAGCGTGATAGTAACCGAGGTTATCGTAACAGCGGTTACTATAGCCCTCCCCAAAACATTTCCACCCCAGCACATCATCCGGCCTGCCTACCTCCTATACAAGCCTGCATCCCTGTTTTATCCTGTCGGCTGCTTTTAAAAACCAACCCGGAGAGGAGATTTCGAGCGATGAGTGATCAGATCAAGTACTTGCTGGATGAAGATGCAATGCCCAAGGATTGGTACAACCTTGCCGCAGACCTGCCCACCCCACTCCCACCCGTGCTGCATCCCGGCACGCTGCAACCCTTGGGGCCGGAGGACTTGGCTCCGCTGTTCCCGATGGAGTTGATCAAGCAGGAAGTCAGCACCGAACGGCATATCCCCATCCCGGACGCAGTACGCCAAGTGTTCAGGCAATGGCGGCCTACCCCGCTGTTCCGGGCGCGGGCACTGGAAAAGGCACTGGATACGCCAGCAAAAATTTATTACAAATATGAAGGGGTTAGCCCAGCCGGGAGCCACAAGCCCAATACTGCTATTCCGCAAGCATTTTACAATATGGATGCCGGGGTCAAACGCCTGACCACCGAAACCGGGGCAGGCCAATGGGGGACATCACTGTCGTATGCCGGGGCATTGTTTGGCCTTGAGGTACAAGTGTTCCAGGTGCGCGTATCCTATGACCAGAAGCCGTACCGCCGTGCTGTGATGGAAACCTATGGCGCGACCTGCATCGCCTCCCCCTCCAACCTGACTGAATCCGGTCGGGCAATTCTTGCACAACGACCAGACCATCCGGGCAGCTTGGGGATTGCCATTTCTGAAGCGGTCGAGTTGGCGGTACAGCGCGACGACACCAAGTATGCATTGGGTTCGGTACTCAACCATGTGCTGCTGCACCAAACCATTATCGGGCAAGAAGCCATGCTGCAACTGGAAATGGCAGGCGATGACCCTGATGTGATTGTCGGCTGTACCGGGGGTGGCTCCAACTTTGCCGGGATTAGCTTCCCCTTCCTGGGACAACAACTGCGGGGGGGACGCAACCGCCGTATCGTCGCTGTCGAGCCAGCCGCTTGCCCATCACTGACCCGTGGCAAGTATGCCTATGATTTCGGTGACACCGCCCACCTGACCCCGCTCACCAAGATGCATACACTGGGTTCAACCTTCACCCCGCCCGGTTTCCATGCGGGTGGGCTGCGTTACCACGGCATGGCTCCGATGATCTCCCACATCAAAGAACTGGGGCTGATTGAAGCAGTGGCTTATGCACAGAACCCCTGCTTTGAAGCCGGTGTGCTGTTCGCCCGTGCGGAAGGCATTGTGCCTGCCCCAGAAGCTAACCATGCCGTCAAGGGCGCAATTGAAGAAGCCCTACGCTGCAAACGCGAAGGCAAGAGCGAGGTGATCCTCTTTAACCTGTGTGGGCATGGGCATTTTGACATGGCAGCCTACAATGACTACTTCGCCGGGAAGCTGTCAGACCAGCAGTATGATGAGTCTGAACTGGCAATGGCTTTGGCAGGCTTGCCGAGTGTGAATTGAGGTAGCGCCAACTCCGGTGCTGGCTCAAACAACTGCCTGCAAGATACCTTGCATACGCTCAGCAACGGGAGCAAAGCCGGTATGCCTAGCTGATAAGCTTTCCAGCAAAGGCATACCGGCGGCGATGCCTGCTTCAACCTCAGCCGCTGCCTGCATCATCTGCGTGCGGCTCAACTGACAATGGCTGGAGGCAAATGCCTCCAGCACCTTCAACTTGGGCCAGCGCTTACTACCTGTCATGGTAAGTGCCATACCATCTTTCGGCAAATAGGCGACCGTACTGACCAAATCAAACACCGGAGCCATGCGCCGCTCCATGGCCGGTTGGGTAGCCTGCCGCAATCCGCGCAAATCCCGATAAATAATCCCGGTATTTTTCAGGTGCGCATCACCATTACGGATACGGGCATTCAACAAGGTCAATTTGTAAAAGTCATACAATGATTGCCCTACCCATGCCGGGGATACAAACTGGCGGATGGTATGTGTACAGGCCTCCAGCGAACTGTCATATTTTTCTCGCGTCCCTTTGGCCTGTAGCACACAAAAATCCTCGAACCCCAATGCCTGCCCCTGTTCATCCACATCAAAACGCTGGGAAATGAACAAATGGGCATTGGCACTCAGGTAAAAAGCTGGGACAGGCAAACCAGCCGACCGCGCCATGCTCATGCAAACAAACTCATTGCAGGCCAATTCGGGATACTCACTACCCCAACTTTTGACGATATAACGCTCAATCGGCAATGTGCCACGCCCCTGCATATCCAACAACACTTTAGGCTGGACACCAGCCACCCCGGATGACTGGGCATAGCGCAGCAACAGGTCACTGAACAAACCGGCATCAGCACTACCCAACAGCTCATCCAGACTCAATGCTGTCCCACCCACGCTACAGGGTAGCTGATCAGGGCGGCTATAGGCCATGCGCCCAATCTGGTTTTGCCCCAACAAGGTCAGCAGTGTCAGGTCATCGCTGCCATATTGTTTGGCGGTCAAACGCTCAATCGCAGAGCGAAGTGCACCTTCCGGCAAATTCATCTGGAAAACCGGGTGCAACTGGTCATACTGGTAACTCTCATGCCGTAGCGGCATGGTCACAGACAAGGCTTCCTGCGCATCATGGCGATAGCTGAAAGTATGCTTGCCATGCTGGGCACTCAAGCGCCCACTCATGGCAAAAGCCTTACCGCCCGTATAAACATCAACCTCGTTCACGTTGCCTCACCAAATCATCGAGGGTAGGCATGCCGACATCGGCACACACCAAGGTTTTTCCCAATACACTCAGCACCCGCTCAACTTTGCGGATGCCAAGATCCTGATAGTCATTGCGCTCCAATGCGCCAATCGTCGTGCGGTCAAGATGCACCCGCTCCGCCAATTGCTGCTGGCTCCAGCCCTGTGCTTTGCGGGCAGTACGGATAGCCTTGCCAATATCATCCAGCATAATGATGCCTATACACATCAAAAAAGGTCATTTTAGCCATTTTGATGAATTTATTCATCATTTGTCTGTGCGCTTACTGGTTAATCCGCTTGATCCCCGACACTTTCGGCGGGCAAACAAAACAGCCGTTGTGTTTGTGGTAGCCAACATTAACCTGTTCACCCTGATGGACATGGGTAAAGGTTAATGGCTTGTCTGAACAGCCAGGCAGGACAACGATATGGGTATGTGGCTTGCCAGGGACATTGGTCGCCCATTCCGGGCCATCCGGGCCTTCAGGCAGGGTGGTACACCCGGACAGGAAACCTGCTTGCAGGGTGAGTAGCAATAACAGTGTGGCTTTGGATTGTTTCATGGTTTTTGGTTCCTTCCCCGGATCATCTTAAAAAATACAGCCCAAGGCTGGGCAGCGTGAATTGTCAGGCAAGCAGACCATAGAGCTGCCTCCAGATCAATAGCCGCTTGCATGGATCAGGGCAGGCAATGCATGAGCCGTTGTGCCTAATTTTGTAAATCCTGTGTAAACCCACTTCAAAACCCTGACCAATCCCGCAATACTGGGGGCATGAAGCAAGCACCCATCCACTTCGAGCAACATAGCGCCTGGACGCTGGACATCCTGAACTATCTGGATCAGGGTATCTCGGTTTTCGACCACGATATGCGCTTGGTGGCCTGGAATGAGCGCATGTTGGAGCTGCTGGATTTGCCACCTGAACTGGCAAAATACGGGCAACCACTGGAAGTTTTTTTCCGCTTCAATGCCGGGCGCGGTGAATATGGCTCAGGCAATATCGACGTGCTGGTTGCCGAACGCATGTCCTTGGCACGCACCTTTGCCTCCCATGTCTTTGACAGGGTACGCCCCGATGGGAGTGTCATCGAGGTACGCGGCAACCCGATGCCCAATAACAGCGGTTTTGTCACCACCTATACTGATGTCACCGAACAGCGCCATGCAGAAGCCCGCCTGGAAAAGCGCGTCGCCCAACGCACGGAAGAATACCGCCGCGAAAGCGAAGCCCACCGCAAAACCGCCGAAGCCCTTCGCAAAAGCGAGCTGTGGATCAGGCAGATTGCCGATGCCGTACCTGCCTTGATTGCCTATGTCGATAAGGACAACTGCTACCGCTTCATCAACAACATGCATCAGGAGTGGTTCGGACTAGACCGCAAGCAACTGATCGGTACGTCGATTTTTGATCTGGTCGAAAGCCGTAACCTTGAACAATTCCACAAGGATATTGATGCCGTCTTGCAAGGGCAGGAGATCCAGACCGAATACGTGCTGGGGCGCAAGGGGCGCACGCCGTTGGATGTGTCGATTTCTTTTATCCCGCATTTCGATGAGCAGGGGCAGATGCTCGGTTATTTTTTCCTGGGGCAAGACCTGACCGAATACAAACAAACCCAACGCGAGCTGGTCGAATCACAAAAAATGCAGGCATTGGGGCGCTTGACCGGCGGCATGGCACACGACTTCAACAACCTGCTGACCATTATCCTCGGCAACCTGAATTTTCTGGAAGACTACGACGACGGCGAACTTGACCCGCACGAAACCCGTGAAGCCATCCAATGCTGTGCACAGGCGGCACAACGTGGCAGTGAACTGATCCAGCGCATGCTGACCTTTTCCCGCCGCCAAGCCCTCAAGCCTGAACCCACCAACCTGAATGAGCTGGTGGAGGATTTCAGTGTGCTGCTGCAACGCACACTGGGCGAAACCATCCGCATCCAGCGCCAATTGGCACATGGGCTGCCTTCCGTTCTGGTAGACCGCAACCAACTGGAAGCCTGCCTGCTGAACCTGACCCTGAATGCGCGGGACTCGATGCCGCGTGGCGGGCGGCTGGTGATCCGCACCGAGCTGTACAATAAAACCGCGTACAGCCTGTCTTTCAATGACTTGCCTGCTGGGGAGTACATTATGCTCAGCGTGCGTGATGAAGGCGAAGGCATGAGCAGCGAGACCATCAGCCGGGCGTTTGAGCCATTTTACACCACCAAGCCTGCCGGGGTCGGTACGGGTTTGGGCTTGAGCATGGTGTATGGCTTCGTCAAACAGTCCGGTGGCGGTATCGACATCAAGTCAAAACTGGGAGAGGGCACAACCGTGCGCCTGATCCTGCCGGTCGAGCATGAGCACCCGCAGCAGCGCAAGCACAAAACCCCACAGGCCAAGCAACCCAGCCAACATGCCAATGTACTACTGGTGGAAGATGATGTCGGTGTGCGCCAATTTGTCCAGCGTGCCTTGCACAAAATGGGGTATAACGTCGATTTGGCTGAAAATGGCGAATTTGCCCTGGAAAAACTCACGCAGTCACCGCCTTACGACGTGGTGCTGACCGACATCGTGATGCCCGGAAAAATCAGTGGTTTAGACCTTTACTCACGCATCAGTCAGGACTATCCTCACACCCAAGTGCTGTGCATGACCGGCTACAGCGAGCAGGTGGAATCCACCCTGAGCGAGAAGCACCTGCTGCGCAAGCCTTTCCTGCGCAACCAGTTGGCCACCAAATTGCAGGAGCTGTTGAAAACTGAGCATGCCTGAAGCTGCGACCCCATCCCACAACCATATCCTGATTGTTGACGACGAGCCTGCGATCCGCTCGTTGGTGAAACGCTATTTTGAAAAACAGGCAATGATCGTGCATTGCGCCGGATCAGGCGATGAGATGCACCAATTGCTCGACAGCTTCCCGATTGATCTGGTTTTCCTTGATGTGCAACTGCCCGGCAAGGATGGCTTTATGCTGCTGGATGAAATCAAGCACAAACACGAAGCGGGCGTGATCATGCTCACCGTGCAGAACAAGCTTGATGATCGCCTGCATGGGTTGAACGGGGGGGCAGATGATTATGTGCCGAAGCCGTTTGAAATGAGCGAGCTGCTGGCACGCTCACATGCCGTCCTGCGCCGGATGGGGCGTTTCCAGACCACCACCAAGCCGGAAACCTGCTGTTACCGCTTTGCCGGGTATAGCCTCGATTGCAAACTGCGCCAAGTCCGCGCCCCTGACCAACAAGCCATCGACCTTTCCCCAGCAGAAATTGATCTGCTGCTGGTCTTCGTCAAACACCCGCAAACTGTCCTCAACCGTGACTTCCTGCTGCAACAGACCCGTGGACGCGATGCTTCCCCCTTCGACCGCACGATTGATGTCCGCGTCGGGCAACTCAGGAAAAAACTGCCGGTGGACAATGCCGAGCAAACACTGTTCAAAACCGTGCGCGGTGGCGGCTATATGCTCACGCAGGGGGTGGAGCGGGTGAGGTCACAATAAGGGAAATTCTTTAAAAATCAAAGAGAATCCCCCAAAACATGCATGGATTGTAAGTCAGATTTACAATCCATGCAAAAGCAATTAAATCCCTCTAAAATCAAATGACTACCAATAAATGGCAGGAACCTGATAGACCTTTTCTGCCAAACGGAAGACCTCATCGCCGTTATTGATCACTAGCCCATACGGACAATGCTGCTCCTCAATAAACTGCTCCAATGCAACAATCTGCTTTTTGCTGGTCACAGACCCGGCCTTGATCTCAACGGGAATCAGGCCATGATCCGTCTCCATCACCAAATCAATCTCCGCTTGGTTCTGGGTGCGGTAGTAATAAAATCCAGCCTGTTCCAGCCGGTTATGAAAATGCCGGATCACCTGCTCAATGATGAAGGTTTCCCAAATCCGACCAAACTGCGGATGCGCCTTCATGTCATCTTCGGTTTGCACCCGTAGCAGATAGTTAATCAGGCCGGTATCACGCAGGTGGCCTTTGGGCATTTTCACCAGCCTTTTGGTGATATTCGCCTGATACGAGGGCAATTGCCGCCATAAGAAAGTGCCTTCGACAATCTCCAGATATTTCTTGATGGTGGGCTGGGAGACATCGAGGGAACGGGCAAAATTGGAGGCATTCAGGATTTCGCCGCTGGAAAATGCCAGCATCTGGATAAAACGCTTGTACGCATCCAAGTTAAGCTGCGGAAACAAGGCACGAATATCACGCTCGACATACGTTTTCAGATAGTTTTCCATCCATAAACGGAAAAACTTCGGGTCAGCACGCCGTAAGACCGGCTCTGGATAACTGCCATACAAACAAAAGGATAACAGCGCCTGTTTGCTATGGACGGGCTTGAGTTCACGCAATAAGGCTGGCTGAGCCAAAGCCGCCAATAGGTCATTACCCGGCTGTCCGGCTATTTCATGCCACCCCAAACCATCCAGCTCAACAATCGCCACCCGCCCAGCCAGGGTTTCACTAAGTTGCTGGAGCAAATGGGGTGAACTGGAACCACTGATCAAGAATTGCCCTGGCTGGTCACGCTGTTGGTCAATCGCCACCCGCAAGGCGCGGAACAGGCTGGCAGACAACTGGGCTTCATCAAAAATGACCGGCCTGCCAACCTCTTGCAGCAATAAAGCGGGATCATCACTCACCCGCTGGAAATCCCCATCGCGCTCCAGATCAAAAAACGGCGCATCCGGCAACACCTGCCGCAACAAGGTCGACTTGCCCACCTGCCGCGCCCCCAACACCGCCACGGCGGGAAACTGCTGCAACAGATACTGGATGGCTGGTTCTATATCCCTGTGTAGATAAGACATTTTCAAAGTCCGGGTTTGAAATTACTTGGTGAAATCACTGGGATTGAGTATAGCACCCTCACTGAAAAGGAACGTGCACGAAACAATTTCCCAATTTTCGTAGGAGCCAGCCCTGCTGGCGATTCGCTTGCATGGCAAGCTACAGAAGATGTTTCGTGCACGTCCCTAACCTTGCCGTGTGGCAAGCCATCCAGCACGTTTGTGTACTATTCCAGCCATTACCGCAAACAACGGGCGATCCCCCATCCCCAAACTGGCTGCGATGGGCTCCATCCCTGCCAGAACCCGCTTGCCCAATGCCATGCTGCGCTTTTGCAACAAGATGGGGTTGACACCGACCTCCGCCGCAAACCGCTGCCAATGCCGCTGTTGCACCCATTGCGGACGGTATTCACCACCAATAGCCATTGCCATCCGGGTATCCAGTTGTGGGTAAGCTGCGGTACACAGCAGGTCATACAAGGGAGCCACGTGCAGGCGCTTGCCGGGTAACACCAGCATGGACAAATTCTTGGCATGGGCATCCGCATTCCCCAGCAAATAGTTGAATACAACCCAATCCAATACCTTGAGGCGGTCACGCCCTGGTACATCCGCATATTGATCCACGAGACTGAAAACATCCGCAAGTGTCGGCCCGCCATCCTTGGCATACTTTTGGTCAGGCAAAACCCCAGCAAGCTGACAAAAATCCAATTGATGCAGGCGCTGCACCTCTCCCTCCGCCTGCACACGGTCATAACGCCCCACCAACAAAACGGGTTCGGGTAAATGGATGACCTCAACCGGTACAGACCCCAACCCGCAATACGCTGCCAACCGCAAACAAAACGCCTCGTTCAGGACTGAATCGGGAAACTGGCTTTCGGGCTGGAGGGCGGGTTTAAGAATATGGGTCGAAGCAGCCCCCTCCACCGGCAGCCAGAACGCCCCCTCCGCATAACGCACTGGAATCTTGTCTTGGGCTCCTGCCAAGGACAAACGCAATTCACCATGTTGGAGCAATAAGGGGATATGTTGTGCCAACCGCCCGAGATCAGCACGGATAGTCGCTGTCGGATAGGGTTGGTAGGCAGGGTTGCGCTGTCCTGTCGCATCGGCGGGTACTATCGAAAAGGCTCCAGCCGCGTCCTCACCAAAAGCCTGCAAATGAGCATAGACATCCCCACGGGGCAAACGCCTCAGCTTCAAAATCGCATCCAGTACCCCACCCTCTGGTAGCAGGTTACTGAAAAAAAACAAGACAGCCTCACCACGCCACACCGTGGCGGACAAGGGTAAGTGCGGAGTTAAGGGAAAAGCACTCTCCTGAGCCAGCCAATCACCCGCATATTGGAAGCACAACACTCGTGCCTCAGCCCAAACATGCCCAACCACTTGCTTGGCATATAAAACCTGTAACACCTCACGCCCCCGCCACAACCAAAGCCAGCCCCAAAGCCGCCAATACCCGGCTTGCCTTACCCAATGACACACCAGGCTTACCGTTTTCCAGTTGGATCACCAAATCACGCCCAACACCAGAAACCAAGGCCAACTCCTCTTGGGTCATACCATGCAAAACCCGCTGCTGCCGCACCTGATCGCCCAAGGCTAGCAATACCGGGTCGCTGCCTGTGGTGGCATGGCGGCGGCGTTTGCGCTGGAAGTTGCCTGTATCCGGCATGATGAGCCTCCTGATGGCATGAAAAAGTCTGTTATCAGCTACTTTTTATCAAAAACCCACTAAAGTCAAGCAAAAGTCGGTTTAAACAGACTTCCGTCCAGCACCCGTCAAGCCTATCCCGCCAATCCCCGCAAAAACCCAAGCCGCTGCTCCAGCTTGCCACGCCAGCCCGCGTTCAACCCCACACAGGCCGCCAATGCTTCCAGCGCATCCAGTGGTGGGCGGTGTTCCGCATATACCTGCAAAAACTGCCGCACCGAAATGGCATTAGGCCGCTCGATGAGTTCCACGGCATCGCCGACCTGCATCACACCGGCTTCCAGCACCCGGTAATACCAGCCGTGGATAAACTCGCCCGCAATGAATTTCGCCAAGCGCTCATCGTCGAACTTGCTATTGATTTTCCAGCAGGGATTGCGCGGTTGGGATACCTGTAGGGTAACTGTACCGATGCGGTACACATCACCGATATGCACATTAGCCTCATCCATCCCTGCCACGGTCAGGTTTTCCCCCATACTGCCGACCACAATCTGCGCTGCCAAGGCCGGGAAAGCCTGTTGCAACCGGGCATAGCTGCTGACGGCATACTGGTGCAGCGCTTTGTCTACTCCGCCATGAACACGCCGATCAAACTGGATGTCACCCTGGATACCCTGTGCATCCACCACCGCCTGCGGGATGGGGTGTTTCCAAATGCCGGTCTGTTCCTGATGTTCACCAATCCGCCGCGTGGCCTGCGCTGCATACAACTGTTCCAGTCTCTTCATTTTCACTTTCTCACCCAATGCTCCATTACAAACCCAACCCTAAAACCAGCAAGCCTGCCCCGATCACAGCGGCTGCCAGCAAACGTTGCCGCCAACGCTCCCGCTCACCCAGCAGCACCACCGACAACACGCTAGCCAAAACAATCCCGGTATTGGTGAAGGCGACCACATAAGCAGCGGGTAGGTATTGCATGACATAAATCACCAGCACATAAGACGTGCCGATACACAAACCACCCGGCAACAAATAGCGCCACGGCGGGCGGCAAGGCGGAACCAACGTACCAAATTCACGCTTATTGAAAGCGGTCAGCAACAGAAAGGACGCTGTATAGCCAAGCGACACATAACCAAATACCGCCGGAATCGTCGGCAAGTCGGTGATGGCGACCTTATCGCAGAGGGAATAAACACTGGTACAGAAGGCCGCCAGCGCAATCCACGGCAAAGCCTTGCCTGTACCGCCCTGCCGGTTGCCGGTACTCGCCAGCAGCCACAAGCCCAACACACTGATGCTGATGCCCACAAACGCCTGCAAGCCCGGTGCTTCCCCAAACAGCAGCCACGTCCAGAGCACAATCAGCAACGGTGAACTACGTGCCAGCGGGTAGACAAAGGCGGCAGGAGCCTTGGCATAGGCATGACGCAAGCCGATAAAATACAGGCTATTGGCACAGACGGTAATCAGGGTTGCCATCAACAACGACCATGACCACTGGGCATCCATCAGCAGGCCATACACACCGACGGGGCCCAGCAGCAGCAAATGTGCCAGCAAACCCCACCACAGATAATTGCAGCGGGCATCCACATGCCGCGCCGACAAGTTCCAGGTGACATGCATCAGCACTGCCACCCCAATCAATAACAGTGCCGATTGCATCAGATACTTGCCCCTTGGGTTATACCCCCCGGAATACCGCTTTACGCTTTTCGACGAAAGCTGCCATGCCTTCTTTTTGGTCTACGGTGGAAAAGCTCAAGCCAAACGCCTGCTCTTCCAGCAAACAGGCCGTTTCCAACTCCATTTCCTGCCCCCGGATGACCGCTTGCTTACATAATTGCACGGCTAAGGGGGCTTGCGCGGCAATTTCACGAGCCATTTTCAGGGCTTCCGGCATCAACCCCTCCGCCGGGTAAACATGATTAACCAGCCCCCACGCCAACGCCGTCGCCGCATCAATCTTGCGCCCGGACATCAGCAACTCCATAGCCCGCGCCCGCCCAATCAGGCGTGGCAAACGCTGCGACCCGCCAAACCCCGGAGTCACCCCCAACGCCACTTCGGGCTGTCCAAACTGCGCTTTCTCGGCAGCCAATATCCAGTCACAGCTCATCGCCAACTCACAGCCACCGCCAAGCGCATAGCCATTCACCACCGCAATCACCGGGATGGGCAACAACTCCAGCCGCCGGAAGGCACGCTGCCCCCTGCGCCCAAAAGCCTGCCCCTCAACGGCTGACTTGGCCTGCATTTCCTTAATGTCCGCCCCTGCTGCAAACGCCTTGCCAGCCCCGGTCAACAGCAATACCCGCGCATCGGCCTGCGTTTCCAGCCATGCCGCCGCCGCATGGATGTCATCCAGCACCTGACCATTCAGCGCATTGAACTGCGCCGGGCGGTTGAGGGTGAGTAAATAAATGCCGGGTTCAACCGGCTCCAGCAGAATCGTTTCACACGCCATGACAACACTCCGGGCTGACAAACAAAGGCTGAGTATAACGCGCCACCAAACCAGTGGCAGCAAACATTGCGCACACTAAAACCAGCACAAAATTACCAGACCAGAATTAGCGGAATCAGCGTCTTATCCATAAAATTTGCTATCCTCGCCGCCGATTGCGATTTTATATTGCCATTGTCTAGGAGTGTCCACATGAGCAGCCCCACCATCCAGCTTTGCCGATGGCTCACTTTAAGGCATCAAACCGCCTGATCGAAAATGGAATGAACATTCATTTCATTCTAGTTATACTTGAACCATGACAAAACGGAGGAGGTGAACGCGATGTACCACCAACTGGAACAGCGCCTGCATGCCATTGAAACACAACGGCTATATGCTGACTTGCGGGCAGCACAAACAGGTTTAGAAAAAGAAAACCTGCGGGTCAACCCCCTGGGTTATATTGCCCAAACAGGCCACCCTGCCGCGATTGGCTCTGCCCTGACACACCCGTGGATCACGACTGATTATGCTGAAGCACTGCTGGAGCTGATCACACCCCCGCAAGCACATGCCCCCCATGCACTCGATTTTTTGCTGGATTTAAAAACCTTTGTCTACCAACAGCTTCAGGATGAGCTGCTCTGGACAAACAGCATGCCCTGCATCCTGCGTGGTGAAGATGACATCCGCATTGCCGAATACGGCAGCTCCAATGCCGGGCGCATGAAGCACATTTACCGGCAAGGCTTGGCGTGGCGCTACGGTAAAACCATGCAGGTGATTGCAGGCATCCATTTCAACTACTCGATTGCAGAAACCTTCTGGGAACCGTGGCATGCCCTTGAAGGGGCAGGCCTGACGTTGCGGGCATTCCGTGACCAACAGTACATGGCTCTGGCTCGCAACCTGCAACGCTATGGCTGGCTGGTCATCTACCTGTTTGGTACATCCCCCGCCATCTGCAAGAGCTTCCTCGGTGGGCGGGCAGCCCCTGACAGCATGCGTGAGTTCAATGCCCACACCCTCTATGAACCGTATGGCACATCCTTGCGCATGGGCAAAATTGGTTACAGCAACAACAAGGAAAAGGATACCGGTGCACAGGTTTGCTATGACTCCCTGCAAAGCTATACGACCAGCTTGCGGCAAGCGATCAGCACCCCGTCTGCCGAATACGAAAAAATTGGCATTAAGGTCAATGGTGAATATCGGCAATTGAATGCCAATATCCTGCAAATTGAAAATGAATATTACAGTACGGTGCGCCCGAAACAGCCTTTGCAGGGTTTTGAAAAACCGACCGATGCCCTGATTGACCGGGGTATCCGCTATATTGAATTGCGTACCATTGATATAAACACCTTCCAACCCGCCGGATTAAGCCATCAGCAATTGTATTTCCTGGAAACCTTCATGCACTTCTGCCTGCTCCAGGAAAGCCCGCTGATCCGTGGCAATGAAAAGCAAGCCATCCACAATAACCAATTGCGGGTTGCCCACCAAGGCCGTGCCCCGAAACTGGCTCTGGAGCATCGGGATGCCCCCATCACCCTGACGGCTTGGGCAGGTGAGTTGCTACGGGAAATGCAGCCAGTCGCACACCTGCTCGACCAGGTACATGACTGCACTTTCTATACCGAAGCACTGCGCAACCAGCGGGATATGGTCAACCACCCCGAGCTGACCCCATCCGCAAGGATGTTGGCAGACATGCATGAGCAAAAAGACGATAGTTTTTTTGATTTTGTCCAACGGAAATCAGCCGAACACCGCAAATTTTTCCTGCAACGCCAACTGTCAGGTCAACTAAAAACCCGGTTCAGCGAGATGGCAAAAGAATCACTTGATCGACAGCAAACCATTGAAAATAATGACAAAATAGACCTTGATACCTTCCTGGAGCGCTACTTTGCCGGGAGCCTATAAGTAAGGTGGTGGAAATACCACAGGGGGCATAAGATAAATGGAAGGGAAAATTATCAAGATTTTCCTTTTCTTGAAACAAAACTACTATACACTAGGAATTTCCCAGCGGCCTCTCGTGCCAAATGTTACGGGCAATTTGTGTGACTGCTTGCCCGATAACTAATGATTTTCCGCAGCGCACAAATAGATGAGATGATTACAAGTGAATATTTACGTTGGAAACTTGGCCTACGGTACCACCGAAGAAGACCTCCGCAGCATTTTCAGTGCTTTCGGGGATGTTAGCAAAGTCAGCATTATCAAAGACAAAGAAACCGGTCGCTCCAAAGGCTTCGGCTTTGTTGAAATGCCTGACAACAGTTCTGCCCAGGCTGCAATCAATGGCCTGAACGACACCGACATCGGTGGCCGCAACGCCAAAGTCAACGAGGCAAAACCGCGCGACAACCAAGGCGGTGGCGGTGGTGGCGGCGGTCGTCCTCCACGCCGTGATGGCGGCGGCGGTGGCCGTGGTGATGGTGGTGGCTATCGCCAAAACCGTTACTGATCACTGATCAGCACATAACGCGAACAGTAAGGGTTGGTCATTGACCAGCCCTTTTTTGCTTTTTTGCTGTGTGATCTCATTCTCTGAGCCAGCAAACACCATTAAAATCCGCTTGCCCTCAAATCAGTTATCCTGACCATCATGGCACGCCTTGGGTCATACGGGATGTCTTGAAAGCCATAACGCTGATAAAAGGCACGCACGGAATCATCCAATGGATGTGTGACCACACCATAGCAACCCACTACATCTGCCATGTGCAGCACGGTCTTAAAGGCAAAAAATAACAGCGACTTCGATAAGCCCTGACCTTGGTAGCGGACATCAACCGCCAACTGCCCCAATAAAATGACTGGAACCGTCTCTGGCTTGTTACGCTGTTGTGGTTTTACTAAAAACTCACGGCGTATTTCGGCGGTCAACAGGGTGACATAGCCTACTATTTGACCTGTTTCGCTATCACAAATCACATTGGTGCGGGATATGTCCGCTTTGTGGTTCTTCCACGCATGGCGTTGGAACCACTCATTTAACGAAGCGCGTCCGCAATCAAAATCCAAACGGTTGTCATCTTCTGCCAAAGGGCGCGGCTTGCTTACTCCCATGCGGGTTTGATCCCAGCAAGGTGTTGTAGGGCGGGAATGACTTGCGGCGGGCTGTTAAGCCAAGACTCGAATTGCTGCCAAGACTGGGCAGGGATTTCGATAACCGTCCGGTTCATCATCTCCATTTCGGCAGACTCCAGCGCCTTGCGCCGCACAAAATCGCTCAGGCTGGTGTGGGCATATTTAGCCGCCATTTCCAATAAACTCCGCTCTGCCTCGCTAACGCGGACACTCAGTATTGCCGTTGCCATGATGGTATATCCTGATATACTCTGTATGACAAAAGCATACGCCGCAGTTACTCAAGAGGCAAGGGCAAAAACGACGCAACCAACAGATTGCATCCAGCCCGCAGCGATCCTAAGATAGGAACATACATCCTGAAAGTAATACAACTCATGCAAGTCATCGGCATCAAAGAACTCCAAACCAACCCCGGAATGCCGTGGTTTGCCATCAAAGGCTTCCAAAGCGGGGACTTGAGCTTAGGGCAACTCAGCAAGGCACTTGGTAAAAATCAGCACGAAACCATCAGGTTACTGGGGTTGCTGGGCATTCCAGTGGCAGATTATGACTTTGCCGAAGATTTGCTAGCCATTGAGAAGATGCTGGCAGCATGAAGGTCATTTTCAGTGATTTACCCGAAATTACCCGCAAATGACAAGCTCTACAAGCAAGTCGCCAATGCCTATAGAGCAGGATAATTTTGTAGCAGCACCTGCTGACAATCCGCGTACTTAAATCGACGGAAACGCCCCCAGTGCAATCAGCAGCACCTGCAACAGCAAGATAGCCGCCAACGGGGACAAATCGACCATGCCAATGGTGGGGACAAACTGGCGGAGCGGGCGCAGCAAGGGATCCGTCAAACTGCCCAACAGGGAAGCCATCGGGTTGCCATAGGTGTTGCCCATCCAACTCATGATCGCCTGGATAATCAGCGCCACCATAAATATCCAGATCAGGGTGCGGATCAGCTCCACCACCACCAAAACCAGCACCGTCGGTGGGCTGAGGCTAATTCCCATCAAGCCTGCCAGCAGCAGCACTGCCACCAGCTTCAGGGCAAACGCCAATACCAAAGACGCTGTATCAATCTTGCCGATGGCGGGGATAAACCGGCGTAAGGGAACCAGTACAGGCTGAGTCACTTTTACCAAAAACTGCGAAAACGGGTTATAAAAGTCAGCTTTTACCCATGCCAGCAGGAAGCGCACCAGCACTGCGCCGATGTACAGCGAAAACAAGGTCGAAACCAGAAAAACCGCAATATTCTGCAAAACCATCATTTTTCCTGCCCTTAGCCATTTTTAACCATTTGCCTGCGCCAGCTCCTGGGAGCGGGTTGCGGCAGCTTGCAAAGCCTCAGCAAACAGGGGAACCAAACCACCTGCATTCAGTTTGCCCAAAGCAGCCTCGGTTGTACCCCCCTTGGAGGTGACGCGGCGGCGCAACTCTGCCGGAGGGTCTTCACTTTCCAAGGCAAGCTTGGCAGCCCCCAACGCAGTCTGCACCACCAACAAATGGGCATCTTCCGCTTGCAGGCCTAGGGATTCAGCGGCGGCCTGCATCGCTTCCATCACCAGGAAGAAATACGCAGGGCCACTGCCAGAAACGGCTGTCACGGCATCCAGCTTGCCCTCATCAGCAAACCACAAGGTAATGCCGACCGCACGCAGGATGCTTTCTGCCACGCTCCGCTGCTCATTGGAAACGTGTGGGTTGGCATACAAACCCGTTGCCCCCGCCTGCACCAAGGCCGGTGTATTCGGCATGCAACGCACCACCGGCAAACCACCACCCAGCCACGCATCCAGCGAAGCCTCCCGGATGCCCGCCGCCACAGAAACAAATAAAGGGCGCTGTTGCTGGGCCAATGCCTGCAATGGCTCCACCACCTCACGCATCACCTGCGGCTTCACTGCCAACACCACCACATCTGCCCCATCAACCACCGCAGCATTATCGGTAGTCGCCATGACTTCTGGCCAATGGCGGCGAATCACATCCAACTGATCCTGATCCGGGTCAGCAACGCGGATTTTCAGGTGTGATGCATCCTGCATCAGTCCGGCAACCAGGCTGCGTGCCATATTGCCCGCACCAATGAACGCAATCGTGGTGAATTTTACAGGTAGCTGTGCTGTCATGGGTCTGCTTATCCTCATTAATGACATGCGGTTATTCTACAACAGCCCTGCCCCAACAGTAGCCTTGTTTACCGCCTCGTTTACTACATCCGGCTTAAATCATGCGCATGGCTTTCATCAGGATGACCATTTCCCACAGGCGGTTGCCTTGTGTTGAGGAAAAGTAGACAGGCTGACGCTCGCCATTGAATTTTTTCTTGTGGGAGATATTGCCCTGGAACGGGTACAAGTGGTTGAGCTTACGGAAAGCAAACTTCAACCCCTTCATCGTGAAATCATTCTGCCGGAAATGGGGACGCAAAATATACAAAGGCATCAAGCCCAATGACACCTTGCGGATACCATCCGCTTCAAAACGGCGGATAGCCTCCAAAATGATATGCACACTGGTTCCGTTGGGTGCATCAGCGGTGATGCGGTCAAAATTATGGTAATAACCAACCACCTGCCCCTGCTCATACATTGGGTCAAAAATCGCCAGACCGACCAACTTGCCCTTTTGCCGCGCCCAGAAACAGCGCACATCCGGCTCATCTGCCCGCACAAATGGACGGGTCAGCAAGGTCAATTCCTTGCCACCTTTTTCCTGCATCCACTCCCGCGACAAGGCATCCATCTCGGCAGCATCACAGGCTGAAATCGCCCGCTCTTCCACCACCACGCCTTCCCGCTCACACTTGTTACGCCACTGGCGCAGCTTGGAGCGTTCTTTTCCTGCCAAGTCAAACGGGATCGGCAACTCGGTTTCTTGCCCGAAATGGTTCACCTCATAGCCCATATCATGCAGCACTTGCCCAATCGCAGCCGAGCATTGCAGCACAATCACCCGCCGATGGCGGGCAATGAAACGCTCCAGCATCCCGGCTGCCTGTTCTGGTGCACAGATCGGGTCAGCCAGCACAATCTTCCTGCCAAAGGGTGCAAACAGCGGATGGCGGAATGGCAAATAAGCGATAAAGCCCACCCCATCCTCAATGTCATACTGCATACCCGCCTGCAACACGGAATAGCTCAGGCAGCCGCGCCCGTACTGTTTGAGATAAGGTTCCAGTTTGACCCAAGCGGGGTTCATGATAGGCCGACTCACCGTGCAGAAGGTTACAAAGCGGGCATTGTCCGGGAAAGGCTCAAGAAGAGCAACTGACAGAAATGCCTGCCGCCCATGCCGGTGGATGGGATGCATATGCCTCCATCCCGGCCTGTGCCGTAAAAGGCTGGCGCAATAGCCGTAACAAGCGCTCAACCTCGCTATAATCACCAGCCTCTGCTTTCTGGATGGCAACCTGCGCCATGTAGTTACGCAGCACATACAAGGGGTTGACTGCATCCATCTGCTGCTGGCGGATGGCATCATCAACAGCATCCTGCTGCAAACGCTGGCGATACCTTACCGCCCAGGCATCAAAGGCCGTGCGGTCAAGGAAGAGGTCGCGCACTGCATAGTCTGCCTGCACATCCGTGGCTATCCGCTCAAGCGTCCCCAGTTGGCGGAACAGGAGGGTAAAATCAACCTGATTGGCTTGCATGCTATCCAGCAACGCATTGATCAGGCTTTCATCCTCCGGCTGCTCGCCCTGCAAGCCCAATTTTGCCCGCATCCCCCCCAGCCATGCCGCAGCAAAGCAGGACTCGTATTGCAACAGGGCAGAACGTGCCTTTTCCACGGCAACATCTGGCTCACTATCCAACAGGGGCAGCATCGCATAGGCCAGCATATTCAAGTTCCACAAGCCAATCGCCGGTTGCTGGTCAAACGCATAACGCCCATGATGGTCTGAATGGTTGCAGACAAACCCGGCATCGTAGCTATCCATGAAACCAAACGGCCCATAATCCAGCGTCAACCCAAGGATTGACATATTGTCGGTATTCATCACCCCATGCGTGAACCCCACACATTGCCATTGGGCAATCAGGCGGGCAGTACGCTGCACCACCGTTTCCAGCAAGGCCAGATACGGCTCAGGCTGCCCACACAAGGCTGGATAATGCTGTTCCAGCACAAAATCAGCCAATTGGAACAGTGGCTTGTGTTGGCGACGATGAAAAAACACCTCAAAACTACCAAAACGCACATGCGAAGGAGCCATCCGCAACAGCATTGCCCCTTGTTCAATCCGTTCGCGGTAAACCTCCTCCTCACTGCCAATGATGCACAAGGCACGGGTGCTGGGGATACCCAAATGGTGCATGGCTTCCGAACACAGGTATTCGCGGATGGTCGAGCGCAACACGGCACGCCCATCACTGCCACGGGAAAACGGGGTCGGCCCTGAGCCTTTCAATTGCAGCTCGAAGCCCTGCGACTCACCCAGCAGAATGGCACGCCCATCCCCCAACTGCGGCACATAATGCCCAAACTGATGCCCGGCATAGAGCATTGCCAATGGCTCCGCCCCAGCCAATAGCTTGCTGCCCCCCAACACCGCTGCAAAATCCGGGCGCAAGGCTTCTGCCGGATCAAGCTGGATCAAGTCAGCGGCTGCCTCATTAAAACTGAGCAGAACAGGGTTTTGCAGGGGGGTGGGGGCTACCCGCGCATAGAAATGCGCCGGTAGCTGGGCAAAACGGTTAGCCAATGGCAGGGTTTCGAGAGTATACATACGCCTAACCGGGCAAGTAGGTGTGGGGATCATCACGGTAGCCACCGTCAATCCCCTTCACCACCACCGATACCGCGTCATGGGCATGCAGGCTTTCCATGTGGTTGACGCGCACCCAGAAATCACGCACCGAAATATCCTCAGACAAGGCCACTTGCAAACGGCGAGCAGCATCCTCACAGAACATCAGGTTGGAGGCATTCAGGCGGGCAAACTCTTGCTCATCTTCCCGTTTGACCACGGCCTGTACCGGGGTCTGCAAAGCATTCTCCACCCGGTCGATCAAGCTGATCAATGGCAAGTTACGGATCTTTTCCGCCAGCTTGACCTTGACCTGCGCCACACTGCGCTGGCTATGCGGGGTCGCCCGGATACCCTGGGTTGTCCCCAGCCAAGCATACACCGCATCAGCACTGACTTGCCCTGCGCCAAATGACTCGCGGAAACCTTCCTGGATCAATTGGCGTGCCAAGGCAGCCGAACACGGGCAGGTGGAGGAATAAGGCACTTCCACTTGCACTTCCAGGTCAAAATGACCGTCACGCAAAGCCGCCACCACCCGTACCGGATAATTTTTCCAGCCAACATTGGTGCTGACCAAAGAGCTGCGCTTTTCGAAGTAATTAAAGCTGCATTCCAGATAAGCGGCATCACTCAGGCTGCCATGCGAATCGACAAACTGGGTGACGGTTTTGCGCAACAGCTCGGGGCTCAGCTCATGCATCCCCAGCAAGCTATCCAGCGCCAGATAAATGCGCGACATATGGATACCCTTGCTCAAGGGATCAATCAGGTTTACGTAAGCCTGCACACGGGCAAGCGTCTGAATTCTCTCACCGTCAGCGTTGAGCACAAAGACCGGCATTTCGATCCCGCTCATCCCTACCCAGTTTAATGTGCCTTTAGGCCCTGCATGCGGTTGGCTGGCAATATCCGGCATGGTACTGCATGGCAACTCCTGGCAGGCATTGGTAGCACTCATGTAAAAGCTCCTTAACATGAAGTCGATTTGTGTCAATGGGGACTAAGGTAACAAATGTCAAGGAGCAGCAGCAATTTACCCGCTGGACAGCAGCGGTATAAGACCAGAAAAAACCAAGGGGATTAGGTTCTGTTGAAGCAGCGCATCAAACGACCTTGCGCTGGACATAGAAATAGCCCATCAGCCCGTGGAATACAGGCCAAACCAACAGGCTACTCAGCAGCGGGAGCCAATACAGCAAACCTGCCCCCAAATTCCCGGTTACACCCCGTATCCATAAGTTGAGCAACATGAAAATGCCGACCACAATGAAAATCAGGGCAAACTGTTGGAGGAACGCTTCCGCTGACATACGCAAGCCCAGCCGCACCGCAAAATAGGTCACGAGGACATAACCAAGCGCATGCTGACCCAACAAGGAATGGGTAATGGCATCCGTCAACAAGCCAATGAAAAAAGCCATGAACAGGCTGGTATCCTGACGGATAACCAAAGCCCAGTGGATCAACACCAACACCACCCAATCAGGCCGCCATACAGACCACTCCGCAGGCAATGGCACGCTATTGAGGCAAACCGCCAATAACAGCGTCACCCAGACAGCCCCCATAAAGCGAGGAACATTTTCAATCATTGTGCAGGCTCCGCAGGCTTCTTCTCTTTGGGCTTTGGCTCTTTGGGTTTGTCTTTTGGCTTATCCTTGGGCTTATCCACCGCAGCGGGGGGCACAACGGCTGGAGCAGCAGCGCCCTGTGCGGGAGCACCCTGAACGACACCTTGGGACTGAGCCGCATTTGGCTCAACAGCGGCAGGATTAAACGGTGGTACAGGTGCAGGGTCAGTACGCCACAACAACAGCACTTCGCGGGTATTGTCAAAATTGATCAGGGGGCGGGCGCTAATATTGGCAAACGGGTCGCCAGGAATGTATTGCACACCATTGGGAATAACTTTTGCCACCGGAAAATCCGCCGGAAACAGCATATCCAGTCCAGAACTGACAAAGACATCCCCATCTTGTACATCACTGCTGGCGACAATGCTTTTCAGCTCCAACAGGTCAGCCTTGCCTGTGCCATTCGCCAACGCCCGCATTCCGGTGCGCTGGTTACGCACGGGAATGGCATGCTGACGGTCTGTCAATTGCATCACTTGGGCACTGTATGGCGTAACTTCGATGACCTGACCGAAAATATTGCCACCTTCAGCCAACACGACCTGCTTTTCGTGCACGCCATCCCGCGAACCCTTATTGAGGGTCACAACCTGACGACCACGCTCATCGGCAGCCGCCACGACCTCAGCCATCGTAAAGGTATAACCAGGGCGTTTCTGCACCTTGAGCAAATCACGCAAACGGGCATTCTGCTGCTCCAATACCTGCATATCCCGGTATTGCACAGAATACAGGCGCAACTGTTCCTTCAGCGCCGCATTTTCCATGGAAAGATGGCTCTGGTCAGAGAAAAAGCCGGTTACATTGTTATAAATATCAAATGGCGCATCAACCAGTATCTGCAATGGGTAGCCCACGATGGAAAACCCCGTGCGGACAGGTGCTGTGGCGACTGGATTACGATAATCCACCGCCATCAGCGACAAGGCCGCTATAAGCAGTATGATGAACTGGAACGATAGCCCCGGCGTTGCATGGTGATCGGTATCGCTAATGGCAGTCTCCGCTCCCTATAATACCCTCGTCTGGCCTGCGGGCCAGCGATCATAAAGTGTGATCCAAGTAAAAGCCCCTACCCCAGATCAATCCGTTGCCAAGAAAGCATCACCTTCCGCTTCCAGAATTTCCAGGATTTTACCACCGCCCCGTGCCACACAGGTCAATGGGTCATCCGCGATCACGACCGGGATACCGGTTTCTTCCATCAGCAAGCGGTCAAGGTCACGCAGCAACGCACCGCCACCCGTCAGGACAATACCCCGGTCAGCCACATCCGCACCCAACTCAGGCGGTGTCTGCTCCAGGGCGGTTTTAACCGCGCTGACAATCCCGAACAAAGGCTCTTGCAACGCTTCTAGAATCTCATTGCTGGTTAAGGTAAAGGCACGCGGTACACCTTCAGACAGGTTACGCCCCTTCACTTCAATTTCCAGCAACTCCTTACCCGGATAAGCCGAACCAATTTCGCATTTGATGCGTTCAGCGGTTGCTTCACCGATCAACATGCCATAATTGCGGCGTACATAGCTGATGATGGCTTCATCCAAACGGTCGCCACCGATCCGCACTGACGCAGAGTAAACAATCCCACGCAAGGACATGATGGCAACTTCAGATGTACCACCACCAATATCCAGCACCATTGAGCCAATCGCCTCATCCACGGGGATGCCTGCACCAATCGCAGCAGCCATCGGCTCTTCAATCAAATACACCTTGCGTGCACCCGCCCCCAAGGCAGAATCCTTAATCGCCCGGCGCTCAACCTGGGTTGCACCACACGGGACACAAATCACCACACGCGGGCTAGGGCGCAGGATGCGGCCTGAATCCACTTTACGGATGAAATGCTGGAGCATCTTTTCAGTATAGGTAAAATCAGCAATAACCCCATCCTTCATCGGGCGGATGGCAGTAATGTTTTCCGGTGTACGCCCCAGCATTTTTTTTGCTTCCGCGCCAACCGCTTCGATAGACTTGGGGCCACCCGGGCCGCGATCCTGACGAATGGCCACTACCGATGGCTCGTCGAGGACAATCCCTTTACCGCGCATGTAAATAAGGGTGTTTGCTGTACCGAGGTCTATGGAAATATCATTGGAGAATAAACCAGAGATGGCTTTGAACATCGTTATTAGTCCGGCAAAAAGCTAAATTTATGAGTAGAGACCGCAGAAGACATCCTGTGTGGTCTTTGTTATCCATGCCTCAAACAGGTAGGCCCAAAATGAAGGCGCTAATGTAGCAACCAAGGTGATTTTGGGCAAGCCAACTTATGTGATAAGTTTCACACCGTATTCCCCACGCAGGCATCGCTAGAGGGAATTTTACCACACACCGACATGAAAGGTAGTAGCCGTTAGGGCTGTATTAAGCAAATGACTAAAGATATTTTGCGGCGCTTTATTCTCGACAACGCCAACATCCGTGGGGAATGGGTTCATTTGGACGATTCATGGCAAGAGCTGCTGGAGCGTTCTGATTACCCACCTGTTATCCGTAACGTACTGGGGGAGGCGCTCAGTGCCATCGTCTTGCTCTCCGCCACCGTCAAACACCAGGGGTCAATGATCCTGCAAATCCGGGGGGATGGCCCGGTACACTTGCTGGTCGTGCAGGCTACCCCGCAAGGGACAGTGCGTGGCCTGGCACGTTGGGGCAGTGTACCGGAAGGCATCAGCCTGCCAGAGATTTTCGGCAGCGGGCATATTGCCATCACGATGGATGCCGCCAGCAACGGCGAGCGCTACCAAGGCATTATTGCCTTGGAAGGCAATAACCTGACGGAAGCACTGGAACAATACTTTCAACGCTCTGAGCAGTTGCCTACGCGCTTATGGCTGAGTGCCAACCACCACAGCAGCGCGGGCTTGTTGCTGCAACGCCTGCCGGATGCATCCCAAAACACGCCGGAGCAAAAAACGGAAAGCTCCGAAGACTGGACACGGGTTTCCATGTTGCTGGATACGCTCACCGCTGACGAGCTGCATGACTTGCCGCCAGAAGAACTGGTGTATCGCCTGTTCCATGAGGAAGAACCACGCCTGTTTGCACCCAAACCGATCAGCTTCCATTGCGGTTGCGGGGTACAACGGGTGGAGGCCATGCTGCAATCGATGGGGCAAACCGAGACTGACTCCATCCTGGCAGAACATGGCAGCATCGAAGTGACCTGTGAATTCTGCAATGCCCAGTATTCGCTGGATCGTGTGGATGTTGCCCGCCTGTTCGCCGGAAGCATCAGCCCCGCAGACCCCAGCACACCCACTATCCACTGACAACGATAATGAACGGAAAACCACCATGCGCGTCCTGATTGTTTATGCCCATCCCAATCCGTCGAGCTTCAACCATGCCATGCTGGAACATTGCCAGCGCGGTTTGCTGGCGGGCGGACACGAAGTACGGGTGAAAGACCTGTACGCTGAACAATTTAACCCGGTCTTGCAGGCCAGCGACCTCGCCACCTTGCAAACCGGCAATATCCCCGCAAAAATCGCCCATGAACAGGAAGCCCTGTTATGGGCTGAGGGCTTGGTCTTCATTTATCCGCTTTGGTGGTTTGGTCGCCCCGCCATCCTGAAAGGCTGGTTTGATCACGTCCTGACAAATGGCGTAGCCTTTGGCTATTCGGCAGCGGGGCAACAAGGCCTGCTGACCCACCAAAAAGCCTTGGTATTGATTACCGCCGGTAGCGACCAAACATTTTTCCAGCAAGCAAATGCCGAACAGCTCATTTATCGCCCCATGACCGAAGGTACGCTGGCTTTCTGCGGCATCAAAAAAGTGGGGCATCAGGTGTATTACAATATACCCTCCCTGAGCGACGCAGAGCGGGCAGACATCCTCGACCAGATCCATGAATTAGGCAGGACATTCGATGCTTAACTACCGCATTTATGGCAACACAACCCCACTGCAACGCCCACTGCTTGTCCTGCATGGCTTGCTGGGGTCAATGGACAACTGGCATACCTTTGCTAGCAAGCAGACCGAAGGACGTAGCATTATCGCCATTGACCTGCGCAACCACGGCAACTCGCCACATGTGGCGGGCATGGCTTACCGGCTGATGATGGATGATGTGCTGGAAGTGGCAGACCACCTGCAATTGGCACGCTTCGACCTCATGGGGCATTCCATGGGCGGCAAGGTCGCCATGACCCTCGCCCTACATCACCCCGAGCGCTTGCATAAACTGATCGTGGTAGACATTGCCCCCGTCAACTACCCGCCACGCCACCAAGCTATCCTGCAAGCCATGCTGACCATGCCATTAGCCAGCTTCAAAAACCGCCGCGAAGCCGACCAATGGCTAGCCCCCACTATCCAACAGCCGTTTGAACGTGCTTTCCTGCTGAAAAACCTGAAATGGGACAGCAATGGACGCTTTGACTGGCAATGCAACCTGCCAGAAATCGGGCGACATTATTTGAATATTACCGCCTTTACTGAAAGCGGCTTACGCTACCTGGGCGATACCCTCTTTATTGGGGGGAGGCAATCCGACTACCTGCAACTGGAACGTTGGCTGGTAGCACAGCAATACTTCCCCAATGCCCGCCTGGAAATGATTGCTGAAGCCGGGCATTTACCGCACGTACAAACACCTGAGGTCTTTACCCAGCAGGTCAATGCCATGCTCGATGGCGGATTTTAACGGCTGATTTAATGGCTGATTTCATCGACCCAACGCTCCTCCAGTAGCCGCAGGGCTTCCAGCTCAGCGGCACTGAATCCGGCCTGCAAGCGGCCTTCGGTGTAAAAGGGCCCACGCACCGGCGCTTTCATCACCTCACACAGCAATTGGCGGAACGTGGCTTCCGGCTCCCAGCCACGCAAGCCACAGCAATGACGGAACCAGTGCGAACCAATCCGCACATGCCCGATTTCGTCACGCAGGATAATCGCCAATACCTCCACCGTCTCGGTGTCACCCACTTCACGCAGGCGCTCCATCATGCCAGGGGTGACATCCAGCCCCCGCGCTTCCAGCACACGCGGAACCAATGCCATCCGTACCAACACATCATGGTCGGTTTTGCAGGCCTGTGCCCACAAGCCATTATGGGCAGGCAAATCACCATAATCACCGCCGAGTACCTGCAAACGCCCCCGCACCAAGCCGAAATGGTAGGCCTCCTCAGCAGCCACTTGCAGCCAATCCCGATAGTAAGCATCCGGCATATCCCGGAAGCGGTAAGCCGCATCCAGTGCCAAATTAATGGCATTAAACTCAATGTGAGCCACTGCATGCAACAAGGCAAAACGCCCTGCCGGGGTTGTCAGCTTGCGTTGCTTGACCAGCCTGGGATGCACCAGCTCCGGGCGGGCAGGCCGTCCGGGGACTGGGATAGCCTGTACCGGGCATTGCCCTGGGGCATCGTCACGTCGTAAACGACCTGCTTGCCAGTCAGCATATAACTGGTGAGCCGCTGCCTGTTTGCGGGCAGGCTCAGGCTCCATCAGGCAAGCATATACCGCCGCGTACAAATCGCGGGGAGCGGGGAGGTTTTGTTGGGTTTGCATCAATATCTCAGGCCGATTACCACATCCATCACATTCGTCCCGGTCGGCCCGGTGTAAATCAGGTCGCCGCTGGCATCCAGAAATGTACCGGCATCAGCACGATGTAAACAATCCACTGGGTCAAGATTTGCCAAACGCCCACGCCCTAAAGTGCCATGATCGACCCATGCACCCGCATCATCGGTCACGCCATCCGTACCATCGCTCCCTACCGCCAACAGGCAAATCCTGTCATCCGGCTGGAATTGCAAAGCCGCAGCCAATGCAAAATGCTGGTTACGCCCACCTCGCCCTGGGTTTTCCGGTAAACACACCGTCGTTTCCGCACCCCATAAATACACACCGGGCGGGCTGTTACGCAAATGATTAACACACGATTGGGCAGCCAACACCGCATCGCCTTGCAGGAAAGCGGGCATAACCGTTACAGGAGATGTAGGCATGAGCTGCACGGATTGGGCAGCCATCGCTACCAGCATCTGCCGGTTGCTGGCGACCACTTGCCAGACAAAATCATCAGCCGGTGCAGGAAACAACAAACCCGAACCAATCACCCTAGGGTCATCATCGGGCACATCAGAAATCAACAGGCAACGCACCGGGCGCTTGCCCAAAAATGCCCACAACTTCCCCCCCTTGATCCGGGAAACCTGGCGGCGCATGGCATTGATTTCATGGATGCTGGAACCATCCGCCAAACGCTCCTGGGTAACAGCCTGCAAACGCTCCAGTGTCCAACCTTCATCCAGTACCTCACACAAACTGGAAGCGCCACCCGAAATCAGGAACAACACCGGCTCATCAGCAGGCAAAGCTTGCACATACCCCAGCAAAGCCTGCCCTGCCTGCAAGGATGACGCGGCTGGCACAGGATGCGCCGCCTCCAACGCCCGCACATGGCGTGCAGACAAAATTTCCGGGGAAAAATGCCCATATTTGCTGATCAGCAAGGCACTTTTCACGTCCTTGCCCAAGTAACGGCAAACCCCATCGTACATGGCCTCTGCTGCCTTGCCGATAGCAACCACATGGCACGCAGGTTGCGTCCCCTGCACCATCAGGGCTTGGTAAACCGCATTATCGCCTTTGACGGCATCAAGGCCTGCGGCGAAAATATCCAGAAGTGTTTTGTGGTCAGTATCCATACCACCCATCTTAACCTGCTGATAGCCTTCGCGTCCAAAGCAAAAGGCCACCCGCAGGTGGCCTCTTTACTAAGTCCTCAGCATCTCATCTCAATACCGTGAAGCGCACTCTGTTGCGACACCATAAGGGCTTTGTGCATTCGGTGGGGCAGTCTCACAACTGCTCACGTCAGACATCAAGACCGGCAAGGTAAAAGCGGTACTTTCTGCATACTCAGTCCCTTCGACCAGCACCGATGCACCCAAACGCACAACATCCCATTCAGCATGGTTTTGCAGGTAGGTTACATCCACCGTCACCTTACCATCGCTATCCGTTACCCCGCTGGCAGGTACAGAGGCCGAGTTGGTCGGCTCCAGCAAGTTATTGCCATTGAAGTCTTCACCCACATCCAGCCAACCGTCACGATCCAGGTCTTCAGATTGGCATGCAGCCTGACGTGCAGGGCGGAGGCCAATTACGGAACCATTCTCATCTTTGGCACACGCCATGTAGCCTTTGAAATAGCCTTCAAACGTCAAGGTGAAATCGACCCGTTTACCAACCACCGGGTTGCCTGCACTGTCAGTGACAATCACACCAAATGATTTTTTGTAGTAAATTCCGCTTTCCTGGATATTTTCATCCTCGCCCAACACAATCCGCAAGGCACGGTTGCCCACGGTCAACATGACCTTATCGGAGATGGCTGGATTGGATTGCAGGGCTGTTTCAATCACGACCCCATCCCGCGCACTGGTGGCATTACCGGCGGTATAGACCACGGTTGCACGCCCCAAGGAATCAGTTGTTGCCGAAGCACTGCTCAGTGAGCCATTGACGGTATCACTCAGGTTGAAAACAACGACCTGATTTTTCACCGGGTTATCATTGGCATCGCGGACAACCGCAACAACGGTCGTGCTTTTTTCTGGCAACACCACATTTTGCTCAACCTGCACATTCAGGTAGCTGGGCGTGATCGCCACAAACTCACGTACCAGGCTGGCAACCAAGCCGGAGGTTGCATCAGTCGCTGTAATCACCGTACCACCGGCACTGTTGGATGTGATGCTGAAACTGGCCTTACCCTGTGCATCTGTCACTACCTGGGCAGGCAACACCCCACGGGTAGCCGCCAGCTTGATCGTCTTGTTTGCCTGGGCAACGCCATTTTGCTTCCATAGCAGGCTAACGGTTTCGGCTGTGTTGACCATCACTTCCGTCTTGGGGCTGGTCAGGGTGAACTCATCACCAGAAACATCCAGGGTCTTTGTGGAAGAAGAACCCAAGGCGCTAGCGGTCAAAGTGTCCGTACCACCGAGTGCCGCTTGCACGGCAAAGCTCACCTCACCATTCGCATCCGTGGAAAACGCAGAACCTGACAGCGGTGTAATGGCATTGCCCTGGCTGGATGAAATGCTGACCGGATGATAGGCCAAACCTTTACCCGCAGAGTTTTTCAACTTGGCAGTGAAGGTTGTCGGTGCATTGACCACGATACGGCTCGGGCCGTCCAATTGCAGGGTTGTGCCGGTGACATCCACCTTGAGGGTACGCACCATGCTTTCGGCCTTGACCGTGACAGTCAGGGTACGGTTTTCTGGATTATCCAGACCGGGGGTCAGTTGGGCGGTTTTAACGCCGGTCGTTGCCGTCGAGGTATCCGACTCAATCGTCCCGCTGTTATTTACCGAGAACTGGACAGCGACACTTTTGAGTATATTGTTGTTGGCATCTTTGGCGATGGCTGAAATGGTGACAGGTTCAGTACCACTGGAAGGTAACTGCCGGGAACTGGCTCCCACTTCCAATGATTTGACGGTCGTGGATGAGCTGCTGCCCCCGCTATTGTTGCTGTTACCTGCAATGTAGTTGCCATCGCTGCCGCCACAGGCTGACAATGCCGCTACACATAAAACAACCACGCCCCGTTGAAGCGCATGTATCATAGTATTCCCCTTGTTATAATTATTTGCTGAAGCCCACACCATCTTAATTCATAGAGCCATGTTATTTCAACATAAACAAGATAAATGCAAATAGACAAACTGATGCACCCTGCCCCCATCTCTGGCAGACTATAAAACCATTAGAAAAATACTTGGAGGAACCCCCACATGTTTGAATTTCCGACCCAGCACCGCGTGCCCTTCGATGGCTCGTTCCGTGTCGAACAGGCCGATACCAAAGCCCCTGGCAACCAAAGTGATGAAGAACTGGAAGAGCGCCTGAAAAAGCTCACCAAGAAGCTCGACAAGCTGCAACAGGTGTTTTTTGCCCATGACCACCACTCGCTGCTATTAGTGTTCCAGGCGATGGATGCCGCAGGCAAGGATGGGACTATCCGTGCCATTATGCGCGGCATTGATCCGGCAGGCTGTCAGGTTTACTCATTCAAGCAGCCCTCAGCGGAGGAGCTTGACCACGACTTCCTGTGGCGTACTGCCAAATGCCTGCCAGAGCGGGGGCGGATCGGTGTTTTTAACCGTAGCTATTATGAGGAGGTACTGGTCGTGCGCGTACATCCCGAATACCTTGGCGGGCAAAACCTCCCCAAAGAAATCAATAAGGACAACATCTGGCAAGACCGCTATGAATCAATCCGCGACCATGAAAAGCATTTGGCACGTAACGGTACCGTCATCATCAAGTTTTGGCTGAATGTTTCCAAAGCCGAGCAGAAACAACGCTTCCTCGACCGCCTGGATGAGACTGATAAAAACTGGAAATTCTCAGCCGGAGATGTCGCTGAACGCCAGCACTGGGACAGTTATATGCAAGCCTACGAAGATGCCCTGAACGCCACTTCCTGCAAACATGCCCCGTGGTATGCTATCCCGGCAGACAACAAGGCTTATATGCGGGTCGCCGTCGCGGAAACCATCGTTGAAACCCTGGAAGCCTTGAGCATCGAATACCCGGAAGTATCTGCGGCTGAACGGGAAAAATTTGCGGAAGCCCGCCGCTTGCTGGAAACAGAAGGAACCTGACATGATGACGCTGCACCCCCCGATCCGTGACAACCGGCATTTTTTCCTGCCGGTCGACCCGATCCATACCTTGTATGTGGAAGAATCCGGCAGCCCGGATGGTATTCCGGTGGTATTCCTGCATGGTGGCCCCGGCTCAGGCTGCGAAAACTGGCATCGCCAGTTTTTCGACCCGCAGCGTTACCGGATTATCCTGTTTGACCAGCGGGGCTGCGGGCGTTCAACCCCGCATGCCGAACTGACCAACAATACCACATGGGATTTGGTGGCAGACATGGAGCGCATCCGCCTGGAAATGGGGGTGGAAAAGTGGGTGGTATTCGGTGGTTCATGGGGTTCAACCCTGGGCTTGGCTTACGCTGAAACCCATCCAGACCGGGTGTTGGGCTTGATCCTGCGGGGCATTTTCCTCTGCCGCCCACGCGACATCGACTGGTTCTACCAAGAAGGAGCCAGTTATATTTTCCCGGACTTCTGGCAGGACTTCCTTGCCCCCATCCCCACTCAGGAGCGCGGCAACCTGCTGAAGGCCTATTACCAGCGCCTGACCGGGCAAAACGAAATCGCCCGCATGCAAGCCGCCAAAGCCTGGTCTATCTGGGAGGGACGTACCGCTAACCTCTCGCCGAAAGAAAGCACCGTTGACCATTTCTCCAACCCGTTCACGGCGATGAGCGTCGCCCGGATTGAAGCCCATTACTTCGTCAATCAGGCTTTTATGGAGCCTGACCAGTTAGTACGTGATGCTTACAAACTGGCGGGCATCCCCGGCATGATTGTCCACGGGCGTTATGACATGATTTGCCCACTGGAACAGGCCTATGCCCTGCACCAAGCATGGCCTACGGCTGATTTTGCCATCATCCCCGATTGTGGGCATGCCGCCAGCGAACCTGCCATCCAGTCAGCACTGGTGAAAGCCACCGAATTTATGGCTGACCAACTGGCGCAAACCAGATGATAGGGCTGATCCAGCGTGTCGCCGAGGCCAGCGTGGTGGTTGATGGGAAACCGGTTGCCCGCATTGGCAAAGGCATTTTGTTGCTGCTCGGCGTGGAAAAGGCGGATGACACTCCCCAAGCTGACCGCCTGTTGGAGCGCATCCTCAATTACCGGATTTTTGCCGACGACAACGGCAAGATGAATCTCTCACTGCGGGACATACAAGGTGAGCTGCTGATTGTGCCGCAGTTCACCCTGCCCGCCGATACCCGCAAGGGCAACCGCCCCAGCTTCACCCCGGCGGCTCCCCCTGAAACAGGCCATGCTTTGTTCAGCTATTTTTGCAACCTTGCCCAGGCGCAGATAGGGGCATTACATTGCGGTGTATTTGGGGCGGATATGAAAGTCCAACTGACCAATGATGGCCCCGTCACCTTCTGGTTGACCACATAAACACCCGCACAACCTGCCAATACACGTAAATTTTTCATTGGCTTAGCGATACCATACCACCTTGTGGGTAGCCCCCCGTCACTTTTCTTGCAGGCGGGTATCTTTTCTGATTATTATGCCTCTGCGTTTCAAAAAACCGCTGAGGAGAGGTTCAAGATGATCAAAAAGATCCACTTAATGGCTACATTGCTGCTTTTGTCCAGCATGCAGCTCACCGCATGCGCTGAAGATAAACCCGCCCCCGCAGCGGAAGCACCCAAAACGGCTGCTGCTGAAGTACAAGTGGCAGAAGTGAAGCCTGTTGACGCTGCACCTGCTACACCTGTCACCGCCCCCGCCCCGGCAGCAGACGTGAAGCCTGCTGATACTGCCCCTGCTGCACCTGCTACGGAAACAAAACCCGCAGATGCTGCCACTGCTGTTGCCCCAGCAACTACGGAAAAAACGGAGCCAGCCACGTCCACGACCGCTGCTGAAGCCAAGCCTGCCGAGAAAGAAGACACTGAGCACGATGATGATAAAGAGCCGGATTGCGAATAAGCCCGATAGACACCGCAACCCCAAAGCCCCTGTTTTTATTGATTGTTAGAGGAGAAACCATGAAGCTGATACCCTTTTTTAGCACCTTTGCCTTGGCAATGACCCTTTCCCTGCCTGTTGTAGTCCAAGCCGAAGGCAAGCCGGTCGGCATCACCGCCGACCTGATGAGTGTGACTATTGCAGGCACAGAGATCAAACGTGACCAGGATAATGCTGCAACGGTTGCCGCTGACTTTGCCAAAACCTCGCGCCCCTGCCCACCGTTTTGCATCCAGCCAGGAACCATTGCCCCAGGGGTGGAAACCATTGCGGAATTGGAAATACTCGACTACCTGAAAAAACAGGACGGCGGCGATAAGGGCATCATGGTAATCGATTCCCGCACCCCGGACTGGGTGGAGAAAGGCTCCATTCCCGGTGCAAAAAATATCCCGTGGACAGGCCTGGAACCCAAAGAGGGTGCAACCACCGAAGGCATCATCAAAATCATGACCGAAGAATTTGGCGTGAAGCTGAAAGAAGGCAAAGATGCCCTGGACGTTGATGAGGCCGTCGCCGCCGGTAAAGTCGCTGATGTATTTGACTACGCAAGCGCAAAAACCTTGGTCATGTTCTGTAATGGCATGTGGTGCGGGCAATCCCCAACCAATATCAAGAAGCTGTTGGGCATGGGCTACCCGCCTGAAAAGCTGAAATGGTATCGTGGCGGTATGCAGGATTGGGCCATCCTTGGCTTGGCAACCACCAAAAAATAAACAGCACCGTTGGCTGCTGAAATACCAAAAGGCTGATTCTTACATCAGCCTTTTGCTTACTCGGCAATCGCCCGCATCGCTTGCTTGTGCAATGTCGCGTTTTGCTCACTCAAGCCGCGAACCAAACCATCCAGACTGCGGATCACAAACTCCAGCAGGTTGGTGCAGATATAAGGTTCCTCAATGCGCAGACGGTTGTACATCTGCCGGTTGATTTCCAATAACCATGCCCCCTGACCCGCCGACTTCAAACGCAAGGTACGTGGACGATGGTCAAAGAAAGACATTTCCCCCACCAAGCCACCTGGGTTGATTTGCCCCACTTCAAACTCATGCCCGCCATCCAGCTGAAACAACTGGATCGCCCCACCAATCACCATATAAAAGCTGTCACCGACATCGCCCATATCGGCTAAGACTTTTCCCGCCCCCAACTCAAGCGGACGGGTATAACGTACAAACTTACTGATCTCGTCCTGCGTCAAGGCAGCACAAAACCCTGCACAGGTATCCTGCACTTGCTGGACTAGCTGCTGATTTGCCATGATGCTCCTTACTTCCCAAAAAATGGACTCCGTGCATTATATGCGCTATAAGCACAGAAATGACAATGACTGGCTTTATATCCGGTATACTTGCGCACTTGGCAATCAAGGAAATATAGTCCCTATGAGTATCAGTAATGAAGCGGTCGAACACCTGATCCAGACTGGCATCCCGGATGCGCAGGTTGTCGTGACAGGTGACGGCTACAAATACCAGGCTGAGGTGGTGAGTGATGCCTTTACAGGCCTAAGCAAAGTCAAACGCCATCAAAAAGTTTATGCTGCTGTCGCTGAGGCAATCACCTCTGGACAATTGCATGCCCTGACCCTCGTGACGCTAACACCGGCAGAAAAAGTTAGTGCCTGAACACAACACTATGGGATAAGAAAAACAAGGCTATGGATAAGACAACACGCGCACAACACCCCGTCCTGCGACCGATTGATGACAAGGAGCTGGCACGGGAAAGCTGGAAAATCTTCCAGATTATGGGTGAGTTTGTGGAAGGCTTTGAACGTCTCGCCCGTATCCGCCCATCCGTCAGCATTTTTGGCTCAGCCCGCACCCCGACTGACCACCCTTTGTATGCGCTAACAGTTGATATTGCCCGGAAACTGTCCGATGCAGGCTTTGCTGTTGTCAGTGGTGGTGGCCCCGGCCTGATGGAGGCTGCCAATAAAGGTGCTCAAGGCGGCAAATCCCCCAGTATCGGCCTGAATATCCAACTGCCCAAAGAACAAAGCGGCAATGCCTATCAGGATATTTCCCTGTATTTCCGCCACTTCTTTTCCCGCAAAGTCATGTTCGTCAAGCACGCCTCGGCCTATGTGGTCATGCCCGGCGGTTTTGGCACATTGGATGAACTGGCAGAAATCCTGACCCTGGTACAAACCGGCAAAACCCACCGCATCCCGATTGTGTTGGTACACACCCCATTCTGGACAGGCCTGCTGGAGTGGTTCAAAGCCACGATGGTTAAGGAAGGCACGATTTCCCCAGAAGATATGGACTTGTTTGTCCTGCTGGATGATGCCGATGCCATTGTCGAGTATATCTTCCAACATTATGAACGCACCGTTTCCGGGCCATCACCGGAAGAGCGTGCCAACTTTATGGAGCTATAATAATGATAAAAAAATCCCTGACGGTACTCCCCGTACTGGCAAGCCTGCTGCTAAGCCCAACTTTGTTTGCCGAAGAAGGCACAACCGTGACCGAAGAAACCAGTGGTCGGGTCAAAACCCAGACCATTGCCACCCAAGACCGCTTCGGCACGATTGAAGAACAACGGGTGCAAGCCATGTACAGTGAAATCCATTACCGCCCCGCCAGTGGCAGTGATGGTTACTCCCTGATTGGAGCGGGTAGCGACAGCAGTTCGGTGAAAAGCGCCCACAGTGACAGCGACGAATTGATGATTCCGAGCTGGAAAGTGCTTTCCTGGTAAGCCCTCCAGAATGTCCGTATTCACCCCCGTCGATACGCAGGAATTGCAACACTTCCTGCGCTATTATGCCGCAGGGTCATTACTGGACTACGCAGGCATTGAGTCTGGTGTTGAAAACAGCAACTTTTTTGTCACGACCACCCAGGGCGAATATGTCCTGACCTTGTTTGAGCAACACAAAGCCCCAGAGCTGGATTACTTCCTGCATTTAATGACGCATATGCAGGAGGCAGGTTTACCAACTGCCCGCCCACTCTATGACCGCGAAGGCCATCTCCTGCGTGACCTGAATGGCAAACCCGCCGCGTTGGTGACACGCCTGCCCGGTCAAACCATCGACCACCCCACGCCCGCCCAATGCGCCGAACTGGGGGCTGCCTTGGCAAGGCTACACCTTGCCGGAACACAATTCGCCTTTTACCGCCCACCGGATCGGGGGCATGTCTGGCGCATGCAAACCGCCCGGCACATCCTGCCAACACTCAACCCGGATGAAGCGGCGTTGCTGGCAGCAGAAATAGCCCAGCAAGCCAGCATCCCATTCAGCCATTTACCCAATGGGGTTATCCATGCAGACCTGTTCCGCGACAATACCCTGTTCGACCAAGGCCACCTGAGTGGCATCCTTGACTGGTATTATGCCTGTAATGACAGTTGGCTCTATGACCTTGCCATTGTTGCCAACGATTGGTGCAGTGAGGCCAGCGGCAGACTGGATGCCGAACGCCTGTTTGCCTGCCTGGTGGCGTATCACCAAATCCGCCCCTTGCAAGCCCTCGAACAGCAACATTGGGCAGGCATCCTCCGGGCAGCCGCCTTGCGTTTCTGGCTCTCGCGCCTGCTGGCAGTGCTGGAACCACGTCCGGGCAATCTCGTTTTGCAAAAAGACCCGGCTGAATTCCGTGACCGCCTGCAATACCAGCAAACAGAAACTGCATTGATTCGCGCTTGTTGGCCGGTAGCGTTATAATCGCATCAATACCCCTAAGTTGCAGATGATGTCATGTCCGAACCCATTGTTGTTGATGCCCGCCGCCTGCTTTGCCCATTGCCTGTTATCCGCACGCAACAAGCCATTGAAACCTTGCCTGCTGGCACAATCCTGACGGTTTACTGCACGGATCCTGGCGCTTTGCACGATATTCCTGCCTGGTCACGCATCCACGGGCATACCTTGCTGGAAACCCGCAGTGAAGGCCGCGAGCACATCATTACCCTGCAAACAGGGGCAAACTGATGGGCGGACACCACCACACCCACGACCTAGGCACACCACCCTCAGACAACAGGCAAGCAACAACGCGCCGGGTGGCACTGGTAGGGATGGTGGTCAATATTATCCTCACCGTGGCACAAATCATTGGTGGCATACTCACGCATTCCCAAGCACTAATTGCTGATGCGATGCACACCCTGTCCGATCTGGTGGGGGACATTGTGGTGCTGTTTGCTGCCCACCATGCAGGCAAGGATGCTGATGATAACCACCCTTACGGGCATGGGCGTATTGAAACACTGGCGACGGTTGTCCTTGGGCTGCTTTTGGGTGGTGTGGCAGTTGCCATTTTCACCCAGGCGTGGGGGCGCATCAGTGGCGATGCCCCTATGGTCATACCGGATCCCATCGCAATGGCATTTGCAGCCCTCGCCATCTTTGGCAAAGAGCTGCTTTACCATTACACCGTCCATGTTGCCAAGCGTATCCAATCCCCCATGCTCAAAGCCAGTGCATGGCATCACCGTTCTGATGCACTGTCTTCCGTACTGGTGCTACTGGCGATTGGCGGTGCACAACTCGGCTTCCCGTGGCTGGATGCAGTCGCCGCCATTATTGTCGCAGTCATGATTTTTTACATGGCTGTCCAGTTGATACTGGAAAGCACCCGTGAACTGGTCGATACCGGCATTTCAGCAGAACGGGCAACTGCCGTTACTGACTTTATCCGTGAGCTCGACGGAGTGGAAAGCGTCCACATGCTGCGCACGCGCAAAATGGGGGGCAACGTGTTTGCCGATGCCCATATTCAAGTTGCCAGCCGAATCAGTGTATCGGAAGGCCATCAGGTCGCTGAATACGTCATGCGCCAACTGAAGAAAAACTTCCCCGACATCAGCGATGTGACCGTCCATATCGACCCCGAAGATGATGAGGCTGCCAAACCCTGTGACGGGCTACCGATCCGCAGCAAATTGCTGGCAGAATTGCAGGCCAGTCCTTTGGCAACAGCCCTTTGGGGACAAATCGATCACACCGTCTTGCATTACATTGATGGGAAAATTCATCTGGAAGTCTATTTACACCGCACTCCTGAACCCGCACCCCTTGCGGACTTCAAACAGGCCTGCGAAACTGTCGCCAGCATTGGGAGCGTCGTTTTTTACCAGACCGTTGCACAATAATGGTGCGCAAGCTTGGCATGCTGCACCATATTAGGGCTATCCACGGGTTACTGCGCTTAAATAATGCCTAAAAACAAGATGCTCTACCTTGGCACAGGTATTGCATGTATGATCACCGTTTTTCTGGTTTTTGACCATTGACCTAATTTCTGCAATTTCAGGAGACAACAGCATGTCTGCACAAGACGTTATGAACCTCATCAAGGAAAACGAAGTCAAGTATGTTGACTTCCGTTTCACCGATACACGCGGCAAAGAACACCACGTTACCGTCCCGGTCAGCGAGTTCAATGATGACATTTTCGAAGACGGCAAAATGTTTGACGGTTCATCCATCGCAGGCTGGAAAGGGATCAACGAATCCGACATGATCCTGATGCCCGATCCAAACAGCGCATTCATTGACCCGTTCTTCCAGGACGTGACCCTCAATATCACTTGCGGCATCGTTGACCCTGCCACCATGGAAGGCTACGAGCGTGACCCACGTTCCATCGCTGTCCGTGCTGAAGCTTACCTGAAGTCAACGGGCATTGCTGACACTGCATTCTTTGGTCCAGAACCTGAATTCTTCATTTTCGACGATGTACGTTGGGGTGCAGATACCAGTGGTTGCTTCGTCAAGGTTGACTCCGTAGAAGCAGGCTGGAACTCTGAAAAGTCTTACCCAGATGGCAACATGGGTCATCGCCCAGGTATCAAAGGCGGCTACTTCCCAGTTCCACCGGTTGATTCTTTCCAGGACATCCGTTCCACCATGTGTAACATCCTGGAAGAAGTCGGTGTTCCGGTTGAAGTTCACCACCACGAAGTGGCGACCGCAGGCCAGTGCGAAATCGGCACGCGCTTCTCCACCCTGGTCAAACGTGCTGACTGGGTACAACGCCAAAAGTATGTTATCCACAACGTGGCCCACCAGTATGGCAAAACCGTCACCTTCATGCCGAAGCCTATCGTGGGTGACAACGGTTCAGGCATGCACGTCCACATGTCATTGGCAAAAGATGGCGTGAACACCTTCGCAGGTGACGGCTATGCAGGTCTGTCTGAAACTGCCCTGTACTACATCGGCGGCGTTATCAAGCACGCGAAAGCACTGAACGCATTCTGCAACCCAGGCACCAACTCCTACAAGCGTTTGGTTCCAGGTTTCGAAGCGCCTGTTATGTTGGCTTACTCTGCACGTAACCGTTCTGCTTCCATCCGTATCCCATTCGTTTCCAGCCCGAAAGGCCGCCGGATCGAAGTCCGCTTCCCAGATCCAAGTGCCAACCCTTACTTGGCATTTGCTGCCCTGATGATGGCTGGCCTGGATGGTATCAAGAACAAGATCCACCCTGGCGAAGCAATGGATAAAGACCTGTACGATCTGCCACCAGAAGAAGACAAGCTCATTCCAAAAGTTTGCCACTCTCTGGACATGGCTTTGGAAGCACTGGACAAAGACCGTGAGTTCCTGTTGGCGGGTGGTGTATTCAGCAATGACATGATCGATGCTTACATCGAACTGAAGACCCAGGAAGTGACCCGTTTCCGTATGACAACCCACCCGGTTGAATACGAAATGTACTATAGCTGCTAATCAGCCTGCTGATCATGCAACAAAAAAGGCCAGCATCTGCTGGCCTTTTTTATTTCCAAGGCATTCAACAAGGAGTCCGTTTAGGAACGGATACCCAGTGGGTCAGATACATCAGCCACACCGTTCGGGTGCTTACTGACATCCGTCCCAGTGACCATCGAAATCGGATCCCACAGGATCGGATGGACAATGGCATCATCAATCGGGGCAAACAAACCACCCAGCCCGGTTGCACTAATGACTGTTTCAGCCAAGCCATGCACGCCTTGCGCAGCACCACCCACGATACCGCCCAAACCACCCAGACCGCCGCCAGCACCAGCGCCACCTTCAGCGCCGCCGCCCGTAATACCACCCAACAGGCCGCCCAGCAAACCGCCACCCGCGCCGCCAGCACCACCACCACCTAACAGGCCGCCCAGCAGGTTCATCTTTTCGCCGAGCAAGCCGCCCAACAGACCGCCACCGCCAGTTGCACCACCGGTTTGCCCAGTAGCACCTGCACCACCGGTTTGCCCAATAGCACCTGCGCCACCTGTAGCACCCGCACTACCATTGCTGGTGAAATTCACATTGATGGTTGTATTAGCTCCTGATGTGCTGGAAGACGCACCATTTGCACCATACGAGCCACCACCCATCGCTTGTGGTCGGCCTGCGGCTGCACCCCAGGCATGGCCTGATGTACCACCTGTACCGCCCGCGCCACCTTGGTGTGCACCACCACCAAAACCTTGCGGACGACCTTGACCGTGACCCTGCCCTGTAACGGAATAGGAGCCACCTGTCGTACCGGTAGTGCTACCACCCTGGGTAGTACTGCCACTGATGTTATTAACCAGCCCAGGGATTACGCCCGTGCCGCCACCTTGACCACCACCAAACAAACCGGCATTCAGGCTGTTATTAACGGTGAAGTTCCCACCTTGGGCAGCACCATTTTGGGCAGCACCTGCATTAAAACCAGACTGGTAAACATTATTGAATGCAGCAGCCAAGCTGTTCATATCAAGCTGGCTACTGGTAGATGATTGGGTATTTGAAGATTGGGCGGCAGTCGCCCCTTTTGCTCCCAACAACCCTGACAAAAGTCCAAGTGTCATAATAATTTCTCCTTAATTATAGAATCAAGATGGGGGCAAAACCCTATGGCCCCAACTCCTGAGGTAAAGCGGGGATGACAGCAAGCCCCACACTTCACGGAAATCATTACAACTAAGCCGCCCAGAAAAAACGACAAATGGGACAATCGCCTTACAAATATCGACAAAGGGCATATTTGGCTAACGGCTGATATATGGATAAACATCTGGACATTAAAATAAAAACCCCGCATCGCGGGGCTTTTTATCAGAAACAAGACAACCCAACTGAGGCAGGGTTGTCTTGTTTTACGCCAAGCACAAAGGGGGCTTAAAGCAAACCACCCAATAAGTCACCAACAATCGGCAAACCACCCAACAGGCCGCCTGCACCACCACCTTGACCACCGCCACCTAACAGGCCACCCAGCAGATCACCAGCACCACCGCCTTGACCGCCACCAATGCCGCCCAGCAACCCGCCAACAATCCCCATGACACTGTTCATGACATCGCCAACGATGGGCAAACCGCCCAATAGCCCACCTGCACCGCCGCCACTGCCACCACCCGCCAATGATGAGGCAAACTGGGCAACATCACCCGCAGCAGCCGCACCACCACCCAACAAACTTGCCGGTGCAGACATCAAGCCTGCTGCTCCGCTAATACCATCCAATAATCCAGCCATACTATGTCCTCCATGATTTTTAGACATTTAACCTGCTCAGGGGAAACCCACGGATTTCCCCAACATCGGGTAAACAACAATTACCCGACCGACATAGTGGCAGCAGATTGCGGATGAACACAGCCAAAAGACAGACGAACGCAGCATAACCAACGATAAAACCGATCATCAGCCCCGTAGCATATCAAAAACCCAATTCTTTCAATTTCCGGGTCAGGGTATTGCGCCCCCAACCCAGCAATTCGGCAGCCTCAATCTTGCGCCCCCCAGTCTTATCCAAAGCAGCCTGAAGCAAAATGCGCTCAAAGACCGGGTACATCTCATCCAGCAGATTAGTCGAACCATTAGCCAGACGATGGGCAGCAAACTGTGCCAATGCCTTCTCCCAATCACCGGGGATTTCGGCCTTTTGCTCACGCTCCTGCAATTCAGTGGGCAAATCCTCCATCACCACCTCTTGCCCGGAAGCCATCACCGTCAGCCAACGGCAGGTGTTCTCCAGTTGACGCACATTGCCTGCCCACGGCAAGCTTTGCAGGTAAGCCGTGACGGGCGGTGACAATACCTTCACCTCGACATGCAGCTCCTCGGCTGCCCGGCGCAGGAAAAACTTCAGCAACAGGGGAATATCATCACGCCGCTCACGCAAGGGCGGATTATGGATACGGATAACATTGAGGCGGTGGAACAAATCCTCGCGGAATGCGCCTTTGCGTACCAACTCCTCCAGGTTCTGATGGGTGGCGGCAATAATCCGCACATCCACCTTCACCGGCGTATGCCCTCCCACCCGGTAAAAGGTGCCCTCCGCCAATACCCGCAGCAAACGGGTCTGCAATTCAGCGGGCATATCGCCAATCTCATCCAGGAACAGGGTTCCGGTATCTGCCTGCTCGAAGCGCCCCTTGCGTTGTGCGTATGCCCCGGTAAACGCGCCCTTTTCATGCCCGAACAGCTCAGACTCGAGCAGCTCACTAGGGATGGCAGCGGTATTCAGGGCAATAAACGGCTTATTGGCGCGGGGGCTATGGGTATGCAAGGCTTTGGCTACCAGCTCCTTGCCTGTCCCGGATTCGCCCGTGATCAGCACCGTGATGCTTGACTTGGAAAGCCTGCCAATGGCACGGAACACCTCCTGCATGGCAGCCGCCTTGCCGATAATCTCCCCACCGAGGAGCATATCAACATTCGGGTCAACCGGGCTTATGCTACGGTTTTCCTGCCGCATGCGGGAAGCACGCCGTACCAAATCAACCGCCTCATTGACATCAAACGGCTTGGGCAAATACTCAAACGCCCCGCCCTGGTAGGCCGATACCGCACTGTCCAAATCCGAATGGGCGGTCATAATAATCACCGGCACATCCGGGTGGCCTGCCTGCATTTTTGCCAACAGACCCAGCCCGTCCATACCGGGCATGCGGATGTCGGTCAACAAGACATCCGGCTCATCCTGCCGCAAGGCAGATAACACCTGATCCGCGCCCTCAAAACTGCGCACGCTAATACCCGCTTTTTGCAAGGCGCGTTCCAGCACCCAGCGGATGGATCGGTCATCATCCGCAATCCATATTTTTTCAGCCTGGTTCGTGTCCATCTACGCCCTCTCCTTTATCCAAGGGAATCAGTATTGAAAAACAGGTATAGCCCGGCACTGATTCACACTGGATCAGCCCCCCATGCTGGCGCAACAGGGACTGGGCAATCGCCAGCCCCAAGCCACTGCCACCGGCATGCCCACTCACCATCGGCAAGAAAATCTTGTCCTGCAAATGCTCCGGCACACCCTCGCCGTTGTCACAAATATCCGCGCGCAAAACCAGCCGGAAGCGGCGCTGCTGGATGGTAAACTGGCGCAAAACACGGGTACGCAACCAGATCGTGCCGCCATCCCCTACTGCCCGCACCGCGTTATTGACGATATTCAGGCAAACCTGCACCAATTGCCCACGATCCCCCCGGAACTCCGGGATACTGGGGTCATAATCACGCAGGAAACGCACCTTCGCCGTGCCGCCAATCTCGACCAGATTACGCACATGCTCCAACACCTCATGGATATTCACCGACTCCCGACAGGGCAACTTGCCGGGACCCAACATGCCATTTACCAGATGCTTGAGGCGGTCAGCCTCGGAAATAATGATCTGCGTGTATTCCTTCAATCCCGGATCGTCCAGCTCCGCTTCCAGCAATTGTGCGGCCCCGCGCAAGCCACCCAAAGGATTCTTGATCTCATGGGCAATACCACGCACCAGTTCATGCACCGCCTGCTGCTGGTTGAGGATATGCTTCTCCCGGACAATGCGTAAATGGCGGTCAACCCGGTGCATTTCCAGCAACAAGCCGATGGATTGGCGGGTATCCTGCCCGTGGATCGGGGTGATGATGCAATCAACCGTCACCTGCTGCTCATCCAGCAAATGCATGGCCTGCTCACGCACCGCATGAGGGTCACTCAACTGCCATGCCAACTGCAATTGGGCATGAAACTCCTTGCTATGCACCAAATGGGTGATGCTGACCCCACGCATGCGTTGCAAACTCTGCCCCAGCAGCATCTCTGCCGACTGGTTCATGTACAAAACGCACAAATCCTTGTCCAGCACGACCACGGCACTCGCCATGATGTCCATCAGGTTGTCATAGTTCAGCGATATTTTTTCCATGCTGAATCCCTTAGCAAGATTGATGCCAATCACTGGCAAGGCAGAATCAGGGGCTTACAGGCAGATTGTGCAACAAGACCAGGAGCAAATGCACCAAAAAAGTGCATTGATAGTGAATCAACAATAACACCGACAACCGCCATTAGCCGCAGGCAATATTTTCTGCCAAACACAAATTAATATTACATACGGCGTAATTACCGTAATATTTAAAACCTAGGGTGGGACTAAAATAACAAATGGCTGCGGGGGCCAATGTAATGTATAAAAAGTCATGCTTTCTGGAGAAAGCAGGGTTAGGTATCCTGCTTTTGTCTTCATCTTCGGCCTATGCAGCCATTTCAGGCACTGTTTTCCGTGATTTCAATGCAAATGGCACATTTGACCAAACGGTCAGCTTTAATGAAGTCGGTATTGCGGATGTCACAGTCAAGGCATTTGATTCCACCGGGACAATGCAAGCCAGCACCACATCAGGCACTGATGGGACATACGTCCTGACCGGATTGGTGGCGGGTGCGGATTATCGTCTTGAATTTTCATGGGGGCAAAACTGGCTGAAACCGGGTACGGCGGGTGGCTCATCAGTCCAGTTCGTTAAAGACGGGACAAGCAATGTCCTCATGGCGGTCAATAACCCCGCCAATTACAGCGGAACCTCTCCACTTTTGAGCATACCGGTTTATGGGGCGGGGCTAGCGGCAGGTGATACCAGACCTGCACTGATGGCCTTTCCTTACACAGCCAGCGGCGATGGGCGGGTAGCAGGTAATACGCCGATCACCGTGGTTGAACGCCAACAGGTGGGAACCGTGTGGGGTGTCGCCTACCAGAACAATGCACAGCGCTTGTTCACTGCCGCATTCACCAAACGTCATGCGGGCTATGGCCCCCGGGGTGAGGGTGGCGTTTATGCCATTGATTTTACCCAGCCATCCGCCCCGGTTTTGGCAGGCAGTTTTGACCTGCAAGGGATAACACCCGCTAATGGGGGAGCCGCCATTGATCTGGGGACAGTTAACCGCACCGTGGGGAGTGCGGATTACGACATTAGCACCCAGCCAAGCATTGACCTGGATGCATTTGACAAGGTGGGCAAAACCAGCTTTGGCGGGATTAACCTGTCGGAGGATGGAAAAACCCTGTGGTTGGTCAACCTGAACCAACGTGCCCTGATTTCCGTGGATGTCAGTGGGGCAACTGCTGCCCTGCCTGGGACAGTCAACCAATACCCCATCAGCGCACTGGCAGGCATCCCGGTCTGTACCAATGGGGTTTTACGCCCGTTTGCCATCAAGCTGTACGAAGGGAAAGGCTATCTGGGAACTGTATGCAGTGCAGAAAACAGCGGCTCCCGTAGCGATTTGGCAGCACATGTGTTGTCATTTGACCCTGGCAATGTGGCGGCTGGTTTTGGCAATGCACTCAGCTTTCCCTTGAATTATAACCGCGAATCAGTCGGCGGGGGCGGTGTGGGTGAATGGAACCCTTGGTCTGCTGTCTGGTTGCCGGAAATGGATGGTGATAACCGGCGCAATGCCGAGCCAATACTTGGCGATATTGAATTTGACAGCCAAGGTAATATGACGATTGCCCTCCTAGATCGTTTTGCGCATCAATCCGGGAAAAATAACCGCCCGGCCATCACTGGCAGTTCCGCATTGGCCTCTGGCATGAGCAACGGTGATCTGCTTAAAGCCTGTAAAACGGCAGGTGGCTGGGTGATCGAAGGGAGTGCGGGTTGTGCGGTGAATGACCCTAAACCTTACTCAAATCAACGCAATGATGATGGCCCTTTGAATGTCGGTGAGTTTTTCTGGGGTGATTACCAAGCCAATCAGGATTTATCCAGCCTCAACCACGAGGAAATGACCACGGGTGGCCTGGCTTTGCGCCAGGGTATCAACTCGGTTGTGGTTGCCAGCTTTAACCCGATACATGACATCTATTTGACCCAAGGTATCAAGCATTACGACCTGACGACCGGCAATGCCACCACCAACTACCTGTTATTGCAAAATTTTGAAAATACTGGCTTCGCCAAAGCCTCCGGTGTCGGGGATTTGGAATTGCTGTCTGCCCCTGCCCCGCTCGAAGTGGGCAACCGCATCTGGTTGGACAGCGATAGCGATGGTATCCAGGATGCAGGTGAAGCAGGCATTCAAGGGGTTCAGGTCAAACTGGTGTGTGGAGCCGATCAGGTAATCGCAACCACCGATGGCAGCGGCAATTATACCTTCAGCAATGCAGCAGGCGGCAATGCGGCTTTTATGGGTTTCGGCGAGGACTGTGTACTCAAGGTGGACAGTAGCCAAACAGCACTGGCTAGCCTGGCGTTAACCCCCCGCAATGCGGATGGTGTCGTGGACAATAATGCCCTGACAGATTTGCGTGACTCCGATGCCACCGATCAGGCTGGTATCGCAGAAATTGCCTTTACCACTGGCAGTGCTGGCGAAAACAATCATACGCTGGATTTTGGTTATCAGCAGGCAACAAGCGTCGACCTTAGCCTGACCAAAGTAGCCAATAAAACCTCGGTGAAGCGCGGTGATACCGTGATATATACATTGACTGTCACCAATGCCGGATCAGCAGCAGCGAGCGGTGTTGTCTTGCAGGATACCTTGCCCGCTGCCGTCACTTACGTGGAAGATGACAGCGGTGGGAGTTATGTCCCGGCAACCGGCGTGTGGACAGTGGGGAACCTGGCAAAGGATGGGGTCAAGACCTTGAACATTACTGTCACCGTAAAGTAAGCAGACCGGCTGGGTAGTTTATTTCAAATTGCCCAGCCCCCCCCCATCAGGCACAATAAGCCCCCGTTACCCTTGATCTGGCTTGTGTGTCATGCAATCGAACCGCTTTATCCTGACCCTGATACTCATCCTGCTGATCGGCTTGGTGTGTTTTTCCATCCCGGTGTTGGCAGCAGGACAAGCCCCGGTCTGGCAGAGTGCCATCAGCAAACCCGCCCAGCCTTCCCTCAAGCATACCGCAGACTACCAGCATGCCTTATTCCAGTATTTTCTGGATAACTCGCTGCGCGGCAAAGGTAAAAAAACCTTCGATAAGGTCAGCAAGCACGTTAAAAACAATATCACATGGCAAAACAGCAAGGGTGGCAATGCCTATAATGCCGCTTACCAACGGGCTTTCCCCTTTGTGAAAAACCATGACCTGCAAGGCATGCCGGATATTGTGCTGCTGATCCCGTATCTGGAATCACAATGGCATGGCAAACGGGGCGACCCGGCGGGCGATTATGGCTATTGGCAGATGGTTCCTGAAGTGGTTGCAGAAATCAGGACACTCGACCACGCCCCGGCTGCCATCAAAAAGGCCAGCCCGAACAAGATTCGGGCCAATGCCACCTTGAGCACCCAAGCCGCCCAACTCCATTTGCGCCGCTATTATTTTTACTTTGCCAAAGTCGCGGGCTATCCAGAAACGGATGCATGGCTACTGGCAATCAGCGCCTACAACTGGGGGGCTGGCAATGTCAAACGCCTGCTGGCAAACCTCGAAAGCAAAGGCATCAAAGCCAATTACAGCAACTTCTACCAGGCACTGTACAAACTCCAGCAAGCCACACCCGACGACATTTCCCTGAGGGCAGCCGTCGAATACGTGCCAAACCTGTGGAATATTGCCCAGCTTCTGAAAGCAGCCAATTGATAAGCCCATTCAAAGGATCGCCATGCAAACCCTGATATTGGGTGGGGCGCGTTCCGGCAAAAGCCGTTATGCCGAACAACTAGCCCACTATTACCCGGAGGTGGTCTATATTGCCACCGCCACTGCCGGGGATGCAGAAATGCAAACCCGTATCACCCACCATCAGGCCGCACGCCCCGCACACTGGCTGACGGTGGAAGAGCCCATTGCCCTTGCCCAAGCCCTGCAAACCCATGCTCAGGCCGGACGGGTATTGCTGGTTGACTGCCTGACCTTATGGTTGAACAACCTGCTCTGCCTGGAAGAGGGACAACGCTTGCAGTCAGAATTGGCTGCTGTGTACGCCATCCTCCCGCACCTTCCCGGAGAGCTGATTTTGGTCAGCAATGAAACTGGCCTCGGGATTATCCCGCTGGGTGAACTGACCCGCCGTTATGTCGACGAAGCCGGACGCATGCACCAACGCTTGGCGGCACAGGCAAACCAAGTAGTCTTCATGCTGGCGGGCTTGCCGCACTACCTGAAAGGACACCCCACAACCATGACCCCGCATCCGACACCTTACCCCACCACACCATCTGCTCTCCCTACTACCGATCACTGGCTCCATGACCCTTGCCAGCAACCTGATCCAACCTTTGCTGAGCGTGCCCAAGAGCGGCAAAACCAATTGACCAAGCCTGCCGGGGCATTGGGTGAACTGGAAACGCTTGCCATCCGCCTTGCCAGCCTGCAACGGTGTGACCAGCCCTGTGCAGAGCAGGTGCATATCAGTATTTTTGCAGGCGATCATGGCGTGGTGGCGGAAGGGGTGTCCGCCTTTCCGCAGGCAGTCACCCAGCAAATGGTCGCCAATTTCCTGCACGGTGGCGCTGCCATTAGCGTCTTGGCTCGCAACCTTGGGGCAATCCTTGAAATTGTCGATACCGGCATCATCGAGCCACTTCCCGCCCAAACCGGCCTGATCATCCAGCGTGCCGGGGCAGGCACTGCCAATAGCGCCCAGACGGCTGCCATGACCCTTGCGCAACTCACGCTGGCACTGCAAGCCGGATATGCAGCGCTAATGCGGGGTTATGCAAAGGGGGCTAGCCTGAGCAGTCGCGGGGAAATGGGTATCGGTAATACCACTCCGGCAACCGTCCTGTATTGCGCCCTGCTGGAACAGTCCCCGGAAACCATGACCGGGGCAGGTACGGGGCTGGAGCAAACAGGTATCCAGCATAAGGCAGGTGTTATCCAACACATCCTGGAGCGGCATCAGGCCAGTGCAGGCAAAGATGCCCTCCGCTGGCTGCAACAGGCCGGTGGTTTTGAAATCGCTGCATTGACCGGGGCTTATATCCGGGCAGCACAACGGGGTCTGCCGGTGCTACTGGATGGCTTCATCAGCACCGCTGCTGCACTCGTGGCCTGCCGCATCCAGCCCGATGTTGCCCCGTGGCTATTGGCAACCCATTGCTCTGCCGAGCGTGGGCATAAACTGGCACTGGCTCACCTGGGCATTACACCCTTATTCAATCTGGGCATGCGCCTTGGGGAAGGTAGCGGGGCGGCGGTTGCTGTACCCCTCCTACGCACCGCCTGTTATCTGCATAACCAAATGGCAACCTTCGCCGAAGCCGCCGTTGCGGGTAAAAACACCTGATGCCCAACACCTACATCGACCTGCTTCGGCACGGACAAGTGCAAACACCGGGGTTATTTTGCGCCCCCTCACCCGAGCCATTAAGCGCCCTTGGTTGGCAGCAGCTTGAACATGCCACCCGCCATTGCCGTCCGGACTGGCTGGTTTCATCACCCAGTGTCCGTTGCCATACCTTTGCGGAAACCTTCAGTCTTCAACATGCCATCCCCTTGCAGGTGGAACCCCGCCTACAGGAAATGAACTTTGGGCAATGGGTTGGCAGGCAAGCCAGCGAATTGTGGCAAACAGAACAAGCGCAGATGGAATGCCTGTGGAACCAGCCACTCGACTTCACTGCCCCCGCCGGGGAGGCCATGCCAACATTCATCCAGCGGGTGCAGAGCGCCTGGGCTGACCTGCTCCAGCAGCACGCAGGCCAGCGCTTGCTGGTACTGACCCATGCAGGTGTCATCCGTGTCCTGTTAGCACAGACCTTGGGCATCCCTTACCCGCAAACCCTGCGTTTTGAATTGGCCTATGCACACTTTGTCCGCATCACCGTCTATGCCGATGGAACCAGCAGTGTTTACGGCCTTGGCCTGGAGCAATTGCCATGTTGAACGCATTTTATCTGGCGCTATCTTTCCTGACCCGTATCCCAAGCCCCAGTCTACCGGAAGTCCAGCCTGCTGATTTCGGGCGTGCTGCCCTGTTTTACCCGCTGGTTGGGTTGATCATTGGGGCTATCCTGTGCTTACCCCTGTTGCTATTACCGGAGGCCGAACCCTTATTGCTGGCTGCCATCATCACCGTCCTGTGGGCAGTCGTGACGGGGGGATTGCATTTGGATGGCGTGGCGGATGGCGCAGATGCATGGCTGGGGGGATGGGGCGATGAAGAAAAAACCCACCGCATCCTCAAAGACCCGCTGGTCGGAGCCGCCGGGGCGATAGCGATTGCCTCAACCTTGTTGCTGAAATGGGCTGCACTCACTGTCCTGATTGAACACCAATACGGCTGGATCATCCTGTTTGCCCCGGTATTGGGGCGCAGCATGATCTTGTTGCTGTTTTTGACCACGCCGTATGTACGTGCCGGAGGGTTAGCCAGTGCCGTCACCGAACACATGCCCCGTACCGCTGCCCAAGCCCTGGTGGTCGTAGTGGTCGTGCTGGCAGCTGCCATTGCCTGGCAAGGCCTGTTATTGGCATCGATCGGCTTTTGGCTCTTGCGCCGTCTGATGTTGCAACGCTTGCAGGGCTGCACCGGGGATACAGCCGGTGCAAGCGTGGAGTTTGGGGAAATGTTCTGGCTAATGGGCGTGGCACTGAGCCTGTAAGCCTTTCAAGCTTACAGATCAATGCCCTTTTGCGCCTGGATGCCTGCCTGGTAGGCATGCTTGATGTCTTTGATTTCAGAAACAGTGTCCGCCAGATCGCATAACTCGGCAGAAGCAGCCCGCCCCGTCACCACCACATGCTGCATCGGCGGGCGGTTTTCCAGTGCTGCCAACACCCGTTCACTGTCCAAGTAGTTATAGCTCAGCAAATAAGTCAGCTCATCCAGCACTACCAGATGGTAAGAGGGGTCAGCCAGCATCTGTTCGGCAACCGCCCAACCACGCTCCGAGGTGGCAATATCCTGTGCACGGTCTTGCGTATCCCAGGTAAAACCATCGCCCAGCACATGCCAATCCACCTGGGGCAATTTGCTGAAGAAGGCTTCCTCACCGGTATCGGTACGGCTTTTAATGAATTGCGTCACCCCGACTTTCATCCCGTGCCCGACTGCCCGCGCCACCATACCGAATGCCGAGCTGGATTTGCCCTTGCCATTGCCGGTCAGTACCAACAATAAGCCCTTTTCCTTGTCAGCACGCTCAATACTGGCATCAATCAGGGCTTTTTTACGCTGCATACGCTCTTTATGTCGCTGATTTTTCTCTGATTCACTCATTTATCTACATCCTTGAAGCGGCTAGGGTCAAACAATATACCGTTTAACCCCAGCATTAGACCATGAATACTACAAACTTTTGCGGAAAAGCTACAAAATTGCTACTGTTAACTGAAGTTAAGCGGGTATTCATGGAGTACCCGGATGTGTCATGCACCCCCAAAGCCCATTAGCTGTTCAGCATGAAATGTCCAAATATCCGGTATCATTTGCTTTTATGGGAAAAGCAACAATCATTTGTATATTAAACGCCCATTTGACGGCAACTTTTTATTTTTACGACTAAACTTTGGAATGATGGGAGGTGTTCCTGTCAAGGAGAAGGTATGGCATTTGGTAAAACAGGCATTGATTGGCGCTCGACGCTGGCTGCCGTTTGGCGGTCGAACCGGCATTTTCTCAAGCCGATTGCCCAAGCGGAGATGATCGCCCCGGACAGCCTGCTGGGTATTGATGAGCAGAAAGCGCTCCTGTATAAAAATACAGAAAACTTCCTGCGCGGCAAACCCGCCAGCCATGCGTTGTTATGGGGTGCGCGGGGTGTGGGTAAATCCTCACTCATCAAAACCCTGCTGACACGCTACCACTCCTATGGCTTGCGGATCATCGAAATCCCCAAGGGTGACTTGCACTTGCTGCCAGACATTACCGATGACCTGCGAGACCACCATCATCATTTCATCATTTACTGTGATGACATGACGTTTGATGAGGGACAAAGCGAATACTGTTTGCTGAAAAGCACCATGGAAGGTGCATTGGAACCCCCACCTGCCAATGTACTGATTTATGCGACCTCCAACCGTCGCCATCTGATGCCTGAGCAAATGGCTGATAACCTGAACCGCCGCCATGACGACCCACCCGCCCGCGAAAATGGGCAAGAGGTGTATTTGTCACTGGCAGACCGGTTTGGTTTATCGCTGTCGTTCACACCGATGGACAGGGAAATCTACTTGGCTATCGTTGATAACCTTTTCAAGGGTAAAGCCGTTGAAAAGGAAGCGCTGCATGAAGAAGCCATCCGCTTTGCCATGCAGCGTGGTGGGCACAGTGGACGTACCGCCCGTCATTTCTTAAACCATTATCAGATGTACTTGTAGAAAAATCATGAAAACTGCAAATATGCGCTTGTCGGTAACGGCGCTTCTCGTTACCGCTTCCATCGGCACAGCCTTCGCAGAACCTGCGGATGAATGGGGTAGCTCCAGTGTCGCACGAGCACCTGCGCCGGTTGCGGCTCCTGCACCCGCCCCTGTTGCGGCTCCTGCGCCCGTGGTTGTTGCAGCACCTGCGCCTGCACCCGCTCCCGTTGTCCGGCCTGCGGTTGCTAGAGCACCCACCCCAACACCAATGCGCTCCAGCTACAACTACGCGCCCAGTGCACGCGCCCCAGCGGTCAGCTCAGCACCAACCGTGGTGGCTGATACCAACCCTGTGCCAGAAATGAGCCAGCGTGATATGGATGAACGCCTGTGGCTAGCGGCATTGGCAGGTAATCTTGGGGTTGTGAGCGAGATGGTTGATCAAGGAGCCAATCCACGCATTACGACCCGTTATGGTGAAACCGCCATCCATGCGGCAGCCGCACGCGGTCATACCCAGATCATTGAGTACCTGCGCCAGAAAGGGGTCAATATCCATGCCCGCACCAGCAATGGCTGGACAGCCCTGCACCATGCCGTCCGCTTTGGTCATGCCAATGTTGCCAGCTACCTGGTTAAATCCGGTGCAAATGCCCGCTTAGCCACCAGCGATGCCGGACAAAAGACACCACTCGACATCGCGATGGACAAGAACGACATGCGGATGGCAAGGATATTGGGCTATTGATTTCCACCTGCTACACTGTCGGCTCTTAAGGCAGACAAGAGTAAATTGGATATGCATCATAAAGGGAAAATAGGGGCTGCGCTGTGCGTGGCAGGCTTGTTGATGTCAGGTTGTACCCAGGAAACACAGAATAAGGTTAGTCGCGCCTTTAATAACTGGACAGGCACGAACGGTGTCCTGGAGGTTTATGCAGGTGACAAACTGGCAAGGCGTTTTATCAAGATAGATAAGCTGACTACTGCTACCGGGACAGACGATGGCGCAAACCGCCCCTATCGTTATGGCTATGGCTACCTGGATGCCAACCTGAATGGGCTGGCTGACAAAGATGAGAGCTATGTCTACTTTGAAATTAGTAACTACTCCACCCCTAACATTTTCTACGAAGCCCCCAAGATCATGCCTCCATGGCCGCCATCTGAATGAGTCCTGGCAACACCATCAGGTTTTCTTGCGGGCGCGTGGGTGTGCCTTGTCATAAACAGCAGCCAAATGCTGGAAGTCCAAGTGGGTATAAATCTGGGTTGTGCTGATATTGGCATGACCCAGCAGCTCCTGCACCGCCCGCAAATCGCCTGATGATTCCAGCAAATGGCTGGCAAACGAGTGGCGTAACCGATGGGGATAAAGGTTCTGGCGCATTTCCTGCTTCTGCTGCCAATGCTTGAGGCGTAACTGCACACTGCGAGCGGTAATGCGTTTGCGGTGCTGGCTAATGAACAAAGCCTGCTCATCGTCATCGCATAAGCTACTACGGATAGCCAACCAATCCTGCAAGGCCATCACCGCCATGCGCCCCACCGGTAGATCACGCTCTTTGCTGCCTTTCCCAAACACCCGCACCATTGCTTGGCGCAAATCAAGGTCATGCACATTCAACCCAACCAGCTCAGCCAAACGCAAACCCGACGAATAAAACAGCTCCATCATGGCAAAATCACGGATTTCCAACACATTCTCTGGATTAGCCGACAAGAGATAACTGACCTCTTCTGTATCGAGCACCTCCGGCAAACGGATTGGCATACGCGGCAGGCTAATCGCCAAGGCGGGATTGACCGAAATGGCACGCTCGCGCAACAAGAAATGGTAGAAACGGCGCAAGGCTGACAACTTGCGCTGCAAACTCCTGCCCATTAACCCTTGGCGGCGCAAGCTGCTCGTCCATTCACGGATATGGGGGGCTTGCACATCAATCACGGAAGACGGCGGGTTCGGCAGCGTACCCAACCAAGCAACAAATGCCTGCAAATCAGCCTGATAGGCATAGACCGTTAACGGCGAATAACGCTTTTCACTTTGCAGATAATCCTGATAGAGGCTGAATACCTGAGTATCCATCAGGAGCTACTGGATTCAGCAGGCTGTACCCATGCTTCCAAATGCAACGATAAGGCGCGGGAAACCAAATCCCCCAACTGGCTGATAAACAAGGTTCCCATAGCCGGATGGAAGCGTTCTTCCTGCTGGCTGCCCAAGGCCAATACACCAATGTCGCGGGCTTCATATAGGGGAATCAGTACAGCAGACTTGATGGAGGCATTTTCCTCACCAAACAGGAAAATCTGCTGCTTGGGGCGCAAACGCCCACAAACCGGCTGGCGCTTCAGGAACAGGCCAGACATCTGCTTCAGGGCACGGTCATCAGGGTCAATAAAATGCAGGCTACTGTCACGGGATTGACCACGCCCAATCAGGCGCAGCACGACACTATCTGCATCAAATTCAGAACGCATCAGGTCACGGCAAGTTGCCACCACGTCATCCAGGCTATCGCAGGTCATCAACTCCAGCGCCAAATGGTGCAAACTCACCACTACCCGCTCACTTTCACGAGCCGCCTTCAGCATATCCTCCATTTGCCGCCCCATTTGCAACAGGCGATCCCGTTGCCGCTGCACCAGATGCTCCAGCAATGAGGTGGCCTCCCCGGTATGCCGGTGGGGAAGGAACAAGCCATCCAACAGATCATCATGATCATGGAAAAAATCGGCATGCGCCCGCAGGTAATCTGCTACCTGTAATGCACTGATACCCTGACCGTCTGCTAACCCGTTCATAATGATATGCTTCCCGAATAGACTGTTGTGGCGGGGCCCGTCATCCATACCGGCTCCCCTTCACCCTGCCAAGCAATATGCAAAGAACCGCCGGGCAAGTCAACCTGCACGGTGTCTGCAAGCAGACCCTGCACACGACCTGCCACGACTGCCGCACACGCGCCTGTGCCGCAAGCCATCGTTTCCCCTGTCCCGCGTTCAAATACCCGCAAGCGGATATGCCCAGGGTGAACAACCTGCATAAAGCCGACATTGACCCGCTTGGGGAAAGAGGGATGGGACTCCAGTTGTGCGCCAAGGGTTGCCACCGGTGCGGTTTCCACGTCCACCACCTGCAAGACCGCATGCGGGTTACCCATCGAGGCAGCGGCAAAACTCACCGGCTCCTGCCCCACCTGCACAGTATAAAGGGTTTGGCGCTGCGCGGAAATGAGTGGAATTTCTTCAGGTGATAATTTTGGAATACCCATATTGACCGTCACCTGCCCATCCGGGTTAATCGCCAGCACAATCCGCCCTGATGCGGTCATGACCGGAATCGTGGTTTTGGTGGTTAGCCCCTGCTCGTACACAAAACGGGCAAAGCAACGCGCCCCGTTGCCACACTGCTCAACCTCACCACCATCAGCGTTATAGATGCGGTAACGGAAATCGGCATCGGTGCCATCGTACTTTTCCACCAGCAGCAACTGGTCAAAACCAATGCCAAAGTGACGGTCTGCCAAGCGGCGTACCAACTCACCGTTAAAGGCAAGCGCTTGATTAACCGCATCAAAGACGGCGAAATCGTTCCCCAACCCATGCATTTTGGTGAAACGTATCTCTCTGGAGAGCATGGCAGCCCCTTTATAGGCAAAGTATATTAGTATACAAACATATAGCGAAACAGCAATTTTGCTGCTATATTAGCAGCTTCTTATGTTTCATGTTACACAACCTACGTCAACTGAAATCAGGAGAGGAAAATGACCGATTTCAATACCGAACTGGACGCTCGCGGCCTGAATTGCCCACTGCCCATTTTGCGCACCAAAAAAGCAATGAACAGCATGACCCCAGGCCAAGTCCTGAAAATCGTTGCCACCGACCCAGGCTCCGTCAAGGACATGGAAGCATACGCCAGACAAACCGGCAATGAAATCGTCGGCAGCAGCGAACAGAACGGTGAATTTACGTTCCTGATCAAAAAGAACTGATCCAGTTCCTGAGCGGGCTTTACAAAAGGCATCTGCGGATGCCTTTTTTATGCCTGCCATTTCTGGCAGCATGGCATGATGGATAAAATCACCCACCTGCGCCAAACCCTGGCTGAACGCCAGCAACAACACCTTTACCGCCGTCCGCGTATTGCCGACAGTGCCCAGCAGCCACACCGCCACATCAATGGCAAAGCAGTGCTGACCTTTTGCAGCAATGACTACCTGGGGCTTGCCAATCACCCGGACGTGATCCATGCCTTCCAGCAAGCCGCGCATGAATACGGGGTCGGTAGTGGTGCTGCCCATCTGGTCAATGGGCATACCCGCCCACACCAGCAGCTTGAAGAGGCATTGGCGGCCTTTACCGGGCGTGACCGTGCCCTGCTGTTCTCTACCGGCTATATGGCAAACATTGGTGTGGTCAATGCATTACTGGGGCGTACCGATACGGTCTACCAAGACCGCCTTAACCATGCCTCCCTCTTGGATGCAGGCTTATTGTCCGGGGCAACGTTGGTGCGCTATCCGCATAACGATACCCAACACTTGCAAAAGCGGCTGGATGCACAGGAGCAAGGCCGTTGCCTGATCTTGACCGATGGCGTATTCAGCATGGATGGGGATATTGCCCCTGTCCGGGCATTGGCAGCACTGGCTCAACAATACAATACCTGGCTGATGGTGGATGATGCGCATGGCATCGGTGTCTTGGGCAAGACCGGAGGGGGCGTACTGGAGGAAGCCGGTATTGGGCAGGATGACACCATCCTGATGGGCACACTCGGCAAGGCATTCGGTACAGCCGGTGCATTTGTGGCAGGCAGCCATGACCTGATTGAATACCTGATCCAGACGGCCCGCACCTACATTTACACCACTGCTCAACCGCCAGCCGTTGCTGCCGCGACCTTGGCAAGCCTGCATCTTGTACAAACCGAACACTGGCGGCGTGAACATCTGCAAGCTTTGATCCAGCAATTCCGGCGGGGTGCAGAGCAATTGGGCTTGCCCTTGATGCCATCCACTACCCCGATCCAACCACTCCTGATCGGTAGCAGTGAACAAGCCCTGGCAGCCAGCCAGAAGTTGGAAGCCCAAGGGATACTGGTGACAGCCATCCGCCCCCCCACCGTGCCGCTGAATACCGCACGGTTACGGATAACCTTTTCAGCCGCACACACCCCTACCGATGTGGAGCGGCTGTTGGCGGCATTAGAATTATCGGCACTCAACGTCAAGGCGAGCTAAACACACCGATTTGCTCCAGCAAGGTCGTCGCATACGCCCCCGGAGGCAGCTCAAAAGCCAGTTTCAGGCTGGTTTCATCCAGCACCTGAAAATCGACTGTCCCCACCTTAATACGCAAGGCACGGCGCTCCTGTTTCAGCCCCTGCTTTTCCAGACCGGCACAAAACACGGGGAACAGGGCGGCTTGGGCGGCCTCCAACTCATGGGCAGCCGCTTGGGTTGGCAGCTCCCCGCGCCCCCACAAAGCCCCGGTTGGATGCAGGTCGAGTGCATCCAGACGATTTTGTAGCTCCGGGCTGGCATCATCCACAAACCAGGCACTCCCCCCTTCAAACATGAACACATCCCCTGGCACGCGCTGGTTCCATGTCCCTGCCTGCACACGCGCTGATAAAATATGGTTAAAAATCCACGAACGTGCCGCTGACAAATACAAGCTGCGCTGGTTGCGTTGCTTGGGGGTAAACTGCCCCTGGAACCAGCGGCTGGCCTTGGTCAAGTTGCCCATGCCATGTCCGAAACGCTGCTCACCGTAATAATTCGGGATACCCTGTTGGCTGATTTGCTGGCAGATACGCTCAGCCTCTGTAAAATCACCCTGGCATTGGCGCAGGGTCAGGACAAAACGGTTACTGCTGAGCGCCCCCCGCCGCAGTTTTTTGTCATGGCGCTGCTGCTGGAGAATCTCCACTTCCGGGGGCAAACCACTGAAATCAGGGTCAGCCTTGCCGGGCAATTGCACGCTAAACCATTGTGTTGTCACGGCATGGCGGTCTTTCAACCCCGCATAACCGACCTCACTGGCAGGCACACCGGCACAGCGGGCAATCTGCCCAGCCACCCAATCGGTATTCGCGCCGGTCTTGCGCACTTGCAACCACAGGTGTTCGCCACTGCCAGACAGGGCAATCTCCATTTGCTCATCAACTATAAAATCTTCCGGCTGAACCCGGAATACGCCCCGCAAGGGGGCAGCATAAGCACGGGCAAACCCCGCCATATCAAACTCAGTACTCATCAACAACTATCCCAGCCACAAGCTCAGGGTTAACAGGACACCGTGCAGGATGGCACTGCCGATGGTCATTTTAATGGCAGGCTCCAACAAGGTCGGTTGCTGCGCATTTTCCAGCAATTGCAAAGCAGCCCGCAAGGCAATCCCAACCGGCAACAGGCTAAGCAAGGCAGCCGCAGGCAAGGTTTCCAACATCACCAGCAGCACCAACACCGCCCCTGCCAGCAACACGGCTGCCAGATACAAGCGGGCAGCCACTATTGCCCCAAAGCGTACCACCCAATGGTGCTTGCCACTGGCAGCATCCGCCTCCCGATCCGGGAATTGGTTGATCACCAGAATATTCATCAGCAACAAAGCCAAGGGCACACTCACCAGCACCGGATACCCCGCCACAACCCTGGCCTGCACATACCATGCCCCCAACGGAGCCAAAACACCCACACCAACGGCAACCGCCAACTCACCCAGACCACGGCTATTGAGCAGCAAAGGCGGTGCAGAATACCCCCAACCGATCACAAACCCGGCAAGGCCAATCCACAACAGTTCAACACCACTGACCCATGTCAAGCCCAAGCCAACCAGCATGCCCGCCGCCAATAGCCCCAAGCCTAAATACAAGGTGTTGGATGCCGTCAGCACGCCATTCTGGATAAAACGGCTCCCCCCGGTGAACGGGTAAATGCGTTGGGTATTACGGCGGTCTGTGCCGTTTTGTTCATCGTAGTAGTCATTCAGGACATTAACCCCCGCATGGATCAGCATAATGCCCAGCACACACCACAACAGCAACCCAATCTGGATGCTAAAACCCTGATAACCTGCTGCGGCTGCCCCCAATAAGACGGGCACAACACTGGCAGCCAAAAAGGGCGGACGGGTTGCCAGCCAATAACGCAGCAACGGCCTTGCCAATAATGTTGCCCCCGGTTCCTGTGCCATAATCCCCTCTGCGCTGACTTATGCTGAAAAGCCTGATTATACGCAAGCCAATCCCCAAACCGCTGTATTTTCCGTTATCATTCCCCGCATGAAATACCATGACTTGCGCGACTTTATCCAGCAACTGGAAAAAATGGGTGAACTGAAACGGATCAAGGCCGAGGTTGACCCCTATCTGGAAATGACCGAAATCGCCGACCGCGTGCTGCGTTCCGGCGGCCCCGCCTTATTGTTCGAGAACCCGAAAGGGCATAGCGTCCCGGTACTGGCTAACCTGTTTGGCACGCCACGCCGGGTTGCCCTGGGGATGGGGGAAGAGTCCACGGAAGCCTTGCGCGAGGTGGGCAAACTGCTGGCACTGCTCAAGCAACCTGAACCCCCAAAAGGCTTCAAGGATGCCTGGAATTCCTTGCCTATCTTCAAAAAAGTCCTGGATATGGCTCCCAAAGTCATCAGCCGCCCGGCCTGCCAGCAGGTGGTGGTTGAAGGTGGGCAAGTTGATTTGGCAAAATTGCCGATCCAGCATTGCTGGTCGGGGGATGCTGCCCCACTGATCACATGGGGTCTGGTCATTACCAAAGGCCCGGAAAAGAAACGCCAGAATCTGGGCATTTACCGCCAACAAGTGATCGGCAAAAACCGTGTGATCATGCGCTGGTTATCGCACCGGGGCGGTGCACTGGATTTCCGTGACTTCCAGCAGGCCAATCCGGGCAAACCCTTTCCGGTCGCCGTGGCGTTGGGGGCTGATCCAGCCACCATTTTAGGCGCTGTCACCCCGGTTCCTGATACCCTGTCTGAATATGCTTTTGCTGGCTTGCTGCGTGGCTCCCGTACCGAGTTGGCACAAGCCCTGGGTTCTGATTTGCAAGTCCCGGCTTCCGCCGAGTTTGTACTGGAAGGGCATATTTACCCGGATGACATGGCTCCTGAAGGCCCCTTTGGCGACCATACGGGTTATTACAATGAGGTCGACCATTTCCCGGTCTTTACCATTGAGCGCATCACCCACCGCAAAGACCCGATTTACCACAGCACATATACGGGTCGCCCACCGGATGAGCCAGCCATCCTCGGTGTTGCCCTGAATGAAGTGTTCGTGCCCATCCTGCAAAAGCAATTCCCGGAAATTGTCGATTTCTACCTGCCGCCGGAAGGCTGCTCCTACCGCATGGCCGTGGTCAGCATCAAGAAGCAATATCCGGGGCATGCCAAGCGTATCATGATGGGGGTATGGTCATTCCTGCGCCAATTCATGTATACCAAATTCATCATTATCGTCGATGACGATATTGATACCCGGAAGTGGGAGGATGTGATCTGGGCGATGACCACACGCATGGATCCCGCCCGTGATACGACCCTGATTGAACATACCCCGATCGACTATCTGGATTTCGCCTCGCCTGTTTCTGGTCTGGGGTCAAAAATGGGCATGGATGCCACCAATAAATGGCCTGGGGAAACCACCCGCGAATGGGGAACCCCGATTGTGATGACGCAAGGGGTCAAGGATCGGGTAGATGCCCTGTGGAAAGAACTGGGCTTGTAGATTATTGGTAGACTATTGTGCCTGTACCGGCAAAGACTGGCCTTCTGCGGCAACGAACACCGTCCAGCCGCCTTCCGCCCCCGCATTCGGGATAGTCATCACCTCCGTTTGCTCAGGGAAAACTTGCCCTTCCCAAAGGGCTTCCAGCACATCTTTGCCATTCTCGGCCTTGCCTGTCACCTCAAACCGGCACAGGGCAACACTGCAACCCACCGGGCTGACTGTCACACCTGCCCCAATACCTGCCGCCTGTAAAGCCCCATCAATACGCTTTTGCACCTCCCACTGACGGGCTTCATGGGCTTGCCCGGATTGGGCAGCCAACTCCAATTGCCCCACCGTGTTTTCAAGTGCTGCTTTCGTTTCCGCCAAGGTCTGCTCTACAGCAGGTGGCTCGCCCTCCTGCACTGGCTCTACCATTACGGGTGCTGCGGGAGAGGCTTTAAGCGCCTCGCTAGCCGTAGCCTGCTGGTTTTTCATGGCATCCACTTCAAGCTGCAAACGGTTCAAACGAGCTGTTAGCCTTTCTTCCGCTTTCAGCAGTTTGCTGTCCAATTGTGTATCCAGTTGCTTGTCCAATTGTGCTTGCAATGCCTGAAACCGCTCATCCAAACGCTGGAGCAACAAGGCCTGATCCAGTGCTGGTGCTGCGGGAGCCACACTGACATCGTGATTCTGGGCAGGTTTAGGTTGGGTGCTAACAACAGCGGAGGCGGAGGCCAGTGCGGGCTGGGTGGCGACACTTGGACTGGAGCCGGAGGTAAACCAACCGACCCAGCCAATCAGGGCAAGCAAACTAACCAGACCCAAGGTTATCCGACTACTGCCCATCGATCAGTTATCTTCCCAACTGGTTCCACGCAGAATAGTGCCTTGCGCGACATTACAACTGATGGTGAAGGTGTCCCCATTCTGTACTTCCCCCAAATTGGCAGCAGACAAAGTAATCGTTAGATTGCCTGTACCCGTTTTGCTTCCTGAGCTAGTGGAGGAAGCACCTGTTGAATAATTGCTGCGCACTACCTTGCAAGTCGTTGTGCGACCGGTAGGGTGGTTCAAGTTGACATAAACAGTTTTTCTGACCAGTAAATTGCGGTGAATGGGGCAAGTGAGCCAACCGGGACTGGAACCTGTCCTTACCAGACCCGTATCACCACTGACGTTGTACAAACTGGTTTGTGTCCCCAAACTGGATACACACGCATTACCGGGCAGTGTTTGCCACGCCGCCAAGGCTCCCTGGCTGAAAAAACTGGCACTTGCCAACAGAATAAGCGAACTCACACTAGCTATTTTCATACAAACTCTCCTGCATTTAAAAACAAACAAGCCGCCCATAAACGACGCTTTCCTAGGCAAAGCTTATACTGTATCACCCAAAAATAGTCGATAGCTTCCCACCAACTTCATACCCCATTTGCCCCACTGACAGTGCCGACTATCTGCCAGCCCATGCACTGCGCCGATAAATTTGCCATCATTCCAGCCAAGTAACAAAAACAATCTGGACAATCAGAAAGACAGGCAAGCTATGCAACAACTGACAATAATGGACTGGCGCGAGCGCAAGGATGAGTGGATCAACAAGTACATCGCAGCGGGCATCCGTACCGGCGATATTGATCTGGTCGTGGATGAACTGGGGCCAGATATTTACGGTTTCCCGCTGTTCACGGATGCTTTCTGCTACGAGCTGGTTGAACAGGCGGAAAAGCAGGGCAAATGGACAACCGCCCGCCATGAGTTTTATCCAACCACCGATGTCCTGCTGACGGAGCTGGGGCTGGATGAAATGTATCACCAGGTACTGCAAACCTTCTGCCATCCAATCCCCCGCAAGCTATGGAGGCTGGAAGGGACACATTGGGATAATATGGTCGAGGAAAACTTCATGGCGCGTTACCGTGCCAATGAGCAGCAGTTGCTGTCGATCCACCAGGATTATGCGGATTATACCTTCACGGTCGGTCTTAACAGCGGCTTTGATGGTGGCGGGACGTGGTTTGTGCGGCAAAAGATATTGGCGAACCCGAAAAGCGGCTATTGCACCCTGTTCCCATGCATTACCCATCCGCATGGCGGGCGGCCTACGGTGAAAGGCACACGTTACATTGTGGTGTCATTCTGCCGTCGGCATCATTTGTACCAGAACGGCTAAGTTCTTCGAACCTTAACGTCTGGTCAATGCTTTTGGATTTCGTCCAGGAAGGCTTGGGCAAATGTCAGCAATTTGCGTTGTCCCATGCCGCTGAGGGTGGCCATTTCCGATAAGGTTTTCGGGCGTAACTCCAGCATTTCCCGCAGGGTGCTGTCATGGAAAATAACATAAGGTGGCACGCCTTGTTCCTTGGCAAATTGCATCCGTACCCGGCGTAGCCCTTCCCACAAGGGTTGGTCTACCCAACGGATTGGCTTTTCCGGCTCCACCTTACCTTTACGGCCTTTCTTTTCTGGCTTGATTTCACGGCGCAGGTGCAGGCGGGTTTCACCACGCAGCAAGGGACGGGATTTTTCGGTCAGGTGCAAGCCGCCATGCCCATCGAGATCAACATCCAGAAAACCCAAAGCAATCAACTGGCGGAACAGGGTACGCCACTCGGTCAGGGTCAGATCATCACCAATCCCGAACGTCGTGAGTTTGTCATGTCCTAACTGGCGGATGCGATCATCACTTTTGCCGGTCAGCACATCCATCACATAATTTACGCCAAAACGCTGCCCGGTGCGGTACACGCAGGACAAGGCCTTTTGTGCTGCCACACTTGCATCCCAGCTTTGGGGAGGATGCAGGCAATTATCACAATTGCCACAGGGCTGCGATCCCGTTTCGCCGAAATAATCCAGCAGTGCCTGACGGCGGCAGGTGGTCAGCTCACACAAACCCAGCATGGCTTCCAGCTTGTGGTGTTCAACCCGCTTCTGCTGCTGGCTGCTGGCTGAGGTTTCCATCATTTGCCGCAGAGTAATGACATCCTGCAAACCATACGCCATCCAGGCATTGGCGGCTTCTCCATCCCGCCCGGCACGGCCTGTTTCCTGATAATACGCTTCGATACTCTTCGGCAAGCTCAAATGCGCCACAAAACGCACATCCGGCTTGTCGATACCCATCCCAAAGGCGATGGTGGCAACAATAATCACCCCCTCCTCACGCAAAAACCGCTCCTGATGGCGGCGACGCATTTCGGCAGGCAACCCGGCATGATACGGCAAGGCAATCCGCCCTTCATCAGACAGCCATTCGGCGGTTGATTCGACTTTCTTGCGCGACAGGCAATAAACAATCCCCGCATCATACGGGTGATGGGTATCGAGGAACTGCAACAATTGCTGGCGGGCATTCCGCCCTTCGCTCAGGGTGTAACGGATATTGGGGCGGTCAAAGCTGTTGATGAACACCGCAGCCTGTTGCAGGCGCAATTGCTCAATGATTTCCTGCCGGGTACGCAGGTCAGCGGTCGCGGTCAAAGCCATACGCGGCACGCCAGGAAAACGCTCCGCCAGAATGAACAACTGCTGGTATTCCGGGCGGAAATCATGCCCCCACTGGGAGACGCAATGCGCCTCATCAATCGCAAACAGGGCAATACCGGCGGTAGCATGCACCCGCTGCAACAGCTCCAGCATCCGCTCCATCAACAGACGCTCCGGGGCGACGTACAGCAAATCCAACTCACCCGCCAGCAATGCCTGCTCAACCTGCTGGGCAGCCGCAAAATCCAAAGACGAATTGAGGAAAGCTGCCCGGATACCCAACTGGCGCAAGGCATCGACCTGATCCTGCATCAGGGCAATCAGCGGCGACACCACTACACCCACACCTTTACGCACCAAGGCTGGAATCTGGTAACACAAGGACTTGCCACCGCCCGTCGGCATCAAGGCTAAAGCATCCTGCCCCGCCAATAAGGTAGCAATGATGTCCTTCTGGTTGAGCCGGAAATCGGGGTAGCCGTAGACGCTATTTAGAATTTTGTATGCAGGTTCCATATCCATGCGGGCGATTATGCCATAGGAGCGGTCATTGTTCAGTTCTCCTGCCAAAGACTCTTAACACCCCCACCAACTCCATCCCCCCGGCTTGTCCGCTCGTCCCGTTTTCTGCATCCGGCTGCTGCTTTGCTTACACAATGTGCAGTATACTCACCGCTTTCTTGGCAAAAATTACAGAATCAACAATGGCTAATTACGATCTATCCACCTTCCAGGGCATGATCCAGACCCTGCAAGCGTATTGGGCGGAACAGGGCTGTGTGATCATGCAGCCGTATGATATGGAAATGGGCGCGGGTACGTTCCACCCTGCCACCTTCTTGCGGGCTGTTGGGCCGGAGCCTTGGCGTGCCGCCTATGTGCAACCCTCACGCCGCCCCACGGATGGGCGCTACGGCGAAAACCCCAACCGCCTCCAGCATTACTACCAGTTCCAGGTTTTGATCAAGCCGTCACCACCGGATTTGCAGGAACTGTACCTCGGCTCCCTGAAAGCCCTGGGCTTCGATCCTTTGGTCAATGACATCCGCTTTGTCGAAGACAATTGGGAATCCCCAACTTTGGGCGCATGGGGCTTGGGCTGGGAAATCTGGCTGAACGGTATGGAAGTGACCCAGTTTACGTACTTCCAGCAAGTCGGCGGGCTGGATTGCCGCCCGGTCAGCGGGGAAATCACCTACGGCCTCGAACGCCTTGCCATGTACATGCAGAACGTCACCAATGTGTACGACCTGGTGTGGGCAAAAGGCCCGCAAGGTATCGTCACATATGGCGATGTTTACCACCAGAACGAAGTCGAGCAATCGACTTATAACTTTGAGCATGCCAATACCGAAGCGCTGTTCCACCAGTTTGATGTCTGTGAACGCGAAAGCCAGCGCATGAGCAAAGCCGGTTTGCCGCTGCCTGCGTATGAGCAGATGCTGAAAGCATCCCATACGTTCAACTTGCTGGATGCCCGCAAAGCCATTTCTGTCACCGAACGCCAGCGTTATATCCTGCGCGTGCGTACCTTGGCGCGTGCGGTAGCGGAAGGCTATTACAATACCCGCGAAAAGCTCGGCTTCCCGATGCTGCAACCAGAAAAAAAGGAGGGCTGAGATGAGTACCACGATTGATTTGCTGGTTGAAATCGGCACGGAAGAACTACCACCGAAAGCCCTGAAAAAACTCTCCGCTGCATTTACAGACGGCATTGTTACCGGTTTCCAGGAAACAGGCTTGCATGCGGCAGAAGTGATTGCCTATGCAGCCCCACGCCGTTTGGCGGTCTGGCTGAAAGGTATCCCGGCACAACAGGCTGACCAGATTGTTGAAAAGCGTGGCCCTGCGGTGCAGGCAGCTTTCGATAAGGAAGGTAACCCCAGCAAGGCAGCGCTCGGCTTTGCCAGCTCGTGTGGCGTGGAGTTTTCTGCCCTGCAACGGCTAGAAACCGACAAGGGTGCATGGCTGATGTTCCGCCATACCCAACCCGGACAAACAACCGCACAACTGTTCGCGGCGATTGTCGATAAATCCTTGGCTGCCCTGCCTATCCCGAAGCGGATGCGCTGGGGGAGTGGCGATGCCGAATTCGTGCGCCCGGTACACTGGATTGTCATGCTCGCTGATGGCGACGTGATTGATGCCGAACTGCTCAGCATCAAAACAGGCCGCCATAGCCGTGGACACCGTTTCCACGCACCGGCCCCCATTGCGATCCGCAGCCCCGCTGATTACGCCGTGCAACTCGGTGAAGCTTTCGTCATTGCCCGCTTTGAAGCCCGCCGCGAAATGATCCGCGAACGGGTCACGCAGTTGGCAAGTAGCTTGGGAGGGACAGCCATCATGCCGGAAGAACTGCTGGAAGAGGTCAGCGCCCTGGTTGAATGGCCTGTGCCCGTTGCCGGACGCTTTGAGGAGAAATTCCTCGATGTCCCGCAAGAGGCACTGATCCACACCATGCAGGGCGACCAGAAATATTTCGGCCTGACGGATGCCAACGGCAAGCTGATGCCAAATTTCATTACCATCAGCAATATTGAAAGCAAAGACCCCAGCAAGGTCAGCGAAGGCAATGAGCGCGTCATCCGACCCCGCTTCAGCGATGCGGCTTTCTTCTGGGCGCAAGACAAGAAACATACCCTGGCTTCGCGCCGTGACAAACTGAAAACAGTCGTATTCCAGCAGCAACTGGGCACATTGCACGACAAATCAGCACGGGTTGCCCTGCTTGCCAGCCACATTGCCGGGCAACTGGGTGCAGACCAAGCCCTGGCAGTGCGGGCGGCTGAGCTGGGCAAATGTGACCTGATCACCAATATGGTGTTTGAGTTCACCGACCTGCAAGGCACAATGGGGCGCTACTACGCGCAGCATGACGGTGAAGCGGCTGAAGTTGCGCAAGCGATGGAGGAGCAATACCTGCCACGCTACGCCGGGGATGCCCTGCCAGCCACAGCAACCGGGCGCATTCTGGCCTTGGCTGAGCGGATTGATACCTTGGCTGGCATTTTTGCCATCGGGCAAAAACCCACCGGAACCAAAGACCCATTTGCCCTGCGCCGTGCTGCCCTTGGGGTGTTGCGCATCCTGATTGAACAGGCATTGCCACTGGATTTGGCAGATTTGCTCGACAAGGCAGCCGATAACCTCAGCGCCCAGCTTGGCAAAAAACCGGACATGCAGGAAGCTCTGGAGTATATCCTGGAGCGTCTGCGGGCTTATTATCAGGAGCAAGGCATTGGGGCAGAACTGGTGGAAGCAGTGGCAGTCCTCAAGCCCACCCAACCACTGGACTTTGACCGCCGTGTCAAAGCCGTTGCTGCCTTCCGCCAATTGGCTGCTTCAGAGAGCCTCGCCGCCGCCAACAAGCGCAGCAGCAATATCCTGAAAAAACTGGAGGGAGCCATCCCTGCCAACATCAACCCAGCCTTGTTGCAGGAACCGGCTGAACAAGCCTTGGCAACCGCCATCCAAAGCCAGCAAGTCGTGGTTGAGCCTTTGTTTGCTGCGGGTAATTACGAACAGGCCTTGTCATCACTGGCAAACCTGCGTGAACCCGTTGATGCATTCTTTGATGGGGTCATGGTCATGGCTGACGATGAAGCACTGAAAAACAACCGCCTGGCTCTGTTGAATAGCCTGCGGGGGCTGTTCCTGCGGGTAGCGGATTTGTCGGTGTTGTAGGCTAAACTGGCTGCCCCGCATTTTGGCATAACGAAAATGCGGGGTAGCAATTCTCTTTTTTCCAGATGGGTGACTCAGGTCTTCCCATATTTGACACCCAGAAACAGCAACCCATCATGTGGCATTAGGATAGGAATGCCCTGGTAAGGGTGTAAATCCAGTAAATCCTTATCGCCACTCACTAACAAATCAGCATTTCCTGCGATTGCCAGTTCCAGAAACTGGTTATCTTTGGTATCACGACAATCGGTGATAGTGATATTGACTGTCACGGTTTCGCCAACTTGGGAGAGTAGTTGCACCAGCTCCTGTGCTTCTGCTTCAGAAAAGTAAGGACGAAATTTTGCCCTGTTGCATTTGTCAGTCAGTTCTTGCAGTGTGGTGCTTGAAAGTAATACTTGATGTTGCTGGAGAATGTGCGTGACCAATACCCCCGGTTTGGAGGTGCGCTTCATGAGAAAACTGAGCAACACATTAGTATCCACCACCACCCGTAATGGATGCTCAGTCACGCAGCAGTACCTCTAGTTGTTCGTCAGTCATATTCGGATGACGAGCACTGATCCGTGCACTGAGCTTTAGCAGTTGTGCGACCGCCTTGCGGCGTTGCCATTCACGCTGGATGGCTTCCACCAGAAAACTACGCTGATCGGGTAAATTTCTTACCAGTACAGCAATGTCATCAGGTAAATCAATTGCTAAATTCATATTTTTAACCTCTGTTTTGTTACACACTCCGCATGTCGTCAACCCCCACTACTTATTTAAGGATTCGCACTGCGTTGACCCTCACCACGTCGTCGGCAAAGCCAATCAATTCGCCGCAACCGCCCCTGGCATCACTACCTGCCCTTCTTGCTTCAAACGGATACTACCATCAGTCTGTGGTGCACCCAGCAATGACAAGCCTTGCCCAATGGATGGATCTGCCTCTGCGGAGGGCTTGAGGAAAATCTCGGCCTGATAACGCCCACTGGTTTCGACGTTAATCTTGCCATCCAGTACAATCATCGACCCATCTGATTGTAGGGCAATATTCAAGGCTTCCCCGGCCTTGTCAGATTGGCGGACACGCGCCAAATATTTTCCGCCCAGATTAATCTGCATCGGCTGTTGGAGGCTACCCTGATCCCAGGTAATATCTCCATTCACTGCCGGAATCCCAACCCGATCCCAACTGAGGTCATCCAGCTTGGCATGGATTGTCCCACCCAAGATAACCGGTAGGTTTTGGGCGGCTGGGGTCAACCTCTGGATATTGGCGGCTTCCAAATCCAACTGGAGCGGTTGGCACTGGAGCTGCGTGGTAATCGACACACCGCATTGCCCTTTTACTTGTACTGTTTGCACCTGCGCCTGCACATCCGCTGCGAGCAAACCACCCAGCAAGCCTTGGGGTGCAAATGTCCAACTCAGGTCATCCACCTGCACTTGGGGCGTGGTTACGCGCTGGATTTTCCCATCCCATAATGTGCCACTCACCCCAGCCAGTTGGAGGTTGGGCAGCAGGCGGATAGCTTGCTGTGCCAATACGGGCAAGGGTGCAAGCACCGCCAACGATACCAAAAAGCTGCCTGTACCAGCCAATACCCAAAGTAATTGTTTTTTCATCGCTCTAACGTCAATTGGACACCCGCCAAACCGGGTGCATCTGCGGGAACCAAAGCCATACTGGTCACATAAATGGCATATTGGGTTTCAAGTTCGCCCAGAAAATTGACCAATTGGTCAAATTGGGCATTTTCCAGCTTCACATTGACCCCATCTTTGCCTTTGGCTTCAGAGCGCACCAATACACCGGCCTGATCCAATTGGTATTTTTGCAAAACGGGGGCAATCAGCAATTGTACGCCCGTCGTCGTATCAACCGGCTGCTGGCTGGCAGCCGCTGCCTGCAAACTGGCAATTTGCGCCTGTGCCTGTTGCAGGGAGGTCAAATCCTCAGCGGCAGCCTGCACATCCTCCTGCAAACGCTGCTTATATTTTAGCAAGGGTGTCCAAGCATAAAACCACAGCACAACCGCCAACAGGACAATCCCACCAATCACCAGCAAATAGCGCTCACGCTCAGAAAGGGCGAGGAACCAAGCCTTCATGAACTCACCTCCAGCGTCAGCTCACCGCGAACCACATTATTGGCCTGGGTTGACTTGATGTCGACCTCATGCCCTAGGGCAGCCGTCAACCCTTGCCCCAAGCGATCCAGTACCTGCAAATCAGGAGCCTCGAACACAATGCTCAACTTACCTTCACGGCTACGGATTTCAGTAATTTTCAACACGCCTTCCTGCTGGAAAATCTTTGCCACCATCGACATGCGGGGCAACACACTGGCTTTGCCAGCAGCTTGCTTTGTCTCACCTGCCATGCGCTTAATTTCAGACTTGACCCGCGAACCGACATCCTGCAAGGTCACATCTTTGATGGCAGGAAATACCTCATTAAAGAATTGCAGGTTACGCTGCTGGGCGGCTGCCAACTGCTGGGATAACTGCCACGTTTCCATCCCCTCAATGCCAATCGCAATCCCGCCGGTCAGCACTGCCAGCGCCGCAGCAACCCGCCAACGCTTCCAGTGGCGGGTGAAGGTGGACATGCTGTCATCCTGATAGCCAGACAACAGGTTCAAGCCCATGCCATCTTGCAGGCTACGTTGCAACAGCATATTCGGATGGCGGTCAGCAATCGCCTTCAGACTATCCTGCCACGGCGCTGCCGTATCGCTATACACATGGGCAGCACGGGTTTCATTACCCTCATCAAACAGGCTGTCCAACAGCCAGGGGATAGAGGCTGCCGGGCAACTGAAGCCACTGCATGCACCGGTACGCACCCAGGCTTGCCCGTCACGTTGCCACAGGGTTGGCATATTATCTGACCACGGCAAGGCAAACACATCCGGCAGGATGGCCTTGGCACGCAGCTTGTATTGGCGTAATACCGCCATCCACTGTTTCAACCGCTCACGATCAATCACCGCCACGTCCAGCATGTCGGAGCCACCCGTCTGCCAGACAAAGTGCTGATCTTCCAGTTCCCCGACCAGACTTTCCTCCAGCGCATACGGCAAAGCCTGCCGCAACTGGCGGCTATTGCTGGTGACGAGGATGGTGCGGGTTAATAACACATCCAAGGTCGGGATCAGCAGGGTAACGGGTTGTCCCCCTGCCAGTTTGACGGCCTGCTCCCAATTGCCATGCACCCATTCGCTGGAAATGGCATTGCTACCCAACTGGGTATAGGAAAAGTCCTGGTCTTCCGGTGTTTGTAATCGAATAATCAGCATGATATTCAGTTAGTTATCTAATCCAGGCTGGTGTTTGTCCATTAACCGGTTTTCTCAGGTTCTGCCGGTTTCGGGCTGCGGGTAAATTGCCGCATTATGACATGAACCTTCCCCTCGGGTGAGCGAAATAGCACACTGTTCAGAAAAAGCCGACTTTTACCCAACTTGACCTGTCCACTCAAGCGGAAATAATTGGAGCTAACTCCCAACAACGCAGTGACTTCTGCGGGCACACCTTGTACCACACTCGTGAAGCCCGTCTTATCCTTGATCGGCCCCGCCTTACGCAAATCCATCAAGGCACTCACCTGCTGGCTGCTTAAACCAATGGCTGCCAAGGTTTCCGGGGTGGCCGTATTGACATTCAGTGCCGTCGGTGTTGGCAAGGTTGCGACCAGCGGCAATAATGCATCCAACAAGGGTTGCTTCTCCTTTGGGTCGGAAATGCTGCCCATCTTGATCAAACGCAACTCACTGGGGTCAACCAAAAAAGCATTCCCGGCACGGTAAGCCGGATCTTCTGACAAGTAGTAATCAGATTCCGCACTATCGGCATCAGACATCAGGTCATCCGGGTCAATCCAGTCCAGCACACTATGGGCATAACTGACCGGCACGGCGGCATCCTGCAAAACCTGCTGGAAAACCTTCATCATTGACTCGCGTGGCTTTTTATCCTTGGCATTGTAAACGTTGTTCACATTGAAAAATGCCTGCATATCCTCAATGTGGGTCTGCAATTCGCCAATCGCCTGCCCGTTATCATCATCAATTTCAAACGGTTCCAGCTTTTGCGCCCACAAGTCATGCAAGGAGTCGTATTTGCCATCCGTGGTTTCTTTCTGATCCTTTTCCAACCATGCCCCCGCCATCTTCTCAGCGGCATAGGCATACTGGTAAGCCTGCTCCATATCCTGGATATTATGGTTCAGGCGGATGCTGTAGCGCTGCTGCACAAAGATCGAAGTCACCACGACAACCGCCAGCGCCACGATCAACATCGCAGTCAGCATGGCGACACCTTGTTGGTGATACGGTCGCTGCTTCATCGCAGAACAGGCTCTCCTGGCACTTCACATTATTTTGGGTTGATCGGCTGCAAACGCAACGACAACGGCGTACTGTTGCCTTGGTTCAATTTATGGTCATACACCGTAGTGTAAGCCATGACAGCGCGTACATACTTGCGGGTTTCTTCAAACGGGATGCTTTCCACCCATTGGTCAGCCTGCAAGGTCTGGTCAGGAGCCCATTTGGGGATGCGCCCAGGCCCCGCGTTATAAGCCGCCGTAGCCTGTGCATAATTCCCGGAAAAACGGCGCAGCATATCACGCAAATAAGCACTGCCCAGTTGTACATTGGTCGCGGGTTGCAAGATGTCCTCTTTGGCTGAAACCTGCATCCCCAACTGCCGACCCACATCACGGGCGGTAGCGGGCATCAGTTGCATCAACCCCAAGGCTTTGGCACTCGACTCTGCTCCCGCATCAAACGCACTCTCACGACGCATAATACCCAGAATCCACTCAGGTCGTATACCTTGGGAGCGTGCCTGTTCCATTACAATTTGTTCATACATCAAGGGAAAACGCACATCGACGCTATTCCAGTCCTTGGTACGCGAGACAGTCCAGATCGCCAAATTGGCATCACCTTGCCCCATCGCCAGCTCAGCAGCCGCCAGAACCCCTTCTTTGTCCATATCCTGCAAAGCCCGGAACCACTCCTTGCGGGCTTGGCTACGATCCCCCAACGCCATCCACTCTTGCCAGCGCCGCAACACAGCCAACTTTTGTAAACCTTGCGTGCGCTGGCTACGGTCAGGGGCAGGCTTATCCAGATGATACCGCTGCCCCAACTGGTCAGCCGCCAGAAAACCATAGAAGGTCGCATTGACCGCCAAGCTGTTATAGGCTGAACGGGCTTCAGTCTGTTTCCCCAATGCCTCCAGCGCCCGTGCTTGCCAATACTTCCACGTATCGCGCTCATCCTCCGCCTCAGCACCTTCGGCCTGCCCCAAGGCCGTTGCCGCCTCCAGCAAAGCCTGCCACTGACCCTGACGCATCGCCATCCGCGCCAGCCAGATATTGCCTTCCACCGTGCGGTATTCCGGCGGAATTGCATTCAGGCGCTTAAAACCGGCGGGATCCTGCTTCCATGCCTCCCACATGCCAAACCTGCTTTCCACCTCACCCTTTTCCGCCGGGGTAAAGGTAAACGTCTTTTGGGCAGTCTCCCACCATGGCAGGGCAGCCTGCAATTTGTCATCCGCCACCCGTTTGATGCCATCGACAATAATCTCGCGCAAACGGGCAGACTCGGGCAAGGCCAAGGCATCAGGTAGTTTTTTTGCAGGGGAAGCACGCAGGTCAGCCCAGAGTTCTACCAGCTTGCCATCTGGCTCTGGCAAATAAGCGACCAGGCTACGGGCAGCACTGACATGGTTATTGGCAATCAGGGCGCGGATGCGCTGCCAATAGTCTTCATTTGACAAGGCATGATTCGCCTGCAAGCCAGCAATTAGCCCATCACAATCGGATGGCAATTCTTTTTTAGCCTTCTGCCAAATGGCCTTGCCCTGTTCCAAACCTTGAGCACGTTGCCCACCTACCAACAGCGCTTCTGCCCGATAGCATTGCACCACCAGCGGCTGGACGTTTTCTGGAATGTATTGCACAAGGGCAGACCAATCGCGGGTTTCAGCCAAACGCTTTGCCCAACGTGCATAAATGCCGTCACTCATCACCGAGTTCGGATAGCTGTCAACGAATGTACGCAATGCCTCATCAGCAGCACTATCCACACTCTGGGATAAAAACGCATACTCCAACCACGGATAGAGCGGATAGGAACGCAAGTCTGCCATCAGTGGCTTAACGGCTTCAAAATTGCCTGCCTGTACCTGGGCATAGGCTTGGCGGAACCACTCGCGCTGCTGCTCGACCTGGCTTGCAGCGTTGACAGTTAAGGGGAGAAATAAAAAAACGGCAGCCAGACAACTGGCCTTGATCCTATCCAAATCCATGATTGCATTTGCCCATTCAAACCGTATGACTGCCTTGGATTAATTGTTGCTTTGGCTTTTCAGCAGGGTCAGGTAACGCTGATAACGGCGCGGCGGCACAGTCCCTGCTGCCACGGCGGCCTTGATGGCACACCCCGGTTCATGGTGATGGGAACAGTTATTAAACTTGCATTCCCCCGCCCAAGCCCTGAACTCTGGGTAGCCTGCCTGCAATTCTGCCACAACCAACTTGGGTAAAGGGAAATCCCGCACCCCAGGGGAGTCGATCAGGCTGGCTTGCCCTGGCAAATGGTACAAGGCCGATACGGTCGTAGTATGCCGCCCTTCACCCGTCTCGCCGATTGCACCAATACGGATGTCCTGCTCAGGAGCCAACTGCTCAATCAGCGAGGATTTGCCGACCCCGGACTGCCCGGCAAAAATCGCCGTCTTGCCCTGAATGGCAACACGGATGGCCTCCATGCCTTGGCCTTCATTGGCCTGGGTATGGATGACGTTATAACCGACCTGATGGTATTCCTGCAAACAGGCTTCGCTCTCCGCATCCATATAGCTTGGACGAAGGTCAGCTTTATTCAGGACAATCAGCACTTCAGCCGGGAGCAAATGGGCTGCCACCAGATAACGGTCAAGCATTTCCCAATTGGGGGCAGGCCGCCAGCTCCCCACGACCAGCAAAATATCAATATTGACAGCTACTGCCCGTAGCCGCCCACGAAAATCAGGGCGCTCCAACACATTACGCCGGGGAAGGATTTCCAGCACACTGGCATTGCCCTGCGCTTCAAGTTGCCAGCGCACATAATCCCCGCAGGCCACATGCTCCAACTTGCGGCGGGTAGTGCAACGGACATGTCCGCCCGTTGCAGTCTCCAGAATCAGTTCAGCGCCATAGCGGGTAATGACCCGTCCAACTTCATTTTCCATCATGTTGGGTATTGTGACGGAAAACACGCAGGAAGCGAACTATTCTGTTTTATTCTCAGGGTCTTTATTGCCATTGCTGGCATTGGGCGGCGGGAATTTGTAATACGACTGGTTGAGAAAGGTAACAACGTCCATGATCTGGTCATCAAACCAGTTGGTGCTGAGGTTGGCATCGCAACGCCTGACTTGGCTTTCCAGTGCCGCCAGATTTTTAACCTTGCGGTCAGGTTTGGTAAAAGAATCAGCCGTATGGCAGCCCATACAGCGGGACTCTTCAAAGAGTTTCTTGCCGTTTATGGGGTCAGCAGGCTCTGCATGGACTGAGGCTCCAGCAAGCAAACTGACAACAAGCAAAAAGATGGGTTTCATGGCTATCCTCGTTCAACTCTGTTTTTGTAGGTGGGCGATCCGAATCGCAGCCGGTGGATGAGAATCATAAAATGCCGAATACAAAGGATCAGGTGTCAAGGTATTCGCATTTTCCCTATAAAGACCCACAAGGGCGGCAATCAGTTCCCTGGCACTGGATTGGTCTGCGGCAAACTCATCCGCCTCAAACTCGTGCTTGCGTGATAACCGCGCCAAAATCGGGCTGATGAAAAAGGTAAACACTGGGCTAACCACCATAAACAGGATCAAGGCCATATAGGTAGAGGGCTGCGACACCCCTAGCGCGGTGTAAAACCAGGGCTGCTGCATCAACCATGCCAAGACAGCAAATCCGATAAAAGTCATGCTGATGGACAACACCATGCCTTTGACAATGTGTTTGCGTTTGAAATGCCCCAGCTCATGCGCCAAGACCGCCTCAATTTGTGCCGGAGTCAAATGCTTGAGCAAGGTATCAAAAAACACAATCCGCTTGTTTTTGCCAAATCCGGTGAAATACGCATTACCGTGAGCGGAACGGCGCGAGCCATCCATCACAAAAACACCATTGCTATTAAAACCAGTACGCGCCAGCAAAGCACGGATACGGTCAGCGACTTCGCCCTCTGCCAATGGCTCAAACTTATTGAACAAGGGGGCAATAAACTTCGGGTATGCCCAGGTCAACAACAGGGAAAAGGCTGTCAGCCCCACCCAGGCATAGACCCACCAAGCACCTCCGGCTGACTCCATCAACCACAGGACAAACAGGATCAGCGGCACGCCAATCACCACCCCCAAGGCCGCTCCTTTGAGCATATCCACCACAAACACCCGCAAGGTTGTCTTGTTGAAACCAAACCGCTCCTCCAGCACAAATGTCCGGTACAAGGAGGCAGGCAAATCCACCAGCCCTGAAATCAGGGTCATGCTAAGAATGACTGCCGCCCCCGTCCACAAGGCTCCCCAACCAAGACTACGCCAAACCTGATCCAGCCATTCCAGCCCCCCGCCCAGTGTCCAGGCCAGCAACACCAGCAAACCGAACAACAGCTCAACACGCCCGAACTGGCCTTTTGCCAAGGTGTAATCCGCAGCCTTCTGGTGTTCCGCCAGGGTGATCTTACCCGCGAACGCCGCAGGAACCGCAGGGCGGTGGGTACTGACCGATTGCTTCTGTCGTAAGGACAACCACAACTGGACAACTGTCGCCGCAAACAGGAACAGGAGGAAAATAAGGGTAAATGTGTGCATACTCACTCTGCCAATCTATTTTCATTTGAATACAATGTTGAATAAAACGGGTTGATCCAACGCTTGACCCGGATAAACATCTGCGCTTTATTCTACCTTTCAAGTATCAAGAGTATAACAAGCATGACAGCCCATCACGAAAACCTCATCTGGATCGACTTGGAAATGACCGGTCTGGATACGTTCAACGACCTCATCATTGAAATTGCCACCGTGGTCACAGACAAAGACTTGAATATCGTCGCTGAAGGCCCCGTGATTGCCATCCACCAATCAGCGACCAGAATGGCGCAAATGGACGACTGGAACCAAAAACAACACGGCGGCTCCGGGCTTATCCGGCGCGTCCAGGACAGCACCTGGACAGAACGTCAGGCTGAGTTGGCTACCCTGGAATTCCTGCGCCAACATGTCCCGGCAGGTGCGTCACCGATGTGTGGCAATAGCATCTGCCAAGACCGGCGCTTTCTTGCCCGCCTGATGCCCGAACTGGAAAAATTCTTCCACTACCGTAATCTGGATGTCAGCACCCTGAAAGAGCTGGCCAAACGCTGGAAGCCGGGTTTGGTTGAGCAACTCAATAAAGAGTCACGCCATTTGGCCATGGATGACATCCACGACTCGATTGAGGAATTGAAGTTTTACCGGGAGCGCTTGTTCGGCCTTTGAGCAGAATAGGAAAAATCCAGCGGTTGCCCTGACATGGCAAGCAACTGCGTAATGGCCTCACTCCAGCCAGCCGCCCCCGGTGCTTGGGTATGGATCACATGCTGTACCCCAGCCGCCTTGAGGGCAGAAGCATCAAACCCAGGGTTGCCGTTATTGCGTACAATCACGGCAATATCGGCAGCCGCCAGCATCGACTGGTCTTCAGTGTATTCACCCAAGGCAATGATGCAGGGCGCATAACCCCACAGCCGGGTATACTCCTGATGCAAATCACGTAAGGCATGCGCCTTGCCGGTGCGCCCAGTGACACGCCAGAAATGTTCGCACCGCTTCAGCTCCAACTCAAACGTTGCCAACTGCTGGCGGAAACTCTCCAGCCGTTCCGGGGTATCCTCCCAGAGCAGCGGCTCACTGCCTTTGCGTTGCCGGGCAACCCGCGCCGTCTCCAGCTTCAAGCCGGTATGAAAAGCGATTTCTTCAACCGTCCAGTCATGAAAACCCTTGAAGCGGTAGCCATGCGTACTGCGCAAGTTATTGAGGATGTCACAAATACGCTCGTAATCCATCCCCAGAAAACGCACCCGCAACTCACGCGGATAGGTAATGACACTGCCATCTTCGGCAATACGGGGCACATCCAGATGCAAGGCATCCGCCACTTGCGTCAATTCACGCGGGGTTTTGCTGCTATTGAAAATGACCGGCACACCATGAAAATGCAGAGCAGCAAAGACAGCCTGCAACTCATACGCATCACGCCCTTGACCATCCAACAACACATCATCCAGTGTGCTGAATATGAGCCATTGCCGGGGGGGGCGAATACTGCCAGACTCAATCATATTCCGTGTCTTTCCAGATGCGCAGCACGGCAAAGACCTCTGCCTGGGTGCTCAACTCACGCCCCGCCACCTCTTCAGCCTTGGCAATCACTTCCGGGATATGGGTACGCAAGAAAGGATTGCTCTGAAACTCATTGACCAGGGTAAACGGCACGGTTGCCCTTCCAGAGTCCAGCAACTCCCAGCACTCCTCCTGACGGTCATCCAGATCGGAATTGCCCGGTTCTACCCATTTGGCAAAACCGATATTGTCGAGCGTGTATTCATGGGCACAGTACACCAGCGTCTCCGCAGGCAACGCCGCCAAGCGTTGCAAGGAGGCATGCAAGTCCTCAAGGCTGCCGTCAAACACGCGCCCACACCCATTGCCAAAAATGGTGTCGCCACAGAACAAGCTGTCTTCGCCATAATAGGCAATATGCCCAGCGGTATGCCCTGGGATCTCCAGTACGCCAAAACTCAAGCCCAAGGGTTCAAGGATAACCTCGTCTGCCTCGTGTAACGGGTGGGTAATGTGGGGAATCGTTTCATTGGCTGGGCCATAGACGACCAAACCGGGATACGCCTCGCAAAGCTTGCCGATACCGCCCACATGGTCATTGTGGTGGTGGGTAATCAGCAGCGCCACGGGCTGCATATTGCGGCGGGTCAATTCATCAATTACCGGCTGTGCATCACCGGGGTCAACAATTGCAGCAAACTTCCGCTCTTCATTGGTAATCAACCAAATGTAGTTATCAGAAAATGCTGGTACGTTTATTACCTGGATCATCTCAGTGCTACCTCGCTATAGACTCGTGCATCCTGCCATTTTCCACTATAATGCCATTCCCTCAACTTCTATACTCGCATATTCACCAATTTACCACCATTTGTAGCCCCCGGAAGGATTTTCAGATGACATGCCCAATCCATGAGCCAAGAGCATGAAACAAGGACAACTTTACATCGTCTCAGCCCCATCAGGCGCAGGGAAAACCAGCTTACTGAATACCCTACGCGGACAATTGCCGCATGTCACCGTTTCGGTTTCCCATACGACACGAGCGCCCCGACCCGGTGAAAAAAATGGCTGGCATTACCATTTTGTCACGACCGAAACCTTTCGGCAGGAAGTGGCGGCAGGTAATTTCCTCGAATATGCCCAAGTATTTGATAATTATTACGGAACATCCCGAACAGCAGTGGATGCACTGCTGGCAGAAGGCAAAGATGTCATCCTCGAAATTGATTGGCAGGGCGCACAGCAAGTCCGTGAGCGTGCCACCGATGTCATCAGCATCTTTATCCTCCCCCCCAGTCAAGCCGCACTGGAAGAACGCTTGCGCAAACGCCAGCAAGACAGCGAGGAAATTATCCAGCGCCGCATGCGTGATGCCCGCAGCGAGATGTCACATTACCCTGAATACGATTACCTGATCATTAATGATGACTTTGAAGATGCCTTAGCCGAACTGACCGCCATTTTCCGGGCAGGCCGCTTGCGCCTGAACAGACAAATCCAGCACCACCAAACCTTGCTGGCGGGCTTGATTCAATAAGCAGCAACAGCAACGCCCCTTACAGTATTTGGACCGCATACTCCAGCACAACCCGGTGTTCTTCGCCGGGTGGCAATTCACGCAACAAGGTTTTAATAAAACGGACACCGCCTCCGTTTTGTTCAATCAAGGTATCAACCACCTCTTCCTGACCATCAAGACGCTCTAATGGTCTTTTCAGGATGGTATGCTCAGGAATCCGTGACTTTACATTCACTTGGTAGGCAATGTCTTGACCGGTATTAATCACTTCAATCCGGTATAGGATACAGTCACCGGGAATACTGCCATCTTCCGGGTCTGGAATACCATCACAGGCATGATCAATCTGTTGGGACAGGTTTAACTGGACATGGGGGGGTAATACATCAGCATGGGAAACAGGTAAAGCACCAACCGACAAACCGGCAAACAAACACAGCAATAACAAGCGCATGGGAAGCCCTCCTTCACAAGTGGCATCCCATTAGCTTCCCGTTTACGACCTGATTTCTACAGCAATAACCTGATCAGCTGCCATTAAATCCTGCCAAATGCAACAACTGTAACGAATCCCGATTTAAACGGAGCGCTTGCCACCTGCACCGGGACGCGGGCGATTATTGCCAGGGCGGGCAGAGGGCTTAGTACGGTTATTGGCAGCATAAGGGGCTGCCGGACGGGCAGGTCTTGCTGCATCGCTATGCCCGCCACGGGTGGCTGGACGAACCGGGCGGGCATGCACGGGACGCACAGCCCCACCGCTACCCTGATGCTCCTCCAGAGAGCCGTCATCAAAGGTCAGGCCGACTGACTCGTACAGCTTACGGATAGCCCGGACTTCCAGCTCCTCGTGGTAGCCACTACGCAGGTAGCGTGGCAAACTGATATTGCCGTAGCGCACCCGAATCAGGCGGCTGATCCGCACCCCCTGGGATTCCCACAAACGGCGTACTTCCCGGTTGCGGCCTTCTGCCAGCACCACATGATACCAATGGTTTGCCCCTTCGCCCCCCGCGTCATGGATACGCAAGAAATGGGCTGGGCCATCTTCCAGCTCAACCCCCGATTGCAGGCGATGCAACATCTCAGCATCCACCTCGCCCAGTACACGGGATGCATACTCGCGCTCAACTTCGGAAGAGGGGTGCATCAGGCGATTGGCAAGCTCACCATCGGTCGTGAACAGCAACAGGCCATCGGTGTTGACATCGAGCCGCCCAATCATGACCCAACGCCCTTGCCGTAAATGGGGCAAATTATCAAACACCGTCGGGCGGCCTTCCGGGTCATTACGGGTACAGACTTCCCCGGCCTTTTTATGGTAAAGCAGGACTTTAGGGGTAGCACGCAAACGTGACTCCAGATGCAGGAGCTTGCCACGCAACACGACCTTATCGGTTGCACTGATCTGTTGCCCCAATTCAGCGACTTGATTATTAACCAGAATTTCGCCTGACTCAATCCAGCGCTCAATTTCACGGCGCGAACCGTAACCAGCCTGTGCCAGCAGCTTCTGAATCCGTTCTTTCATTACGTCTCTCTACACCCTGTCGGGGGCATGTGGTGAAAAATGGCATTATGCCATAAGCAGGGGTAAACACAGGAGCCTGCATGAAAACTTCATTGCGTTCATATTTTGTTCATCTAAGTTGTGTAAATTTCGCCCACCACCAAGAAATGGGACATAACAACAAAACCGCTAGGAGTCGCAGCCCGACCATCAAGGGTCGGGTTGTTTTTACCCATAAAAAAACACCGCCAAGTCAGCGGTGCAAAACTCATGATAGTGATCTAGATCCGCAATAAAAATTAGTGGAAAACAGCGGAAGCGTTATTTTGATGATTAACCCATCACTCATAGCATGTTGACACTGAACATGGAATGAATATTTTTTCATCAAATCGTTACGAATATGCGACTGACCCGAATGATGGGTTTGTGACACCGGGCGCATGCTCACGTACCATAAGCCCATCTCCAACTACCTGATGCCTGCCATGCACCCATCGATGCCCTCCCCCCGTACCGAGCCTGCCCATACCAACCGGCGCGATTGGCATAACATCAAATCGATGCTGCCCTTCCTGCTTGACTTCCGTGGACGGGTTTTCCTTGCCCTGGCGTGTTTGGTACTGGCGAAAGTCGCCAATGTTGGCATCCCCGTGATGCTGAAGTCGATTGTTGATGCGCTGGAAGGCAAGCCACAACAGGCATTAGCCTTGCCTGTCATCTTGCTGCTGGGGTACGGGGCGCTACGCTTGGCAGCAGCCTTGTTCAATGAGCTGCGCGATACCATCTTTGCACGGGTTCGTTATCATGCCATCCGTAAAGTGTCAGTACGGGTGTTGGAGCATCTGCATAAGCTGTCCTTGCGTTTCCATCTTGAGCGCAAAACCGGCGGGATTGCCCGCGATATTGAACGGGGAACCGCCTCAATCAGCACACTCATGAACTACATGGTGTTTAGCCTTGTACCGATTGCGGTTGAGTTCACGCTGGTTGCCGTGATTATGCTGGGTAACTACAGCCTTGCGTTTACGGTCGTCACCTTTGCCACCGTGCTGGTGTATGTGGTTTTCACCATCAAGATCACTGAATGGCGCATGGAGCACCGCCATGAAATGAACCGGCTCGACTCCCAATCCAGCAACCAGTCCATCGACAGCCTGATCAACTACGAAACAGTCAAATACTTCAATAATGAAAAACTGGAAATTGAACGCTTCGACAACACCCTGACCCGCTGGGAAGATGTGGCTGTCAAAAGCCAGACCTCCATGTCCATCCTCAACTTCGGGCAAGGAGCGATCATTGCCATCGGTGTAACCCTCATCATGTTCCTTGCCACCCATGGGGTGGTACACGGCAGCATGAGCCTTGGCGACCTGGTGATGGTGAATGCCTTCATGCTCCAGTTGTTTATCCCTCTCGGTTCATTGGGGGTGATGTACCGCCAGCTCAAATACACCCTCGCAGACATGGACATGGTATTCCGCCTGTTGGAAACCGAGCCTGAAATCAAGGATGCGGCAGATGCCCACCCGCTGGAAACCCCCAAGGGTGAAATCCGTTTTGAGAAGGTAAGCTTTGCCTACCAGCCAGAACGCCCCATCCTGCATGAAGTTTCCTTTACTGTCCCGGCGGGGGCAACGGTAGCGGTGGTTGGACACAGTGGGGCAGGCAAATCGACCCTTTCACGGCTGCTTTACCGCTTTTATGATGTCAGCGCAGGCCGGATTCTCGTCGATGGCCAAGACATCCGCCAAGTCACCCAGCATAGCCTACGCTGTGCGATTGGCATCGTCCCGCAAGATACCGTCCTCTTCAACAACAGCATCCGCTATAACCTGCAATATGGCAACCCACAAGCAGACCAGACCCAGCTTGAGCAAGCGGCTGATATGGCGCATATCCACCGCTTCATCAATAGCCTGCCAGAACAATGGAATACCGTCGTTGGCGAGCGTGGGCTGAAACTATCCGGCGGCGAGAAACAGCGGGTGGCGATTGCACGCGCTATCCTCAAGCAACCACCTATCCTGATCTTTGATGAGGCCACTTCCTCATTGGACAGTGCAACTGAACAAGCCATTCAGCAAACCTTGAATGAAGTGGCGGGCAAACATACGACACTGATGATTGCCCACCGCCTGTCCACCATCGTCGATGCGGATCAAATATTGGTCATGGATCAGGGACGGGTAGTTGAACAAGGGACACATCTGGAGCTATTGGCACAAGGCGGGATTTATAAGCAAATGTGGGATTTGCAATTGCGCGAAGAAAATAATCCTTAAATATCAACATGATAAAAACCGTTTGTAAGTTATTTATAAATTTTTTGTAAGTCATTTCTTGGTGGGTGGTAGCGGTAATTCCTGCCAGTCATCCCCCCGCGAATCGTGATAGCCTGCGGTAGACTTTGCACTCTTGTGTGCCAGCAAGATTTGCGTGTTTATGCCCTCGCTTGAAAATTGACGTTCCGATAAGCTGCGAATTTCATAGAGCGTTGCCGGTTCCTTGTCGCCCCAATCTATCCCGGCCTTCCTTGCCAGCGCCGCAAAGGTGTTGGTGAGCAATGCAGGTGTCAGTTTTTGGCCTCGCTTGGCACACCCCTTGTCTTTCGTATGGTGGAGAAGGTAAGGCGACAGGACACTTGTGGACATGCATTTTTTAACGGTGTCCCCCAGATTCCAGCCCAATGAATGCAAAGTAAGCCCCAGGGGGATTTTCACCTTTTCGCCAGTTTTGGTGCGCTCTATCCATAAATACCCGTCCTTCGGTTTTCGCATTGCCGAAAGCTCAGTTGCACCCGCGTGACTGGTGAGTATCGCCAGCTCCAGCATGTGTCTCTCCCACCCCTCAGAAGCCTGTTCATAAATCAACTTGAACTGAGCCAGTGTCAGTCTGGCGCGTTGTATCCGGTATTTGGGGTTCTTGGTTAGCCTTGCCGGGTTGTAGCCAGGATCAATCCAGCCTGAAGGTATCGCTTCCGCGAAGATGTCAATCAGCAAGGTTCGTATGCTTTGCCCCATACGCGCCTTGCCACGACTCACATAGTCATCCAGCAAATCACTGATGGCCTTAACCTCAACTTCCTTAAGTTGCCAGTCGCCAAAGCGGGGTATCAGGACATGATCCAGGATGTAATTACGGCTTTTCAGTGTGTTGGGCTTAAGGCCGGATTGGAGCATGGCAGGCCTGAACTTCGACTCAATAAAGGTGGCAAATGTCTTGCCAGCCCCTTGAATGCGGTTCCAGATTTCCCGTTCGCTGTCACTCCGGTGTTCCGCTTGAAGCCGGAAGAGTACCTTGCACGCTGTCGCATAATTAGCACCTAAGCCGTGCCGTTTGCCGGTCACAGGATGCAGGCAGGAATAGTAGGTTTTTCCATTCTTCCCTACAGATAAGTGCAGCCCGTGTGGTCTACGCTTTTTCATGCCAACACCCCCGTGAATGGATCAAAGTATTGTGCATCCTCCACGACACGGTAGAGCTTACCGTGCTTGACGGGTTGCGGCTGTATCCGCCCTTCCCTGCACCACCTGCGAAGCGTGTTGATCGATGGTGTATCGTCCGGGTAGCGTAGTTCTGCCCAGCGTTCGAGAGTCAGTAAAATTTTCCTTTTTTCCATTATTTTGCCCCCCGTGGGGTGTAATTGCCGCACCATCTAGGCTGATCGCTCCCATGCCGCCCGTAGGCTAACGGATATTGGCATCTGTCTTGTTTGCACTCGCTACACCTAACGCGGTTGTCAGGCTCCTTGGGGGCGTGCCAAACATGATGCATCGCATAACACCGCACGCTGGCTGCAAGCGCCTCGTCGGACACCTCCCCTGCCCCTATTGCCATGATGTCCCCCTCGTAAAAAGAAAGCAGCTCTACAGGGTTGATGGGTAAGCCTTGTGCCGCTGCCTGCAATCGCCTCTCGCCCCGCTGTCTGGTTGCCTCTCGCTGTCGAGCAAGCTCTTTGTGGATGGATGCCTTGTTTTGCCGCGCCAAAACGAGCAAGCCAGCAGATATAGGCCGATCTAGCCCTACCCCATCCTCACGAATAACAAACCTTGCGCCTGTCGCTGAAATATCGCTGATTAATTGGCTTATTTGGGTCATAGCGCCACCTCCATTTTCTCAGCGAATTTTACGGATGACTCAAACCCTGCACACCCTGCAAACTTTGCACTACTGCGGGTTTCACCCTTCACTAACCCTTCACTTTTAATCCCTAACCCTTCACTTTTCTTATTAACTAAAGAGGATATTAGTAATGGTTTATCCGCATCAAAATTTGCCCGTAACCGGAGGCCAAGCAATACCATCCCCGTGTTAGTTTTGTGTTTTGCCGTCTTTATGCCGTACATTTTGCAGTTGTCTAAAACGAGATCACTAAAAGCAGTCATGGATATAGTGGTCATCCCCTGACTTCTGCACCACCGTAGGTAACTAGGATAAAAATGTGTGTTTGGATCCCCGTTAGCCATGCCTATGCCGCCGTCCCGGTCGTCTGGCGAGCATTGTGTGACGCAATCATCCAGCCAGCCCAAAATTGGGTTGGTCTTCAGCTCTGTCTCAATTTTTTGTTGCAACATCGCCCCCTGTGGGTTGTTTATGAGGTTGACAACCTCCCCCTCGTCCATGTCGAGCAGCATGTTTAATAGCCCTGGCATTTCTGGTGTCATCGCGTTTAGGATGCCACCCTGTCCCCGGTAGCGTTGTTTGTCCTCCTCCGTCACAATCGCATTAAATTCTATTGGTATTTTTCGCCGACTAAGCCCGCTAGTGTAGTCGGATGATTTTATTGCCTCGTTGGCTGCTACCATCACAACGCCCTGGAAAACAAACGGATCAGCCGCTTGGATTCCCTTTTTTTCATAAGGTAAAGGATCGTTGCCAACAATAGCTTTTAGGTTCGAAACTTCGCCTTTATGCTGGCTGCTGTCGGTAATAGCCGCCAGACGTTTGCCTTTTAGATTCGCCGACTCAAATCTACTCCCTTCTAGCCGCTTCAAATCCGTCACCACCCTATTTTCCACCCCAACCAAAAGCGCACAAAGCTCGACAAACGTGCTTTTCCCCGTTCCGCCACTTCCAATAATTTCCAAATATTTCTGCAAATCGTAACGCCCGGTTAAAACAACGTACATCCATGCCAGCAAAAAACGAATCATGGATTTGTCGCCCCCAGTCGCCATATCAAGATAATGCTCCACAGTGGGGCAGCCTTTGCCCGGTGAATACTCATAAGGCAATTGCCAATTGAATAAGCGATTATCATAATCTTCAAGGGTTTTTGTTTTCAAATTCAGCACGCCGTTAATCATTGGCAGCAAATGACGACTGGTGACAAAGCCATCATCTAGCTGTAACTCAATCTTTAGGAATTTTTCCACTCCTGAGACAAATGAAAAAGAATAGCCGTCCTTGCTTTTGGCCTGATCCAAGGCCTGTTTTATTATCCTCTGCACGGCAATATCCTTGACTGGCTTCCATATTTTTCCGCTTTTGCCGAACCATTGTTGGGTGGAATCATCCCACCGCACACGAGCTATTATCATGTCGGCTATCTCGCTGGCTAGTTTGTTTTGGGGGAGGCTACCATTAATTACCTTTTCGTTATCTTTATGCATTTTTTACACCCCCGTTAATCGAATCGCCATAGCACTCCATCGCCTCACTGATTAATTCCCGGATTGCGTATATTTCCCATTCTGTTGGCTTAAGTATTTTCATCCCGCCAATGCGATTAACCGTCCTTTGGTCACGGCGACGTTCGTTAATTGCATCCTCCAGCTGAGTAATAACGCCAAGCATATTGTTATCGCGCCTTGCCTGTTCGTCACGCGCAATTGCATCCAAGCGCATTTGTTCCGCTTGCGCTTCGGCTTTTTTTCGGATTGCGTTTAATTCATTTTCGTCGGCTGCTGTCAAACCAAGTAAATCGGCAACAGCATGTAATGATTCGCGCGATGTCCAGCCAAATACATGCGAAAGCAGCGAAAAACCATCCCCCGATTGATTATCCCCGCCACCGCCACAAAACCACCGGCCTGTGTTTGCGTAATCGGGCAAAATCCTAAACCGATCCGTACCACCACAGCCAGGACAAGGTGTGTGCCTGCGGTGGCTGGCACTCGCAAGCTGGATGCCCAATGCGCGGTGTATGTATTCCCAGTTGGCGCGAGCCGCCAAACTGACAACCGAGTAAGTAAGATGCTGATTTTTTTTGTCGTGGGTGGTATAATTACCTTGTCCGCGTTTATGTGCCCCATTTGATTTGCTGTCGGTGGGGCTTATTCGCTTTTCGGGTAGCGCCCTATTCGCTTCTTGTTGCTGAATCATTTTTTCACCCCGCCATTATTTAGCCACTCGTCCAGCACTGTCTCCCGCCACCCTATCCGTTTGGTTGAAATTTTGATTGGCGCTGGCAGTTGTCCTGATTTAATCAGGCGGATAGCTGTCCACTTGGACAGGCCGATTTTGTTGTACAAGCCTCTGTATCCAACAACGATTTCTGATTTCTGATTCATTCTTTCTCACCTTTTTGTGTAGAGGTGTACATGGTAGCGCCTTGGTTTGTTCGGTTTTTGCTCACTTTCCATTTTTGAACACTACGAAAAACCCATTTACAATCATTGTCTTATATTCACATGACTGTATTTTGCACAATTATGGGCAAGGCTTTCGCCCTGCCCTGCCACCGATTTCAGTGCATCAAGGCCTTCCCCACCTCCACATCAACATCCGCACCCAATGGCAATTCAAGCCGCTGATGGATGCTGCCGAAGGCGTTGATACTGTCCATCAATTCCGCCTCTTCGCCGTCTGTTACCCAATATCCGTCCAGCCAGTAATAAATGGTTTGGGTGTTGTCCGCCGTGTTTGTTGCGCTCATGGTTCAACCTCCGATCCAGATGTATTTTTTGCCGCCGTTGCGGTAGTTGGGGTTTTCCTGCATCAAGCCCTCTTTCATGGCACGGGCAAAGAATGCCTTTTGCATGTTGCTGATCCTGGTGCGGTCATTGGTACGGCTGCCGGTTTCCTTGTTGCTGATGCGCTTTTGTATCCACAACCATGTAGGCTCGACAGATGGCTTGCACTCACCAGCCCCAACAGCCGCCACCCAATCGCCATACAAACCACTTTCACCCTTAGCTAAGGGTTTGCTGAGGGTTTCGGTGGGGTGGTCGCCATGACCCTTAGCTAAGGGTTTGCTAAGGGTTTCAGGCTCCACCAGTTCAGGGGCAGCCCAGCCACCGCCCCGCGCCCGGAAATTGCCAAAATCAGGCAGGGCAGGCTGTTCCTCCGCCGTCCCCAATACCGGCTTTCTCCGGTCTGGTGCGGATGGCTTTTGGGGTTGGCTTGGATCAACGAACCCGATAAACCCCAGCCCATGCCATTTGCTTTCTGGCTCCTGCCTCTGCTGGTATTTGAATAACGGCTGCGATGGCAGGGAAGGGGAGTAATGCACTGTCGCCGCATTAACGCTGCCGATGGGGGCGCTAAACCCAACCCGTGTCCCCTGAAAATCATCCCCATCGTTTTGCGGAATAACGCTTTCAGGCTTTTCAGGTAGGGTGGTGGCTCCACCTTGCTTTGCCAATTCCAATTCAAGGCCATATACCGCATTTTGAGCACGTTCTTTTGCATGGCTCAAAAAGTGGTGAAGGATTTCAAAGGCGACAGCCACGATAAGCATGGTTAGGACAATGGCAGTTTTGATATTGTCTGTATAAGGCGTTCCGGTAACTCCACCCAAGAAACGGGCAATCGAAACGATGACCGCGTTGTAACTGTCCGCCTTAAGCTTATCTTGCCGCTCATTGCGTAGCTTTTCCGTGGCAATACTCGACTGAACAGCAATCTCTTTGGATGCCTTCAGGCTTTCAGCCTCTGAAGCTTTCAGGCTATCCATTAAGGCCTTATCGCCGTCACAGTGTTTATACCCCGGCTTGCCCAGATTCGCCTGACACCGCGCATAGCTTTGTTCCGCCATGGCAATTACTGCGGCATTACTGCTTATTCCTGGTGTTATTGGGGTGACTGGTGCAATGGTTGCCTGATACGCTGGATCATTGGCAAGCAATACACGGCTTTTTGTGTCCTGACTTGCTGATGAACTGAAAAATTCAGCGAATAGGGCAAAACCAATTACGGTAAAGACAATAAGGCCAATCGAGCCATATAAACCAAAGTGCAAGTAAGCGTGGTGCTTTACCCATGCCAAAAATACGGCACTCATAACGACAATGCCGAACATCAGCATAAAATCCAGCGCTGAATGCCATTCTTGAAAGTAAGCGCCCCATGTGACTGCATCACCCAAGAACAGGTGCTTTTCAAACATGAAATACAGTAGGCCTGTCAAAATCATGGCAAGATGCAAAAGTATCCCAGCGCGTTTATCCTGCTTGCGATGAACTTCCAATTGCTCTTTCAGGATTTCAAGTTTCTTCGATTCAAGTGTGTTGTTTTCCATTGCCATTACCTCAGACCAGAAGGGCATTCAGGATCGTGGAAAATAGGGAAACCATTGCAATAACCTCTGTTTCCCGATACTGGATATAAATCAGGGTAAATACCCCGCTAAACAGCATTAACGGGGTATGCACGTCCAGAAACGAGAGGAAAACAGCAAAGGGGTATTTGTCCCAGATTGCCCATAGCTTGAATCCGGCAAACACAATAAAAGCCGTCACGGTCGCCATAACTGCCATAATGAAAATAACTCGCCAGTCAATGCGCCCCCATAACTCGCTTATGGGGTTCATGTCCGTTTCGGTAACAGAAGTTTTTTCGCGTTGTTCGGCTTCGCTGAAGAGCGGTTGGTGGGTCATGATTGCACCTCCCGGCCTGCCATGTTGCCGCGCTGGATGGCAACAGCAAACAGGAAGCCAAGCTCTTCGGTGATGTCTCTGCGGTAGAGCAAAACGCCAGTAATCAACCCGGCAACATAAGCCCAGGCTGCTGGTGTGTTCTCGTCGTTTGCGTCCATCCATTGACGGACTACCGCAAGTGGTAAGGGGATGTTGCCCATTGGAGGCGTAGTGGTATGATTTGACATACTGTTGATCTCGTTAAGTTCTCAGTAAATTGGCTGTTTGGGTGGTGGTACACCTTGCAGCCCTTGAATGCCTCCATCCGAAAGGGTGGGGGCGTTTTCGTTTATGGCCTATGCCGCCTTGCCTTGCTGTTCTGCCTCTGCCTCCATTGCTTCTCTTGATTCCCATCTTTCGATGTCCACCACTCTCCACTGGTACTGGAACCCTCTACCCGCTCCACCTCTTATGGGTTTAGGTAATGGGTTTTTCTCCCTTCTCGTCCAGTTAATGAGCGTCCTTACTGTCTTAACGCCAAAACGTTCCATTAACAGGCCAGAACTCAATGTTCTTCTTTTTTCATATAAATCATTCATTTGGATATACCTCTTTCGTTTATGGAAGTACGGTTTTCTTCTCCAGCTCCTTTGCTTGCCTAATCAAGCGGTTAATCTCTGCATTCACTGATCTGTCACTATCTCTTGCCCGTTGCTTCACCCATGTGGCTAATTCATGGTCAAGGCGTAGCGGGTAAGACTTCTGCTGTTTTACTGCCATTGTTCATCTTCCTACTTATAAATCTTAATGAATCTTATAAAATCTTATCTTTAGATTCTCATAGAATCAAGTAAATTCTTTGAACCGAATAGAATCTTTCTGTAAAAATGACGGCATGAAGCAAGAGCCAAGACAACCACCTTCCTATCCATTGCGCCTTGAAGCAGAAACACGCGCAAAAATTGAAGTCATAGCCAAGGCTAACGGTAGGTCACTTAATGCCCAGATAGTTTTGATGCTGGATGAATGGCTTGCTGCTGGTAGTGCAGGTGAAAGTAAGCAGTTGACTGCTGAGGATATGCGCCAGATAGCTTTGCAGGTTGTTCGTGAAGAGTTGGGCAAACAATCCAAAAAAAATTAGCTATCACGGTCAGAAAGAACTGATGGAACCGCCCCTTACCCATGCGTGCGATGGCCTTGCGGGGTATGCTCAGTTTTGAACATACCCGCCCCCCCCTGCCTGTGCGCGATTGAGCGTAAATATGGAAAAATCACACATTAGCGCCCCGTGCGTGAGGTGGTAGTGGGTCTTTGTACTGAGCCGAAAAGTCGGCTGAGATTAGCGCCCCGTGCGTGAGGTGGCCTTGCAGGGATTATTAGGCCTCCTCAAATTGAGGAGACCCCCTGCCTGTGCATGCTTGAGCGTAAATATGGAAAAATCACACATTAGCGCCCATGCGTGAGGTGGTAGTGCTTGTACGTTCCCTCAAAACTGAGGGGAGCTAACCCCGTACCCATGCGTGCAGTGGTAGTGCTTGACGCTGCCGAGTTGCGTTCCCGAAAAACCGGAAGCGTTCAAAGCCCCCTACCTGTGCGCGATGGCATTGCGAAAACCTGCATAAATAGGCAAAAACGCCCCCTCGCTTGTGTTGGCTAAAAATGCGGTTCCTGAAATTCAAGGAGCCGCTTGTTTTTAAACACTCTGAAACCCCAGAGGAACAGCAGCCAATGTGCATTCGTGGCTGATGCCGTGAAGGACATCTTTGCGAAAGAGGCGAAAGAACGTCAGGTAAGAACGGCTGAAAACAGAGAGAAAGCTGACAATCCTGTTCCCCAAATATTTGGGGAACAAGAAGAGCCTGAAAACCAGCACGCCACAAAGGCCAACACTCAAGCCGCGAAAGCTGTTGGCAACACGAATGCAGAGTATGTGTAGGGTTCGACAATATTGCCGAACCCTACTTTGTCATTGCACCAATCCTGGAACGCCGACACCTGAACAGCTCACAGACTGCATTTGTGGCACTTGAGGTGGAGAAGGTGCTGGCGAAGGAGGCAGAAGAAAAACAGAAAGCCCAGGGGGGGCAGGGGCAAAAGGGCGCTGAGTTTGGGGCTTTGGGTGGTCGAAATAATAAAAACCCCCTTGTGGAAAAAATTCCACAGGGGGGTTTAGGGCAAAAGCCTGCAATAGAAAAAAAGGAAGCCGAACCCAAAGCCCGCGACAAGGCCGCCGAAGCCGTTGGCGGTACAAATGCCCGTTATTGGCTAAAAATAATACCGTGAAACCCCTGTGAAATACCCGTGAAACCCGTTTTTGGGCAAAAACACGCTTAAAGCCCCCCTGAAATTCCCCCAGTAACGATGTGCGCTATCCTGCGGTCTGAAACATCCCTGCCTGGTTCTGGCATGGGCATCTGCATAGCGCCGGATCGTGATTGCGTGGTGGTAGTGGTGGCAGCACGTCGGGGTGGTTCAGCACTGACACTGGATGAAGGCACTTGGTAGGCTGGCAGACTGACAGAGGGTATTGAACGGCTCACAACAGCCGGTGTAGTGCTGACCATCGAACTACTACGGTAAGGTGCTGGGGCAGGGATACCCGTGGCAGCAACCGTGCCGCCCGAATAACCACTGACACCACCACCGCGCTTGGATGTGCCGTACTGAAGAACACGCGCTTCCTGTGCGTAGCTGTCGCCCTCCCGCATCTTTTCACCCATCCGGGCATAGGCTTCAGCAACCGACAGGCCGCCATTGCCATACAAGCTCTTGTTGCCCGCAATAACCTGCTTTGACAAAACCTCATCAGCCCTCTTTGACGGTGATTCGTTGAGCGCCTGAAGGAATTTCTTGCCATCCCCGCTGCCCAGGTTATGCAGGGCATAGACGTTTGCCAGTTCGTCCTTGCCGCCCAGCTTGCGGCCTAGCTCCACGTTTTCACGAGTGAACTCTGCCAGCATTGCCGCCTGTATCTTTTGGTTGTTGCGGTACTTGGATGCAGTGACAATCGCTTCTTTGGCATATCGTCCCTGGCTGTCCTTTTCCAAAGTACCCGCTTCTTTAATGCCGTATTTTGAGCCGTACTTGTTGATGTAGTCTGTCCATGTCCCATCCAAGAATTGCCCCAGCCCGTGCGCTGTACTGATTGCCATCGTCCCATCAAACTGGCGCTTAGTATTCTTGCTTGGGTTTTTTGTGTCGATGGGGCGCGTATTGGTTTTAAAGCCGCTCGACTCAAAGTGGGCAATGGCAGCCAATGTGCCTGCATCCACGTCAACCGCCTTGGCAGCGTCCACGATGTCGCCCTTAACCGTCTGCCAACGTCCATCCACGCTGCTTTTCCGTCCTGTTGCCGCCTTTGACACGACATCTGTCACAACATTGGCGCTGGTACTCAGTGAGCTGGTGGTGGCTTGGATGGCACTGCCCGCAAAGCTTTTAGCCCGTTCCATCATGCCTGTTACGACGCTGAAGGCCTTGTCTGTGACGGTATCCACCGCGCTCGATGCGACTGTCAGGGATTGGCTGACTGTCTCTTTTACGTCAACGCCCGTCCATTCTTTTACCTTGGTATTGGATGTCTCCAGCAGTTCAGACACAGGGGAAGTGATATTGCTGTCCACCCAAGATGATAGCTTGCCCCACGCATCAGAGAAGGTGGCAACCGCCTTGTTCCACATGACAATGACACTGCTGGAAATGGCATCCCATTGGCTCTTGAGGTATGTGCCAATGTCAGAAGCCATCAGGCTGTTTTTCCAGATGGTGAACTGCCCCAGTATTGCGCCGGGAATGTCCTTGGCATTAAGCCCAGTGATCCATGAACCGAAGCGTGAACCCAGCTCAGTGGCGGCATTGCCTGCGAAGTAGTCCGCTGCATACCCACCAACCAAACCGCCAATGACTGTACCCAAGCCCGGAAGCAGTGCGGTTCCGATGGCAGCGCCTGCCAATGCCCCCGCCGTCCCGGTAGCTGCCCTGCCAACATTCGCACCATGCTGCTGGTTTTTCTCTTCGCGTGAGGTTTCACCATCCATTTCGATGGACGCAGCCCCCGCCAGCCCCAGCAAGGCACTGATAGCCCCAACGCCCTTAATCCCACCAAAGCGCTGGCCTTGCCGACTTAGTGCCTCACTCCCTTTACGGACAAGCCCACCACCCCACTCGATGGCACGCCCGATCCTGCCCTTTTGCCTGGGGGAAGTATCCTTGTTCCGTGTAGTGGGTGTACCAGCCCTGCCGCCACCCCTACCCGCAGCACCTCCCGGTATGCCGCCTCCCGGAAGGTACTTGGTAAGCATCCCCGGCAACAGCTTGCCCGCCACCCCTGCCAGTGCCGCCAGCAAGCGTGTTGGTAGTGAGGTTAAAACCTTGCTCATACCCAGCAAGGCAGCCAGCATCAGGCCGAACAACCCCGCATCGGATGGTGAGGCAACCGGCTTTTCTTCGATGGCCTTGAGCCGTCTAAGCTGTCGCCGGTTCCATTCGGCTGAAGTCATGGACACATCACGGATGGAACGCCATATCTTGCCCAGCCAACGGATGTTTTCCTTATCGCGCTTGCGGCTGAACAGCCACTTGCCGCCCGTAATCAATGGGGTGGCGACTACACTAACCGCCCTGGCTGTCTCCTTTGCCGCTGTAATGGATGGGTCAATATCATTGCCGCCGCCATTTGTCAGGCTTGAGGCCAGTCCGCTGATAGCCCCTGTTATCTTGCTGACTGTTGACGGATCATCACCACGGGTAAAGCGCCCTTTTTCATCCCTGTCCCTGGATTGATCGTTGCCTTTATGACCCGTTGCAGTAACGGTGGATTCCTTCCCTTTTGCCTTGTCTGGCTGATTGGCGTTGGCTGGCTGACTATCACCGCTGCCACTGCCTCCAGAACTATTCCTGTTGTCAGGACTCCCTGTTGATGATTGCCTGCTTCTGTTTTCTGCTGCCCACTTCTTGTGGTTGGAGCGATGTGCTGGTGTGGCTGTAACGGTTTGTGCTGTTTGGTTTGGCAGGGAAGGTGTATTGCCACCAGTCGCCGCCGTAACCGGGCTTGCTTCTGTCTGCTGCCTCTGCGTTTCCTTGCGTGCGTCCTGCTGCTTTCCCCGTGCAGTACGCTCAGCACCATCGCGCCTTGCAACCGATGTCACATTGACAACCTGGCGATGGATGGTGTTGTTGTTCGTGGTGGCGGTGCGTGGGTTGTTGATGGTGGTGTTCACCGTAACAACCTGGCTTGGCTTGGCTGGCTCCAGCTTGCGCATGGCTTGCCGTGGCTGCGGGCTTATAGTGGCTTGGTTTGCACCGGATGCACGCTGGATATTACCCCCGGAAGCCCCACCCTTGAACTGAACATGGTCAACGACAACAGGTTGCCGCTGGCCTTGTCTGGTGTACCGCTCCAACAGTAGGCGGATTGCCCGAACATCCGTGGCAATGCTGCGTAGCTCGTCCCACGAAGGAAATGAATGCTCAGCCCGTGGTGATCCTGTTAAGAAGCCTTGCTCATCATGCTTTAGCATTTGAAACAACCTGGGGGACACGCGGCTTGCATCTGTTTTTAGCCCGGATCAAGTCAGCAAGCCATTCATGCCTTTCCTTGGCCTTTGTAAATGTCCTGGGGCTTACGCCGATGTGTCGGGCAATGTCAGCATCAGTCACCCCACCTTGAGCGCAAAGCCGCTGGATAAGCTCCTTGTGTGACTCCAGATTGATGGGCGGCCTACCCATACACCGCCCCCTCTGCGGAAAAATCAAATTCTCTAATTACTGGAATAAATTCGGGTAATCCGATCTTAAAAAACAGCGCCCATTCCTCAAGCTCTCTGTCGAGTTCTGCCAGCGCCTCGACAAAACGGGAAGTGTCGACAAACGGAAATAGCCGTTCGGCTTCGTCTGCGGGTAGCCCGCCTTCAATTACTTTTTCGCGTAGCCGCTTTGTGCCGATTGTTAGATTGCTGATGCGTGCATGGATTTCGTTTTTTTCGCTGGGGATGCCATTAAAAATCCGCTTCGCGTAGATCGCGTGTTGCGACTTTGTGACGCTGTGCCGGTGGGCAAGCTCTACCTCCAGCGTGTTAACACGCCCCTCCACCTCTCCCCTGAATCTGGTTAATGCCGATTCCATGTTTGCATAATCAGAGGGTGCAGCCGCGCCGCTCTTGCGCATTGCATCCAGCAGCTTGTCCAGCGCCGCCAAAACGGGCTTTTCGCGCCACATTTCCGCAGCAATGGTGTCCGTGTCTACGATTGATTCATTCATGGTTCTTCCTTTTTCGCTTGAGGGTGAGTGTGTCGATTGCATTTAAGTATTTTTGCGCGTTGCCACGCCCGGTAGCGGGGATGTGGTATACCGCCCGCCGCTGGTCATCCAAGGTGGTTTCGATGTCAATGCTCAACCCGCGTAAATGCCGGATGATCTCAGGAGAATTTAACCAGCCCAGCAGGTTGTCCAGCTCCTCACGGGGGCAGGGCTTTTGCAGCAATCGCCGGAGGGTTGCCGCCCGTGCCGAATATTTTGTGTGTCTGCTACGCATTGCATTGCTTCCTTGTGTTTCGGCAAATACTAGCAATAACTTTTCGCGTGATTTGTTAGGCTTTCCATTTGTGGAAGTGCAGGGTTGGTGCAGGCTGGAACCCGCGCCAGTGCAGAGTGTGCAGGGTATGAAGGGTTAGTGTATTC
>CAXYXW010000004.1:0-193814 GCA_964293005.1 uncultured Thiothrix sp.
GGCGCAGCTATTGGGGCAAGTCATGTAAGAAAATGCTTCAAGCGATTGCCCTGATAAAACCTGTATTCGCTGTGGACGCAGCCCACACTGTCCGGTATCATTCGCTTCCTAACCAATCCTGCATGCACCCTTAGCTCAGCTGGATAGAGCGTTGCCCTCCGGAGGCAAAGGTCAGAGGTTCGAATCCTCTAGGGTGCGCCATTTCGATTATTCCCACGCCATTTCCCCGATTTGTTTCCGTTTATCAGTCCGTGCCCTAATGTGACATCAGTTATATGTAATCACAGTGAATTTTATTGGCGGGGGCTGTTATAGTTAGCAGCATGACACTGCGATTTTCTGGAAATATGCTGCAAAACTATTTGCCTAAAAGCCTCTCAACTTCAGGAAAGGCAGCCCTTTTTCTGGTGGCCTTGCTGGTCGATATTATTTCGACCACACAAAACTCGATAGAGTCGCTGATTCAGGCAGCACCGTTCTATATTACCTTCCTCTTGGTCGCTGTTGGTTTGTTCCTGCGAGCCAAAAAGTTATGGCGCATGCCGTGGCTGCTGATTCTCCTTGGCTTGTTATGCAAGGATATTGGCTGGATTTGGTTAAGCCTGACATGGACAGGGCCACAAGTGGAAGGGGTTATCCTTTCACCTTATTTTGGCAACCAGATCCATATCCTTGATGCACTCGGGACATTCCTGTTCCTGATGTTCACTACATATATCCTGTCTTCGATGGAGCTGCGCTTTTATGGCAGCGGGCTAATCGCGGATTGCACCATCCTGTTTATTTCCATCCTCATATTCACCTTCATCCTCTTTAATCGGGAAGTGATGGATTACCTGAGTGCCATCAACAGGGTGAATGCCTCTGTGTTCGTGATGCCGATTTTTACGGCCTATTATTTGTTTGTGGGATTTTTCTTTGTCGCTATCATGCAAACCAAGCTGCGTTTGCAGGCCTTGTTTTTGGCGATGCTGCTGGTGGTGGAAGTGCACATGCTGATTGAGGTCTACCTCAATTATGTCATGCCCCGCTCAACCGGGATATGGGTACAAACGTCCTCGATCATGTACGACATTTCCGGCATTTTGCTGTTGTTCTACATTGCCAGTGCCAGTGAGGAAGAGCTGCGCCTGCCGAAAAAGCCGATTACCCTGCGGTTGTCGCCCCTGATTTGGGTGGCGAGTGGCGCTTTATTGCTAGCAACACCGACCAGCTTGTTTATCCGGGACATGGCGGGCATGGGCGCACCGGAGCATTTTTCGGGGTATGTCATTGCCAGTTTGGCGGGGGTGGTGGTATTCCTGCGTTTTTCCATGCTGATTTGGCTGTCACGGAAACAGCAACAGCAATTGGAGCTGGATGCGGTCATTGACAGCATGACGGGTTTGCTTAACCGGCGTGGTTTTATCCAGGGCTTCGACCAGTATATTGAGTCTTTGCAGAAAAAGGTCAGCCTGCTCTGCCTGTTGGATGTGGACAGTTTCAAGGCCATCAATGACGCCTACGGGCATCAGAATGGGGATCGGGTCTTGAAATGCCTGGCGGACAAGATTTCCCAACACCGGTATACGGCCTTGGCGGGGCGCTTGGGTGGGGATGAGTTTGTGCTGGTATTGGAAACGCAGGGCGAAGTCAGTGTTGCCCTTGGTGCTTTGCAGGAGTCACTGGCATTTTGGCTATCCCTGGAGGATGGCAACCGCATTTATGTGCGTGTCAGTATGGGGGCAACCCTGCTGAAGCCCGCCGATCTTTTCAGCCGTGCTTATGTGAGTGCTGACCTTGCCCTCTACAAGGCAAAACGCAATTACAGCGGCGTGACCTTTGAGCAGCCGAAAGTAGATAATAGCGGCGTTTCCCATGTGCAAAGCACCCTGCTGGCTATCCAAAGTGCGCTCGACCATAACCGTCTGGTATTGCATTTCCAGCCCTTTTACCGCATGGATACCGGCGAAATGGCAGGGGTGGAGGTGTTGATGCGCTTGCCCGGTGCGGATGAGCATGTCTATTCGCCAGCCGAGTTCATTGATGTAGCACATCGCCATAACAAGTTGTCCGAGTTGAGTTACCTGCTGATCCGGCAACTATCCGGTATTTTCCGGCAACTGTCTGACATTATTGTTTCGATCAATTTGCCACCGGTCATGTATGAGAAAGAAGCCATGCGTGAGCGGGTGCTGGAGCTGTTCAAGCAGTTCAATTTACCGCGTGGGCGTTTGCAACTGGAGATCACCGATGGTTCGGATGGTGACATGCAGCAGTTGACCGAAGGGGTACGGATCTTGCGCAAGGAGGGCTACCGCATTGCCTTGGATGACTTTGGTGCAGGTGGTTCGTCCTTGGGGCGTTTGGCAAGCCTGAGTGTGGATGCGGTGAAGGTAGATATTGCCCTGCTGCGGGCAGCAGAACAGGGCAGGAATGGCCTGCTGGAAAATGCCGTGACCCTGAGTCACCGTCTGGATGCCCAAGTGATGGTCGAGGGGGTGGAGAGTGCTACCCAACTGGCAATTGTTTGGTCAGCCAATGTTGATATGGTGCAGGGTTTTTATTTGGCAAAGCCGCTCCCATTGGAGCAGGTGGTTGGTTTGCCGAATGTGTCGGAAAAAATCCGCGATATGGTGTGTGGTCAGCAGGCCGTGGATTTACACACGGCATTGTGAGGCAAGCGTGGGTTTGACTTGCCCCTTGTCAGCTTGCGTAGTTTTTGCTTGCGTGTTTGCCAGATGCTTAGCCTTTTTGCAGGCGGGCTTTCAAATCAGCAAAGGGGTTGTGTGTCCCCTGCTTCTTTTCGGTATCACCCGCAGAGCCACCATAGCCTGCTTCCAGTAGTTTCTGATGTTCATAATCATGGCAGTACAGGCACAATAACTCCCAATTGCTGCCATCAGCCGGGTTATTGTCATGGTCATGGTCACGATGGTGCACGGTGAGTTCACGTAGGTTGGCATGGTTGAATTCACGGGCGCAGCGTCCACAAATCCACGGATAAAGTTTCAGTGCTTGCTCACGGTAGCCTTTGCTGCGTTCTTCGGCATTCTTACGTGCTTTGGCGACGACTTGCTGTTGTTTGGCATCCATATTGACCCCTCAATGGCAGTGAAAAAAACATAGTATACCGATGCTGCTGCCCGTGGCTACTCAGGCCTTGATCAAGTAAAGCAGCAGCGTCACAGAAACAGCGGCAAGCAATGTACCAATCAGGACAATGGATGACGCACGGCTGACATAGACCCCATATTGCTGTGCCAATACGAAAATATTCAGGGCAGGCGGGAGGGCAGCCATCAGCACTGCCGTTTTTACCCAAACCGGATCGGTGATGCCCAATACGTGCAGCAGGCCATAAACCAGTAGCGGGTGGATCAGCATCTTGATAGCCAGTAAGACCCAGACATCAACATGACCGGCACTGGCCTTTTGCCGGGCAATCACAACCCCCATGGCAAACAGGGCACAAGGGGCAGCCGTTGCCTTTAGGTTATTGAGGATTTGCTCAAGGGCGACGGGCAATTGCAGGTGCAAATAGGCTGCCAGTATTCCTGCCATGGTCGCAAGGATAAAGGGATGCAGGATTACCCGTTTGAAAAAGGTCTTGAGCAGGTTTTCCCCCTGCGGGTGGGCGAGGGCGATCAGCAAGGGGGTAAGGGTAAACAGCAGGGCATTATCGAAGCAAAAAATCAGGGCTGTGGGTACAACTGCCGCTTCGCCCAAGGCCGCCAGTGTCAGGGCAGGGCCCATGTAGCCGATATTGGAATAAGCGCCTGCCACACCCTGGATGGTGGCGGTGGGAATATCATGCCGTTGGATCAGGCGACCGAAACCAAAGGCCAGGGTAAATACCAGTAAGGTGGAGCCTGTCGTGGCAAGGATGAACTCAAACCGTGCCAGCTCCTCAATCGGGGTTTGGCGCAAGAGTTGAAAGAACAGGGCGGGCAGGGCAATGTAGATAATATAAAACTGCATCCAGGCCAAGCCTTGTTCGGGCAAGTTATTCCAGCGGGCAGATGCCCAACCCAGTAAGACCAGGCCGAACAGCGGGAGTGACAGGTTCAGGACATCCATGATTTCAGGTGGCGTAAGTTAGTATAGGTTAGTGCAAGTGGTGTGGGTTGGAATGGGGGCTAGCTTATCACCAAACCCCCAGGCGGCTCATCTAAGGTAGGGTTGTGTCTTGCTGTTTTTTCATCCCTTTCAGGAATTTGAAGACATCGCTATCCGTGGACATGATCAGGCTGGAGTCAGGCGAAATAATGGTTTTGTAAGCCTCCATCGTGCGCGTAAATTCGTAGAATTGTGAGGTCGCGGGGCTTTGGTTGTAGGCATTGGCGTAAATTTCTGCGGCTTTGGCATCGCCTTCCCCCCGAATTTCCTCTACCTTGCGGTAGGCCTCGGACTGGATGCGGTTCAGGTCACGGGTCATATTGCCACGAATCCGCGCTGCCTCACCGTTGCCTTCCGAGCGGAAACGCTCGGCAATTTGGCGGCGCTCGCTGATCATGCGGTCGTAGATTTTCGGTTCGACGCTGGCATTGTAATTGATGCGCTTGAATCGGATGTCGAGCAGTTCCACACCGAACACTTTCACCTTTTCGGCGGCGGCCTTGAAGATTTCCTGTTCAACCAGCAAACGGCCTTTATGGATCGGAACCAGTGAACCCAGGGCTTTGTTCGCGGCAGTATCCCCGCCTGCGGTCAGTGTTGTATCTTTGATGGGCACACGGTTTTTGGTGGTGCGGACAATTTCAATCAATTCGTGTTTGGCAACGGCATTGCGGGTTTCACTGCCAAGGATGTCATCCAAACGTGATTGTGCACTGCGCTCATCGCGCAGGCGCAGGAAATAGGGCAGGGGATCGACAATCCGCCAGCGGGCAAACAGGTCAACCGAGATATAAAGCTTGTCCTTGGTTGGCATGTCGGAGGGGCTGCCATCCCATTCCAGAATGCGCTTGTCGATGGTGTTGACCGTCTGGATGAACGGGACTTTCATTTTCAAACCCGCCTCTGTAACCGGTTCTCCCACCGGTTTGCCAAATTGGGTAAGGATAACCTGTTGTGATTCGCCAACCGTATAGAAGGCGTTATAGAGCAGGAAGGCAAGCAGAGCGAGGACTGGCAGGATCAGGCGGCGCATTATTTCACCTCCAGTTTCTGGTTGAGGTTGAGCAGGGGCAGGAGGCTTTTCATGTCTTCATCGACCAGCACCTTATTCTGGATGTCAGGCAGGACAGCCTGCATGGTTTCCAGATACAGACGGCGTTGGGTGATGTCCGGGGCTTTCTGGTATTCGGCAAATACCGACTTGAAGCGTGCCACATCGCCTTCAGCCTCATTGATGCGCTTGAGGCGGTAGCCTTCTGCTTCCTGGATGCGCTGATCCTTTTCCCCTTCTGCCAAGGGGATGACGCGATTGTAGTCGCGGCGTGCCTCGTTGATCAGTTTTTCTTTTTCCTGTTGTGCCTGGTTGACCTCGTTGAACGAACTTTGTACGGGGGCGGGTGGGTTGATGTTTTTCAGTTGCACTTGGTCAATGCTGATGCCCAGGGTATAGCGGGTTGCCAGTTGTTGCATTTTGAGCAGTGCCTCGCTTTCGATTTCCTGCCGCCCGATAGTCAGGACTTCATCAACCGTGCGGTCGCCAACCACCTCGCGCATCACCGATTCGGACAGGTCGCGCAAGGTTGAGCCGGGTTCACGCACTGCAAACAGGTAGTGGGTCGGTTCAGAAATGCGGAACTGCACCACCCACTCTATCAGCCCAACGTTCAGGTCGCCTGTCACCATCGGTGATTCCTGTTCGGGCGTGTCCGAATACTGGTTGGCATTGGTTGCTCCGGGAGTACCAAAGCCAAACTCCTGTTTCAGTTGCCGTTTCACCGGGAGAATGGTGGCAGTGTCCACCCCAAAAGGGATTTTGAAGTGCAAACCCGGTTGTACTTCACTCTGGTACTTGCCGAAGCGCTGCAAAACTGCAACCGAATCGCTGGGGACAGTATACCATGATGACCAGGCGAGGGTCGCAATCCCGAGTGCGATGGCAATCAGGGGGGCTGAGTTGAATATCCGCGCAGCCAATACCTGCGAAGCTATTTCAGTCAGCGGTGGTTGTGGGCGTAGTGTCATGGGACTCTCCCCGTTAGTGGTATAATCATTATTCTCAAGGTAAAGGTAATGTACGCTAGCAGGTGGGTTTTTGCGAGTGGGCGACGGCTTGGCAGGCATTGAAAGCCAAGAAAGCAGGCATTGCCGCCGCCAAAGCTGCCCTGAACGCCTCTTCGTCCCCTATAGCCGCTTCCAATGCCAAATGGTTCACTGTCAGTATTTTACTTTTCCGTTCAGCCTTGCAGTCGATGCGAGCGACCAAGCGCCCGTCCCATAGGATTGGCAAGCTGAAATAACCATAGCGGCGTTTGGCTTCGGGCAGGTAACATTCGATTTGATAATCAAACCCAAACAGTTTGCGCAGGCGCTCCCGCTGGATCAGCAGGTTATCGAAGGGTGAGAGGATAAGCAGGTGGGGGCGCAGGGGTTGTCCCAACAGCGCGAGTGATTCCGGCAGGACGTACCAGCGCTTGGTTTGGGTATCCGTGAGCCAGTCGGGGGTAATTTCCTGCATTTCACCGGATTTGAGCATATTTTTCAATGCGTGCTGGATGGCGGGTTTGATGCCCTTGAGCAAGTAGCCAAAATCACTGGCTTGCGCCAGCCCGTGTGCTTGCAGATAACGGCGGATCAGGAAATGGGCATATTCTGCGGATGTGGGCGGGCTGGTATTGGTATCGGCTGGCAACACCCGCTCGGTCAGGTCATACACTTTGTGGAAGGCCTGACGGCGCGGAACCATCAGGTCGCCTTGCATAAACAGGTATTCCAGCGCCCGTTTTGCCGGTTTGCTTTGCCATTCGGGAATGGGTTTGCCGTGGTGCTCGAAGTCTTTCACCCGCAACGGCCCATCAACACGGATGCGCTCCAACACATGGCGCATCAAGGCAGGGTCACGCGCATACCAGTGCTCACGTTCACCGCTGGCAATTGCCAGCTTGCGCGGCAGGCTGAAACGGTAATCAGCCATTGGCAGGTAGGCGGCTGCATGCGACCAGTATTCAAACACCTGTTTTTGTTCCAGCAGTTGCTCCAGATGTATTGCCCGGTACTGCGGGTTACGGCTCCAAAGGACGTGATGGTGAGCGCGTTCCACCACGGAAATGGTATCAATCTGGATATAGCCCAGATGCTCAATGGCGCGTAGGGTAGCCGCTGCCTCCGTTGTGGTCGCGGTGTCGGTTGCAGCCTGTGGTGGCAGCCGCTGGCTATGCAGGACAAGGGCGCGGGCTTCACCAGGCGAAATGATCATTGCCATTTATTCGAGCCGCGCCGGAAAACCCTCAGCCCGCAGGTCAGTACCGAGCACATCTTCCAACAGTTTCACAATTTGGGTTGATTGCGCTTGTCCACCATACGCAGCCCGCCCCCGGCGGAAGGTTTGCTGCACCATACCTGCCAGGTCGAGCGGCACTTCAAATTCACGCCCAAAATCCAGTGCAAAGCCGAGGTCTTTCAGTGCCAAATCCATCGTAAAAGCAATATCATAACTGCCGTTCAAAATCAGTTGGCCTTCGGTTTCATGCACAAACGAATTGCCAGAAGAGGCGGCAATCACGTCCCAGGCCGTTTTCAAATCCAGCCCCCCGCGCTTTGCCAGCATCAGGGCTTCGCCGTCGGCAACGAGATGGATAAAGGCCAACATATTGGTAATGACTTTGATGATCGCCGCTGATCCGAGTGGGCCAATATGGAAAATGCGCCCACCCATCGCTTGTAAGGCTGGTCGGTGGGTTTCAAACAGTTCGGGCGAGCCTCCTGCCAGCACGGTAATTTTCCCTTGCCCCGCCAAATGGACTCCGCCTGTCACCGGGCTTTCCATAACCTGCACGCCATATTCTGCGGCTAATGCTGCCAAGCGCACGATGTCATCCCGCCCAAGGGTGGACATCTCAATCCAGCATGCACCCGGACGCAAATGTGGCAACATTTCACGCAACACGGTTTCAGATACCGCAGGCGATGGCAGGCAGGTGATGACGGTATCCGAGGCAGCAGCGACCGCCGCCGGGCTATCTGCCCATTGACCGCCCATTGCCAAATGCCGCTCCGCCAGATGGCGATCCCGGTCATGTACCGTGACAGAAAAACCCGCCCGTAACAGGCTGGCTGCCAGATGCCCGCCCAAATTGCCAAGACCGATATAACCGTAATTCATCGTGTATTTCCTAGTAATTTAATTGCGTACTTAACCCCGCATCCGCGAGCCTGTCGGGTCATAAAACCCCTGCAAGGAGGCTTCTGCCGTAAACCGTTGGCGGGCAATTTCAATCTCAAAATGCCCTGCCTGGATTTTTGCCGCATTGAGGGCAGGGCAGTTGACATAACCCATCCCCAGGGCGGAGCCAACGGTATGCCCATACATGCCGGAGGTCAGGTAGCCGACAATCGCCCCATCCAGCACAATCGGTTCATGGTGATACAGGAGGGGTTCGGGGTCATGCAGGCGGAATTGCAACAAACGCCGCTCAGGCAGGCCAGCCGCCTTGCCCGCTAAAAAGGCATCACGCCCAATGAAGTCTTTGCCATCCGGTTTGGCGGTGAAGGCTAATCCGGCTTGCTGCAAGTTATCCGCCGGGCCAATGTCATGCCCCCAATGGCGGAAGCCTTTTTCCAGCCGCAAGCTGTTGACGGCATGCAGGCCGACGTTGCACAAGCCATACGCTTGCCCGGCTTGCCACAAGGCTTGATACACACGCGGCGCATCAGCGGCTGGAATAAATAATTCCCAGCCCAGTTCCCCGGTATAGGAAATACGCTGTAACCAAACCTCCACTCCTGCGACCTTGGCGAAACAGCCGGTCGCAAAAGCAAAGGCGGTGGCTGAGACATCGCATTCTGCGACCTGCCCCAACACTGCCCGCGCTTGTGGGCCTTGCAGGGCAAGGCAGGCATAGGCGGAACTGACATCTTCGACCACGGTTTCAGCCAGCAGGTGTTTGCGCAAATGCCAGCCATCGCGGTAAGTGGAGGCGACACCGGTCATGACCAGAAAGGCGTTTTCACCTTGGCGGGCAATGGTCAAATCGGCCTCAATCCCACCGCGTGCATTGAGCCATTGGGTATAAACCAGTCCGCCGGTTGGCACATCCACATTGGCACAGGATAGCTGCTGCAAGGTGGCAAGTGCCCCGTTGCCGCTGACCCGGAATTTGCCGAAGGATGACACATCATAAAGGCCAACCGCCTCACGCACGGCACGGTGTTCCGCCGCCGAAAACCCAAACCAGTTCTGGCGTTGGTAGCTGTATTGGTATTCCGGTTTTGCCCCTCCACGCGCAAACCAGTTGGGGCGCTCATACCCACCGACCTCACCGAAGCATGCCCCGGCTGCTTGCAAGGTGGCGTGCAAGGGGGACAGGACGCTATTGCGCGCGGTCTTGTACTGGTAAAAAGGCCAGTGCATGGCATAGGTATGCCCCAGTGCTTCCGGGATGCGGGCTTCAACATAGGCCTGGGTGCGCTGGGCAGCCTGATGGCGGCGCACATCGCATTCGAGGATGTCTTGCGACGGATAGCCGTCGATGATCCAGTCTGCCATGATTTTGCCCAAGCCACCGCCTGCCCCGATCCCTTTGGAGTTGAGGCCGCATGCCACCCAGAAATTATCCACTTCGGGGGTGGGGCCGAGCAGGTGCAGGTTGTCGGCAGTAAAGCTTTCGGGGCCATTGAAAAAGGTATTGATACCCACCTGCCCCAAGGGCGGAACCGTGTCGATCCCTGCCAGCAAATACGGCTCGATATGCTCCAGGTCACAGGGAAACTGGTCAAAGCAGAAATCGGCGCTGATGCGCTCCATCGGGCAGCCTTTGGCATTGTGCTCAAACCAGCCGACCAGATACTTGCCTGCGTCTTCCTTGAAATACACACCCTTGTCGAAGTCACGCAAGACGGGACGTTTACTGAGATCGGGGACGGGTTCGGTGACAATATAAAAATGCTCACAGGCATACAAGGGCAATTGCACACCAATCTGGCTGGCAAGGCTGCGTGACCACAAGCCACCAGTCAGCACCACCTTATCCGCCCGGATCACCCCGGCTGGGGTACGTACCCCGACGGCAACCCCGTTTTCGACCAGAATCTCTTCAACAGCGGTGTTTTCCAGAATGGTAGCACCGCGCTGGCGTGCACCTTTGGCTAGCGCCATGGTGGTATCAATCGGGTTGGTTTGCCCATCGGTTTTGATATGTAATGCTCCCAACACCCCGTCGGTATTGATGCCCGGATACAAAGCTTCCAACTGGGGCATGGAAATCATTTCGCATTCCACGCCAAAGCCGCTGATCACGGAGGCTGTGCGCAACAGCTCTTCCAGCCGCTCTGTGGTACGTGCCAGTGACAAGCTGCCGGTGCGCCGGTAGCCGGTAGCTTGCCCGGTTTCGGCTTCCAGTTCCGCATACAGTTGGTGGCTGTATTTGGCCAGGTTGGTCAAGGTGGGTGTAGGCCATAACATGCTCACCAACCCGGCAGCATGCCAGGTTGTCCCGCAAGTCAGTTGTTTACGCTCCAGCAGTACGACCTGCTGCACGCCCTGTTTGGCGAGATGATAGGCAATCGAACAGCCACTGATGCCGCCGCCAATAATGAGGACGGAAGCGTGCGGGGGGAGGGCTTGGCTCATGACATTAGCTCCGTAAGCGTTGATTGTTTGCATCATACACAGCATTCAGTTCGACATGGGCAGTTCGCTTGCCGAGCGTGGTCAAGACCTCGACGCGGGTTCCTGACTGGAGCAGGGCTGGCGGGAGATAGGCAAATGCCAGGCTATAACCAACCCGATGTCCATACGCACCACTGGTGGTCAACCCAACCCGCTCTGTGCCCAGGTAAACGGCCTCATTGCCGAAGCATTCACAAGGGATGTCATCATCAAAGGCGAGTAGTGCCAATTGCATGGTCAAGCCTTGCTGCTGGCGTTGGCGCAGGTTATCTGCACCGATAAAGTCACGCGACAAATCAATAAAGCGCCCTAACCCGGCCTCCATGCCACTGATTTCTTCAGTCAGTTCGCTACCATAAGCACGGTAAGCCTTTTCCAGCCGCAGTGAGTTCAGCGCATACCCACCAAAATCACGCAGGCCATACGCTGCCCCGACCCGCTCCAGCGATTGGTAAATGGAGAGCATCTGGTACAGTGGTAAGTGCAGTTCATAACCCAGTTCACCGGCATAGGAAACCCGGATGACCCGCACGCTGGCACTATCCACGCGGATGGTTTGTGCACTTAACCACGGAAAGGCCGCATTGCTCAAGTCGCTGCTGGTGAGGGCTTGCAGGATGGTGCGGGCATTGGGCCCGGTTAGCAGCAAAACCCCCCAGTCAGCGCTGACGTTACGGATCTGGACATCAAAGCCGCTGGCATGCCATTGCAGCCACTGCAAGTCTTTTAACTCCGAGCCAATCCCGCTGACCAGATAATAGTGTTCGTGGGTGAGGCGGGTCACGGAGAACTCGCACATAATCCCACCCTGGGGAGCGTGGCATAGGGTCAGGCCTAAGCGCCCGTCTTTGCTGGGTAGTTTGTTGGCAGAGAGGTGCTCCAGATAAGCGGTCGCTCCTGAGCCTGTGATTTCAAACTTGGCAGAGGCGGATAAATCCATCACCCCGGCAGTCTGCATGACGGCGCGGCATTCTTCCGCAACCGCTTGATGGGTGGCGCTGCGTGCCCAGGTGGGTGGGTCATGGCGCACTGCTGCGGTTTGGAACCAGGCCGGTTGCTCATACCCGCGTGTCACTTTATGGACACCCCCTTTTTGCTGCAAAATGGTGTAGACCGGGCTGGTGATCATGGGTCGTCCATGCGGTCGGTTTTCATTTACACCTGTTGCGGTATACATGGTTTCGTAGGATTCAATCGCTTTGATAATGCAATAATTGCGGTTTGCCCAAGCACCAAAGCGGCGGCTGTCTAGTGGAGCCATATTGATTTCGGTTTGCCCGGTGGTGATCCACTGTGCCATGAATTTCCCGACCCCGCCTTGGGCGATGCCGATACTGGAGCCGCACAAATTCCAGAAATGGCGCAAACCTGCCTGTGGCCCTGCCAACATATTGTCATCGGGGGTATGGGTAATCGCGCCATTGATGACGGTTTTCACCCCGACATCCCTAAAAATCGGCACAAGCTCCATGCAGCGTTCCAAAAACGGCATTAACCGCTCCAGGTCGGGCGGGAACAGACCCCGGTCAAACGACCAGTCGATGCCGTCCAGTGCCCACGGCTTGGAACCATAGGTTTCATAAGGGCCTACCAGCAAACCCTTGCCTTCCTGACGGATATAACTGCTGGCGGAGGAGTCGCGGCAGACCGGCAGTTCAAAGCCGAGTTTCGCCAGTTCGGGATGCTCTTCTGTGACCAGATACTGGTGTTCGAGGTTGATGATGGGCAAGCTGACACCCACCATCGCCGCCACTTGTGGTGCAAAGCAGCCCGCCGCATTCACGACATGTTCGGCGATAATCGAACCGTGGTCGGTGACGACTTCCCACTCACCCGAAGGGCGGGGATGAATCGCCGTCACTTGGGTAAAACGGTTGATTTCTGCGCCGTTCTTTTTTGCCAATTGCGCCAACGGCATCACCACCGAGGTCGGGTCAACATGCCCATCGTTCGGCGTATGGGCAATGACCCGCGCCCCGGAAAAGTCCATGAATGGGTTGACCCGTTTGGCTTCGTCTTGGCTGATCAGGTGGAAGGCGCAGCCAATGTTTTTGGCACGGCTTTCCAGATGGCGGAACCATTCCTCTTCCAGTTGTGTGTAGCCAATCCGCAAGCTACCGGTGCGGTGGAAGGTCGATGCTTCGCCGGTTTCGGCGGGGATGATTTCACTGTAGAGCTTGATGGAGTAGTCGTGGATTTTGGCTACCGTCATATTGCCGATGAAGTTGGAGCACAAACCTGCCGCATGCCACGTTGAGCCGCTGGTCAGCTCGCCTTTTTCCACGAGGGCAATGTCAGTCCAACCGGCTTTGGTCAGATGGTAGAGGAGGTTGATGCCCAAGGAGCCGCCGCCAATAATCACGACCCGCGCATGGCTTCTCATAGCGCCTCCTTGCTGCGGGCATTGACGGCATCTGCCGGGAGGAAGATCGGGAAAGCCTCACGGATACGGGCATCCACCTCTGGGCTGATATGATCCGGGAAATGGTGTTGCAGGATTTCGTGTTTACGCTTGATCACCTTGTCGAGCAATACTGGGCGACCGCGTTCTTCCCATTCTTTGGGGCTGGTGCGGTCGCCAAATTGTGGGTAGATGTAATCGGTCTGCATGACACTCAAGGTCTGTTCTGCGCCCAGATAATGCCCCGGCCCTTCACAGCAGACCTGGCGGATCGTCTCAAAACTCAGGCTTTCTTCCGTGACTTGCATGCCATGCACCACCCGCAAGGTTGCACCGAGCACATCATTATCCAGCAACAGGCTTTCTGGGCAGGCACTTAACAGGCTGGCATACATCCCGGCGGCTTCATAGACAATATTTCCGCCCGACAAGGCTGCCACCATCGCATTGCTGGCATGTTCAGCCCCTGCCTGAAAATCGGGGAATTTGGCATCACTCATGCCGCACGCAGTGGAGGAGGGCAGGCCATAAAAGTGCCCCATCTGCATACAGGCCGCAGACAATAAACCCTGCTCAGGGGAGCCGCCGCTCATGGCTCCTGTCCGCAAATCGGAAATAAAGGGCCATGTCCCGAGAATGGCAGGTGCTCCAGGGCGCATGGCATTGACATAGACCAGACCGCCCAGACATTCAGCCCATGCCTGCGCTACCGCACCCGCCAGACAAGCCGGGGCAGTTGCACCTGCCTGGGCTGCGGATAACAGCAAGACCGGCATACCACCTTCAACCGCAACCCGCAGGCATTCCAGTGCATCTTGTGCAAACTTCATGGGTGGCACAACGAAGCAGTTGGATTGGCTAACAAAAGGCCGCGCCCGCCAAGCCGCTTCGCTTCCGGCAATCAGGTGCAGCATTTCCAGCGTCTTTTCCAGATGCCATGCTTGCGTCCAGCTTGAGCCGACATGCTTGGCAGTGCCTTTCACCGCGCAGTAGGTGGTGTTTAAATCCATCTGGTAATTGTCTTCGATGTCACGCAGCACACACATGCGCTGGAACAGATGGATGTGGTCACAGGTATCGGCAATCCGTGCCATGTCATACAGGTCTTGGGCATGGGAATCACGGTAGGTGTTGTTTTCCAGATCAACCACCATCACGGCTGCCCCTGCGGTGGCAAAGTGTACCCGTTTGCCGGAAATATGCAGGTCATACTCCGGTTTTTGCCCATACAGTACCAGATTCCGCTCAGCCTGTTGCAGGGCGGCTTCCACCACGGCACGCGGCATACGCAAGCGCCCATCCTCACCCAGCACGGCTCCGACCGCTGTGCAGGTGGCGATGCAGTGGGGTGTGGCCTGGGCAAAACCAATGTCCTCCAGAATACGGAACACGGTGGCATTGATCTGCTCCATATCCGCCTCGCTCAAGGGGCGGTACTGGCCTCCCAGCTCCCCCGGATGCACCGGCTTGATATGCTCCGCCAACGGTGCATTCCGCAAACTGACCCTGGCATTCCGTCCACCTGCTCTGCGCGACATACCGACCTCCCCTTGAATGGTATACAGGCTTCAGTGTAAGAAGGGGCTTGGGTTTTGTGGATATGAAAACACGACATATCGTTATATAAAATGGACATAATGCGGCAGCAAGTCCACGTGTAGCCTGCCCTTGGGGATTACAGATCATGGATTACGGATTGCGGCTTTCCTTGATCCGAACCTGTTGCGGCGACAGGCCATAATGTTGGGTAAAGCAGGCGGAGAAATGGGTCGGTTCGGTAAATCCGCATAATTCAGCAATCCGCCCGACTGTCCATTGTGTTTGTAACAGCAGCAGATGGGCATGCTCCAGCCGTAAATGCCGGTAATATTGCATGGGGCTGACCCCATAGCGCTCACTGAACTGGCGGCTAAAGGTGCGTGGATGCATATTGACCATATTCGCCAGTACCGTCAGTGACAAGGGCTGGGCAAGGGTGGCATGCATATACGTTTCTGCCCGTTCAATACGGCTTTGGCTATTGGCAATGGCTGGGCGTTCGGTCGCGGTGGCTGCCGGTGAGCCTTGGCAATACAGGATGTGGTTTACTTCCGCCAATTGTGCCGGGCTGATGTGTTGTGCCAGCAAGCGCAGCATCATGTCCGCCACTGACAGGCCACCGGATGCACTGAAAAATCCCTCCCCGCACGATACCCCCGCCGTGGTGGGTTGCATCTGTGGAAACTGCTGGCGGAAACTATCCTCAAACTCCCAGTGGATGGCAATCGGTACATCCGGTTTGACTCCGGCAGCGGCTAAGGCAAACGCGCCCGTATCCATGCAGCCCATGTGTACACCTGCCTGGTACTGCTGATGCAGCCAGTTGAGTACCGGTTGGCGCAGGCTATTTTCTGGCTCAAACCCGGTGATGACCAGAATGCAATCCAATGCCCCGCACTCTGCCCATTGGCATTGGGGTTGTACCACATAACCATTGCAGGAAACTGCCGGGTTATTGTCCACGGTCAACACTTGCCAGCGGAAATGGGCGCTTGCCAAAACCCGGTTGGCAATACGCAGGATGTCCAGTACCAAATCCAGGTTGAGCATAATGAACTGGTCAGCCAACAAAATGGCGGTTTTCATGGTGGGCGCGGTCGCGGTTCTCGGCAGTAAGGTTGGGCTAGTCTAACAAGGTCGGTTAGGGGCTTGCCAGTTCTGCCTACATCAGGCATTGTTACCGGATAGCCAAAAATACCCATAGAAACACCCCTTTAGATTGGAGAGAGCATCATGAGTTGGCAGAGGATGATTTTGCGTGTCAACCTGACAGCGGGTACATGTGTGAATGAACCCTTGCGCCAGGATTGGGCAGACCAGTATTTGGGGCAGCGCGGCTTGGGTAGCAAGTATTTACTGGAGGAAATGGATCCTGCCGTTGATGCCCTTTCCCCGGATAATAAGCTGATTTTTGCCACAGGCCCTTTAACGGGCACGATGGCTTCCACCGGTGGGCGCTATTCGGTGATTACCAAAGGCCCACTGACCGGTGCTATTGCCTGCTCCAATTCCGGTGGCAAGTTTGGCGCTGAACTGAAGTATGCAGGCTATGACCTCGTAGTGATTGAGGGGGCATCGGCTCAGCCCGTTTACCTGTCCATTGAAAATCAGCAGGCCGAATTGCGCAGTGCTGCCCACCTCTGGGGCAAGTCGGTGTGGGAAACGGAACACCTCCTGCTGAAAAGCCATAACGATCCCTTGCTGCGTATCGCCTCCATTGGTCAGGCCGGGGAAAACCTGTGCCGGTATGCGTGTGTGGTGAATGACCTACACCGGGCGGCGGGGCGCTCTGGGGTTGGGGCGGTGATGGGATCAAAAAACCTCAAGTCGATTACGGTGCGTGGAACCAAAGGGGTACGCACCGACAGTAACCCGCGCCATTTCTTGCAGGTGGTGAATACGGTCAATGCCCGTCTGACCGACAAGGATGGTCTGAGCCGCGATGGTACGATTGCGATGATGGACGTGACCAACCATTACGGTGCGTTGCCGACCCGCAATAACCGTGATGTGCAGTTTGAGGGGGCGGAAAAGATGAATGCGGAAGCCATGCAAACCCCCAATGCCAATGGGCATGTCAACCTGATCAGGAATGGGGCTTGTTTTGGCTGTACGATTGGGTGTGGGCGCATCAGCAAGATTGACCCCCAGCATTTTTCCGTCAAGGACAAGCCCCAATACCACGGCGCATCCGGTGGCCTGGAGTATGAAACGGCTTATGCGCTCGGGGCTGCCTGTGGGGTGGATGACATGGAGGCGGCGACCTATGCCGGTTTCCTCTGCAATGAATACGGTATGGATCCGATTTCGTTGGGCGGGACGATTGCCGCTGCCATGGAGCTGTTTGATATCGGTGCATTGACCTTGGCGGATACCGATGGACTTGAAGTGCGGTTTGGTTCTGCCCAAGCCCTGTGTACCCTGACCGAGTGGACGGGTTTGCACCAGGGTTTCGGGCGTGAGATCGCGCAAGGTGCGTTGCGCTTGGCGAAGAAATATGGTCATCCTGAGTTGGCGATGGTGGTTAAGGGGCAGGAGTTCGCGGCTTACGACGGACGTGGCATGCAAGGGATGGGCTTGGCGTATGCCACCAGTAACCGGGGGGCGTGCCATTTGCGGGCAGACCCTTATGGTGCGGATTTCAAAAGCACCTCCACTGTTGGCAAGGCCAAGGTGGTCAAGGTTTCGCAGGATGAAGTGGCGTTTATCGACTCCAGTGGCCTGTGCCTGTTCCCGTCCAACAGTGGCTGGAAGACGCTTGATTATGTTGAATTAGTGAATGCGGCTTGTGGCGGTGGCTGGGATGAGGCGCGGATGCGCGAGGTGGGTGAGCGCATCTGGAATATTGAACGCCTCTTCAACCTGCGGGCAGGGTTGGGCAAAGCCGATGACACCTTGCCCCCGCGCATCCTGCACGAGCCTGCCAAGAGCGGTATCAGCAAAGGCATGGTGTGCAGGCTTGATGAGATGCTGCCCGAGTATTATGCCTTGCGGGGCTGGGGCGAAGATGGCATCCCCACTTCAGCCACCTTGTCACGCTTGGGTTTGGCAAACTGAGGCCAGCATGCAGATACGGGTAAAAATGCTCGGCGACCTGCGCCAGTATCTGCCCGCAGGCAGTGCCTTCAACCGTTGCCAGCTTGAGGTGGCGGAGGCTGTCTTGGGCAGTGTGCTGCGCCAGTTGGCAGTGCCTGCCGATAAGCCTTATCTGGTGAGTGTCAATAACACCCTCATCTATCCGCCTGATTATGCCACCCTGGTTTTACAGGCCGATGATGAGGTGACACTAGTCCCGCCGATCAAGGGCGGATAGCCTCACATCCCGGCAATAAACGCAGCCATTGCTTGCGCATGATCACTGCCCACGGCCTGTAAGCCATCCACAACCCCAGCCCGGTTGTGTGCGGATTGGTTTTGACTGGTTTTCCATTTACCTGTCAGGCGCGTGATCTGGATTTCAATGCCGACAACCGCCTTGAGCATCTGCCCGATGTAATCAGCCGGGGCATCACCGACTGCCCACTGTTGGCTGAAGTGGCTTTCCTGCTGCTGGGTCAATGTCTCCATTTGCTGGCGCACCCAGGCGGGATCATCCCGCACCTGCAAGATGCCGTGGGCATGTACGACAGCATAATTCCACGTCGGCACGACTTTGCCATGCTCCTGTTTGGTTGGATACCACGACGGGCTGATGTAATGTTCCATGCCTTGAAAAATAGCCAACACCTCGACTTCCGCGACCCGGTTTTTCCAGAGTGGGTTGGCACGGGCGATATGCCCATGCAGCGTCCCTAAACAGTTGGCGGCGGGTAGGTAATACAGCGGGATATGGTTGGCATCCAGCCCTGAGCTGCTTATCGTCACCAGTGTGGCTAAGGGATGGGCGCGGATCAGGGCTTGCAGCACATCCGGGCGGGTTTCAGCGAAATGGGCTGGGGTATACATGGGGTCGTTCTCGGTTGGGTAAAATGGGTATGTAGCCTATCTATTCCGGCGGGTGTTTTCCAACAGTGTATAAAACCTCGCGTAAGCTCTGTAATGCAGGACGATTTAGGTGCAATGCCTCAATGGTGGCGCGTCCCGTTGGTGTTAAGCCAATCATAACCGTGTATTCCTTATCCCATGAAAAATGCTCTGTCCACTGTTGTTGACGTGGATGAAACAATGCGACTATCGTTGGTCAGCGGGTCGAGTGCTTGCGTTTTATTGTATTTATGCCCATTACAACCTGCACAAGCGAGCGCCAAGTTATCCAACTGCGTTGCCCCAGCAGCGGAGCGTGGGTGGATATGCTCCACGCTGAAAGCCTGTGGGGAAAACTGGGCTTGGCTGCGGCAATATTCACAGCACCCATTAGCCCGCTCACCCACTTGCTGGCGAATATGGTTCGTGACCCGTTGATCAGGCATAAGGCGGTACTGCGATGCCTAAGTCTTGCATCAGGGTGGTGAGTGAAACCTGCCGCAATTGAGCCAACAGCGTTAGGTTACGCATACGCCCAACATTCAGCGCTTCCATTTCATCAATCAGGCAGAGTAATTCTTGATGTTCTATACCACCTAGCGTTCCTTCTTGTCGCTTGTGATCGAGTTCGGCAAAGCGCTGCTGCTGTGTGGTGGATAATCCGCTGCTGTTGATTTTTCGTAATAATGTCGCTTCTTGCTCTGGCAATGAGGGGGCTTTTAGGCGGGCGCGTAAGGCTAAAACACGTGCTACAAACTGATCTAACTCCGCAGCAGGCAGGGAGGCGACACTGCGCAATAGCTCTTCAGTAGAGGCTTGTGCTGTTATTTGCACCGTCGGCATGATCTGTGACCTATGGTAGTTGGATAGTGAAAGTGTAGCATGGGGGTTGCAGGGGGTTACACCACTTATGCCAACAACGCCTCCGGCACTTCGGCCTGATCCACTCTGTTGCCCAGCCAGCCTATTTCACCTATCATGATGTGTATAGAATGCTAGGATGATACACATCATGCGTACCAATATTGTGATCGACGAAACTTTGATTCAAAGCGTATTGCAAGAAACAGGTTTGAAAACCAAACGTGAGGCAGTCGAGCAGGGCTTGCAATTACTGTTGCGCCTGTCGCGCCAAGCGCGTATCCGTGAGTTTCGCGGTAAATTGCAGTGGGAAGGTGATTTGGAGGCAAGTCGGCAGGCAACTGTATGATTTTTGTTGATTCCAGTGTCTGGATTGACTATTTCAACGGCAAAATTACGCCCCAGACCGATTGGTTGGACAGTGTACTGGGGGCGCAACCGGTGGCTACAGGTGAGCTGGTATTAACCGAGGTGTTGCAAGGTTTTCGCCATGACTCAGACTATCAACAAGCGAAAACCTTGTTACTGACACTGGAGCAACTGCCCATGTTAAGCACTGACATGGCTTTGCAGAGTGCGGAGAATTTTAGGGCTTTACGCAAACGTGGCCTGACAGTTCGGAAAACAGTCGATGTGTTGATTGCAACGTTTTGTATTATGCAGGGTTTGCCCCTGCTCCATGCAGATAAGGACTTTGAACCATTCCACCAGTATTTGGGTTTGAAAAATGCGTGGAGCGTGTCAAACAAATTGAGACCAACCTGTTAAAAATAAAACTACAAACGGATTTTTTTGGCAGCCGATAATGTATGGAAGTTAACCACTATGTTTTCGGTCGTTTCGTCAGGGTGTGCCGGGTTGATCCAGACATCCTTGAGTGGCAACTTAACGACGGGCTCACCGTTGATAAACCGTTTTTGGTTGGTTTTATAAACCGTTTGCAGTGCTGTTTGGCGGCAGATAACCCCTTCGCCCACACGATTCGTGAACATTTGCGCCGCTCGCTACAGACAGTTGATGTGTGGAGGCTTTTTTGGGAGTTCCAATAAGCCTTCCGCCACTTGTAGACATTTTTACAGCTTGGCATTTTTGCGTTGCAGGGCATCAATGGCTTTGTCTTTACTGTCTTTTGATGGTTTGCGCCCCGCCGTAGCATTTTCCAAATCCACGTCGCCTGCGGTGGTCAATTGATTACTCCACGGAAGAACTTGAGGGACACAACATGATTTTTGCGACAGCTACCTTGAAAAAAGCCGTAACTATAACTATGATGTAGTTGAGTTTGCTCAAAATCTAATTCCTTGGAGTTTTCCATGATAAAGTTTCTGCTATCTTTTATTTTAATTACCTTGAGTAGTATTTGTAATGCTGAATCAAGTCCAGATTACTTTAGGAATGGAGACTTGAGAAGTGGTAGTATTTCTTCGAAAGTTGAAAATCCAAGTCGATCAGGAACTGTCGGATACTACAGTGTAGAGGTAAAACCTGCTCATTATGGAAAAACAGGTAATTTTAGCATAGATATTAAAGCATCAAACATAAGTGGTTGGGCAGGTCTTTGGATTCATACAGCAGATAAAAATCAAGAAATACTTGGCTTTGATAATATGCAAGATAGACCTATAAGTGGCACTACATCCTGGAAAAGATATGAGAACACCATTTATATCCCTCAGAATGCAAGGTATATATCTTTTGGCGTTTTATTACATGGTGAAGGGCAAGTTTATTTTAAAAACTTCAATTTTTTCATCAATTAGCCTCATAGCTATCCATAAAAATTAAAATATTAATTTAGTTTTTTACGAAAGACATTTTCTAGTCAATCAAACTCATTAAATATTCAAAATACCCAACAAGATTGTAATTTTCACTAACCTACTCCACCCTTAAGGAAGCCGTTCACGCCTGTAGCGGCTTATAGGCGTTCGCTTGCCTCAAATCGCGCCGAGATAGGCTTATGAGCCAACACTTGGGCGACTTGCTGAGGTTTTTCAGGAGTGTAAGGCATCTAATCAATTCTGAGACCTTTCCGCTATCAAATATTCATTTTGGCCTATTATTTTATTGGCCTGCCGACATCACAGACAGCCCATACCAATGTGTTTTTTAATGAATATGCACAGAAAAATAACTCTTCGGTTGAGTCTGGTGAAGAATCTAAGTTATTTCAATAAGGGGAACTAATAGTTCTGGGAGGATTAAGATTTAACACCTCCACCTGTTCCCCATCCGTGACCAAGAGCCAAGCACTTAATTTCGGTAAGGCAGCGATGTCTGGCAGTTGCAAATAATCCAGGACTTGCTGGCGACCCTCTTGCTTTTTGGCTGCCCAGCCTGTTTTTCCATCCCCTTTCTTGCTGTATTTCAATTCGATCAGGTGCTGGTATTTCACGGCAAAGGGGCTGCGCTCCAATAATAGGATGTCCGGGTATTTACGGTTGATTTCCCGTTCACTTTGGATGAAATAAATGGGCGTTTGGTACAGAAGGGTAATCAACAACACTTTGACGTGTTTCTCATCCATCCCCATCGCATCACGGTTGGAAAGCAACTGCAAAGCCCGTACCATTTCATCCACCAAGGGCTGGATTGTACCCTGCAAAGCCAAGGCTTCAATAGAGAGGGCTAATGCCCGGTCAGGGATATTGATCTGGTTACGGCGCTCCAGTTCCACTTTGAAATACTGGAAATACAATTCACGCATGACATGATTCGGGATGCCAAACCACTCGCTGGAGAGCGTTTTCCGTTGTAAGGCGACAAACCCCATATACGCCAACAGGCTGACAAAATCATCACGGTCAAAGCCCTTGTCAAAATCGAATGTGCGGCGTTGTTTGGCTGCTACCTCTCCGGTACTGATCAATTCATCCAGTACCGCAAAATTCGTGTCCCGATTACCGATACTAAAGAGGCCAAGGATTTTTCCATAGTCTGACGCAATATTGTCATCCAACATATGCTCAGGGTATTCACAGCGGGCATAGTCAAAGTTCTTGACGAAATACAGCACCATATCCGCGTTATAAATGCTTTCGGTTGCCTTGTGGTGGAAGCGGTAGCCGTTATACCAGCGTGTCACATCCGCCATTAGTGCTAAAGGGTCAAGTTGGCACGCTTCTGCCACCGGTTGCAATAACTGGGCTGTTTCTGCTTTGGTAAATCCGATAGCACTATTGAACGCTTCATACAGCGACAGGTTTTCACCGATATTAAAGCCACTGGTCATGCTGTCGAGCATGATCGGGGTGACACCCGTAATAAATAACCGGTCTAGGGTTCCGCGTTGGGTTGCCGTTTTCAGGGTTTCATAAAAACTGCGCACAAACCCGCCTTTGCCCATGATGCGCCGGAAAAGCTGCATATCCTCAGCCAGGATACTGTTGGCAAAATGGTCGTATTCATCAATCAGCAGCAGGAGTTTTTGCCCGGCTGTCACCGTAAAAAAATGCTCCATTTTGGCGGCTGGGGAGGATTTGCCACTCACTTCGGTGTGGACTGATGCCGGGTAATGATAGCGATTGAAAAACTGCTGTAGGCTGCTGTCGAGTTTCTCTTCAAACCGTTGTTGGAGACGCGCTTCCCCTTGGTCAGTGGCGAACCCACTGAAGTCCATAAACAGCACTTGGTAGTGGTTGCGTAACGGCGTAGGGTGCTGCCCAATGTGGAGTTTGCCAAATAGCGTATCAAACTCGGCTTGGTAGGCGACATCGTAATAATGCTCCAACATGGATAGGAACAAGCTTTTACCGAAGCGGCGCGGGCGCAAGAGGATTTGGTGCTTGCCGGATGCTTCGAGGCGGGCAATGTAGTCTGTTTTGTCAATGTAGCAGTAACCACCCGTGATAACCGCTTTGAAATTACTTACGCCATAGGGGATTTTCATGCTGTATCGTCTGTGTATAGCAATAGTTGGCAGTGTAGCACAGGCAACCGTTGGGCAGTCAGCCGCTGCTGCTTGAGAGGGCTTCGGTTGCTGGCGTGTGAGCAGCATTAACCGCCAACACCCGCCCAACAATCTCGGCAGTCAGTTTTAGCCTGCCAAAGTCATACCTTGCCAACTCATCGTGTGAAAGGTATTTCACCGCTACCAGCTCTTCATTCAAGCTTATTTCACCGTGTGCTTCGACCAGGTAGGCGATAATGAGCTGGTTGAATTTGGGCAGGCTATAATGCCCAAGAAACGTGATCCGTTCTGCGGTCACACCCAGTTCCTCCTGGGTTTCACGGCGGATGGCATCGTCTGGCACTTCGTTTGCTTCGAGAAAGCCGGTGATCATCGAGTAGATGCCTTCAGGCCAGGCGGCATTCTGTGCCAGTACATAGCGGTCGCCGATGCGGATGATGCCACCCACGACAGGAACCGGGTTGTTCCAGTGTACAAAGCTGCAATTTGGGGCAGGGCAGGCCAGCCGTTCGGTCGCATCAATCAGGCGCAGCGTGAGTGTTTCGCGGCAATGTGGGCAATATTGCATGGGGCTGCCTTGTAGTGGGATGATGCAGCCAGCATAGGGGCAGTGCCGACTTGGTGCAAGCACGACGGGTTAAAGCAGGTATTGCCGATTTACTCAAGTCACTACAGGGGATGCCCGTGTCTTATTCAATGTATGTCAATTTGCCGGTCGAGAATCTGGCTGCTACCAAAGCATTTTTCACGGCGTTGGGCTTTTCGTTTGACCCCGCTTTTACCAATGATGATGCCGCTGGCATGATTATCAGGGAAGGGCATTGTTATGTCATGTTGCTGACCAAGCCTATGTTTCATGGCTTTTTTCCACACAAAGCCATCAGTGATGCCAAAACCACGGTGGAGGTGTCGGTTGCCCTGCAATGTGACAGCCGTGCGGCGGTCGATGGGCTGGTTGCCAAAGCCCTTGCTGCCGGTGGGCGCACTTATGCTGAACCAAAAGACTACGGTTTTATGTATGGGCATGGTTTTGAAGACCTCGACGGGCATATTTGGGAGCTGTTCCACATGAATGCGATGCCGCCGCAGGGCTAAAATAGCCCGATTATAGCCCGATTGCCTGCCAAAACCGTGCCTTGCCAGCCATAACCGTATCAGGCATTGTTACCGCCTAGCAAAGGAGAAAACACATGAGTTACGTTGACGGATATATTTTACCGCTGCCCGAGAGCAACATTGAAGCCTACCGCGAGATGGCGCAATTGGCGGGTTCAGTCTGGATGGAGCATGGGGCGCTGGCTTACAAGGAGTGCATCGGTGAGGATTTGGAGTCGGAGTGGGCGGATGGTGCATTCTTGCGTGCGGTGAATGCCAAACCGGGCGAAAAGGTGATCTTTGCCTTCATCCTGTTTGAATCCCGTGAACACCGTGATGAGGTCAATGCCAAGGTACACGATGACCCGCGCATGATTGCACTGGGTGACATGGAAGACAGTATGCCGTTTGATGGCAACCGTATGACCTATGGTGGCTTTGAAACCTTGGTTGATTTGTAAAAAGGGAGCAACATCATGTCCAATTCCGCAACAACCGTTAAAATCCATGCCCCCGGTGGGGCAGAAGTCATGCAGTTGGTACAGGAAACGGTTGCCCCCCCTGCTGCTGGGCAGGTGCAGGTACGGCATACCGCGATTGGCCTCAATTATATCGACACCTACCACCGCAGTGGTTTGTACCCCTTGCCCTTGCCGAGTGGTTTGGGGCTGGAGGCTGCCGGGGTAGTGGAGGCAGTCGGTGCTGGGGTGGCGCATCTTCAGGTGGGCGACCGGGTGGCGTATGGTGCAGGGCCCATTGGTGCGTATGCCAGCTTGCGTAATATGCCTGCCAACCGTGTCAGCAAATTGCCGGACAGTATCAGCGATGAAACGGCTGCGGCGATGATGCTGAAAGGCATGACCGTGCGTTACCTGTTGTGCCAAACCTATCCGGTCAAGGCTGGGGATACCATCCTGTTCCATGCCGCAGCGGGTGGGGTCGGGCTGATGGCCTGCCAATGGGCAAAAGCCCTGGGGGTGACGGTGATTGGTACGGTTGGCTCGGAAGCCAAAGCCGAGATTGCCCGTGCGCATGGCTGCGACCATGTGATCAATTATAGCCATGAGGATGTTGCCAAGCGGGTACGTGAATTGACCGATGGCAAGGGTGTGCCGGTGGTGTATGACGGCGTGGGGCAAGCGACTTTGATGGCCTCACTCGATAGCCTCCAGCCGCGTGGCTTGCTGGTCAGTTATGGCAGCGCATCCGGGGCGATTAGCCAGTTTGATTTTGGGCTGCTGTCTGCCAAAGGTTCCTTGTACGTCACACGCCCGACCCTGATGACCTATGTGGCGGCGGATGCTGATTTGCAGGCTAATGTCAGTGACCTGTTTGCGATGGTGGATAGTGGCAAGCTCTCCGTGCCGATCCACCAGCGTTATGCCCTTGCGGATGTGCAGCAGGCGCACCGTGATCTGGAAGGGCGCAAGACCACCGGGACGACGTTGTTGTTGCCGTAGCGGGCGTTGGTGTGTTCACCGCCCAACTTATAAGGGAACAGGCTACCCCATTCCCTTTGTGTTTTAATGGCTGTCGTTTTAACCACCCGTCCGGGTATGGGTCAACCAAAGGAGCAAGACATGATTCAAGTAGGCGATAAAATGCCAGCCATCAACGTAACTGTTGCCAGTGCTGATGGGCATAAGGCGGTCAGTGCGGCAGAGCTGTTTGCGGGCAAGAAAGTGGTGCTGTTTGCCCTGCCAGGGGCTTTCACCCCGACCTGTTCGGCAGCACACCTGCCAGGGTATGTGGTTCATGCGGATGCATTCAAGGCAAAGGGCGTGGATATGGTTGCCTGCCTGTCGGTGAATGATGCGTTTGTGATGCATGCGTGGGGCGTGGCGCAGAACGCTGAGCACATCACGATGATTGCCGATGGTGGCGCAGCCTTGACCAAGGCGTTGGGGCTGGTGATGGAAACCGGCGATTTTGGCGGAACCCGTTCTGAACGTTACGCGATGGTACTGGAGGATGGCGTGGTCACGCTGCTGAATGTCGAAGCACCGAATAGCTTTGAAGTGAGCAAGGCTGAAACTGTCCTGAACGCGCTCTAAAACCCTGATGTCACACAGCGGCAAGGATCACGCGAAGGGACTCCAGCTCATGTTGTTGGGGATTGTGCTGCTGCCTGCGATGGATGCCGCCGCCAAGGTGATGGGTGAAACCATTAGTGCGGCGACCATTGTCCTGGCGCGGTTTGGGTTCCAGAGCGTGTTCCTGCTGCCGTTTGTGTGGAAAACCCTGCATGTACCGCGTGGCGAAGAATTACGCCTGCACCTGTTGCGGGCGTTTAGCCTGTGTGCTGCCACGTTTTGTTTCTTTGCCGCCATCCAGGTGATGCCCCAAGTGGATGCCTTGGCGATTTTCTTTGCCATGCCCCTGATTGTCACCTTGCTGGCTCCGTGGATGTTGGGTGAAACCATTGGCTGGCGTAGGCTGGTGGCTGTGGTGGTGGGCTTGCTCGGGGCGCTGATCCTGATCCAGCCGGGGCATGCCGTGTTTGGTTTGCGTGCCTTGTTGCCGCTGGCGACCGCGATTGGTTTTGCCTTTTACCTGCTGTTCACCCGCAAACTGGCACGCAGCAGCGCAGCCGGGGCTGGGGTATCGCCCTTTGCCATGCAGTTTTATTCCGGGGTGTTTGGTTCGGCGATGATTTGTGTGGCGATTGTGCTGATGCAGCCGTTTGCGACGGCGGCCTTCCACATGGCATGGCCTGAGCCGTGGCAATGGCAGCAATTGGCGCTGGTTGGCCTGTTTGCAGCGGCTGGGCATCTGGTGGTGACAATGGCTTTCAAATATGCCGATGCTTCCCTGTTGGCCTCCTTCCAGTATCTGGAGCTGGTGACAGCCGCTGTGCTGGGTTGGTGGCTGTTTGGCGATGTGCCTACCCTGACAACGTGGGTCGGCAGTGCGGTTCTGGTTGGCTCCGGGCTGTATATTCTGCACCGGGAAAAGCAGGCGGGGAAAGGGTGATCTACACAGCACTCCAACAGCTTATCAAGAAAAATAGACCGTTTAACCTTAAAATAGCCATTTGATTTTAAAAGGTTGGGAACAAAGGGCTTTTTGGACTATATACTTTTCAATTAGATAGTTCTAGTAAAGAATTTCAAGCCAATGCATATAAAGTACTTCAGTTTTTTAACGAGGGTGTTGGAAGAAATGATATTCAAGCCTATATTAAAGTATTTAGCCTATATTATGTTGATATTGGTTTTTACTGTTAATGGAGTAGAGGCAAAAGGAACGGTTTTATATTCTAAATGTGATATTCATAAAATAATAAAAAACTCTGGGTTGAAAATAAAAGACGATGAAATTCCTTGGCAATGCAATGTCATTTATGACGTGAATAAAAAAATCGATGTGAAAAAATTAAAGGATTGCCTTAGATATTCCCCTCTTGTTTTTGAACAGACTATTTTAAATGGGATTCTGAGTTGTGATTCATCGATTTCTCAGGAAGAGCTAACCAGTATTTTGGAAATGGTTATTGAGAGTTCATATTATTCTGATCAAACTGATTTCATTAAAAAGCTCATAGATTCTGGTGCTTCGACTGAAAAATTCGATGCAAGAATTGGTTCGGGTGTCATGACCGCTTGTGAAACTGTTTCGGTTGTTATCGAGAAAAATAAGGAATTTTATAAAGATGAAAAGCTCCTGAGCATCAAAACGGATGGATACCACTCCCGATGGTTGGATTTACATTATTTGACAAATACTGTAACGGAATATACCCTATGCAATAAAGCAGCTACCCTATTGGTTAGAATTAATCCGAAATTAATAAACTATCAAGAGGAATATGATAAATCAACTCCGTTGCACAACTATTTGTATGATGTCAATTATTTTGATTGGGAAATGGGTGTGGCAAAGTTGTTGATGTCAAAAGAAAATATCAATTTACAAACGGAGCTAGGTGATACCGCATTACATTATTTGTTGTTATATAATAAAGAATCCACTGATAAACTCATTGAATTGTTAAAAACCGCATTGAGCTTAGGCGCTGATCTAACACTTAAAAATAAAGACGGAATCACGGTAAAAGATCTGATAATGAAACGGCCTGATCTGGTATCCGTATTAAAATAGTTGCCAGCAGGTACTGTTGATGGAAGTAGATTACTTCAATCAAGGTGTTGGTCAATAGCAGCATGAGGATGTTAAAATATGATAAAGTTAATAGCTGTTTTGGCTTTGCTTTTTTCTAGCTTGGCTACTACTCATGCACAAGATAATGAAAAATTAGAGATACAAGCAGATGGCTCCTCATACGATGTGATATTAAATGAAGTGGAATTCAATGCAGCGGTTGAAAATAACTATCCAGCGTGTAATATTTTTTTGGATGACTATCCTAATCCCTTGGAGCAGGGAAAATTAAGAGATTGTTTGTCTAAGAGTAGAGCGTTGACACCCACCATCGTGGCCAAAATTTTAGCCTATCAACCTCCTGTATCAAAAGAGTTTATAGATGAAGCTTTAGAACTGGTGCTTCGAGACCCAATGTTAACAGGTCATATAAAATCCATCAAAAAGTTGATAAATGCTGGGGCTTCGACTGAGAAATTCAATGCAAGAATCAGCTCAGGTAATGATGTTGCCTGTGATGCTGTCTTTGTTATTGTCGAGAAAAATAAAGAATTTTATAAAGATGAAAAACTCTTGGGCATCAAGTTAGATGGGCCATCGGGATACCACCCCCGATGGTTGGACTTGCATTTTTTGGCAGATACTGCAATGGGATATAGCTTATGCAATAAAGTCATTGATCGATTGGTGGGGGTTAACCCAAAGTTAATAAACTTTCAGGTTGAAGGTAATGAGTCAGACTGGATTTACAACTATACTCCGCTGCATAAATACTTGGGTGATGTCAGCCACCCTGATTGGGAAATCGGCGTGGCAAAGTTGTTAATGTCAAAAGAAAATATCAATTTACAAACAAATGAGGGTGACACCGCATTACACTATTTGTTGTTATATAATAAAGAATCCACTGATAAACTCATTGAATTGTTAAAAACCGCATTGAGCTTAGGCGCTGATCTAACACTTAAAAATAAAGACGGAATCACGGTAAAAGATCTGATAATGAAACGGCCTGATCTGGTATCCGTATTAAAATAGTTATCAATAGTGGCTGTTGGCGCTTATCACACCGCCCGAATTCCCTTCAGGGTGGTAAATGGCAAATCCTTTGCCAGCCCCAGAAAATCACGCATGTATTCCCACTGCAAACTGTCTTCACGCACGGCGGCATGCAGGGTATTAAACACGCCCTGTCCGAGTGGGCGGGCAGTGACAAAATTACGGTCAATGTATTCATCGGCTGCCCAATTTGGCAAGGTGCAGAGGCCGCGCCCGCTGGCGACCAGGGCAACCATCATGACGGTCAGTTCGCTGGTGCGGATGTGTGCAGGCTCGACATCGGCAGGGCGCAGGAACAGGCGGAAGATGTCCATTTTGCGTGGTGGGACGGGGTAAATGATCAGGGTTTGGTCTTTGAGCATGGCTGCTTCAATCACCGGTTCCTGCAATAACGGATGGTCAAGTGGCAGGATCAGCATGGATTCGTATTGGAACAGCGGGATGTAGCTGATGCCGTTGATCGGTTCCGGGTCGGCGGTGATGACAAAATCCAGATCGCCTTCTGCCAAGGCGGTCAGGCTGTCGAAGCTGAAGCCGCCGGAGATGTCCAGCTCCACTTCCGGCCATTGGCGGCGGAACTGGTCGAGGGTTGGCAGCAGCCACAAGTAGCAGGAGTGGCATTCGATGGCGATATTCAAGCGCCCCCCCGTGCCTTTCACCAGCCGCACCAGGTCATCCTCCAGCCGCAGGAAGCGCGGGATGGTATCGCGGGCAGTGTCGTGCAGGCGTTTGCCGCTGGCGGTCAGGCGCAGGGGCTTACTTTTGCGGTTGACTACAGGCAGGCCAATGCGTTGCTCCAGTTCAGCCAATTGGTGGGAGAGGGCGGAAGGTGTCAGGTGCAAGTGGTTGGCTGCTTCCACAAGCGTTTCGCTGCCATGCAGGGCGAGGATCAGTTCTAGGTGTTTGCGTTGGATATTCATGCGCAGGGTTGGCCTGTTGTTGAGAGGTATTCAATTTTTACTTGATAAAGTTGAAATTGCCTTTATTTCACCAGCATACGAAACTATGCCGATGATAACAACTGATGTAACGAGATTCTGACTATGACCAGCCCTGTTTTGTCCTTTGAGTTTTTCCCACCGAAGACTGCCCGCATGGAGCGCACCTTATGGCGCAATATTGGGCAACTGGAAATGCTCAAGCCGTCATTTTTTTCCGTGACCTACGGGGCGTTGGGCAGTGAGCGCGACCATAGTCTGGAAACCGTATTCAATATGCAACGTGAGTGCCATGTGCCGGTTGCTGCCCACCTGACGGCGGCGGGGCATACCCGTGCGTCGCTGCTGGAGTTGGCGCAGCGTTTCCACGAGAACGGTATCCAGCGTATCGTGGCTTTGCGTGGCGATGCCGACCTGACCGAAGGCGGTATCCATGACGTTGCCGATATGGTGACAGCGCTGCGTTCCGTGGCTGATTTTGACATCAGTGTGGCTGCTTACCCGGAAGTGCATCCGAAAGCCCCCAGTTTGGAAGCTGACTTGGTGCAGCTCAAGCGCAAGCTGGATGCGGGCTCCAAGCGGGCATTGACCCAATATTTCTTTGATGCGGATGTGTTCTTGCGTTTCCGCGATGCTGCCGTGAAAGCAGGTATTGAACAGCCGATTGTACCGGGTATCCTGCCAGTGCATGACTTTGACAAGGTACAAGCCTTTAGCGCCCGTTGCGGAGCTACTGTGCCCGCCCGTTTGCACAAACTGTTTGCCGGGACAGTGGCAGGTAGCCAGCAACAAAAGCGCATGGGGATTGAATTGGCGGTTGACCTGTGTGAAACGTTAATGGCAGAAGGGGTCAGCCAACTGCATTTCTACACACTCAATATTCCGAGCCTGACTTTTGAGGTAGCCCACCAATTGGGTTTGCCATTGGCATGGGATCAACAGCCAGCGCTGCGACTGGCTGCCTAACTCCTGATAAACACTACACCCAAGCGTGTGCCTTGCCCCCGACCACTGTACTGGATACGGTCGGGGCAGATTCCGGTTCCATGCTGTTGGCTCCGGTACTGATTGGCTGTTCCCCAAGCCCGTTCACTGATCAAGAAAAATATACCGTTTAACCTTAAAATAGCCATTTGATTTTTTCAGGTAAGCTAAAAAATGCTCTACCCGCAGACTGGAAAAATTATGACATGATAAAATTAATAACCATTTTGACCTTGCTTTTTTTTAGCTTGGCTACCCATGCACAAGATAATGAAGAGTTAGAGATACAAGCAGATGGCTCTTCATACGATGTGATATTAAATGAATTGGAATTCAAGGCAGAGGTTGAAAGGAACTATCCAGAGTGTGGTATGTTTTTGGATAATTACCCTAAGCCTCTAGAGCAGGGAAAACTAAGAGAGTGTTTGATAGAGAATAGGGTGTTGACACCCACTATCGTGGCAAAAATTTTAGCCCATCAACCTCCTGTATCAAAAGAGTTTATAGATGAGGCTTTAGAGATAGTGCTTATAAGTACGATGTCAACACCCCATATAAAAGCTATCAAGAAATTGATAAATGCTGGGGCTTCGACTGAGAAATTCAATGCCGAAATTCACTCAGGTAATGATATTGCTTGTGAGGTTGTATCGGTTGTTATCAAGAAAAATAAAGAATTTTATAAAGATGAAAAGCTCTTGAGTATAAAAAGGGATGGATACCACTCCCGATGGTTGGATTTACATTATTTGACAAATACTGTAACGGAGTATAACTTATGCAACAAAGCTGCTACCCTGTTGGTGGGAATTAATCCGAAGTTAATAAACTATCAAAAGGAAGATGATAAATCAACCCCACTGCACAACTATTTGTATGATGTCAATTATTCTCATTGGGAAATGGGCGTGGCAAAGCTATTAATGTCAAAAGAAAATATCAATTTACAAACAAAATGGGGTGACACCGCACTACATTATTTGTTGTTATATAATAAAGAATCCACTGCTAAACTCATTGAATTGTTAAAAAACGCATTGAGCTTAGGTGCTGACCTAACACTTAAAAATGAAGAAGGAATCACAGTAAAAGAACTGATAATGAAACAGCCTGATCTGGTATCTGTATTAAAATAGCCGCCAGCGGTGGCTGGTTGTTAAACATTGGTGCTTATTACCCTACCCAAATCCCCTTCAGTTTGATAAGGGTGTTTTTGCGGTTTTCCAATATGGAAGCCTTGCAAGTAATCAACCCCCAACTGGCTGACTGCCTCCATCTGCTCAATGCTTTCAATACCCTCCGCAATCACCTTGATGTGGCGGATATGGCAGAAATCAGTGATGACCTTGATAATGTCTGCCATATTGCGGTCAAACAAGACGCGGTATACAAAGGACTTGTCGATTTTCAGGTAATTGATTGGCAGTCGTGTCATGACGAACAGGGACGAATAACCTTGCCCAAAATCATCCAGCGCAAACTGGATGCCGATGGTGTTCAGTGTACGCATGAAGGTTTCAGTCGCTTCAATATCCTTGATGGCAGTCTGTTCGGTAATTTCAAATACCACACTGTTGCTGTCAATACCAAATTTCTGGATGGCTTGCATGATGTGCTCCAGCGATGTGTGGTGGTTGATGGTCAGGGTGGACAGGTTGATAAATATCTTTTCGTCAATTGCGCGTAGTGACAATTGCCGGAAAATGGTTTCAATCATTTCCTGATCCAGTTTGACCAAGGCGCTGGCGGACTCAATCGAGTCAATAAAGCTGCCTGCGGCATACATCTGTTCATTCTGAGCATCCAGAATCCGTGCCAATGCTTCATAGGCAAAGGTTTTTTGCTGTTGGGTATCAAAAATCGCCTGGTAGTAAACGCCCAGTTTGTGGTCTTTTAATGAACGATCCAGGATGTCGTTCCAGTATTTTGTTTTTGACAGGCGCTTCATCATGTCTTCTGTGCCCGAGTAAAACCGGAAGTTACTGGTGCGGGCTTGTTTATTTTCATACATCGCGGTATCAGCAAACACAATCAATTCTTCGGCTTTTTCGGAGTGTTCCGGGTAGCAGGAAATACCAATGGAAATGGACAGGCCATCCTGCCCATCGGCTTGGCTGCGGTCATGGCTGATTTTGACCTCACTGGCTCGGTTGATGAGCTGTTGGGCTATTGTTTCCGCCGTTTGGATATCCGTTGCATGGAGTTGGGGGATAATCACAAAAAACTCATCGCCCCCATTGCGTCCGACATAGCCCCGGTTACTGATTTCCTTTTGCAAGACATGGGCAAACTGGATCAGGTATTTGTCACCCATATTATGCCCGAATGAGTCATTGATTAGTTTGAAATAATTGATGTCGATCAACAGCAGGGAAAAGGCTTGTTTGACCTGGATGAACTCGCCTAACAAACGGTTCATTTCCCGGCGGTTGGGGATGCCTGTCAGGGGGTCGAGATAGGCCATCTCTTCAATCTTGCGCTCCAGGTTGAGGCGGGTGGTGATGTTCATGCCGATGCAGATGACTCGGAAGTTGTTGTTATCCTTGTCGCCAAATGAATTGATTTTCCAGGAAATAAAGCAATCGCCTTCCAGTGCCAGATTCAGGTAGGACTCAAACTGGGTATTGATAAAGCGGTTATTGGTCAAATCCATCAGGAAGTTGAAGTAAACCCGCTTTTCCTGCTCAGTCTTGAAGTTAAACTGGAAAAAGTCAGTGAATTGCCTGCCCAGCAGGTTGCTGGCTTGCAGGTTGAGTAGGCGGGTAGTGTATTCATTGCAGGCAATGATAGTGCCATGGGAGTCCAGCACAATAAACACCACATTGGCGGTGTTGACGACACTATTGAGAAAGTTGTAATTGTCTGATTTTTCCTGTAATGCCGAGCTGATTTTTTCCCGTTGGCGGATATTTTCCCAGGATAGTTGCTCGAGCTTCTCGGTCAATTCAACCGTCGCCCGGTTGATGGCAGTTAGCTCCTGGTTATTGGGTAATGGGTGCAGGTTTGCCAATTGTTGGCGGGCGAGGTGAAAATTATTGTTGCCCAAGGTTTGCAGGGCTGTTGCCAGCGTCGATATGTTTTTGATTGGGTCACGTATCTGCTGGTAAATGAACAGCAGGGCGGACAGCAAAATGGCAGACAGGAAAAGGAGCAACCCAATCAGCCAATCTTCATGTTGATGGGGTTCATTGTGGTCAAGGGAAAGGCAGCCATAAAAAATATAGGAGGCCGCTAATAACCAGACTAATAGTCCAGCCAATAAAAAAACCTTTAGAGCCTTATGTTTGGGTCTAGCTGGTTGTTCAGTATGAGGTTGCATCTAAAACCAAACCCCGCCATGTTACGGGCATGGCTGCCGTGATTTATTGTTTAAGGTACTGACGGCGGTTCGAGGGTGCAGTCAGGTCAGGGTTTTGCCATCTGCCCTGCAAGAACGGGCAACAGCAAAGTAAAATATTAACGCCAATTGCCTGGTTTTTCCTTATAGGCCGCCAAGCGGTGAAATAGGGCAGGGGGATGCAACTGGCTAGCCATAGTCTAAAAGTCCGACCGGGGTGGGGCAAGTGCCGTTGTATGTTTTTTAAACTGTTCCACTTACTCCATCCCAAACACCTTCGCCCGGATTTTTGCCATTTCATCCCGCGTGGCTGCCGCTTGTTCAAACTCCAGATTCTTTGCATGTGCAAACATCTTTTCTTCCAGTTGCTTGAGTTTTTTGACGGCTTGCGCGGGGGTGAGCGTGCTGTAGCTGGCGGCATCTTCGGCAATTTTCCCTGCTTTACCTTTCTTGTCGCCACGTTTGGCATTGGCATACGCCCCTTCCATCACATCGGCGATACGTTTGCGGATACTCTGCGGGGTAATGCCGTGGGCGGCATTGTGCGCCAGTTGCTTGTTGCGGCGGCGTTCGGTTTCCCCGATGGCCTTTTTCATGGAATCGGTCATTTTGTCCGCGTACAGGATTGCCTTGCCTTCTGCGTGGCGGGCAGCCCGCCCAATAGTCTGGATCAGGGAGCGTTCCGAGCGCAGGAAGCCTTCCTTGTCAGCATCCAGGATGGCGACCAATGACACTTCCGGGATGTCCAGACCTTCGCGCAGCAGGTTGATGCCCACCAGTACATCAAATTCACCCCGCCGCAGGTCGCGGATGATTTCGACACGCTCGACCGTATCAATATCGGAGTGCAGGTAGCGCACTTTAATATCATGTTCCATCAGGTAGTCGGTCAGGTCTTCTGCCATGCGCTTGGTGAGGGTCGTAACCAGCACGCGCTCGTTCTTTTTTGCCCGCAGGGTGATTTCTGACATGGCATCATCGACTTGTGATAACACCGGGCGCACTTCCACCAGGGGGTCAACCAAACCGGTAGGGCGCACCACCTGTTCAGCAATATTGTCGGAATGCTCCAGCTCATACGCACCCGGTGTGGCGGAGACATGGATGGCTTGTGGGATCAGGCGCTCAAATTCAGCAAACTGGAGTGGGCGGTTATCCAAAGCCGAAGGCAAGCGGAAGCCGTATTCGACCAATGTGGTTTTGCGCGAACGGTCGCCCTTGTACATGCCGCCGAATTGCGGGATGGTGACATGCGATTCATCGACAAACACAATGGCATTGCGCGGCAGATAGTCAAACAGGCAGGGCGGTGGTTCACCCGCTGGGCGTTGCGACAAATAGCGTGAGTAGTTTTCAATCCCGGAACAATAGCCGGTTTCACGGATCATTTCCATATCGTACTGGGTGCGCTGCTCCAGCCGTTGGGCTTCCACCAGCCGGTTTTCGGTGCGCAGCACGGTCAGCCGTTCACGCAACTCGTCCTTGATATGATCCAGTGCGCCCAACAACACCTCACGCGGGGTGACATAATGCGTTTTGGGGTAAACCGTCAGGCTGGGGACGCGGCGCAGCATTTCGCCCGTCAGCGGGTCGAAATAGCTGAGGCTGTCGATCTCATCATCAAACAGTTCAATACGGATCGCCTCCTTGTCGGATTCAGCCGGGTGGATGTCGATCACCTCGCCGCGCACCCGGAATGTGCCGCGTTGCAGGTCAAGGTCATTGCGCGAATACTGCATTTCTGCCAGTCGCCGCAGGAGGGTGCGTTGGTCGGTCTTATCCCCACGGGCAAGGATCAGGCGCATTTTCAGGTAGGATTCGGGGTCGCCCAAGCCATAAATGGCAGACACGGTGGCAACGATGATGACATCCTTGCGCTCAAACAGGTTGCGGGAGGCCAACAGGCGCATCTGCTCAATGTGGTCATTGATGGAGGCATCCTTCTCGATATACACATCCTTGGAAGGCACATAGGCTTCAGGCTGGTAGTAGTCGTAGTAGGAAACGAAATATTCCACCGCATTGTTCGGAAAAAACTCCTTCATTTCGCCATATAACTGTGCAGCCAATGTCTTGTTGTGCGCGAGGATAATGGCTGGGCGTTGGGTCTGCTGGATAATATTCGCCATCGTGAAGGTCTTGCCAGAACCCGTCACCCCCAGCAAGGTCTGGTGCAGCAGGCCATCATTCAGGCCATTGATCAATGACTGGATGGCCTCTGGCTGGTCGCCTGCCGGAGCATAGCTGGTATTGAGGTCAAACGGGGTCGCATCGGTCATGGGTAAGCCTCCGGGGTGCACGGGATATTGCTTACAGTGTGGGGGCAGGTGGGGATAAGTCAACCCGTTTAAGCCGCGCTCCCAGACAGTAGGCAGTCAGGATAAGCGAAGGCTACTGACAGCGGTGTGTCAGTAGGGATGGCGTATTGGGCAAAACGACCGGCTGGGCAAGAGGAAACCAACCGGTCAAGCCATTCACACGGCAAACCTATGCCGGATGGAACAGGAAATTATTTGATTAATTAATATCTGTAAGATGCACCAATCATATAAGCCCACGGATCGACTTCGACGGTATCCAGTTTTGCACCATTCAGTTTGGCCTTGCTATCAATGTCCGCATGCCATACGCCCACATTCAGCCCCCATTTCTTGTCGATCTCGAAATCGAAGCCCGCTTCAGCGGCTAACCCAACCGAGTGTGCCAGTTCAAGGTCGCCCAAAGAGGAACGCTCACTGAAAAACTGTGTGTAGTTCACACCCGCCCCGACATAGGGGTGGAAGTTAGTGCCAGTATTGAAATGGTATTGGGCAGTGATGGTCGGTGGCAGATGCTTGGTTGTACCAATTTTTGCGCCATTCAGTTCAATGTCATGCTTGAACGGGGTGGCTGCGAGGACACCGACACCGATCTGGTCAGTCAACATGTATGTCCCGTCCAAACCCAATTGGGTATTGTTGCCAACATCGAGAGCCCCATCCAGTGCGCCGTCACCTGCCGGTTTCACCATGGCTGCCCCGACCCGTACAACAATGTCCCCTTTTTCATAGGCAATCGCTTGTGAACTTGCACCAATCGCTACCAATACGGACAAAATAACCAACTTTTTCATCATTTCAGTCTCTGCTTATTGATTAACAGATTCCATCCTATGCTTTTTGTGCAGTGCGGTCGTTGATACAAGTCATCAGGGAAGCATGCACCGCAGGGGCTACCCAAACAAAATCCATCGTAAAAGCCCCATTTCCTGCTTATGCCCGCCCTGATCTTGCAGTAACATAGCTGACCGCAGATGCGAAAAGGGCCGGTGGGCACGACATGGCACACATGGGCATGCCCGCCGCAATCAAATATGAATAAAATGGTTAATCGACAGAAAGTGAACATACAACTTGCAGAGCGCATTGGGCGCATCAAACCTTCCCCAACCTTGGCTGTCAGTGCACTGGCTGCCCAGTTAAAGGCACAAGGGCGCGATATTATTGGCTTGGGTGTAGGCGAGCCTGATTTTGATACCCCAATACACATTCAGGAAGCCGGGATTGAGGCCATCCGCAGTGGCAAGACCCGCTACACGGCAGTCGATGGCACGCCTGACCTGAAGCAAGCAATCATCCAGAAGTTCAAGGCAGAAAACGGCCTGGAGTATCAAGCCAAGCAAATCATTGTTTCCAGTGGTGGCAAGCAGAGTTTTTATAATCTGTGCCAAGCGTTTCTGGATGCGGGTGATGAGGTGATTATCCCTGCGCCATTTTGGGTATCCTATCCTGATATGGTGTTGCTGGCAGACGGTAAGCCCGTGATCATCCATACCACGCAGGAAGAGGGCTTGAAGCTGACCCCAGAGAAGCTGGAAGCTGCCATTACCCCCAAAACCAAGATGCTGGTCATCAATAGCCCATCGAACCCGACCGGGATGGCTTATACCGCTGCTGAGCTGCTTGCCTTGGGTGAGGTGCTGCGCAAACATCCGCAAGTGCTGATTGCCACCGATGACATGTATGAGCATACCTTGTTTGGTGATCAGACCTTTGTGAACATCCTGAATGTTTGTCCTGATTTGTACGAGCAGACCATTGTCCTCAACGGTGTGTCGAAAGCCTATGCCATGACGGGTTGGCGGATTGGGTATGCCGCAGGCCCTGCCCCCTTGGTCAAGGCGATGACTGATGTGCAGTCACAAAGCACCTCCAACCCGAACTCGATTGCCCAATATGCCGCACAGGTGGCATTGACGGGGGATCAGGCCTTTATCCGCAAAATGGTTGATGCATTTGAAAAGCGCCACCAATTTGTTTGGGAAAGCCTGAACCGGATTGATGGCATTGAATGCTTACCCGCCGCCGGTACATTTTACAGCTTCCCGAATGTGTCTGGCATGATCCAGCGTTTGGGGTTGGCGAATGATACCGCCCTCGCCAGCCATCTGCTGGATAAGGTCGGCGTTGCGATTGTACCCGGTTCGGCTTTTGGTGCGGAAGGCTATATGCGCCTGTCGTTTGCCACCAGTATGGGTAATCTGGAAAAGGCACTGGAGCGCATTGCTTCGGTCTGAAACGGGTCTGAAACGGGTCTGAAACGGGTCTGAAACGGGTCTGAAACGGGTCTGAAACGGGTTTGCAATCAGGCGGGGCGAATCTTCGCTCCCGCCTGACAAGACCAACCGCAGGCATTCACTAAAAGTTCTTTGTCCCGCATGCCCCTTGTCAAACCGGCAAAACCACCACCCTGTTTGCCATGATGGACGAGCTCAACCGTTCCGGCGAATACCTCGCGTTGTATCCACCTTCCAACAGGTTTTCTGCGAAATGCACCTGATCATTTTTGACCGTCGTCCCCAGATTGCGTGGGAAGAAAAAATCTGGCAGCGCGAAGCCTATTGGCAAGACAAGCCTATCGGGGTATGTAGGTGAGGTTGCTGTAGGTTGTTGCTACTGCCAAAGCCCCGCCAACGGCACAGCCCACAACTTTTCACCGAAGGGGACGGTTTCCATCCCCTGATACAACACCACCCCGCAGCGGAAATCCTCCCCTTGACAAAGCTGTAACGGTTCCTGCTTAAACCTGTTCATCATCTGAATGATGATTCCCGTAAGGCTACCCAAATCAAGGGTAAGGCTAGCAAGGACAGCATGGCAGCTACTTGGAACGCTACCGCAGCGGAGTACGCCATCCACAGCCAGCCAAACCCAAGACCTGCCAATAATTGTGCCATGCCCGTGATCAGGTGGAACAGGCCAAACGATGTGCCGCGTAATGCTGGTGGTGTTAGCTGCGCTACCCGTGCGGTCAATAACCCTTGGGTTAGCCCCATGTGCAGCCCCCATAATGCAATACCACTCCAGAACAGCAGCCCAACGGCCTCTGTGCTGGCGAGCATGGTTTGGGACAGCGCCAGGCAGAGTATCCCCGCGATTAACAGGCCACGCTGCCCCAGCCGGTTGCCCAGTAAGCCTGTCGGGTAAACACTGATGGCGTAAACAATGTTGTACACCACCAGCACCAGCGGGATCCACACCAGCGCCAGTCCGTTAGCCTGTGCCCTCAAGATCAGCAATGCATCAGCCATGCGTATCAACGTTACTACTGCCACGGTCAGCAACAACAGCCAGTAGGCAAATGGCATCTGTGTGGCATCCCGCCAGTGCAGTGGGGACTTGCCGCCCTTTACGCCAGCTGGGGTGTCTGGTTCCTGTATCCCCCAGACGATCAGGCCGACGCAAATCAAGGCTGGAAGCACTGCCACCCACATCACCAAGCGCAAGTCATGTGAATACCCGTACAAGACCAGTATCGCCAGTAGCGGCCCGGCAAATGCGCCGACCGTATCCAGCGATTGGCGTAAACCATAGGCGGAATTCAGCAAAGCCGGTGGGGTCACATCTGCTACCAGTGCATCGCGTGGCGCACCCCGGATACCTTTGCCAATACGGTCAATGAAACGTGCCAGTACCACATCCAGTGCCGTATTCGCCAATGGAAATACCGGCTTGGTCAGGGCTGCCAATCCATAGCCTGCCAGTAGCAGCGCCTTGCGGGTGTGGAAGCGGTCGGACACTATCCCTGAGAACATCTTCATAAAGGAGGCCGTGGCCTCGGCAATACCCTCCATAATCCCAACCGCCAAGACGGAAAGCCCGAGTGTGGTGGTGAGGTAGATTGGCAACACGGCATGGATAAACTCCGATGACATGTCCATAAAGAGGCTGACCAGCCCGAGCATCCAGACAGTACGGGGCAAACGTGGTAAAGGCATATGTGCTCCTTTGGAATGGTGACAGCCATAGTCAGCAGTTTGTTGCTTTTGTGTTTTAGCCGACAATTGGCGGTTGAATTTGGTACATGTTCCTGCTTTATTTTAATAAGCCTGCACTATACTCCCTAAACCCAAAGCAAAAATAAACGTCTGGCCATACAGGAAGTATCACCAATAAAAGAGGGATCTAACAGATGCTTAATCCGCTGTTTGCGGGTCTGGCGTGCTTGCGCGTGCCGATTATTCCCGCCTCCATGCTTGCTTTATCGTGCACTATTCTGCATTCATCCGCTTTATGGGCAGCAACCCCCTTAACAGGCGAACCACTCAGCCCCTTGCCTACGCTTGAATCGCTCCAGCTTGACCCGGAGAAAATCAAGCTGGGTGAAAAGCTGTTCCATGATACCCGCTTCTCACGCGACAACAGCACCGCGTGTGTGTCCTGCCATGACCTCAGTAAGGGTGGGGCAGATGGGCGCAAACATTCCTTCGGTGTCCGCCAACAGGAAGGGGTGATCAATGCCCCGAGCGTCTTCAACAGTGGTTTGAATTTCCGGCAGTTTTGGGATGGGCGTTCCGATAGCCTGGAGGATCAGGCCAACCGGGTGCTGCATGATGCCCGTGAGCTGGATATGAACTGGGCTGATCTGGTGAGCGCCTTGTCCACTGATGCGGCACTGGTGGCAGCGTTCAAAACAGCCTATCCCGATAGTAATGGCATCCAGCCGCCTGCCATCCAGGATGCGCTGGCAACCTACCAGCGCTCCTTATTGACCCCTTCCCGTTTTGACCGCTATTTGTTGGGGGAAACGGATGCACTGGATGCTGAGGAGCTGAAAGGTTATCAGTTATTCAAGGGATATGGCTGCATTGCTTGCCATCAGGGGGTGAATGTCGGCGGGAATATGTTTCAGAAGTTCGGGGTGATGGATGACTACTTTGCCAAACGTGGCAATGTGACGGCGGCGGATTGGGGGCGTTTTAATGTCACCCAACTGGAGGAGGACAAACATGTTTTTAAAGTGCCTTCCCTGCGTAATGTTGCCCTGACTGCCCCGTATTTCCACGATGGCTCAACCGACACTCTGGAAGGGGCAGTGGACATCATGTTCCGCCATCAGCTAGGGCGTGTTGCGTCGGATGGGGATAAGCAGTCGATTATCCGGTTTTTGAAATCCCTGACGGGTGAGCAGTTGGGGGCAAAGCCATGAACAAGACCTTGCGTTATATGCTGTTGCTGATGTTGGCAGCGTTGTTGTTGGGTGGTTTGCTGTTCTTGGTTTACAAGACACAGGCGATTGAGTCGACGGTGGCTCAGGAGGTGAATGGCAAACTGCATGGCTTTGAGGAAATTGATACCCGCCTGAACCTCAATGCCTTGCGCTCCTATATGGGGATGCAGCAAAACTATGACCAGTTGACGGCGGCTGTGCCTGCTTTTGCAGAAACAAAGAAAGCCTTTAACACGCTTGCCCAGCCACTGGCATTGCCAGGGTGGGATGCCAACACCCAAGCCTTGTACGATCTGCTGGATGGCAAGTCCAAACAGGTGGAAAGTTTCAAGACACACCATGCGGTCTTGCGCAATGCCCTTTATGCTGTGCCGACCCTGTTGCAGGATTTGCATGCCCAACTCGATCAAGTGAGTGCCCAGCTTCCCGCCGGGGTGAATACGACCACGATGATCAATAATCTTGTCACCCTGGATAAGTTGCGTAGCGATAGCTCGCGTTTGGTGTCGGATTTGCTGGGCTTGGTTGCTTTGGGGCGGGCAGATAATAAGGTATCTGCTGAGCGCCTGTTGGCAGACTTGCAAAAAACTGCCACCACCTACCCACCGGAAATCCATGCCGCATTACTCCCTTTGTTGAGTAATGCCAAGGCGATTCTGGACAAGTTTGGTTTGGTCGATGGTTTGCTGCATCAAATGGAAAATACCTCCTCAAGCATCAACCAGCAGTTGCATGTATTGGAAGGGCGGGTCGAACAGGCTTTCAACCAGCAAGTGGCGGGGCAGAATCAGTGGCGGCAGGTTTTGGCGATTTATTCTGCGGGTTTGTTGCTGTTGCTGGGTGGCATGGGGTGGCGTTTGTGGGGCAGTTACCGTTCATTGGATCAGGCTAATGCCTTGCTGGAACAGCGTGTTGAGGCGCGTACCCGTGATTTGTCCGGTGCGTTGGCGAATTTGCGTGAGTCCCAATTGCAATTGATCCAGTCAGAGAAAATGGCTTCCTTGGGGCAGATGGTGGCGGGCATTGCCCATGAGATCAATACGCCATTGGCTTATGTCAAAAGTGGCCTGGAAATTCTCGATTCCCGGATGGATGATGTGGATGCCCTGGTGGGCGAGACTTCCGGCCTGATGACGCTGATGACCCAGGAGGAAGTGGCTGATGACAGCAGCCATGAGCAGGCCTTGGCGGAACGTTTTGCCTCTGTGCAGGAAATCAGCAGTGCCTTTGTCGAAACCGAAGCCGTCAGTGAGATCAAGGGCTTATTGGGTGACGGCTTGCATGGGATTGCGCAAATCTCCGAGATCGTCAGCAACCTGAAGGATTTCAGCCGCCTCGACCGGGCGCGGCTGGATGAGTTTAATGTCAATGATGGCGTGATCAGTACCCTGAAGATTGCCCGCAATATCGTTAAACACCGGCAGATTGAGCAGCATCTGGGCGATGTGCCGCTGATTATGTGCTCACCGTCGCAAATCAACCAGGTTCTGTTGAACCTGATCAATAATGCCTGCCAAGCTACCGACGAGGACGGCGGTGTAGTGACGATTGTGACCCGCGCCGCTGCGTCAGGGGTGGCGATTGAGGTCATTGATAATGGCAAGGGCATCCTGCCGGAGCATTTGTCGAAAATCTTTGACCCGTTCTTTACCACCAAAAAAGTCGGCGAAGGGACGGGTTTGGGGCTGTCGATTGTGCAGCGCATTGTGAAAGAGCATGGCGGTGAGATCAAGGTCGCGTCTACGGTAGGGGTGGGAACCTGTTTCACGGTGTTGTTGCCTTGCCATTACCAACCCAACGAGCCTGCTGCTGATGACCAAGGAGGGTTATCATGAGCCAACCAGCTACATCCAATATTGTGCAGCTTGCCCGCTTGCGCCGGATTGCACAGGAAAGTCCGTCCCAAGCACCCAAGCCGAAAATCCTGTTTGTCGATGATGAGGAGCGGATTCTCAATAGTTTACGTGCGTTGTTCCGCATGGAATACGATGTGACTACTACCACGGATGGCTACCATGCGGTGGAGTTGCTGAAGCATGGGCATTATCACTTGCTGGTCAGTGACCAGCGCATGCCCATCATGCAAGGGGTGGAGTTATTGCGCCGCGCCCGTGAGTTGTCACCGCAGACAGTGCGTATTCTGTTGACCGGGTTTTCTGATCTGGCTGCGATTGTCGGTTCAGTGAATGAAGGGGAAGTCTACCGGTATATCTGTAAACCGTGGGACAGCACCGAATTGAAAGGTGTGATCAGTGGAGCCGTGAAAATTGGTCTGGATTTGGCACAACTGGCTCCGTTAGCCAAAGCGCCCGATCCTGCCGCTGTTGCTGTCCAGCCCGTTGAACTTCCTGTTGAAAAGCCAGCGGTGCGGGAGGCTCCTGCACCCTTGGTGGCTGGGCGGATAGAAAAGGAAATGTCGACAGAACCCCTGTCATGGCCTGATGCCGTTTCGATCCTGTTTGTTGACAAAGACATGCAATTGTTTGGCACGTTTGAGGAAATCGGGGCAAAGAATGGTCATGTCCTGGCGGCACGTACCCATGAAGAGGCTTTGGCCTTGATGGAGAATCATGAGGTCGGCGTGATTGTTGCCAGTATTGATGGGCAAGACCGCGACAACTTTGGTTTCCTCTGCCTGTTGAAAAAGGAGCATCCCCATGTGGTGTCTTTGGCGGTAGCGCGGTTGGGGGATTCCGAAACCATTATTGAGTTGGTGAATTCGGCACGGGTATTCCGGGTAATTTTCCACCCCTTGCGCCCGAAAGTGTTACGCCACCATTTGGAGGCCGCCCTGAAGCAGGTGGGGACATTCCGTGCCCAGCCCGAGTTGCTGAAGGTGCAACAAGCCAAGGAGATAACCGCAGCCAGTGCTGCCTTGTCTGGTCTGGGTTCCCTGATCAAAGCCCGCCTGAGTTCAATCAAGAGCTTTTTTGGCAAGCGCTGACGTGCAGTGGGTGCATCCGTCATAGGATTTTTTAGGGGCAGGGTGGGGTGGACAAGCGGAATATTTGCATCTTCCGGGTTGTCACCTCACCCAGTGTAGTTATACTATCCCCCTTACTCCTCGCCCGTATTTTCCCTGCCATTCATCCTTCTGCTGCATTGCCACAAAAAAACCTGTTTTGTCGACAATAATTCCCTGTTTGATTTGACAGTGATTGTTGCGGGCGTATAATGTCGACAATCTTCTTGTGAGAGCTGTTTTTAGGGGCTAACCAGCACCGTCTGTCAACCGACTTCTTCCCGACAGATAGGCTGTGCCATGCATGTAGCCTGAGTGTAAATGCAACTGAAAGCAGTCACTATCATTACCAGATGGTTTGCCAAAACCACGTAACCGCCAAACGAACCGATAGAGGATGAGGACAGGATGAGTAGTGAAATTTTAACGCCGGTATTGCCTGAGTCTGTTGCTGATGCCACCGTTGTCACCTGGCACAAAAAAGTGGGTGATGCGGTCAAGCTGGATGAAGTTCTGGTTGAGATCGAAACAGACAAAGTAGTGCTTGAAGTGCCTGCCGCGATGGCGGGTGTCCTTGCTGAAATCGTGCAAGGTGAAGGCTCGACGGTTGTCAGTAGCCAATTGTTGGGTCGTCTGCAAGCCGGTGCTGCCGCTGCACCATCCACCACTTCGTTTGACTCCCTCCCCGCATTTGCCGCTTCTGCTGCGCCTGGTGCAGGCAGTGCCCCAGCCGTTGACCCACAGACTAGCCCCGCTGTCCGTAAGCTGATGGCTGAAAGTGACATCAGTAAAGACGATGTGCAAGGCTCTGGCAAACAAGGCCGTATCCTGAAGGAAGACGTGCAAGCTGCCGCTGCTGCCAAGCCAGCGCCCGCTCCAGCTCCACAAGCTGTTGCAGCCCCAGCTCCAGCACCTGCCCCGAAAGCGGCTCCGGCTCCTGTCGCCCCTGCGGGTAGCCGTTCTGAGAACCGTGTGCCGATGACCCGCCTGCGTGCCCGTATCGCTGAGCGTTTGCTGGAAGCGAAGCAGTCCACTGCGATGCTGACGACCTTCAATGAAGTCGACATGCAACCGCTGATGGATATGCGCAACGAGTTCAAGGACATCTTCGAGAAAACCCACGGTGCGCGTTTGGGCTTTATGTCCCCGTTTATCAAGGCCGCTACCGTTGCGTTGCAGCGCTTCCCGGAAATCAATGCGTCCATTGACGGGAATGATATTGTTTATCACAACTACTGTGACATCGGGGTGGCGGTATCGTCCGAGCGCGGTCTGGTTGTACCGATTCTCCGCAGTACAGAAAGCATGAGTCTGGCTGGTATTGAAAATGCCATCGTCGATTTTGCCAAAAAGGCGAAAGCAGGCAAGCTGGATATGAATGACCTGTCTGGTGGCACGTTCACGATAACCAACGGGGGCGTTTTTGGGTCTTTGCTATCCACCCCTATTCTGAACCCTCCTCAAAGCGCGATCTTGGGGATGCATTCGATTCAAAAGCGCCCTGTCGTTGTTAACGACCAAATCGTCATCCGTCCGATGATGTATGTTGCCCTGTCCTATGACCACCGGATTGTCGATGGTAAAGGTGCAGTGACGTTCCTCAAAACAATCAAGGAACTGCTGGAAAATCCAGTCCGTATCCTGTTGGACGTGTGAGGTAAACCATGAGCAATGCCTATGATGTCATTGTGGTGGGTGCGGGGCCTGGTGGCTACGTGGCTGCCATCCGCTGTGCCCAGCTTGGCCTGAAAACGGCCTGCGTGGAAGAGTGGATCAATAAGCAAGGTAAGCCAGCCCTCGGTGGCACCTGCCTGAATGTCGGTTGTATCCCGTCCAAGGCGCTGCTGGAAAGTTCTGAGCGTTACGAAGAGATTGCCCACCACAATGCCGCACATGGCATTTCGGTGGAGGGGCTGAAAATCGACGTGGCGCAGATGATTGCCCGCAAGGACAAGATCGTCCAACAGTTGACGGGCGGTATCGCCCAACTGTTCCAGGCCAATGGTGTGGAGTGGTTGCAAGGTCGTGGCAAGTTGCTGGCAGGCAATCAGGTGCAGGTTACTGCCCAGGATGGCAGTGTCAGTACCCATGCTGCGAAAAACGTGATCATCGCAACCGGTTCTACCTCCATTGAACTGCCGATTGCCAAGTGGCTGGATGAGCGCATTGTCGACTCAACCGGCGCACTCGACTGGGAAACCGTACCGAAGCGCTTAGGCGTGATCGGGGCAGGTGTTATCGGTCTGGAGATGGGCAGTGTCTGGCGGCGTTTGGGTGCGGAAGTGGTTGTGTTGGAAGCGATGGATGATTTCCTCTCCGCTGCTGACCGTGATGTTGCCAAAGCTGCTGCCATGCAGTTTAAAAAGCAAGGGTTGGACATCCGCCTGAGCTCCAAGGTGTCTGGCGTGGCAGTCGGTGATAATGGACTGACCCTGAGCTATACCGATAAAAACGGTGCGCAAACGCTGGAAGTTGACCGCCTGATCGTTGCGGTAGGCCGTAAGGCCAATACCCGTGACATTGCAGATGCAGCCATTGGCCTGCAACTGGATGAGCGTGGTCGGGTGGTGGTGGATGGTCATCTTAAGACCAATATCCCCGGTGTCTATGCGATTGGTGACTGTGTGCAAGGCCCTATGCTGGCGCACAAGGCATCCGAAGAGGGTGTCGTGGTTGCTGAGCAGATTGTTGGGCAGAAGCCGCATCTGGACTACAACAATATCCCGTGGGTTATCTATACCCATCCTGAGATTGCCTGGGTTGGCAAAACAGAAGGCGAGTTGAAGGCCGCTGGTGTTGCTTACCGTGCCGGTAGCTTCTCGTTTGCTGCCAACGGGCGTGCCAAAGCGATGGATCAGGATGCCGGGATTGTGAAGGTGCTGGCGGATGCAAAAACCGACCGCATTCTTGGCGTGCATCTGGTTGGCCCGCTGGCTTCCGAGCTGGTGGGGCAGGCTGTGATCGCGATGGAGTGCGAAAGCTCGGCTGAAGATGTGGCACGGATGGTCTTTGCCCACCCGACCATTTCCGAGGCGCTGCATGAAGCCATGTTGGCTGTTGATGGACGTGCTTTGCACGCAGTTAACCGCAAGCGTTGAACTGACGTGACCCGTACTGAAAAATAAACACTTCGCGCCACGGACTTGCCAGATCAGGGACGTGGCGTTTGTGCGAACAGGGCATGCTTTCAGGCGTGCCTGCAACCAAAGGAAACCAGGATGAATTTACACGAGTATCAAGCCAAGGCAGTATTCCGCCAATACGGCTTGCCGGTTCCGGTCAGCAAAGTTGCTACCACGGCTGCTGAAGCTGAAGAGGCCGCCAAGTCCCTGAGTACCCCCAAAGTCGTCGTCAAAGCCCAGGTACATGCGGGTGGGCGTGGCAAAGCGGGTGGTGTGAAGTTGTTTGATAATGCCGCCGATGCAGGCAAGTTCGCCGGTTCGCTGTTGGGTACGAATCTGGTCACGTTCCAGACCGATGCCAATGGTCAGCCGATCAATACCGTATTGGTCGAAGAAACCTGCAATATCGCCCGTGAACTGTATCTGGGGGCGGTGGTTGACCGCGCCAGCCGCCGTGTTGTCATCATGGCTTCTACGGAAGGCGGGATGGAAATCGAGAAGGTTGCCCACGAAACGCCAGAAAAAATCCTCAAGACCAAAATTGACCCTGTATGTGGTGTCATGCCGTATCAGGCTCGTGAACTGGCTTTTGGTTTGGGCTTGGAAGGCGACCAGATCAAGCAATTTACCAGCCTGCTGGTGAATTTTGGGCGCATGTTCAAAGAAAAGGACTTGGCACTGGTTGAAGTTAACCCGTTGGTTGTAACCAAAGAAGGCAACCTGCTGTGTCTGGATGGCAAGGTCAACGTCGATAGCAATGCTCTCTACCGTCAGCCTGAGCTGGTGGCGATGCGTGACAAATCCCAGGAAGATGCGCGTGAAATCGAAGCGTCCGAGTGGGAACTGAACTATGTCTCCCTCGAAGGCAACATCGGTTGCATGGTGAATGGCGCGGGTCTGGCGATGGCGACTATGGACATTATCAAGTTGTCTGGCGGTCAACCTGCCAACTTCCTGGATGTCGGTGGCGGTGCTACGGCTGAGCGCGTTGCAGCGGCTTTCAAGATCATCCTGTCTGACAGCAATGTCAAAGGCATTCTGGTCAATATCTTCGGTGGTATCGTCCGCTGCGACCTGATCGCTGACGGTATTATCAAAGCGGTGGCACAAGTCAATGTGACTGTCCCTGTTGTGGTGCGTCTGGAAGGCAATAATGCCGAAAAAGGTGCAGAGCTGCTGAATAATAGCGGTTTGTCCGTGATTGCTGCCAATGACCTTGGCGATGCTGCCCGTAAAATCGTTGCTGCTGTAGGAGGTGCTGCGTGAGCGTCCTGATCAATAAAGATACCAAAGTCCTCTGCCAGGGTTTTACCGGCAAGCAAGGGACGTTCCACTCTGAGCAAGCGATTGCTTACGGTACAAAAATGGTCGGTGGTACATCACCGGGCAAGGGTGGTTCCAGCCACCTGGGGTTGCCGGTGTTCAACACCATGCGCGATGCCGTCGCTGAAACGGGCGCAGATGCAACGGTCATCTATGTTCCAGCCCCTTTCTGCAAAGATTCCATCATTGAAGCGGCTGAATCAGGTGTCAAACTGATCGTCTGTATCACTGAAGGCATTCCTGTCATGGATATGCTGGAAGCGAAAGTGATTGTGGATAGCCTGGGTGTGCGCCTGATTGGGCCTAACTGCCCAGGGGTGATTACCCCCGGTGAGTGCAAAATCGGCATTATGCCGGGTCATATCCACCGTCCGGGTAAGGTAGGTATCGTTTCCCGCTCTGGTACATTGACGTATGAAGCGGTCAAGCAAACCTATGAATGGGGTCAAAGTACCTGTATCGGTATCGGTGGCGACCCAATCCCAGGGACTAGCTTCATTGATGCGCTGCGCATGTTCCAGGATGATCCACAAACGGAAGTCATCATGATGTGTGGTGAGATCGGTGGCTCAGCGGAAGAAGAAGCGGCTGCGTTCATCAAGGCTAACGTGACCAAGCCAGTCGTTGCTTATATCGCGGGTGTCACTGCACCAAAAGGCAAGCGCATGGGGCATGCTGGCGCGATTATTGCAGGCGGCAAGGGAACGGCTGACGAGAAATTTGCCGCACTGGAAGCGGCTGGTGTTTATACCGTCAAATCACCGGCTGAAATGGGCAAAGGTGTGGCGGCGGCATTTGCTCGCCAGTAAGTTCGGTATAAGGGCAGGCGGTATGTCTGCCCTGATCAGGGCGCACCAGAAGGCGCACCCTTACTGTATGCAATTGTAAAGCCAACCTCCCCCGATGACACATTTGGAGTCCCATGATGACCAAACATACTGTAACGCTGACCGACAACCTGACCGGCAAGCAGGTCGAACTGGATGTCTTGAGCCCTACCATGGGGACAAAGACCATAGACATCCGCAAGCTCAACAAGGAGCTGGGGTTTTTTACTTATGACCCTGGTTATTTGGCGACAGCCAGTTGCTCCAGTGCCATTACCTATCTGGATGGTGATAAAGGGGAGTTGTTGTATCGCGGCTATCCGATTGAGCAATTGGCAGAGCACAGTACCTTCCTTGAGGTGTGCTATTTGCTGCTGAAGGGCAATTTGCCCAACCTGGAACAAAAAGGCGAGTTTGAGCATGTCATTACCCGCCACTCCATGTTGCATGACCAGATGCAGTTCTTCTACCGTGGTTTCCGCCGTGATGCCCACCCGATGGCTACCATGGTCGGTGTGGTCGGTGCATTGTCTGCGTTCTACCATGAAGACCTGAATATCCATGATCCTGTCCAGCGTGAACGTTGTGCCCATCGCCTGATTGCGAAAATGCCAACGATTGCTGCCTGGAGCTACCGTTATTCCCGTGGCCTGCCATTCATGTACCCGCTGAACAAGCTGGGCTATGCAGATAATTTCTTGCGCATGATGTTCGCAGTGCCGACCGAAGATTATGAAGTGGATCCCCTGATGGCGAAGGCGCTGGATGTGATCCTCATCCTGCACGCCGACCATGAGCAGAACGCCTCGACTTCAACCGTGCGTTTGGCAGGCAGCTCAGAAGCCAACCCATATGCTGCGACTGCTGCGGGTATTGCTTCCCTGTGGGGGCCTGCCCACGGCGGTGCGAACGAAGCGGTTATCAACATGCTGCGTGAGATTGAGCGTTCTGACAAGCCATTGGCACACTGGGTTGAGCGTGCCAAGGACAAGAATGACCGTTTCCGCTTGATGGGCTTTGGGCATCGGGTTTATAAAAACTATGACCCGCGTGCCAAGATCATCCGCAAGCTGGCTAACCAAATCCTGGACCGCCTGCCACCTGGACATCCGAACCAGAAACTGTTCGACATTGCCCGTGAGCTGGAGCAGATTGCCCTGAGCGATGATTTCTTCAAAGCCCGCAATCTGTACCCGAATGTTGACTTCTATTCCGGCGTTATTTTCCTGAGCATGGACATCCCCGTTACGATGTTCACGGTCATGTTTGCGTTGGCACGTACTGTTGGCTGGATTTCCCAGTGGAATGAAATGATGGGTGATGAAGAAAACCGTATCGGTCGTCCCCGCCAGTTGTATGTCGGTGCGACCCATCGGGACTATGTGCCGGTTGGTGAGCGTTAATTAAGAAATTTCGTTTTGAGGAGATAAGTCCCATGTTGGAAGAATACCGTAAACACGTCGCCGAACGCGCTGCTGAAGGCGTGCCAGCCAAAGCATTGGATGTTGCACAAACGGCAGCACTGGTTGATTTGCTGAAGAACCCGCCTGCTGGCGAAGAGGCGTTTCTGGTCGATCTGTTGGAAAACCGTGTCCCGGCAGGTGTGGATGAAGCCGCTTATGTGAAGGCCGGTTTCTTGGCAGCGGTCGCTAAAGGCGAAGTGGTCTGTTCGTTGGTTAGCCGTGTGCGTGCGGTTGAGCTGCTAGGCACGATGCTGGGTGGTTACAATGTGTTGCCACTGGTCGATAGCCTGGATGATGCAGTGACGGCTGAGGCCGCAGGCAAGGCACTGACCCATACCTTGCTGGTATTTGACATGTTCCATGATGTGGCAGAGAAGGCCAAGGCGGGCAATTCGGTTGCCCAGCAGGTCATGCAATCGTGGGCAGCAGGCGAGTGGTTCACCTCCCGTCCTGAAGTTCCAGCCAAAGTGACTGTCACCGTGTTCAAGGTTCCAGGTGAAACCAACACGGATGATTTGTCCCCCGCTCCTGATGCATGGTCACGTCCTGACATCCCCTTGCATGCCAATGCGATGCTGAAAATGGCGCGTGATGGTATCGAGCCAGCCAAGCCCGGTTCAGTCGGCCCACTGAAGCAGATTGAAATGGTGAAGGCGAAAGGCTTCCCGGTTGCTTATGTTGGTGACGTGGTAGGGACAGGTTCTTCCCGTAAGTCCGCGACCAACTCCGTGCTGTGGTTCTTTGGTGATGATATTCCAAACATCCCGAACAAGCGTGCCGGTGGTTTCTGTTTTGGTAGCAAGATTGCGCCGATTTTCTTCAATACCATGGAAGATGCGGGCGCATTGCCGATTGAAATGGACGTTTCCAAAATGGAAATGGGCGATGTAATTGATGTGTATCCCTACGAAGGGGTGGTCAAGCGTCATGGCACCGATGAAGTCATTTCCAGCTTTGGCCTGAAAACCCAGGTGCTGCTGGATGAAGTGCGCGCTGGTGGCCGTATCAACCTGATCATCGGGCGTGGCCTGACCAACAAGGCGCGTGAGTCACTGGGCTTGCCTGCGGTTGATCTGTTCCGCTCCCCAGAGCAGCCTGCTGATACCGGCAAGGGTTACACCTTGGCACAGAAGATGGTGGGCAAGGCGTGTGGCATGACTGGTGTACGTCCTGGTATGTACTGCGAACCGAAGATGACTACCGTTGGCTCACAAGATACCACCGGCCCGATGACCCGTGATGAGCTGAAAGATCTGGCTTGCCTGGGCTTCTCGGCTGATCTGGTGATGCAGTCGTTCTGCCATACCGCAGCTTATCCGAAGCCGGTGGATGTGGTCACTCACCACACCCTGCCAGATTTCATCATGACCCGTGGTGGTGTTTCCCTGCGTCCGGGCGATGGTGTTATCCACTCATGGTTGAACCGCATGCTGCTGCCGGATACCGTCGGTACAGGTGGCGATTCCCATACCCGTTTCCCACTGGGCGTATCGTTCCCGGCAGGTTCTGGTCTGGTCGCATTCGCAGCCGCGACGGGCGTTATGCCACTGGATATGCCGGAGTCGGTGCTGGTACGCTTCAAGGGCGAACGCCAACCAGGTATCACCCTGCGTGACCTCGTGCATGCCATCCCTTACTATGCCATCCAGAAAGGTTTGCTGACGGTGGAGAAGAAGGGCAAGAAGAATGCATTCAACGGTCGTGTGCTGGAAATTGAAGGCTTGGAAGACCTGACAGTTGAGCAGGCCTTTGAATTGTCTGACGCATCGGCTGAGCGTTCTGCTGCAGGTTGTACCATCACCTTGTCTGAAAGCTCCGTGGCTGAGTACTTGAATTCCAACATCGTCATGCTGAAGTGGATGATCTCTGAAGGTTACGGCGACCGCCGCACCATCGAGCGCCGCATTAAGGGCATGGAAGAGTGGTTGGCAAACCCAAGCCTGATGCGTGCGGATGCGGATGCAGAGTATGCAGAGATCATCGAAATCGACATGAGCGAAATCAAGGAACCGATCCTGTGCGCTCCAAACGACCCGGATGATGCACGCTTGCTGTCTTCCGTCCAGGGCGATGCAATTCAGGAAGTCTTTATCGGCTCGTGCATGACCAATATCGGTCACTTCCGGGCAGCCGGTAAGTTGCTGAACAAGGTTGAGGCGTTGACGACCCGCCTGTGGATTGCCCCTCCGACCAAGATGGACGAGAAGCAATTGATGGACGAAGGCTATTACAATATCTTCGGTCGCACTGGCGCACGGACTGAAATGCCCGGCTGCTCACTCTGCATGGGCAACCAGGCACGGATCGCACCGGGCAGCACAGCGGTTTCGACCTCTACCCGTAACTTCCCGAACCGTTTGGGGACTGGCACAAACGTCTACCTGGCTTCTGCGGAACTGGCTTCTGTGGCTGCCATTATGGGCAAACTGCCGACCGTGGCGGAGTATATGGAATACGCGAAGACCCTCGACAGCATGGCGGGTGATGTCTACCGCTATCTGAACTTCGACCGCATCGAAAGCTATCAGGATGCAGCCGCATCGGTGGTGGCTGCGGCGTAAGCTGTAGTTTCCACGATTCCTACCCTTTCCTCCGCAATGGGGGAAGGGGCAGGGAAACGCAAAATTCACATCCCCGCTGCAAACATCCCCCCTTTTTGTTTACAATCCCCTTTTACCTTGCAACCATTGGGGAAGGCTCGTGCGTTTGTCGGCTGAAGAATATCAAAAGTGGGAAAATAAAAGCGTTACCTTGTTGGGCATGTCGGGTGTGGGCAAAACCCATCTGTCCACCACATTGCGTCAGCATGATTGGTTCCATTATTCGGGTGATTACCGGATCGGGAAGCGTTATCTGGATGAGCCGATCCTTGACCTGATCAAGGAGCAGGCGATGAAAGTCCCGTTCCTGCGTGAGTTGCTGCGTAAGGACTGGATTTTTATCCATAATAACATCAATATCGATGATCCAGGCCCTGTACTGTCCTTCGTTGGCAAGTTGGGCAACCCGGAGTGGGGTGGTGTACCGCTTGATCAGTTTGTGCGCCATCAGGCTGAATACCGCAAGGCTGAAATCCTTGCCATGCGTGATGTCCCGGAGTTCATCCGCAAGGCACAGACGATTTATGGCTATTCCCATTTTGTGAACGATGTCGGGGGCAGCTTGTGTGAGCTGGATGAACCAGGCGTGATTGAGGAGTTGGCTGAGCATAGCCTGATCCTGTATATCCAGGTGACAACCCTAGCCGAAGAGCAGAAGTTGATTGACCGTGCCAAAAGTGACCCCAAGCCCTTGTACTATCGCCCGGAGTTCCTTCAGGAGCAGCTTGCCCAGTATTTGCAGGAAACCGGTTTGCACTATGCCGCAGAAATGGATCCTGATGAGTTTACCCGTTGGATTTTCCCGCGCCTGTTCCATTCACGTATCCCCCGTTATGAAGCGATTGCGCGTGCGCATGGTTATACCGTTACCTCTGAAGAGGTGGCAAAAGTGCGCAATGAGCGTGATTTTAACCACTTGGTCGAAACGGCTATCCGCCGCCAGCAGGGTGTCTGATTATGCCATTGGTTGACCACTCTGGCTTGCCGACTTTCCAGCGTTTGGTGGGTGAAGGGCAGGATATTTTGGGGGCTGATTATGCAGCCCACCAAGACATCCGCGAGTTGCATATTGGTCTGTTGAACATGATGCCGGATGGGGCGTTGGCGGCGACGGAGCGGCAGTTTTTCCGGCTGGTGGGCATGTCCAACCTGATTGCCCAGTTCCACATGCATGTGTTCACACTCGACAGCATGCCGCGCGGGGAGAAGGCACAGGAGCATATCGCCCGGTATTATGAAAGGTTCACTGACCTGAAGCGGCAGGGGCTGGATGCACTGATCATTACCGGGGCGGCTCCTGTCCACCCGCGTCTGGAGGATGAGCCGTTTTGGACGGGCTTGATGGAAGTGGTGGAGTGGGCGCAGGAAAATGTCACGTCCGTGCTGTGTTCCTGTCTAGCGAGCCATGCGATTATGCAGCATTTGTATGGCATTCGCCGCCGACCCTTGGGTTTCAAACGCTGGGGGGTGTATAGCCATGCCTTGACCATGCCGGAGCACCCGCTGGTGCATAACCTCAATACCCATTTTGATGTGCCGCACTCGCGTTTCAATCAGGTGGATCGGGAGTCATTGGAGGCCAAGGGTTTACGTATTCTGGCGGAAAGTGCAGAGGCGGGGGTGCATTTGGCGGTCAGCCCCGATTTGTTCCGGTTTGTGTTTTTCCAGGGGCATCCTGAATACGACGGCATCAGCTTGCTCAAGGAATACCAACGGGAAGTCAATGCCTGGTACATCGGGCGGCGGCCTGATTACCCACCCTTCCCGCAGAATTACCTGCGCCCACAGGTCAAGGCGATCCTCAACGAATACCGCCTGCGTCTGGAGTTTGCCCGCCAGCACCAGCAGGCTATCCCGGAGTTTCCGGCGGGCTTGTTGGCTCCGTTGTTGCCGAATACATGGCGGGATACCGCAAAAAGTGTGGTCAGCAATTGGCTGGGCAAGGTTTACCAAATCACCAACAATGAACGGTATTTGCCGTTTATGGACGGAATTCAGCCAGACGACCCCCTGGGCTTGCGCTAAACTGTGCAAGTTATGTTGAGATTTAGTTTGTTTGTTGCCTCATTTTTCCTGCTCGTCACCAGCCTGGTCGCTGTCTTGGACTATTGGCAGTATGAGGGCACGATGCCAGATGTTGCCCAGTTGATGCGACAAGGGGTTACTGCTGCTGATTTGGAAGCGCGTATTGAAGGCTCGATTGATGGCGACAACCCGGATGATGCCCGTATGTATTTGGGGATTGCCCAAACGTTTGGTTATGCGCTGGATACCGCCCGTTTTTTGCCGCGCATTGAGGCACTGGAAACGCCGTGGCATGTGGCGCGTCGCCGTTTTGAACAGTTCACCGATGGCTTTATTGATGGTGATGGTTCAACGGGTGCAGGCGTTGCGGGGGCAATTGCCGCTGATTTCACCGTGGTTGGGGATGTGCGTGACTTGTATGAGCAATACGAACTGTCGGAAGAGGGCAAAGCGGTCAATGAGCTGGTTGTTGCCTTGGCGGGGATTGGGGTCGGCCTGACGGCGGCAACCGTTGCGACTTCGGGTTCGGCAGCTCCCCTGAAAACCGGTTCTTCTGCCCTGAAGCTGGCTAGCCGCACCGGGCGGGTTTCGCCGCGCCTGCAAAAGCTGTTGTTGCGCCAAGCGAATGATGTGTTTGATTACAAAGCTTTCCTCTTGGCTGTGCGTGGTGATAAGAGCATCGACAATATCCGCCGGGCAGCCTTGTCAGCGTACCAGCCACGCGCCATGAAAGCCTTGGGGGAAACCACATCCCGCGTCAACAATATCCGCAACTCGACTTCCTTGGTGGATACAGTCGACATGCTGCGTTACGTGGAAACGGCTGATGACCTGCGGCGGCTGGAAAAGGTCAGCTCCCGTTATGGCACACAAACCAAAGGCATCCTCAAGCTGCTCGGCAAAGGGGCGATTGGTACAGTCCGGGTGTTGCGGCATGGTGCAGAGCTGGTGGTGGCGCTGGTTGCCACCTTATTGTCGGTACTGGCAACAGTACTGGCAACCGGCGGGCTGTTTACGCGGAAGGCAGTGTAATTTCCGATTCACAGGTGTGATTTTTCAGCCCTTTCACTGACGGTGAAAGGGCTGTTGCGGGTGCAAGCCTTAATAGGTAACCCGTGATTTACCGTTGCTGGTGAGGACTTTGACATTATCCCCAACCTGGAAGACGGTATCGGCAATTTGTGCCAGTGCGACTGTGCGCCCATCCTGAAGCTTGACGGTGATTTCTATGCCAGGTTTGGCTTCAGAGGCTTTGTCGATCAGGCTGCCAATCGCGCTGCCTGCCACCGCCCCAGCGACACTGCCAACGATTTGCCCTTTGCCTTGTCCCAGTTCACTGCCTGCGACACCCCCAATAATGCCGCCTGCCACTTGCCCGGTTTCGCCGGTATTTTGCTCAATCATTACCGGGCGTGTGCTGACCACTGTCCCGAATTGCACATCCTGTAAGGTTCCGGCTTGGGTGGTGGTATAGACATTGCTGGAGGGGGCAGCGCTGCAACCAGCGAATAGGGCAGCCGCCAAGGATAAGGATGCAAGGGTCAATGTTTTGTTCAAGGTTCTGTTATTGTGTTTCATGGTGAAGTTCCGCTTGTTGTTGATTATAAAAAAGCCAAGTCTAGCCCCAGTTGTATTGTCGTCCTATTGCCGTCCTGAGTGCCCGAAGCCGCCTGTGCCGCGTTCAGACTGGCTAAACTCATCCACTTGTTGCAAATGCGCCTGCACAACAGGCACGACGACCAACTGGGCAATACGCTCCCCCGGTTCGACCACAAAGCTTGTGTGTCCACGGTTCCAGCAGGAAATGAACAGTTGCCCCTGATAATCCGAGTCGATCAGCCCAACCAGATTGCCAAGGACAATGCCATGTTTATGCCCCAGCCCAGAACGGGGCAGGATGATGGCAGCCAAGCCGGGGTCGCCAATGTGGATGGCAAGCCCAGTGGGGATCAGGTGGGTCGCACCCGGCTCTAGGGTCAGGGGGGCATCAAGGCAAGCCCGCAAGTCCATGCCTGCTGAACCTGTGGTGGCATAAGCAGGCAGCGGGAAGGTTGTGCCGATGCGTGGGTCGAGGATTTTGTATTCGATCAGTGCCATAAATTTCCTGAAATCATGCAAATTGTTATTGGGTTGCCGCTACTGGGCGTTTGTCCCAGCGCTGGTAATGCTGGCTGACCAGCTCCATCAGGGCGTTTGCCAGTTCTTTTTTACCCATTTCGGGGAGGGTTTGCGAGCCATCTTTCCAGACCACTTCCAGCGCATTGCGGTCTTGGTCAAACGCCTTGCCATCCCCCACCAGATTGGCTGCCACCATCTGCACACCCTTGCGCTCCAGCTTACTGCGGGCATAAGCCAAGAGGTCGTGGGTTTCCGCCGCAAAGCCAACCGTGAACAGTTGTGGATGTTCCGCTGCCAAGGTCGCCAAAATATCTGTGGTTTTGATCATTTCCAGCGACAGGTGTTCCGTGGACTTTTTGATTTTCTGCCCTGCAACCTGGGCGGGGGTATAGTCGGCTACAGCGGCGGTGGCAATAAAAATATCCGCCTGCTGCACCTGTTGTTGGCAGGCCAGCAGCATGTCGTGTGCACTTTCGACCTTGATACAGCTTATTCCGGTTGGTGCAGGCAAGCTTACCGGGCCGGAAATGAGTGTGACGGTTGCCCCCAAATCACGGGCGGCCTCTGCCACCGCATAGCCCATTTTCCCGGAGCTGCGATTGGTGATGAAGCGCACTGGGTCAATTGGTTCGCGGGTGGGGCCTGCGGTAATGAGGATATGGGTATTGGCTAATACGCCCGTTCCTTCGGGGTTTGGCGGGGGCGGGCAAGGGATCAGTTGTCCGGCAATGGCGGCGGGTTCCAGCATCCGCCCCGGCCCCACATCCCCGCAGGCTTGTACGCCTTGGTCGGGGCCGAGCATCTGTACCCCCCGTGCTTGCAGCAACTGGATATTATGCTGGGTGGCGGGGTGTTTCCACATTTGCTGGTTCATGGCAGGGGCAAGGCTGAGGGGGGCAGCCGAGGCAAGGCATAGCGTGGTGAGCAGGTCATCTGCCATGCCAGCGGCGAGGCGGGCAATCAGGTCAGCCGTGGCAGGGGCAATCAGGATATGGTCTGCCCAGCGAGCCAGCTCGATATGCCCCATGCCAGCTTCTGCCGCCGGGTCGAGCAGGGTGGTATGCACCGGGTTGCCGGACAGGGCTTGCAGGGTGAGTGGGGTAATAAACTCGCAAGCCCCTGCGGTCATGCAAACCCGGACTTCTGCGCCTGCTTTGGTCAGCAGCCGTACCAGTTCGGCAGATTTGTAGGCTGCGATGCCGCCGCTTATCCCTAAAAGGATGTGTTTGCCATGCAGTGTCATAAAATTCCTGTCGAAAATTTGCAACTATCCAGAATAAAAGGGCGAAAAGCACATGATACCGATAAAAAACTGGCCTGCCGATGAGCGTCCCCGCGAAAAACTGTTACTGCGCGGCGCACAGTCCTTGTCTGATGCCGAGTTGCTGGCAATTTTCCTGCGCACCGGGACGCGGGGTAAAACTGCCGTCGATTTGGCGCGTGAATTATTGCATGATTTTGGCAGTTTGCGTGCCTTGTTCGATGCGGATGAACCCCATTTTTGTGAAGCCAACGGTTTGGGGCAGGCAAAATATGTGCAATTACAAGGTGTCTTGGAAATGTCCCGCCGCTACCTGCGGGAGCGGATGCAGCGCGGCGACCCTTTGACTGACCCGGATGCAGTGCGTTTTTACCTGACAGCGCAACTGCGTGACCGCCATGCGGAAGTGTTTTCCTGCCTGTTCATGGACAATCGCCACCGGGTGATTGAATATGAAGAGTTGTTTTATGGCACGATTGATGGCGCGAGTGTGCACCCGCGTGAGGTGGTACGCAAGGCTTTGAAGCATAATGCAGCAGCAGTGATTTTTGCCCATAACCACCCGTCGGGGGTGGCAGAGCCTAGCCAGGCGGATGAGCGCATCACCCTCAAGCTGAAAGAGGCGTTGGCGTTGATTGACGTGCGTGTGCTGGATCATTTTGTGATCGGTGATCAGGTGGTGTCGTTTGCAGAGCGGGGGCTGTTGTAGCCTTCAGTCATGACCAAAAAAGTGCGCAGACAAGGAGCAGGTTTTTATGATGATGGGAGAGGCTGGATGAGCATCCCCCGATAAGCAAAGTCTGCGTATCGGGGGCGGGGGCAGACGGCTTATTTCCGCTTCAGCAAGTCGCGGATGTCAGTGAGCAGTTGTTCCTGGGTTGGGCCAGCAGGCGGGGCTTCGACTGGCTTCTTCAGCTTGTTCATGCCTTTGATGACCATGAACAGGACGACAGCAATGATGGTGAAATCAACGATAGTTTGGATGAATGAGCCGTACTTGACCACGACCGTGCCCGCTTGGTCGAGCTTGAGGGAAAGGTCGGTAAAGTTGACACCGCCCATCAACATACCAATCGGTGGCATGATCACATCATTGACTAGGGAACTGACAATTTTGCCGAAGGCTGTACCGACGATAACGCCGATAGCCAAGTCAACAACATTGCCTTTCATGGCAAATTCTTTGAACTCACTGATAAAGCTCATAACCGATCTCCGTGTTGTAATTGGTTAAATCAAGAAAGCTAAGGATATAAAGGCTTGGAGTGCCTCACTCAAACCCACAACAAAGTGTAGCCCACGTTGGTCGCAAATTATTCACGAAATGGTTCATCCCCGATTAAAGAAAAGATAAACGGTCATTTCCGGGGTGTGGGTGGGGCTACGCCGTGTCGATGGGTTTCAGCAAGTCCATCAGGTCATCCTGGCTGAAGTTGGCTTCCTGCTGTTTGTTACCGGAGTAGAGGCCATCAGCCAGTGATTGTTTACGTTCCTGGAGTTTCAGTATTTTTTCTTCGACGGTTTCTTCGGTCAGCAATTTATATACAAAAACAGGCTTGTCCTGACCAATGCGGTAAGCGCGGTCAGTTGCCTGTTGCTCCACCGCCGGATTCCACCACGGGTCGTAATGGATGACGGTATCAGCCGCCGTCAGGTTGAGGCCTGTGCCACCGGCTTTCAGGCTGATCAGGAACACTTGTGCATCGCCTTCCTGGAAGGCATTGATGGCGGTTTCGCGGTCACGGGTTTGCCCGGTCAGTTTGCTGTAGCGGATATGGTGTTTTTCCAGTTCCGGCTCAATCAGCGCCAGCATGGAGGTGAATTGCGAGAACAGCAGCACTTTGCGGCCTTCGTCCAGCATTTCCGGCAGCATTTCCATCAGCATGTCGAGTTTGGCAGAGCCTTTGACCTGCTTGGCATGATCCAGCTTCAACAGGCGCGGGTCACAGCAGACTTGGCGCAGTTTTAGCAGGGCATCCAGGATCATGATCTGGCTGCGGGCAAACCCTTTCTGGCTGATTTCATCCCGGACTTTTTTATCCATTGCCAAGCGCACGGTTTCATACAGGTCACGCTGTTTGCCTTCAAGCGGGATGGTACGGATGATCTCGGTTTTCGGCGGCAGTTCGCTGGCGACATGCTCCTTGGTGCGGCGCAGCATGAAAGGGTGCAAGCGGCGACGCAGGCGGTTTTGGCGCTCGTGGTCGGCATGCTTTTCAATCGGGATGCGGAACAAGCGCGAGAAGCGGTCAAGCGGCCCCATGAAGCCGGGCATCAGGAAATGGAACATCGACCACAATTCACCCAGATGGTTTTCCATCGGTGTACCGGTCAGGCAGACACGGTGTTGTGCTTTCAGGTCGTAAATGGCTTGCGTGGTCTTGGCTTTGGCATTTTTGATCGCTTGCGCCTCATCCAGGATCAGGTAATGAAATTCCTGTGCCTTGTATAAATCCTCATCACGCAGCACCAGTGAATAGGTAGTGAGGATCAGGTCGTATTCGTGCAAGCGGTCAAAATATTGGTCACGGTCAGGGCCATGCAGGGTCAGCACGGACAAGGCCGGGGTGAACTTGGCAGTTTCCCGCCGCCAGTTACTCATCAGGCTGGTGGGGGCAATCACCAAACTGGGTTTGGTCGCACGCCCGGAGGTCTTTTCCACCAGCAAATGGCTGAGTGCCTGCAAGGTCTTGCCCAAGCCCATATCATCCGCCAACACGCCATTGAAGCGGTATTCGCGCAGGAATTGCAGCCAATTGAGACCCTCATGCTGGTAGGGGCGCAATTCTGCATGCAAACCCTCAGGCAAGGTAACGGGCTGGATACCCTGGAAATTTTCCAGTTTTTGGGTAAGGGCGCGTAGCTCCTCAGCCCCTTTCCATGCCAAGCGCGGGTCATTCAGCAGGTCAGCAAGGCTGGCTCCCTGAAAGCGGCTCATCAGCAGGTTGCCGTCACTATTGAGGGGGGCGTGGTCATAGAGTTCGATCAGGGTATCCAGCACATTACCCAAACGGCTGGCTTCCAGCTTGATCCAGTGTTGCCCATCCAGCGGGATCAGGATGTGTTCCTGTGCTTGCAGGAGTGTGCGCAACTCTTGCGGGTCGCGCATTTGTGCCAACATGTCCACCAGAATCGGCAACAGGTTGATACGTTTGCCTTCGACCACAAAGCCAAGGCTGATCTCGAACCAATCCACGCCACTGCTGGCCAGTTCCGCTTCCCAATCATCAACCGTGGTAAATTCGAGGGTGAACGTATCCGAATAGTCAATTTGCCAGCCTTCATCACGCAATTCGGGGATGCCGTGGTCGATAAAGTGGCTCCAGCGCAAAGCACGCAGCGCGGCATTGTCACCGGGGATGCTCAGGTCAAGCGGGGTATGCGGCTGCTGTCCGGCAAAGCCAAACGCCTGCATGCGCCCGAGGACGGCTTGTTCGGCATCCAGTTGGCGGTGGATGCGGTAACGCAGGTTTCCATCCCGGCGGACATGCATACTTTGGTTATTATTCGGCTGCAATACATGGCCTGCGTAATCGAAGCTCAGGCTCGCCAAATGGTGCGCCAAGGCGCTGTGGTCATCGGCAGGGGCATGCAGCAGCAGGTGCGGGACAGGCAAAACATCCACCACATCGACGGATTGTGGGTTGAGGCGTGCATCGGGCAGCGGGATTTCGGCTTCGGGCAGGATGTCGAGCAGGCGTTGGCTGACGATGGTTTCCTCACCCAAGGGGATGGGCGGGGCATTCAACAGCTTGATCACTTGGCGGGGATGCAGGGGGGCATGTTCCAATTCGCCGCATTCACCCCGCAGGACATCCACGTAAAACAGTTTTTCCAGCCAGAAATAATCCTGGATGGCAGGCGATACTTTGGGCTGGATGTGGCGTGCCTTGTTTTTTTCTTCCCAATGGAATTCGAGCGTGCGCGGGGCAGCCGGTTTGAGTGCGGCAAACTCGGATTTTTGCCAGAATGCCCGCCCGGTTTGCAACAGGATGTCGAGTGCCATCAGGCCAAGGTTGCCCTTCAGCTCCAATTGGCGACTGCTGCTGGCGTAATAACTGGTGTGGGGGATAACTAACTGGGTAATGTCGGTGTCGGCGGGGGTGTGCTGGAACGGATGGTTTTTCCACGGGTACATCAGGTCTTCGAGCTGTACGTGGTAGCCCTGCCCGTACCCACCGCGTTTCAGGCGACTGGCCTTGCGCGGGTCGAGTTCGACGCGGTTGCTGGTTTTGTTGCGTTGGTCAAGCAGGTAGACCAACTCCATGCGGGTGGCTTCTGTCTCTTCCGCTGGTGGGGCTGGGGGAGCCTCAATGGGTAGGGTGTTGAGGTCAGCCAGCCATAGCTGGATGGCTGAAGGCTCGGCGGGTTTTTCGATAGCTTGTTTGGTGCCGGAAGGGACTTGGCTTCCGACGTACTGGAGCAGGGCAGCAATCGCATGCTTGCATTGGCTGGCAGTCGTGCAGCTACAGGTGCTGGTAATCCGGTGGCGGTTGAGGTCAAGTGCTACCTTGACGGCGTATTTGCGGCTGCCCAGTACCACGGCGGTCAATTCCACTTCGCTCAGGCTGGGGAAATCGCTGTGCAATTCGATGACGCGCCGGGTTTCAAAATAGTGGACACCACGCTGGATGGTGGTCGAATCAAAACTGATCAGCACCATTTCGGGGGGGAAACCGTTCTGGCGCAACGCCCTGATGTGTTCCGGTCTTAACATCTGTGCTGATTATTATGTCTGGCTGAAAGGGGTAATGTTCCCATCCATCAGGCAATTAGGCAAGCATGATGTCAATGTTCGTGTTGGTATCCTATCGACAAGCAGCAGTAGCATTAGCAGGCAAGGTGGTATAAAACCTTGTCTATTGCCAGTCGCAGGATGTGTTATGAACGATTTTTACGATGAACTGACCTATGAAACCAACCCCTTCCCGGAAACCCACCCGAACAATTTGGCGGTGTTGGGGCGTTTGTTTGGCCTTGCCAGTGCTGATCCTGCGCACTGCCGAGTCCTGGAGCTGGGGTCTGCTACTGGCGGCAACCTGATCCCGATGGCTTGGCAATGTCCGGGCAGCGAGTTTGTCGGTGTGGAGTTATCGGCGGCGCAAGTGGCGATAGGCCAACAGGTGGTGGATGCTGCCGGTTTGCGCAATATCAGCCTGCAAGTGGGCAATATCCTTGAGCTGGAGGCCGACCGTTTGGGGCGGTTTGATTACATTATCGTGCATGGGGTGTATTCATGGGTTCCGCCTGCCGTGCGTGACAAAATCCTGCAACTGACCCGTGACTGCCTGAACCCACAGGGCTTGGCTTATATCAGCTACAACGTGTTACCGGGCTGGCGGATGCGCGGTTCCTTGCGTGATGTGTTGCTGTATGCCACCCGCGATGCCAGCGGTGCAAGCGAAAAATTGCAGGCCGCCCGCGCTGCCTTGCTGCGTTTGCAGGCTGCCATGCAGGGCAGCATGCAGCACAGCGGGAATTATGTACTGAATGAAATCGGCTACTTGCTGGAAGCGCACCCCAGCTATTTGTTGCATGAGTATCTGGCGGCTTATAACCAGCCGTTTTTGTTTAGCGAATTTTTGCATGATGTGGGAGCGGCGGGCTTGCAATATGTGTGTGAAACTGACTTGCACACCCTGTTTGACAGTGCCTTGCCTGCTCCTGCCCAAACTGCTTTGGCGGAGATGACAGACCCGTTGGAGCAGGAGCAGTGGATGGATTTTGTGCGTATGCGTACCTTCCGCCAAAGCGTGTTATGTCGGGCAGATACGGCCTTGGAGCGGGAAATTGATGTCGACGTGTTCGGGCAGATGGCCTTCACTGCCAACCTGCGGGTACAAGGCGATGCCGATCTGGGCAGTACCGAGCCTTGTCAGTTCCTGCGCACCGACGGTGTGTCATTGACAGTTTCACACCCGTTGACCAAAGCCGCCTTGCTGCACCTGCATATCACCCCCCCACAACCGCTGGGGTTTGCTGAGGTGTATGACGCTGCTGCTGCGCAGGTGCGTGCGGTTGGGGCGGATGCCCTGGCAAATGAGGCCAATGCCCTGCTGTATGAATTGTTTAACCTCTACAGTTACCGGGCAGTGCTGGCGCATATCCATGCCTCCGGGAGCGTACCGGACAGCAACCCTGCCTACCCTGAGGCCAGCCGCTTGGCACGGGTACAAGCGGCTGTGGGCTGGCACGGCATTGCCACTGCTTTGCACCTGAAACTGGATGTGGATGATTTTGCCCGGCGCTTATTGGTGTTGCTGGATGGTAGCCGCACCGTCGGGGAGGTGGTTGGGCAATTGGCAAGCGGGCAAAACCATGAAGTGGTCGCAGAGAATGTGCAACGCCTGTTGGCAGTGTTCCGACGGCATGGGGTGGTGGGGTAGTTAGCCGTGCGGGTTTTTACTTGCCGTCTGTCCCCATTGATTTACGCAGCAACTCCAGCCCACGTTCTGCCTTGCCGCGTCCCCGCTCTGCCCTTAGCCGAAAACGGGTTTCTGCATCAAAATCTGCCCGTATTTTCATGCGTTGCTGTTTGTCGTCAGGTAAGCGTTTGGTGTCCAGAATAATGTTCATGCAATGAATGGTAGCACTGGTGACATCATCTTGCTATGTGTCAACCTGACAGGCGGTAATCTTCCCTATCTATCCGTTTCCTCCTATACTTGGCTAATCAGGACTCAAGGTATGAATCAGCCATGATCAAGCGTAACACATTGGATACCCTGCAAAAATTGGCAGGCAGCTTTCCGGTGGTATCCATTACCGGCCCCCGTCAAAGCGGGAAAACAACCCTTGCCCAGTATGCTTTTGCGGACAAGCCTTATATTTCACTGGAGGATTTGGATAACCGTGAACATGCCTTGCATGACCCACGCGGTTTTCTGGCGCAGTTCCCATCGGGGGCGGTGTTGGATGAGGTACAGCGTTGCCCGGATTTGTTTTCTTATCTGCAAGGGGTGGTTGATCGCCAGCGGGAAATGGGGTTGTTTGTCCTCACCGGGTCACAACAGTTTGGCTTGCGGGCTGGCATTAGCCAATCATTGGCAGGACGGGTGGGGATGTTGCATTTGTTGCCTTTGGCGCAGGCGGAATTGCAGGCCAGTGGGCATTTGCCGGAGTCGCTGGATGCTTTCCTGTATCAAGGCACTTACCCGCCAGTGTATGACCGCCCGGTTGACCCGGCACAATGGTATGACAATTATGTCAGCACCTATTTGGAGCGTGATGTCCGCCAATTGGTGAATGTGCAGGACATGGCCTTGTTCCAGCGCTTCCTGCGCGTGTGTGCCCACCATGTTGGGCAATTGGTCAACCTGACGCAGATTGCCAACGATTGTGGCATTACCCAAAAAACCGTCGAGGCGTGGTTGTCGGTGCTGGAAGCCAGTTATCTGGTGATGCGCTTGCACCCGTGGTATCGGAACTTCAATAAGCGCTTGGTGAAAACGCCCAAGCTGTATTTTTATGATACGGGTCTGGCCTGTTGGCTGCTGGGCATCCGCGCGGTTGGGCAAGTGCAGTTTCATGCCCTGCGGGGAGCGTTATTTGAAAATTTGGTCGTGGCTGAATGCCATAAACACCTGTTCAACCTTGGTGAACGTCCAGAAATCTGGTTCTGGCGTGACCGTAGTGGGCATGAGGTGGATATGGTGGTGGAGCGGCAGGGGCAGTTTACAGCGGTGGAGGTCAAGTCAGGGCAAACCCTGAGCCAAGACCAGTTTAAGGGCTTGCACTACTGGCAGGAGCTGACCGGGCATGAAGGCAGTGCTGCACTGGTTTATGGGGGAGTCACCGCCCAGCAACGGACGGGCATCCGGGTGTTGCCGTGGCAGGAATTGGCAGGGCTTTGCTCAATAGCGGCTACTGCTTCTACAAAGCCCCACTCCGTTTAATATCCAGATAGCTGTTTACCAGTTGCGTGGATAACTCGGCGGGGGGAACGTCAAGGCAGTGTGCCCCGGCTGCGCGTATTTTTTCCAGTGTACGCTGGCGTTGTTGCAGGTAATGGGTGACGGCTGCTTGCTCAATCGCATCTTCGAGGTTATGCACTGGCTGTTCCAGGTTGGTATCCAGTGCCTGTTCGCGCATGCTGGCGAACAGCAGCAGGTGGCGTTTGCGTAGCAGGTGCAGGGCAGGCAGCAGGTCGTCGGTATCTTCATCACGCAGGTTGCTGACCACGATTACCAGCGCCCGTTTTTTTTGCCGCACCAGCAGTTCGGTGGCGGCTTGGCTGTAGTCGGGGGCTTGGTTGGTCGGTTGCAAGTCGTAGAGTGTATTCAGGATTTGGTTGAGGCTGGCTTGCCCCTTTTTTGCCGTCAGCCAGCGTTGTGCCCCGCCAAAGGTTCCCAAGCCGACGGCATCCCCTTGTTTCAGTGCAACATAGGCCATCAGCAGCACGGCATTGAGCGTGTGGTCGAAGTGGGACAGTTCCCCGTCCTTGGCCTGCATGCGATGCCCGCAATCCAGCAGGAACAGTATTTCCTGGTCGCGCTCATCCTGATATTCGCGGGAAATGGCTTTCTGCATGCGGGCGCTGGCTTTCCAGTCAATCTGGCGCAGGCTATCCCCGGCACGGTATTCGCGCAGTTGGTGGAAGTCTTGCCCCTCACCCCGGCGGCGGCGTTTCATGATACCCATCTGGCTGAGGTGGTTATCCGTGGCAAGCAGGGCATATTGGGCAATCGCGGAGAAATTCGGATAGACCCGCACTTCTGAAGCCACCGGCAAGCGGCTATCCCGCCACCACAATTGCAGCGGTGACAAGACCCGCACTTGCACCAGCGGGAAGGTATATTTGCCCCGCTCCAGCGGTTTGATGCTGTAAACCGGCTCGGCAAACTCCCCGGCAGGCAGGCTAAAGCGCAAGGGCAGACCTTGTGCCTGGATTTCGCCAGGATGGTGGTCGTAAACGCTCATGGTCAGCGTGCGGTGGCTCGTGTGTGTAAAGCGCAGGCCGAGTGTGCGCTTTACGCCAACCGGCAAGGATTGCGGCAAATGCCGCTCAACACTCAGCCCGGTCGGGCGCAAGGTCAACAAGGCATCGGTTGCCAGTACCAGCAGGCCGAGAGCCACCGCCCCACACCAGACTGGCAGCAGCGTTGGGAAGACGCTCACCAGCACTGCCAAGGCCAGCAAGACCGCTATCAGGTAAAAGCTGCGGCGGGCAGGCAGGATCATTGGCGTGGTGCTTCCGTTTTTTCCAGGATGGCTGTCAGTACATGGTCGGTGTTATAGCCTTCCAGCTCCATTTCCGGCGAGAGCGAAACCCGGTGGCGCAAGACCGGCAAGGCCACTTGCTTGATGTCATCCGGGTGGACAAAATCACGCCCCTCCAGCAGTGCATGGGCGCGGGCAGCCCGCACCAGGGCAATGCTGCCACGTGGGCCTGCACCAAAACGCAGGCCATGCCCTTTGCGGGTGGCTTGGGCAATCCGTACCGCATAATCGGTGACAGCGGCATCAACGGCAATTTGTGCAGTGACTTGCTGCATGCCGAGGATAGCTTCCGGTGTGACCACGGCCTGCAAGCTGTCCAGATGGAAACGGTCGCCGACCTGTTGGTTGGTGACGGCATTCACCATGGCAATTTCTTCCGCCAGCGTCGGGTAGCCGATATACACCTTGAGCAGGAAGCGGTCGAGTTGCGCTTCAGGCAAGGGGTAAGTGCCTTCCTGTTCTAGCGGGTTTTGTGTGGCAAGCGTCATGAAGGGCAGGGGAACCGGGTGCGCAGTGCCTTCGATGGTCACTTGCTGTTCCTGCATGACTTCGAGTAAGGCAGATTGGGTTTTGGCAGGGGCGCGGTTGATTTCGTCCGCCAGTAACAGGTTGGTGAATACTGGCCCTTTGCGCACGTCAAAACGCTGGTTGTGCATATCAAACAGCATATGCCCGCTAATGTCGGCAGGCATCAGATCCGGGGTGAACTGGATACGGGCGAACTGCCCGGAAATGGTTTTTGCCAAGGCACGCACCAGCAAGGTCTTGCCCAGACCGGGTACACCCTCAATCAGGACATGCCCGCCTGCCAACAGTGCAATCAGCGTTTCACGGATCACGGTTTGCTGCCCAATCAAGGCTTTGCCGATTTCAGCCCGGACTTGTTCAGCCAAACGGCTGGCCTGTTCCAGACCCATTGCCACCGGGGGCGTGTGTGTGCTCATGTTGTTTTCCTTAGCGTATTGGCAAGTTGCACCAGCCGGACAAAAGCGGCCTCATCCAGGCGGGGTGCTGTCAAAAGTTGTTCAAGTGCAGGCTGTTGTTCGGCAGGCCAACGCAGGTAGTGTGCCAGTGTTTCCACTTGTTGTTGGTTATCTAGCCATTGCCAGCCAGGGATATGGGTACGCGCACTCTGGCGGATGGCTTGGCGGGTGCTGTTGAGCAATGGCGCTTGTCCGGTGTGCTGTCCGCTGGTTTCGGCATTTTGCCCGGTTGTTGGGTCTGGGGAGCGCTGCTTCCACAGGAATTGCCCACTGGCTTTGATGTGCTCAAGGATGCGGCGGCGTTCCAGTGCTGGTTCCGGGATCAAAGCCCCAAAACGCGGCATCAAAGCCCAAAAGATGAAGGCAAGCAGCGCGGCAACAGACAGCAGCACAGCCCATGCATGCAGGGCAAGCAGGGTTGACAGGCTTGGCATGGTATCTTGGTTGACCAGCCAGACCTGTTTGAAATCGGGGTTATGGCTACGCAGCAAGTACCAGAACAGGGTGGCGTGGTCGGCCTTGTCGAGCTGGTGGTTTTCAATAAACTCCAGCGTGGAAGCCACGGTGATCAGCCCCTTGCCGTGGGATTGCTGGATCAGCCAGCTCTTGCCATCGTGCTGTTGCTGCTTGGCAGGTTCTTCTGGCTGCAATTCATTGAAGAAGTCCAGGTTCAATCCCAAGGTGGTGGGTGCATTATCCAGTTTGACCTGAATCGGCAAGTCTTCCTCGTCCACCATGACATGCCCGCCAATCTTGATACCCAAAACCCGTTGCAGTTTGTCACGGTCTTCTGTTTCTGGCTTATTCTCGTCGACCTCATCGGCGGTATTGATGTCAACGCGGGCGCGGGTCAACAAATGTCCGCCCTGACTTACCCAGTCAAGCAAGCGCTGGGTTTTTGATACAGAAAAGGTAAAGCGCTGGGTATCGAGCACAATCACCGTATCGGTATCGGGCAAGGTGGGCAAGCCATCTTCACGGCTGGCAGGGATACCCATGCGCTTGAGGAACAGGCGGGCAGCAAACAGGTCATTGGAGCGGGCTTCCCCTTTGTAACCGCTATAGTCATCGATCTCTTTGAGTTCATAGTTTTGCAGGAACCACAAGGAGCCAATCACTACCAGCATCACCGCAAACAGGCTGATGGCGATATTCTGGAATTTCATGGCTGGTTCCCTCCGGCGGCGTTGCCACCCGCCACGGCTGTACCGGTCTGACGGAAGCCTGTCCAACCCTCCAATAAGGGCATGACTGCTGTACTATCCGGGAGGCGGTGGGCATAAGCAATCGCTTGCCAGTGCCGGGTAATGGCTTGCAGGTAAGCAAAACGCCCTTCCGTCAAGTGTGCCTTTGCCAGCCGCAGGATGTCGCCTTCGGTGTGGCTGTCATGGATGCGGATGTCCTCCTCACGGGTCAGCAACATCAACGCACCCCGGTATACCAGGCTGAGTGCTTCGCGTGCCTTCCCTTGTTCCCACACCTGGCGGGCAGCCGCCGCAATGTCATCTGGCAGGGATTCCGGGCGGATGTCGAGGCCAAACAGCACATCCGGCTGCTGGAGGCTAGGTTTATGCTTGCGTGCCGGGGTGAGCAGAGCAAGGATGCGCTGGCGGTAAACGATCAGCAAAACGATGCCAACCAGTACCGCCAACCACAGCAGTGACTTCATGCCGCTGGCAATCAACTGGATAATGGCTTCGGGTAAGGTCTCCTGTTTTTCTTTATCTTTTTTGCTTTTGTCACGCGGCATCCAGGTGGTGATTTTACGCCGGTCGGACAGCTCTTCAGCAGCCATGACCTCGGTCATTGCCTGCGCTGCCTGCCCGACGGGTTGGCGTTGTTCAGCCATATATTCTTCGCTGGCGGCCTGTACGGGCGCAGGGGCAGCCCAGAGCAGCCCCAACAGTAACGCCACTGCCAGCAAAGGCAGTATTTGCCGGGTGGCGGCTACTGCGTTTTGCAGGCGCTCACCGATGCTGCGGAAGGCAATTTCAATATCCCAGGCTTCCAGTTGCGTGCGCCGGTTCAGGTACAGCATGAAGCCTGCTGCCACATAAAACGGCTCTAGGATAAACATCGTGCACAGGTAAAAGCTGGCGTCGAGCATGGTTTGCCAATATTGCGTCTCCGGGGACAGGTTGCCGGAAAAAATGTTTTGCAGGTGCTCGAGCGCCAGGCCGGTTGGGTCAAACAGGATAACCAGCGCATATAGCGATGCCACCACGATCCACTCCAGATGCACACAACCGATTGTCAGCCAAACCGCATGGCTATGGCCTTGCAGGTGCAGGAGGTCTTGCCGCCCTTTGCGGGCAGTCCCGCGCAGGCCTTCGAGTTGCCAGATGGGTAAGTTGTAACTGCGTGAAAACGAGAAACGCCGGAAAGTCAGGGCGCTGAGCAGACCGGTATGGCGGATCAGGCCGGGCAGGGCAGAGAACACTTCAGCTAGGGTCAGGCTGCGGGCAAACAGGCTATGGCTGAGAATGTGCAGGATTACCCGGTCATACAGTGGCTTCAGCCACCACAGGATAATGCCGGGCAACCACAGGTATTTTTCCGGGGTCAGCAACCAAACTGTGCCAAACAGGAGGATGAGCAACAGGAACCACGGCAGGTACAGCATGCGCCAGTGGTTTTGCACCAGGGTAAAGCCCAGATCAATCGCTTCCCACGGGGAACGCTGCCGCACCTGGATGGAAATGTCGGATAATTTCATGCTGCTGTATCCCGCCCCATCCCCCGTCCCATCCGCAGGAAGTAACTGATGACACCCCCCCATAGCAGGATGCCAACCGTGTATTTGACGAAGGGTGGGATGATCGCCTGCGATGACCAGAAAGCCTCGACAAAGGCTGCCATCAGGAACAATAACGCAGCGCCATAAATGATCTGGATGGCGATTTTGCTGTTGTCAAGCAAGGCCAGCCAGCGGGATTTGCGTCCGGGCATGAGCAGGGCTTGTGCCAATTTGAAGCCCGCTGTACCGGACAAGACAATGGCGGTCAGTTCAAACGCGCTATGCCCGGCAACAAAGCTCCAGAAGGTCTGGGTGTAGCCGATTTCAGTCAGGTGGCCTGCCACTGAACCAATCACCAGGCCGTTATACAGCAGGAAAAACAATGAGCCGAGGCCAAACAACAAGCCTCCGGCAAAGGTCTGGAAGCCGATGCCGGTATTGTTGCGGATGTAGAAGCCGAACATCAGCACATCGCTGTCCGCTTCCCGCTCACGCCCTAGTCGGGAGCTGTTTTGCGGGTCGTACATGTTTTCCATCGCCGCGACCTGCCCGCCATCAATCATGGAGTACACCAAATCAGGCTGGATCTGGATGGCAACCAGCATGGAAATCAGGCTGCCAAAAAACAGCAGGGCTGCCAGCAACACAATCCGCCCTTCCTGGCGCACGGTTTGGGGCAATCCGCGCAGGAAAAAATCCACCACCCGATGCCAGAAATGCATGCGGCTGGAGTAGAGCTGGTGATGACCGCGTACCACCAACTGGTTGAGGCGCTCAATCAGCAAGGGGCTATACATGCGTGATTGTGCCAAGGCCAGATGGTGGCACAGGCGGCGGTAATCAGCAGGGAAGTCCAGCTCCGGCAATTCAGCCGTGCGCTGTTGGCGTTCCTTGCGGGACAGTTGTTGGACATCCAGCCAGGTTTCCAGCCGCTGCCACAAGGCGGCGTTTTCCTCGACAAAAGACGACTGTTTCATGTGTGTTGCCCCGTCAGCCAACTGGCAATGCTGCGCAAATGGGCAGCCGCATCCGGTTTGTCCTTGACCAGCTCCCCGGTCATGAGTGCCAGCTCTTGTTGGCGTTCAGCCGTGAGGGTCTGTTGGCGTTGGGCGAACAGGATAATGGCCTGTTGTTCGGGGAGTGCCAAGGGCAGGTGGGGGTGGAGTGGTTCAGCGGCAAATTCATGGTTAGGCAATTTAGGCTGGTTTTTGTGGAGGACAACGGTATTGGCAGCCAGGTCGCCCAGCCGTTGGAAGCGGCGGGTAAGCAAGGTGCTGGCTAAGCCAAACCCATACAGGAAGGGCAGGAAGTCGACCATCCGTAGCAAGTTCCGTACCACCGACGCGGCTGGGGAAACCGGGCTGGCATCCGCTTGTGCTACATAGATTTGCAGGAACTTTTTGCCCGGTGTTTGCCCCTGGTGGCGCAACTCAAACCAAACCGGGTAAAACCATTCCAGCAGGAAAATGAAAATCATGGCAATGCCAATACCAAGGTTGCCCATAAAGGCCAGTAGCAGGGTAATGACGAGGATAATCCCCGAGCGGATTGCCAAATCAACCAACCAGGCCAAAGTACGCGGGACAGGCCCGGCTGGGGACAGCTCCAAGGCAATGCCTTCGGGGGTGTTGACGGTATAGCTGGTGTCGAGGCGCATAATGGTTATCTTATCGGTATCAAGGTGCTACTTTGGGGCAAATGCCTTATGCTTGTAAATTCTTTCGCCAAAGCATGAAGTCACCATGCAGGCTTGTCAATCGGAAAAAGATAAAGTCCATAACGAGTAGAGATGCACTGAATGTTCACGTATGAAAAGACAGGGGCGGCCATTCCCGTACAGTTGGTAGTAGAAAACAATCTGGAAGATGTCAAGGCAGGCCTGCCGGAAGCTGCACAAAACTGGATAGGTGTGCAGGGCTTCCAGGCGCGTCCGGGGGAGGTGTGCCTGCTGCCGGATGCTGCCGGGCGCTTGCACCGGGTCTTGTGTGGCTGGAATCGTGACGATGGCATGCTGTGGGCGCTGGCGGGGTTGCCGAACCAATTGCCTGCCGGGGAGTTTTTCCTGGAAGGCGAATGGAATGAGGACGACCAATTGCAGGCAGCGGTGGGTTGGGGCTTGGGCAGCTACCGTTTTGACCAGTTCCGCAAGGTGGATAACCGTTCTGCCCCTGTGTTGCATGTACGCTCACAGCTTGCCCGCCTGAATGCGGTCGTTGGGTCGGTGGCCTTGGTGCGTAACCTGATCAATACCCCTGCCAACCACATGATGCCGCAGGATCTGGAAACGGTTATGCAGCGCATGGCGGAAATGCATGGCGCAGATTTTGTGGCAGTGACCGGACATGCGTTGCTGGAGGAAAACTTCCCAGCTATCCATGCGGTTGGGCGTGCCAGTGTGCATGCCCCGCGCTTGCTGGAGCTGAATTGGGGGGATGAGGCTGACCCCTTGGTGGTTTTGGTCGGTAAGGGCGTGTGTTTTGATACCGGTGGTTTGGACATCAAGCCGTCGTCCAGTATGCGCCTGATGAAAAAGGACATGGGCGGAGCCGCGCATGTGCTGGGTCTTGCCAACCTCATTATGCAACTGGAGCTGCCCATTTGCCTGCAAGTGTTGATTCCTGCGGTGGATAATGCCATCAGTGGCGATGCGTTCCGCCCCGGTGACATCCTCAATACCCGCCTGGGCAAAACCGTTGAGGTTGATAATACGGATGCGGAAGGCCGCCTGATCCTGTGTGATGCCTTGGCGTATGCGGCGGAAGGCGACCCCGATGTGATTATTGATTTCGCAACTTTGACCGGAGCTGCCCGTGTCGCTTTGGGAACGGAAGTGCCGGTGTTTTTCACTAACGACCGCGTATTGATGCAAAAGCTGCAAGTTGCTTCCACGGTCAGCAATGACCTGATCTGGAATTTGCCATTGCATAAACCTTATTTTGAAAAACTGCGCAGCAATGTTGCCGATATGTGTAATAGTGGTGACAGTTATGGCGGGGCAATTACCGCTGCCCTGTTCCTGAATGAGTTTGTACCAGCCCGCATTCCGTGGGCGCACCTGGATGTGATGGCCTGGAATTTGCGGGCGCGTCCGGGGCGGCCTATCGGCGGTGAGGCAATGGGTTTATTGGCGGTATTGAAGTATCTGGAGACAGCTTTCGGGGAGTAAGTTGTTTGCTGGGGTTTTGGGGATTGTCAGGAGGTATCCATTATGTTTAAAGCAATCAGTCACGGGTTATTTGGCCTAGCGCTGCTGACTACACCGTTTACCGTATTGTATGCGGTTAGCCCCCAGACCCCGCCACTGCCTGGAGAAGGGGTGGGGGTTGATATTACCCAGCCTGCGGAAAAGGTTTTACGTGCCGGAGGCTGGGAGTTGCATATTTGGTATCGTGCGAAAGGCTCCCGCAGTGAGGGGCAGCATGGTGTGCTGTACCAGCATGGTCAAACCGTAAAAGCGTCTTCTGTTGGTGAGGAAGTGGAAACTGCACTGGGGAAAATGCGTTATTACGGTAATGAACCCCGCGTATTATGGGAGCCAAGTGGTTGGCATTTTTCCGATAAAAGCCTGATTAAGCCATCCAGCACAAGTCCTTGATTGATTTAGCTTATCCCGGTATCGGGTAAGCCAACATCCTGCCGAAATTTCATGTCAAGCCAATGGACAGAAACTGTCTGTTGGTTGTATAGTTCTGCTCAATGATCCATCATCCTTTGGATGAGTCTCCAATGCCAGCAAGTACTTATGCCAATCATTTATCAGGATGTGTGGTGTTTGTATGATCTGTTGGACGAAGTTTCTTTATGAAAAATTGCTAGCTTCTTAATAACTATTATCTACAGGAGTATCTTATAAAAAATAAAAGTAAATGGATATGGGATGTTTCATCAGTAGCACAGAATGAACACACAATATCGCGCTTGTCTATCTTAGAGACGCTTACTGCTGTCTCTGCATATGTTTTTATGGCATATTATTTCAACATGTACCTGTGGTTAATCGTCTCTGCTATCGCCGCACCAATGGTTTTATTAAGGTCGGAAAAATCAGAGGCCTTAGGTGGGTTTTTATTTAGCCACTATTGGGGTTCTCCATTTACATCAAAAAAACAAAAAAAATTTAAAGATTTATCAATTTCAATAAAAATAATAATGTTCATACTTATTACTTCTATAATATGGCTTTATTTTGACTACTGTAAAACAACATATGAGTCTATAAGTGTTTTAGATGAAAATAAAAAAGATATACTATTAATGCTATGGTTTTTATCACTAATTTGGTTGTTTTTATTCTTAATTGGCTTTTTTTTCGGATTTTTTTGGGGGTTAAACTATGAACTAGCGATAGCACCAGCATACATCTCGGTATTTATACCTATTACAATATTGGTTTTTTGGTATAAAGAGATGGCTAATTATACATCTAGCATTGCTGTTTTCGCTTTGTTAACTATGGTTTCTCCATTTGCAATATTGCTTTTACTAACGCTTACATACAGACTTAAAATAATAGCCTTGATTATTTTATTAGTGATAGTTGTCTTTTTATATTCGTTTTTTAGTAGAGATTTACAATCAAATGGAGTTTCAAATCAATTGTTTATTCTTATTAAAGAGGGCATTGATTACAAAGAAACATGGATATATTCATATTTGTTGTTTTTTTATTTCGTATGTTTTTTTGCGATAGAAAAATCATCTTTAACTAAAGTAAAATCATTTGCTAAGTACTTGTTATTGGTTATTGTCACAATATCAAGCTTTATTCTTTTCGATAAATACAATGATAATCTTGTAACAGAAAAAATCTTATCTTCATTATTAATATTCCTATCGGGACTACTATTGATATTGTCGGAGAAATATCTAAATATAGATTATTTGAGAGGCTTTATTGCTTCCGTTTCTTTTTTGGTTTTTTATATAAGTTATGCTCTTTTAGTATTTAGATATGATCAAGTGTATTTTATTACATTAACTTTGCTAGTGATTTTTATAGCTGTGTTAGGCATGGGTTCATTACTTCTTGGTATTTGGGTAATAAGTATACTGATAAGGGTATTTGCTTCTCTATGCTATCCAATTGATGGCTTAATGATGATGCCAAATAATTTGAGAAATATTCTATGGAATAATGATTTTACTTATTTGCCAGAGCTAATACCAGGAGGTTCGAAAATTGACCAAGCACTAAGTGTTAAAGGTTTAATTAACTATTTCGATTCAGATGATGGTGAAGGCTGGAGATCACTCGCTGTTATTGCTATTGTATTTTGGCACGTTCCTAATTTTTTATGGAGGTGGAGTCTAAAGGGAACTCTTTGGTTATGGTGGCCTATTGCGTTACTTTTACGAGAGCCATTTGAAAAAAGAATAGAAATGGAAATAAGGGATATTACTGCTTTACGGATACATAGGTCATCAAAGTTGCTACCAGTTTTTGCTATTGTAGTTATGTTGTGGCTTAGCACAAATTACTTTCCACTTGATAAAATTTCATTGTTAACAAAAATAATGGGGGATGATGTGAAAAGTCTATTTGATGCCCTACTCGTTATTGTTCAACCTCCTTCGGGATTAAGGGGGTGTTTAATATTTTTATGCTGCATAATAACCATTGTGTTTTGGTGGAAATCTGATAGTTTAAAAGTACAACATAAAAAAATACTGGAAGAAGAAGACATATTAGATGGTTTAGATAAAGACCGAAAAGTCTTGTTTATAAAAAGGGCTAAAAGACTAGATCAGATTCATATTATTAGAATTGTATCCTTTATTTTTTTAGGTTACGTCTACATATTATATATATTGCACTTAAAGTACCCAGTTCATATACAGAAAATTGTGCCGGAATCAGTACTTAATATGCTTTGAGCACCTAAGGCTAACGGGTGTGTCGACGACGGACTCGGTGAAAGCCCGCAATTCTGAGCAACCTACTCCCCGTCGTGTCCATCACACAGGACGTTCGCAGGGTAGCCCTTATGCGGATATATGCACATTGTCCCCAATTTACAAGCTGCATGAACAATGTGTCAGCCCATTGCCCGACGACGGACGCGGTGACGCAGCCCGTGTGCTGACCAAGCACAAGCGCTTGATCCATTGTGCTATGATGGTGGCAATACCCTTGTGATAGCCTGCTACCATGCTGAAAAAACTGCCTGTTGGTATCCAGACCTTTGAGGAAATCATCAATGATGGCTACCTTTACATCGACAAAACGCAAGGCCTGCACGAACTCATCACGACAGGCAAATACTACTTCCTCTCCCGTCCCCGTCGTTTTGGTAAATCCCTGACACTTTCCACCCTGAAAGCGATTTTTACAGGGCAGAAAGCGCTGTTTGCGGGCTTGTGGATTGAAAACCAGCGGGACTGGGGGAAAATCAACCCTGTGATCCACCTGCAAACCAGCAAGTTGGACTACCAGACACTAGGCTTGGATGCTGCATTGCAGCGTGCTTTACACCAGATAGCTGGGCAATACGGCATGAACATCACAGCCCCCAGCTTGAAGACCCTGTTTGCTGAGCTACTGGAAAAACTGGCGCAGCAGCAGGGCAAAGTGGTGTTGTTGATTGATGAATACGACAAGCCATTGATTGATTATGTAGACAATATTGAACAGGCCAAGGCTAACCAGCAGACACTGAAGAACTTCTATTCGGTGATTAAGGACAGCGATCCGTACCTGCAATTCCTGTTGATTACCGGGGTATCGAAGTTCAGCAAGGTGTCGGTATTTTCTGACCTGAATAATCTGTATGACATTAGCCGTGACCACCGTTTTGCCGGGTTGGTAGGCTATACACAGGATGAGCTGGAGCATTATTTCAGCCCGTATCTTCCTGCTGTCGGGCAGCGCCTGAAAATGGACAGGGTGAGTTTGCTGGTGCAACTGAAGGACTGGTACAACGGTTATTCATGGGATGCCGAAACGTTTGTGTACAACCCCTTTTCCATCCTGAGTTTTTTCCAGGCACAATCCTTTGAAAACTTCTGGTTTGAAACGGGTACGCCCACTTTCCTGATCCGCCTGCTGCGTGAGCAGCAACTGTTTAATTTGGACAGCCAGCAGGCAAGTAGCCTAGTGTTTTCCAGTTATGACATTGAGCGTCTCCAAATCCTGCCGATCTTGTTCCAAACGGGCTATCTGACGATCAAAGCCAAGGATGAGTTTGACCTGTACCAGTTGAGCTACCCGAACCGGGAGGTCAGGAACTCAATGTTGATGTACCTGATTGGTGACATCCGCCATGATGACCCGACCGCGACTACTGTCGCTAATGGTTTACCTGAACAAGATACTCAAAAGTGATCCCCCTCCGTGACAAAGGAAAGGATTTTTATGCATATCCCCGACACGAACCCGCGTCCATCGGTTTATTACAATTATCAGGTTTACCCGTTTCGCACCCCACCCGAATTGCGTGGCGAATATAAACGCTATCCGGTAGTGATTGTTGGTGCGGGGCCGATTGGTTTGACCACTGCCCTGGAGCTGGCGCAACACGGTGTGCCGTCGGTGGTTTTAAATGCCGAAGTGCAGGTATGTCACGGTAGCCGGGCGATTGTTTTCACCCGCCGCTCGATGGAAATCCTGCAACAGGTCGGCATTACCGGGCGGATGCTGGAAAAGGCTTACCCGTGGCGTTCCGGCAATTCGGTGTATCGGGGTCAGCGTGTGTTCCGGCTGGAAGCCCCCTATGACGAGGATGACCGTTTTCAGCCGCTGAATAACCTGCAACAGCAGTATCTGGAAGAGTATTTGGTTGATCGCGCCCAAGCGGAACCGCTCATTGATCTGCGTTGGGGTAGCAAGCTGACTGCCGTACAAAGCCATGCTGACCATGCACAGGTGGAAGTTGATACCCCAGAAGGCGTTTACATACTGGAGTGTGATTGGCTGGTCAGCGCGGATGGTGCAAAATCAACCGTGCGCCAACTGCTGGGCTTGCGCATGGAGGGGGCATCCTACAGCGGGCGCTTTGTCATTGCCGACATTAAAATTGACCTTGATTGGCCGACGGAGCGTTTGGCTTATTTCGATCCGGTCTGGAATCCGGGCAATACCATCCTGATGCACCGCCAACCGGGTAATATCTGGCGGCTTGATTACCAACTCCCCCCGGATGAAACCCCAGAACAGGCCTTGCAGCCCGAATCACTGCATTGCCGTATCCAGGCACAACTGGATATGGTCGGTATCGACTTGCCGTGGGTGTTGGATTGGTGTTCAGTGTACTCGGCGCGAGCCATGACATTGCCGGATTATGTCCACCAACGCATCCTGTTTACGGGCGATGCCGCCCACATGCTGCCGATCTTCGGTGTGCGCGGTGCAAATACAGGTCTGCAAGATTGTCAAAACCTGACCTGGAAACTTAGCTTGGTTATCAAAGATTTGGCGGGGTCAAATCTTTTGGCGAGTTATAGCCATGAGCGCGTCAATGCCGCCCGCGAGATTATTGGTGAGGCCAGCAAGAGCACCCGCTTCATGGCTCCCCCTGACCGGGGCTACCGCTTGGTGCGGGATGCGGTGTTGTCCTTATCCTTGACCCAGGCCTTCGTCCGCCCCTTGTTCCACTGGCGCACGTCCCGCCCGCATGATTACCACGATAGCCCATTGAATGCTTTACAGGATGACAATGCCTGCTTCGGTACAGGCCCGGCAAACGGTGCGCCTTTGCAAAATATCAAATTCGGCGTGGATGATTATCTGTTTGACCATTTGCAGGCGGGTTTTACCCTGTTGTATTTCACCGACCAGGTTGTGCCGAGTACGGTACAGGCAGCGGTAGCAGCAGTGCAGGCGCGGGGGATTCCCTTGCAGCTTCTGGTGGTCAATATGCCTCATGCCACCCAGCGCTATGGGGCGCAAACTGGCAGCGCCTATCTGGCACGCCCTGACCAGCATGTCTGCGCCCGCTGGTTGCAACTGGAGGCCAGCCAACTCTTACCCGCTATCCAGCAAGCGATTGGACAAGGAGAACCCGCATGAAACAACTGGCCTTACATGACCTTGAAGCTGTCTATGACAGCCTCGCAGAAGCGGTGACGGTAGCCGGTGCGGATAAGGAAGCCTTATTCCTGACCAAGCTGGTTTTGCTATTGGCGAATGCAAGCGGCGACCGGGCACACGTTGAGCAGGCGATTGCGGAGGCGTTACGGAGTTTGTAAATGCTGGTTGTTGGCAGTCTGTGTATTACAGGTGAGTGGGGGTAGCCTTGCCACTTAAAGGCAGCCCGCCGGGATTTGGATGATCTGCTCTGCCAGCCGTTGTACTTGGGTGCTGTTGTTGACCACGATGCCAAAAGGCAAGTTGTTATCCCTTACAAACTGTTGTAAGGCAAGTAATTGCCGTGCATCAGTTTGTTGCCCAAATTTGATTTCAATGGGCAATACCCCAAAACTGCCCTCAAGTACCAGGTCAACCTCCGCGCCATTCTTGGTACGGAAATAATAATAATCCCAACGGGCGAGTTCTGTGGCCTGGATGCCCTTGATGATTTCCTCAATGACAAAGGACTCGAAATTGTGACCAAGCTGTGGGGAGCGCAGGAGTGCATCCCGGTGGGGGATGGCTGACAGGTAATGCATTAGGCCGCTGTCCCTGAGCAGGCCTTTGGGCATTTTCAGGGCTGATTTGCTTTTGCTGTTTTCGTAGGAGGGGATGGTACGCCACACGTAGGTTTTGTCAGCTATTTCCAAATAATCGCGGATGGTTGGCTCTGCCACATCAACTGACCGCCCCAATTGGGCTTTGTTGATCACCGTCCCGGATAGGGAGGCCAGCATGGCAACAAAACGCCGGTAGCGGATCGTGTCCAAGCGTGGGAACAGGCGGCGGATGTCGCGGTTGATGTAGGTCTGGTAGTAGTTTTCCATCCAGGTGCTGTAGGCAAATTCGGTTTGTGCCTGTACGGGTTCCGGGTAGCCACCTTTGAGGAAAAAGGGAATGACATCATGGGTGATGGGCTTGAGTGTGCGGATGTATTCTAGGGTACTGGCTTGCAGGGGTTGTGCAAATATCTGGTAAAAATCTGGCAAGGGTTGCCCAAGGATTTCATTTACTTTCAACGTACCGATTTCGACAATGGCGATCCGCCCTGCCAAGGAGTCACTTGCTTGTGCCAACAGGTCGGGTGAGCTGGAGCCGGTTAGAATAAAACGCCCTTTTTCAGCGCGGTTGGCATCAATCACCCCACGCAAATGCCGGAACAGGGCGGGTGATTCTTGGGCTTCGTCAATGATCAGGTGGCGGGGATATTCGTTGAAAAAGAAGGTGTAGTCCCGGCTCACCAAGTCATAATCAATGCCGTTTTCCAAATCAATGTATTTCCAGTCTGGGCGTAGTGCCTTGCTGAGGGTGGTTTTCCCGGTTTGGCGTGCGCCAATCAGCATGACCACCGGGAAAATTTCCAGTAGCCGGTTGATTTTGTGAGTCAGGTTGCGCTTGAGTGCAGTCATTTCTAAACTCTACGCTCAGATTTTACTGGTGTAAAGGTGATGGGTTGTAAGTTGCAATGGTCAAGTGATGCAGCGGGTGGTTGCTGTTATACTTATCCCATAATCCAAACGTGATGGAGACGATGAGCCATGCCAGCCACCTACATCAACCCACTGACTGATTTTGGCTTCAAGCCCAAAGACCACCAACGTTATGAGGACAGCCTGAAATACCTGCGTGACCTGAAGAACTCCGAGGAAACGGCGCGGTTGGAGGGGCATTTGGCAGGGCTGCAAGAGGGGTTGGAGCAGGGTTTGCAAGAGGGCTTGGAAAAGGGCAAGTTGGCTGAAAAGCTGGGGATAGCCCGTAACCTGTTGGATGTTCTGGATGATGAAACTATCGCATCAAAAACTGGCCTGACTCCGGGGCAGGTGCGGGCATTGCGGCAGTAAGTGGTGCTTTGGCGGAGCTAATACATTCGATGATGGCTGTTTGATACCTGATGGGGTAGGGCATTGTGATGTAAACAGGAACCCTCCTCCCGTACTGTGGTCAATCCTTGTATCATGCACTGCGAATAATGAAAAGGAATGCCCATGTCCCGTACCCGTTTGTTTATCTTGTTGTTATTGCTGATGGCATTGGCTCCCGCCCATGCCATTCCACCGCCCGATGTGGTGGCTTCCCTGTGGCAGTCGGTTTTGCAGATGCTGGGGGTGGCATCGGTGTTTTTGGCGGGAGCGTGGGTTGCTGCCCGGCAATTTTTTTCCCAGTATGCCCCCATCCTGAAACGCAAAGCGGTGTTTATCCCGGTGTTGGTGGGTTTGTTGGTGTTGATTTGGTTTGCGTTTGCCCCTTCTTTGTCGCAGGCAGCCCCGCCTGCTGCCATCAAGGGGGAATTGCTGCCCATTGAGCAGGTTATCCAGCGTGAGCGGGACGCTTGGGTACGGGACTGGAAGTTGCAGACTGTGCGCGAGATGAAGGACGAGGCTAATCTTGCCCGTCAATCCAAGCAGTTGTCTGCTGTGCAGTTCCACGATGTTGAATCATTCACGCCAGCGGCATTGGCAGCCTTACTCAAAAGCCGTGCCAGTGAGCTGTATCTGCTCGACATCCGTGAGGAGCTGGAGCGCAGCAAGTTCAGCATCCAGCATCAGGCCATGTTCCGTTATGGTGATTTGGTGCAGGGGCTTGTGCCTGCCCAGTTGCCGAAAGACCGCCTGATTGTGGTGCTGTGCCATTCCGGTTTGCGCGGTTATTTGGGGGCGCATTTCCTGCAACAGGCGGGATTCCCCAAGGTGGCTTTCCTGCAAGGTGGCTTGGCGCAATGGCATAAGGAAGGTTTGCCGGTGGTGGGGGAGGTTGATTACAAAACCAAAGCACCGGTACAGCTTAGCAAGCGCGAGGCTGGCAAACTGGATGCCTACAAGGTGCAGGTCGATCCGGCTGGGACATCGGCCTTGGCCTTGGGCAAGGTGGTGCAAGTGCCGTTTGAAACAGCATCGACGGCTGACCTCCAGCCCATCCTGCAAACCAGCCGTACCCGCCCGGTGTTGCCCGTGTGCAAGACCTACAGCGGTTGTTTTCATGGCCTCAACCTGATTTTCTTGCTGGAAAAACAGGGGGGTAAAGTGGCAGGCATTTATGACGAAACCGGGCAGCACTTGCGTGGATTGGTCGAGTAAGCCCTTACCCGGTAAATACGCCCGCCTGCGGGAGGTCGAGACGGCGGGCTTGCGCATCCCGCAAACCCTGTGGCTGCCTACTGTGGGTTGGCAGCCTTTGGTTCAGGCATTCAGCCAGCGGTTTCCGCTGGGGCAATACTTTATTGTGCGTAGTGCCCAAGTGGGAGAGGATGGGGCAGGGCATTCTTTTGCCGGACATTTCTGGAGTTCGGCGGCAGTCCGGGCGGATGGCTTGCTTGCCACCGTGGAACGGGCACAGGCAGAAAACCAGCGTATCCTGCACACCTTGGGGCGAGCCGATCCGCCCGGCCTGATGGTACAGGAGTACATCAGCCATCAGGTGGGGGGCGTATTGTTCTTGCCGTGGAGCTTTTTCACCGACTATGCTTGCCTGGAATATTCCAGTGCAGGCGTGCAACAGGTGGTGGAGGGTCGGGCAGAGCCTGCGGTGCTCAGCTTGCACGATGCCATCCCCTCGCCTTTACCGTTGCCCGCTAGTCTGGCGGGGCTGGTTCCTTTGTTGCGCCAAGCGTGCCAGGTTTTGCAGGCAACCTTTCCCTTCCCACTGGATTGTGAATGGGCGTATGCCGTACAGGAAAATGCGCTGGTGATTTTGCAGGTGCGCCCACAAACCCATGCAGTTGGTGCATTATTGTCCCTGCCAGAGAAACTCCAACCCGCTTTGCCCGCAGGCGATTGGCAGTTTACCGCTCTCTCAGAAAGTTTGGGGAAATTGTCGCCTTTGTCTTTTAGTCTGCTGCAACGCTTGTATGCCGATATAGCCCCCCTGTTCCGTGAGTTGGGTTGCAAGGCAAAGGCGGCGGACTTTCTTGCTTACTTGCCGGATGGGACAGTCTTAGTGGATGTGGGGCGGGAGCGGCAGTTTTATGCACCGACACTGTTCGGTGGGTTTTGGCGTGGTTTCCGTGAGCCAGCCCTGAAAGGCCAGATGCAGGCTGTGGTGGCACGGGAAGGGGAGGCCGATAGCCCCTTCACGTATGCGCGGCTGGCGGAGTTGTTCGGTGGCTGGATGTTGGCGAATGTATTGGCGGGCGGACACGGCAGGGACACAGCCCCTCCGGTACATGCCTATGAGCTGGGCTGGTTGGGCAAGCAGCCCCTGATGCAAGCCGAGCAGGGATCTGCTCCCCCGCCTGTTTCTCCTGCTGATTGGCAGACCTTGGGGCTGCAATTGCGCACCCTGTTTTTCCACGAACTCAACAAACTTAAGCAGGTACTTGCCCGCGACCGGCATCTGCTGTTTTGTAGCTGGGATGAATACCAGCGTGGGGATGCCGCAGCAGCGGGGTTACGCCAGCAGGAACAAGCCTTGCAAGCCGTCTACGACCATGCGGCTTGCGGCACACAGCGGCAGGGGGATGGCAATATGCAATCATTGGCAGCGCAATGTGTAGTAACTGGCACAGTATTTGTGATTCCCCAGCCAGCCGGTTGGCATGCACCGCTGCCAGCAAGTGGTATTCTGGTTGCACCGTATTTTGATAACCGCTGGGTGGCGGCGATTGCCGGATTGCGCGGGATTATTGTCCTGCAAGGCAGCCGTTTGTCGCATTCAGCGATTGTGGCGCGGGAATATGGTGTGCCTTATGCAGTGGTCAGCCCAACTGTCTTGGCTGGGCTGACCGATGGCATGCTGCTGGAGCTGGATACCATCCGTTTGCATATAAAAATACTGGCGGCTAGCGGTTCAGGCCACCCATGCACAGATACTTGATCTCCAGAAAGTCTTCCATGCCGTATTTGGAGCCTTCACGCCCCAGGCCAGACTCCTTGACCCCACCAAAAGGGGCAACCTCATTGGAAATCAAGCCTTCATTGATGCCGACCATGCCGTATTCCAGGGCTTCACCCACCCGCCAAATGCGCCCGATGTCGCGGCTATAGAAGTAGGCAGCCAAGCCAAACTCTGTGTCATTTGCCATCTGGATGGCCTCAGCTTCGGTGTTGAAGCGGAAAATCGGTGCGACCGGGCCAAAGGTTTCTTCCCGTGCCACGATCATGTCGGGGATCACACCCGTCAGGATGGTGGGTTGGAAGAAGGTGGTATCGGCTGAGAGGCGTTTGCCACCGGTCAGCACACATGCACCCTTGCTGACGGCATCGGCGATATGGCTTTCGACCTTCTTCACGGCGGCTTCGTTGATCAGTGGGCCCTGGGTTACGCCCGCTTCCAGACCATTGCCCACTTTCAACTGGCTGACTGCCGTGGCGAGTTTGGCGGCAAAGGCATCGTATACACCATCCTGCACCAGCAGGCGGTTGGCGCAGACACAGGTTTGCCCGGCATTGCGGTATTTTGAGGCCATTGCACCCAGGACTGCTGCATCCAGATCAGCATCATCAAACACGATGAAAGGTGCATTGCCACCCAATTCCATCGAGACTTTTTTCAGGGTTCCGGCACACGCAGCGGTCAGGCGTTTACCGACAGCGGTTGAGCCGGTGAAGGAGAGTTTGCGCACCACCGGGCTTTGGGTCAATTCTGTACCCACCACGGCGGCTTGCAGGGTGGTGATGATATTGAAAACGCCCGCCGGAATCCCAGCCCGTGCCGCCAGTTCTGCCAGTGCCAGTGCACACAGCGGCGTGAGTTCGGAGGGCTTGACGATGACGGTGCAGCCTGCTGCCAATGCCGGGGCACATTTGCGGGTGATCATGGCAATCGGGAAGTTCCACGGTGTGATGGCTGCCACCACGCCAATCGCCTGCTTGATCACTACCAGGCGGCGGTCAGTGGCAGGGGAGGGGATGGTATCACCGTAAACCCGTTTGCACTCTTCCGCAAACCATTCAATAAAGGATGCACCATAGGCGACCTCCCCACGGGCTTCTGCCAGTGGCTTGCCTTGCTCAAGGGTCATCAGGTGGGCAAGGTCTTCCTGGTTTGCCATGATCAGCTCATACCAGCGGCGCAGGATGGCTGCCCGCTCTTTGGCGGTTTTGCCACGCCATGCGGGGAGGGCAGCTTCAGCAGCGGCAATCGCTTGGCGGGTTTCAGCCGCACCCATATCCGGCACGGTGACAAGGGCTGCCCCGGTCGCCGGGTTGGTGACAGTCAGGGTTGCCCCGTTTTCGGCAGCAACCCACTCGCCATTGATATAGGCAGCCGTTTTGAGTAATGACGCATCCTGTAGTTGCATGGTGTTCTCCGCATGAGCCTCGGTTAGGTTATGTCGGGCATTGTAGAGGATATTTACCCGACAGGCAGGTATCTGCATGCGTTTAGTGTATTTTTGCTGTGTGTTGTCGTGTGTTTTGGCCTCACAGTTTACCCATCCACAGCCGGTGGAATTTTTCTTCCGGTAGCTGCCAGACTTGAGCATGGAGTTGGCAGAGCAGGCTGGCATCTTCAAGGATAATCAGCCGTTCGCTATTGGAAATGACATTGGGGCCTTGCTTGAGCAATTTTGCCAGCCATTCGTTGCGTGCTTTACGGGTTGAGGCCGGGATATTGGAGCGTTGCGGGATGTAGGTCAGGTGTTGCCGCAAGGCCAACGGGTCGATAATCACCCGGATGAAGAGATCGCGGGTGGAAATGCAGGGATGCTGCTTCAGTTCAGCATAATGGGTTTCAAAGGCTTGCAGGATGCTGTCCGGAGCGGTTTCGTCCGGGGTGCGGAACAACGGGTTCTGCAAGTCGGTTTGCCTGCTGGTATAGACTCCGAGGGGGATCGACAAAACCAGTCCTGCCAAGACAGGGGACATCCACAAGAAGGCCATCGGGTTTACCAGCAATAATACACTGCCCCAGACCAGTCCGCTTGCACTTACCCAGCCATATTCCCGGACGGCATCTGCCCAGGCCAAGCCACCACCCGTGCGTTGCTGCGTCCCCCAGACGGCGCGTTTGCCCCGCAGGATTTGTATGACAAACTGGCTGTAATACAGCATGCGTACCGGTGCAGTCAGCATGGACAGGAAGGTTTCGGTCAGGATGCTGGCAGTGAGGGCAAAGCCGCCACCAAATAGCTTCACTTGCCGTTTGCGGAAGGTTTGGATCAGGCCAAAGCTCTTGTAGAAGAATAACAGGGTGATGGTCAAGCCAAACAGGGCAGTATTGGTGGGCGTAGGGGGAATCAGAGTCAGGTCAGGGTACAGCAGTGCAATCGCCGTCAGCACCAGCAGCCAGCCGAGCCACACCAATGAGCCAACATACGACATGATGCCCCCCAGCAGCAGGAAGCGGTGCAGGTGTGGAATCCCATGCGACCAGATGATGAGCCAATGTTGCAGGTTGCCCTGACACCAGCGGCGGTCACGTTTGAGCGCGTCGGTCAGGGTGGGCGGGGGGCGCTCGAAACTGCCTTCGATGTCGTGTGCCAGCCACGTTTCCCATCCGGCACGGTTGAGCAGGGCGGCTTCCACGAAGTCATGGCTGAGTATTTCCCCGCCCAATATGCCCCGGTCATGCAGCTTCGGCAGGTGGCAATGCTCCATGAATGCTTGGGTGCGGATAATGACATTATGCCCCCAGTATTGGCTGTCCCCCAGCCACCAGTAGTGGAGGCCTGCAAAGAAGACCGGCCCATACAGGCGGTTGACGAATTGCTGCCCACGGGCATACAGCGTATCCAGACCGATTGTATACAGCGGGGTCTGGATCAGGCCTGCCTGCGGATGGCGCTCCATCGCATCTACCATGCGCACCAGTGCCTCACCTGTGATCAGGCTGTCTGCATCCAGCACCACCATGTACGGGTGGCGCTTACCCCAACGGCGGCAGAAGTCCATGACATTGCCACTTTTCTTCTTGGTGCGGTGTTTGCGCCGCCGGTAATGGATGCGCTCACTCGAATCAAGGTCGCGGCACAAGGCAGACCAGCCCGCCTCTTCCCGTAGCCAGTTACCGGCATCATCCGAGTCCGAGAGGATATAAAACTCAAAATGCTGGAGCTGCCCAACCGCTTGCAGCGATTGGTAAATGCTTTTCAGGCCAGCATAGACATAAGCAATATCTTCATTGTAAATCGGGATGAGGATAGCGGTGGTATCGGTAGTTGCCAGTTTGGGCAGGGGTGTACCGGGGGGGCTGCTGACCCGGTAAGGGTCGCCCCACAGCATGACCCACAGGCCAGCCACTGCCGTCATAAAGCCCAGAGCCAGCCAGAAAAACAGCACACTGAATGGCGCAGTAACTGCCACTTTCCAAGCCAAGGGCAATTCAGTGGGCAAGTTGGTGGCTAGCCAATAGCTTGCCAAACCGGTCAGGATAGCAACCGCTGTGAAAAAGCCTAGCCGCCGCCCCAGTGCAGCCATGTGCCAGTTGGCTGGCGGGGGGATGTTGATGCTCATGGCGTGCGGGTCTTAATGCGATGTCTTGGTTTGACGCGGGAGCAGGCGCAAGGAAATGGCTTGCAGGGGCGCAACCCGGATACTGCTGCGCTCAACCCGTGGCCCTGTCTGGCGGGAGGTATGCGCCAGCCACCCGGCAGCCCGCCCATTTGCCAATGCCTGCAACGCTTCTGCATACGGACAACCAATAGCCGGGGTAGCCGACTGGGTTGCTGCCAACTGCGGGGCTGCCTTTTGCAGGGCTTGGATAAACAGGCGGATTTGCTCTTGTTCCACCAACGGTGGCTTGGCAGGCAAGTACTGGCTGGCTTGTTGCAGCAGTTGCTCGCAATCGCCTTCCGGTATGCGGTGCAAGTTCAGGTAATGGCGGGCGCGTTTACGGGCGGAAGCCCATGCGTCATAACGCCGGGGAAAGGAGGCTACGGTTGCTTGGTTTGTTGCTGGTTCGCTAGTTACAGTCATTTGTTTTCCTTCGTGTTTTATTTTGTTACGGGATCACAAAAAAATCTGGCAATTTTTATGCCATTGTTATGGTTTCAATCGTTAGTGTGCGCTGCACAAATCTCCTGAAAGTGGGTAAGACCATGTTTCTGTCAGAGGGTTGCGCCCATTGGTCAGTTTTAATTCAAGCCGTAACGGTTGATCGCAGCGTTCTGGAAGAATGTGGGCGATGACCCGCCAGCCCTTGGTGTGTGGGTTGGGTTGTATGACCATCTGTTTGGCGGTAGCGGAGCCATGCAGGGTGTAATCGACTTCGGGTATTTCCGTGAGTGTCGGCAGTGTCGGTAATCCCGCAAAATCAACAATCAGGCGCAGTTGCACCTGGCCTTTTTGCTCTGGCATGCCATCGACCGTCCGGTTGGTGGCGCGGGAGGAGATCACTTTGCCCAACTTGTGTGCAACAGGCTCAGTTGAGCGCCAGGATAGACGGTAATGCAAGCTCTTGGGCAGTTGCCCGATGGGGGCTGTCCAGTAGGCCACTACATTATCCACGATGTCGGAACGGGTATGCAGGCGCAACAGGCGGATTTCGCCCTTTCCCCAGTCGTCTAGCGGCTCTACCCAAACACTGGGGCGCTCATGGTAATGCGCTTCCAAATCCTGGTAATGGTCGAAATCACGGTCACGTTGCATCAGGCCAAAGCCCGCCAAATCTGAAACCGGCAGCGACTGGAGGTTGAAATAGGGCACTTCTTCCAGCGGCTGCCAAAGCCATTGCTTGCCTTGCTGGATCAATAGGCCATCGGAGTCATGCACTTCCGGGCGGTAATCGCCATAGGCGGACAGTGAATTCTCACCGTGGAAAAACATGCTGGTTAAGGGGGCTACCCCGATTTCGAGGGGTGGCGTGCTGGTATTGCGTGGGTAGAGGTGCGTTTCCACCTCCAACTGGGTTGCCTTGCCAGGGGTGAGCACAAAGCGGCTAGCTCCTGTTAAGGACGGGCTATTCAGCAAGGCGCAAAACACCAGCTCATTGGCTTCTTTTGCCGGTTTTTCTATCCAGAAATGCGTGTAATCGGGGAATTCTTCCTGTCCTTCGTGGGCGGTATTGATGGCAAGGCCGCGTGCTGACAAACCATAGCGTTGTTCTTGTCCGAGGGCACGGAAGTAGCTTGCGCCTTGAAATACGACAGTTTCACTGACGGGGGCGCGGTTTGCGGGTTGCCCGAAGGCAGACAGGATACGGAAACCGGTAAAGCCCATGTGCGGCTCGTCCTGTTTCAGGTCGAGGTCAGCCACCTCAGTGTAATCAAAGTAATGGCTGGAAAAGGTGATCGGCTTGGCTTTGCCGTCTTCCCAGCTAAACAGGCTGATGGGGTGGATAAAGTGCATGCCCGGATGCATGAATTCGAGCTGGAATGGCAGCTTTTCGTTGCGCCAGAAGGTTTTTTCCGGGCGGAACCGAATGTGTTGGTAATGGTCATAGGTGATCCGCCCGGTATCGACCTTCATCATCGGCGTTTTGGCAAAGGGCTGCTGGGCTTGTTCGTGTGCCTGTTGTTGCACGTAGGGAAAGCAACCGTCCAGCGCATGGCTGGCAGTGGGGGCGACAAGTGGCACAAGTGCCAGCAACAGGCTAAGGAAATACTGGAATGGTTTCATGATCGTTGTCGGGACTTCAGGTCAGCGAGTACCGTTGTAATGAGCCAAGGCTATGGCGGGGCGGATTGTAGAGCAGAATAGGGGGTTGATACAACAGAATATTTTGTGCGGTGCATCATTTGGTCGTATAGTGGGCATCTTTCTCAACCGTGAAGCAAGAAAAACGAGGCAATTAAGGACGCTGTGGCATCCATGAAACGTGACCTTTCCCTTGATGTCCTTCGGGGGATTATGCTGCTGGTGATGGCAGCAGACCATTTTGGTGAACCCATTTTTCAGCATTTGTATGAGCTGGCAGGTTATGTCAGTGCGGCTGAAGGGTTTGTATTTTTGTCTGGCATGCTGGTTGCTGTCGTATACAGCCGCTATTACGCGGCGGGCGGCTGGGTGCTGGAGCAGCGTGTCTGGCAACGTGCCAAGGTGATTTTCCTCTACCATGTGGTGGTGTTGCTGGCGGTGTTTGTGTTTACCGTCGCAACCGTCTGGTCGGGGGCATACTGGCAGAGTTTTGCCACTGAAATGCAGGTGGAGCCACTCCGCGCCTTGTTTTCTGGCTTGCTGCTGGTTTACCAGCCGCCAATGCTGGATATTTTGCCCATGTATGTGTTGCTGATGTTGCTGGCTCCCTTGCCGTTGCGGATGATGCTGCGCTTCGGTAATACCGGTGTGCTGCTGGTCGTGTTGGGCAGTGTGGGCTTGTGGTGGGCGGCACAATATGGCGGTGGGTATGCGCTGCTTGGGCTAGTGCCTGATGCCTTGGCCATTCGGGTGGGTGCGTTTGATTACATGGCGTGGCAACTGATCTTTGTATTGGGCATGGTACTGGGTTTCCTTCGTTTCAGTGGGCAGGCGCGTTTACCGGCATGGTCAGGGGGCTGGTTGTTGCTTAGCCTGTTGCTGATTGTGTCACTTTATCTGCTGCGGCATGGCTGGGTTCCGTTGGATTCGATGCCAGGGTTGGCATGGCTGGTCGACTATCCACACATTGCCCGTAGCAGCATGGGCTGGCTGCGCCTGTTGGATTTCCTGGCGTTTGTGTATGTGGTTTCGGTATTGGTGGCATGGCAGCAGCGTTACGGTTTGTTTAACTGGCTAGCCCGCCTTGGGCATTGGCTGGCTTTCCTTGGGCAGCATTCGTTGCAGGTGTTTGCCTATCATTTGGTGGTTTTGTATTGCTATATCCCGTTCCGCTGGGGAGATTGGGCATTGACTGACCCCCAGAAATGGGTATGGCTGGTCGTGTTTCTTGCCAGCCTCACCTTGCCTGCGTGGTTACATGCCCGTTATCAGGCCGGTAAGCAGCAATATGTCTTTTCTCATCGGGGCTTGGTGTCGACATAAGGGAATATTCATAATAGCACCGCTCCGAATCTCCCCGCTCCCCAACCTTTTCCCCGCAAGTGAGGGTGTCGTAAAACGCCGAAGAAAATCCTCCCCCAACCCCTCCTTTTGCAAAGGAGGGGAGCAAGACAGCGCATCTCCTTGATTTTACAACGTGCCGTCTGGCCTCCCCCTTTGAAAAAGGGGGATTGAGGGGGATTTTCTTCTGGGCATTTCAGTTTTACGACACCCTCCAAGGGCTGAAGGGGGCGCTTCGGAGAACAGCAAGCGGGTAGTGTTTGGATGTTGTAGCTCCCACTCTCACCCCGGAATGCTACAATTTATTGCCTGTTATCAGTAGCTTACGGCCTGTTGTAGCTCCCACTCTCACCCCGGAATGCTACAATCATACGGCGTAATGATCCGCTCAACTGAGCGTTGTAGCTCCCACTCTCACCCCGGAATGCTACAATAGCCGCCCAATCCTGTATCTGCCATTAGTTGTTGTAGCTCCCACTCTCACCCCGGAATGCTACAATAAGCCATCGGGCATCAGCACCAAGTCGTGTTGTAGCTCCCACTCTCACCCCGGAATGCTACAATCACCTGCTTGGTCATGGTAGTTACAACTCGGTTGTAGCTCCCACTCTCACCCCGGAATGCTACAATACGTCCAGGCCAAAGGCAGCGAACAGGGCAGTTGTAGCTCCCACTCTCACCCCGGAATGCTACAATACTGCGCGGGGCTGGAACTGCATGGTGAAGGTTGTAGCTCCCACTCTCACCCCGGAATGCTACAATATCACCCCGCCCACCGAAATCGTTGTGTTGGTTGTAGCTCCCACTCTCACCCCGGAATGCTACAATCAACGCTTCAACCAGAATGCGCTGTATGATGTTGTAGCTCCCACTCTCACCCCGGAATGCTACAATTGCCGTTCTGCTGATCATCACCGTTTTTTGCTGGGTTTCAGGGGTTGCCGGATTTCGTTCCGTGCCGGGTAAAGGTTGCCGAGCATATCGACATGGAATTTCTCGACAGACAGGGCAGTTTTGATGCCAATACCTCGCATGAGTCCATCTTTGCCAACAGATTTATTCCGGTCGTGTGCCCAAACATTAATTGCGCCCGTTGTCCGGTCAAAACCTGCGTAATACCCCTCAACAGGTGCATCTTTCTTGAATGATATTTTTACCCAATCATTTTGGTGCAAGCTGTAAAGGAAAGCATAGCCCTCATCCATGACAGTCCATTCGGCTTCTGGCTTGGAGGCAAGCACTGCCCGGTTCGGTAGCTCTTTCTTCACAATGTCTGCCACATACAACGGTACGGCAAAGAATTTTCCACCTTTGGTAAAAATGTCCACCCGCAACATATCACCGTTATTGGCGATGCCACCGCGCACTGGCAAACCACTTTTCTGCGTATCCAGCAGGCGAACGCTGCGAACCTGCGGGGCGTGGGCTTCCTTGCCCGGTTTGCTGGGTTTATACAGCGGTTCGGCGAATGCTTTCTTACTATCCCCCTTATGTGCTACCAAGCGCTGGTGAATGGCTTGAATCAGGCTTTCATTGCGCGGGTCATGCGCCCCAACAATATTCGGGATGTCCTGTAAGCGCAGTTTTTCCAGAGGAACCTTTACGCTGCTTTGCCCTTGCTCCAATGGTTTTGCGGATCGGATCGTTTCTTGATGTGCAGCACCCGTCCCGCGACGTTGTGGGGCGCGGGAAACCCGTACAGGCTGAATACCTTCCAGTGCAGGAATAACGGCGGCGGGGTTGGGTGACAACCGAGCCAACACCTCGCGCCGGAAACCCTCCCAAGGTTGCGGGAAGTTCTTTTCGAGCTGACGCAGGGCGGCAATATCCACAACCTCGCCTGTTTCAGGATCGAAAGCGTGGGAATGCAAATACTCCAGCTCACCACGGCGTGAGTAGGTTGATAACCGCTGGACAAAGGCATGGCTGCAAGCGGCTACCACTGCGGCATCCAGGGCATGGTGCAAGTCGCCATTGTCACGCACTTTCACCAAGCCCCATCGCGCCCGCAGGAAAGCGGTCAATTGCCCGGAAACCACAACACAACGTTTGCTCTCTGAGCCTTCAGCCAATTGCAGATGCGTTTCAACATGATTTTTAAAGAGCCGACAGGCGTAACGGGTATCCGTCAGATTACGATCCCGGAATTTCTCCGCCTCATCCTTGCCAAAATCTTTACGTAACAGTTTCATCCGTTTGGCTTGGCGGATTTTCTTATTTCCCATCACCCCAGCGATGAACTCACGCCATTGCACCGTATCATTCTGACCATCCAAATACTCATAAGGCGTTTTGCTGCCTTTGTTGCGGTTTTCGGTGGTAAAAACCAGCACCTTATTATTCATGCTGTCATCGAAACTGCGTGAATACGGCAAGGCATGACCCACCTCAGCATAGCCTTTCTCATACAGGCGGTTCAAGCCAAACGGTCTTAGGCTATAAGCACATTTCCCGTCTTGTTCCCGGTACAGCCGCCACTTGAGCAAATCCAAGCCCTTGGGTTCAAAGCCAAATTGCCGATTGAACTGCTGGATGTCTTCGAGCTTGTTATCCCGGAATTCTTTTTGCTCACGTTCAATTCTTTTGCGCTCATCAAACGGTTTACTCAAGTCCCGCGCCAACTCAATATGTACAGCAGACGGTGCGCCGTATTGCTGAATAATGGCGTTCACCAGTTTTCGGGCTTGATTGAGGGAGCGGTAAACAACCGGATTGGTCACATCTTCTTTACTGAATGCTGGCAACAGACGTGATTTCTGGCTGCTATCCTTCTGGCTGTGATGGGCGTAACCAGCTTCTTGCACTGCTTCGTCATAACGCTTTCCCTGCTCCATGAACGGCAGTATCCTCAACAATGCTTTACGCGACAAACGGATGAAGTCGGTAAAAGACACCTCCAGCACGGCTTCGATGATTTTGGCCTCAATACCTTGTGCCGCCAACCATTGACCCGACTCTTTATCCTCTTTGAATACAGTGAGGGCATAGGCAAGCGTATCCAGTCGTTGCACATCCAGGCTATCGCGTTGCCATTCACGGTTTAACCCATTATTTTCATAGGCTTTGCGTAAGGCATGGAAATATTTGGCTTCAAATAGGCTTGCCCCTTCCGGGTCTTTGTCCCGGTAGTTTAGACCTGCAAAACGTTCTGCCTCACCCAGGCTTAATGCTTTACGTGCCTGCTTGTAGGTCAGCTTGGCTTGAATAAATGGCAATGGCAGCAACACTTGCCGTTCATCCTCTGCCAATGGGCGGGCTTGCCCTATCCCACTGATACGCAAATTGTTAAGGCGGGTTAACCACACAAAGCGTTCAGCCGTATGGCTTGCTTTCGGGGCGCGGTATTCAGTGGTTTCAAACGTGCATTTACCCACCAGTTTGAGCAGCCTATCCCCTGAAAGTGAGGGGCGGCGTGCCATTAGCAGTGCATGAACGTTTTGTTCAAACTCCATCGCCGTGTGAGGGTTGCCCATCGCACGCTGGGTGGTGAACAACTGATGCAGTTCCGACGCAATGTCGGCGCGGGCAAACGTATGTGTATAGGCTCCGCCCTTATTGCGTTTGGCTTCACGGAAACTTTCATGTTTCCATGCTAACTCCCCAACCGTGCGATAAGCTCCCGCCTCAAGCAACTGACTGTTATGGCTAACCCCACTCAGCATTTGCCCTGCTTTCTCGTCACTTTTCGTTTCACTTTTGCGGGTTGATTGAAAGCCTCGGTGCTTGACCAAATGATACAGCGTTGCCGCCCATTCCGTTGATGACAGCAACCGATCCAAACCTTCAGCCCTTAGCTGCCAAGGTGAAACCTGAAGAGCGGTGAATATCGACGTGGAGTGATTCTCTAATATCCCCAGCCGTTTAAGCAAACGCCGTAGACGCAACAACCGGAAGGCACGGCGATGTAAACGGCGACGGGTAAGAGCCGAATCCCGACGAATTTTATTGAGTGATTCGCCTTCTTTTGCGGTTTCCGCCTTATTAAATGCCCGAACGTGTAGCCCCAAAATATGGTCGGTTGCCAGCAGTGCAGCGCCTACCGATGCCATGCCAATATCCAATCCAAGGACATAGGGAATATGCTGATTTTCCTTATTCATAAAACAAGACCTTGACAGGGGGTTGAAACGGGATGATATATTATTCCCCGCTTAGAGCAAAACTTGTTGCATTCCGGGGTGAGAGCCGTTGCTACAATAAGGTATAAATCCTTCGGGATTTAGAACCGAACCCAAACCCAGCCGTGTGCTGGGTTTTTTATTGGTGTTTCGACCCCACCGTGCTGCTCATCTGCCATGCTTGTTTTTTCATCCCCTATTTAGGGTAGGCGCTGGCTCTATCTGCTTGTTTTTCTCCCTTGTTCAAGGGATCGTCACTTCTGCCGAAAAAGCGCACTATTTCTCCTGTTGAAACATAACCCCCATCGTTAATACACAAGGAGTGATCATCATGAAACGGTTCGTACTGGTTTTAGGTTTTTTGGCAGGTTTTGCATTGGGTACTGGCACAGCGTGGGCAGAGTCCCCGATGAGTTTGTCGGTTGGCGCGGATAGCAATGGGTTGACCCTACCGGCATCTGCACCAGCATTGGCGGACAGTGCCCCTTTGACCATTGCGGAAGCGGCTGAAGTCAAGGATGAAAAGTGGGTGGCAGCGGGCAGGACATACACAGTCAGCCGCAGCCGGATTCAACGCAGCCAGCGCCTGGTTCGTGCTGACTGACAATCATAAAAATTATTTTCCTCGTGGGCTACGGGAAAGGGCGCAAGCCTTTTCCCGTTTTTATGCCAGCGGTATGTGATCAGAAAGCGTGGAACACATTATCCTCGCTACTGATCAGGATACTGCGGTCAGGGGCGAAATTGGTATAAAACGGCAGGAATGCCCCGCCCAAGGCGCGGGCATCGTTGCCAATCGTCCCGGCAGCGAGTTTCGGCAGGATCAGCCCCTCCACATCCAGATTCCTGATGGCTTCCCCGACGGCACTGGTCAGTTGCCGGGTCAGGCTGCTGGGCAGCAGGCCATCAATAATCACACCCTCAAAATCAATAATGCTCACAGACGATACAATCGCATAAGCAATCGCTGGGGCGACTTGTTGCACCCATTCGTGGAAGAGGGTGGCTGTTTCAGGTGGCAGCGCCTCCAGCTCACCCATTCCGAGTTTTTCTACCGCCAAATCGGCATTGATGCCTGCCTGTTTCAGGCGGTTGTTCAGCAAATAGCGTGAGGCGCAGTTGATCAGTTGGACGGTTGCCGCACCATTGCGCTGCTCTTCGGCGGCATAGCTGCTGGGGAGCGGCATTGAGCCAATCGCCCCGGCATTGTTGAACGTACCCAGATACAAGGTACGGTTCATGATGATGCCGCCGCCCACAAATGTACCGACAAAAATATGCAGGTAATTGTTGAATTTGTCCGGGTTGCCGAACTCCAATGAAGCAATGCAGGCTGCGGTGGCATCATTCACCAGCCAGACCGGATAATCCAGTTTGGCTTGTACACTTTCCTTGATGTCGATCAGGTTCCAGCGGGTGGTGATGTGCCAAGGTATATCAGCTTCCTTTTGCCAGCCGCCCAACCCATAGGGGGCGGCAATGCCAACACCCAGCAGGCGTTTGCTCTGGGGAGCAGAGAGGCTGCCAATCAGTTCGGCAATGGCTTGTTCGATGGCTGGGAAAATGAAATCAGGATCAGGGTAGTCATACACATGCCCGATGCGGTGCAGGATGGTTCCAATGAAATTGATGAGCATGATGTCGAGGCCACGCCGCCCAATCTTCACACCGATGGAGTAAGCGCCGTGCGGGTTGAGGGCGATGGGGACAGCGGGTTGCCCCACCTTGCCTGCCTCGTAGCGCCGCTCCTGTTTGCGCAGGAGTTTTTCTTCAATCAGGCGATTGATAATGACCGAGGCAGTCTGGGCGCTCAGGTTGGTCAGCCGGGCGATTTCCGCTTTGGTTAGGCTACCGGCGCGGCGGATGAGTTGCAGGATCAGGCGCTCATTGTACTGCGCAATGCCTGATAGGTTACTCCCCCCGGTTGGCTGTTTGGCCTTCACTCTCATTACCCCGTCCTCTGTATCGCAACTGAAGTCCATCTTGGTCGCTTACCCTGTTTACGTTGGTAGGAAGATTAGCCTTTCCCTATTAATAAATCAAATTGAATTATTTATTGACAGGCGCAACGTGGCGCATTAATCTTTTATGCAGGCGGCGGGGGAGGAGCATAACGACGACCCCTACGCAGTTCCCTGGTTTTACAAAGTTCCATAAAGCCTTAAGGCTTGTACTTTCTTAATTTTTTGGAGGAAACCCGTTATGTTCAAGAAAACATCTATTGCATTGGCTCTGGCTGTCAGCATGATGCTGCCTGTTGCAGCACAAGCAGAAGACATGATCGTCGGCCTGATCACTAAAACCAACACCAACCCATTCTTCGTGAAAATGAAGGAAGGCGCTGAAGCTAAAGCCAAGGAAATGGGCATTGAACTGCGCAGCTTTGCAGGCAAAGTGGATGGCGATAACGACACCCAAGTACAAGCAGTCGAGAACCTGATCGCAGCGGGCGCAAAAGGCATCCTGATCACCCCAAGTGATTCCAAGGCCATTGTCCCTGCCATTGAGAAAGCCCGTAAAGCAGGCTTGCTGGTTATCGCCCTGGATACTCCTCTGGATCCAGCCGATGCAGCCGATGCAACGTTTGCTACTGACAACTTCAAGGCAGGCGAGCTGATCGGTCAATGGGCTGCGGCTACCCTCGGCGACAAGGCAAAAGATGCCAAGATTGCGCTGCTGGACTTGAATGCCAACCAAATCTCTGTTGACGTGGCTCGTGACCAAGGCTTCCTGAAAGGCTTCGGGATTGACCTGAAAGATGCCAAGAAAATGGGCGACGAAGATGACAAGCGCATCGTTGGCAATGATGTGACCCAGGGTTCTGAAGAAGGTGGCCGTAAGGCAATGGAAAACCTGATGCAGAAAGATCCGGGCGTAAACGTGGTTTACACCATCAATGAGCCTGCGGCTGCCGGTGCGTATGAAGCGCTGAAAGCGGTAGGTAAAGAAAAGGACGTGCTGATCGTTTCTGTTGACGGCGGTTGCCCTGGCGTGAAAAACGTCAAAGACAGCGTGATCGGTGCAACCTCCATGCAGTTCCCACTGCTGATGGCCTCCAAAGGTATCGAAGCAATTGCTGAGTTTGCAAAATCTGGCAAGAAGCCTGAGAACAGCGAAGGTCTGGACTTCTTCAACACCGGCGTTGAGCTGATCACAGACAAGCCTGCTACGGGCGTTGAGTCCATTACCTCTGAAGCAGGCATGGGCAAGTGCTGGGGCTAATCACCGCTAGTTGATTTTTCCCTTCCTTTAAACCCTTCCCCCTGTCGTGTATGGGGGGATGGGTGCAATCCCCAAGGCAGTGAAGCAGCTATGCTTCGTCAGGAGAGCCTGTCATGGCCCAAGATAATTTTGAGGCAGTCGCCGCCAAAGCGGGCGGTGCGGTTGCGTCTTTTGAAACCAAAACCCTAACATTTGGGGAGCGCCTTCAGCGTTTCCTGCATAACTATCCGACTGCTGCCCCGGCTTTTGTATTGCTGATGGCGGTGTTGGTTTTCTATTCGATTATTGGTGGCAAGTTTCTTGACCCCTTCAATCTGTCTTTGGTTTTGCAGCAAGTCACCATCATCGGCATGATTGGTGTGGCGCAGACACTGGTTATCCTGACAGCAGGCATTGACCTGTCGGTTGGGGCGATCATGGTGTTGTGCTCGGTGATTATGGGGCGTACTGCCATTGATATGGGGTTGCCTGCCGGGATTGCCTTGATGCTCGGTTTGTTGGCAGGTGCGGTGTGCGGGGCAATCAACGGTTTCCTGATTACCCGCTTGCGTCTGCCACCTTTTATTACCACGCTGGGTACGTGGAGCATTTTCTTTGCGCTTAACCTTTGGTATTCCGAAAGTGAAACCATCCGTTCGCAGGATATTGCCCAACAAGCCCCCTTGCTGCAATTCATGGGTATTTCGTTTGACCTGTGGGGCGCACGCTTTACGACCGGCACATTGACCTTGCTGGCGTTGTTTGCTGCCATGTGGTACGCCTTGAACCATACCCCGTGGGGTCGGCATGTGTATGCCACGGGTGACGATCCGCAGGCGGCACAGCTTGCCGGTATCGATACCAACAAGGTTTTGATGTCGGTTTATATTGTCGCCGGGGTCATTTGTGCACTGGCTGCCTGGACATTGATCGGACGGATTGGCTCGGTCAGCCCGCAGGCAGGTCAGTCTGCCAACCTGGACAGTATTACAGCGGTGGTTATCGGTGGCACGAGCCTGTTCGGTGGGCGCGGTGCGATTGTTGGTACGCTGGTCGGTGCATTGGTGGTGGGTGTGTTCCGTAATGGTTTGGCGTTGGCTGGTGTGGATGTGCTTTGGCAGGAATTTGCGATTGGCCTGCTGATCATTATCGCCGTCGCGACTGACCAATGGATCAGGAGGGTCTAAACATGGCTGCAACAAAACTCGAACCCATTCTGATGGGGCGTGGTCTGGTCAAGCGCTACGGGCGTGTGACTGCACTGGATAGTTCTGATTTTGACCTTTATCCTGGCGAAGTGCTGGCAGTCATCGGTGATAACGGTGCGGGCAAGTCTTCCCTGATCAAGGCTTTGACCGGGGCTGCCCCACCGGATGCTGGTGAGGTGTTCCTCAATGGTCAGAAAGTCGACTTCAAGAACCCGATGGATGGACGCACGGCAGGTATTGAAACCGTTTACCAAAACCTTGCGGTTTCACCCTCGCTGAACATTGCTGACAACCTGTTTTTGGGGCGCGAGCTGCTGAAACCAGGTTTCCTTGGCAAGTGGTTCCGCATGCTGGATCATAAGGAAATGGAACGCATTGCCCGTGAGAAGCTCTCTGAGCTGGGCTTGCTGACTATCCAAACCATCAACCAGCCCGTCGAAACGCTTTCCGGTGGTCAACGCCAAGCGGTAGCGGTGGCGCGGGCTGCTGCGTTCGGCAGTAAGGTGGTTATCATGGACGAACCCACGGCGGCCTTAGGTGTGAAAGAGTCCCGCCGTGTGCTCGACCTGATCAAGGATGTGCGTGACCGGGGGATGCCCGTGGTATTGATCAGCCACAATATGCCCCATGTGTGGGAAGTGTCTGACCGTATCCACGTACACCGTTTGGGCAAACGCCATGCCGTGATCAAACCGGATACCCATACCATGTCAGAAGGTGTGGCGATTATGACCGGGGCGATGGATCCGAATGACCATCCGGCAGGTGCGTATGCACAGCCGAAGGGCGCATAGGGTTACGTTTTCCCCGATTTAGTTTTCGCTTTCAGCATTTACGTTCTCCTCAATGTGTGCTGGTTTACCCGACCTGGGCTGTTCTTCCCCTAGGTCGGGGCTTCTCTCCGTAGCTTGCTGGTGCAAGTGGCGGGTAACAAACATCATCATCAATAAAGCCAACGCCACCAGGCCAGTCCCTGCCAGCAGTGCATAGTCTTCCAGCTTCAGGATGTGGTACAGCACGTAGTACAAACCACCCAGTACCAGCAACAAGACCAGTGCCTTCCAGAAAGAGCGCAATACTGCCCATGCATAGAGGCCAATCATGCCAACCGTTACCCCGGCGGCGGCGAGGTAGGCATCCTTGAATGGCAGGTGCTCTGCCAACGCCAGCAGGATCAGGTAAAACAGGGCTTGTGCGGCTCCAACCAGTACATATTGCAAGGCATGCAGGGGTTGTTTGGCTGCCAGCTCAAAGGCAAACAGGGTCAGGAAGGTAAGGGTGACGAACAGGATGCCGTATTTGGCGGCGCGTGCGATTTGCGAATAACGGGAGACTGGCTCATAGAGGCTGACACCTGCGGTAAAATACGTCGGGTCATAGCTGGCCTTACCATCCAGCAGCCAGTGTTGCGGGTAATTGCGTGCCAAATTAGGGATTTCCCAGTGGGCGGTGAAGCCGAGTTTGTTGGTTTCCTGTTTGTCCGGCAGGATACTGCCCTGGAAGCTGGGGTGTTCCCAACTGGATGTCATGCGGGCGGTGGTCACTTCACCGATTGGGGCAAACAGCAGGCCATCACTGCCCCGGATTTGTAAATCCAGTTTGAATTCATGCAAGGGCTCTTCGCCAGTGAGTTTGTCCAATGGTACATGCACGCCTTGCGGCAGTAGTTCGGGCAGTTGCGTACCCGGTTGCAGGATGATCTTGTCCGTTCCCCATTGCAGGGTTGAGGCTTTGTCAATGGCCTTGGTATCGCTGATGCCAATCGCGAGGAAGGCCTGATCCCAATGGATGCGCCGTTCACCTTCGGCCTCCTCCAGCAGGAAACCATAATCAAAACGCCCACTCAGGCTTAAGTTCGCCTTGTAAACCAGTGCTTCGTGCAGGCCGCGTACCCGTTGCTCCTCCTTGATGTCAGCGCGGACATCCAGCACCGTCGGCAGGATGGCGACTGTATGTTCATTGTAAACATCCTTGCTCAGTACCTTGGATTCACCATTGCCTTCTGTCACCGTATCGACACTGGTGATATGTTCAACATAGGGGATGACCAGTACCGGCCCTACCAGAGCTTGCTTGTTTCCCCAGGTGGCGGCGATGTCACCCAGGGCTTGTTGGTGGTGCTGGTTGCGGTCATCCACGACACGGCTGACCATCCAGAGTGGAATCAGCATCAACAAGGCCAGCAACCCTAATGTCAAGGCACGTAGGCCAGGGGAATGGCTGATTTGCCAGTAGCCCGGTTGGGCAGGTTTGTTCATGTCAGGTTCCTTGGTATTTTCGCGGGCTGAATTATAGCATGCCTTATTTAGCCTTCTGTCGGTATCGGTGATGCCTACACGGTACAAAACGGTACAAAAGTTGATCTTTTGCTGCTATTGGGTGATTTTTATGCTGAAAAATCCCCCGTTTTGAGTCCCCTCCTGTCTGAAAAAATGTTCTAATAGGTGGCATGATGTTAAGCTAACTGGACATTTTAGAAGAATAGCCGTCGCGAAACAGCAGGCGCTCCCCCATAGGTTTGCTGACATTGCCACGGCATCAGGTATGTGAGACGAGCATGATAGAAATGACCTCAGCGCCAGCAACACCCCCAGATTCAACCTTGGATAATGCCAAGCCGGTTACGTCACCCCTCCCCATCATGAACCGTGAACCAGCCCCAGATAAAAATCTGGAAATGGTGCGCAATATCCTGTTCGGTGAACAGGCGCGTGATCTGGAGCGCAAACAGGCGACACTGGAGCGGTTTATCCGGGTATCCATCAATGCCCTGGCAGAAGATACCCAGAAGAAGCTCGATACCATCAACCATGAAGTCAGTTTGTTAAAAGACCTGCTGGCAGAGGAAAGCAAGTTCCGGCGGGAAGATACCGCCGCTGCGCGGCTACGTCTGGATCAGAATGAGCGTCAGTTGGAGGAGTTGGGTAAACGTACCCAGGCAGCCCATCACGAGGTGCATGAGCGCATGAACCGCGAGGTTGCCCAATTGGAGCAGCGTCTGGGCGATTGGCGCAAAGATGTGTTGGAGCAACTCCGCCAGACGGCTGAGCAGTTGCGGCATGAAAAGGCCGACCGGAAAGCGGTGGCAGCGATTCTGAACGGTATGGCAAAACAACTGTTCGATGTCGATCAGGGAGAGGGTCTGTAAAGGCCAGCGCTTCCTGATGCCTGAATCCGCCGTGATGAGTGTCGACCCCACTTCCCAAACCGAATCCATCAGCAGCGCCGATCAGCTGGAGCAGTTACGTGCCTTGCTGCTGGGTTCGGATTATCAGGTTCTGCTTGATTTGCGCCAGCATCTGCTGGACAACGAGGGGTATAGCATCCATGTGGCGGGGGTCATTTCTGAAGCCTTGACCCTGCGCTCCCGGCAGGATGACTCCCTGTCGGCGGCTTTGTCCCCCACGGTTGAGGAAGCGTTGGGGCGCTCGGTGGAGCGTGACCCTGACCGTCTGGCGAATGCCTTGTACCCGGTGATGGGGCCTGCGATCCGCAAGTCCATCAATGAGGTGCTGACGCAGACCCTGGAAACCTTTAACCAGTTGTTGGAGCAGAGCCTGTCGCCGCGTTCGTTGCGCTGGCGGTTTGATGCGTGGCGTACCGGGCGCAGTTACCCGGAAGTAGTATTGATGAAAACGCTGGTGTATCAGGTTGAACAAGTGTTCCTGATCCACCGCGAATCCGGCCTGTTATTGCAGCATGTGGTGTCACCGCAAGCGATTACCAAAGACCCTGACATGGTGTCGGGGATGCTGACAGCGATTCAGGATTTTATCCGCGATTCGTTTGCGGTCAGTGGTGAGGATGCCCTTGACAATTTGCGTCTTGGCGACTTGACGGTATTGGTCAAGCAAGGCCCTTATGCGGTGTTGGCAGCGGTGGTGCGCGGCAATCCGCCTGCCAGTTTGCGTGCCTTGCTGGAAACGACCCAGGAAGACATTCACCGGCAAATGAGCCATTCGCTGAAAACCTACCAGGGCGATAATGCTCCCTTTGAGCGGGTTCAACCCTTGTTGGAACGCTGTCTGGCGGTGCAATTGCAGGAGCGCAAGAAGCGTGCCCCGTGGTTGGCTTGGCTGGTGCTGCTGGCGTTGCTGGGTGCACTGGCCTGGTGGGGATACCAACAGTACCTGCACCATCAGGATGGGGTACAGGCCTTGGCAAGCTTACGGGCTGAACCCGGTTTGGTGGTGTTGGGGGTGGAAGAAACCACTGACGGCTACCGCTATGAAGTCCTGCGTGACCCGTTGGCACGCGAGCCAGCCACGGTGTTACCCGCCCGGCGTGAGGGTGGGGCCGTGGTTGAGGTGGTATCCAGGCCTTATCTGGCAATGGAGCCGGATTTTGTTCTGGCACGCGCCCGGCGTATGTTGCAACCACCTCCAACGGTTTCCCTAGGGTTGCAGGGCGGGCGGTTGCTGGTGTCCGGTAAGGCGGATATCAGTTGGCAGCGTAAACTGGAGAGTTCCTGGCAGTTTATGGCTGGGGTTGATGGTTTGGATGCAAGCCAGTTGCAGGTCGGGGATGCCGATGCCGCCCAAATCGCTGCCCGGTTGCAAGGTCTGGAGCAGGCGGTGGAGTCGGCACGGTTCGATTTCCCGGCGGGCAGCAGTGAACTGGGTGATGCCAGTGGGCATGCCAAAGACATGCTGCAACTGATCCGCGATTTGGTGGCGACTGCCCGGCAAGCAGGCCAGATGGTGCAAGTGTCGGTGAGCGGTGCGACTGATGAAACGGGTACGCCTGCCACCAATGGGCGTTTGGCCAAGGAGCGGGCGTTTGCCATGCACAGTTATTTGCTGGGGCAGGGTGTACCTGCCTCGGTTTTGGTTGTGACCAACCCGGACAGTGGCGTGCGGAATGAGCGCGGTGTCCGTTATACCGTTGATATGTATTGAGTAGAGACCACAAGGCCACAGGTGTAATGTGATACAGAAAAAAATATGCTTACTGGGGTCGTTTTCGGTCGGTAAGACCAGCCTGATCCAGCGCTACGTGAATAGCCTGTTCAGTGACAAATACCTGACGACAGTGGGTGTGAAGATCGATAAGAAGCAATTGGCAATCGATAACACCGATTTGAACCTCATGATTTGGGATATTGCCGGGGAAGATGATTTTTCAAGCATCCGCCCTACCCATTTGCGCGGCTTGTCTGGCTATATTGTCGTCATCGACGGGACACGGCAGAATTCATTTGATGTCGCGGTCGCCATTCACCAGCGGGTGAAGGTCGAAATCGGTGATGTGCCGGTGGTATTTGCCCTTAACAAGGCTGACCTGAAAAACCAGTGGGTGATTGGACGCGAGCAGATACGCCAATTGGTGCAGTTCGGTTATCCGGTGCTGGAAACCAGTGCCAAGCTGGATGTTGGTGTTGATGACATGTTTGTTGGTTTGGCACGCCAACTGGTGGCTGCGTCAGCCTGACTGAATAAGAGGGATAAGGGTTATGAACAGTTTATTTGCCAATGTTTACCGTTCGTTGGATATGGTGGTCTTTACCCGTGAGGCGGATGGTCGGTTCCGGGTGCATTCACAGTTGCCGGACTGGTTATTGTTTTTTCTGGGGAGTACCTTGGGGCGTGAAACGTATGCCTTGACCGAGGTATTTCCCTACCTCAGCTCCTTTATTGTTGAGGCTGAGCACCATTGGCAGGCAAAGCGGCAAGAGGTGCTGCTGTCCGGGCCGTGGGTTGAGATTGATGAGCTGGAGAAGGAGTTCCCACTGGAGGCATCCGTCATGTGGCTGGATGGGCAGGAGGTTTTGCTGCTGCAACATCTGGGGGAAAAGTACAGTGATGAGCTGGCACGGTTGCAACAGGTACGTGATGGCTTGCTCAATCAGGAGATGCTTGAGTCCGAAGTGCGCAAACGTACCTTGGAAATCCGTAAGCGGGAAGAGGACATTGCCATCAAGCTGGTGAGCCTGACCAGTTTCCGCGATGAAGAAACGGGAACCCATGTGCGCCGGATTGGGTTATATGCCGCTGCGATGGCAAAGGCCTTGAACTGGGATAATGTCGATATTGACAATATTCGGGTCGCTGCCCCGATGCATGATATTGGCAAGATTGGTATTCCTGACCGTATCTTGCGGAAGGCCGGGGTCTTGAATGATGAAGAGTTCAATATCATGAAGCGCCATACCGAAATTGGTGCAGCCATGTTGCGTGGCACGAAAATTCCGGTGCTGGATATGGCTGCGCATATTGCCCTCTACCACCATGAGCGTTGGGATGGCACGGGCTATCCGAATGGTTTGGTGGCAGAAGAAATACCGGAGGCCGCCCGGATTACGACCATCGTTGATATTTATGATGCGCTGGTGCATGAGCGTGTGTACAAAAAAGCCATGCCGGAAGAGGAAGCGGTTGCCCTGATGCGGGATATGGCAGGCCGCCATCTGGATCCTAACCTGTTGAAGGTGTTTCTGCGCCTGTTGCCGGTGATGCGCCATATCCGTACCGAGGTGCGGGAGTCTGAGGATGAGGCCATGTGTGTCTGATTGGGGGCTGGCGCAGTACGGGGCAGCGGTTGGGATGATAACCGACCGTTTGGTCACAGAGGGCTGGGTTGCATTGGCGGGATTTGTGCCAGATGAACTGGTTGCGGACATGCGCAAGCAGGCACTGGCATTGCAGGGTCAGGGTAATTTTAAGCCAGCTGGCGTGGGCAAGGGCGGCAATCAGGCTGTCCATACCGACATCCGGGGTGATGCCGTTTTGTGGCTGGAAGAAGGGCAAACCGGGGCAGTGGGGGCTTATCAGGCCTTTTTGGACAATTTGCGCCTGACACTTAACCGTGAGCTGTTCCTGGGGCTGTTTGAGTATGAAATCCATTTTGCCGTTTACCCACCGGGCAGCTTTTACCGGCAGCACGTTGATAATTTCCGTGGCACATCCGCACGGTTGGTGACGGTGATCGTTTATCTCAATGCAGACTGGCAAGCGACCGATGGTGGTCAGTTGCGTTTATATACCGATGATGCAGGTCACTATCTCGACATCTCACCACAAGGCGGAACCTTGGTCGCTTTCCTGAGTGAGCGCTTTGCACATGAGGTATTGCCCGCCCACCGTGAACGCTTGAGCTTGAGTGGCTGGTTACGGCGGCGGGCGTGAGTCCTAACCGAATTTCAGGCCAACAAAAAAGCCTGCGGCGGCGCTGACCCCCTTGCTGGTGATATGTGACAGGCGGTCAACCAAAAAACCGCCTGATTTGCGTGCCATATCGGTGGCAGCATTGGCAGCACTTTGCAGGCTATCATTCGAGACGCTGGTGATGCCGTAATATTCACTCACAAACAGCAACACAATCGCACCACCGGCCAGGAAGAGGGCAATCTTCAGGACTTTCTTGGCAAAATACCCCACTGCCAGCCCAATCACAAACGGTGCGCCAACATTGCCAAGCAAAAAGGTGGAGGATAGGAAATCAGTCTGCGGTAGTTGCTGCTGGAGTGCCGTGACGCTTTCGTTGTTGAGTGTGTAATCCCAGTTCTGGGCGGGGGGTGTATCAGATGAGTAGTAGTTGCCCATGTGCTTTATTATCCTTATGAGTCATTTGCAAAGAAGCAAGGGGTTGCCGATGACAAGCAAACCCCCATTGTATAGCGTAGCTGAAGCCTAAAAGCGTGTCAAAGCCCGGTATTTGGGGGCTTCTGCCGGGGGCTGGTTGATATGCTCCTTGATTCCCCAACTGCCATAGAAGGCACTGGCACGCGGTGAGGAAAAGGCCATGAACAACTTGCCACCGGCTTTGCGGAAACCATCCAGCAGCTCAATATAAGCGCTTTCCATGCGGGGGTCGCGGTTGGCCTCAATCAGCAGGGGGTTAGGGTGTTCCTTCTTGGATTTGGTTCCATAATGCACCAAATGTTGCCCACCTTCGTAAGCCACCAGACCGACTCCATACGGCTCCAGAAACAGGGCATGCTGGTCGAGCAGGCGCAGGGTTTGGCTGATGGAGTAGCGCTGGTTGCCATTGAGCAGACCGAAAATATCATCCACGCTATTGGCTTGCATCAAGGCATCCTGGTCGGCATAGAAGTAGGGGGCAAGGGCGAACACATCGGTTGATTTGCTGACATCAAACGCCTTGAGGATCAAGGGGGTGGTGGCGGGATTGCCTGCCCAGCCACTCAAGACCCTGACCAATTGCTGTTTGCCACCAAACACCTGTTCCCAAATCTGGAAAATTTCCTTGCTGCGTTTGGCGTAGTATTTGAGACCTGCATTGAGTGGCACACTATCCAACCGTTCGCGTGCGCCCATTTGTTGCACATATTGGGCTTGTGAAAACACGCTGTTCCATGCTTCATTGGTGTATTCGACATACGCCCGCAGGTTGGGGCGCAGGTTGGCTTTCACATATTCCGCATATTGGCGCACGAAGTTGTCGTCCGCCCGGTGGGGCAGGTTGAACCACGGGTTGGCATTCAGGGTGTTGGCAAGCTGCACCATGATTTCCAGCGGCACACCGCGCTCGCCTTCCTTGCCGCCCCAGGTGGCTTCTTCCAGATGCGGGCGCTTGTCCCACGACTGGAGTTCATTGCGGGTAATCCCGGACATGTTCATGAAGCGCACGGTACGGAACTGGCGCATGAAGTTGAGGTAATCGGGGTTGAACACCACTTTGGCGGATGCTTCGGCAAAGGGCAGGTATTTGCCGCCGCCACATTGCCCCGCTGCATTGACCCGCTGGTAAGGGTTGTTGTCGCAAATCCCGCCGGGCAGGGTGACACGGATATTGCGGATCGGATTGGCGGGGTCGGATTTTTCAATCACCAGCCCCGCCGAGATTTCGCCATTGCTATCTGGCTTGAAGGTAATGGTATCGCGCCCCGGTGCTTGGGAAACCAACGTGGCACTTTCCTTGTAACTGAGGCTGCCGGAGCCTTCGTAGCTCACGGTATAGTTGCCGGTGGGCAAGGTTCCGGCGGGTAGCCAGCGCACAATCCATGTCCCGGCTTGCCCCCCATTCAGGTTGCGCACCCAGCCATTGGCATCATAGCTGATATTGCCTTTGGTAAACTCCTTGTTCTCACGGAAGGGTTCAGCGGTACGGAACAAGTCGGCAAAAGGGACGCTGGCATCGAAATGGACAGCCTCATTGGTATTAATGCCGATATAGTTGCTGGCAGCACCAGCGGGGGATGCGATAAACAAAAGGCACAAGGCCTGGATAACATGTACTGTTTTCATGATTAAATTTAAGAATAAATGATGGGCGGATGCCCGATTATTGCAGATATTCGGCGGATATTTCATTAACACGGTGGCAAAAAATGTTGATGGGCTATTAATGGCGAAAAGTGGGTCTGGCAGGCGCTTGGGGGCGGGTAGCCTCCAGGTGTGAAGTGTCGACAATCTGTGGCGGGCGGAGCCAGTGGTATAAATGGGCTGGGTAGTCGCTTCTCAATAGCTATCATTGAAAAAAAATCCAATAGGGTGATCGTGCTGCAATGCCGCATTTAATCAGGTGTGCTGCCTATGTTGCAGTGCGATTGTCGACAATTGGTTGAAAAATAATCCCATGATAGGTGGAAATTGATACTGAGCCATTTTATCATTACGCTTTCGTTGCCTTGGGTGTTAAGGAGCGTCATGGCCACTAATACAGATCATGTAGATGTCGTACTCGTTGGAGCCGGGATAATGAGCGCTACGTTGGGGGTGCTGCTGAAGCAGCTTGATCCTTCCCTGCGTATGTGTATGGTTGAACGCCTCGATGGGGTTGCTAAAGAAAGTACTGACGGTTGGAACAATGCTGGAACTGGTCATGCGGCCTATTGCGAGCTGAATTATACCCAACAGAACCCGGATGGGACGGTGAGTGCTGACAAAGCGTTTGCCATCAATGCATCCTTTGAGACAACCTTGCAATTCTGGTCAGCGCTAGTCGACCGGAAAGTATTGCCGAACCCTTCTTCCTTTATCCACCCCACCCCGCACATCAGCTTTGTTTGGGGTGAGGATAATGTCGAATACCTGCGCAAGCGTTATGCCGCGATCAGTACCAGCCACCTGTTTGAAGGCATGGAGTACAGCGAAGATCCGGCGGTGCTGCGTGAGTGGATGCCGTTGGTCATGGATGGGCGCAATCCCGCCGAGAAAGTGGCAGCGACCCGTGTCAAGCACGGTTCTGATGTCAATTTCGGTGCACTGTGCCGTACTATGGTGAATTGGCTGAAGCAGTCTGGCGATTTTGAGTTGCTCCTTAACCGTGAAGTGACCGGGTTGCGTCGGCAAAAAACCGATGGCAAATGGCAGGTTGTGCTCAATGCATTGGAAGGTGAGCGTACCGTGACCAGTAATTTCGTATTCCTGGGCGCAGGTGGCGGTGCACTGCCCTTATTGCAAATGTCCGGGATCCCGGAGGGCGTGGGCTACGGTGGTTTCCCGGTGAGTGGGCAGTGGCTGGCCTGCAAAAATCCAGCGGTTGTTAAGCAGCACCTTGCCAAGGTCTATGGCAAAGCATCGATTGGTGCACCACCGATGTCGGTTCCGCATTTGGATACCCGTGTGATTGACGGTGAGCATGCGCTATTGTTCGGGCCATTTGCCGGGTTCTCAACCAAGTTCCTGAAAAAAGGTTCGATTCTGGATGTGATCTTGTCGGTGCGTCCGGGTAATTTGTGGCCGATGCTGAAAGTGGGCATGGGCAGCTTTGACCTGATCCGTTATTTGGTCAGTGAAGTGATGCAAACCCAAAAATCACGGGTTGAGGCTTTGCGCCAGTATTACCCGAATGCCAAGTCTGAAGATTGGGTCTTGTCGATTGCAGGCCAGCGTGTGCAGATCATCAAGAAGGATCCGGTGACAGGTGGCAAGTTGGAGTTCGGTACAGAAGTCGTGGCTGCATCCGATGGTAGTCTGGCTGCCTTGTTGGGTGCATCGCCCGGTGCTTCGATTGCTGTCCCTGCGATGGTGCAGGTGGTTGAGAAGTGCTTCAAGCAGCGCTTGGCTACCCCGGAATGGCAGGAGCGGATGAAATCCCTGATCCCTTCGTATGGGCAATCCTTGGTTAAAGAGGCTGAGCTGCTACGTGAGGTGCGGAAAAATACCCTGTCGACACTTGGACTGGTATAAGGATAGCGCTGGCTAGTTTTTCTATTTTCTTGTAAATCATCATCTTGAAAGGCCGTAATGTTAAATTGCGGCCTTTTTTTTGCCTGTTCTATCGGTTGTGCAGGTGTTTCGGCGGACGGTGTGGGAGCGTAAAAGTCTATTAGACAGTTCTTATTTGTCCGACATAATTTTAAATCGACGTATTGTTGCGATGCATCATTTTTTTGTTTTCTTATTTTAAAATAATATATATATCATATGGTTACTCATGTAAAATGTGATTTTTTACAATCAAACATTGATCGAGTTTTTTAATAGTAACTATTAAATTTTATTGATTGTCGACATCGTAGTGTGTCGCGTACCATCGGGAAAAGTGTCGACAATCTGTAATGGATGGCACAACGATTTTGAATCATCGACTTCCTTTGAGGTACATACCATGACCCTGACTCGTCAAGAGCAAATTGCAGCCCTGGAAAAAGATTGGGCAACCAACCCACGTTGGAAACTGGTCAAGCGCGGTTATACAGCAGCTGATGTTGTACGTCTGCGTGGTTCTATCCAGCCTGAGCACACACTGGCACGTCGCGGTGCGGAAAAGCTGTGGAATCTGGTCAATGGCGAAGCGAAAAAAGGCTACGTGAATGCATTCGGTGCAATCACCGCTGGTCAAGCCATGCAACAGGCCAAAGCAGGCCTGGAAGCGGTTTACCTGTCTGGCTGGCAGGTCGCTGCGGACGGCAACACTTCCGAAACCATGTACCCTGACCAATCCCTGTACGCGTATGATTCCGTACCGACCATGGTGCGTCGTATCAACAATACCTTCAAGCGTGCGGATGAAATCCAGTGGGGTCGTGGTGTCAATCCGGGCGATGAAAACTTCGTTGACTACTTCCTGCCGGTCGTGGCTGACGCAGAAGCCGGTTTCGGTGGCGTACTGAACGCATTCGAACTGATGAAGAACATGATCACGGCGGGTGCGGCTGGCGTACACTTTGAAGACCAATTGGCTGCGGTCAAGAAATGCGGTCACATGGGCGGCAAAGTACTGGTTCCAACCAACGAAGCCGTTGAAAAGCTGATTGCAGCGCGTTTTGCGGCTGACGTGATGGGTGTCCCGACCATCGTACTGGCGCGTACTGATGCTGAAGCAGCTAACCTGTTGACTTCTGACCATGATGCGAATGACAAGCCATTCTGCACAGGTGAGCGTACTGCGGAAGGTTTCTACCGTGTGAAAAACGGTCTGGAACAGGCCATCAGCCGTGGTGTTGCGTATGCACCGTATGCCGATTTGGTCTGGTGTGAAACCGGTACACCGGATCTGGGCTTTGCCCGTGAATTTGCGCAAGCAGTACAGGCTTCTTGCCCAGGCAAGCTGTTGTCTTACAACTGCTCACCTTCTTTCAACTGGAAGAAGAACCTGGACGACAAGACCATTGCCAAGTTCCAGGACGAACTGTCTGCACTGGGCTACAAGTACCAGTTCATCACCTTGGCCGGTATCCATATCAACTGGTTCAACACCTTCCAGTTCGCGCACGCTTATGCACGCGGCGAAGGCATGAAGCATTATGTCAATATGGTACAAGAGCCAGAGTTTGCTGCCCGTGAACAAGGTTACACCTTCGTTTCCCACCAGCAAGAAGTTGGTGTCGGTTACTTCGATGATGTCACTACCGTTATCCAGGGTGGTGCGTCTTCTGTTACCGCATTGACCGGTTCTACTGAAGAAGAGCAGTTCCATTAATTAAGTCAGGGGAAATCCCTCCCCCAACCCTCCCCTTATCAGGGGAGGGGGTAAGAATGACAGCCCCTCTGGTTCCTCCCCTGATAAGGGGAGGTTTAGGAGGGGTTTCTTTTTTAAGGAGATGAAACATGACATTCAAAACAGCCGACCTCTTAGACGATCACGAAGACAAGCCTTTGCAAGTGGTGCAACCTGGTTTTAATGACTACGGTGCGCGTGCCAAGTTTTCCGGTCAGATCGTGACTATTAAAATCCATGAAGACAATTCGCTGGTGCGTGAGCTGGTTGCCACTGAGGGCAACGGCAAAGTGCTGGTGGTGGATGGCGGCGGCTCGACCCGCTGTGCGCTGTTGGGCGACATGCTGGCAGAGAAGGCCGTGAAAAACGGCTGGAATGGCATTGTCATCTATGGCCTGATCCGTGATTCTGTCGACATCGGGCAAATGGACATCGGTGTAAAAGCACTCGGTACCATCCCCTTGAAAAGTGTCAAACGTGGCTTTGGTGTGAAGGGTGAGGCGGTACGCTTCCACGATGTCACCTTTACACCCGGACATTACCTCTATGCGGATCAGGATGGCATGATCGTGTCGCCTGTGCCTTTATTGGGCGAGTGAACAGCTTGCCGTGACTGGGGGGCTTTGTCCCCCGGTTGCTTTAAGTGAGGATACGAAGGGTTCTTCCTGCCTGGAGGGGGTGGGGTGTGGGTCAATGCATCGACAATCGGGATATAGACGGCCTGCCTGCTTGCCATTAGTCTACAAGGCATCGGTTTCGGAAAGGAAGAGTCATGTCAGCAGAGTTCCCTATTGTTGCTATCACGGGCGCGTCAGACCATAGCACGACCACGATTACCCATGCCTTGGAGCACATTTTCTACCGTGAGCGCATCAAGGCGGTTTACATTTCCGGGAGTGGGTTTCACCGCTATGAACGTGAGCAGATGCGGGCGGAGGTTTTGCGGGCGCGGGCAGAGGGGCGCTCCCTGAGCCATTTCGGCCCCGGTGGCAACCATTTCGACAAGCTGGAAACCATGTTTTTCCAGTATGCCGCCACCGGAACGGGGCAATTCCGTTATTACCTGCATTCAGATGCGTTTGCCAAGGAAATGGGGCAAAAGCCCGGCACATTTACACCGTGGCAGCCGCTTGACCCAGACAGTGACTTGCTGTTGTACCGTGGCCTGCATGGTGGCGTGGTCGATGGTGATATTGACCTCTCGTCTTATCCTGATTTGCTGATTGGTGCAGTGCCCAGCATCAATCTGGAGTGGATGCGCCGGATTGACCGTGACCTGCGCCGGGGCTACGCGGAGGAGGAGGTGCGCCAGATTATCCTTGACCGCATGCGTGATTATGCCGAATACATTACCCCGCAATTTGGACGTACCCACGTCAATTTCCAGATTGTGCCAATGGTTGACACCTCCAACCCCTTCCAGTTTGATGGGTTGCCGACCTTGGATGAGTGCTACCTGATCGTCCATTTGCAGAAAATTGCCCATTTGTTTGAGTTGCCGAGCCTGATCAAGCGCATCCCGCGTGCACAAATGACCCGCCGCGATACCATGCTGGTTCCGGGGCCACAGATGAATACTGCGATTGAACTGATCCTGATGCCCCTGATCCATGACCTGATTGTGAAAAGCCGTGAAATCCGTGGGATTACCGAAGTGCCAGCCAAGCGGGGCGCAGGGATTTTGGGTATGAAAGGCCAGTTGGCGAGTTTGTAGGCATAATTCTGCCCCTGCACCTGATACGGAAATGGTATGCCGCCGGTTGATACGCTATGATGCGCGTCTTTTCAAAAATAACACTGGAGAACAGGGTACATGAAAGGGCTAATGAGTTTTATGTTTGTGCTGGCATTGGGTGTGGTGGGCTGCGGCTCAGGTGCTAATGCTGGCGACAATGCGACCGGACAGCAACCATCAGGAGGTACTACAAGCATGTCTGCAAATCCGAAAGTTCTGATCGAGACAACCAAGGGCAACATTACCGTCGAGCTGGATGCGGTGAACGCACCCAATACCGTGGCGAATATTGTCGGTTACGTGAAGGATGGTTTTTACAATGGCACGGTATTCCACCGGGTGATTCCAGGCTTCATGGTACAAGGTGGCGGCATGACAGCCGACATGAGCGAGAAGAAAGGCAAAGAACCGATCAAGAATGAAGCCAACAATGGCCTGAAAAATATGCGTGGCACGCTGGCAATGGCGCGTACCAATGCCCCGCACTCTGCCAGCTCCCAGTTTTTCATCAATGTGGCGGACAACAGTTTCCTCAACTTCAAAAGCGAAAGCCCACAAGGTTGGGGCTATGCCGTATTTGGCAAAGTCGTTGAAGGCATGGATGTGGTCGATGCGATTGTTGCGGTCAAGACGGGCAACCACGGTTATCACCAGGACGTACCGGTTGAGCCTGTTGTGATGAACAAGGTTACACTGGTTGAATAAGGCTGGATAATCTCAAGTGTTTAATAAAAAAGCGACCTTTGGGGGTCGCTTTTTTATGTTGGCAAGAAAAAACCTAAAACTGCAAGGATATGTCTTCATGGCGTGACAGGCACACCGCTACCTGCCGCGCCTGATCACCCGTCAGGTGTTCGGGTGGGTGCTTGCCAAACGTGGCATTGACCCAGGCATAATGCTTCTGTAGGGCGGGCAGCAATTCCCGGTCGGCGCGTTCCCGCCACGCCATTTCTCCGCTGAGTGCCGTTTTTACCTGTTGTTGCAATGCAATGGCCTTATCGCGCGAGTCTGGGCTATCTTCCAGCCGGAGTTGGCTGCGTGCCTGATACAGCAGGGCTTGCAAGGTGCCTTCCCCCGCCGTAGCCAAATGTGCCTCAACGTTTTCAATCCGGGTGATGGCTTCCGTTACCGGGCTGGTGCGTATAATGGTTTCCAGCCCCATGATCTCGGGGGTGATGGCTTTGAGTGTGGCAGTCGCCTGGATGCTGCGGATCGCATGGTACAAGGCCTGATAAGCCGTTTCCAAAGTGTTGTAGTAAGCCCGCTGGGTGGTGAGGACATGGGTTTGCCTATCGTTGTAGCGCTTGTGTTGGGTTTCCCATTCCGTAGGGGGAGTCTCGTCCGGGTGGGAGCGTACCTGTTGGTGCAGTTCGGCATACAAGGAGTCCAGTGCGGTGCGTTCAGCACGGTCTTTCTGGAGGGTGCTGAGTAGCTGCATGCCTTTTTCCAGCCCGGCATGGCTGTCCAGCAGGTTGGTGCGTAGTTTGTCCGGCAAGTAGGCGACATCAAGCTGTTTGAGTTCGGCAAAACTGGCAGGTAAGGCCGCTGACCCGGTTTGGTCGAGTTGTGCTTGGGTATAATCCTGCAAACAGGCCTGGAAGCGCGGGCTGTCGGCAGGCAAGGATGTGCCGGACAATAGGCGGGCATGGTTGGGCAGGTAATTGCTTAAGCCAGGGTAGAAGCCGACGAGTACTGCCAGCAGTAACGCCAGAACGATAAAGACGATTGCATCACGCCCGGCAATCTGTGGCAAATGCGGCAGGTTGAAGCCAAACGGGGCTGTTTTCAGGAGTGCCACTTGCAGGGTGAGTATAAACAGGCAACCCAACCAAATCGCCGGGACATTGCTCTCCGGGTTCATCAGCAAACTGGGGGCGGTGAGTGGGATCAGGATGGCGATAATTTCTACTGCCCCTAGCCAGAAACTGAGCAGGAAGGCCACCAGCAGGACAAGCACCAACTGCGCCCAAAATCCCGCCGAGATATGTTGCAGCCCCACCCGGATCAGCTCATCAGCACCGAATGCCCGTAACGCCGTGGCGAATATCATGGCTCCTATGAGCAACATGAACAGCCGTGCGGTTGCTTTGCTGGTGTCGAGCAGAATCGCGGCTAGGGTATCTTGCCGGTATAAACGCCATAAACTCCAGAGTAGCCCAACCAACAGGACAGCAACCGCCAGTAAGGTGACTGGGGTTGCCCTGTGCGGTTGCCCGTTATTCAGTACCTGATAGGCCAGCACATCAGCGGCAATCACCGCCAGCAGGAAGGGGAGCCATTTCCAGAGCCACGACCCTTGATGGGTGCGCAGGCCTGCCAGCAGGATTGCACCCACTGCGCCAATTGCCCCAATCTGGTTGGCATCCGCAGCCCCAAAAAAGAGGAAACCCAACATCAAAGCCAGCAATGCAAGGGTCGGCACAGCGCTGAGCACGCTGTGCAGTTTGCCGGAGCCTTGTTGCCCTTCAGGGTTTTGTGAGTCGATAACCAGCCGGTAAGCGGTATACAGACCTGCCAGCAATAATCCGGGGATCAGGGCTGCCAATAGCAGGTCGCCTGCCTGTACGGGTAAGACGTGGTAGTCCAGTGGCAGGGGAAACTCACCCGTGGTAGTTTTGTATAAGGCTTCCCGGTCGGTGTTGGCAATTTTTGCGGCAAGGTTTAATTGGTCAGCGAGGACAAGCAAAACGCTAGCCGCCAGGAAGACCAAACCCAATGAACCGGATGTGCCCAACAAGTTGGCACGTTGCAGGGTGATCGCCATGAACAGGAACAAGGGCAGGGCAATCAGGCTATCCCGTTCCCCACCGTATAGGCTAAGCAGGTCGGTGATGGTCTGGTTGAGCCAGTGGCTGGCATCGCCATTGCTCAAGTATGCGGCTGGATTGCCTTCCAGCAGGTAAGCTGTCAGGGTCGCCGCCGCAATCGTCAGGATGGCGGTGCTGGCAAGGGCAAAGGCAACGGGATAGCCCGATAACAAGGCAAGCAGCAGTAATAATAGCAGCAGGATAAGGAACAGGGTCTCCATCAGATGTCCTCCTCCATGTCTGCTTCTTGCGCGAGGTCAGCACAGCTATAAAGGAAATAGCTGATAAACACCAAGCCCATCGCAACCGCAAAGATCGGCAGGAAGCCAGCCATCAAGTAATGGGCATACATGCCCGTGGTTCCGGGGGGGATGGTCTGCGGGAGCAGGGCTTGGGCAAGGCTGCTTTCCTGTGTGTCCAAACCGATAAGCAGGATCATCCAGCACAGGGGCAAGCCCAGCAGCAAGGAGCCAAGGGCATTCACCCATGCCTTACCCCGCTCACCCAAGCGGGAATAGAACACCTCCAGGCGGGAATGCCCATCTTCAACCAGTGTATACACAGCGGCAAACAGGAAGAGGGCGGCATACCAGAAGCGCACCAGGTCGGTCAGGAATGGCTGCTCATAGGCAAACACAAAGCGTAACAGGACGATGGCAAACTCGATCAGGACGACCAGCAAAGCCAGCCAGGTAATCGCCAGTGGCGGGATAAACCATGCCAGCAATAAAGCCAACACGATCAGGGGGGTATGGATAACAAGGCTACGGATCGCGGTTTGATCCAGGCTCAGCCAGGCATTCAGGCTGACTCCGGGTGGGGTAAGCGCCTCTGTGCGCAGGAGTGCAATGCTTGCATCTGCAAGCCCCACCAGGAGGGCTATCCAGAATGCCGCCCGCAGCAGGTAGAACGCCCAGCCCGCAAAGCGGCGTGACTCTTCACGCAGGCGGGTTTCGGTGGTGCTGAACACATACAGCAGCACAAAACCCAGAGCCAGCAGGTAAGTGCCAGACAGGATCAGCCCTTGCACCAGTTCGAGGTTGGTGGCTTTTGGGTTGACACCACTGAGGATGTCGGCTGTACCGGACAGATCAGGCCAGTCATGCCAAATCAGCAAATAGCGGTTGAGCGGGAGCAACAACAGCATGGCAAGTAAGGCCAGTGCAACCATACGGGCAAAAAGCCGCGACAGGGGCGCGGGTGAATATTCGCTTGTCATTTGCATCCTTGGGATGGTGATGAAATGAAAACAGGTTTGATCCGCTGTGGTGCAGCATCCAAACCGTTGCCGACAAAAGGCCATGCCCTTTGCCCCGTGGGGTCTTATTGTTGTTACATGGTTGATTTTTTGATGGATTGGGGGGGAATGTCAAGGGATAGGGCGGGGGAAACATTTCTCACGGATGAATTCCGGTGATAAGCGGTGGGGGAGGGCGGTGTACATTTCCATTTTTTATCCCTGTCAATCCGCTTGCTCCCCGTTTATCATCATAGGCACAGAACTTGCTATGCATTAATAAACGTTTAATAAACATTAAAATGGGAAGCTGTGTGTATGAAACAGGAATGGAGTCAGTACGATCCGCAGTTGCTGTATGACGAGTTGATCGAATCTCGCCAACAGAGCCGCGACCATAGCCGCAAGTTGGTGAATTACTTGCAGAACCTGAGTCAGGATGACTTCCGTCATCGGGTGGCGGACTCTGAGCGCGTGATCCGCGAAATGGGTATTACCTTCACGATTTACAGTGATGCAGGCAATATCGACCGAGCTTGGCCGTTTGACATTATCCCGCGCACCATTTCCGGGAGTGAGTGGCAGCGCACCGAAACAGGGCTAAAGCAACGCATCCGTGCACTAAATATGTTCATTCAGGATGTCTATAACGGGCAACAGGCGATCCGTGATGGCGTTATCCCTGAAGACGTGGTGATGCAGTCGAAAGGCTACCGTGAAGCCTGTGTTGGCTTGACCCCGCCACATGGGGTGTGGGCGAATATTTGTGGCTCCGATTTGGTGCGCCATCGTGACGGGGTGATGTATGTGCTGGAAGATAACCTGCGTGTGCCATCCGGGGTGGCCTACATGCTGGAAAACCGCCGGATCACCAAGCGGGTGCTGCCGGAAATTTTCAATTTGCTGCCCATCAGCCCGGTGAGTGATTATCCTGCCCATTTGTATGAAATGCTGGCTTCCCTGCGCCCTGATTTGGAGCATCCGACCATTGCGTTGCTGACCCCTGGGATCTACAACTCTGCCTATTTTGAGCATGCGTATTTGGCTCAGCAGGCAGGGTTGGTCTTGCTGGAAGGGGCTGATCTGGTCGTCGGTTCGGATGGTTATGTCTACATGAAAACCATCCAGGGCCCAGAGCGGGTGGATGTGATTTACCGGCGGATTGATGATGATTTCATTGACCCGGAGGTATTCCGCGAGGATTCGATGCTCGGTGTGCCAGGGGTGATGCGTGCTTGGCGTGAAGGCAAAGTGGCAATTGCCAATGCCCCCGGTTGTGGGGTGGCGGATGATAAGGTCATCTATGCCTATGTGCCGGATATGATCCGTTATTACCTGGGCGAGGAGCCTTCATTGCCGAATGTGCCGACCTGGGTTTGCCGTCGGGAAGAAGACCGCGAGTATGTATTGGAGCATTTGCCAGAATTGGTGGTGAAGCCTGCCAATGAGTCCGGTGGTTATGGCATGTTGGTGGGGCCGCATTCAACACCGGAAAAAATTGCGGAATTCCGCCAGTTGATCCAGGAAAACCCGAACAATTATATCGCCCAACCGACCTTGAGCTTGTCGGTCAACCCAACCTGGTGTGAGGACGGTATTGCCCCGCGCCATCTGGATTTGCGCCCCTTCATTTTGAGCGGCAAGGATATTTATGTGACACCGGGCGGCTTGACCCGCGTGGCGATGCGGGCCGGTTCGTTGGTGGTAAATTCGTCGCAAGGCGGCGGTAGTAAGGATACTTGGATCGTGAATGATCAAGCAGGCGCAGGGGAGATGGGTGTATGATGCTGTCACGGGTTGCTGAACGTATTTACTGGATGGCACGTTATCTGGAGCGTGCTGAAAACACGGCGCGTTTGATCAGTGTCCATACCCTGCTGCTGATGGATATGCCGGAAAAAATGGAAATTGACTGGTTTACGCCGGTGAAGATTTTCAATGCCGAAAGCCTGTTTAACCAAACGCATGCCACGGTGGATGAAGCCAATGTCATGCAGTTCCTGATGGCTGACCGGAATAACCCCTCTTCGTTGCTCAGTTCCTTTGCCAATGTGCGTGAGAATGTGCGTACCTCGCTGGACTTGCTGCCTGATGAAATCTGGGAGCAGGTGAACCAGACCTACATGCAGTTGCAGGCAGCCGTACCGCTGTGGGATAGCCGCCACCACCGGCAAGTGGTGTTGCGTGAGGTGATGGCCAGTTGCCAGCGTATCCGGGGGGTGTTGGACAGCAACCTGAGCCGGGGCTATGCCTTTGACTTTACACAGATTGGCAAGCATATCGAGCGGGCGGACATGACCAGCCGCACGCTGGAAATGACCTCCCTGTTGTTGTCGGATGCCCGCAGTGATGCATTGCGCCGGTATGAGGGCATTTTGTGGACAAGCCTGTTGTCGGCCTTGGGGGCGCGGCAGATGTATTTGCGCCATAAAAGCCCGCGCATCAGTGGGCGTGATGTGCTGGATTTCTTGTGTAAAGACAAGGAGTTCCCACGCTCTTTATTATATTCCCTGCTGGATGTTGATTATTACCTGTCACGCCTGCCAGAGCCGGACGTGGTGCGGGCAATCAGCTTCCGCATGATGGAGCAGTTTGCTGCCCAAGAGGTTGCCGCCATCCCGGTTGACCAGATTCACGTATTTATGGACAAGCTACAGGCCGACTTGACCGTTTTGCATAGCGAAATTGCCCACACCTGGTTTTATCCAGAGGTGGATTTTTCACAATGGCAAAGCCAAGGCCAGACAGATTAAAGGATTCCAATGACTCTCCACGTCGCACTCAAACACAAGACGGTTTACACGTTTGACCAGCATGTCACCGTTTTCCCCCATGTGATCCGCCTACGCCCGGCGGCACACACCCGTACACCGATCCATGCCTATTCCCTGAAGGTTGGCGCGAAGGATTACTTCATTAACTGGCAGCAAGACGTATTCGGCAATTATTTGGCACGGCTGGTATTCCCGGAGCGCCTGAAAGAGCTGAGTATAGAGGTCAACCTGATCGCGGAAATGGTGTCGATCAACCCGTTTGACTTCTTTGTTGAGGATTATGCCACCCACTATCCGTTTGCCTACAAAGCCTCCCTGCAAAAAGAGCTACAACCCTATCTGGAAGTCACCGAGTCCGGTGAGCGTTTACAGGCGTGGCTGGCTAAGGTTGACCGCAAGAAGCTGAATATCAATGACTTTTTGGTCAGCATTAACCAGCGTTTGCAGCAGGATATTGGTTACAACATCCGCATGGAACCAGGTGTGCAAACCTGTGAGGCGACCTTGGGTCTGCGCAAAGGTTCCTGCCGTGATACCGCGTGGTTGCTGGTGCAGATTTTCCGTCATTTGGGGTTGGCTGCCCGTTTTGTGTCTGGCTATTTGATCCAGTTAACCGCAGACCAGAAAGCCCTGGATGGTCCTAGCGGGCCGGAAGCCGACTTTACCGATTTGCATGCATGGACAGAGGTCTATATCCCCGGTGCAGGCTGGATTGGCCTTGACCCAACCTCGGGGCTGTTTGCCAGTGAGGGGCATATTCCGTTGGCCTGTACCCCTGAGCCTGCCAGTGCCGCACCGGTGGAGGGTGCAACCGGCAAATGCAAGGTCAGCTTTGACTACAGCAATACCGTGACCCGTATCCACGAAGATCCACGTGTCACCAAGCCTTACACCGATGAGCAGTGGCAAGAGGTTTTATCTTTGGGTGAGCAGGTCGAGGCGGATTTGCAAGCCGGGGATGTGCGCCTGACGATGGGCGGGGAGCCGACGTTTGTTTCCATTGATGATATGGATTCCCCACAATGGAATACTGCCGCCCTGGGTGAGCATAAACGTGAACGGGCTGGGGTGTTGCTGAAGAGCATGCAGGCACATTTCGCTCCGGGCAGTGTGCTGCAATATGGGCAGGGTAAATGGTATCCGGGGGAGCCATTCCCGCGCTGGGCCTTGGGTTGCTTTTGGCGGCCTGATGGCAAGCCAGTCTGGGGCGAGCAACGCTGGCTGGCGGAGGATGGCAAGGATTACGGCTTTGGTGAACGTGAAGCCAAGCGTTTTGCTGAGGTCTTGAGTTCCCAACTGGGGATTTCCTCCACCTACCTGCGTCCCGGTTATGAAGACCGTCTGTATTATTTGTGGAAAGAGGCCAGTCAACCTGTCAATGTCGATTGGTTGACCCTGAACTTGCGGGACAGCAAACACCGTAATGATCTGGTGCTGGCCTTGCAACGTGGCCTGGATGTAGCAACAGGGTATGCCTTGCCCTTGAGCTGGGATTACCTGCAACAACGCTGGATCGGTACGCCCTGGACATTCCGCCGCGAGGAAATGTATCTGTTGCCCGGTAATTCGCCCATGGGTTTCCGTTTGCCCCTGGAGAGCCTGCCGTGGACAGATGAGGATGAGCGTGAGGTGGACAGCCAGCCTTGCCCCTTTGAGGAGCGTCCGCCATTGCCGGATTATCATGGTGAAGTCGAGTGGCGTTACCGTGAGTTGGTTGCTGCCGCAGAGCCGCAACCGGCTTATGCCGACCAGCGCGTGAGCAAAGGCATACGTGATATTCCGCGCACAGCGGTTTGTATTGAGGCTCGCCAAGGCCGCCTGCACCTATTCCTGCCGCCCTTGCATTACCTGGAGCATTATCTGGATCTGCTCAGCCACATTGAGGCGACCGCCAGGCAACTGGAAATGCCAGTCATGTTGGAAGGCTATGAGCCACCGTCTGACCCGCGTTTGAAGTCATTCAAGATTACTCCTGACCCCGGTGTGATTGAGGTGAATATTCATCCGGCAGCCAATTGGCGGACATTGGTTGAAAATACGGAGGTGCTCTATGGGTTGGCACGGCAAGCGCGTTTGGGCGCGGAAAAGTTCATGCTGGATGGTCGCCACACCGGTACAGGGGGCGGCAACCATGTGACGATGGGGGCAGCAACCCCAACCGACAGCCCCTTCCTGCGCCGCCCGGATTTGCTGCGTAGCCTGCTGACCTATTGGCAACATCATCCGGGCTTGTCTTACCTGTTCTCCGGTATGTTTATTGGCCCGACCAGCCAAGCCCCGCGTGTCGATGAGGCGCGGCATGAAAGCTTGTATGAACTGGAAATTGCTTTCCAACAGATGCCGACTGGGGAAAATCAGCAACCGTGGTTGGTAGACCGCCTCTTGCGTAACCTGCTGGTGGACATCACTGGCAATACCCACCGCTCCGAGTTCTGTATCGACAAGTTGTACTCCCCTGATTCTTTCAGTGGTCGGCAAGGTTTGCTGGAGTTCCGTGCCTTTGAAATGCCGCCGCATGAGCGCATGGCTTTGGTGCAGGTATTGCTGTTGCGTACCTTGGTGGCACGTTTTTGGAAGAGTCCTTATCAGCACAAACTGGTGCGTTGGGGAACCGAGCTGCATGACCGCTTCATGTTGCCGCATTATGTGGCGCAGGATTTGCTTGAAGTTTGCGGGGAGTTGCAGGCGGCAGGCTATGATTTTGATCCGGCTTGGCTGGAACCTTTTCTTGAGTTCCGCTTCCCGGTTTATGGGCGGGTGCAGTATCGCGGTATGGAGCTGGAGCTGCGGGCAGCCTTGGAGCCGTGGCATATCCTCGGCGAGGAAATGAGCAATATGGGCACAGCCCGCTTTGTTGACTCATCCATTGAGCGCTTGCAACTGAAGGTCAGCGGCCTGACCGATGGGCGCTATGTGGTTGTCTGTAACGGTGAAACGATTCCTTTGCGCAAAACCGAAGTTCATGGTGTGCAGGTTGCCGGGGTGCGTTACCGGGCATGGCAGCCGCCATCGGCGTTGCACCCGACCATCGGTATCCACTCACCATTGGTGTTCGATATTATCGATACCTGGAATGGGTGTTCGATTGGTGGCTGCACTTATCATGTGGTACATCCGGGTGGGCGCAGCTATGAGACTTTCCCGGTCAATGCCTTTGAGGCCGAAGGGCGGCGCATTTCCCGTTTCCGCACCGATGGCGATGCCATGCAGCCCTTACAACCTAAACCGGTGGCAGCGGCTGCCCGCACCTTCCTCCCCGAAGGTAGCCCGGCTGGGCTGCTACAGCCAAAACCAGCCAGCGTGAATGCGGAGTATCCGTATACCCTGGATTTGCGGCGCGGGTAGATAGTACCCTGAGGGACATCCTGGATGGCGGTTTTGTTTACGTTGACAAAACCGCCTACGTCCTACGTCTGCTGACTGCAACCCAATTGCGGAATATTGTCGGGTTTGGGTGGCTGGAGTGTTTGTAGGCTGCTACGGCCTCCGATAGGGTTATCCAGCCTCCACCACCCAATCATCCACACTTTTCAGCTCACTACTGAAGTTAATGCCCAGCAGCACCTTCGGGCGTGGGTCAGCGCGGAATGCCCCTGCATAATCGCGCCCTTTGATCTGTGCCATCGCGGTGGCTGCGGTTTGGTCAAGCTTGAATTCGAGGATATAAATATGGGTCGGGGTTTTTACCACGCAATCGACCCGTCCGTTATTCTCATTCACTTCCGCCTCAGCAAACTGCCCCAAATAAAAGAAGGTCAAATAAATCAGGCTGTGGTAATAGGCTTCGCGGTCTGGCAAAAATATTTGATAAGGGATTTTCTTGAATACATTTTTGATGAGATCAATAACCGCAGGGATGTCATTGGCAAGAAACGCCTTGTGCAGTTTCACTACCATTGGTGTGGTACGGGCGGGTTCTTCGTGCGCCCATTCCGCCATCAAATACATCGACATGGAGGCTTGCACTTCGTGGTTGGGGTAATCCAGCTTGTATAAGCCGTATTCATCACGGTGTTTCAGGGTCAAATAACCGGTTTGGAACATGACCGGCGTGATTTGTAGACGTTCCAGGTCGTAATTGCCGAGTGCCACCTCAGTCACTTCCAGATCATCCAGGCGATAAACCTTATCGCGGCGCATGAGTTTGGGGAGAAAGGTCGGTGTGCCGGTTTCAAACCAGAAGTTGCGGAAGGCTTTTGCCTGAAAAAAGCTCAGGATGGAAAACGGGTTGTAAACAGAATGATCAAGATCCCACCTATAACCGTTATACCATTGCCGCAATTGCACCAGTAATTCAGCGCGGTCAATCTTCAAACGTTGCTCAACCATTGGCATATACGGCGCAAATATCTGTTCCAGTTCGGTTTGCGTATAGCCCAGCAAGGTTGCATTGTCATAATCCAGCGTCAAATCGTACAAGTTATTCAGGTCAGAAAATAGCGACACCCGGCTGAATTTCGATACCCCAGTAATCAGCAGGAATTCAATATAAGGGTCGCTGTCCTTCAGCACTGAGTAAAAGGTTTTCATCACCTGCTGGTTGGCTTTTGCCAGTGGAATATCGTCGAGATAATCAATCAGTGGTTTGTCGTATTCGTCGATGAGTATCACGACTTTGCCATGTTGTTTGGCGAGCTTTTCCATCAGATCGGCAAATTGCCTCGAAATGCCAGCCGTTTCAGGTAGTGTGATGTCATGTTCTGCTGCCAGCATTTGCAGTTGCAGGCGAATCGCCATTTCCAGCCCCAGTTCACGGTAGCCGGTACTGGCAAAGGACAGGTGAATCACCGGGTTGGTCTTGCCCCAATCCCATTGGTCGGCAATCCACAAACCGTCAAACAGGGCACGGTGGCCTTGGTAGATTTCCTTGATGGTGGAAAGTAGCAACGACTTGCCGAAACGGCGTGGGCGCGAGAGGAAAAAGTATTTGCCTTGCCGCAACAACCGGCAAATTTGTTCGGTTTTGTCCACATACAAGTAATTGCCGTTACGCAATTCGGAAAAGGCCTGGATACCAACGGGAAGGCGTTGCAACATGGTGATGCTCTGCTGTCTGCGATGGGCTTAGGATAGCATAGCTGCAACGTGGGTAATGCTTCTTAGACAGTTTCGAAGGGCGCATAAGCGCCCCAAACACTTAATGACCTGATGGCGAGCCGCTATCTGGCGGTAAATGTGGCATAGCCCGGAAGGCATTATAGAGCTGGTGTGCCCATTCGTGACGGATTTGCAGCAGGTAGGGGTGGTCTGCCCCAAATTTGTAGTGGTGTGCAGCAACCATGGCATCTTTGCGGTAAAGCAGTACTTCAATCGGTGGGCCGACGCTGGCATTACTTTTCATGGTCGAATCCATCGAAATCAGTGAGCAGACAGCAGCATCTTCCAGGGAAGTCGTCCGGTCGATAAAGCGGTCAAGCACGGGTTTGCCGTATTTGCTTTCACCGATTTGCAGGTAAGGTGTTTCTTCCGAGGTGGTGATGTAGTTGCCTTGTGGGTAAATCATGAAGGCACGTACACGCCCACCCTGAATTTGCCCAGCAAGGATCAACGAGGCATCAGGCACAAAACCGGAGGTTTCCGTATAGCGGCGGATACGGTTGAGCAGGATACCCCCCACATAATCGGCAATATCGCCCATGTAGTTGATGGTGTTCAGGTTCAGGGGCTGCTGGTCGCGGATGTCGCGCCGGATTTGCTCAATTACGCTTTGGGTGGTGGCAAGGTTGCCCGCAGACATAATGACGATGAAGCGGTCTGAATGGGTTTCACAGACGTTCATCTTACTATAGGTGCTAACATTATCTATACCCGCATTGGTACGCGAGTCCGAGGTCAGGACGAGGCCTTCGTCAAGGGAAATGCCGATACAATAAGTCATACATCAGGAGTTATGCAGTCAAGGAACCCGTTACACTAGGGTACTCAGGGGTAGAGGTCAACTGCTTTCTTGGTTGTATCGTATTGTCACGGTTAGCAACAGGGGGGATAGCAAAACCTTGGGCAATATCTTGCTTCGTAAGATAAGATCACGTATGATACGCAACCTTTTTTAGCTTTAGCATAGTCCGGCCTTGTGATCAATCCCGCTCACCCTACCGGGCGCTCATACAGGCACAGCCATGACAGATGATTTGAATCCCCCCGCCCAGCTCCGTTTTGATGAAATGGGGTTAGCCGCGCCTATTCTGCGCACTATCCAGGAAGTAGGGTATGAAACACCTTCCCCCATCCAGGCCGAAAGTATCCCCCTGTTGCTGGCAGGGCGTGACCTGCTGGGGCAGGCACAGACCGGTACAGGTAAAACAGCCGCTTTTGCGCTGCCTTTACTGAGCCGCATTGATGTTAGCAAAGCCTATCCGCAGTTGCTGGTTCTGGCTCCGACCCGTGAGCTGGCGATTCAAGTGGCAGAGGCTATGCAGACGTATGCCCGCCATTTGCCCGGTTTCCATGTCCTGCCGATTTACGGTGGGCAAAGCATGGGGCAACAACTGCGCCATCTGGAGCGTGGTGTGCATGTAGTGGTGGGTACGCCAGGGCGTGTGCTTGACCATTTGGGGCGTGGCACGCTGGATCTGACCCGCTTGCAGGCGGTTGTACTGGATGAGGCGGATGAAATGCTACGCATGGGCTTCATCGATGATGTGGATGAAATCCTCAGCCACACCCCGCCTGAGCGTCAGGTCGCCCTGTTCTCTGCCACCATGCCGGGGCCTATCCGCCGGATTGCCATGCGCCATCTGCATGATCCGGTCGAAATCAAGATTGCCACCAAAACCAGTACCGTGGAGGCCATTACCCAACGCTATTGGCAGGTGCGTGGCCTGCACAAGCTGGATGCACTGACCCGGATTCTGGAAGTGACTGATTTTGATGCCATGATTATTTTCGTGCGCACCAAGATTGTTACGGAAGAGCTGGCAGAGAAGCTGGAAGCGCGTGGTTATTCGGCAGCAGCCCTGAACGGCGACCTTAACCAGCAGCAGCGGGAACGCACCATTGAGCGCCTGAAAGATGGCAAGCTTGATATTGTGGTGGCGACTGACGTAGCCGCTCGCGGTCTGGATGTGCCACGGATCAGCCATGTGGTCAATTACGACATCCCAAGTGATACAGAATCTTATGTCCACCGCATTGGTCGTACCGGGCGGGCAGGGCGCACGGGTGAGGCCATCCTGTTTGTGGCTCCCCGTGAAAAGCGCATGTTGTTTGCCATTGAGCAGGCTACCCGGCAGAAGATTGAGCCGATGCAATTGCCAACCCGCAGTGAAATTGTTGACCGTCGGGTTGACCAGTTCAAAAAGCAGGTGAATGAAACGCTCGAAAGCCAGGATTTATCCTTTTTCCGTGAGCTGATGGAAGCCTTCCAGAACGAGCAAGAGCTGGACATGGAAGATGTGGCAGCCGCTTTGGCGTTCTTGGTGCAGAAAGACCAGCCTTTGCAGCCGGAGATTGAAGATATTCCGGCAGAAAGTGACCGTCCACGGCGGGGCGACCGTCCAGAGCGTGGTGATAGCTTTGGGCGTAATGACCGTTTCGAGCGTGGGGCTGAGCGCGGCGACCGTGAAGGCAGCCGTCGTCCGCGTTTCCATGAGGAGTCGCAAGAGCCGCCGGTTGATTTGGATATGCGCCGTTACCGGATTGAAGTCGGGCGTGAGCATGGCGTGCAGCCGAAAAACATTGTCGGGGCAATTGCCAATGAAATCAGCCTGGACAGCAATTTTATCGGCAATATCAATATCCGTGATGTGTATACCCTGCTGGATTTGCCGGATGGTATGCCCAAGGATGTTTTTGCCCATTTGAAAACGGTGCGTGTGTGCGGTCGTACCCTTGATATTTCTGTCGATACTGGTGAAAAACCAGAACGGCGTGATGACCGCCCGGAAAAGCGTCCTTATGGCGGTGGGCGTGAAGAGCGTGGTGGTGGGCGTAGTTTCGGCGGGGAGCGTGATCGCGGTGGTGATAGGCCACGTTCCTTTGGTGCAGGCCGTGAGGGTGGTGCTGGGCGTGGTGCAGGCGCACCTCAGGAACGTGGGCGTGACGGTGGTTTTGGGGGGGATCGGCCAGCCCGACCTGCTGCCAAACCCGCTGAGTTTGCGCGTGAGCCAGCCGCCAGCCAGGAACGCCCGCAAACCAGCAGCAAACCCCGTGAAGAGCGTCCGGCAAAGGCATTTGGGGCTGATACGGGCTTCCGTGGCAAACCTAAAGCACCGGGCAGTTTCCGTGATGACAAACCCAAAGCACGCGGTAAAGGCAAGCCAAACACCGGGATGGATGCCGACAAGCCGCCACGCCGCAAGCTGACCCTGGGCAAGCCTAGCGGTAGCAGTGGCAAGAAAAAGTAAGCAATTTAGCCATCAATTAATGGTTGCAGTTTGAAGTATATCCCCCACCGTCGTGGGGGATGTTGTTTGTAGCGGCTTTTAGCAGTGGTTTGGCTGCCTTATTCCACCACCACCTCATAAGACACACTGCCATGCGCCCCCGGTGCAAGTTTGTCCCCGGCTGCCCATGTCCAGTCCAGGCTCCCATCGGCGCTACTATTGGCGGCACAAGCAGGCAGGCCAGCAGGCCGGTTGGTGCACAGCAGGCTGCCCGGAACCAGTTGGGTAAACTCCGGTACAGTGTCATTGATCACCAGTTCCACCACATTACCATTACCAATATTTTCATAGGCAATGGTATAGCGCAGGGTTTCACCGGGGAGCGCAACTGCTCCATCGATATTGCGGGTCACGTTCCAGACTGATTTGGTGAGGGACAGTTTGCCCTCACCTCCCACCGGCTCTGGTGACGTGCCGGATAAGGTGGTGGTGATGTCACTGTGGGTTTGCACCACATCCGCCAAACCGCTGGAGCCATCACCAAAGGTAAAGGTGCTGCTGACCTCCACGGTATGGGTTGCCCCGGCACTGGCATTGGTGGGAGCCAATACCTTCACCAGCAGGCAGAACTTGTCGCCTGCCAGCAGCGCCAGTGGGCTATCGACAACGGTGTCGCCGCTGCCCAGTTTGGCATCGCAGTTGTTGTCCAGATACAGTTGTGTGCCCCAGGCCAGTTGGCTGGGGTCAGCAGCCGTTGCCAAACTGAAGTCCACCACCCCATCCGCTGGGGTACGGAATGTGTGCGGGTAGGCCACGGTGGTTCCGGGCAGGATGGTTTTCTGGTTGTCCAGCTCAAACAGGGGTTGCTGCACATCACCGAAGTCCACCCCACTAACATCGGCATTGGTGACGGTCAGGGTTTGGCTGTTGGCCGTAGTGGACAGGAAGCCACTGGGGTCATTGGCAGCAGGTGGACAGGCAGTTGGGGTCTGGATTTTCTCCCCGGCTGCCTCATACACCACATAGTTGTTGGCGGCAGCAGGCTGGACGGCACTGAATTGGTAGCTGCCATCCGCCCCTGTTTTGGTGCTGCGGCAAGTGCCATTGGCGGTGTCATACAATACCATCACCACATCCTTGATGCCTTTTTCTGCCCCATTTTTCACGCTATCCACGTTATTGTCATGGAACAGTGTGCCACGGATGGTGAAGCCACCATTGGCAATGGTGAGCATGTAATCTTCAACCTCACCATCATTGGCTGCCCCATCGGATTGGCTGGTGCTGGCTGTGCCGGTGGCGATGCTGGTGTCAGTGGTCAGGCGCAGGCGCAGGTAGGTGTCTCCGGCTTGTAGTGCTGGTAGGGTTTTCCACTTCAGGCCGATGGCTTGATTGCTGCTGCCATTGGCTACGTTGGTCGTGGCGGCCTCATCCGTGCCAAATGCGCCATCCCGGTTGAAGTCAATCCAGCCCACCAAGCGGGCATTGCTGCCACTGGTGTTGTTGGCGACCACATTTAGGGTATAGGTTTGGCTGGCAGTGGAGAGGTCGGGGAAATTTGCCACGCCGTCTTCGTCATCCGTACCGTTGCTGTCGTCACCGTTGGCGGTCGCGCTGTGTTGCGCGGTGGTTTCGACATCCGGTGCGGTTGCCCCCAACTGCAAACCAGCCGTGATGAAATGGCTTGGTATGCCGTAACCGGCAGGTGCATCACTATAGTCTGAGCATTCTGCACCAAAATAGATAGTATCCAAGAAATTACCGTAACTGGGCGATCCACCTGCTGCGGATACCGATTCAAAACTGAAGCGTGTCACATACTGACCGGCGGGGACGGTGTAAGTACCCGAATATACTACCCAACCCGTATTACCCGTGGTGAATGTGCCCTGCGAAATGGTTGCATTGGGCGCACCCAACATCAGGCGCATGGTGTCTTCACCGGAGCGCCCACGGTGCGCAAAGCTCCAAGTCAGGATAGTGCCAGGGTCAGTTTCCATGTCTTGGTAGAGCGCACCGGGCACATAAGCATTCAGTTCTGCATGGTTGACACCGCTGTGCGAGGGAACGCCTTCATGACCGGTTCCCCACAGTTCGATGGCATTGCGTTCAGCAAAACTACTTCCAGATGCAGGGTCAATGGGGGTCGTAGCCCAACCCAGAATCTGGTCTTCTGGATGTCCTACCCAAGTTCCGGCTGCCACCGCAGGATTTTCAAAGCCACTATTCTGGATACCGGCGGTACAAGTGCCAACTGGCTTGGGCAGGACAAGACTCACGCGGTAATCTTCCACCTCACCGTCAGCGGCAACGCCCAAAGGTGAAGGGCTGGCAGGCGGTGCGCTGCTTAGGCGGAAGCGGGCATAGGTCGTGCCGTGTGGCGCGGTGGTTGCAGGCGTGACACTGAGATTGTTTGCACCAGCAGATACCGCTTGATTAGTGGCGATTTGCTCACCGGCATCGTTCCAGTCACCATCTTGGTTCCAGTCAACCCAAGCATTCAGGAAACCGGCGGCGCTGGTGGTAACGCTGATGCCATTTGCCTGATCAACGCGCAAAATCGGTTGTCCACTCAGTTGCGGGAAGCTAACACCGTCATCATCAGTACCGTCACCATCCGCTGACAACCCCGTGCCTTGGTCGCTGGCTTCACCATCAACGGTTGCGCCCAGATGCAGGATACCTGTCAGGGCATGGCTGGCAGATCCGTAAGGTGTACTCATGGACGCATCCACACTGCTGAGGTTAGCCGGTGCGTCGCCGTAGTCTTGGGGGACTTGGCAAAGGGCAATATCATCAATCAGGATGTCATTGCCACTTGCACCACTAGCTGCCGCGTTTTTCAAAACAATATTAAACGATGTGTTACTACCAGAATTGAAGACAAAATTCCGTTGATGCCACTGCATATCATTCGGGACTGCGTAGGTATCGGTTGATGTGTATAACGTGTTTCCACTCAAGTCCTCAATGATGAATTGCAGTTCCCCCTGATCTTGGCAACCGAAGCAAGTGCCATTGATCCATGCTTGGAAGGAAATGAAGCTATTGGGAGTAATGCCTGTGACCGTTTTGCGGTAAAAGGTGACGGGTGCATTCAACATATTGATTACCAAGGCACTGCCATCGGCATCACCGGGGGTACGGTCATCCAAGCTACCCGCACCAAAAAAGCCAGCGGTTAAATTACGTGGATTATTGACCGTGTAATAGCCGTCAGCCGGGTCAGTCGTTACATAACCATGTCCCAACACTTCTGCTGAGGTTTTGGGGCCACCCGTACCGAAATCATCTGCGGCCAACTGTGTGCCTGCTGAACAAACTTGGGCAACAGTCGGGGCAGGGCTGATCGTCAAGGCATAATCCTCCACCTCGCCATCGCTAGCGGCGGCGGTGCTATCCAGATTCTGCGTGCTAGACCAGCGGAAACGTGCATAGGTCTGTGTAGTGACTGCTCCTGCCGGAACATTCACGTCGAATGCAATCGTGCCAGCCGTCGTGTTGGTATCCAACGCTCCACCATCTTGCAAGTTGGTAGCAATCTGTTCACTCGCATCAACAAAATCACCATCGCCATTCCAGTCGATCCAGCCTTGCAGGTAGCCGCCTGCACCTGCAACGGTCGCGGTGATGGTTGAGGTTTGGTTTTGGGTGAGGGTCGGGAGCGTGATGCCGTCATCCACATCCCCATCGGCATTGGCACTGTTGTAGGCGGCGTTTTCCGTCGTCACGGTTGCCCCCAAGCGAGTGCCTGCAACAATCGTATGGGTGGGAGCACCATAGCCAGCCGGTGCATCGCTACGGTCAACGGGTGTTACCAGCAAGCATTGGGCGGTTACACCGACGCGCAGCAGTCCGCTGGTTGTGTTGATATTGCTGGAGCCATTGGTAAAGGCCGCTGGATTGCTGGCACAGTCTTCGTTGGAAAAACCATCTTTGTTGATGGCATCCACCGAAACACTACAGGATTGCCCGGCTGCCAAACTAAGGCCACCCACACTGATCGAGCCGGTTCCGGGGACAGCGGTAACGCTTGCACCCGTGCAGTTATTCAAGGTTACGCCGTTTGGGGATGCGACGATCAGGGCGCTGGGCAGCGAGTCGGTAAAGCCAAGGCCGGTCAGGTTAACATTGCCAGGGGCAGTATTGGCAATGGTGAAGGTATAGGTAGTCTTGGTTCCGGCTGAGACGGTTGCGGGGGACATGGTTTTGGTCAGGGTCGCAGCAGGTACGTCAACCGACACGAAATAGGTTCCGCTGATCAGCCAGTCACCACCATCGGAATTCTGCTGCACCCGCACGGTAATGGGGGTGGCATTGGCGGGGATGGCTCCGGTGGCATTGAAAATGTCCGCATCATACATGGCGGAAGTGACCGTTGTTGCATAATAGGCGCTGTAGTTGGTGGAGAAGCCTGTATTTGGGTTACGGGCCGTATAGTTGCCGGAAATGATGGGGCCACCATCCGCAGAGACGTTGTTGTTGGCTGCCCAACCTATCGACCCGTCCAAGGCATCATTATTGCGCCCGGTCGTTGGGTCAGTCAGGACAGTCAAGGCTCCGGCAGCATTGCCCACCCGCACATAGTCAGTCAATAAGGGGTCGCCATAGGTTCCGGTCATCCCTACCACTGCATTTACCGTCCCGGATGATGGGACAATGACGTTCGGGATGTCGACATTGACAAACTCACCGGCAGTATTAAAAAAGTTCCAGTTGTCGGCTACCGTGATATTACGGAATTGGGCGGTGGCGGAAGGGTTACGGTAAACAACCGTTAACGCCCAGCCGCCCATTTGGTTGTAAGCATCAGCCGTATTGTCATTTCGGGGCGAAGGGTCAGCAACGGTATAAGTTCCCGTTGGGGTGGTTGGTAATAAGCTGGTGACATCAAATACCATTTGCCGGTAATAGCGGTCAGAGCCGGTTCCGGGTGCGTCGTTGAAGATATTGCGGGTCAAATACCCGGTTGACGCTGTATTGAGGGTGGTATAGCTTCCCCCCGGTGTTTTGAACTTGACACTATCAAAATCGGCACTGCCCACTACGATCCCATACATGGTTTCGACACTGAGGAATGCTTTGACGACAGTTGCACCGGGTGGCAAAACTAGATCAGAGGAGGATGAAATGCTGGTGCTTGGATCGCCATCGACATCAGCCCGCAAAATGGGATATGCACCATCCCAGTCATTGGTCTGTAGGTAGAACGAGTTACCAAACAGCGTTGCACCGCCCTGGATATTGTCTTGGTAGCGCACATTCAAGGCGGCCCAAGCAGCCTGACCGAATAGGGTGAGCAAGATAAGAAACGACCCTAACGCGAGGCGTATCCATTGGGTGAAGGCAGTCTTTAGCATAATTGTTCTTCTTTTATGATGGTTGGCTGTATGGGAATATACCCAAACCCTGCGGATGCCTGGTTTGCAAAGCAAACGTTGGCATCAGCAAGGTTCGGATATGCCCCGTCTCACGAGATAGTTTTATTTATTCAATCCTAATACCAAAAATCAGGGTGGCACTATAGCCCGGTGCCAGTGTACCCATTGCCCCAATCACGTCTCCACGCCCACCCTGTGTGACAGGCGCTGCCAAGACCCCTTGGCTGAGTTGTGGCAACCCGCCCGTGGTGTTGAACACGGTATAGGCGGGTGTGGCATCTTGAATTTTCACGTTCTGCATGGTTTCTGCACCCGTATTGGTTGCAGTCAGCCGGTACATCACGCATTCACCGGGGCTTGCATCAAAATCGCCTAGCCCAAAGGCGAAATCAGCAACCCCATTACAGGTGGCATCCAATGCCTGTTCCTTGACAATCACGATGTCCGAGCGGTTGGTCGTAGTCAAGTCGGTGGCTTGAACACTACCGCCACTCCAGCTGGCAGTCAGGGTCGTCAGGTTGGCCTCCCCCATCGGGGCGGTAGCCGGTGCGTAGATTTTGGCAAAAATAAGCAGACTCTCACCTGAACCGAGGCTGGCAACAGTGCTGATGCGGGCATCGCCACCGCTCAATACGCCATTGCCATCGGTATCCGCATATAATTGTGATGCCCAGTTTTCCGCCGAATTGGTTTGGGTCAGGCTGATATTGGTTTGTGGCATATTGCCCTGGTTGGTCAACCAGTGGGAATAGATTACCGTACCACCCGGCAAGACTTGTCCCTGGTTATTTGGCTCCAGCACCACATCGGTGGCTGCACCGACCGTCACCGCATCATGTTTGATGTCGCCTGCGGCTGTGATCGGCGATAGGGCGCGGAAATACAAGGAGGTGGTGGCACTGGCAGCATTGGCAGGGACAGTGACATCGACAAAGACCTGTTTGCCGCTAGCCGGGGCAATAATGCCGGTATTGCTGATGGCCTTATTGGTGTCATCAACGAACTTCACACTCCAGCCCGCAGGCAAGACCTTGGTGGCAAAGGTGCTGTCTGTGCTGGCGCTCAGGTCGTAGTTGTCAGTACGGCTACTGGTATTGTTGATGAACAGGGTAAAGCGGGTGGTTGTCCCCGGTGCAGCCGTATTGGTGCTGACCGCGTTGGCCTCTGGCCCCATGCCTGTACCCAATGCAGCCGGTGCACCCAACAGGGCATTGTTGGTCATGTCCACGCGGCTGGAGGCAATGGTCGTCAGCTTGTTCAGGGCGGGGTTTGACAGGGTATCATCCTTGAAGGAAGTGGCGGTCAATGTCACTTGGTAGCCATTCCCGCTGTTATTACCGACTGCACTGGCGGGCAGTTGTACCTTGATGACAATATTGGCGGCCTCACCGGCATCGAGGTTGCCCGTATCCGGGATACCGTTGCCATTGGTATCCAACAACGGCGTAAAGCCATCCGCATGGAACAGTTGGATACTGCTGCCTGCCGGGAATGTGCTGCCGGATAAGGCCAAATCAAAGCTATCTTCACCGTTGCCGGTATTCCATACATAATCATTGAACACCACTGTGCCGCCCTGGTTGACGGTAGCAACCGTAATCGGCTCTGCCGTACCATCCGTGGACAGGGTATTGCTGCCATTGGTGACAACCCCACTGTTCTGGATAATTTGGAATGCAACCTGGTTTGAATCGGTGGTTTGGGTGGCAACCCCATCATGGTATTGCAATTCGCCGGTATTGGTCAGCCAAGACGCAGGCAAACCCGCAGCAATCATCACCTGGAAGCTGACCGAACCCCGTGCCCCCGCCGCGACCTGATTGATGATGGCGGTGACTTGGTTGGTGCTGTTGCTGTCTGCATCCTTGGCAGATTCCGGCAAGCCGGTGCAGCTGGCATCATAGGCACAATAGCGCAAGGTGCTGCTGCTGGCGGTATGCAGGTCTGCGGGGTTGGCATCGGTCAGGGCGGCTGCACTGGTTTCACTCCAGCGCCCGCTGCCTGCAACATAGGTCATCCCGGTGGGCAGCGCATCCATCAGCGTGACATTGGTGGCACTGAGTGCGCTAATATTTTCATAGCTGAGGGTCACGGTATACGGCCCACTGCCTGCCAAACCTGCGGTAGCACTGATCGCCTTGGTTATGTCCACAATCGCCTGGTTAGTGACAACCACCGTGTCGGTATTGGCCTCACTCAAGGTATTGGTGAAGTGGCTGGTCGCGACCACGGTCAGTTTGCCCTGATTACCCGAGACTGCTGTCCCCGGTACAGTCACCACGGCAATGAATGCAAACTTCTCACCCGGTTTCAGCAAGGGGCTGTCCGTGATCGGGCTGCTCAGGTCATCCGGCTGTCCATCCTGGTCAAGGTCGGCATACAGGCTAATGCTGCCAAAGTCGAATTGGTCGCCGGTGGCATCCGTACCCATCAGGGTAAAGGTGTCATCCCCGTTGCCGACGTTGGTCAGGACATGCGGGAACTGCACCGTACCGCCGATGCTGCCGCGTTTGCTTTGGTCTTGTACCAAGTCTAACCCGGCAACCTGTTGCACCAGTGTCTCAACCATATTGGAGGTGACACTGTAGCTTTGCCCGGTTTCGTCCTTGAAGCTGGCACTGGCCTGGTTCCTGATCAGGGTATTGGCGGCTGTCAATGCCCACGTCTGGATGGGAGCCAGTATCAGTACCGCCAACAGGAACAGGAAGGGGCGGCTGATCTTATTCAACAGGTTTTTGCTCATGGTCTGCGGCCTTTAGTTCATTGTTATTATTGTTGCAGTCATCCTGTTCAGGGGCTTTCATTCCCTGTTGGGCGGCGGTATTGGCTTGTTGTTCCCGCTCAGCCATATAACGGGGTGTGCAGTCCTGCTGCTTGTCCCCTTCGAGCCAGCCAAACAGGGCTTCATCCGCCTTCATTTGCAGGCCAATATAGCCACCTTGCGCATTGAAGCTTTCCGGGTCGAGATCCTTGTCATTGAAACCCAGCAGGTTGTAGCCAGCACCGAGACGCACATTATCCAGCACATTGAAGGCAAAGCCAGCACCCAGAGCATAGCGGGTTTCCTCCGCACCGTTGGTGGCAAGCAGGCCGCCATGCACATCCAGACTCAGACGGTCATTGATGTCCCAAAGGGCACGTCCATCCGCCAGAGCCGCACTGGAGTCATGTTCACCGCCCGCATGTTGCAGGGTCTGCTTTTTCGCACCCAAGCGGCCTGATACATCCAGATCCTCATCCACACGGTAATGCTGGTGGGTCGAGAGGATATGGGTATCGGTCTTATTGGCATCATCCTTGTCCCATTTATAGGCATACAGTGCATTGTAGTTACCATCCCCTTGCGGGCGGTGTGCTGCCGCCAGTGTCAGGGTGTTTTTCATGGCATCTTCACGCCCGTCTGCATACTGCTGGTAGCGCAAGTCATCCTGCACCATGACCGTTGTGGTTTCATCCAGCTTCTGCACATACGTACCGCTGACCCCATAGTACTTTTCGTCGTCACTATGGCGGGTTTCCAGCCGCAGCATCTTCTTCGCATCTTCGTCACGGGTATCACGGATGCCAACCGAGGCGGCAATGCTGTCACTCTTACCGGATTCTTCCGTGTAGTTCATGAATTCAACCCCAGGGGTGACAACCAGATTTTTCTCCAGGTCGAAGGTGGCTTTTGCACCATTGACTGCCACCACATCTTCACCGCTGATGTCGCCTTCAATGCGGTATTCAGAATACAGCTCGGTTGATGGCAATACCTGGGCTTTCACGCCTGCGACCAGACTATTGCGGGTATCCACTGCACCTGCCAATGTGCCGCTGGCGAGTTGGTCTGCCTGTTCATAGCGGATATAGGCCTTGGTTTTGTCGGTCAGTTGCAGGTCTGCACCGATACTGGCGCGTTGGCGGTCAGCATCACCGATTTCACGCTCGTATTCGGCCTTGACGCTGCCTTTACGTCCCATGACTTCGATATTGCGCTCCACCCCGACCAGGGCGGTATTGATGGCTTCTTCACCATTTTCATCCGCTTGGCGGATATGGCGCACGCCACCTTTCAGCCGCCAATCATCCAGTTTGGTGGTCGCGCTGACTTCTGCGGTCTGGCGCTCCTGCCCGGTGCTCAGGGATTCGCTATGCGACAACTCAACCTTGCCTTCAATGCTATCGCCCAGCTTTTGCTGATGGCTCAGCTTCAGCTCACGGCGGTCAGCAACAACACCGCTGGTGGTATTGGTGTAGCCTGCATCCGCTTGTGCAGCAGTGATTTCAGTGCGGGCATTGTTATCCCACTTCTTGCTGGCCTGGATACGGATGGCCTGACCACTTTCGCTACCATCCGCATGTTCCATTTGGGCAATACCGGCCTGGATCTGCATATCGGCTGTCTTGTATTCGGTATGCACCCCAGCGATGGTATGGCCTGCGGTCGCGTGGTCATCCTTGGTGTAGCTTGCGCCCACACTCAGCTCATCACTGAAGCGGTGCAGCAGGCGTACCCCGGCGACCAGGTAGTTTTCACCTTGCTCAACACGGTCATAGGTGATGCGGATGGACATGGGGTTCAACGCATCATCCAGTGTTGGGATAACGCGGTGGAAGCTCATGTGCCCGGTGACATCATCCAGCGAGTAATCACGGAACCGTTCCAGCTTTTCAGTCTTGACGATCAGGCCAATATTGGCACGGTCACGGGTGATGATTTCGACAATTTCCGAGTTGCGCACGATGGGTGTGCCTTGCAACTGGTAATGCATGGCAGTGCCGTTACCGGGAATCTCTTCGAAGCCACGCAGGTTATCCTGTTCGGCAGCGAACAGTTGCAGGCGGGTTTTGCCATTGTCATAGATACCGTTCAGGCCGGTCAGGGTACGGGAAGCGCGGGCAATATCTGCACCGTTGGTTTCGTTGTCGGTCATGTAGTCACCCCACATGGCGCTGTGGCGGTCTTTTTCCAGCTTCACGTACAGCTTGCTGCGGCTTTGTGCCTCAAACCCACGCATGGACGAGTCACCGTACACACGGTAGTATTCAGCTGGGTCAATATCCCGCAGCAGTTCGGCTTCCTTGTCCTTTTCACTGTCATAGGCCAGTGTCAGGTGCATGTCACCGCGTACCTTGCCTTTCATGAATACGGCAGCACGACCACTGACTTCGGTGCCTTCCTGGGTCTTGTCCAACTGGTTCAGACCGAGGTTTTCGTAGCCATCGCGGTAGCCTTTATGGGCGCGGATGTCCACCAGGCCAATCGCAACCAGTGGGCGCAGTTCAGCCACCTGGCTCAGGTCGGTTTCACTCTGCATGGTTCCGGTGGAGGCACGCAGCTTGATTTCACTGCTGTGCGCGGAACTGCGGAGGTGGACAGTACGCAGGCCATTGGTCACTTTGACCTGATGCCCCGGAACCTTGTCCTGGATGTCCGGTTCTGCCCACGTGCCATCGCTGGCTTCCAGCGTCAGGAAGTAAGTGCCTTTGGCAGGGTAGCCGTTGATGTCGAGGATTTCGATATTGACAGGAACCGTGGAGCGTCCCCGGTCAGCGGTCAATGTACCATCGGCCTTGATCTTGATGGCAACACCTGCTGAAGGGCGTTTAACCGTTTTCTCTGCCAGTACCCGCTCGTTGCCGAACATGTCTTTGGCGGATACTTTCAGGACGTTTTCGCCTTCAGTCAAGTCGACACCGTACCATGCCAGTACTTGTGCCTTTTCTTTCTTGTTGACGATCTGTTCACCCAGCTGGGTGGTTGGGACAACCGTACCATTGACGGTCAGGGTTGGGTCAACATCCGCCCGCACGATCACCATGAAGCGCCCATCCAGACTGGTATCACCGAGAGGCCACAACCAGGTTCCGGCTTTGGCTTGCTCACCAGTAATGATTTTGACCACCTCTTTCGGGTTCGGGATAGCGGGTTCTTTCTCTTCCACGCCGTTTTTGGTGGACTGCTCCTGGGCGAAGTTCTCCTGCATGTTTTTCACTTGCTGGCGATGGGCTTCCATCAGGCCATTGGAGATGTCACCGTTCTTGTCAGCAAAGCGTGCCAGGTTTTTCAGGTTTTCCGTATTGGCGGGGTCAAGACCGTCAATTTCACTATTCCAACCCTTGGCAGTGGTTTTGCTGGCAGCCAACAAGGCGGCAATCACCGGGTTGTGGTCAGTGACGGTGCGGGTTGTGCAGACGGGCTTTTCAGCAGCGGCAGTCGCACGTTTGCTTTTCTTGCCACTGGCTGGGGTATCCAACAGCACGGTCTTGGTGCTGCATACCTGCTGCATGTCCTTCACTTGCGTTTCGGTGTTTTCGTCATAGAGCAAGACCAGTTCGACCCGGCGATTTTTTGCCATCCCTTCGGGGGTGGCATTGCTGGCGATGGGTTGGGTTTCACCTTTGCCTTCAACGCTGATCTGGGTTTTGATCGCCAGATTTTTCAGGATAAACTCAGCCACCTCTTGGGCACGTGCCTCAGATAAACCCTGGTTGGTGCCGAATTTGGCCTTGGTATCCGGTTTCAGGCGCTCGTTGTCCGTATGCCCAACAAACTTGAAGCGCACGTTCTGTTTGTCCTTGGTCATGGTTGCCAGTTTATTCAGTTTGGCAACGTACTCAGGGGTAATCACGGCCTTGCCGGAGTCAAAATGGATGGCAGCGACTGGGTTGTTGAGCGTGCGAGTCACCAACTTGGTTTCGGTGCGCATCACAGGTTTTTGTTCGCACTGTTGTACTTGTTGGGTGGTCTGCACAGGGGCATCTTCCACGACCGCCACAGGTTTTGGCTCGGTGCATTCCGTAATGGTGCGTGGCTCTGCTTGTGGGCAGGCGACGGTGAAGTCAGCACGGTAGAAATCACCGGGCAACAGGTCAACAAAGCGGCTATCGGGGTCGCCTGCCTGGGCTGCATCGGTAATATTGAACTGCAAGCCCTGCGGGACGGTATGCATGTCCACTTTCAGGGCATGTACACCGGCAGGCAAGCCATACAAGCTGTATTGACCATTGATGTCGGTCATCACATACGTGCCATCCTCCATATAGAGGCGCACACCTGCCAAGGGGTAGCCATTGGTCTGTTGTTCTTCTGTCCCGACCGGGCAGCCTTTTTCCAGTGCAATCCGCCCAAACAGGATGGCGCGGTCAGACAGTACACCCGTTTGCTTGACGGCAACTTGTGCGCTGGCAACAGGTGACTTGATTTGGACACCGGAAATGGTATTGCCTTGGGCATGGGCGGTGTTGATGCCGTTACTGCTGGTGGCAAGCGCTGTTACCTGTGTCAGGTAGGTGAGTACAACTTCTGTATCAGCCGGGAAATCACCAATACGGAAATCCAGGCGTGTACCATCGGCTGCCGGGGTGCTTTCTGGCTGCTGGGTAAAGTTGCTGCCAATTTTGGCTGTGCCTTTGACGTACTTGAAGCCAGCAGGCAAGGTGTCATGGATATAAGCTGCGTACAGGTCTTCCCCGGACACGTTGCGGATTTTGACGGTATAGGACACCAATTCGCCGATTCCGACGGCGGTTGTGGATGCCTGCTTCTCAATCGCAATTTCACCATTGGCTGAAGCACGGTCAACGGGTATGTCCAGCACTAGACCCGTGGTAGCCGTGATGACATTCAGCACACCGGCTGTGCCACTGGTTCCCTGATAGCCGTATACGCCATAGGCTGCTTGTGATACCTGATAGGTGGTGAAGTGTGTAGGGGCATGAGCGGACGACCAGGTGTGGGTCGCGGGTGGCAGTACTTTGATGTAGTACTGCCCTGCCTTTTTGGTGGTGAAGCTGAAGTGCCCGTTGGCATCAGAATACGCCGTATCAATCAGGCTATTGTCCACCAGTGAGTACAACTCAATCTTGGCATTGGCTACGCCATTCAAACCGGCTGAGTCAAATACCGTGCCATCAATATCCTGACCATCACGGTCTTTAATGATCGGTTCGTTCTTTTCCAGGGTATTGCAACTGGTATTGCTTTGGAAATCATTACGCCCATCACCATTCAGGTCGATAAAGGCTTGCTGGTTAATGGTGGTGGTTTTTTCCGGTAAGGCAGCCACACTCAGGGTGTAGCCGAATTTGCCACTCTGGTGGGCTTTCATATAAGCCGCAGGCATTAAAACCCCCAGCTTGCTGATAGGGCTTGAACCATCCCAGGCGGTATATTCCTGCCAGTTGCCGAGTGCATCTGCCACTAGCCGGAGACCTTGGGTGGGTGCTACAAAAAATTCAGGGTCTTTCAGCAGATTGAAATAAGCAGAAATGGATTCTTCAATCAATATGCCTTTGACAGGCGCACCGCTAACGTTGATGGTGCGTTCATCAGGTTGCTTGTTGCCAACGTTGGTGTAGCTGACTTCGTAATACATACGGTCATTCACTTTCATTTCAACCTGGCAATCCACATCACCGACCCGGCTAATCCGTAGGATGGCTCCGTCCTTGATATTAACAGTGTTGGTGTCACTGTCTTTGACGGTAGTGTCATTGGTCGAGGTGGTCGTTACTTTGATGCTGAGCTGGTCGCCGTTATTGCTATTGTTGGGTACTGTGCCAACAACCACGATCTGGAGGCGGTCACCAGGCTCCATTAACTCGGTTTTGGTGAGTTCGCGTTCACCGGGGTTTACTTGCCCGTCGCCGTTCTCATCCACATAAATCTTGATGTTTTGTAGGTCACCATTATCCCCGGTCAGGTTTTCTGCATTCAAAATGTAGAAATCTGCCTTGTTACCCGTATTGACAATGGTATGAGGGAAATAAACGGGTTCGCCGATAGCAGCCGGTTGCACCTGATCCTGGTTTTGCTCAACAGCCAGTAAAGGGGCAACTACCAAGGAGGCAATGTTCGAAACTAAATGTACAACTTGACCAGTGCGGGTATCAAAATAACTCGCCTCAGCTTGGTTGGTGATCCGTACACCTGCCGGAGTGGCTGCTTGGGTGTAAGAGAATGCGTTGATGAGCATGAAGAGCATCAACGCCGTTAAAGTGCGTAACATGCATGCATCTCCTGGTTATTTTTGTAATTCTGGTGCGTTGCAAGTATGGTTGTGGTCATGCTGCCAGACCCAATCTGGTCATTATAAACCCGGCCCCCACATCAGGGGAGGCCGGTTGACACGAAGGTGCGTCTTGAGTAGGGCTTATTCTACTCGGGTGCTGAAGCGGACAGTTGCGATTTGGCCGGGTACGAGTGTACCGCCTTTGCTCGTTGCTGGCGTGGAGCCTGTGCCTGCAAAGAAGCTAATGTCATCGCCTACCCGTTCACCCGCGTCATCAGCAGCGGCATCGGTGAGGGTCGCCAATGGGTTACCCGCATTGATTGTGCCCAAGGCATAACGCAGGCTGCCTGCTTCAAAGGTGGTGTAGGCTGGGACGTTATCACGGATGATCACGTTCAGCGCATTGGCATCACCTTGGTTTTCTGCAACGATCTGCCAGATAGCACATTGGTTTGGAGCAACTTCAGCGGTCAGGTTAGCGGCAAACGGGGTGTCGGCAGTGCCATCACAAGCTGCGTCATACGCGACCGTTTTGTTCAGGCGAACCTGTCCAAGGATGACGGAACTCACGTCCTCCACTTTGGCATCCGGCGCATTAGTTGCAGGGTCAGTGTTAGTTGCTGTGATGGTCAGGATGTCATTAGTACCCGGTGCTGCATCGCTAGGTGCATAGACAGTCGGTGTCATGACAAATGACACACCCGCAGGCAGGGTGACTTCAGGCAAGCCATCCAAATCCGCATCAGTAACAACGATGTCAACAGGGTTGCCTGCTGCATCGACACCTTTGATTACATCCGTGCCCGGAACCAGTTGTGCCAAGGTTTTATCTGGTGTGCCATCGCCATTGGTATCAACCATGATGGTGTTATTCCAGCCAGCGCCTGCACCTGAGTTTGTGGTGCTCAACTCCAGTGTTTCTTTAGTATTCCCCGTGTTCTCCAAGGTATGCACGTAGTCGACTGAGCCACCGGGTTGGATTTGATTGCTGCCAGGAGGTGTCAAGGCGATTTGACGCTGGGATGTAACATCGACTGCATCCAGCATAATGTCGGATGCACCACTATTGGATGATACGATGCGGATAAAAATAGGCTGGTCGCCATCACCGTCACCGTTGGCATCCATCTTTTCTAGCGATGCGGGTGAGCCGTTGTTATCTGCCACATAATCAGCCAATGCGTAGGCTGGGTCGCTTGGGATAGTGATAACGGCTATGTACTCTTTACTGGCTGAGCCACCGGGCAACAGTTCGGTACTGGTTAGCGGTGTGCCGGTTGGTTGGCCTGCACCATCACCCTTGAAGAACTGGACAGTCCAGCCCGTTGGCAAACTACCAACCGCAGTGCCATTCCAAGAGCTGCCTGCACTTAATTGGAACGAGTCAGAGGAGCCTGCATCATTGTCGATGTAGAACGGGATAGTGACCGTGCCACCCACTGTACCAGCATAGGTAATCCGTGTACCCGGATTAGTGCCGTCGTTAATATTGTAGGGGACTGCACCCAGATCATCTGTGTTTACGCCCGGTGTTGCTGCGCCTCCGGCATCCTTAATGTCTGCACCCGGGGAGGTAATACTACCCAACTTCAGGTCAGTTGTATCGGTGGCTGGTGTGGTTGCTGGGTCGTTGGCAGAGGTTGCGGACAGGGTTGCAGTATAGCCTGCGCCACCATTATTACCACTGGCATCAGCTGGCAGTTGTGCTTTGACCATGATGGTCTTGCTTTCACCGGCTGCCAACAGGCCACTATCAACACTGGCTTCAGCATTGGTGTCCGTCAACTGGACAGTGCCAGCGGCATTCCAGTAGGTGAAGGTCGTGCCTGCTGGGAATGAACCTTTGTCGATAGCCAGCTCCAGCGTATCTGGGCCAGTACCTGTATTGGTCAGGACAACATTGAACAGGACAGTGGAGCCTGATGAAGCTTGGTCAACCACTTGGTCATCGTCTGTATCATTGGTATCGTCCGCACCGTTATTGCTGGTGTCCGTACCTGAACCTGTGCCACCGCCTGTATCGTCGGTATCGATCGAGTAGGTTTGCGGCAAGGTAGTTTGGGTTGGGTTAGTTGGGATAGGCTGTTCAGTTGTACCGGGGTTGCCATCCAAATCGCCCGTCAGATAGGCTTTGTTCTTGATGACATCGCCAGCAGAGCCGGGGATCGCATTATTGTTAAAGGTAGCCGGGTTGTATTCAACCGTAAAGCTTAGGCTGACGGTTTGACCGGGGGCAATAGAGCTGTCCTCTGCATAGATACCTTGTAGACCAGTATCAGTCGCATCACCATCACTGTTCAAGTCCATACCAGTGGCTTCGTTTAAGGCCTGCATGTCAGGCAGTACATCGCCATTGCTTACCAGTAAGCCAGAAGCAGTTGCTGATGCGGCTACATAGGTTGTACCGGCGGGGAATGCGTCATAGATTTTTACGCCTGTCGCCGCTTGGTTGCCGGTATTGCTGACAGTCAAGGTATAGGTGATGCGGTTATTGGCTGCATCCAGTACCGCCGACTTGGTATAGTTCAGGACAGCATTGTTGGATACGGTGATCCACGTTTGGTTGGTCTCTTCTGCACCATCTAGCCCGTTTGTGCCGGTCAAGTCATTGACCGTGCCATTAGCCGTGGTGGCAGTCAATTTCACACCCAGCTCGTCGCCCGGAGTAGCGGTATTGGGCACAGAAACCGCCATAACCAGCTCAACGCTCTGACCGGCGGTCAGGGTAAGTGTGCCACCTGCGGGTACTTCTTGCTCACCTGCATCGGCCAAACCGTTGCCATTGCTATCGATGTAAACTTTGATGCTACTGGAATCAAGATCATCTGTACCAAAGTTACTGGCGTTGATGGTATATGTATCTTCACCATTACCGGTGTTGGTCAGGGTGTGTTGTGAGTAAATAACTTGACCGGCAGCGGCGGTCTTGGCGGTATCTACACCGATTTCAGCGGAGTAAACTTGCTTGACGGTGATGACCGCTTCATTGGATTGGGCGGAGTATTGGTTGCCATTGACATCTTCATAAGTGACAGTTGCCAAGTTCTTAATCATAGTGCCAGCAGCCGTGGCAGCGACAACGGGTGCAACGCAGGTGACTAGTCCACCTGCCAGTAAAGCTCCCGCGCAAATCTGACTAAGTTTGTTCTTATTTAAAGGCATGAGTTGACTCTCTCTTGTTTTTATTAATGACTAATTGGGGTAGGGAGTGGTTATTTAACAACTGAGCGGTATGCAAAGTTTTTCACATCACCGGCATTCAGTGGTTCTTGCATCAGCCAACGCACATGGGTGTACTGACTGGGTGGAATAACTTTTTCGACTTTTTTCCCAGAGGCATCTTTGACCATACGTTTGACCGGCTCGCCCTCAAAGGTCTTGCCGCCATCAATACTGACTTGCAGTTTGGCTTTGGCTTCTGTATGGGCACTCTTGGCGAGGTAAGATGTTACTTTCGGAATAGGGCCAGTGACAATAATGTCCTTTAGAGCATTGCTACCGACGTTCTCATAGGTGAGTGCATATTCGACGGTTTGACCAGGCTCCACTTCAGTCGCTGGTTCAAGAACTTCTTTGCCTTGTGGGTCGGTCATGACTACATAAGCCACCATGCTGTTTTGCAAAGGAGCTTTCGCCGTTTGGGTATTGGCGATAGCAATACCGCCTGCAATGATAGATGCAGCCACTGCCACATACACGTAGTCGCGCTTCTTGAACAAGTGAATTTTTGTAAACATAGTAAAACCCCGTTTTTTATCAATTAGTTAGTGTTTACGGTTGGAAAATGCCTAGTGTGTATTTTTTTATTTTAGCCACGATAAGGGAATTGTAACAAAAACCGGTCAAAAGTATCGATAAAACCGATAAGCGGATTCTATCAAGAAACGAAGATAATCGATCAAATCGATCAGGGTAACAAACGAGCGGCGATGATTTGGTAAGTTTGCGGGCTGGTGAGGGTATCCCAAAAGCGTTGTTCGCTAGGGGTGGCGAACCAAACAACAAACGTCATGCCAATCATGAAGGCGGCTTTGGCGGGTTTGCTGGGTTCAATAATTTTGATGGCTGTGCCGAACGAGCGCTTGATGCGGTAGTTCATGAAGTCGACGCTGTAAATTTCATCCAACACCAAATGTAGGATGAAACCCATAAATAGGAACAGGCCAATCAGCCAAGAAATAAAGTCGTTCTTGCCTAGCAGGTGGAAGCTGCCTGCTGTGGTGGCAAAGGTTGCAAACAAGGCAGCCACGAGCGAGTGGATCGAACCTCGGTGGCTGGTGTAGCGGTGGAATACTTCCCAAAAAATAAAACGGATACCGATAAATGTGCCAATGCCAATCAACCATAACTCAATGATCGACATCTCGTGCTTTAGGGAAAACACCATCAAGAAAGCGGTAAATATCCCTAGCATCGAGAACATAATACGGCTGGGGTAGGCGCGTTGCAGATCAACATCAGGTAGGATGCCGCCAATCGTGCCTACTAATGCTAGAATCAAGGCATCCTGCTGACCGACCAGCCCGACTTGTAGGCATAGCACGGACAGCAGGCCGGAGCCTGCTGCCGCAAATGTAATATGGGTATGGAAATTTGCCATGCCTGAGCGTTCAGTCGTGGTCGGTGTTTTGGCTTTTGAGTTGGATTGCTCCTTCTTTGCCGGAGAGGAGGTTACGGATATTGGACTCATGTCGCCAAAAAATAAGCGTTGTCATCAGCACCATCCCCAAAGCTAGCCCCCCACTGTGGGTGAACAGAAAGAAGATAAGCGGAGCCAGTAAGGTGGCTACCAAGGCAGCCAACGAGGAAATCTTCAGGACTTTGGCAACAAATAACCAAATCAAGGCAATGGCGACTCCTGCCCAGAGGTGGATGCCGAAATAAACCCCTAGGGCTGTTGCCACACCTTTGCCGCCCTTGAAGCGATAATACAGCGGGAACAGATGCCCTAAAAAGGCTGAGAATCCTATCACAAACAACCAGCCATAGCTTAAACCCAAGGCCTGCCCTAGCAGTACAGGCAGCAATCCCTTGAGCATGTCGCCAAGGAGTGTAATCATGGCGGCCTTCTTGCCTCCGACCCGTAGGACATTGGTGGCTCCGGGATTGTTCGAGCCGACCGTGCGGGGGTCAGGCAAGCCCATCAGTTTGCAAGTAATGATGGCGGTCGAAACTGAGCCGAGCAAGTAGGCTAATACAGTCAGGGCATAAGGCATGGTCAGTGGATCCATTATAGCTTGTTAATATACGCGGGTACGATGATAGCGTGAAAGGAACAGAATTGTCGCAACTTTTTAGCACCGTCGCTGGACAGGGCCGACCGCTGGTGGTTTTGCACGGCTGGGGTATGAACCAATCCGTGTGGCAACCCGTGCGGGCGCAATTGGAGGCACGTGCACGTGTCAGTTGGCTGGATTTGCCCGGGCACGGGCATAGCTTGTCAGTGCGTATGGGGAGGCTGGATGAGGTGGTTGAGCAGCTTGCCGCGCATATTCCTGAGCATGCCCTGATTATGGGCTGGTCGCTGGGCGGGCTGGTGGCACAGGCATTGGCACATGCTTACCCAAACAAGGTGGCGGGGTTAGTGCTGGTTGCCAGCACACCACGTTTTGTAGCAGGGGATACGTGGGCACATGGGTTGGCAGATCCGGTGCTGACAGGTTTTGCCAGCGATTTACAACAGGATTATGCCGCTACCGTTAAACGTTTTTTTGCTTTGCAATTCATGGGGGTGCGTAGTGACCCGCTAGCCGTGCATGCTTTACGTGATGCGGTGCTGGCACACCCAGCTGCTTTGCAGGCCTTAGAGGATGGGTTGGAAATTTTGCGCACGGCTGATTTCCGTCAGCACCTTGTACAGCAGCCGTGTTTGTGGCTATTAGGGCGACTCGATAAATTGATCCCCACTAGTGTGGCGGTTGGTTTGCGTGAGTTGGGGTATCACCGGGTTGAGGTGTTACCTAAGGCTGCACATGTGCCGTTTGTGACACACCCGGATGAGTTTATGGCATTGGTGGGGAGATTTATGGATGAGTGTTAACAACGAAAGTCCAACCCTGACAGCCACAGCCTATTGGCTAGAGCGGAAGAAAACCCGTTTGGGTTTTGAGCGAGCAGCGCAGACGTATGATTCAGCCGCCTTTATCCAGCGTGAAATCGGAAAGCGTTTGCTGGAGCGTCTTGACCTGATCCGTATGCAACCGGCGCGAGTGTTGGATTTAGGCTGTGGGACTGGGGCGATGAGTGCGCACCTGTTGAAGCGTTATAAGAAGGCGCAAGTTATTGGTGTGGATATGGCGTTGGCAATGGTCGAACAGACCCGTCAGCAGGGTGGCTGGTTACGCAAACCACTCGGGGTCTGTGCTGATGCGCGGCAGTTGCCGTTCCAAGATGCTGCGGTCGATATGCTTCTTTCCAATCTCATGTTGCAATGGTGCAATGATTTGCCTGCTGTGTTCCGCGAGTTTGCACGGGTGCTGCGACCGGAGGGGCTATTGATGTTTAGTACCTTTGGCCCCGATACCTTGAAAGAATTGCGAGCAAGCTGGGCGCAAGTGGATGGCTATACCCACACCAGCCAGTTTGCCGATATGCATGATGTGGGCGATGCCTTGCTGGCGGCAGGTTTCCGTGACCCGGTGGTGGATATGGAAACCATCACCCTGACTTACCGGGAAGTGCGTGGCCTGTTGGCTGACCTGAAGGCGATTGGCGCAAACAATGCCACCGCCGGACGCAACCGGGGCTTGACCGGCAAGGCACGGATGCAGGCGTTTTATCAGGCGTATGAACACTTCCGGCAAGCGGATGGCTTATACCCCGCCACCTATGAAGTGGTATATGGGCATGCATGGGCTCCACAGATTGCCCCGACGGGGATGCCAGCGAAGTTTATTCCGGTGTATCCGGTGGGGTGATCGGCAAGTCTTGACTACCCCCTCAGCACCATTCTAGCGCCCATTTCCCCGATCATCATGCTGGGGGCGGAGGTATTGCCGCTGACCAGTGTTGGCATGATGGAAGCGTCGATTACCCGCAGGTTGTCCATGCCCTTGACCTTCAGGTCATGCGGGCTGACTACTGCCATTTCATCCACGCCCATTTTGCAGGTTCCAACGGGGTGGTAGACGGTGGTGGTGGTATGGCGCAGGTAGTCGAGTATCTGTTCATCAGTTTGGATGGATACACCCGGAGCCATTTCTTCGCCCCGGATGTCGGCAAATTTGGGTGAAGCCAGAATCTGCCGGGCTTTTTTCACGCCTTCCACCAGCAGTTTCTGGTCGTGCTCATCGGCAAAGAAGTTATGGTCAATCAGCACGTTTTTGCGTGTACCGTCGTTGGCGAGTTTGACGCTGCCCTTACTGCGCGGGCGCAACACGCAGGTGAAGACGGAATAGCCATGCCCGAATTCAAACTTCTTCCCCCGATGGCTGCGGAAAATCGGCGTGAAATGGAATTGGATGTCCGGGTCAGCAGCGGCACTGCCAGCAGGGGCGGCTTCGGCGTAGGGGGTTCTGGCAAAGCCACCAGCTTCGACATAGTTGGTTGTCCACCAGCCTTTGCGTTGCAACCAGTATTTGAGTGGGGCAGGCAACACATGCGGTAGCAGGGTTTGCCAGGAAATGCCAATCGAGGCAGGCTGGTTGGAGCGCACCGTTACCATGCTGTCAACGTGGTCTTGCAGGTTTTCACCCACCCCTGGTACATGCTGCTGACAGGGGATGCCAAGCGTTTGCAGTTCCGCCCGGTTGCCGATACCGGAGGCTAGCAGGATGCGCGGGGACGCAATGGCTCCGGCGCTGAGGATCACTTCACGGCGGCATACCAATACTTGTTGCTTGCCTGCGTGTTCAACTGCCACCCCTGTTACCCGTGCCCCGTCGATGACGAGTGAGGCCACTTCGGTTTCAATCATCACGGTCAGGTTGGGGCGCTGGCGGATCGGTTCGACAAACGCGGTATAGCTGCTGACCCGTCTGCCCTCATCCTGGTTGACGTTATAAATCCCTAGGCCAAAAGGTGATTCGGCATTGAAATCGGTATTTTCCGGCAAACCGGCATCCTGTCCGGCAGCCACAAAACGGTGTGCCAAGGGGGTGGCATCCTGCGGTTTGCTGACTTTCAACTCCCCGCTGAAGCCGTGATAGGCGGCACTTTGCCCGGCAAGGTTGTTTTCCAGTTGCTTGAACACGGGCAATACATCGGCATACGACCAGCCGGTGCAGCCGAGTTTTGCCCAGCCATCGTAATCATTGCGGTTGCCCCGGATGTAGACCATGCTATTGATTGAGCTGGAACCACCCAGAGCCTTGCCCCGGTTGACCATCATGCAGCGGTTATAAAGGTGCTTTTGTGGCACACCCTTGAAGGTGTAATCGTATTTCTTGTTGCCATACAAGCCGAAAATCCCTGCCGGAATTTTGATCCACGGGCTTTTGTCACTGCCGCCTGCCTCAATCAGGCAGACCGAAACCGCCGGGTCAGCGCTCAGGCGGTTGGCAACGACGCAGCCCGCCGAGCCTGCGCCAACGATGATGTAGTCAAATGCAGTCATGTTGTTTTTGATCCTTTTTTAATTCTTTGTTATGCCCGCTCAAAGCCACGCCACAATTCCCAATCGGTGACGCGGCGGTCATATTCAAATTGTTCCCAGCGTCCGGTGTGCAGGTAGTGGTCAATCACATCATCCCCGAAGGCTGAACGCAGCATCACCGATCCATCCAGTTTTTCCAGGGCTGCCCGCAAGGTGGTGGGGATTTCGCGGATGTGGGTGGTCAGGTAAGCGTCCCCCCTGAATTCCGGCTCCAGCTCCAGTTGCTGCTCAATCCCGGACATTCCCGCTGCCAATTGCGCCGCCAGTGCCAGATAGGGGTTCAGGTCAGCCCCACCCACGCGGCATTCAATCCGGATACCTTTGCTGTCTGCCCCACACAGGCGATAACCCGCCGTGCGGTTGTCCAGGCTCCAGATGGCTTTGGTCGGGGCAAATGTCCCGGCTTGGAAGCGTTTGTAGGAGTTGATGAAAGGGGCGAGGAAGTAAGTGATTTCATCGGCATGCGCCAGAAGCCCAGCGAGGTAGTGGCGCATTAGGGGTGACATGCCATGTTCTGCTTCAGGGTCAAAGAACAGCGGCGTTTTCCCATCCATGCTCCACAAGGATTGGTGGATATGCGAGGAGCTACCCGCAGCAGCATAGTCCCATTTTGCCATGAAAGTCAGTGCCTTGCCTTTAGACCACGCGATTTCCTTGCAAGCGTTTTTGACAATGGAATGGTAATCGGCGGTGGTCAGGGCATCGGCGTACTTGACATTGATTTCGCCTTGCCCGGCGGAAGCCTCGCCCTTGGAACACTCCACCGGGATACCCGCCCCATACAGGCCATTGCGGATGGCACGGGTTACATCCTCCTCCTTGGTGGTTTGGAGGATATTGTAATCTTCATTGAAGGGATTGATCAGTTTCAGGTCGCGGTAGCCGGAAGCGGTGGCAGCCGCATAGGTTTGGTCAAACAGGAAGTATTCCAATTCAGTCGCCATCATCGGTTGCATGCCCTGGGCGTGCAGCTTGGCGATTTGTTTGCGCAGGATGGTACGTGGGGCATGGGGGACAGGCTCATGGGTATGGTGGTCGAGCACATCGCACAGCACCAGTGCCGTTCCTTCGAGCCACGGAACGCGGCGCAGGGTCGTCAAGTCAGGCTTCATGATATAGTCGCCATAACCCGCCCGCCAACTGGTCGCCTTATAGCCATCAACCGTATGCATATCCATATCCGTTGCCAGCAGGTAGTTGCAGGAATGGGTTTCTTCAATCGCACTGTGGATGAAGTAGTCTGCATGGAAACGTTTCCCCATCAAACGGCCTTGCATATCGACTTGGCAGGCTAGGACTGTATCAATGGTTCCGGCAGCAAAAGCGGCTTTGAGAGTTTCGGGTGTCAGTGTGGCAGTCATGGTTGTTGTTCCTGGTTAAGGTTTCTAATTCATTTTACAGTTGTTTTCCTATGCCGGTTTTCCCAGTTCCGTGACCATCTCCACCGACAATTCCACCAACTCTGCTACCGTTTCAACATCCATGCCCTTGGCCAACATGCGCTGAGCCGCTTTTTGTTTGGCATGCAGCTCACCCTCTTGCCTGCCTTCCTCCCGTACCGTGTCCTGTCCGTTTTGGTAGTCACGGTATTCTTTCAGGCTATGTTCGTAATAGCCGCGCTCTTCGGGGGAGTATTTAGCGATTTGGGCAATTTGGAACAAGCGGCTGAACACGCCTTCATGCAGTTCTGCGGGCATTGTTTCCAATTCAGGTAGATGTTTGAACACGTACAGCCATTTTTCTTGCACACTCATCTGATGGGATAGTGGGCGATTGAAACGCGGCAGTACCAAGTAGATAAAATTCAGTTTGTCATAGAACAGGTCATTGTCCTGATCTTTTAGTTGGGCATGGTAGACCACACGGTCTTTGTGGTCGTCAATCAGGAAGTCAAGGATGCCAACCGTATAAATAGCCTCCAGCCGGTAGTTCCATTCGCCGCGTTTGGCTTGCTCTTGCACGGCAAAGGTGGAGTAGTAGAGGCTGCGGTCTTTGAAAAAGGTCTGTTTGACGCGCTGTAATTCGACAATAAAACGTTCGCCCGTGTTGCTGATGCAGTTCAAGTCAAACACTGCTTTGCGGTCAGAACTGCTGACACCCTGATACTCGGTTTTGGAGTAGGCCAAGTCCTGAATCTGGTGCTTTTCCGGCAACAACGAGTTCAGGAAGCTGATCAATAAGTCCTTATTGGGCTCTTCCCCGAACAGCTTCTTAAAACCGAAATCAGTGAAAGGATTGATAAAAACATCACGCATACAGGGCATCCAGTTATGCAGGGAATTGATAGGACGAGTATAGCATGCTTGCCTCCTGATCCCCATGCTCGCACATCCGGCGTTGTTGGGCTAGCCCGTTGAGCTTGAGTTGTCTGGTTTATGACGCAGTTCCTGTTCCAGCAGCGCCTGTATGCTCGTGTCCGGGCTATCCAGCCATTCCCCTCTGAGTCCAGCCGCTGCCTGGATTGATTGGGCTTGCTGCTGCTGAGTAGTGTCACCTTCCCAAATGCAGCGGCGAATCGTGTTGAGGCTCAATGTTTCGGGGGCAACCCGTAATAGGTAGTGGGCAGGTTTGCCATCATCCCGGCTGAGGATGCCATAAGTGGTCAGCTCATCCAGTGTTTGCCCCAGCAGGAAGCGTGAGGCAGGCAAACGTTGGCGCAGGTCATTCAGGCTGGCTGGTTCTTGTCCGGTGAGGAAGCGTTGCCCGATTTCGCGCAGGATCAGGATTGCCAGCAGTTCGCGGGTTTGTGGGCTGGCTTGGGTGGGTTGTCCGGGGAGGTAAACCGCATCGGGGAACTGGATATAATAAGCCAGCCGTGCGCCGGTCAGGACAATAATCCAGCCGACATACAGCCACAGCATAAAGAGAAATAATCCGGCAAATACCGAATACACCGCCGTTTGTTGCCCCGAGCTGACAACAAAGGAGGCAAATACCCAGCCGCCTGCCTGCCAGACAATGCCTGCAAATACCGCCCCGCCGAATGCAGCCAAAGGTCTGACCCGTGTATTGGGGATTAACAGATAGGTGAGGGTAAAGGCTGCAATCACCAGGCTGATGGGCAGGATGCCCAGCAGTGCAGCAGGCAGTTTCCCCCAAAATGGATGGCTGGAAAGGGCATGCATGAAGGCCGTGTTATTGAGGGAAGTCCATAAGCCAACTGCTGTAAACAGCAGGATCGGACCTGCCATCAGCATGCTCAGGTAATCACGGAATTGGCTGGAAAACGAGCGCCCTTGCCGGATGTGCCAGAGGTGGTTGAATGCATCCTCAATCTGTTGCATCAGCGAAATGACGGTATAGAGCAGAATCACCAGGCCTGCTACACCGAGTACCCCCACTTGCATATTGTCCACAAACCCGAGGATTTGCTGGGTCATTTCCCCGGCTTTATCCCCGAGTGGAGCCATCAGTTGCCGCAACAGCGGCTCCATTTGCGTATGTGCGCCAAAGCCTTTCAGTACCGCAAAGCTCAAGGCCAGCAAGGGGGTGAGTGACAGCAGGGTGGTATACACCAGCCCCATCGCCCGCAAGGTAATGTCCCCCCGCAGCAGGTCGTAGAACAGGGCGCGGGGTAGGGCGAGGATAAAGGGCTGGGGGCGCACGGGCTAATCCACGACCCGCTCTGCCGGGAAGCAGGCGATGAAGCGCGTTTTGCCCGGTTTGCTGCTGATGTCGAGCACCCCGCCGTGGTTCATCATCACATGTTTGACGATTGCCAAGCCCAGCCCTGTGCCACCTTTGTCCCGCGTCCGGCCTTTATCGACCCGGTAGAAGCGTTCAGTCAGGTGTCCCAGGTGCTGTGCCGGAATGCCGGGGCCATTGTCTTCGACACAAAGGCAGGCTTGCCCGGTTGCATCCAGTTGCCAGGTGACATGGATGTGGGTTTCGGCTGGCGTATGTTTGACCGCGTTTTCAGTCAGGTTATTGATGATGCTGATAATATCCGTCTCGTTACCCAGTATTTTCAGATTAGGGTCGAGATCCATGCCGAAGGTATGCGAGTCGGTGGCGATGGTGGCTTGAAGGGCGTTTGCCATATTCTGCAAGAGTTTGGGGACATTCACCTCGGTTTCTATGACCCGGCGCTTTTCATCGTTTTCCAGTTTGGAGAGGAACAGCATATCACTGATGATGCGTTGCATGCGGTCAGCCTGCTCACGGGATTGTTGTACCGCAGGTACGAGGTAGTCTGGCAAACCGGGGTCGCCATCAAACAATTCCAGATAGCCTGCCAATACCGTGAGCGGGGTGCGTAATTCGTGTGAGGCATTGGCAAAAAAGGCCTTGCGGGTTTCCTGTAGATGCACGCGCTGGCTAATGTCGCGCACATTGAACAAGACCAGGTTCTTCTGTACCGGCAAGAGTCGTGCCAATAAAGTGACAGTTTCATCACGGGGGGAGGTAAAACGCAGTTCCTTGTCATCGCCCGATTCGAGCAAGGCAGACAGCTCCGGGATGCGGATCAGGTTGTCGAGGCGTTGTCCCCAGTCCGTTTGGGGCTTGATATTCAACAGTTGGGTTGCTGCCCGGTTCGACCACTGGATAACGTGTTCCTGGGTGAGCAGGATGGTGGCATCTGGCAAGGCTGCCATGACGCTGTTGAGCCGATCCAGCAGCTCACGTTGCTTTTTTTTGCGTGCTTTGCTTTTTTGCTTGCTGCGGTGTACCAAATAGGTGATCTGTTCCCATGCCCCATCGCTGTCGGGCATGGTGTCAGCAGGTTGCCCAGCAACCAGCCAGTTTTGCAGCTCGCGGAGTTTGAACAATACCCAGGCAATGTAGCCACCACTGACCAGCAGCAAGCTGATGAGCCAGGAACCGGAAATATAGCCAAACAGCAAACCGACCAGAATGGCTCCGAACAGGCGGCGTATTTCTATCGCCCAGTAGTCATGACTCATTCACAGGTTCCTCCGAGAACCGATAGCCCGCACCCCGCACGGTCTGGATGCATTGGTCTGCTTCCTGCTGCTTGAGGGCTTTGCGTAGCCGTAAAATATGCACATCCACCGTGCGTTCTTCAATATACGTGTTTTGCCCCCAAATAAAATCGAGCAATTGGGCGCGGGAGTATACCCGCCCCGGATGCTTCATGAAAAACTCCAACATCCGGTATTCAGTAATGCCCAGATGAATGGTATGCCCATCAATGGTGAGCTGATGTGCGTCCAGGTCAAGGTGCAAACGTCCTGCCAGCAGGACTTTACGGGTGGTGAAACCCTCTGAGCGGCGCAGCAGTGCCTTGATCCGGGCGGTCAGGGTTTTCAGGGAGACGGGCTTGGATAAATAGTCATCTGCCCCGACATCCAGGCCATGCACCACATCCTCTTCCTCAGTACGGGCAGTCAGCATAATGATGGGGATGTCGCGGGTCACTTCATCTTTGCGGAAGCGTTTGATCAGTTCCGGCCCTGACAGATCGGGTAACATCCAGTCAATCAGCATCAGGTCGGGGGTTTGGTTGGCAACAATTTCGCGTGCAGCAAAGGCATGCTCTGCCTCCAGTACGCTATAGCCTTCCCGCTCAAGTGTGAAGCGGATCATTTTGCGGATGGCAGCTTCATCTTCGACACATAAAATCTGCTTTTTCATTTTCATCGACACCATCGGTTAGGGGTGGGCGGATGCTAGCATGGCAGATATGTCATCCTGATTACAAACGACAGCCCATGTTACGGTTTTTTGACGGTCATGTGAAAGAGTTGATTGTTTTTTTGACAAAATAGATGGGCAGTCAACGGTTATTTAGGCTGCCACGGTTAATCTGGAGAATATTTAAGTAAAAATAAAACCGTGTAGTCTTGCCATACGTCTAATCAGGGAGTAATAAAAGTTAATGCCCCAGCGGGCGGCTTGTCGTGTCCGTATGGCAGGCGCTTGGCTCCCAAGGGGGAGCAAAAATTGTATGATGGCTGCCTATACACTGACATGGTGTGGTGTTGGGCAGGATAGAGGGAGTTCAATATGAAAATTCTGCAAGCGTTGTGTTGCTGGGTATTCCTGTCATCAGGTGTGTCGGCGTGGGCAGAAACGATAAAAATGGCTGCCGAGGATGACTGGGCTCCTTATTCCTACCAGCAAGATGGCTCTGCCAATCCAGTCGGTTTCTCTGTGGATATTGTCCGTGCCGCGTTTCAAACCCAAGGCGTGGATGTTGAGTTTGTGACTGTCCCCTTTGCCCGTTGCCTGCACTATACCGCTACTGGTTTGACCGTCGGGTGTTTTAATGTCTCCATTAACGACAAAACCCGGAATCAGTTTTATTGGCATTCGACACCCTTGTTTTGTGAGGAAGTTGGGGTATTTGCGCATATTTCTTCACAAAACAGCGATGTCAATGTGCAGGGGCTGGAGGGGAAGAGCGTTGGCTATACCAGCAACTATACCTACCCCTCTTATGTGATGCAGAACCCATACATCAATTTTTTTACCACCAAATCCGACCGGCAATTGCTGCAATTGGCTGCGGCTGACCGGGTTGGGGTGGATTATGTGCTGATTAGTGCCGTACCGACCCGCTATCTGCTGGCAACCGAACCGGAATTGTATGGCAAGGTCAAGCAAGTCGGGAGCTTGATGTCTGACCCGATGTATCTCGCCTTTTCCAAAACCCACCCCGATGGTCAGCGCATGTCCGCATTGTTTGAACGGGGTTTGCAAGCGTTGCACCGTACCGGGCAGTATAATTCACTATTGCCGCTGGATATGACCCAAGCGCAACGCTGCAATTGTTTGGCGACCGCTCTTGAGGGGCAACAAGCGGCTCGTCAGGATGGGGAATGCAGCCCCCCATTACCGCCTGTCCTGATGGGGCGCGGTCAGTCACCCTATTAAGCGATACCCAAGCCCTGCCAAGGCGCAGGCTGCGATCACAGGCAGGACATCTTGCTTGTATTTCCACAAGGCGAGGAAGGCAGCACTGGTCAGCAGTACCAGAAACCATTCAAATGTCCCGGAAAAGGGGGCAGCCGCTGTGCCATCAGGCCAAAAGGTGTGCCAGGCAAAGAACACTGCCAGATTCAGGATCACTCCGACAACCGCCGCAGTAATGGCGGTCAGTGGGGCTGTAAACTTGAGTACATTGCGGGTTGCCTCGACCAGGGGGCCGCCTGCCAGGATAAACAGGAAGGAGGGCAGGAAGGTGAAAAAGGTCGCGACACTTGCGCCCAATAAACCAGCGGTTATCGGATTGTCCGCCACCCCTTTGGCAATGCCACCCAGATACCCCACCCATGTCACCACCATAATCAGGGGGCCAGGGGTGGTTTCCCCCAAGGCGAGGCCATCCATCATTTGCGGGCCTGTCAGCCAACCAAAATGCTCAACCCCGCCTTGGTAGACATAAGGCAACACGGCATAAGCCCCGCCGATGGTGAGGAACGCCGCTTTGGTAAAAAAGCTGCCCATGTCCGCTAACGCAAGTGTGCCACGTATAGCCAGCATGACCAATAACCAGATCAGGATGAAGGCTGTCAGGATGAAGGCCAGTTTTTGCCACGAAAACCGGGCATGTGTAGGCGTGGGGCTATGGTCATCAATCACGGCAGCGCCATAGCTGGCAAGCTGGGAACCATGCCCCGGATTGCCTTGAAAATCGGCAGGGTGCAATTGACCACCAATGATGCCGATCAACCCTGCACCGAACACAATCCACGGAAAGCCAATGCCGAACACGAGGCTACCTATAAAGGATAAGGCAGCGATTCCCCAAAGGATGCCGCTTTTCAGGGTGCGTGAACCAATCCGCCACGCAGCAAACACAACGATGGCAACCACCGCAGGTTTGATGCCATAAAACAGCCCTGTTAACAGAGGCACATCCCCCCATGCCAGATATACACCTGCCAGCAAGGACAACAGCAGGAAGGCAGGCAGGAAAAATAGCACACCCGCTATGATGCCACCGACGATGCCATGCAATAGCCAATTGATGTAAATCGCCAATTGGGTAGCCTCAGGGCCGGGCAGCAGCATGCAATACTTCAGGGCATGCAGAAAGCGCTGTTCGGAAATCCAGCGTTTGTTTTCCACCAAATCGGTATGCATCAGGGCAATTTGCCCGGCAGGGCCACCAACGCTGATGAAGCCCAGTTTAAGCCAATAACGACAGGTTTCCCCCAGCGTTGGTGGGGCAGGGGCGCGTGTATTGTCCAAGTCACTATTCCTTGCAAGGTGTCTGTGGCCTGTGAGTGTGGCAGATGCATGGCCTGTCCTGCCAGCTTAATCCATCAGTTCATCCAGGGTTTCTGCCATGAAAAAGTTGGCATCGAACATTTCAATAAAACGCTTGGCCTGCGGGGTGAAGAACTTGCCCTTGCGCACAATCAGGCCGTAATTGCGCGATGGGAAGTAATGGTCGAGCGGGATGCCGACAATTTTTTCTTTCCCGGTCAGGCAAACATCCGTGACGATGGAGATGCCTACCCCCATTTCCACGTATTTCTTGACGATTTCCCAGCCGCCTGCCTCCATGCTGACCGAGTAAGGCACTTCATGCTGGCGGAACACGGTATCAACCATGCGCCAGGTACTCTGGTTTTTCGGGGGCAGGATCAAACCATAGGGGCTAATGTCTTCCAGGCTGATGCTGGCTTGGTCAGTCAGGGGGTGGCCTTCCGGGACAATCAGGATCGAATGGAAGTTGGCAAAAGGGTGGTAAATGATGCTGTCCGGTACTTGCAGCAAGGGGCCAATCGCCAAATCAACCTGATCATCCAGCAGCATTTTCATGCCGCTTTGCCCTTCGACATTGTGCAGGTTGATGCGGATGCCTGGGTAAGCCTCCTTGAAGCGCTGGATATAGTCCGGCAACACATACAGCGAGGTTGATTGCCCGGCGGCGATGTTGAGTTCACCTTGCTCCATCTTGCCAAGGCTGGCGGCAAAGGTTTCCCGCAGGGAGTCAATCCCGGCTGCCAGTGGTTGTACCAGTTGGTACAGGACTTTGCCTTCCGGGGTGAGCTTGACACTCGGGCCGCGCCGCTCCAGCAGCTTCTCGCCCATTTCCCGTTCCAGTGCCTGCACTTGCAGCGAGACCGTCGGCTGGCTGATATGCAGTTGTTCAGCCGCATGGGTGATGTTTTCCTTTTGGGCAACGACACAAAAAGTACGCAGCAGCTTGTAACGGGTTTGTTTGTAGTAGTGCATCGGGTTTCCTGGGTGCTTGGTCAATGGCTTTTGTATTTAGTATTGTGTACGCCAATACTAAAAATTGAAACAATTGATTTTAATAAAAGTGAAACCCTTTGTTAAGCTTGCGCACATCAAACATTCACGTAATGTTTATCTCATGCTAACTGTGGTGCTTGCGGCATCTTTTAGGGATGCCGCTCTTTTCTTCCCCTCCAGTTGTCCCACAAAGATGCACCTGCCTGCTTTTTTCGGTAATCTACCTCCCCTGTGATCTGGCCAAAATTTAATATGAGGAGTTCTCACGATGGCTGACTATATTCTGTGGTTTGACCAGCTCGGTATGCACGATGTCAACCTTGTTGGTGGCAAAAACGCATCCCTGGGCGAAATGATCAGTAACTTGGCAAACGTTGGTGTCAGCGTGCCAGGTGGCTTTGCAACCACAACCCATGCCTACCGTGATTTCCTGCAATACGAAGGCCTTGACCAACGCATCAATGCCTTGTTGGCAACCCTCAATGTCGATGACATCCATGCCCTGACCGATGCAGGTAAAACCATCCGGGGTTGGCTGATGGATGCACCCTTACCACAAGCCCTGCTGGATGCCGTTACTGGTGCTTACCAGCAATTGGCGGCGGGTTCCGGTGAAACTGCCTCGTTTGCCGTGCGCTCCTCTGCAACCGCCGAAGATTTGCCAGACGCTTCTTTTGCCGGGCAGCAAGAAACCTTCCTGAATGTGCGTGGGCTGGATAATGTCGTTGCTGCCATCAAGGAGGTGTTTGCATCCCTCTACAATGACCGGGCGATTGCCTACCGTGTCCACCAGAATTTTGAACATGACAAGGTATTCCTGTCCGCAGGTGTGCAAAAAATGGCACGCAGCGACATCGGAGCCAGTGGTGTCATGTTCACGCTTGATACCGAATCCGGTTTCCGTGAAGCGGTTTTCATTACCGGTGCATATGGCCTCGGTGAAACCGTTGTACAGGGGGCGGTCAACCCGGATGAGTTCTATGTTTACAAGCCCAACCTGCATGCCAATCGCCCGGCTATCCTTTCCCGCCGTTTAGGCGAGAAGGCGATTGAAATGGTTTACGATACAGCGGGTGGTGCGCATAACAAGGCCACGATTACCCGCCCGGTTGAAACTGCCCGCCGCCAGCGTTTCTGTCTGACGGATGCCCAGGTTGAATCCCTCGCCCGTCAAGCCCTGATCATTGAAAAGCACTATGGTCGCCCGATGGACATTGAGTGGGCGCTGGATGGTGGCGATGGTCAGTTGTATATCGTGCAAGCCCGCCCGGAAACGGTCGAAAGCCGTGCCAGCAGCGTGGTTGAGCGTTACCAGTTGAACAGCAAGGGCAAGGTGTTGGCGGAAGGCCGGGCGATTGGGCAGAAAATAGGGCAGGGTACTGCCCGCCTGGTCATGAGCATTAGCCAGATGCATGAAGTGCAGGAAGGTGATGTGCTGGTGACGGACATGACTGACCCGGATTGGGAACCGATCATGAAGCGTGCTTCTGCGATTGTCACCAACCGGGGTGGGCGCACCTGCCATGCGGCGATCATTGCCCGTGAAATGGGGATTCCGGCGGTAGTGGGTTGCGGTGATGCCACGGATTTGATCAAGGATGGCGACCAGGTGACGGTTTCCTGTGCGGAAGGCGATACCGGCTATATTTACGAAGGTCTGCTGGGTTTTGAGCGTACCAGCGCGGACAGTGGCAACCTGCCGGATTTGTCGGTCAAGATCATGATGAACGTTGGCAACCCATCGCGGGCATTTTCTTTCTCCCGCTTGCCCAATGCCGGGGTCGGTTTGGCACGGTTGGAGTTCATCATCAACAATACCATCGGCATCCACCCGAAGGCATTGATGGAGTTCGATTTGCTTCCGGCTGACCTCAAGGAAACCATTGGCAAGCGCATTGCCGGGTATGCTGATCCGGTCACGTTCTATGTGGACAAGTTGGCAGAGGGCATTGCTACACTGGCAGCCGCTTTTCATCCGCACAAGGTCATTGTGCGCATGTCCGACTTCAAGTCGAATGAGTATGCCAACCTGATTGCAGGCGACCGTTACGAGCCACATGAAGAAAACCCGATGATTGGCTACCGGGGGGTTTCCCGTTACCTGTCGGAGAGTTTCCGCGAGTGTTTTGTGCTGGAATGCCGTGCCTTGCGTAAGGTGCGTGATGAGATGGGTCTGACCAATGTCGAAGTCATGATCCCGTTCTGCCGCACGCTGGAGGAAGCGCAGCAAGTCACTGAATTGCTGGCGGCGTATGGCCTCAAGCGCGGTGAGAATGGCTTGCGCCTGATCATGATGTGTGAAATCCCCTCGAATGCGGTGTTGGCAGAAGAGTTCCTGCAATACTTCGATGGTTTCTCGATTGGCTCCAACGACATGACCCAATTGTCACTCGGGCTGGATCGGGATTCTGGCCTGATTGCCCACTTGTTTGACGAGCGTAACCCCGCTGTGAAAAAGCTCCTGAAAATGGCGATTGAAGCCTGCCAGAAGCACGGTAAGTATGTGGGGATTTGTGGGCAAGGACCATCCGATTACCCGGATTTTGCGGTCTGGCTGCATGAGCAGGGGATCAGCAGCATTTCCTTGAACCCGGATACGGTGGTGAATACATGGCTGCACCTTGCCAGCCTTGACCGGAAAAAATACTGAGGGCTGAAGGATGGACAGGCAAAAGCGTACCGTTTATTACCTGTCTGACCGTACTGGCATCACCGCAGAAACGCTGGGTCACAGTTTGCTGACCCAGTTTGATGGCATTGACTGGAACAAGGTCAGTGTGCCGTTTCTGGATACGGTACAGAAGGCAGAGGAGTTGGCTGTGCGGATCAATGCATTAGCCGAGCGTGAGGGCTACCGCCCACTGGTATTCAGTACCCTGATTGATGAGGCGGTGCGTACCATTATCCAGCAGGCCAACTGCATCATTTATGATTTCTTTGGCACATTCATTGGCTCAATGGAGCATGAATTGAAGCAGCCGTCTGCCCACGCCGTAGGGCGTTCACATGGCGTGCAGAACAATTCGTCCTACTTTAATCGTATCGCTGCCATCAATTACACCTTGACCAATGATGATGGGGTATCGGCAAAGAACTTCAACGATGCAGGCATTATTCTGGTTGGGGTATCCCGCTCCGGGAAAACGCCCACCTGTTTGTATCTGGCTTTGCAGTATGGTATTGCAGCAGCCAATTATCCATTGACCGAAGAGGATATGGATGCGATGCGCTTACCGAAAATCCTGGAGCCATTCCGCAGCAAGTTGTTTGGTCTGACCTTGAGTGCTGAGCAATTGCACCTGATCCGGCAGGAGCGCCGCCCGAATAGCCGCTATGCCTCACTGGCGCAATGTCAGCAAGAATTGAAGTGGCAGGAAGAGTTATACAAGCGTACCGGGATTCCCTACATTGACACGACCAATATTTCCATTGAGGAAATCAGTACCACGATCCTCAACCGTAGTGGTCTGAAGCGGATGCTTTACGGGCAGTAATAAACGCCGTAAAAACGCTGCAATAAAAAAGGCATCCCGGAGGATGCCTTTATTTTTTATAACTAGCCGTTCTGCTTATTTCTTCGCAGGTTGTTGGGCGAGTTTACGCAACACATCATCTGACAATGCGCCAGATTCGCGCAGGCGGCGGATGACGGAGGCTGGTAAGCAAACGATGTCGGAGTTGGCAGCTGGCAACAGTTCTTTGCCACCACTGCAACGGCGGCGCTTGTCGTCACCTTCGCGGGTTTTTACGGGGTCTTCCCGCAAATAGGCAGCATTGACCCAACCGTTTTGGCCTGCCCAACGCACCAGTTCAAAGGAAACGTCGCCACCTTTGGCCACTTTACCCATTTTGGTGACCCATGTGCCATTGTGCGGAATTTCCACCGCGATAGCAGACTTTTCACCTTCTTCAACGTACATCATCAGGCTTTGACCTGGTGCTAGACCTTGTACGGAGAAAATGGGTACTGAACGGAATGGGACACCTTTGGCTTTTTCAGGGTAGCCACAGCACACCTTATCCGCTTCAGCCACTTTAGGGTCATTCAGGCAGGCACGGCGGGCAGCCGCAATGCTGGTGGATTCGGCATCGTAACTGAGTGCACTGGATTCAACCCAGCCGGTGAGGTCGTCCCAGCTGACTTTTTCCCATACGGTGTCGCCAACTTTCTGCTGGGCATTACGGCGTACAATCCACGTCGCGTTGTGCGGAATGTTGACCAGAATACCTTCGCCAGGGGTTTTGTACATTTTCAGTACATTGCCAGGCGTTCTGCCTTTGACCTCATAAATCTTCGAGGTATCTGCTGGCAGGGTAAGTGGTGCAGCCAATGCCTGAAATGAGGCGGATAACAGAAATGCACCTGCCATAACCGCAGGGATAACTGTTTTGAATAACTTTTTGTCCATGTTTTCCTCCGATGAAAAAGACCTTTGCCGCTAGTTGGAGGGCCTTCATCTTCGATTTAAAGCTAAAAACCACCAAACGTGCTGGTTACACGGGATGACACATCAATCCACACTATAGAGTGTAGATAGTGATCAGGCAATTTTCATGTGCCGATCACGATTTTTCTGCGACAACTAGGATACTATATGTTGTAAAAAAGTCACATCAAAACCATTCATAAAGTCAGGTTTCATTCAGACAAAATGATCAACGGTCAGGAGTCAGGAACATGGCATCGCCGTAACTGAAAAAGCGGTATTTATGCTCAATCGCATGTGCATAGGCTTGCCGTATTGCCGTATACCCTGCAAAGGCAGAGACCAGCATCAGCAAGGTTGATTGCGGCAAGTGGAAGTTGGTAATCATGGCATCGACGGTTTGGAACTGATAACCCGGTGTAATGAATAAGCGGGTATCGCCCTGAAAGGGTTGCAAGGGTAGCCCATGCATTTGGGCGGCACTTTCCAGGCTACGCACGGTGGTTGTGCCGACCGCTACGACCCTGCCTCCCCGTGCCTGGCAAGCTGCAATCGCTTCACAGGTGGCGGGGGGGACTTCGGCATACTCGGCATGCATGATGTGCGCGGATAAATCATCGGTGCGGACGGGCTGGAAGGTTCCTGCCCCTACATGCAAGGTGACACTGGCGATCTGGATGCCTTGTGCTGCCAGTGTTGCCAGCAGGTTTTCATCAAAGTGCAGGCCTGCGGTAGGGGCTGCCACGGCTCCTGGGTGCTGGGCATAAACGGTCTGGTAGCGTTCCCGGTCTTCAGCCAAGTCAGGGCGTTCAATATAAGGCGGCAAGGGGATATGCCCGTATTGCTCCAGCCATTCCAGCACGCTATGTCCATCCTGGAAGCGCACATGGAACAGGTCGCCCTCCCGTCCAGTGACAACGGCATCCATCGCATTTTCCAGGCGCAGTGCAGTTCCCGCTTTGGGTGGTTTGCTGGCACGCACATGGGCAAGGGCGTGGTGCTCATCCAGAACACGCTCAACCAGCACTTCAATTTTGCCGCCGCTGGCCTTTTGACCATGTAAGCGTGCAGGGATAACGCGGGTATTGTTGAAGACCAATAAGTCACCGGGTTGCAACAGGCTTGGCAGCTCATTGAAATGTGTATCCCGCAAAGCGCCGCTCGCACCGTCCAGGATCAATAGGCGGCTGGCAGTACGGTTTGCCAAGGGTTGGTGGGCAATCAGTTCGGGCGGGAGTTGGTAATCGAAGTCACTTAATTTCATGGGGGCATATCGGGGTGTGCTGATCCAAAAACAAAAAAGCCCTGACTCAGTTAAGAATCAAGGCTTTATGTACTTATTTAGACTCACTTAGGCTACTAAGTGGTGCCGAGGGCGAGACTCGAACTCGCACACTGTTACCAGCGGCGGATTTTGAATCCGCTGCGTCTACCAATTCCGCCACCCCGGCGAGGTGTGGGGCGTATTCTACCAATTTTTTTGTATTTGAAAAGTGTTTTTATGCATTTAATCAAAAATGCTCAAATTTCTTTGTAATTGGTAATACCAAGTCGTTATTTGCCTTGTTCCCCTTGTGGTTCGGGTTCTGCGGCGACTGTTCCAGCCAGTGTTTGACTGCCTGGAGCATTTCATCCTTTTTGACGGGTTTGGTCAGGTAGTCGTTCATACCGGCTTTCAGGCATTTGTCACGGTCGCCTTTCAGGGCATTGGCAGTCAGTGCAATGATCGGGGTGGGGGGCAGGTTGTTGCTTTGCTCCCAGGCACGGATAGCTTCCGCAGCCATATAGCCGTCCATGTCCGGCATATTGATGTCCATCAGGATGAGGTGGTAGGCGGTGTGGCTGGCAGCCTTGAAGGCCAGTTTGCCCGTTTCTACATGGTCAATCCGGTAAGGCAGCTCTTCCAGCATGGTGGTGGCGATGAGCGCATTGATCGGGTTATCTTCTGCCAACAAGATGGCGGGTGTGCTTTGTTCCGTCTCTTTTTCCTGGATAGCCCCTGGCAGGCTGTTGGCTTGCAGGCGAATTTGCTGGATCAGCAGGTCTTTGAGGATGCTGGCGCGGATAGGCTTGGTGATGGAGGTATTAACCCCTAACTCGCGTTGCTCGCTTTTCTCCAGATGGGATGAGGTGAGCATAATAATCGGTAGTTTGTCGTAGTGCCGGTCAGTACGGATGGAACGTGCCAGTGTTATGCCATCCATTTCTGGCATGAACCAATCAAGGAGGATGGCAGAGAACGGTTCGTTAAGTGCCACGCTATTGCGTAGCATTTGCAGGGCTTCCATGCCGGTACTGGCAATAATGGGTTTTGCCCGCCAGGATTTCAGGTAGTTTTTCAGGATGAACTGGTTGGTTTCGTTGTCATCAATGACCAGGATATAGCGCCCATCCAGAAAGTGGTTGTCGATGGAGCGCTCAATGGGTTCCACCATGGGCAGGGTCAATTCAACCCAAAAATGGCTGCCTTGACCGGGGTCGCTTTCTAGCCACGTTTTACCGCCCATGAGCGTGGTCAGCTCTTTAACAATGGACAGCCCCAAGCCTGTCCCCCCGTAGCGGCGGCTAATGCTGGGGTCGACCTGTACAAAGGACTCGAAAATGTGCTCATGCATCTCTTTGGGGATGCCAATCCCGGTATCCCGCACTTCAAAGCGCAAGGTGACATCGTAGTCACTGATGTCGGCAATTTCCAGGCTGATCAGGACTTCACCCTTTTCGGTGAACTTGACTGCATTGCCGCCGAGGTTCATCAGGATTTGACGGATTCGGGTGGCATCGCCGCTGACCTTTTCCGGGATGTCATCCGGGATGAAGCACTGTACTTCCAGTTCTTTCTTGTGGGCAATCGTCGCCAAAATCTGGCTGACACTTTCCACCAGCTCACGTGGGGAGAATTCGACGGTTTCCAGTGCCAATTGTCCCACGCGGATTTTTGAGTAATCCAGGACATTATTGACCAGATCCAACATGACTTCACAGGACGTGTAGGCCGTATCGGTGAACAGGCGTTGGCGTTCATCCAGCGGTGTGGTACGCAAAACTTCCAGGGAGCCAAGGATGCCGTGGATGGGGGTGCGCAGCTCATGGCTCATGTTCGCCATGAAACGGTTTTTTTGTTCTGACTTGTGCAGGGCTTCGATGCGGTGTTCGCTTTCCTGCTTGAGGTTTTCGTACAGGCTGTACATTTCCTTGGAGGTGACGGCAAGGGAGCGTTCCAGCAGGTAATGTGCCTCAATCTGGTTTTGGTAGGTACGGCCTACCAGGGTCAGGAAGGATTGCCATTGTTCAGTGGTTGCAGGGGGAGTCATCGGCGTAAGCTGGCACTTCTTTAATTGTGACAGCAGGAGCTTGCCCACGTTGCTGCTATTATGCCCATCACCCTGCCCTAGGCCAGGGGCGTTATTGCGTTCTGCGGGTACGGGTGTCATTTCGTCCATAGTGCTGTGCCTTGTGCAACGGTCCCCATGCGGATTACCTTCAATTGGCTCTGTGGCATTATTGTTGGTTATTATCAGTTCAAATCAAAGTTGGCATATGTAGGGTTATTGTCTCATAATTAATGCTGATGGGGCATTCCCTTTTGTCGGTTATTGGTGCTTTCCTTGTCGGTGGCTTTCTTCGTCTCCAGCACTGGGCTATACTGTCAGTATAAAATATAGGGACTTCGTTATAGTTTGAGTACCATAGAACAAACGCTGGCAGACAATGACTGGGTTGATGTCCAGTTTGAGCTGGCTCCCGTTGATACTGAGCGCCTTATGAACTTGTGCGGGCAGTTTGACCAGCACCTGCGTCAGATTGAAAGCCGTCTTGGTGTTGAAATCCGCAATCGGGGACATCAGTTTACCGTGTCCGGCTCCCCCGACATCGTCCAGACCTGCATCAACCTGCTCCGTGACCTGTATGATGAGTCTGCCAATATCCTCCTGAATTCTGGAAAAATCCACCTGTTCATGCAGCAGGCCAACCTGGAACAGTTGGCTTATGTGGGGCATGACGGGGTGAAAATCCATACCCGCCGGGGATACATCCGCCCAAAAGGTTTTTCCCAGGCGCGTTATGTGCAAAGCATCCGTAGCCATGATGTGAACTTTGGGGTTGGCCCGGCAGGGACGGGCAAGACGTGGCTGGCGGTTGCCTGTGCGGTTGAGGCTTTGGAGCAGGAGGAAGTCCGGCGTTTGGTGCTGGTGAGGCCTGCGGTTGAGGCAGGTGAAAAGCTGGGCTTCCTGCCGGGCGACCTGTCCCAGAAAATCGATCCCTATTTGCGCCCAATGTATGATGCCCTGTTTGAAATGCTGGGTATTGAGAAGGTTAACCGCCTGATTGAGCGTAACGTCATTGAGGTGGCTCCGCTGGCTTATATGCGGGGGCGTACCCTGAACGATTCCTTCATTTTGCTCGACGAAGCACAAAACACCACCGTGGAGCAAATGAAAATGTTCCTGACCCGCCTGGGGTTTGGCTCCAGGGCAGTGATTACGGGCGACATTACCCAGGTTGATTTGCCGCGTCACCAGTTGTCAGGGTTGAAGCATGTCCTGGGTGTGCTCAAGGACGTGCCGGGCATTAGTTTTACCTGGTTTCAGGGGCATGATGTGGTGCGGCATGCCTTGGTGCAGAAAATTGTAGCTGCTTATGAACAACACCAGCAACATGAACCTTCCCGGAGTATGCCTTGACCCTGCTATTGGAAATACAAAACCCTGAGGCCTTTGTCCGTGCGCCTGTGGTCGATGACCTGGAGCGTTGGGCGCGTGCCGCATGGCTGGATGAGAGTGATGCCGGGGTTGTGATCCGCATCGTTGGCACGGAAGAGGGGCAGGAATTGAACCGCACTTTCCGGGGCAAGGATTACCCAACCAATGTCCTGTCCTTCCCTTACGAAGCGCCCCCTTTTGATTTGGGGGATGAGCAGGAGCCAGGGGAAGTCGATTATTTGGGCGATTTGGCGATGTGCCTGCCCGTGGTTGAGCGTGAGGCGGCGGAGCAGGGCAAGCCCCTGGAGCACCATTGGGCGCATCTGGTGGTGCATGGGCTATTGCATTTGCAAGGCTTTGACCATATCAAGGAAATTGAAGCCGATATTATGGAGGCGCGTGAGATTGAAATCTTGCGCCAGTTGGGTATCCCCAACCCCTATGAACCAGACTGACAAGGAACAATGAAACACAGCGACATAGCAGAAGCCCACCAGCCACGACCGCGCTGGAAACAGTGGCTGATTGAGCATCTTGACCTTTCTTCCCAAACCCGCAGCGATCTCCTCGACGATTTACAGCGTGCTAATGATAAAAATATCCTGCACGAGGATGCGGTAGACATGATCCAGGGCGTGCTGGAGTTTGGCGTTCTGCAAGTACGTGACATTATGGTTCCACGCTCCCAGATGAGCTTCATTTATCACCATGATGATTTCACCACCATCCTCAAACGGATTGCCGATACGGAGCATTCACGCTATCCGGTGGTGGATGAGGACAGGGACGACCTGATCGGCATCCTGCTGGCCAAAGACCTGCTTAAATACATCGGTCGGGAGCAGGAGTTCCGCATGGATGACATCGTGCGCCCTGCCTTGCTTGTGCCGGAAAGTCAGCGCCTGAACCGTTTGCTGGCAGAGTTCCGCAAAAGCCGCAGCCATATGGCGGTGGTACTGGACGAGTATGCGGGTGTCACGGGTTTGGTGACATTTGAGGATGTGCTGGAGCAGATTGTCGGTGACATCGACGATGAGCACGATGATGAGGAAGAGGAGCTCAATATCCGCCAACAGGGTGAACGTTTGTATGTGGTGGATGCGACTACGCCGATTGCGGTATTTAATGAAACCCTGGGTACGCAGTTTGGGACGGATGACTTTGATACTGTCGCCGGATTGGTGATGCACGAAATGGGCAAAATTCCGCGTCAAGGCGAGGAATTGGCCTTGGGCGATGTCCTGTTCCGCATCCTGGCGAGTGATAACCGGCGTATCCTGTTGCTGGAAGTGGAAACGGATGTTGGAAAACACAACCAGCAGGCAACCTAAGGGGTGTCTAGCTGGGTTCTGATAGTGGATTTTAAGGAGATAAGATAATGGATATTAATAATTTGCTCGAACAGATGTTACAGACTGGCAAGGAAACCGCCCGCAAGGGTCAGACGATGGCAGAGCAGAAGCTCGGTATCCCTGAATCCGGTGAGAAGCGTGATGCCATGATGTCCGGCATTAAGACAGGTGCAGCGGCAGCAGGTGTGTTGGCGTTGTTGCTGGGGACACGTACCGGTCGCCAGGTGACGGGTGTCGGTTTGAAGCTGGGTAGCTTGGCGGCCTTGGGTGGCATTGCCTATCAGATGTATAACCAGTGGCAGGGTGATAAGGGGGCAGCGGTTGGACAAGACCCTGCGTTGTTGCCAGCACCAGAGCAACAGCCGGTGTTGGGTGGGGATGTCCTGCTGAAAGCGATGGTGGCTGCTGCCAAGGCCGATGGGCATGTCGATGAGCAGGAACTGGCATTGATCCGTAACAAGCTGGCTGAGCTGGGCTTGGAGCAGGATGTGAATGACCTGTTATTGAATGAACTGACTCACCCGATGAGTGCTGTGGATGTTGCAGCCTTGGCAGGGGATGATAAAAAGGCGGCACTGGAAATTTATCTGGTTTCGTCCATGCTGCTGGATAAGGGTAATGAAGCTGAAAAAGTATACCTCTCTGATCTGCAAGCTGCCCTCGGTTTACCGGATACTGTGGTTGCCCTCAGCTAATACTCTTAATAATCTGTCCTTGACATGAAAACTTCATGGCGCAGCCTGCGGGCTGCGCTATAATTTCGCGTTCTTATTATGACGGGATGACGTGTATGTTGTCTTTTCGCTCCCAAATTTCCCGCTGGGATTATTTGTTCGCCCTGTTGCTGGGGCTGTGCTTGGTATTCGCTTTTCAGCCGTTTGGTTGGTGGCCGGTGGCTTGGTTGGTTCCCGCCCTTTTCTTTTGGCTTAACCTGAAGCCGATGCTGCGTGGGCAGCGGATGCGGTTGGCTTGGCTATTGGGGATCGGTGTGTTTGCCGGGGGCGCACACTGGATTTTTTACAGCATTTATTTCTTCGGCGGGGCGAATGGCTTGCTTGCCGGGGTGATGGTGGCCTTGTTTGTCTGTTTCGTTGCCTTGACCCTGATGCTGTTTGGCTGGTTGCTGTCCTTTTTCCCTTACCAGTCCAACCTGTTGAAGTTGCTGGTGGTGTTCCCGGCAGCGTGGGGCTTGACCGAGTGGTTCCGGGGCTGGTTCCTGACCGGGTTCCCGTGGTTGCAACTGGGGCATAGCCAATCGGACACATGGCTGACAGGGTATGCGCCGCTGGTGGGTTCGCTGGGGATTAGCTGGTTGGTTGCCTTGGGGGCAGGGGCATTGGTCTTGCTGCTGATCGGCTCCAGCCGGGAACGGATCGCTTCCGTGGCAGTGTTGCTGGTATCGGTGCTGGGTGGTTATGGCTTTGGCCTTATCCAGTGGACACAGCCTGTTGGTGAGAAGCTCTATATCAGCATGATCCAGGCAAATATTGATCAGGCCGACAAATGGCTGCCAGAGTTCCGTAATGAGCATATCCAGAAGCATATCGACCTGATGGAGCCGCACATTTCCAATTCGCATGTGGTGATCTGGCCGGAGACTGCCATTTTTGACACCTTCCAGCAGTCGATGGAGGATGTCATATTGCCTTTGCAGGAAGTGTTCAAGGCAGCCGAGAATGACTTGCTGATGGGGGGCTTCCACTATGACCAAGCAACAGATGGCATGTACAACGGCATTATGTCTGCCCGTGATTTGGATGTGTATGGCAAGCGCCACCTGGTTCCTTTTAGTGAGTATACGCCCCTGTTGGAGTATGTACGCTGGATGGAAAACTTTGTCATGCTGCCCTATGACAATGTTGCGCCGTGGACAGGCAAGTTGAATTTGACAGTGGCAGGGCAACCGATGCGGATGTCTGTCTGCTATGAAGATGCTTATGGCGAGGAAATGATTGATGGTTTGCCAGAGGCCACCATGCTGGTGAATGTCAGCAATGATGGCTGGTTTACCGGCTCGATTGAGCCTGAGCAGCATGCCCAGATTGCCCGTTTCCGGGCGATGGAAACGGGGCGTTACTTGCTGCGTGCCACTAACAATGGTGTGAGCGCGATTATTGATGAGAAAGGCCGGGTAGTTGCCACCGCGCCCCAATATGAGGAAGCGGTGATTGCCGCGTTTGCCCAGCCCATGCAAGGCAGTACCCCTTATATTCGCTGGGGCAACTGGTTCTTGGTATCCTTGTTGGGGCTTGCCTTGGCTGTGACAGGATGGCTTGGGCGGGGACAGTTCCGTTAATCCGGTTTGGTTTGCGAGAGAGGAGTTAAACATGCTTAAGTTGAAAACCCTGGGGCTGGCAGTTGCCTTATTTTCCCCGGTGATGGCAGCAGCTGATGAAGTTTGGGATACCAATTCCGGGCGGGTCGTGTATGAGGCTGAAATGGGGCCGACGGCAGTCTGGTCATACGGTTCAGCCCAGGAACCGGGGGTGATTTACGTCCTTGGCTTGGCAAAAGTCTATGAAAACCGTGGCAGCTATGCAGGCTACTGGGCAAAAAACACAGCCAAGCAAGCGTGTGATACCCAACGTCCGGGGATTGATGGCAAGATGACCCCGTATTGGGGGCGGTTTGATGTCAAGTTCCTGGATAAGGACTTCCCATCCCGTTGGGAGGCGACCTGGAGTTACTGTGACGGTGCAGATGAGGCGCTGAAAGTCGCTGCAACACCCGTGGTCGGTGATGGTGCAGCAGCCAGCCAGCAGCCTGCCCAAACCCAGGCTGCCCCCAAATAGGGAAGCCACACGGGTGGCTTTTTCTTAACTCAAGTTTGGAGTGCCTATGGCTGGTGCAAGCCTGTTAGCTTTGTTGGATGACATTGCTACCATTCTCGATGACGTATCGTTGATGACCAAAGTGGCTGCCAAGAAAACAGCCGGAGTGCTGGGTGATGACCTCGCCCTGAACGCCCAACAGGTGACGGGTGTCAATGCTGATCGGGAGCTGCCGGTTGTCTGGGCGGTAGCCAAAGGCTCATTCTGGAACAAGGTCATTTTGGTTCCGCTGGCATTGGCGATCAGTGCGGTTGCGCCTTGGCTGATTACACCGCTGCTGATGATCGGTGGTGCATACCTGTGTTTTGAGGGCTTTGAAAAAATCGCCCACAAATTCCTGCACAGCCAAGCCGAAGATGATGCCCACCATGCTGCCGAATTGCAGGCGATTAGCAATCCGGCAGTTGATATGGTTGAATTTGAGCGTGACAAGATTAAAGGCGCGGTGCGCACCGACTTTATCCTGTCGGCTGAAATCATTGTGATTGCTTTGGGTACGGTCAAGGATGCCCCCTTCAGTTTGCAGGTAGCCGTTGTTTCCGTGGTCGCTTTGTTGATGACGCTTGGGGTATATGGCTTGGTAGCGGGGATTGTCAAGCTGGATGATGCCGGTTTGTACCTGCTGAAGACTAAAGCGACCCATGCATGGGGGAGTTTCAAGCGTGCCTTGGGGCGTGGCCTGTTGGTGTTTGCCCCGTGGCTGATGAAGTTCTTGTCAGTCGTGGGAACCTTGGCCATGTTCCTGGTGGGGGGCAGCATTCTGGCGCACGGTTTGCCCTATGCCCATGCCAGCATTGAATATGCGGTTGAGCTGGCGCATACCGTCCCTGGGCTGGGTGGGGTATTGGCAGTCCTGGCTCCGATGGTGTTTGACCTGCTGGTGGGGGTTGTTGCCGGAGCCTTGGTGCTGCTGGTTTGGACTCCCCTCAGCAAGCTGTTGGCGCGTATCCGGGGGAAGTAGGCCGTTATTTGGCTTTCCTCCCCACCGATTGCGTTGCCTGTTGGTGTCTCTTGGTGTTTCGGGGTTATCCCCAGCGTGCCACAATCAGTTTGCCACCACCCTGTTGTTCCATCAGGGTGGTGCGGGCGCTGTAGCGGGTGTCGACGATATAATCCGGTTCGGAGGCGTAAGTCACCGTCGAACTGCTGATCCGCCCGTCCCCATCCAGCTCAACTGTCACTTCTTCCGAATAGGTGTTCACAATCGACAAGCCAACCCCTTCAACACTGGTGGCTGATGAGGTGTCGCGCACGTCGTCGTAAGAACCCACTGCCAAGACCAGTTTGCGGGTGCGGTTGGCACTGTCCTTTTCCACTTTAATGACCGTTACGGTATGGTCATATTTGCCATCGCCGGTATGGTCGATAAAGATCAGGTTGCCCGCCGCGAGTTGGTTGACCGGAACTTCCGGTTTGCTGCTGTCACCCCGGTTACTGTAGGCGGGGTTCCAGTTGAACAGGCGGGTGGTGGATTTGGCAACCTGATCGGCACTGACTTGCGCATAATGGACATTGACCCCGTACAGCATGGAGTGCTGTGGGTCGAGTGCCTGGACTTTCAACATGGCTTGGTAGCCCGGACGGCGTACCCGTAAACCCTCATTGCGCAACAGCCGGTCTGCACGGGTAAATAACCCCCGCGTTTTGTCGGTAGTGGCAACGATCCAGCTTTTGCCGATGGCGGCACTGCGCAAGACCGGATGGGGCAGGTCAATCAGGCGGTCTTCCAGCAATTGCTTGCGGAATTGATCCATCAGGAAGAGGGCGATGTTTTTACAATCCCCCTCCACGCGGTTACGCTTCATCACGTCCCAATAGAAACCGACAAACTGCCCGAAAGCTGCCCGAATTTCCGGGCTTGCCCACGAAAAGGTTTCCGCTGTGCTGTGGATAGTCAGAACTGGCAAACCCAGTTGCCGGAAATTGGACAGGTAGGCCAATGGGTCAACCGCCTTGGCTGCCGGTGTACGCAAATCAAGACCCGCAACCGCCTGATCAAGCAGGTTTAACAGGTTGGCATCAACCACACCGCTTGCTGCCAACCCTTTGGCGGACTGGAATCCCATCACCGCTTGTTCAGTCATCATGCCGAAGCTGCCATCGCAGAGGCTGTGCAAGTAGCCCAAGCGCCCCAAGACATATTGGATAGCCACCACTTGACTGCCCGTTGCGCCCCGGCGCAAGTCACCCGTCAGTCCAGCGGGGAAGGCTTTGGCGAGGGGGGTATCGCGGAAGTGTGATGAAGTGGCGGGCATTTTATCTCTCCATGAAGGTTTATGTATTTACTGGGCCGTTGTGTCTTCAACCAAGAATGTACCATTGATTTGGTTATTAGTGTTGAGGGTGTCGGTCATGTTGAACCCGCCCACAATACCTTGGGCGTGATTGCCAACAAAGTCACCATCAATGGAGCCGGTTGCTAAGGTGTAATCACCGGTTTGGATGTTGACAAGGCTGCCCCCTGTGAAATTGAGTGACAAGTTACCCTGTTGCACTTGTCCATTAAATGTTCCTGCCCAGGTATGGTCAGGAACATGCGCCGAAAGTGCCCCATTGCTGACTTTTCCAGTCCCGAAGTTAACATCCATTTGTACCTTGAGGTCATTGACCATTCCTAAATTGCTTTCGGCAAGGCTGCCAACCATTGAGTCATAGCGTGCTGTCCCCGTTCGTGCTGCAACGATTTCTGGGTCGCTGGCCTCATAAGCCGCCCAGATTAGACCATTCGCATCAGTAACAGGGGTCGGGGTGTTTTCCAGTAGGTCTTGGGTTGCATAGCTGTCCCAGCGTCCCCAGTTGACTGGGTAGCCGCCAATGGATTGTTGGTAGTTTTGTGGGGTGGTTGGTGTATGGATGAATTGCCCTCCTGCTGAGATCAATGGGGTGGGAGTGTTGAGACTGTTGGTTCGGCCTTTGTTGACAGGGTTGTTGCCTTGCCCAATCACCAATGCCTGGTTTGGTAAGGCCACTTGCAGCGGTTTACGGGGGTCATTGGCGATTGGGGCAGGGCGCTGCTTTTTGTTTTGGGGTTCTGCGTTGCTTGGGTCATCAGCCTCTTCCGCTTTTCTACGGTTGGTACTAAAGATGCGGGGAGCTTCCCGTAAAACCTCGCACTCCCCTCCGTTGTTGATGAATGCGAAGTTTGCACCGTAGCCGTGACCTATCTCCAAATTGCATAAGCCCGAATAGGTCTGGATGGAAATATCACCGCGCCAAACCCCAAGGTACATACCACCCTCCACCAATTGTGCCTCGTACATGGTTCCCCGGATGCCGATAGTGGCAGAGGGGGTTTTTAACTGGTATTCATCTTTGTTTTGCTTGCCAATTAGGCCAGAAATGGTACGTAAGCCCCCTGATAACAACTCCATGACAACGTTCCCACTGTTGCTTTCTTTTTGGAGCTCATAAGATTTGAGGCGCAATTCAGAGTTTTCCAGCAATTCGATGAGGGCATCGTCAATCATGCGGAACTGGGCAATGGAGTCATTACCAGAACGGATAGTATCGGTACGGAAGATGGGGTTAGACCGCACCAAAGCGGTGTTGGAGCCTTGCCGTTCAGCATGGATAGCTCCACGTGCCAACAAGGTTTTCCCCAGTGGGGTGGCATTTGTTGCCAGCAATGGCGCTGGGAACAGGAGCAGTACTGGGAACAGGATACGGGTCAGCATGCATTTTCCCCTTAAAATAAATAGTTGATGCCTAACTTGATGTAACCCTTCTTGGTCGTATACAAGTCAAGATTACTGTCGCTTTTGACATAGCCCATTTGGGCAATCAGAGCCGCATTTGCATTAAGTTGCATTTGATGCCCTGCCAGCAGACTCAGGCGGGTATCTTGGCGGATGGCATTGTAGACAGGATCTGTTGCCTGATGCCGTGATTGTTGAACTTGGATGCTGAAAGAGGAGGCTTGTCCAGCATTCCAGAGATGGGTAGCACTGTAACCTAGCCCAAGCAGGTTACGGCTTTGGTGCTTACTGGCTACCTGATCCGCACGTTCATACCCAGCAGAAACTTCCAGTTGATAATTGATTGTGCTGACTTTCGCCTGGTATTGCCCAACCAAACGGAGCCGTTGTTTATCTTGTTCATCCTGTTGGCGGTGGTCGAAGTTTTCTAGGGTTAGCATGCTTGCCAGTTGATGGTTATTGTCAAGGTAGTGGGTTAGGCCTGTATCCAGCAGGGTGGAATCGCTATAGGTTTGTCCACCAAGGTTCAGGGTTTGTTGGCGGACGGATATTTGATAGCGTTGTTTGCCCGTTATCCATTGGGTTCCTGCCTGTAACTCCGCTTCTTGGGTATCGAAATCACTCGCTGCTGTATAGTGCCGTTGCCCGGCGTTAGCTGTTACAAACCAGGCCTGTTGGTTGGATACCGGTCGGCTATAAGCCAATTGTCCACGCATTTCACTAAAAGGGGAGCCTTGGCGGATGGAGGCATCATCCAATGTGATATTGCCAAAAATCGGGGTATTGATGACCGGATCCCCTGCCCCTGAATTGGTGTTGGAGTCATAGCCTATTGAGAAGGAGGCTCCGACAGCCAGTTTGCCGCCGTTGGTTTCTGCTGTTAATGCGTCAATTTGCCCTTGTACAGTAGTACGAACCCCATCAGGTGGGCTCATGGTGAGTACCTGGCGGAATTCATTCAGGGCTGCCTGCCGATTTTTGAGTTGGAGGTAAGTCCGTGCCAACTCCAAACGTGGGCGAATCACCTTGGGGGTATTGGTAACTACCCGTTGTAAGGCAAATAGTGCATGGTCGGCATTGCCAGTTTCCAAAGCTGCCAACCCCAGTAAATAATCAAAATGGGGATCCCCTTCATGTTTTTTTTGCAGGCGTTGTGCTTCTGCCCAGGCCTGTGGGTATTGGCCTGTTTCCAGCAACGTTTCCAGCTGGGTAAGGCTAGCTGCCAGGACTGGGGTTGTGAATATATAAAGCAAACCTGCAATTAGCACAATAAATACGCGCATCGTTTATTTCTCAGTGAAACGTTATATATAACCATAGGCATGGTTATGGTTGTGTGATATTGACTTGAAATTTTACCCGCTTTTGCAGTTTGTCTATTTCAGTATTGACAATACCATCATGGTCATTGTCTTTATAAATCCCGATAATAAACTCGTCCAAGGTTTCAAGCCCACCGCTATGCTGATATGTATATGTGCAGCTTGTAGTAATAACACGGATTACCCCGGCAAGGGGTGGTTGCACCACACCGCAAATCCGGTTCTGGTTGGAGCCTTGTGTTAGCTGCCCTTCCAGTGTACCACCTTGTATGAGATTGATAACTTGGCGGTCTTCATCAGGAGGGGATGAATCTTCCGTTACAACGATTTTGATGAGATGGCTATCTGTTACGGCTTCGTCGTCTGTCACCAACAGCAACAATAATAGGGTGGTAGGCGTGCTGGGGGTGGTCAAGGTAGGGGTGGAGGAAAAACGGTCATCCAGTGTGACGGGCAAGCCATGATCGACCTGTGTCCAGGTGAACGTCAGGTTGCCACCATCTGGATCAATACTGCCAGAGGCATCCAGCGTCACGCTTGCACCGGTAAGAACCGTCATTTCTTGGTCTACGATACGGGCATGGGGACGGGTGACATAAGTCAGCGTGGCAGGTAACTCGGCTGCGCCTGGTATCTGGTATTGGCTATAGCGTGTTTGTAGGTTGCTGGCATAGCGGTTGGTGCTGTCAGCCGCAGCGGTTAGGGCATGCTGCTGCAATTGGCGTAGCCAATGATCACCGGTAGCGTTGAAATATCCATCCGCCGCATAATCCAACAGTATTTCATCCAGCACTGTTTGCAAGGGGCGTTGGGCTGCATGGGCGACTTCTTGTAATGTGCCAGAAAACAATAACAAGGAGGCACGCGCGGAGGTATCGTTGCCTTTGAGTACATCCAGCCTTGCCAAGGTATCGGGGGTAATGCCACTGAGTGTGTGGGCAAGATCAGCATGGACACCTTGTAGGGCGGTGGTTACGGGCAAGTCCTGCCCCAACAGGTGCAACCGGGCAGCTGCCAAGGTTGAAAACAGGTTGACCGAGATATATTGCTGGTGGGTAGTATCGGCGATCACGGCCCTGAGTTGTACCGGGGTGGTTTCTGTGTTGGTAGCACCCAGATCCATTAAGGGGCCACGGTAGTCGAATTCCACGGCGGTTGACCATTCTTTTGGTAAATCGGCATTAAACGTGTTGCCATCATGCAGGGTGGCTGGGGTGCTGCGTCCCGTGCGTTGCCCGGTGACATTCAGCTCATAGACTGCCACTTTCCCCCCTTGTCCTGCGGGTGGGGTGATGATGCCTGTGATGGTAGTGATGCCGATGGCCTGCCCACTAGCCCCATCGCCACAACCTCCTAGGCACAACAGTATTATGCATAAGCAGGCAGGTAAAACAGACTTCATAGACATAGCAGTAAACCTAGTGGTATTTTTTGACACATTCAAAGCCCTTCAAGCGCGGTAAGGGTATAACGGAAACGGGGGGCTGGCAAATTTTCCGTTAGCTTCCTTTTGCTTTCTTGGTCGGAGTGAGACAGGCAAAAGTTATAAAAAATCCGTGAAAATTATTTTTATATATTATTACTGTGTATACACTTTCTTTTTTTCCTTTACCCTAAACTCGATGGATGCTTGCTAGAGGATGTTATTTGCATGCGTTTGTATTTCCGCCATATCCAGCCGATTCTTGCCAGCCTCGGTTTGTTTCTTTTCACGGGCTTGTTTTACCTCGGCTATATTCCTAGTGCGGCGACTTTATTACAGCGTATGGAGGCGATGACCTATGACTTGAGGATGCGCATAACGGTCGGTGGTAAGCCAGAGCAGTTGCCACCCATTATGATTGCTGACATTGATGAGCGCAGTTTGCAGGAGGAGGGGCAATGGCCTTGGCCCCGGCAGAAATTGGCAGCCTTGGTCGGCAAGCTCAGTGCGGCGGGTGCGTCGGTGATTGCGCTCGACATTACCTTGTCTGAGCCAGAGCCAAATCCAATTGACCAAGTGGTGGCATTATTGCCTGAGATGGAAAATGACTTGCGCGGTGTGCGTGACCGTTTGGCGGGCGACCATATTTTGGCGGATACCATCCGCGATAAGAATGTCATTCTCGGCTATTTGTTCCATCAGGACGGGGCATTCCAGCGTGGGCAGGTTAAACCGGGGCGGATTGTTTGGGAGGGTAAGGTCGCCTCTTTGAGCAGTTTGGTGATGCAAGGGTATACCGCCAATTTGCCTGTGTTCGCAGCCGCAGCCGTGCAAAATGGATTTTTTAATGTTTTCCCGGATGATGATGGGGTCATTCGTCGTACCCCGTTGGTGATGGAGTGGGATGGCAAGTTGTATGCGTCATTGGCTTTGGAAGCGGTGCGGCATTACCTGGGGGCGGGGGATGAGGATGTGCGTGTGGTCACGCAGCAGGTGGGTAAAGTGAATGCCATCACCCATATCCGGGTGGCAGGCAAGCCCGTGCGCACGGATGCCAGTGGGCAGGTGGCTGTACCTTTTCTGGGGATGGCAGGGGTATTTTCTACCGTATCGGCAGCCGACATCCTGCATGGTCGCACATCTGCTGATTTTACCGATGCGATTGTCTTGGTCGGTGCGTCAGCTAAGGGACTGGCTGATATTCGTACTACGCCTTTGCAGCCCGGTTATCCAGGGGTGGAAATCCAGGCAACCTTGGTGCATGGTTTGTTGAACCCGGAGCTAATCCCGTTTGAGCCGGAGTGGGTGCAAGGGGGTGTGCTGGTTGAGTTGTCCTTGTTGGCGATGCTGATGGTGGTGTTGTATCCACGTTTGCAGCCGCGTGGCCTGATTCTGGCAGGTATGCTGCTGCTGGTGTTGGTGGTCGGGTTTAATTTATGGTTGTGGGCAAGGCAATACATGATGCTACCCCTGATGCCACCGCTGCTATTGGTATTAAGCATCAGTATCCTGTTTGGCTTATACCGGCTGTTGCACGAATATCATGAGCGGCAACGCATCCAGGACATGTTTGGGCAATACGTCCCGGCTGAGCATATCGACCGTTTGCTGATCAGCAATCTGGCTAGCAGCATGGACGGTGAGCGGCGTGAAATGACCGTGCTGTTTTCCGACATCCGCCGCTTTACGGCGATTTCAGAACACCTGAGTACCCAACAGCTCAAGCGTTTCCTGAACCACTATTTGACTCCACTGACTGCCATCATCTTCCACTATCAAGGGACGGTGGATAAATACGTGGGGGATTTGGTGATGGCCTTTTGGGGTGCGCCCTTGCCTGATGCACAACATGCGCAACGGGCAGTCTTGGCTGCGTTGGACATACAGGCAAAAATCCGTGCCATGCAGCCAGAGTTCCAGCAACTGGGGCTGATACAGCCGGTTGAGGCGGGGATCGGTATCCATAGTGGTGAAATGAATGTTGGGGATATGGGATCTGCTTACCGGCGTGCCTATACCGTCTTGGGTGATGCGGTGAATTTGGGGGCACGCCTGGAGGGTTTGACCAAATACTATGGTGTGCCGATTTTGGTCAGTGCTAACACGGTGCAGCAATGCCCTCAAGTGGCTTTCCGGGTCGTGGATTGTGTACGGGTCAAGGGGCGTATGGAGCCTGTCTGGATTTACGAGCCGTTAGGTTTGCAGGCAAATTTATCCATTGTCCAGAAAGAACAGTTGGCTTTGCACCAGCAGGCCATGCAAGCTTATTTTGAAGGGCAGTGGGGGCAGGCACGCGAGCAGTTGACGGCATTGGCAGATTCAGGTGGTGCTATGTTGTATGCGTTATGCTTGGAACGGATGCGGACACAGGCAGACACCCCGCCTATTGGTTGGGATGGTGTCTTTAACCATCAGGATAAATAAGGCGCAGTATACAGGGGCAAGCCTTTGCCTGATGATGGGCAAACCGCTACCATGACCGATTACCCAAAGAAACTTAGGGGCTTTTTTCATGTTACCTCCACGTCCGACCGGATTGACCTTTCTTATTGCTGATACAGGGGGGGCGTTGGCGCGTCTGACGGCATTGGAGGGGTTTGCGCGGGCGGCATTGGTGGGGGTTATCCCGCTGATTGCATACGAGGCATTGGGCAGCAAGGAAGCGGTGGCGCGTACCTATTTGTTGGCTGCCATCTTCACGCTGTTTGTCACCCTCAATTTTGGTCGACTGGAGCGCCTATTGCACCGGCGTTGGGTGTTGACCCTCAGTGGGGTGCTGTTGGTGGTGGCTTCGGTGCTGATGTATACCGCCAGTGGCTGGGTTTTTGCCTTGGGGATTGGCTTGCGGTCAGCGGCAGCTTCGCTGTTTACGGTCTGCATGTCTTTGTACATTATGGATTATATCCAGAAGCATGAGTTTGCCCGCACCGAATCACGCCGTATGCTGCTCAATGGCATTTCGTGGCTGCTGGGGCCGTTGGTGGGCATTTGGTTGTGGGAGCATACCTTACCGGTCAGTGCCTTTATTGCCTCAGCGTGCGCTGCCAGCCTATTGGTTGCCTATTTTTGGTATCTGCGCCTGGGGGACAATCCGGTCTTGGTTGCTGCCAAACCCCGGCAGGCGGTTCACCCTTTGCGTTTATTGCCCCGTTACTTTAGCCAGAAACTGCTGCGGATTGCCTACCTGATCACCTTGAGCCGTGGGATGTTTTGGGTCATGGTGTATGTGTATGGGCCAATTTATGCGGTGGAGGCCGGTTTGCCGACCTGGGTGGGGGCAGCATTGCTCTCTGCGGGGTGTGCCATGTTGTTCCTTAGCCCCCTGATCCGGCGCATGGCGGAGCGCTTCAACACCAAGAATGTGCTGATGCTCGGTTTGGGGGTATCGGGTGGCTGCATGCTGGCACTGGGTTTGCTTGGCGAGGCCAAACCGTGGGGGCTGTTGTTCTGGTGGTTGGGTGGCTTGGGTGCATCGCTGGTGGACGTGCTGGGCAATATCCCGTTCATGCGCTCCGTCAAACCGTATGAGCGTATTGAAATGACAATGGTATTCTCGACATGGCGGGAAATGTCCGAGTTGTTGACACCGCTGGGGATTTCCCTGGTATTGCTGTTGTTTCCATTCCATGTGTTTTATTACACCTTGGGGGCGTTCTTGCTATTGGCAGCTTTGGCGGCAAGCTCATTACCCAAGCGTGTCTGAGTGTTTTATTAAAGCCGCTGTGTTGTATTTCTGATACAAATTCTTTGGGATGCACTAGAATCTCTGATACAGGATGACGCACGGAGTAAAACAATACATGAGTACATTGACCAGAGTTGGCATAAGGGCTGTCTTGTTGGCTAGCTTTTGCCTAGAAGGGTGCAGTATGGTCGCGTCAGAGGAAAATGTCCCGCCGCCTGATATTCAAGGGGTTTGGCGTTATTCCGAGGTGCTTGGGCAAGCCTTGCAGCGCTCCATCACCTTTGAGTTTACCCAGGATCGGTTTACTGTGAGTGGTTATCCGGGATTTTTTGCCCGTGGCACTTACCTCTCCAGCGGCAATAAGGACGGCAGCTACCGTTTGACGCTGAAGAAGGAAGAAAGCAAGGGTTTCTCCACCGATACGGTTCAAGTTAGCCCCACCAATGGCAAATCCCTGCTGATTGACCGGCGCTTGTTTAGGCGGATTTTAAGGCAATAACGAATGGCTTAAGTGCGGTTATTGACCAGCTTAAAACTCGGCATGATTCCTGGGATAACCCGTTGGTTAGGATAAAAGGTGGATAACGCCGCATAAAATCCAACGAAGCTTGTTGAAACCGCTATCAGCATCTGTAAATTGTGCGCCAATGGATAGCCTGTTTTTAGGGCAAACAGTAACAGGGCAAATCCCCAAAATAACATCGCCAAGACTTGTTGGCCTTGGCGTGAGCCCCCCCACTGCCATCGCCCTGCGATCCACCAGCCCAATTGGGCAGAGAAATACCCCACGGCTGCCCCGAATAGCACATCCACAGGCCAGTGTGCCCCCACCACCACCCGGCTGCCCCCAACCAGACAGGCTAGCAATAGCAAGGCTGCTTGGATGAGGGGATTGCGTATCGCGTGGATGCCAATGCCTGCCAACACAAAGATAGTCACGGTATGCCCGGAGGGGAAGCTGAAATTATGCAAGGCTTCACCGATCACATGCACTTGGTCGCCTAAAACGGCTAAAGGGCGGTCGAATGCAAACCCTGCTTTCAGGCCTCGGGACAACACGGTGGCAATGAGTGCTGCTACCAACCCCGCAGCCAACACACGCGGGTAACGCAGGGAAAGCAGGTTTACCAGTGCCAAGGCAACCAGGCTATCCCCGAGGATCGTCACACATTGCCAAAAAGCAGCCAGCTCAGGGATTCCCCCATGATGGTTCAACCATAAGAAAAGAGTTTGGTTGGCATCGGTGAAAGTGAGCGGCACAATCAGCAACAAGGCCAACAACAGGGCAGTGGGGGTCAGTGCATGTTGGGTGGGATAGGTATTCATGCGGGTTACTCCTGCCGCTCTGCCAGTACCAGACCGCCCTGCCGGAATACAATCCGGTAAGCACTCGCTGGTTGCAGGTGGCTGGCTTTGGAAAAAACATATTCACCCGCTTGGGGTGCGCGTTTGGGAGTCACTTGCCCACGGTAAACCGTGAAGCTCGGCATATTGACCCCTTCCATGACAATGGTTTGCCCTGCCAAGTGCTGCCGTGCAAAGAGGGCAGCATCACGCACCGCGTTTTGCTGGATAGCGGCTACGGTTGGGATCAGTACTGTAACGAGCAGCAGGGTTTGGAGGGTGGCAACCCCCAACAGGCAGTGGAAGCTTCCTAATGTGTGCCAAATCCAGAGTATCAATAGCCCAAGGAGCGTCAAACCCACTGCAATACGGTAGCTAGTACCCATTACCGCGTTGGCTTGCTCAAGCAGGCCTTGGGTATAGGCAGATGGGTTGTGTGCCGCGACCATCTGCAATAGTTCAGGTAAAAACAGGGTCAACCCAACCAGAACCAAGGCCGGGGCAACCATGAGCCAGGGTGGGGTGTGGGGGCTGGCATACCGTGCCAACAGCAACAGCAAGGGAGTGATGCCATACAGCAAGTAGTGTGGCAACTGGGTGTTGGAAAACGAAAAGGATACGAACACCGCGATGAACCAAACCCAAAGAAAGCGATCCAGTGTCCCCCGCAGGCTGCTGTATAGGTTAAACAGCAAAACCGGCAATAAACCGCTAAAGGGCAGCAGAATCAGGGGCAGTGCCAGCAGGTAATAGGCCGGATTGCCACCATGCCCCTCCATCGTGGTGGTGAAGCGCCCAACATGGTGCTTTAAGAAAAAACCATCAATAAATGCCTGCCCTTGGGCTTGGTACTCAAGGATATACCAGGGTGCAGCCACGGCGAGGAAAAGCATCCAGCCTATCGGGTTGAATGCCGCCCGCAGCCACTGCCGCCATTGGCCTTGGCTGGCATACAGGTAGAAGCTGACCAGCAAGGGGATGAAGACCGCAATGGGGCCTTTGCACAAAAACCCCAACCCCATCCATAGAAAGGCGCGGTATAAAGGCCACGGGTTGGGGTGTTCCCAATAGCGCCAAATATCAAACAATGCCAGGACAATGAGTAAGTTAAGCAGGGCATCGGCAGTGGCAGCCCGCCCAACAAGCACAATCATGATGGAGCTGGCTACCATCAGCGTTGCCACGTGTGCCGCTTCGATGCCGTAACGTGGCTTGGCAAACTGGAAAGTGACCCACACCCAGGCGGTGGCTGCCAAGGCAGACGGCAGGCGTAAAGCCCATTCCTGTAGCCCGAACAGGGAAATGCTGGCAGCCTGTAGCCAATAAATCAGGATAGGTTTATCAAAACGCGGGATGCCATTGAGGTAGGTCGTGACAAAATCACCACGTTGCAACATTTCCCATGTCGCCGCACTGAATGCACCCTCATCTAAATCAAACAGGGGTACTGCACCCAACTGCCAAAAAAAACACAGTCCAATCATCGGGGTTAAAAATAAAGCACTGCGCATGACTACCCACATTCAGCGTTATCAAGCCAAGATTGCCAGATGATAAAAGCTAAGTGTGTCGTTTTGGCTACAGAAACGCGGTGCGAAACAGGATAAGCCCCCAGGCCGTCCTAGCACGGTGGGATTAATGTCGCCAGATCTTTTCCCTCCACTTCTTTTCTGAGATCAAAATCCACCACCAAGGGCATATAGCCCGATTCACGATCCAGTAGCAGGTAGGTCGTCAAGGGGATTGCCCCGGCGGGCAACACGGTTTTGCGGCAGGCATCTACTCCGATGCTTAGGGTGCTTTTCGGTTTTTTACCGCCATCGGCTTTTTTGGTTTTCAGCGTATCGCGGAAGTGTTGCAAGCGTGGGATGTCGGCAGGCGCAAGCCGGTATGCATACAGTTGATAGCCCGCTTTGGCTGCATCGTTGAGTGATTTGCCTTCCAACGCGGCGGGGACAGGTTGCAGGCTGAAGCGTTCATTGATGCCGGGTTCGCCCTCACGTTCCATGCCCAGAACCAGCTTAACCCCCTCCGGGCGCGGTGCTGCCCAATCGGGTAGTTGTGCTGCGACCCGCAAGGCAGAAGGGTCAAGCGTCATGGGATCAGAGGTTGCCAGTTTGTAGAGCGTTTTGACCGGGATGGCAGTACATGCACCCAACAGTAGTGCAGCAGCGATGGGGAGTAGTCGTTTCATGTCTTATTTCCTTACAGGTTGTGGCAAGAGGGTGTCAATGGCTTGTACCACCACATCGGGGCGAGCATGGGTCACGCGGCGTTGCGGTGACGGGCTATCGCCTTAGCCGGGGCGATCATAGGCGAACGCGGATACATCCGGTTTCAACCGCCCCCGTGGTGTTTACGCTGGCACAGCCACCCAGAATAGCCATTGTCGCTAATAGTAAATAGTTCATTCGCTTATTCCTCTGACCATGATTGCGTCCGCACTTGTCGTGTCAACATCATGCCCAGCATGGTGACATCAAGGGCTTTATTGGATAAAACAACAAGCCCCGTTTTGTTTTGACTATCTACGGATACGTAGGCAGCATAACCACCCACCATGCCGTTGTGCCAAATGATGGTTTTGTTGCCGAAGAATTTGTCGAGAAAGGCTGGCTGCATCCAACCAATACCTGTAATGCCGCCCAATTGTGGCGCATGTGTTTTCTTGAGCACTGCTGACAAGGCGTGACTGTCTTCAATATTTGTCCGAATAAACGTCAGCATATCTTCCGCATTAGCATTGAGTGCGCCAGCACCTGCTAGTGCGGAAAATGTCCACATCGGTGTCGGCTCGTTTTTTTCGGTATAGCCTTGTGCGAGGTTTTTTTGCATGGCAGGCGTAAGGTTTATAGCGGTATGCGTCATGTTGAGCGGTGCAAAAATTTTCTCTGCCAGCAGCACCGCCAAATCCTGTTTGGTCACAAATTCCATGACATGCCCCAGTAAGCCCATGCCGTAATTGGAGTACTCGAAACGCCCCGGTTCGTGCTTGTCCTCCGTGGTTTTTAGGTAATCAACTATATATTCCGCCCCAAGATGGCTGTAGGGGTTTTGCATCAGTGTTTCCTCCTTGACCAGCTTGCTGACAGCGATTTCTAACGGCTTGGGGATACTGGGAAAACCAGAGGTATGTGTGGCCAATTGCCTTAACGTGACTTGCTTGGCGGCAGGCGATAGCACGTATGTGCCGCCCAACAATTCGCCCAGCGTGGCATCCAGCGTCAGCACACCTTCATCGCACAGTATCTGGAGTAGGGAAGCGGTAAAGAGTTTGCTAACAGAGGCCAGTTGAAAAACCGTCGAGCCATCGGGAACCGTGCTACTGTCTTTGCTGACAGTGCCGTAGCCTTTGATGAATGATTTGCCATCCTTGTAAATCCCGACGACTAGCCCTTGAAGGGGGTATTTTTTGATTTCTGCATCAATAGCCGCTGCAAGGTTTTTATTGTCGGGCGCATTGTCGAGCCGATATTTCAGATAAAAAACGCCTGATGCTGCAATGGCAAGGACTACACTAACCGCCAGTAAAATTTTAACTATCATCGTTGGATGCTGTGTTGGTTGAAAAAATTATTGTAATACAGTAATATTTTTTCATGCAACATGAAATTGAGGTTGGTATGACGTTCAACTCTTCCCATCTGAAACATTGGCTCGCCCCTGTGGCGAAAGTGATTGCGGCGCTGCTGCTCTTGTTCAACACGCTGCTGTGGTGGCTGCCTGATGGGCAGGCGATTGTGGTAAAAAACTTTGCAACGCTGACCCCTGAAACTATTCAGATGACCCCTTTCGCGGTGTGGATGGGGTGGGGTATTTCTACCCTGCATCTGCTGATCATGGTATTCGGGATTTGGGCGATGGCTGGCGTGTTTCGCTTGTTGGCGCAAGGGGAGTATTTTCATCCTGACGTTGCGGTGCAATTGCGGCGGTTTGGTCTGGCATTATTGGTGGTTGGCGCGGCTAACCCGCTGGTACGCTTATTGGTGGTGTTGGCCGTAACGTTTGAGAATCCAGCAGGTCATCAGTCGATTGCGCTGAGCCTTGTCATGGATGATGTGCTGGTGGTGTTAATCGGGGCGTTAATGGTTATGCTCGCCCATGCCCTGCAAAAAGCTGCTGCCATTGCCGATGATAACCGCCAGATTGTGTGACCCCCATGCCCATTATTGTGAACCTTGATGTGATGCTCGCCAAACGCAAGATGCGCTCGAAAGAGTTGGCGGAACGCATTGGCATTACCGAACAAAATGTCTCCCTGCTCAAATCCGGCAAGGTGAAAGGCATCCGCTTTGACACGCTGGCGAAGATTTGCGAGGTGTTGCAGTGTCAGCCGGGGGATATTTTGGTGTTTGAGGTGGGTGCAGAGGAATAGCCCATGCCCACCATAAACACGAAACACGAGGTTGGTAGAACGGACATGTCTGTTGATTAGCAGCGAAGGGAAAGTAATTGAATGGAAATTATGTTGGCATTAGTTATCGTCATTGGCGCTACAGCAATTATATTGACTCTCAGTCAGTTTGCGCAAAAATCGCCGTTTTCGGGCAGCGGTTTGCAATACATCAACACGCAAGCAAAATATCAGGCACTGTTACTAGGTGTCAAGACCTGTGTGATCATAGGCTCTACAATCATGCTAAACTCCAACAG